>NZ_FTNI01000001.1 GCF_900156315.1 Microbispora rosea | reverse complement strand
CGCCTCATGGCAGATCGTCCACCAACTGCACTCCGTGCTGCTGGCCGCCCACCGCGAACTGCCCCCGGAGCGGATCCGGGCCGTCCACGACCAGGCCCTGCACAGGGTCCAGGCGATCGTCGACCGCGGGCGACGCTCCGGCGTCTTCCGCGACGACCTGCCCGAACGGTGGCTCGTCACGACCGTGTTCAGCCTGATGCACGCCGCGGCGGAGGACACCGCCGCCGGCAGACTGGACGCCGGTGACGCCCCACGGGTCATCTCCGCGACGCTGCTCGCCGCCCTCACCGCGCCCGGCACGGCCGTACCCACACCCGCCCCGTAACCACCGACCTCACCGGCCCGCCCCCGGCTCGCCCCGGGCCGCGCGAGCCGACGCCGCGAGCACGCCCCCCGGGCCGACGCCGCGAACACGCCGCGCGAGCCGACGCCGCGCGGCCACGCGACTCGGGTCACGCGGCTCGGCATGGCCTCCGCAAGGGTGACCTCTCGCGCCGGCCCGAACATGGCGTTCTTTCTCTACGGGCTACGTACTGCTCGGCCGCACGTTCGGACAGGCACCGCGGCTCTCCGCCTGACCCCCCGGTCATGCCGGCCTCTCCCTCAGGACGCCGCGCGACTCGACCGGCCGATGACCACCGCAGCCCGCTATGACCCTCGTCACACTTCACTAAATCGAACATCGATGTACGACTTAGTGCTAGAGTAAAACTCGAACACAATTGTTCAGGTTAATCGAGGGTCGCGTCGCGCCCGGGATCGTCCGTGGACGCCCCCCGCGACCACCCTCGCCGCACAAGGCTTCCTACCTGCAGGGAGGTGAATTTCCATGACCTCGATCGCCAAGGGCTGGTTTCCCGAGCTGGACGCGTGACCCAAGAAGTTGATCTCAGTCCGATCCGGGCATGAGATCGTCATGCCGGGTCCGAGGGGGCAAAACGCCTCGGCAGTCGTGCCGCCCCCGGACCCGGCTTCCGCGCCCGCAGGCGCCTGCTGTGCCCGTTATGACAGGGAAAAGCGAATCTCCGCATGGCAGAACCCTCCTCCACCGCCGAAACGCAGGCCGAATCGCAGGCCGAATCGCCGGACGGCTCACAGAACGACTCAGCGGCCCTGCGAAGCCCAGCACGCGTCAAAGCCGGATACGGCAGCGTGTTCGCGGTCAAAGAGTTCCGGGCGATTTTCGCGGCCCACGTTCTTTCCATGATGGGAGGCGTCTTCGCCGACGCCTCGCTGGCCGTGCTGGTATTCCGGCGGACCGGTTCGGCACCGCTGACGGCGCTCGTCTTCGCCCTCGGCTTCCTGCCCTACGCCCTCAGCGGGATCCTGCTCTCCGGCGTCGCCGACCGATACCCCGCCCGCCGGGTGCTGGTGGCCTGCGACCTGCTCTCGGCCTGCTGCGTGGCGTCGATGGCCGTTCCGGTGACTCCGCTCGCGGTGCTGTTCGTCCTCCGCTTCGCCGTCTCGATGATGTCGCCGTTGTTCACCGGCACCCGGGCGGCGAGCCTGGCCGACATCCTGCCGGACGACCTGTACGTCCTGGGCCGCTCGCTCGTGCGCATGGTCTCGCAGGGATCGCAGATCGTCGGCTACGGACTCGGCGGGTTGGCCCTGGTGTGGCTGTCACCTCGCACCGCGCTTTACGTGACCGTCGGCACCTTTCTCGGTTCCGCGCTGCTCCTGCGTCTGGGCACCCGCGCCCGCCCGGCCCGGATGTCGGGGGGCGAGGCGATGATGCGGGCTTCGCTGGCCACCACCCGGCGGTTGCTCGGCACCCCCCGGGTCCGCGCGCTGCTGCTCATGTGGTGGATCCCGCCGATGTTCTTCATCATGGCCGAAGGAACCGCCGCGCCTTTCGCGGACGCCGCAGGCGCGGGCTCGGTGGGGTTCGGGCTCTTCATGGCCGCGATGCCCGCGGGAACCGCGGTGGGCGAGGTGCTGGCCGGCACCGTGCTCGGGGCGGCCGCCCGCGAGCGGATCGCACTCCCGCTGGCAGCGGGGTCGATGCTGCCGATGGCCGCGTTCGCCGTCCACCCGCCGTTGTCGCTCGCGATCGCGCTCCTGCTGGTCACAGGGCTGTGCGCCGCCTACACGCTCGGCATGGACCAGTGGTTCGTGCAAGCGGTGCCCGCGACGATGCGGGGCGGCGCCATGTCCCTGCTGGGCGCCGGGCTCATGACCCTCCAGGGGCTCGGCGTGGCCGCCGGCGGCGCCGTCGCCGCGCTGGTTCCCCCGTACGCGGTGATCGGCGGAGCCGGCGTCGTCGGGACGGCCTGCGTGTTCGTCGTCCTGCGCTCGGTACGCGCGACGCGGGCGACGGCGACCACCCCGGCCTGACGCGGGCGGTCAGGAGCGGAGGTAGGCCAGCACGGCGAGGACGCGGCGGTGCTGGTCGCCGTCCTCGGCGTGCAGGCCGAGCTTGGTGAAGATGCCGCGGATGTGCTTTTCCACCGCGCCCTCGGTGACGACGAGGCGACGGGCGATCGCGGGGTTCGACCTGCCCTCGGCCATCAGTGACAGGACCTCGCGCTCGCGCGGTGTCAGCGAGGCCAGCGGGTCGTCGCGCCGCCGCCGCACCATCAGCTGGGCGACGACCTGGGGGTCGAAGACCGTCCCCCCGGCGGCGACCCGGCGCAGGCCGTCCATGAACTCCTCGACGTCGACCACGCGGTCCTTCAACAGGTAGCCGACCGCCCCGCGGGCGTCGGCCAGCAGGTCGTCGGCGTACGACACCTCGACGTACTGCGACAGGATCAGCACGGGAGCGCCGGGCACCTTCTCCCGCGCCTCGACGGCGGCGCGCAGGCCCTCGTCGGTGAACGTCGGCGGCATCCGCACGTCGACCACCGACACGTCGGGCCGGTGAGCGGCGACGGCCTCGACCAGGTCCTCCCCCGTGCCCGCGGTCGCGACGACCTCGCAGCCGAACTCCTCCAGCAGGCGGACGAGCCCCTCCCGGATGAGGACGGCGTCGTCGGCCACCACTACGCGCACGGAACCTCCGCCGTGATCAGTGTCGGCCCGCCCGCCGGCGACCGCACCGACAGCTCGCCGTCGACAGCCCGCAGCCGGTCGGCCAGGCCGGACAGGCCGTGTCCCTTGGCGACGTGTGCGCCGCCGACCCCATCATCCCCGATCGTGAGGATGAGCGTGTCACCGATCCTGGTCAGCCCGACCGAGCAGGACGTCGCCCTGCTGTGCTTGGCCACGTTCGTGAGCGACTCGGCGGTGACGAAGTAGACGGTGTTCTCGATGAGCGCGGGAAACCGCTCGGCCGTCTGGACGTCCAGCTCCACGGGCACCGTGCAGCGGCCCGCCAGGGCCGCGAGCGCCGGGGCGAGTCCGCGGTCGGCCAGGATCGGCGGGGCGATGCCGCGCGACAGCGCGCGCAGCTCGTCCAGGGTCTCCCGGGTGGCGCTGATGGCCTTGCCGATCGTCTCGTGCGCGGCCGTGGCGTCCTTCTGCAGCTCCCGCTGGGCCCGCGACAGCTCCATGGCCAGGTGGACCAGGCGCTGCTGGGGTCCGTCGTGGATGTCGCGCTCCAGGCGGCGCAGGGCGTCCGCCTCCGCGTGGGCGGCGGCGTGGCGGCCCTCGGTGAGGTCGTCGATGCGCTCCTGCAGCTCGGCGACGCCGGTCAGCAGCGCCCGGCCCAGGGACGCCTTGATCAGCGCGCAGGAGCGGACGACGGGATAGAGCGTGAGCGCGAACACCACGCCCAGGAGCAGATAGAAGACGCTGTCGACGACGTAGCCCCGGCCGAGCCCGAGCAGTTCGGGAAGCCCGTGGTTGTCCGGGATGTTCGACAGGATCCAGCCGTACAGCGGGTAGGTCAGCCCGGTGAGCGTCACGGCCCACCAGGTGACGGTCACGCAGAACGCCACGATCGCGACGGGGAAGGCCAGCAGCGCGTGCAGCACGTCGAGCCAGGGCTGGCCTCCGGCGAGCGGGGTGACGGTCTTCCGGAACACGCCCGCCCCGGGCGGCGACGTGGGATACCGCGGCCGGGGCACGTCCCTGCCCAGCACCGCGCGCATGCGGAGCCGTTCGACGTCACCCATGCCCCGGGCGATGAGGAGGGTGAGAGCGAGGACGGGCACACCCAGCCAGACCACCAGCAGGCCGGTGCCGGCCGACAGGCCGGCCACGGTGAGGCAGAACGTGATGATCGCGAGGGGGAGCCCGACGAGGATATAGACCGTGTCGCCGCCGAGGCGGGAGAGGAGTCGGCGCATGTCCCCAACGCTATTGAACTCGCCCGCCGCGGATCGATCCGGCGGACGGCAGTCCCGGGGGTAGGGCTGTCCCTACCCTCGCGACTCGGCCGCCTCGGCCAGGATCTTCAGCAGGTCCTCCGGGACGTCGCGCATGAGGTTGTGCCCGCCGTCCAGCGCGTACGTCGTCCATGCGGGGTCCTCGCGCAGCCGCTCGTACGTCGGGGTGAAGGGGGACGCTCCTTCCCAGCCCGCCGCATATACGTAGATGCGGCGCCCGATGCGCGCCGGGTCGCCGGTGAGCCGGAGCGGCTGGAGCAGTGAGGCGATCGGGTGGGGGGTGGCCCGGGGGTCGAAGAACGGCAGCGGCCGTGTCGCGTAACCGGTCTCCACCACGTCCGCGTACCACTGCCGCTCCCGGTCGGAGACCAGGCTCCAGCAGGAGTCGCCGTCCGCCGGCACGACGGCGTCCAGGTAGACCAGACCGGCGACCCGGCCGGGCAGGCGGTCGGCGACCCCGGTGATCACCATCCCCCCGTAGCTGTGACCGACCAGCACGGCGCCGCGGACGTCCTCGGCCTCCAGCACCCCGGTCACGTCCCGGATGTGCGTGTCGAGGTTCACCGCGCCGTCCAGCAGGTGGGCGCGTTCGGCGAGACCGGTCAACGTCAGCGGCACGGCCCGGTGCCCGAGGCGGCGCAGCCCCTCGCACAGCTCGTGGAAACACCAGCCTCCGTGGCACATGCCGGGGATCAGGACGAACGTGGTCATGGTGGGCCTCACTGTCGCGTGGACGCTTCCGCGTCGGGTGTCTTCTCGGCCGGACCCGCTCCGGCCCGGCGGGAGGGAGTCGCGCACGCCGCGATCAGGGCCGCGGCAGCGCACAGGATCGCGGTCCAGGCCAGGGCGGCGGCGGTCGAGGTGTGGTCGGCGACGAGCCCGGCGAGCCACGGCCCAGCGGTCTGCCCGGCCGCGAAGATCGTGGTGAACGCCGCCAGGGTGGCCGTCCAGTCGGCGGGCGGGGTGTACGCCTTGATGAGCGCGGTGACGGCGGCGGGCACGCCCATGAAGGTCGCCCCGTAGACGATCGCGGAGGCGAGGACGACCGGCGGCGCGGGCGCCGCCATCGCCAGCGCCGCGCCACCGCTCAGGAGGCCGAGCAGCACGGCCAGGGCCCGGGTGCCGGGCCATGCGGCAGTCGGACGGCTCCACAGCGCGGGCGCCGCCACCACGGCCAGGCCGAGCGCGGTCCAGGTGAGCATCACCTGCCCGAGCGGCGCGTGCCGCTCGGCCAGGTAGGCGGACAGGAAGGTGATGTAGGTGATGTAACCGGCGGCGAACAGCAGGTAGGCCAGCGCGATCCCCCACAGCGGCCGCACGTGGACGCGCCCGGCGGTGGCGGCCCGCGCCTCCCTGAACCGCGACTCCTTCCCGAACCGCGACTCCTTCCCGAACCGCGCCTCCTCGCCCGCTTGGACCTCCTTCCCGGACCGCGTCTCCTCGCCCGCCTGGGCGGCGGTCCAGCTCAGCAACGCCGCCAGTCCGGCGGCCACGCCCAGGCCGGCCCAGGCCAGGTGGAGATGGCCGCCCAGCGGCGGGATGCCGACGCCGCCGGCCACGATGCCCAGCCCGGTGCCCGCGAAATACACGGTGATGGGCGCCCCGGAGGCCGCGCGGGCGGCGAGGCGCGACGCGATGACGCCGCCGGTGACGAACACCGCCGCACCCGCCGCTCCGGCCGCGGCTCGCACCGCGAGCAGCACCGGATAGGCGTCGCTCGCCGCCGTGACCGCCAGCGCCAGTGCGGTGAGGACCATGCCCCACCGGAAGGTGGCCGCCGTGCCCAGGCGGCGTACGGCGGCCGCGGTCACCAGCGCGCCGAGCAGGTAGCCCAGCCCGTTGGCGGTGCTCACCGCCCCGGCTTGGGCCAGGGACCAGTGCAGCTCGTCCCGCATCGCCGGCAGGAGCAGTCCGTACGCGAAGCGCGCCAGCCCGAGGGCCGACGCCGTGCCGAGAGCCAGCCGCGCCGCCTGCCGCGTCTGCCTGCGGGCCGGCGGGCCGACGGCGATGAGGTCGGACATGGCGGACTCCAAAAGATCGAACCGATCGGTACGATCTCGGAGCGTAGCAGTGGATCGAACCGGTCGGTACCATCTGGGTATGCCGGTTCCCAAGGGCTCGACGATCGACCCGGAGCGCACGCGCGCCGCCATACTGAAGGCGGCCACCCCCGTGCTGTACGAACGCGGGCTCGACGGCATCGGCGTCGCCGAGCTGTGCGCCCTCATCGGGGTGTCGAAGGAGACGCTCTATCGGCACTTCGGCACGAAGGACGGGCTCGTGGAGGCCATGCTCCAGGCCCGCAGCGAACGGGTGAGCCGCTGGCTGGCCGAGGCCGTCGCAGCGGCCGGGGACGACCCTCGCGACCAGCTCGCCGCGGTGTTCGACACGCTGGGCGAGTGGTATGAGGACCCGGTCTTCCGCGGCTGCGCGATGGTGAACGCGGCGGCCCAGCACCACATCGAGGCCGTGCGCGCCGTCACCGCGCGCCACCTCGGCCGCTATCTGGATCTGCTGACCGGCGTCGCCGAGCGCGCCGGAGCCGCCGACCCGCCCCTCCTGGCGCGCCAGTTGCTCATGCTGGTGGAGGGCGCCACCGTCGTCGCCGCGCACCACGGCGCGGCCGGCACGGGCGAGCAGGCCCGCCAGGCGGCGCTCGCCCTGCTGTCGGCCGCCGCCGGGAGCGGCGGCGGCCGAGGCGGCGGCGGCTGAGGCGGCGGGCGACCGAGGCGGCGGGCGACCGAGGCGGCGGGCGACCGAGGCGGCGACGGCTGGGGCCCCGGACCGGCCCGGGGGTTACTTCTTCTTGCGCTTCTCGCGGATCTTCATCGTCACCTCGATCGGAGAGCCCGCGAAGCCGAACTCCTCACGGATGCGGCGCTCGAGGAACCGGCGGTAGGTCTCCTCCAGGAACGCCGAGGTGAAAAGCACGAACTTCGGCGGTTCCGTGGACGCCTGGGTGGCGAACAGGATCTTCGGCTGCCGGCCGCCTCGCACCGGCGGCGGGGTGGCCTGCAGCAGCTCGGTCAAGAACTGGTTGAGCCGGGCCGTCGGCACCCGCGTGCCCCACGAGTCCAGGGCCCGCTCGATGGCGGGAGCCAGCTTCTCGACGTGACGGCCCGTCTTCGCGGAGATGTTCACCCGCAGCGCCCAGGGCGTGCGGACGAGCTGCCGGTCGATCTCCTTCTCCAGGTAGTAGCGCCGGTCCTCGTCGACCATGTCCCACTTGTTGAACGCGACCACCATCGCCCGGCCCGACTCGATGACCAGGCCGATGATCCGCAGGTCCTGCTCGGTCAGCACCTCGGAGGCGTCGATCAGCACGACCGCGACCTCCGCCCGCTCCAGCGCGGCCCGCGTGCGCATCGCCGCGTAGAAGTCGGCGCCCTTCAGCTCGCGGTCGCGCCGCCGGATGCCGGCCGTGTCGATGAACCGGTACGTCGTGCCCGCCAGCTCGACCAGTTCGTCGACCGGGTCGCGGGTGGTGCCGGCCATCGGGTCGACGAGCACCCGCTCCTCCCCGGCGAGCTTGTTGAGCAGCGACGACTTGCCCACGTTGGGCTTGCCCAGCAGGGCGATTCGGCGCGGGCCGCGCCGCTCGCCGAACGTCTGCGGCGGCGTCTCGGGCAGCGCGTCGAGCACCACGTCGAGCAGGTCGCCGCTGGCGCGGCCGTGCAGGGCCGAGACGGGATGCGGCTCGCCCAGGCCGAGCGACCACAGCCCGCTCGCCTCCAGCTCCATCTGCTGGTTGTCGACCTTGTTGGCGGCCAGCACGACCGGCTTGCCCGAACGGCGCAGGACCGCGCCGACGGCCTCGTCGGAGTCGGTGACCCCGACGCTCGCGTCCACCACGAACAGGATCACGTCGGCCAGCTCGGCCGCGATCTGCGCCTGCTCGGCGATGCGCAGCGCCATGCCGGTCGCGTCGGGGTCCCACCCGCCGGTGTCGACGAGCGTGAACCGCCGGCCCCGCCAGGTCGCCTCGTAGGTGACCCGGTCGCGGGTCACGCCTGGCACGTCCTCCACGACCGCCTCACGACGGCCGATGATGCGGTTGACCAGTGTCGACTTGCCGACGTTGGGGCGCCCCACCACGGCGACGACCGGCAGCGGGCCCGCGTCGGGCTCCCGCTCCGTCTCCTCACCGGAAAGCTCGGCGAGCTCGGCCTCGATCCAGCCGCCCTCGTCCTCGTCGTACTCCCCCGTCACGTCCATACCCTGCCTCATCGGCTGCTCTTCCCGTTCTCCCCGGCCTCCCGTGAGGCCTCCCGGCGGACCGCTTCCGGGGCCGGGCTCCGTTCGTACGACGCACCGCGTGGCCCACCCCCCGGCACGGCGGACGCGGCGCGGGAGGGGGTCAGGCGGGGCGGGCGGGCGTCAGGCCCGCTCCTTGACGAGCCGGAGCACCTCGGCGATCACCTCGTCCAGGTCCAGCGGCGTCGTGTCCAGTTCCACCGCGTCCGCGGCCTTCGCCAGCGGATCGGCCTTGCGCGTCGAGTCGAGCG
This sequence comes from Microbispora rosea, assembly GCF_900156315.1. Lineage (GTDB taxonomy): Bacteria > Actinomycetota > Actinomycetes > Streptosporangiales > Streptosporangiaceae > Microbispora > Microbispora rosea. The sequence continues at coordinate 572,481 of NZ_FTNI01000001.1, read as the reverse complement.
CGTCGCGCCGGGCCATCGCGGATTTCTGCGCCTCCACCGTCGTGCCGTCCAGCTCCGCCGTACGGCGCAGGGCGCGGGCCTCGGCGTCCGCGGTGAGGTAGATCTTGACGGGCGCGTCCGGCGCGACCACGGTGCCGATGTCGCGGCCCTCGACCACGATCCCGCCACCGGGCAGGGACTCGGCGATGATCTCCCGCTGCAGGGTCACCAGCCGGTGGCGCACCTCGGGGACCGCGCTGACGGCCGACACCGCGCCGGTCACCTCGGGGCCGCGGATCGGCCCGTTGACGTCGACGCCGTCCACGGTGACGCCCGGCGCGTCGGGGTCGGTGCTCATCACCAGCACGGGCTCGGCGGACCTCGCGGCGACCGCGGCGGAGTCCTCCAGATTCACGCCCCGCTGGAGCATCCACCAGGTGACCGCGCGGTACATGGCGCCCGTGTCGAGGTATCGCAGGCCCAGCGCCCGCGCGACGCCTCGTGAGGCACTCGACTTGCCCGATCCCGAGGGACCGTCCATGGCGACGACCAGACCCGACACCGGCTCTCCTTCTCCCCTTCGAATCGTCGTCCCCGAGGCTACCGGGATACCGCCGGAAAGCATGCATCGGCGACGGGACGGGACCTCCCCCGCGATCGGCTCACGTTCGCCGGCAGCCTCCCGCGAGACGGCCCTCAGGCAGTCTCCTCCGCGGCCTCCTCGGCGGTCTTCGCGGCGGTCCCGCCGAGGAGCCGGGTCGCCTGCGCCTCCTGGGCCAGGCGGCGCAGGGAGGCGAGCACGGGATCGCCGAGAGTGGTCCAGATCACGATCGCCTCGGCCATGGCGTGCAGGTCGCCCCGGCGGCTGATCGCCCGCACCTCCATGTCCGCCAGGTGCTCGGCGGTCTCGGCGTAGGTCTCCAGCAGGTCCAGGTAGTCGTCCTCGCCGAGGCGGCGCAGGGTCGCCAGCGCGTCCGCCAGTGTCCGCCTGGCCGGATTGCCCGGCTTGACCTGCCAGCCCCGTCGCGCGATCAGCTCGTCGACCTGCGCGGCGGCGTCGCCCCCGGCGTCGCCCCCGGCGTCGTCGCCCGCGCGTTCCCTGGGCGGGGTCAGCGCGTACTGCGCCTTGCCGAGCACGTCGAACTCCGAGATGCCGGAGGAGAAGATCAGAGCGAGCGCCTCGCGGGCCGAGGCCACCGGCAGCCCGCCGACCTCGACCAGCGCCCGGGCGAGCCGCAGCCGCCTCACGTGCTCCTCGCCGTAGCGCGCCTGGTTGGGGCCGGTCCGCTCTCCCTGCGGGACCAAGCCCTCCCGCACGTAGTACTTGATCGTGGGGATCGGGACCCCGGTCCGCCTGCTCAGCTCCGCGATCCGCATGTCCCTCTCCCTCGCCGCACTCTCCCAGGATAGGCCCGGGGCTTGCCTGCACCCGCGGATATGGATAGCGTCACTATCGAATTTATAGATAGTGACACTCTCCACTATCGGAAGGGGAGCCATGTTCGGCGCTCTGGGCCGCTCCGCGGTCCGTCACCGTCGCCTGATCCTGCTGGGCGCACTGCTGTTCACCGTGGTCGCGGGCGTGTGGGGCGCCGGCGTCTTCGGCCGCCTCGGCGGCGGCGCGGGCTTCGACGACCCGGGCAGCCCGTCCGCGCACGCCGACCGCCTGCTCGCCGGACCGCTGGGCCGGCACACGGCCGACGTCGTCGTGCTGTACGAAAGCGACCACCTCACCGTGGACGACCCCGCCTTCGCCGGGCCCGTACGCCGGGCCCTCGACACGGTCCCCCGCGAGGACGTCGCACGGCTGGAGTCGCACTGGTCGACCGGCGCACCCGGCTTCGTGTCGCACGACCGGCACGCGACGTACGTCACCGTGCAGTTCCGCTCCTCCGACGACCAGGAGCGCGTACGGGCTCTGCGCGGCATCCGGGACAGGTTCGAGGTCCGGGGCCTGACCGTGCGGTTCGGCGGCGTCACGGCGATGACCGACCAGGTCAACAGCACGATCGCGCGTGACATCGGCCTGGCCGAGGCGATCTCGGTTCCGATCCTGCTGGTCCTGCTGGCGGTGGTCTTCCGCAGCCTCCTGGCGGCGGCGCTTCCGCTGGTCGTCGGCGTGGTCGCCGCGCTCGGCACGATGGCGGTGCTGCGCCTGGTCACGCTGGTCGCCGACGTCTCGACGTTCGCCATCCAGGTCGTCACGGTGCTCGGCCTCGGTCTGGCGATCGACTACGCGCTGCTCGCGGTCACCCGGTTCAGGGAGGAGCTCGGCAGGGGCGGGTCCGTCGAGACGGCGGTGGAGCGAACGACGGCCACGGCGGGCCGCACGATCGCGTTCTCCGGCGCGGTCGTGGCGCTGTCGTTCGCGGGCCTCGCGGTGTTCCCCTCGCGGTTCCTGCAGTCGATGGCGTACGCGGGCGCCGCCACGGTCGTCCTGGCCGTGCTGACCTCCCTCACCGTGCTGCCCGCGCTGCTGGCGGCCATGGGACACCGGGCCGGCGGGAAGGCGCTCGGCCGGCGGGCAGGCCGGAACGGATCCGGACGCCCGGACGGCCGCGCCCGGCCCGCCGCCTCCGGCGAGCGGTGGTATCGCCTGGCCCACGCCGTCATGCGACGGCCCCGCGCGAGCGCGCTCGCCGTCGTCGCGGTGCTCGTGGCACTCGGCCTGCCGTTCCTCGGCGTGAACTGGGCCAGGCCCGGCGACTGGGTGCTGCCCTCCGGCGCCGACGCGCGCACCGTTACCCGGGAGCTGGCCGAGCGCTTCACCGCGGACCCCGCCAAAGTGGTGACGGCCGTCGTCGAGGCGCCACGCGCCCCGAGCCGGGCGGCGCTTGACGGCTACGCCGCCCGCCTGGACGCCGTGCCCGGCGTGGAGGGCGCGTCCGTCACCGGGACCACCGGACCTCTCGCCAGGATCACCCTCGGCTACGCGATGGACCCGATGTCTCGCCAGGCCGTGCGCATGGTCGAGGACCTGCGGGCCGTGCCGCCTCCGGCCGGGGCCGTCGCATCGTTCACGGGGATGCCCGCCTCACGGGTGGACATCGTCGACATGGTCGTCTCCCGCCTGCCGTGGATGGCGCTGTTCGTGGCCGTGGTGTCGGTCGCTCTGATGTTCCTGGCGTTCGGCTCGGTGATCCTGCCGATCAAGTCGGTGCTGCTGAACCTGTTGTCGCTGTCGGCGTCCTTCGGCGCCGTCAAGCTGATCTTCCAGGACGGCCGGCTGGCCGGGCTGCTCGGCTTCGAGCCCGTCGGGGCCGTCGACGTGAACTTCCCCGTGCTGATCGTCGCGATCGCCTTCGGGCTGGCGATGGACTACGAGATGTTCCTCCTCTCGCGCGTACGCGAGGAGCGCGAGCGCGGGGCCGATCCCGCGGAGGCGATGGCGCGCGGGCTGGCCCGGACGGCCGGGATCGTCACCAGCGCCGCCCTCCTCGTCGCCGTGTCCGTCGCGGGCTTCGCCTTCAGCAGCGTGACGCTCATGAAGATGATCGGCGTCGGACTGGTGATCGCGGTCGCGGTGGACGCGACGATCGTGCGCGGCCTGCTGGTGCCGGCCACCATGCGGCTGCTCGGCGAACGGGCGTGGTGGGCGCCCCGGCCCCTCGCCCGATGGTGGCGGCGGCACGGCCTGCCGGAGCACCCTCCCGCGGCGCCGTCCCCGAGGGAGGCGGTCACCCGCCTCTGAGAACGGGCCATCCGCCCACCGGCACCGCCCTCGTCCCGGGCCCCTGCGCATCCCGTGCGGCTTCCCCGGCGTGTTGACCTTGCCCCTGGGTGAAGCCCCAGCATCATCGGCACCGGCCACGGAGGCCGGGACGAGGAGGAGCGGTGCGGGAGCTGCTGACCATCGGGACGTTCGCACGGGCCGCCAGGCTGTCGCCCAAGGCGTTGCGGCTCTACGACGAGGCCGGGCTGCTACGGCCTGCGGCGGTGGACGGCGAGTCGGGTTACCGCTACTACGACCCGGCCCAGCTGGAGCGGGCCCGCCTGATCGCCCGGCTGCGGCGGCTCGGCATGCCGCTGGCGCGCATCCGGCGGGTGTGCGACCTGCCCGCGCAGGACGCGGCCGAGGAGGTGGCCGCCTATTGGCGGCAGGTCACCGCCGAGACCCGGTCCCGGGGCCGGCTCGCCTCCTTACTCGTCGACCACCTGTCGGGAAGGGGGAGCACCGTGGAGGACGCCACGACGATGCTGGGGATCCGTTACGCCGCCCGGTCGGAGCCGGGGCCGGTGCGGACGAGCAACGAGGACATCGCGTACGCCGGCGAGCGGTTGCTGGCGGTGGCCGACGGGATGCGCGGCCCGGGCGGCGACCGCGCGAGCGCGGCGGCCGTCGGCGCGCTCAAGCGCCTGCAGACCCTGCCGGCGCCCGCCGAGGACCTGCTCGGCGCGATCGCCGACGCCGTCGGCGACGCCGAGCGGACGATCCGGGACATCGCCGCCTCGACGCCCTCAGGAGAGGCGGTCACCACGCTGACCGCGCTCGTGTGGACCGGGTCGCGACCGGCACTCGTGCACATCGGCGACAGCCGGGCGTACCTGTTCCGCGGCGGAGGGCTGTTCCAGATCACCCACGACCACTCGTACGTCCAGTCGTTGATCGACGAGGGCCGGCTCACCCCGGAGGAGGCCGTCTCCCACCCGAGGCGCTCGCTTCTCGTCCGCGCGCTGACCGGCGCGGGGTCCTGCCTGCCCGACCTGTCGATGCGCGAGGCCGTCGCCGGCGACCGTTACCTGCTCTGCACGGACGGGCTGCCCGCTGTCGTGCCGGCCCGCGTCCTGCGTGAGACGCTCGCCGGCCCCGGCGGTCCGCAGCAGGTCGTCGACGAGCTGATCGACCTGGCGTACGCCGCCGGAGCCCCCGACAACGTGGCCTGCGTGGTCGCGGACGTGATAGCCGGCACTCCGGCGGCTTCGGTGGCGGACGCGGCGGCGGATTCGGTGGCGGATTCCGAGGATCCCATGGCCGCCGGCGAGACCGGGGCCGCGCGATGAGCGCCACGACGGTGCGGCAGCCCCGCTCTGCCCCCCGTTCCCCCGGACCGACCTCCGTCCGGGCCTTCACCGTCGACTGGCGGCCGCTGGCCATCCCGGCGTTCCGCCGGATGTGGACCGCCTCGGTGATCTGTGCCGTGGGCGGGTCCTTCAGCGTGGTCGCGGTGCCGACGCAGCTGTTCACGGTCACCGGCTCGTCTGGGGCCGTGGGAGCCGCCGCAGGGGTGTCGTTCGCCGCGCTGATCGCGGCGGCGGTGTGGAGCGGCGCCCGCGCCGACGTGATGGACCGGCGGACGATGCTGCTGGCCGCCGATCTCGGCCTGGCGCTGACGTACGCGGCGCTGTGGCTCCAGGCGGTCCTGGGCGGCCGCTCCGTTCCCGTCCTGCTGGTGGCGGTGGCCTTCCAGGGGCTGACGTACGGGACGGTGCTGACGACGACGGGGAGCACCGTGCCCCGGCTCGTCCCGGCCGAGCTGCTACCCGCGGCCAACAGCCTCAGCTCGCTGGTCCGCTACGGCGGGTCGGTCCTGGGGCCGATGCTCGCCGGTGTGCTGGTCCCGGTCGTGGGGCTCGGCACGCTGTGCCTGTTCGACGCCGTCGCTCTGCTCGCCGTGGTGTGGGCCGTCGCCATGTTGCCGCCGTTGCCGCCGCTGCCGCCGCCTCCTGCGGCGGGCACGCAGGACGCGGCGGCCACCCCCTCGGGCGCGGAGGGCATGACGAACGCGGCGGGCACCGCGGGCGCAGGGGGAATGGCGGGCGCGGGGGGAATGGCGGGCGCGGGGGGAATGGCGGGCGTGAGGGGCGGCGGTCGGGGCTCCTCGGCGGCCGGCCGGATGCTTGCCGGGTTCCGCTACCTGGCGGCCGACAGGCTGCTCGTGGCGGTGCTGGCCGTGGACCTCGCGGCCATGGTCTTCGGCATGCCGTCGGCGCTGTTCCCCGAGCTGGCCCGTGACGTCTTCGGCGGCACGGCCGGGGGCGGCCCGGAGACGGGACTGCTCTACGCGGCCTACCCCGCCGGGGTCGTCGTGGCCGGGCTGCTGTCGGGCACGTTCACCCGTGCTCGACGCCATGGCGCCCTGGTGGCGGGCGCCGCCGTCGCCTGGGGAATCGCCGTCGTGCTCGTCGGCCTGGCCGCCGAGCTGTGGATCGCGCTGGCGGCACTCGCGCTCGGCGGCGCGGTCAACTGCGTGCTGAGCGCCTTCCGCACCACGATCACGCAGGCGCACACCGACGACGCCGTACGCGGGCGCGTGCAGGGCGCGCTCACCGTCGTGCTCGTCGGAGGGCCGCAGATCGCGAACCTGCTGCACGCTTCCGCCAGCGCGCACTTACACGACCTCACCGGCGCGCACCTCCACGACGCCGCCGCCGGCGGCGTGCTGTACGGCCCACGCCTCGTCATCTGCGCGGGCGGGCTGCTCACCGTGGTCACCGTGGCGGCGATCACCTGGGCGATCCCCGACCTGCGCCGCTACATCGCTCCCGCCCCGGCCCCCGCTCCCGGCCCTGAACCAGAACCGGGACCGGAGCCGGAGCCGGTGGTCGCCAGGACGTCACCGGCCCCCTCGGGAGACCGGGTCAGCTCGGCACCTGCCAGCCGCGCTCGCGCAGGCCTTCGGTGAGCGTCTCCGCCGCCTCCGGCCGGACGTACAGCTCGGCCGCGCCGAGCTCCAGCCCGGTGGCGTGCTCCAGGCGGATGTCCTCGATGTTGACGCCCGTCTCGCCCGCGGCCTGGACCAGGCGGGCCAGCTCGCCCGGACGGTCGCCGATGAGCACCTGGACCACCGCGTACGTGCGCGCCGGGCCGCCGTGCTTGCCGGGGATCCTGCCGGTCCCCCGCACACCGCGCGACAGGAGGTCGGTGACCTGCCCCATGGCCGCGCCGTCGCCCGCCAGCGCGCGCAGCGAGCCGGCGGCGGCGCTCAGGTCGGCCACGAGCGCCTCCAGCACCTCGGCGACGGGCAGCGCGTTGCCCTCGAGGATGCCGGTCCACAGCGCGGGGTCGCTGGCGGCGATGCGGGTCACGTCGCGCACGCCCTGCCCCGACAGCCCGAGGGCCGTCTCCGACGCCTCCGCCAGCCGGGCCGCAACCGCGGCGGCCGTCACGTGCGGGGCGTGCGAGACGACCGCGACGGCGCGATCGTGCTCGGTCGCGTCCAGCCGCACGGCGTTGCCGCCGCACAGCGAGATCAGCCGCTCCACCGCGTCAACCGCCTGCGGGGACGCCTCGTCCGTCGGGCAGTACGCCCAGGGACGGCCGAGGAACAGGTCGGCGCGGGCCGCCGCCGGGCCGGACCGCTCGCGACCCGCCAGCGGATGCCCCGCGACGTACGTCGTCAGGTCGCAGCCGAGCTGGGCGGCCTGAGCCAGCGGGAGCGCCTTCACGCTCGCCACGTCGGTGTAGAAGCGGGCGCTGTCGCGCTTTTGCAGGTCGAGCAGTTGCTGCGCGACGAACTGGGGCGGCACGGCGACGACCGCGATATCCACCCGCTGCTCGCCGGTCCAGTCCTCCCCCGCACCCAGCTCCCGCGCGAGCCGTACGGCTCCCGCGTCCCGGTCGGCCAGGAAGACCCGCACGTCCCGCTGCCGCAGCGCCAGTGCGATCGACGTGCCGATGAGGCCCGTCCCGACAACGACCACACTGCCGATCTCGGCGTCCTCGATGGGAGTCATCGTGTTCTTCCTGCCATCGCCGGCTCAGGTGCGCTGTCCCGCGACGGATGTCTCGTGGGTGGATTGTGGTTGGTCCGCCGGCTCCCGCCATGCCGGCGTGGTCCTGCCGGGTGACGCCTACCGGGAGATGTCCGACGGGCGACGCCTATGGGCGATGCTCACTGGGCGATGTCCACGCGCAGCGCCACGGCGCCGCGCAGGTACACGTGCTGGATCTCCTGCCGGGGGCGATCGGTCTGCACGTGGGCCATCAGCCGCACCACGTGCGGAAGCGCGCCCGGCACGTTGATCTCCGTCGCGCAGATGAGGGGCACGTCGTGGAACCCGAGCTTGCGCGCGGCCAGCGCGGGGAACTCGGCGGTGAGGTCGGGCGTGCACGTGAAGATCACGCTGATGACGTCGTCGGTCGTGAGGTGGTTGCGCCCCATCACCTCGGTCACCAGCTCGGTCGTCCCGGCGAGGATCGCGTCACGATCGTTGCCGTCGACCTGGATGGCTCCGCGAATCGCCCGCACCATGTCGTTCCCCTCTCGCTGGGCCGGACCGGTCTCCTGCGGAGACGAGCCCGGCCCATCTACGTGCTTCAGCCAATTCTGCCCGGCTTGCGGCTTTCGCCCGCCGCGCGGAAAGGCTACAGGCCGACCGCCGCGTACAGCTCACCGATCTCCTGCACGGTGAGCGTCCGGATGGTCCCCGGCTTGAGCCGGCCGAGCTTGACCGGGCCGAACTCGATGCGGGCCAGGTCGATCACCCGGTGCCCGACCACCTCCAGCATGCGCCGGACGATGTGCTTGCGGCCCTCGTGCAGGACGACCTCGACCAGCGCCTGCTGGCCGTGCTCCTGCACCACCCGGAACTCGTCCACCTTGGCCAGGCCGTCCTCCAGCTCCACGCCCTTGCGCAGCACCTTGTGCAGGTCGCGCGGGATGGGGCCGGGCACCTTGGCCCAGTACTTCTTCTGCACGCCGTAGCTCGGGTGGGTCAGCCGGTGGGCGAGCTCGCCGTCGTTCGTCAGCAGCAGCAGTCCCTCGGTCTCGGTGTCGAGACGCCCCACGTGGAACAGCCGCGGCGCGAGGTCCTGCACGTAGTCGTTCAGGCACGGCCTGCCATCGGGGTCGTCCATCGTGCTCACCACGCCGATCGGCTTGTTGAGCGCGTAGTAGACGGTCTCCGAGGACGTCGGGATGCGCTTGCCGTCGACGTGGATGACCTGCTTGGCGGGATCGACGCGGGCGCCGAAACGGCGCACCGTCTGCCCGTCCACCGTCACCCGGCCGTCGCCGATCATCTCCTCGCAGGCGCGCCGGCTGGCCACTCCGGCCTGGGCGAGGACCTTCTGCAGCCGCTCCCCGCCCGGCACCTCCGTGGTGTCGCGCTCGTCGGTGTAGTCCTCGTCGTAGAAGTCCGGGTCGCGCAGCGGCTGGCGGGACGTCTTGAACGGGTTGCTCACCGGGCCGCTCGCGCCGGGGCTCTTGAAGCCTCCCGAGGGGCGCCCCGCGCCACGCGAGCCCGCGCCGGCTCCGCCGCCGGGCCGGCCGCGCCCGCCGCCCAGGCGGCCGATCGTCTGCACCTCGTCACGGCCCGTACGGCCCCTGCCGCCGCCGCGCGCCGCGCGGAAGTCGCCGCCGCGCTCGGGCCGCCCGCTCCGGGCATCCCGCTCGCCACGTCCGCCGCGCCCATCGCTGTCGCCGCGTGTGCTCCGCGCATCCGTGCCGCCACGTCCGCTCCGCGCATCCGTGTCGCCGCGTCCGCTCCAGGGCTGACGGTCACCACGTGCGCTCCGCTGGTCACGGTCGCCCTGTCCGCCGCGCGCATCCCTGTCGCCGCGCTCGCTCCATGTCCGGCGGTCGCCGCGGTCCTCGTCGCGGAAGGCCGTCCGCCTCGGCTCACGAGTCGACTCGTAACCGCCGTCACGGTCACGCGACCGGTCCCGGCCGCCCTCCGGCCTGCCGTACCGGCCGCGCGAACCGGCCCCCTCCGTGCGGAACGGGGGACGGTCGGCGGAGAAGGTGTCCCTGCCACCGCGCTCCCGGCCCGCGCCGCGATCACGGTCGAAGCCACGTGCGCCGCCACGGCCGCCGTCGCGATCGAACCCGCGGCCGCCCTCACGGTCGAACCCGCGGCCGCCGTCACGGCCACCGTCACGGCCGCCCTCGGGCTTGCCGTACCTGCCGCGAGAGCCGCCACGCTCGGCACGGAACGGAGCCCGCGCGTCGTCGCGATACCGCTCGCCGCCGGAGCGCGCGTCGCGGCGACCTGTGTCACCGTAACGGCCGGTGTCACCGGAACGGCCGCGGAACCGGTCGTCACGGGCGTCGCCTGCGCGGCGGTCGCCGTACCGGTCGCCGCGCGGGGCGTCCTCGTCGCGATACCGCCTGGAGTCCGGCCTGTCGGACCGGGAGTCCGACCTCGATCCGGACCTGGAGTCGAAACCGTACCCGGACCGGGAACCAGGGACGCGGGAACCGCCGCGCCGGTCGCCCTGGGGGCGGAAGCCGCCGCCGGATCCGCCACGGGATCCACGCGGGCTCGCGCCCTGCTGACCGGTGCTCCGGCTCCGACCGCGTCCCTCACCGGACGGGGTGCCACGCCTGTTGTCCACTACTTCTGCTCCTCAAGAATTTCCACGTCGTCCGGGAGGAACGGGGCGAGTTCGGGAAGCTCGTCGAGGCTCCGCAGCCCCAGTCTCTCCAGGAAGTAACTCGTCGTCCGGTAGAGCACTGCCTGGCTCTCCGGGTCGGTTCCGGCCTCTTCCACGAGGCCACGTGCGACCAGCGTCCGCATGACGCCGTCGCTGCTCACGCCACGCACCGCCGCCACCCGGGCCCGGCTGACCGGCTGCCGGTAGGCGACCACGGCGAGGGTCTCCAGCGCGGCCTGCGTCAGCCGCGCCTGCTGGCCGTCCCTGACGAACCTCTCCACCAGCGCGGCGCATTCCGCCCTGGTGTAGAAGCGCCAGCCTCCGGCCACCTCTCGAAGGTCGAAACCCCGTCCGGCGGCCGTGTATTCCTCCGACAGCGCGCGGAGCGCGGCGGCGATCTCCACCGTCGGACGTTCGAGCACCTGCGCGAGGGTCACCTCGGCGACCGGTTCGTCCACCACCATCAGGATCGCTTCGAGGGCGGCGGTGAGCGTGAGCCCCTCCACGGGCGGCTCCGCCTCGGGCTCCCGGGCAGCGGAGGCCGGCTCCGGCGACCCGAGGCCGGATGACGCGAGCACGCCGCCGTCCTGCCCCGTCACAACGCCGGCGGAGCCGGAGAGGTCGTCGCCGGCACGGGGGGTGTCGCTCGCTTCCATCGCTCCTCGCTCGTCGTGCGGGTCATACATCCGCCAGGCCGTCCGTCCGGCGTCCCCGGTTCGGCGTCCTCGGTCGACGTGGCCGGATGGCCGGCCTCACTCGTCCCCTGCGGCCGCCGCCTCGGCGGGCCGTTCCTCGCGCCGGCCCTCGTCGTAGTCGTCACCGACCGTGACGTCGCCGTCGGCGGTTCCCGTCCAGGTGACGTACAGGTCACCGAGCGGTTCGACCTGTTCGAAGGAGACCGCGGCCTCCCTGAACAGCTCAAGGACGGCCAGGAAGCGGGCGACGATCTCGAACGTCCCCGCGCAGTCGGCGGTCAGCGCCCGGAAGGTCGCCGTGCGCAGCCGCCTCAGCCGCTCGACAAGAATAGCGGCTTGCTCCCTGACGCTGGCCAGCGGTTGGTAGATGTGCGAGACCGACACCGACGGCGGGGCCTTGGGAGTGAAGGCCCGCGCTGCGATCTTCGCGAGCTGCTCGGGCCCGATGCCGAGCACGAGTTCCGGCAGCAGGTCGGCGAAGCGCTTCTCCATCGGGACGGCGCGCGGGAAGCGCAGCGCCTCCTCCGCCATCCGGCCGGCGAAGATCTTCGCGACCTCCTTGTACGCCCGATACTGCAGCAGCCGCGCGAACAGCAGGTCGCGGGCCTCCAGCAGCGCGAGGTCCTCCTCGTCCTCCACCTCTCCGGTGGGCAGCAGCCGGGCCGCCTTGAGGTCGAGGAGGGTCGCCGCGACGAGCAGGAAGTGGCTCGTCTGATCGAGGTCCCACTCCGGGCCCCGCGACCGGATGTACGCGATGAACTCGTCGGTGACCTTGTGCAGGGACACCTCGGTGATGTCCAGCTTGTGCTTGGAGATCAACCCGAGCAGCAGGTCGAACGGCCCCTCGAAGACGTCCAGGTGCACCTGGAAGCCGCTCGGGGCGCTCTCCTCGCTTCCCTGGTCGGTCTCCTGGCCGGTCGTCACACCTGCCATTGTCCCCTACCGTCGCGGCCCGGCGGGCTCAGATGCGGGCGGGCCACCTGGCCAGCAGCTCGCGGGCCAGCTCGCGGTAGGCGGTGGCGCCCATCGAGCCGGGGTCGAACTGCGTGATCGGCTCCCCCGCCAGGGTGGCGTCGGGGAAACGCACCGTCCGGTTGATGACGGTGTGGAACACCTTGTCGCCGAAGCCCTGCATGATCGTCTGCAGCACCTCGCGGGCGTGCAGCGTGCGGGGGTCGTACATGGTGGCGAGCAGGCCGTCGATCTCCAGGTTCTTGTTGAGCCGCTCCTGGACCTTGCCGATCGACTCCATCAGCAGCGCCACGCCGCGCAGCGCGAAGAACTCGCACTCCAGCGGGATCATCACGCTGTGCGCACAGGTCAGCGCGTTGACCGTCAGCAGGCCGAGGGACGGCTGGCAGTCGATCAGACAGATGTCGTAGTGCGGCAGCAGGGGCTCCAGCGCCCGCTGCAGGGCGTATTCCCGCGCGACCTCGTTGACGAGCCGGATCTCCGCGCCCGACAGGAAGATGTTGCTCGGCAGGAGCTGCATGCCCTCGACGGTGGTGTCGATCAGCACGTCCTCGACCGTGACGTCGGGCTCCTCCATGATGAGGTCGTAGACCGTCGCCTCGAGCGGCCGGGGGTCGATACCGAGACCGACCGACAGCGCGCCCTGCGGATCGAAGTCGACGAGCAGCACCCGCTGGCCGACCTCGGCGAGCGCGGCACCCAGGTTGATCGTGGTCGTCGTCTTGCCGACGCCGCCCTTCTGGTTGACCATCGCGACGATGCGCGCGGGTCCGTGCGACTCCGGCGGGGTCGGCTCGGGGAACACCGGACGGGGACGGCCGGTAGGCCCGATCGCACCGGGAGCCCCCACCCACGTCCCCTCTGTGGTCGCAGTCACCTGTTGGTCCTCCCTGACGGCCTTAGAACCTGATCGAATCTAAAGGGTAGGCACGTGGTCGGCAAGGCGGCGCGCCAAAGGCCGCCGAGATGGGCCTTCTAATGCAACGCACGGGGATGCGCCGCCGCGTAGACCTCCCGGAGCTTGTCGACCGTCACAAGGGTGTACACCTGCGTGGTGGTCACCGAGGCGTGGCCGAGCAACTCCTGCACAACCCTAACGTCGGCACCCCCGTCCAGGAGGTGGGTTGCGAACGAATGGCGCAACATGTGCGGCGATACACCGGAAAGTCCGGCTCGTTCCGCCGCCGCCTGCAGCACCTCCCAGGCGCCCTGCCGCGTGAGCCGCCCGCCCCGCGCGTTGAGGAACAGCGCGGGCGTCCCCCGGCCGTGCGCCGCCAGCCGGGGCCTGGCCCTGACCAGGTACGCGTCGAGCGCCTGGCGGGCGAAGCGGCCGAGCGGCACGATCCTGGCCCGCCCGCCCTTGCCGCGCAGCCGCACCTGGTCCTGGTCCCCGTCGTGGTCATAGTCCTCGTGAGCCGACCCCGTGGGCACATCGTCCACCGCCAGCCCCACGGCCTCCGAGATCCGGGCGCCCGTGCCGTACAGGACCTCCAGCAGCGCGCGGTTGCGCAGGGCCAGCGGCGAGTCCTCCGGGCCGCAGGCCGCGATCAGCCGCTCGACCTCCGCGACGGTGATCGCCTTCGGGAGCCGCCGGAGCTGGCGCGGCGGGCGCACCTCGTGCGCGGGGTCGTGGCCGGCCACGCCCTCACGCAGGGCGAAGCGGTGCAGCCCGCGTACGGCCGACACGGCGCGGGCGGCCGAGCTGGCCACCAGCGCCGGGTGGTCCTCGTCGCCCTCCCGCAGCGCGGCGAGGAAGGCGACCACATCCGACTCGGCGACCTGCGCGAACGTCTCGAGCCCGCGCGCCCGGAGATGCTCGACGTATCGGCGCAGGTCGCGCCGGTAGGAGGCGAGCGTGTTGGCAGACAGCCCCCGCTCCACCGCCAGGTGGGCGAGGTAGCTGGACAGCACCGCCTCGGGCTCGCTCAGGACGTCTCCCTACGGGATCATGCCTCCGGCGCGTCGGCGGGACGAAGGCCCTTGAACCCGTCGGCGGAAGCAGCGTATGCGGCGAGGATACCGGCGACCGCAGGAGAATTGTGGATCATTCCGCTCAGGGCCTTGTCGACCGCCGCGCCCAGCGGAATCCAGACCGCCGGCATGTCGGTCTCCTCGTGGTGGCGCACGTACGTGTTCTCCTCGTCGGGGATCGGCTCCAGGTCGCGGGCCAGGAAGACCCGGATCCGCTCGTCCGACATGCCCGGGGAGGTACGCAGGTCGACCAGCGTGTGCCACGTACGCGCCCGGTAGGCGGCCTCCTCGGCGAGCTCGCGCGCCGCACACTCGACCAGCGGTTCGCCCGGCACGTCGCGGATGCCGGCCGGCAGCTCCCACAGCAGGCGCCGCGCCGGATGCCGATACTGGCGGATCAGCAGCACCCGGTCCTCGTCGTCGAGGGCGAGCACCGCGACCGAGCCGGGGTGGACGACGTAGTCGCGGTCGGCGGTCACCCCGCCCGGCATCTCCACCGTGTCGGTGCGCACGCTGATGATCCGCCCGGCGAAGCGCTCGGCGGAGGCGACGACGTTCCAGTGCTCTTCGGTGTCCTCGACGTTCACGGTGCTCTCCGCCGTGTTCTCCGCCGTGTTCTCCGCCGTCACTTGGCCCGCCCCGCCTTCGCCACGTTCTCGCGCCGGCCCGCGTACTCCAGGGCGGCCCCGACCAGCCCCTTGAACAGCGGATGCGACCGGGTCGGGCGGGAACGGAACTCCGGGTGGGCCTGGGTGCCGATGAAGAACGGGTGCTGGTCGGTGGCGAGCTCGGCATACTCGACGAGGCGGCCGTCGGGCGACAGGCCGGAGAACACCATGCCGACCTTCTCCAGCCGCTCCCGGTAGGAGTTGTTCACCTCGTAGCGGTGCCGGTGGCGCTCCTCCACCTTGGCCTTGCCGTACAGGCGGCGGGCCAGCGAGCCGTCCACGAGCTTGGCCGGGTAGAGGCCGAGCCGCATGGTGCCGCCCATGTCGCGCTCACCGGCGACGACGTCCTTCTGGTCGGCCATCGTGGAGATGACCGGGTTGACGGTCTCGGAGTCGAACTCGGTGCTGTCGGCGTCCTCGATCCCGGCCAGGTTGCGGGCCGCGTCGATGACGATGCACTGCATGCCGAGGCAGATGCCGAGCAGCGGGACGCGCTGCTCACGCGCGTGCCGTACGGCGCCGACCTTGCCCTCGATGCCGCGCACGCCGAAGCCGCCGGGGATCAGCACGCCGTCGACGCCGTCCAGCTCGCGGGCCGCGCCCTCGGGGGTCTCGCAGTCGTCGCTCTTGACCCAGCGGATGTTCACGCGCGCGTCGTTGGCGAAGCCGCCCGCGCGCAGCGCCTCGGTGACCGACAGGTACGCGTCCGGCAGGTCGATGTACTTGCCGACCAGCGCGATCGTGACCTCCTTGGCGGGCCGGTGGACCCGCCGCAGGAGCTGGTCCCACTCGGTCCACTCCACGTCGCGGAACGGCAGGCCGAGCCGGCGCACCACGTACGCGTCGAGTCCCTCGGCGTGCAGGACCTTCGGGATGTCGTAGATCGAGGCGGCGTCGACGGCGGAGACCACGGCGTCCTCGTCCACGTCGCACATCAGGCTGATCTTGCGCTTGAGCGAGGTCGTGATCGGCCGGTCCGAGCGGCAGACGATCGCGTCGGGCTGGATGCCGATGCTGCGCAGCGCGGCGACCGAGTGCTGCGTGGGCTTGGTCTTCAGCTCCCCGCTCGGGCCGATGTACGGCAGCAGGGAGACGTGCAGGAAGAAGACGTTGTCGCGGCCGACCTCGTGGCGGACCTGCCGGACGGCCTCCAGGAACGGCAGCGACTCGATGTCGCCGACCGTGCCGCCGACCTCGGTGATGACCACGTCGACGTCCGGGCCCGCCATACCGCGGATGCGGTCCTTGATCTCGTTGGTGATGTGCGGGATGACCTGGACGGTGTCGCCCAGGTACTCGCCGCGCCGCTCCTTGGCGATCACGTTCGAGTAGACCTGGCCGGTGGTGACGTTGGCGGAGCCGTGCAGTTCCGTGTCGAGGAAGCGCTCGTAGTGGCCGATGTCGAGGTCCGTCTCGGCCCCGTCGTCGGTGACGAACACCTCGCCGTGCTGGAAGGGGTTCATCGTGCCGGGGTCGACGTTCAGGTAGGGGTCGAGCTTCTGCATGGTGACGCGGAGGCCGCGAAGCTTGAGGAGGCGGCCGAGGCTGGAGGCCGTGAGTCCCTTGCCGAGACTGGAGGCGACGCCGCCGGTGACGAACAGATGCTTGGTTTGTGCGGCGCTGCGCAAGAAGAGCTCCCGTGGTCGATGTCGATCCGGCCGTCCGGATTGGACGCCGCGATGCCCACGGGCTCTCAGAATATCAAACGTCCGGCAACATTGGGCTTGCCACGTGCACTAACCCGCCATAGCGAACAAGCCGACCTAACGGTAACTTGTCGCGTTATGTCGTTCGTGAAGCGCGCCGTCGGCCGTCTGGTCCACCGGGGGTGGACCTACGTGCGGGAGGCCGCGGCGATCAGCCCGGCCGCCCCGGGCGGCTACCGGTTCCACAGCATGGGCGAGGGAGTATGCCTGTCCTTCCCCCAGGGCGCCATCTTCGGCGAACAGTGGATCGAGATCGGCCCGCACACGCTCGTCGGGGAGCGGGTGTCGATCTCGGCGGGCATGGGCCCCGGAGTGGACCTCGGGCCCGGCACGGTCGTACGGATCGGCCGGGGCTGCTCGATCGGCAGGGGCAGCCACATCGTCGGCCACCAGTCCATCGACATCGGCGACGACGTCTTCACCGGCCCCTACGTCTACATCACCGACCAGAACCACGTGTACGACGATCCCGAGACGCCCATCGGGCGGCAGTGGCCGCGCAACAAGCCCGTCTCCATCGGCTCGGGATCGTGGATCGGCACCGGGGCGATCATCCTGCCGGGGACGCGCATCGGCCGCCAGTCGGTGGTCGCCGGCGGCGCCGTCGTACGCGGAGAGTTCCCCGACCACTCGGTCATCGCCGGGGTCCCCGCCAAGGTCGTCCGACGGCACTCCCCCGACCTCGGCTGGCACAGCCCCTCGGCCGCCCGCCTCACCTCTCCCCTGCCCACCGACCCCCGCGCCCGGCCCGAACACGAGTCACGTACGGCCTAGCCGAACGCCGGCGCCCGCCCGCGCTTCGAACGACCACGACTACCGTTCGTGGCAGGATTGTCATGTCGAGTAATCACCCTAGGGAGAGGAGGGAGCGGATGACCGCGGCTTTCCCCGAGTGGTTCTATCCCGGTCCGCCGGGCGGATGGACCGCCGACATGCTCGACCATCTTCCCCCCGACGCCCCCGCACACGTCGAGCTGATCGATGGGTCCCTCATCATGATGTCCCCGCAGACCGCATTCCACATGTTCGTGCTGAGGCTCTTGGAGAGAGAACTCTCGCCTCCCCAGGGCCTGTGCGTCGTGCGCGAGATGAGTGTCACCCTGGGTCTGCGGCAGCGGCCCGAACCCGACCTCATGATCGTCGATCGCCGCGCTCTGCCCGACCTCAAAACGACGTCCTTCAGACCGGAGGACGTCCACCTCGTCGTCGAGGTGGTGTCTCCCGAGTCGGCGGACAGGGACAGGGTGACGAAGCCGATCAAGTATTCCAGTGCCGGCATCAAATACCTCTGGCGGATCGAGCCTGAGGACGAGCAGGCGGTCGCGTACACGTTCGAGCTGGAGCCGAGCGTCAAGGCGTACGTGCCGACGGGCATCCACCGCAAGCGCCTCACGACCTACGTCGGCTTCGAGGTGGACATCGACCTGGACCTGAGCCGCTTCCTCGACTGATCCGGGCTGAAGAGCACCGGCCACAGGAAGGGTGACCGGCGGGTCAGCCGGGCGGCGCGGCCGCGCGGGCGCGACGGGCCGCCCGGTAACGCCGCACCCTGCGGATGAGCCGCCAGGCCACGAACGCCAGCACGGCCAGCGCCGCCACCACCAGGACGGGCAGGAAGATCGCGATCAGGCTCATGCCGAGCGAACCCACGTCCTCGACCGTGCTGACGACCGGCGCGCCCACGCCCGCCGTGGTGGCGTTCACCACCGGCCGCGCCGAAGCCTTGATCACGTGTACGGCGAGGGCGACCGCGATCCCCAGCAGCCAGCCGACCGCCGGATGCTCGGCCATCCACGCCGAATTGTCGACCTGCGCCGCGGCCGCCGTGGCGCTGAAGACGACCCCGCCCGACGCGGGCCGCACCGCCGTCTGGATCATGTCGTTGACGTGGTCGACCACCGGCACCTTGTCGAGGACGAACTCGGCGACCAGCAGCACGGCGACGATCGCGAGAACCCAGGTGTCTGACAGCCAGGCGTACTCGGCCGGCAGTCGCACGGCGTCGGTGAGCCGCGCGAGCACGCCGACGAGCAGCAACGGGATGTACGCGTTGAGCCCGGCCGCGGTCGACAGTCCGAGCCCGGTGAGCGCCGCGAACATCAGCACCTCCTCCGCGGGACGATCCCGCCTTTCCGTCAACGGACGGCCCCGGCGTCGTGTCCCCGGCCACTACCGCGAATCGGGCTCGCGACACCCGCGAGCATGCGAGGACGACGCCACCACCGTGGCCGACGACGGCCGGCGGGCGGCGGTCTGTGGCATTGGGCGGCGGAGTACGGCACCGCTTCGGTGCCGACCGGCGTGCCGCCGCTGACCGCGGATGCCGGACGCTGATCCTCGACATCGGACGCTCCGCGTGCGTGCCTCGATCAGCACCCGGAGCCCCGTGGAGTCGCAGAAGTCGAGACCGCTTCCCCTCTACGAGCGCGGAGGCCCGAGCCCCGGTGACGCGCTGGACGGCCCTGCGATAGCGGCCGCGAGACGCAGGGCGTCTACAACATGGTCAAGGACTTCAAGTCGCGCGGCGTGCCGGTCGACTGCAACGGCTTCCAGCCGCACTTCAACGGCGGCAGCGCCTGCAACAGCAACCACCGCACGACCCTGGCCGCTCTCGGGGTCGACGTTCGAATCACCGAACCGGACGTCCAGAGCGCCTCGGCCACGACGTACGCCAACATCGTCAACGACTGCCTGGCCGTCCCCCGATGTAACGGTTCCCCGGCCGACCCGGCCGTGACCTGCACCAGCCCCTGCTATCCGAATACTGAAGCGGGAAGTCGCCGAGCCCGGCACCTCGTCGAGACGACGGGAGTGCCGGACTCGGCCCGTGTCAGGGGGTCAGCGGACCGGGTCCGTCTCCCCGTCGACCGGCAGCCACGTCTCGGCCCAGACGGACAGTTCCCGTACGGCGGCCTCCAGGGCGCGACCCTTGTCCGTGAGCCGGTACTCGATGGTCACGGGAGTGGTCGGGAGCACGACGCGCTCGACGACGCCCTCGCTCTCGAAGCGCTTGAGCCGTTCCGAGAGCAGCTTGTCGGTGATGTCGGGGATGGCGTCGCTGATCTGCCGGAAGCGGGTGGCCCCCCGGAGCAGCTCGCGCAGGATCACCCCGGCCCACCGGCGGCCGATCATCTCAACGGCCTGGTGGTAACGAGGGCAGAAGTCAGGCTCGTATGTGGACACGCAGGCAGCTTACCAATGGATAGCGACTTGCGCATTAGCACCGGCTCGCGCTAGCTTCTCGGAAGGCGCCATCTAATAGATAGTTGCTATCCCTTCGTACCCCTACTGCGTGAAGAGGTATCCCCATGGCCACCACCGCCACCCCGCAGGACCTGCCCGACAGCGCGATCGCCAACCTGTTCACCCCTCAGGACACCGCTCTCCTCCTCGTCGACCACCAGCCCCAGATGATCTTCGGGGCGCGCAGCGCCGACCCGCAGAGCCTGGTCAACAACGTGACCGCCCTGGCCAAGATGGCCAAGGTGTTCAACCTCCCCACGGTGCTCACGTCCATCGCGGCCGACACCTTCTCCGGACCGCTGATCCCGGAGATCACCCGCGTCTTCCCGGACATCGAGGTCATCGACCGCTCCCACATCAACGCCTGGCAGGACGGGGCGTTCCGGGCCGCGGTGGAGGCCACCGGCCGGCGCCGCCTGATCATCGCCGGTCTGTGGACCGAGGTCTGCCTGGCCTTCCCCGCGTTGTCCGCGACCGAGGCGGGGTACGAGGTCTTCGCCGTCATCGACTCCTCTGCGGGCTCCAGCACCGCGGCGCACGACGCCGCGATCATCCGGATGACCCAGAAGGGCGTCGTTCCCGTCAGCACCGCGAGCGTGCTGTCGGAGCTGCAGCGGGACTGGGCGCGGGTGGAGACGTACGACGCCGTCAACGCCATCGTCAGGGACCACATGGGTGCCTGGGGGCAGGGCGTCAACTACGTCAGCGCGGGCTTCGTCAAGAAGTGACCCCTACAGCCCAGCTGGTGCGACGCCCCCTGCGGGAGCGGGGCGTCGCGCCGGCGGCGGGCACGATCGCGGTGAACAGCGGGCTGGAGTTCGTGTTGACGTTCGCGGTGCTGTTCGCGGTGACGACGATCACTCGCTGGGTCATGGGGCCCTCGCCCATCGCCCACGCTGTTCCGGGGATCCACCTGCGGCTGCTGCTCGTCGGCGCCTGCGTGGGTCCGCTGCTGACAGGGCTCATCCTCAGCCGGCCGGGGAAGGTCTCGGGAGCGCACACCAACCCGGCGATCACCCTCGCCATGTGGCGCCTCGGTGTCTTCCCCGGCGCGGCCGTGCTGCCGTACATCGCGGCGCAGCTGGCCGGGTCGGCGCTGGGCGTCCTCGCGGCGCGCGCGGTGTGGGGCCCGGTGGTCGGGCGGCCGTCGGTGGCGTACGCCGTGCTGCGGCCGGGCCCCGGCTGGTCGGACGCCGAGCTGTTCGCGGCCGAGGCCGTCAGCATGGGTGTCGTCGTCGCCCTCGTCGGCATGTTCCTGCGGAAACCCCGGCTGGTGCCGTTCGTGCCCTGGCTGGTCGGGCTTCTGGTCGGTACGGCGATCGCCTGCCTGGGCAACGTTACGGGCGGATCGGTCAATCCGGCGCGGCAGTTCGGGCCGGCGATCGTCTCCGGTCACCTCGATTTCCTGTGGGTCTACCTTCTCGCGCCCATGGCCGGGGCGGTGATCGCCGCCGCCGTTCTCACCCGCGTCGGCGACCACCGTGATGAACGCACGGCCGTGGACCGCGACCCGGAGATCGAATGATCGGCGCGCAGGATCGCTGCGGCTGAATGACGTTGCCGTCGCCGTCGTCGAAGGCCCACGCGGTGGGCCGGCAAAGTTCGACGCCCCGAGGCGCGTCAGCCCGGCGCGGCGGCGAGTTCGTCGATCGCCGCGGCGACGTCCTCCGCGCGGGCGCCGCGCTTCACCAGCGCGCCCAGGCGCTGCGCCTGCTCTGTCGTGGGCAGGAAACCGGCCAGCATGACAGGCAGGAGCAGGCGTCTGGCGAGCATCTCGGGGGCGGAGATGCCCTCGGGACGCCGCACCACCGAGACGTTCACCCGGATCGCGTGCTCGTTGCCCGGTGGCACTCCGGGACGGTCGGTCTCCCTGGCGACGTAACGCAGGCCGTGTGCCACGTCGCAGCGCGGGCACCCCGCCCTGCGTCCCAGCGGGCCGCCGCACTGGTCGCAGGTCAGGCGGTCGAGCGCGGCATCGACCACGCGCCAGTCATGCCGGTCCGGCTCGTCGGCCACCATCTCGGCGATCGTCCGCTCCTCGGTGGGCGTGACACGGTCGCCGAACTCGCGCAGAAGGAAGTCCCGCCAGCCCTCTTCCACGATGGCGTCGACCAGCTCCGCGCATCGCCGGCAAACGGGGGCGCCGCCGTACTCCCAGCCGCCACAGGACGGGCACCGCCGCGGCGGCCCGCCCACCGTGGATCGCATGATCACCTCCCGCGGGGGACGCCTCCGCACGTCCGGCACATCGGCCGGGTCGTCGCCGGGGACCTTGTGGGCGATGACCCGCGTGGCGACGTCACCCCCGGAGAAGGGCAGACCTCCGCTCCCGGCCGTCACCCGACGCGGTCGCCTTGCTCATGGGCCGATTCTGGCGGAGGGCCGGCGCGCGAACCAGACGTTTTTCCTGGGCTTGGCGGCGGTCTTCCCGGGCGCGGTGGGCCATTCCGCCAGGGCTCCCGCCGTCCCCGCCAGTGGCAGCATCAGCACGAAACGGGCGCCTACCGGCGAGTCCTCGATCCGCAGGGTGCCGTTGTGGGCGCGGGCGATGTCGCGAGAGATGGCGAGGCCGAGGCCGCTGCCGCCGGAATCCAGGCGACGCCCCTCGTCCAGGCGAACGAAAAGTTCGAAGACCCGCTCGCGGTCCGCCGGAGGGATGCCCGCCCCGTCGTCGGTGACCGTCACGACAGCCTGGCCGCCGACGGAGTCGACCGTCACCGTGACGGCGCTGACCGCGTGCCGCTGCGCGTTGCTCAGGAGGTTGCCGACCACTCGGGCCAGCCGGATCCGCGAGCCGCGGACTCGCACGTCGCCGGCCGCCTCAACGCGCACCGGCACCCCGGGGGCCAGGGCCGACACCTCCTCCGTCACCAGCGCGCCGAGCTCTATCAGCTCCGGCGCCGCCGTGTCGGCGCCGCGCAGCCGGGTCAGCACCAACAGGTCGTCGACGATCGCCTCGAGGCGGCCGGTGGCCCGCAAGGCTCCCTGGATGGTGTCACGTGGGTCGACGTCGTCGGGATAGAGGAGAGCCTCCTCCAATCGCGCCCGCAGGCCGGCGATCGGCGTCCTGAGCTCATGGGAGGTGGTGGAGGCGAACTGGCGCTCCCGCTCGACCGAGCGCAGGGTCCGGCTCATCGCCACCCACGTCATCCAGGCCACCGAAATCAAGATCAGGACGCCGCCCGCCGCGATGGCGTACTCCAGATTGTGCGTGGCCAGGAGGGGCGGCTCGGCCGTGCCTGCGTAGACGACCGGCGAGTCGGGCGCGGGGGTGACCCGATTGGCCATGAGCATGACGCACTGGTCCTGCGCGGAGCACTCCATGCGCTTTTGCAGGCGATCGTCTGCTGGAGGCCGCAGCGTGCTGAGCGGCGGCATGCCCGCGGCCTGAGGGCTGGAGTCGACGACCCTGCCGCGGGCGTCCACGAGCTGGACGAGGGTGATGTCGGTGGGGGCGGGGATCGGATTCGGCACGGCGCCGTTGCGCGCCGCCGCGCTCCATCGTGCGGCGATCTGCTCGGCGGAGAAGAAGACGTCGTTCTGGATCCTGTAGCGGATCGCCAGATCGAGGCCGACGCCCCCCACGACCAGAGCCAGCAGCAAGAGCGCTGCCGCGGCGATCGTGGAGCGGGCTTTTATGGAGTGCGGGTTCACATCCGGTTTTCCCTCCCTGGTTCCGGCGATGGTTTCCGTCATGGGACGATCAGTTCTGCTCGTACCAGCGCCGGATCACCTCGCCCGCCTGGGGCGCACGACGGTTCGCCGCGGCCTGCACATCGGCCAGAGTCTGCGCGGCCAGCACCCGCCGCCACGCCATCTCGGCCTTGCGCATCGCGGTCGTAACCGCGCACGGGGCGCGGAACTGCCACTCCGGCCTCGCCGCCCCGGCCCCGCGCCGTCGGATCTCCGTGCACTGGAACGCTTCGGCAGGTCCGTCGATCGCCGTCACGACCTCCATGACCGTGATCTCCTCGAGGGGCCGCGCCAGCCGGAACCCGCCCCTCGCCCCCGGAGTGGACGTCATGATCCCCGCCTTGGCCAGTGCCTGGAGTTGCTTGTTGAGGTACGCGGGCGGCAACTCGAACCCGGCGGCGAGCTTCGCCGTCGAAACCGGCACCTCGTTGCCGAGCCATGCCAGCGTCAGGCAACAGTGCATCGCCCACTCGACGCCTTCACTCATCCGCATAATCTGGATACTACACATCCAGGATTATGATCGGGAGCCGTTGTGCCTGGTCAGAAGTGGTGCGGCCGCCGTGCGCGGGACCGATCGGGCTGGGTGGAGCGGACCGGGCAAGGGCTTCTGGGCCGCCGGGCGGAACTGTGATCACGACCGACCGGGCCGGCCCCACCGCCGCGCGGAGATCCATCTCGGCACGCCGGGCGTCGAGGCATCGCGTCGGCTCCGGCCGGCCCTCGTTGCCGGAGAGCGGGCCGGCCCTCGTTGCCGGAGAGCGGGCCGGAGAGCGGGCCGGAGAGCGGGCCGGAGAGCGGGCCGGAGAGCGGGGCCGGTCGCCTTACCGGGTCGCGGGCTCGAGCACCAGCACGGCGGTGTCACCCGCGACCTGCGCGAGCCGCAGGGCGACGTCGCCGATGCGGCCCGGCCTGCTGGTGCTGATCGTCACCGCTCCCCTGACCCGGCAGCGGTCGTTGTCGCAGGTCCGGCTGATGGTGATGTTCCCGCCGTCGACGACCGTCGAGGTGCCGGTGAAGGAGAGCCTGACTGCGTCTCCCCGCAGGCCCACGACAGTGATCTGGTCGACGCCCAGACTCGGGTCGATCGGGATGCGGTCCCCCTCGCGCACCCGCACCTCGCAGTCGCCGTCCCGGCACCCGGCGAAGTCGCCCGGCGTCGCCGACGGGCTGAGCGAGGGCGACGGTACGGGCGTCGCGGACGGGCTCGGCGAGAGCGGAGCGAACGCGACCGGCCGGCTCATCGGCACCGCGGCGAACGACCGCGCCGGAATCTCGCCGCAACCGGCGAGAAGCGCGGTCACCGACCCGGCACTGAGCACGAGGCGGACGTAATAGCTGGACGCGATTGTCGTCGAACGCATCATTTCCCCGATTGCCACAGACGGATTCGCCCGGTGGGGGCCGCTCGAACAAGCGGCCCCCATGATGTGTGGACGTTCATCCACACGCCGACGAATGCCTTCCCTGCAACGCACCAGGTCAATCGCGTTCGGAGCCGCACCCGCTTGTTTCCACGTGACCGGCTCCGTTTTCGGCGCAGTGAGAACACCGAGAATTCGGCCGGGTTTTCACACTTCGCCTACCAGTGGCTCTAGAGCATGATTCACCAGAATTCGCCGAAGCAGAAATTCGGCCGCAAGGGCGGGCGTGAGGCGATGCCGCCCGAGCCGAGGGGCCCGGGCGACTACGGCGTGGTCGTGCGGCCCGACTGAAATGGGGTCACCGGGCCGGTGATCGCGGGTCGCCGCGCCGTTTACTTCACGCCGGCCTCGCGCATGTCGCGGACCTCCCGCTTGAGCTCCTTGATCTCGTCGCGCAGCCGCGCCGCGACCTCGAACTGCAGGTCGGCGGCGGCGTTGTGCATCTGCTCGGTCAGCGACTCGATCAGCGACTCCAGCTGGGCGCGCGGCATCTCCCCCGCGATCGCCTTCGCGTGCTGGCCCGCGCCACGGGACGCGAGGCCCGGCACCGGCGCCTTGCCGCGAGACTGCTGGCGCCCGGCGCCGCCGAGAAGCTGTGCGGTGTCGGCGTCCTCGCGCACGAGGCTGTCCAGGATGTCGGCGATCTTCTTGCGCAGCGGCTGCGGGTCGATGCCGTGCGCCTCGTTGTAGGCGATCTGCTTGGCCCGGCGCCGGTTGGTCTCCTCGATCGCCCGCTCCATGCTCGGCGTGATCTTGTCGGCGTACATGTGGACCTGGCCGGACACGTTGCGGGCCGCGCGGCCGATCGTCTGGATGAGCGAGGTCTCCGAGCGCAGGAAGCCCTCCTTGTCGGCGTCGAGGATCGACACCAGCGACACCTCGGGCAGGTCGAGGCCCTCACGCAGCAGGTTGATGCCGACCAGCACATCGAACTCGCCCATGCGCAGCTCGCGCAGCAGCTCGATGCGGCGCAGCGTGTCGACCTCGCTGTGCAGGTAGCGGACCCGGATGCCGTTGTCGAGCAGGTAGTCGGTGAGGTCCTCGGCCATCTTCTTGGTCAGCGTGGTGACCAGGACCCGCTCGTCCCGCTCCGCCCTGGCCCGGATCTCCTCCATGAGGTCGTCGATCTGGCCCTTGGTGGGCTTGATGATCACCTCGGGATCGATCAGGCCGGTGGGGCGGATGACCTGCTCCACGACCTCGCCCTTGCTCCGGCCCAGTTCGTACGACCCCGGCGTGGCGGACAGGTAGACGGTCTGGCCGATGCGCTCCAGGAACTCCTCCCACTTGAGCGGGCGGTTGTCCATCGCCGACGGCAGGCGGAACCCGTGGTCGACCAGCGTCCGCTTGCGCGAGGCGTCGCCCTCGTACATCGCGCCGATCTGGGGGACTGTCTGGTGCGACTCGTCCAGCACGAGCAGGAAGTCGTCGGGGAAGAAGTCGAGCAGCGTGTGCGGCGCGGTGCCCGCCTCACGGCCGTCGATGTGCCGCGAGTAGTTCTCGATCCCGGCGCAGGTGCCGACCTGGCGCATCATCTCGATGTCGTAGGTGGTGCGCATGCGCAGCCGCTGGGCCTCCAGCAGCTTGCCCTGCCGCTCCAGGTCGGCGAGCCGCTCGACGAGCTCCGCCTCGATGCCGGCGATGGCCCGCTCCATCCGCTCGGGACCGGCCACGTAGTGGGAGGCGGGGAAGATGTGCAGCTCGTCGTCCTCGCCGACGACCTCGCCGGTCAGCGGGTGCAGCGTCGCCAGCTTCTCGATCTCGTCGCCGAACATCTCGATGCGGACGGCCAGCTCCTGGTAGACCGGGATGACCTCGACCGTGTCGCCGCGCACCCGGAAGGTGCCCCGGGTGAAGGCCAGGTCGTTGCGCGTGTACTGCATGTCGACCAGCCGCCGCAGCAACTGGTCGCGCTCGATCTGCTGGCCGACCTTGAGCCCGACCATCCGGTCGACGTACTCCTGTGGCGTGCCCAGGCCGTAGATGCAGGAGACGGAGGCGACCACCACCACGTCGCGGCGCGACACCAGCGACCAGGTCGCCGAGTGGCGCAGCCGCTCGACCTCCTCGTTGATCGAGGAGTCCTTCTCGATGTAGGTGTCGCTCTGCGGGACGTACGCCTCGGGCTGGTAGTAGTCGTAGTACGACACGAAGTATTCGACGGCGTTGTTCGGCAGCATCTCGCGCAGCTCGTTGGCGAACTGGGCGGCGAGCGTCTTGTTCGGCTGCATGACCAGCGTCGGGCGTTGCACCCGCTCGATGAGCCACGCCACCGTCGCGGTCTTGCCGGTGCCGGTCGCGCCGAGCAGGACTGTGTCCTTCTCACCGGCCCTGACCCGGCGCTCCAGCGCCTCGATCGCCGCCGGCTGGTCGCCGGACGGCGTCATGTCGGTGACGACCTGGAAGGGCGCGACCTTCCGGTTCAGGTCCATCATGGATGTCATCGCCGCTCAGCTCCTCAATCGCCCCGTCCACCGGCGCAGGCGGCCGCACAGAGGCGCTCACGCCCGCTCCGGTTCACCTCCATAACCTACGCGCGGCGACCGACAATTCCGGCCCCGATGCCCGCCCCGGCCCCCGCCCGCGGACCGCCGCACCCCGTCGGGCGAACCCTTTGCCGGACCATGACCCTGTCGTTACGATTCGAGTCGGGGCCGACACTGACGGGATGGCGGGGCTGACCTATGGCGGGGTTGCGGAGTGCCGTCGGCCAGTCGCTCGCGTGGGCGGCCAAGAACGTCGACGGGGCCATCGCCCTCGTGCTGGCCGTGGCGGTGGGTGTCCTCGGCGTGCTGCCCGACGAAGTGATCCCCGACAAGGTGAGGACGCAGCTCGTCAGCGGCACCACTCTGGTCGTCCTGGCCCTCGTCGCGACCGCGCTGCTGCGCGACCGGGTCCGGCAGGAGCCCGTCGAGGAGGCCATGCACGCGACCTCCGGCGTCCTCGCGCGGCTGCCCGAACGCCTGGACCGCCTCGACGAGCTGGAGGACCTGGTCGCGGGCACCCGCCGGGCCCTGGAGGACATGACGGTCATCCGCATTCTGGGCAGCCAGCACGAGATCGCGCAGGCGCACGCGGACGCCCGCAGGGGCACCGACCGCTGGACGTTCAAGGGCGGCACCGGCACCTACATGCGCGCCGTCACGCTGCCCGAGTGCGTGGCCGCCGCCCGGCGCGAGAAGCGGCACCTCACGGTCCGGCTGGAGATCATCGACCCGACGGACGCGGCGGTGTGCGAGAGCTACGCGCACTACCGCAGGTCGCTGTCGGACCGACCGGACGGCACCGGTGAGCTGTGGACGACCGACCGGGCCAGGAAGGAGTCGTACGCGAGCGTCCTGGCCGCGTTCTGGTATCGCCAGCGGTACGGCCTGCTCGACATCGCGGTGGGGCTCTCGCCGGTCATGACGACCTTCCGCTGGGACATGTCGGGCCGCGCCCTGATCATGACGTCCGAGGACCCCAACCGGGCCATCATCGCCTTCAGCGGCTCGTTCTTCTACGAGAGCTGCGGCACCGAGCTGCGCACGAGCTTCGAGCAGGCCCGCCGCGTGGCGATCGACCGCTACCGGTCGGTGCCGCTGAGCGACGAGCCGACCGTCGAGGAGGTCCGCAGACTGTTCGACCGCGTCGACCTCCCCCTGCCCAAGTCGTTCACCGACCGCGACGTGGTCGAGGTCACCCGCAAGGCGCTGCGCGCCAAGGATCCGTACGCGCCATGAGATACGGCGACGTTCTCGACGTGCTCGACGGCGGAGGCGCCCGCGAGTGGGCCCTGCGCGTGCTCGGCGAGATCTCGGCGGGCGGCTCGGGCGTGCGGGGGGTGCGGCATCCGCTGGGATTCCTCTGCCTGCCGCTGGTCCGCGAGGGAGACCTCGGGGCGTGCGTGCACCTGTGGACCGCCGCCGCCCGGCGCGCCCGCAGCACCACCTCCCAGGTCCACTGCCACAGCTGGGACCTGGTCAGCCACGTCCTGTACGGCCAGGTGCGCAACGTCCACGCCGTGGTGACCGACACCACCGGGTCACCCACCCACCGCGTCTTCGAGGTCGTCAGCACCCCGTCGGGCGACGTGATCCGCCCCACCCCGAGGACCGTGGCGTACGCCCCGGGACGCGCCGAGCTGTTCGCCGCCGGGGACACCTACACGCTCGCCGCGGGGGCCTTCCACAGCAGCGTCATCCCCGAGGACGGCGAGGCCGCCACCGTGGCGCTCGGCCGTGGCCGGCCGGGGCTGAACGACCTGTCGCTCGGGCCGATCGCCACCCCCCTCCATCACGTCAGGCGGGAACGCCTCGACGACGCCGAGACCGCACGTGCCGCCGAGCTGGCCAGGAGGAGCCTGTGGACCTCGAACACGCCAGGCGGGTAGCCGTCGAGGCCGCCCTGGCCGCCGGGTCCGTGCTGCGCGAGAGCGCGCCGGGAGCGGTCGCCGTCCACGACAAGGGCGGGTCGGGCGACGTCGTGACCGACCTCGACCTGGCCTGCGAGAAGCTGATCCTCGACCGCATCAGGGCCGAGTTCCCCTCCCACCGGATCGTGGCCGAGGAGTCGGGCGTCCACCGCGGTGACCGCCCGGACGGCGGATGGACCTGGCTGGTCGACCCGCTCGACGGCACGAACAACGTGGCCATCGGCCTCCCCGCGTACGTCGTGGGCCTGGCGCTGTGCGCGGACGGCCGCCCGGTGCTCGGGGTGGTCCACGAGCCGCTCTCCGGCCGCACCTGGTCGGCCGTCAGCGGCGCCGGGGCCCGCGGGCCGGCGGGGCCGCTGACCGGGCCGCCGCGGCGCGACCTCCGGCACGGGCCGGTGCTGGCCTGGACGCAGGGCCACGGGGTCTCCCGCCTGGACCCGGCGGCGCGGGCGCTGAAGATGACGATGGACGCCCGCGCCCGGCGGGTGCTCCAGCTCTGGGCGCCGCTGCTGTGCTGGGCCATGCTCGCGCGGGGCGACATCGACGGCATGATCGGCTACCGCGCGGAGGGACTCGACCTGCCCGCCGGGGCCCTGATCGCGCAGGAGGCCGGCGTGGAGATCCTGGGGCTCGACGGCGGGCCTTTCGAGGCGTCCGCCGAGGGCCCGCCCGAGGATCGCAGCTTCGTGGCCGGGCCGCCCGCCCTGGTCGGGGACCTGCTCGACCTGGTCGCCGAGGCCCGCCGCCTGGCGCCCGCCCTGCCGCCGCTCTGACTCTCCGCCGACCCGGGTCAGTCGTCGAGACCGCGCGCGGCGAGCGCCTCGCCCAGCGCGTCGGCGTGCCGCAGGGCGCCCACCACCAGCGGGACGGCGAAGGCGCGCGGGCTCCGTTCGACCCCTCTGGCGCGCTGGGCCTCCCGCACCCGGGTGACCAGATCCGCGATCACCGGCACGCTCCGGAGCGTGAGGGACAGCAGCAGCGACAGACGGAACGGATCGAGGCCCGCGAACCTGGCGGGGGCGAGCCAGCGCTCCAGAGTGGCCATGAGGGCGCCGGTGCGCGTCGTGAGGGTGACCAGACCGGCCAGGGCGACGGCGAGCACGACCCGGAGCGTCGAGGACGCCGCCGTGGACAGGTCCGCGAACACCAGCTGCACGCCGAACAGGGCCACTGCGAACCAGCGGACGGGCCGCACCTGCGCCCAGGCCGCGGCGGGCCCGACCCCGGAGACGGCGTACAGCAGCACGACGGCGGCCGCCGCGCCCGCCAGCGCCGCGGGCGCGCGCAGCAGCAGGAGCGCCGTGCAGGACACGGCGAGCCCGGCGAGCTTGGCCCCGGCGGGCAGCCGGTGCAGGAGCGAATCGCCGGGAACGTAGGCGCCGGTGAGCCCGCTCACGCCATCGTCTTCCTGTAGTGGCCGATCGCGGCGGCGGGCTCGGCGTCGGCGACGATCCGCCCCTCGTCGATCACGAGCACGCGGTCGAAGTCCTCCAGCAGCGGGAGGTCGTGGGTCACCACGACCACCTGTTGCGGAAGCGTCCGCAGCAGCGCGGCGACCTGCCGGGAGTGGCGCAGGTCGAGCAGCGTGGTCGGCTCGTCCATGACCAGGATCTCCGGTTCGAGCACCAGGACCGAGCAGAGGGCGAGCAGCTGCTTCTGACCGCCTGACAGGTGATGCGCGGGGTGGTCGGCGTGCTCGCCCAGACCGTACCTCTCCAGGATCTCCCGCACCCGGCGCTCGACCTCCTCGCGGGTCAGCCCCTTGCGGCGCAGCGAGAAGGCCACGTCCTCGGCCACCGTCGGCATCACGATCTGCGCGTCCGGGTCGGTGAACACGAACCCCACGCCGCGCCTGATGCGGGCCGCGTGGCGGCGGGTGTCGAGCCCGGACACCGTCACGGTGCCCGACGACGGCAGGACCAGGCCGTTGACGAGACGGGCGAGCGTGCTCTTGCCCGAGCCGTTGGCCCCGACCACACCCACGCGGCGCTCGGTCAGCGAGGCCGTGACGCCGCGCAGCACCTCGCGCTGCCCGAGCCGCACATGGACGTCCTCCAGCCGGATCACTCACACCACCTCGAACAGGGCGGCGATCCCGAGACCGCCGCCGACCGCCACCGCCGCCAGGCCCAGCGTCCCCTGCGGCGCCCCTAGGAGCCGGCTGAACAGCCGGGTCACCACCACGGCGCCGCTCGCGCCCCAGGGGTGGCCGAGGGCGAGCGCGCCGCCGTCGGCGCACACGCGCTCGGAGTCCGCATCGAGGGGATCGAGGCCGAGCGCGTCGGTGACCGCGAGCACCTGCGCCGCGAACGCCTCCACGATCTCCACCGCCGCCACCCTCGCCAGGTCCGTGCCGGTCCGCCGCAGCACCCGCCGTACGGCGGGCACCGGCCCCCACCCGGGCAGCGCGGGGTCGCAGCCGGCGACGGCGCCCGCCAGCAGCCGCAGGCCGGGCAGGCCGGCCGCGGCACGCAGCCGCTCGGGCACGACCGCGACGGCCGCGGCGCCGTCGCTCACCGGAGAGGAGTTGCCGGCCGTCACGGTACCCCCCGGCACGAACGCGGCGGGCAGCCGGGCCAGCGACGGCGGCCGCAGCACGCGCGGGCGCTGGTCGTCCGTACGGCCGCCGATGGGGACGATCTCGCGGGCGAAGCGCCCGGCCTCCCGGGCGGCCAGCGCCCGGGCGTGGCTCCGGCAGGCGTAGGCGTCCTGGCGTTCCCTGGTGACGCCGCGCGCGGCGGCGAGCGCCTCGGCGGCCTGGCCCATGTCCGGGTCGGGGTGCCCCTCGGGGGCGAACGGCGCCCGCTCGTACGGCACGTCCGGCTCGCCCTCCCGCCGGCGAACCCGCAGCGGCGCGGTGGAGGCGCTCTCGACGCCCCCGGCGACGACGAGGTCCGCGTCCCCGCAGCGCACCGCCTGGGCGGCCAGCAGGATCGCGGCGAGCCCGCTGCCGCACTGCCGGTCGACGGTGACGCCGGGCACCTCGTGACCCATCCCCGCGGCCAGCGCGCAGACCCGGGCGAGGTTGCCCCCGGGTCCCGTGCAGTTGCCCAGCACCACGTCGTCGACCGGGACGCCGAGATGCGCCACGTCGCGGGCGACCGTCTCGATGACGGGCGCGGCGAGCCGCTCGGCCGTCAGGCTCCGGAACGCGTGCCCGGCCGTGCCGATGGGCGTGCGGCGGGCCGCCACGACGACGGCGTGCTCGTCCATGTCACTCGTCCATGTCAGGTGAGCCGCCTCAGGCCGGGGTCGTCACCCGCGGCCAGCCTGGTGGCGAGGAGCCCGCGGGCCGGCTTGCCCGCAGGGGTCCGGGGCAGGGACTCGGCGGCGTACCAGCGCCGGGGCCGCTGCGCCGGGTCGAGTTCGGCCCGCGCCGCCGCCTCCAGCGCGGCCCTCGACACCCCGTCGCCCGCGGCGGCCCCCTCGACGGCCCCCTCGACGACCGCGGTGACCACGGCGCCCAGGTAGGGGTGCGGCGTGCCGACCACGACCACGTCGTCCACTCCCGGCACCTTCCTCAGCACCTCCTCGACGTCCTCCGGCACCACCGTGGCGCCGCCGGTCTGGATCGCGCCGTCGCCCCGGCCGCGCAGCCGCAGGACCTCACCGCGCCGGTGCGGCTCCGCCAGGTCGCCGACGGTCATCCAGCCGCCGTCGTCCTGCCGCAGGGGGCCGGTCGCACCGGCCAGGTAACCGTCGCAGAGCCACGGGGAGCGCACCCACACCTCGCCCAGAACCTGTCCGGGCGGCACCCTGACGTCGATCTCCACCCCGGGGAACGGCCGCAGCCCGGCGCCGTCGGCGTCCACGGCGACGAACGACAGCTCGGTGGCGCCGTAATAGGACACCACACGCACTCCGGCCGCCGCCGCCCGGGTCCTGGCGGCGACGTCGAGGGCGGCCCCGCCGACCACTGCCGTACGCAGCGGGCCTCCGGCCGTGCCCAGGGCGTCCAGCACGGCCGGCAGGCGGTGGGGCACCACGTGGACCGCGGTGGCCCGCCGCAGCGGCTCGGCCAGCCCGCCGGGCGACCATCGGCCGGGGACCACGGCCGTCGCGCCCGCCGCCAGCGCGTGCACCGCGGCGAAGCCGTAGAGGGAGGAGACCAGCGGGCCGGGGATCAGCACGACGTCGTCAGCGCCGATCCCGGTCAGCGCGTCGAGGTGGGCGAACGACGCGGTCCACGAGGCCCGGCCGCGCACCACGGCGCGGGGCCTGCCGGTGCTGCCGGAGCTGAAGCAGGCCCAGGTGAGGTCGTCCGGCGCGGGACGGTGCTCCACGGCCGGGCCGTCCGCCTCCGGCAGCGGGTCGTCGAAACGGGCGGCGACCGGCACCGCGGCCATGACCTGCGCCCGCCGTTCCTCGCTCCAGGCGTGGTCGCACAGCAGCGGCGTGGCTCCCACGAGGTCGGCGGCGAGCACGGCGACGAGCAGGGCCACCGGGTCGGCCTGGGCGACCGCGACGAGCGCGCCGCGCCCGATGTCCTCGTCGGCGAGGGCGCGGGCGGCGCGGCCGGCCCGGTCCGCGAGTTCGGCGTAGGTGAGGTCGCCTCCCGGACCGGACACCGCGATCCGGCCGGGGCGGGCAGAGGCATGCCGCATGACCTGGGCGGCTACCGGCACGGGCGCGTCACCGCCCGCCTGCGCGCAGCCGCTCGCTGTGCACCGCGGGGACCGCGTCGGGGTAGGCCCGCTGGGTGCCCCGCGCCACGATCGACGCCAGCACCGCCTTGGCCAGGTCGCCGGGCAGGAAGGCGGCGCTGAGCAGCGCCGTCTTGCCCAGGGACAGCCCGGTGACCAGGGCCTGCACGGGGATGCCGCACAGGTAGACCACGCCGACGCCGCCGGTCAGGCAGGCGATCACCAGCCGCACCGTGGACGGCGTGCGCCCGCCGCGTTCGACGATCCATCCGGTCACGGCCGCGCCGGGAAGCCAGCCGATCAGGAAGCCGGCCGAGGGCCCGGTGAAGACGCCGAGCCCGCCGCGTCCACCGGCGAGCAGGGGGAGCCCGGCGGCGACCAGCACGAGCAGGACCACGACGGCGAGGGCGGACCGCCACGTGCCGAGGATCGCCCCGGCGAGCATGACGCCGAGCGTCTGCAACGTGATCGGCACCGCGTCGCCGAAGATGTTCAGCGCGCCCGGCATGCCGAGCACGGCGATCAGCGCGGCGAAGACGCTCACTCTGGCGATGTCCGCCGCGGGGAAGCGCCGCCGATGCGGACTCTGTTCATCTGTCACGGATCGATCCCATACCAAGACCCTCCGTACGGCGAATGAGGATTCCCACAACATTCCGCCGTGTCGTTCTCACCGGCGCCCATAGCCGCCGGCCGCCCGGTGACCAGAGCGCCGGAGGCGACGTCGCGGTTACCGGAAGGCTTCGGCGTTGCGGCGGGCCCACTCGGCGAAGGGGTGGGGCGCGCGGCCCAGCACGTGCTCGACGTCCGGGCTGAGCCGCAGTTCGGCGGCGCTGGGCTCGCCGAGGACGGCCAGTGAGGTCTCCACGGACGCCTCCGGCATGAACGGCGCCATCCGCGCCCGCGCCTCGGCCCGGGTCAGCTCCACGAACCGCACCGGCTCACCGAGGGCCGCCCCAATCGCCTCGGCCTGCTGCCGGGGCGTGACGGCCGCCGGTCCGTTCAGCACGTAGGCACGGCCCGCGTGTTCGTCCTTGCGCAGAGCCACGGCCGCGACCTCCGCGATGTCCGCAGGATCGATCACCGGGATCCCGACGTCGCCGAACGGCGCGGCGACCGTCCGCTCGGCGCGTACCGACTCCGCCCAGGCGTAGGCGTTGGACGCGAAGACGCCGGGCCGCAGGATCGTCCAGGCCAGGCCCGACTCGCGCACCGCCTCCTCGACCGCCCGCATGACACCTCCGTGGGACTCCGACTGTGGCCTGGTCACCACGCCCTGCGAGGAGAGCAGCACCACCCGCGGGATCCCGGCGGCCCTGGCCACGTCCAGGATGGCTCTCGGGTCGAGCCCGACGCCGCCCGTGCCGCCGTCGTGCAGGAACAGGGCCTCGGCGCCGTCGAAAGCGGGCCGCAGGGTCTCCGGCGCGGCCAGATCGGCCCGTACGTGTCCGGTCCCCTTCGGCAGGTTGACCGGGGCCGTGCCCCTCGACACCGCCGTCACCCGCTCCCCGGCCTCCGCCAGGGCCCGCACCAGCGACCGACCGACGTTCCCGGTCGCACCCGTCACCACAAACATGATCGACTCCCGCGTCTTTCCCAGTGGTCTCTCGCGATGACGGCGACGCTAACAGCCTCCGTATAGTAGGTACCTAGAGGAAAGTGACTACCTCAGAGGGGTGCAACCCGTGGCGACCGAGACGACCCCGCCGGCGGCCGACCGCACGGCCGACCCCACGGCCGACCCCGAACTGGCCTGCCCGATCTCCCCTGTCGTCGACATCGTGTTCAGCCGGTGGACCTCGCCCATCCTCTGGTCGCTCCACGCCTTCGGCCGCCAGCGGTTCGTCGAGCTGGAGCGGCGCATCGAGAACATCACCCCCAAGGTGCTCACCCAGCGCCTGCGCCAGCTGGAGCGCGACGGCCTGGTGGTCCGCACCTACCATCCCGAGGTGCCGCCGCGCGTCGAATACGAGATCAGCGAGCTCGGCCGCACCCTCTCCCCGGTCTTCGCCCAGATCGCCGAGTGGGCCGCCACCAACCTCGACCACGTCGAACGGGCGCGGCGACGCTACGACGACGCGGGGGCGCCCCGCGGCTGAACCGTCCGCGAGCGCCGGGGCGGCCCTCGGGGAGGCGGCTCGGGAGTGGGGATCAGGCGGTGAGGATCAGGACGGTCACCGTCGCGGCGAGGCCGGTCACGGCGAGGCCCGCGCCCGTGGCGACGAACTTGGCCAGCGGCACCCGCACGTCCCCCCGCCGGCACCACTCGAACCACAGCAGCGTCGCGAGCGAGCCCCAGGGCGTGATCACCGGGCCCAGGTTGGTGCCCGCGAGCAGCGACAGCAGCTGCGTGTGATTGGCCGCGGGGATCACCTGCTCGCCCGCGACGTACGCCGGGAGGTTGTTGAGCACGTTGGACAGCGCGGCTCCGGCGGCCGCCGCACGATAGGCGCCGTCCCCGTCGCCGCCGACGCCGACGAGCGCGCGCATCACGTCGGCCAGACCGAGGCGGCTGAGCGTCGGGACCACGAGGAACAGCCCGGTGACGAAGACCAGCAGCCGCCAGGGGATCAGGCTCCACACGAGCTTCGCCCGGTCGCGCCAGGCGAAGGCGGCGACGACCGCGACCGCCGCGACGAGAGCCGCGACGCCGATCTCCACGCCCGCCAGGATCGCGGCGATGAACAGCAGGCACGCCACCCCCGCGACGCCGAACAGCACCCGGTCGGCCACCGGCACCGGAGGCGGCGGCACGTAGCGGTCCTCGCCCCGCTCGCCGCGCCGCCAGTAGAACGCCCACAGGAACGCCATCGTCACCGCGATCGACGCGGCCTGGGGCGCCCACATCCGCGCGGCGAACTCCTGCGTGGTCAGCGCGACCCGGTTCATGGCGAGCAGGTTGGTGAGGTTGGAGACCGGCAGCAGCAGGCTCGCGGTGTTGGCCAGCCAGACCGTGGTCATCACGAGCGGCAGCGGCGCGATCTTCGCGCGCGGCGCCAGGGCCAGCATGACCGGCGTCAGCAGGACGGCCGTGGTGTCCAGGTTCAGGACGATCGTGACCAGCGAGGCGAAGGCCGTGCAGAACAGGAAGAGAACGGCGTAGCTCCCCCTGCCGACGATCGCGATGCGGGTCGCGATGACGTCGAAGACCTGCGCCTCCTTGGTCAGCTCCGCCAGCACGATCACCGCGCCGAGGAACAGCAGCAGCGGGGCGATGCGTTCGATGCTGTCCCTGGCCTCCTCGGCCGGCAGCAGGCCGGTGGCCACGAAGACCAGGCCCGCCGCGAGCAGCCCGAATCTGATCCAGTCGAGAACGCTCAGTCGCCGCAGCCCGGTCGCCACGCGCACACCCTATATCGGCGGCCCGAGGATGATCGAACCCCTCCAAAGCGTCGGCGGCACCGTGAATACTGGGCTCCATGACGCACACGGGGCGGGGGGACGCGCGGACCGAGATCTTCGTCAGCTACTCCCCCGCCGACGAGCGGTGGGCGACGTGGATCGCCTGGCAGCTCGAAGCGGCCGGCTATCGCACGATGTTGCAGGCGTGGGACTTCGTGCCGGGCACCAACTTCATCGACTTCATGGACCGCGGGGTCAGCGAGGCCGACCTGGTCGTCGCCGTGCTCACCCGCAACTACCTGGGTTCGCGGTACGGCAGGCTCGAGTGGCAGGCGGCGCTGCGCGCCGATCCCGACAACCCGTCCAACAAGCTCGTGACGGTCCGGCTGGAGGACTGCCCGCTCGACGGCCTGCTGTCCACGATCACCTGGGTGGACCTCCTCGGCGTGGCCGACCCCGACGAGGCGCGGCGGCTGCTGCTGACGCGGATCAGGCAGGCGCTGGCCGGCCGGGCCAAGCCGGACGAGCCGCCCCGGTTCCCCGCGGGGCCGGGCGCGCGTGCCCTCCATCCGCCGGCCGACCCCGCGCCGCCCGCCGTACGGGTGCCCCGGGCCCGGCGCGCCCCGGCGGCCGAACCGGCGTTCCCCACGGCCGAGCGCGCGGGCGGCGCCTCCGCGGTGACCGTGCTGCACGTCGCCGGGCCCCGGTTCGGGCGCGGCCTGGCCGAGGCGGACGAGCCGCTCGACGCGGGCGAGCTGCAGGCGAGCGTGTGGGCCGACCTGACCCGCCTCGCCGACGCCGGGGTGCCCAGGCCCGACCTCCTGATGGTGACAGGCGACCTCACCGAGTCGGGCAGCATCCGCGAATGCGAGCAGGCCCTCGCGTTCCTCACCGGGCTGCGCGTGCTGCTGGGGCTGGAACCCGGACGGCTGGTGGTCGTCCCCGGGCCGCGTGACGTCACCAAGGCGGCCTGCCGGGCCTACTTCGCGACCTGCGAGGCCGACGACGTGCGCCCGCAGCCGCCCTACTGGCCCAAGTGGCGGCACTTCTCCACGCTCTTCGGCGAGCTCTACCAGGGCCTTGACGGCCCGGCCTTCGACAGCGCCCAGCCGTGGACGCTGTTCGAACTGCCCGAGCTGCGCACGGTCGTCGCCGGGATCAACTCCACGATCGCGATGAGCCACCGCGAGGAGGACGACTACGGCTTCGTCGGCGAGGCCCAGGCGGCGTGGTTCGCCGAGCGGCTGCGGCCGTTCGAAGGATGGCTGCGGATCGGCGTCGTCGCCCATCCCCCGCGCCCCGGCCTGCGCGACGCCGCCACCCTGGAACGGCTGCTCGGCTCCCGGCTCGACCTGCTCGTCCACGGGCGGGACGCCCGGCGCGGCGGCCCTGAGGAGGTCTGGGAGCTGGAGGGGTTGCCGTGCGTGCCCGCGCTCGCCCCGGGCCGTCACCAGATCCTCCAGCTCACCCCGCAGGGGCTGCGCCGGTGGACCAGGGACCGGCCGGAGCTGGGCGACCCCGAGGTCCTGCCGTACGGCTGGCGCGGCTGGCGGCCGCAGACCCCCGCCCCGGCGGCTCCGGAGCCGCCGGCGCAGGAGCCGGAGGAGCCCGCGGGCCCGGCCGACCTGCTGCTGGACCGGATCGCCGAGGTCTGCGAGACCCGCTTCGAGCGGGCCAAGATCCGCCGCGTCGCGGGCGACCCGCCGCGCCTGCTCGTCACCCACCCCGAGGACGGGTTCGTCCGCCAGGTCCTGATCGGCGCGCACGCCGGGGAGCTGGACCAGGACCGGGTCGAGACGTTCCTCGGTCACGTTCACGCGGCGGGGCTGGAGCACGCCGCCGAGCTGGTCTACCAGGGACCGCAGCCGTCGCGGGCGTTACGCGACGACGCGCTGCGGCGCGGCCTGCGGCTGCGCAGCTTCACCGAGTTCCAGGGCCTGCTCGACCTGTCGTCCTACGTGGCCGGGCAGACGGCCAGGCTGCGCGGCGACCGCCGCTACCCGCCCGAGCTGTACGTGCCGCAGCGGTTCAGGGAGCTCGACCGGACCGGCGGCGAAGTGCGCGACGACCTGACCGACGAGCTGATGCGGCTGCTCGCGGCCGACCACGGGCGGTTCGTGCTCGTGCTCGGCGACTTCGGCCGGGGCAAGACGTTCTCGCTGCGCGAAATGGCCAGGCGCATCCCCGCCGAGCTGCCGCACCTCACGCCGATCCTGATCGAGCTGCGCGCCCTCGACAAGGCGCACTCGGTCGCCGGGCTGGTCGC
This sequence comes from Microbispora rosea, assembly GCF_900156315.1. Taxonomy (GTDB): domain Bacteria; phylum Actinomycetota; class Actinomycetes; order Streptosporangiales; family Streptosporangiaceae; genus Microbispora; species Microbispora rosea. The sequence continues at coordinate 533,150 of NZ_FTNI01000001.1, read as the reverse complement.
GGCGCACCTCGCCAACCACGGCGAGGAGCTGATCGACCTCAAGGCGTTCAACTACATGCTGCGCCAGGGCCGCATCGTGCTGCTGTTCGACGGCTTCGACGAACTGGTCACCCGCGTGACGTACGAGCGGGCGGCCGACCATCTCGACACCCTGCTGCGCGCGGCGGAGGACAAGGCGAAGATCCTCGTGGCCGGGCGCACCCAGCACTTCAAGTCGCGCAGCCAGGTGATGACCGCCCTCGGGGAGAAGGTCGGCCTGCTGCCGAACCGGCGGGTGCTCAGCATCGAGGAGTTCACCGAGGAGCAGATCCGCGCCTACCTGGTCAACCGGTACGGCTCGCGGCAGGCGGCCGACGAGCGCATGGCTCTGCTCACGGGCATCGGCGACCTGCTCGGCCTGGCGCACAACCCCCGCATGCTCAGCTTCATCGCCGACCTGCCCGCCGAACGGCTGCGCGCCGTCGCCCAGGCCGGGGAGGCGATCAGCGCCGCCGGTCTCTACCAGGAGATCCTCGACACGTGGCTGGCCTTCGAGGAGGAGCGCGTGCGCGGCGTGGCCGGGGCTCCCGGCGGGCTGACCCGCGAGGAGCTGCGGCGGGCCGCGACCACGCTCGCGCTGCGGCTGTGGGAGACCGGCGAGACCTACCTGCGGCCGGCGGAGCTGGCCGAGGTCGCCGACACGCTCACCGGTCTGGCCGCCGACGCGCAGAGCCGCGTGCTGTACGGACCGCGCGTCGCTTCCGGGCAGGCGGAGCCCGCGGGCGCGGCCGACGCGGACGGCGGCGCGACCACGGGAGGGCAGGGGGCCTCGCGGCTGACACCCGAGCAGGCCGCGCACGCCGTCGGAGCCGGCAGCCTGCTGGTCCGCACGGACGAGGGGTTGTTCGGCTTCATCCACGCCTCGGTCGTGGAGTGGCTGGTGGCCCGGCACCTCGCGGGGTCGCTCGACGCCGGCCACGCGCCGGGGCTCGGCCTGGGGCCGTTGTCGGCGCTCGCCGTGGACTTCCTGTGCGACCTGGCCGACGCCTCGCGGCTGCAGGCGTGGGCGGCCCGCACGCTCGCCTCCCCCGTCGCGGGCGACGTCGCGCGGGCGAACGCCATCAAGGTGACCACCCGGCTGCGCACCTCAGCCAGGACCGACCTGCGCGGAGCCCGGCTCAGCGGCGAGGACCTGTCCTACCGCGAGCTGCAGGGGGTGGACCTCACCGGCGCCGACCTGACCGACACGCGGCTCGTCGGGGCCGACCTGTCCCACGCCGTGCTCCGGGACGCCCGGCTCGCGGGGGCGCGCCTGGACGAGGCCGTGCTGGTGGGCGCCGACCTGCGCGGCGCCGACCTCACCCGGGCCCGGTTCGCCCGCGCCGACCTGCGGGACGTCGCCGTCGAGGGCAGCCGCTGGGACCGGGCCGCGCTCATCGACGTCACCGGCGTCCCCCGGGGAGCTCCGGAGCTGCGCGGCGCGGCCGTGGCGCCCGGCGTCCCCGGGACGGACGACGGCCGGGTCGGCGCCGAGCTGGCCCCCGCCGTCGTCGGCGTGCCGTACGGCTATCGCTTCGACAGCAGCCGCCTGCCCGAACCGGTCGCCTACGACCCCGGTGGGGGCGTGCTCGCCCTCGGCGGGGAGGACGGCGGCGTCCTGGTCTGCGACAGCGTCACCGGGTCCGCCCTACGCACCCTGCAGGGCCACCGGGGCCGCGTCTACAACGTCGCCTACGGCGAGACCGGGCTGGTGACCGGCGCGAGCGACGGGACCGTCCGGGTGTGGGACCCGGCCACCGGAGAGCCGTCGCAGGTCCTGCGCGGCCATCCCGAGGGCGTGTGGCCTGTGGTGACCTCCGGCGACCTGATCGCGGCCGGCGGCGCGGACGGGATCATGCGGGTCTGGGCGTCCGGTGAGCTCGTGTGGGAGCTGCCGGGCCACACCGCCCCGATCTACACGGCCGTGTTCCTGCCGGGGCTGCTGGTGACCGGCGACAGCGCGGGGGCGATCCGCGTGTGGGACCTCGCCACCGGGCGGGTGCGCCACCACCTGCACGGCCACAGCGGAGCGGTCTACCGCCTGGTCCTCAGCCCCGACGGCACCCGCCTGGCAGCCGGGGACGGCCAGGGCGTGCTGCGCCTCTGGGACCCCCGCACCGGCGCCGCGTTGCACGAGATGACCGGCCATCCCGGCCGGCTCTACTCCCTCGCCTTCCATCCGGAGGGCCGGCTGCTCGCCTCCGGCGACACGGAGGGAGCCGTGCGGCTGTGGGACCCGGTCACGGGCGAGGCCGCCGGCAGCCTGCCCGGGCACCGCGGCGCGGTCTACCAGGTCCTGTTCGACCCCACCGGCGAGCTGCTGGCGACCGGCGACAGCGACGGGGTCATCCGGATCTGGGACCACCGCACCGGGCAGGCGCGGGCCGAGCTGACCGGGCACCGGGGCTCGGTGTGGCCGTTCGCGTTCCGCCCCGACGGCCGGCAGCTCGCGACCTGCAGCAACGACGGCACCGCCCGCCTGTGGGACCCGCACACCGGGCAGTGCGTCCAGACGCTGCGCGGCCACGGCCGCCGCATCACCTCGGTCCGCTTCTCCGCCGACGGCGGCATGCTCGCGGCCTGCGGCAACGACGGTTACGTACGGCTGTGGGATCCGGCCACGGGCCGCCGCCTGCGTTCGCTCACCGGGGCGGCCGACCGGCTGGTTTCCGCGGTCTTCAGCCCGGCCGGTCCGCTGCTGGCGACCGCGAGCAACGACGGCGGCGTCTACCTGTGGAACCCGGTGGCAGGCGCGTACGAGCGGGAGCTCAACGTCGAGACCGACCATGTGTGGGCCGAGGCGTTCAGCCCCGACGGGCAGCTGCTGGCCACCGCGAACGACGACGACAGCGTGCGGCTGTGGTATCGCCCCTCGGGGCGGCAGGTCGCCAACCTCGCCGGGCACCGGGGCCGGGTCAGATCGATCGGCTTCAGCCCCGACGGCAGGGTCGTGGCCACGGGCTGCGACGACCGCAACGTGCGGCTGTGGGACGCGTCGACCGGCCAGTGGGCGGCGACGCTGAGCGGCCACGACGACCGGGTGTACGCGGTTGCCTTCTCCCCGTCTGGAGACCTGCTGGCGAGCGCGAGCAACGACGGCACGGCCCGCCTGTGGGAGGTCGCCTCCGGCGAGTGCCTGCACGTGCTCGCCGGGGGCGGGCGGTTGTGGACGGCCGCCTTCAGCCCGTCGGGCGACCTGCTGGCCACCGCCGGGGACGACCTCGCCGTCCACCTGTGGGACCCGGCCTCCGGCGCGCGCGTCGGCACCCTCGCCGGTCACGGCCGCCGGATCTGGTCGGTCGCGTTCCACCCCTCCGGGGACCTGCTCGCCAGCGCCGGCGACGACGGCGTGGTGATCCTGTGGGACGTTCCCCGGCGCGAACGCCGCGCCACCCTGCTCGGCCTGCCCGAGGGATGGGCCGCGTTCTCGCCCGACGGGCTGTACAAGCTGGAGGGCGACGTGACGGGCCAGTTCTGGTACGTGATCGGCATGTGCCGGTTCGAGCCCGGTGAGCTGGACGAATACCTGCCCGAGGTCAGGCGGCTGGCCCTCGACGAGCCGTTCTGACGGTGGAGGGCCCGGCGCTCGCGGGCGGCGCGCAGCCCGGACACGACCATGGAGGGTTCAGCGCTCGCCCGCGGCGCGCAGCCCGGACACGACCATGCGCGCCAGCAGGGCGTAGCTCTCGTCGAGGTCCTCGGCGAGCTGGAACGCGCCCGCCGCCTCCAGAAGGGCGAAGCCGTGCATCGCGGCGCGCAGGCAGCGGACGGCGTGGATCGCGGCCTGGCCCTCCAGCCCGTACGCCCGCAGCGCGGCGAGAATGATGCCGACCAGCCGGTCTCCCGTCTCGGCCGTCTCGGGCCGCGGCGACTGGATCATCGCGGAGTAACGGTGTGGATGCCGGGCGGCGTAGGAGCGCCAGCCGTCCATCAGCGCCCGCAGCGCCTCGTCGCCGGACCGGCCGAGCACCGCCTCGCTCGCGACCTCCGCCAGCTCGCCCATCACCCGCCCTGACACCAGGACGCGCAGCTCGGCGAGGTTGCGTACGTGCTTGTAGAGGGAGGGTGTGGCGACGCCCGCCCGCCCGGCGACCGCGGACAGGGTGAGCGCCTCGGGGCCCTCCTCGTCCACGATTCGCAGCCCGAGGTCGACGACGGCGTCCGGGGACAGCGCGGCCCTAGCCACGGACGCGCTCCTTGAGGAACGCGAGCACCGCGGCGGCGACCTCGTCGGGGTGCTGCGCGTGCGGGTAGTGCCCGGCGCCGTCGATCATCACCACGTCGCCGAGCCCCTGCGGCATGCCGGCGACGATGCCGTCCGCCTCGGCCCGGGGGTCGGCCCAGTCGGGGTCATGGGTGCCCATGACGACCAGGGCGGGGCAGCGGATGCCGCCGAGGTGGGCGCCGGCGTCCGTGGGCGCGGACGCGCCCATCGCGCTCACCACGGCCATCCGGCCCGGCCTGCGCAGGTCGCTCTCCAGAGCGGCCAGGTAGTCCGCCCAGTCGGCGGGCTTGACGCCGGGGTAGGCGTGGTCGAGATAGCTCTTCCACAGCCCGATGCTGCGCAGCAGCGCCACGCCCATGAGCCGCGTCATGCCCTTGCGGTAGCGGCCGTTGCTCAGCAGCGCGCCCAGGTCGGGCTTCTGCGCCCGGGTGAAGGGGCCGACCTCCACGAGGGCGCCGACCAGCTCGGGCCGCCGCGCCGCCGCGACGGTGGCCGCTCCCCCGGCGAACGAGTGCCCGACGACGACGGCCGGGCCGCCCAGGTGCTCGATCAGGGCGACGATGTCGTTCGCGGTGTCGGTGCGGGTGTAGGAGTCCCAGCCGAGGCTCGACTCGCCGTGCCCGCGCAGGTCCATGGTCGCCACGCGATATCCGGCGGCCGTCAGCGCCGGGACGAGGAAGCGGTAGGCGCGGCGGCTGTCTCCCATGCCGGGGACCATCACGACCAGCGGCCCCTCCCCCGTCACGTCGTACGCGATCTCGCCGTCGCCGATCGTCAGGAACTCGGTCACGCCGTCCTCCAGGCTTATGTTCATAGCTCAAAGGCTAATACTATTAGCCGAATACGTCAAGGCCGGGCCGCGCGCCGGCGTCTCAACCGCGAGGAACGGCCACTCACGCGACCTTCCTGCCGCCGCTAAGGTTGTGGAGATGAGCCCGAGGCCCGTGCGCGCGATGGACGCCGACGAGAAAGTCGACCGGCAGGCGCGGATCCTCGAGGCGGCGCTCCGGCTGCTGTCCCTGCAGGGCATCTCCGGGGTCAGCATGCGCGCCGTCGCACGCGAGGCCCGGGTCTCGCTGGGCCTGGTGAACTACCACTACGAGGACAAGACGAGCCTGATCCGAGCGGCCCTGCACCGCATCGAGGAGCAGGACATCGCACTGGTCGAGCCGGATCTCGCACTGGAACCGGAGGAGCGGCTGCGTGCCGCGCTGAAGCGGGTGGCCGATCCGGAGTTCCTGACGACGGAGTACCTGTCCCTGCGGCTTCAGCTCTGGGCGCTCGCCCAGGCCCACGAGGACTTCGAGCGCATCAACACGGAGGCCCAGAAACGCTACCGCGCCGGACTCGCCGCCCTCATCCATGCGGCCCGCCCCGAGCTGCCGGACGACGAGTGCGGCAGGCGGGCCGCCGACATCGACGTCATCCAGAACGGCCTGTGGCTCACGGCCCTGCTGGGGCTCGACCACGCCTCGATCAGCAGGAACGTCGCCCGCTGCGAGGAGATCGCACTCGCCGGCTGACCGACCGCTTTGAACGAACGTCCAGGAATACATTGAACGATCGTTCAGACGCTCGTATGCTCCCGCCATGGCATCAGTCACGATGGACGACGTACGCCGCGTCGGTACCGGATTCCACGAGGACCCCGCACGATCGATGTCGCTGCGGGCCGAGACGTACACCGACCCGCGGTGGCTCGACGTCGACATCCGGGCGATCTTCGCCCGCACCTGGCAGTGGATCTGCCACGTGGAGAAGCTCGCGTCCCCCGGCAGCTACGTGTCGGCCACCGTCGCCGACATGCCGATCGCGATCGTGCGCGATCGCGACGGATCGCTGCGCGCGTTCTACAACGTCTGCAAGCACCGCGCCCATGAGCTGCTCACGGGGTCCGGCACCACGCGCAACATCGTCTGCCCCTACCACGCGTGGACCTACGGCCTGGACGGGCAGCTGAAGGCGGCCCGCCGCGCCGACAAGATGGAGACCTTCGACAAGAACGAGATCTGCCTCGACCAGGTGCGGGTGGAGGAGTTCGGCGGCTTCGTCTACGTGAACCTGGACCCGGGCGCCGCACCCCTGGCCGAGCAGGCCGGAGATCTGGCGGCCGACATCGCCACGTGGGCCCCCGACGTGGCCGGGCTGACCCACGCGAAGCGGCTGACCTACGACATCGCGTCCAACTGGAAGAACGTCATCGACAACTTCCTGGAGTGCTACCACTGCCACATCGCCCACAAGGAGTTCGTCGACCTCGTCGACATGGACACCTACGAGGTGAAGACCCACGGCATCTGGTCGAGCCACTTCGCCGAGGCCGGCACGCAGGAGAACGCCGCGTACGACGTCGCGGGCGCGTCGGTCACGCAGCACGCGGTGTGGTGGCTGTGGCCCAACACCTGCCTGCTGCGCTACCCCGGCCGCGGCAACTTCATGGTCTTGCAGGTCATTCCGGCCGGTCCCGACCGCACCCTGGAGACCTGGGACTTCTACTTCGAGACGGCCGACCTGACGGACGCCGAGGTGGAGGCGGTGCGGTACATCGACGAGGTGCTGCAGCAGCAGGACATCTCCATCGTGGAGAGCGTCCAGCGGGGCATGAACACCCCGGCCTTCGACCAGGGCCGCATCGTCTACGACCCGTCCGGCTCCGGGCTGTCCGAGCACGGCGTGCATCACTTCCACGGCCTCGTCCTCGACGCCTACCGGTCGTGGATGGAAGGCGCCGCACCCGAGCGCGGCCTCGCCGTTTCCTGACCAGGCGCGGCGGCTTTACGTTGTAGATTCGCGGCGTCGGACGTCCGTGCGGAGCTCCGGCGTGGCGGCCCAGTCAGGCGCTCGGGGCGACCCGCTCACTCAGGTCCTGCCAGATCTTGTCGATCTGGGCCTCCAGGTCGTCCAGCGAACCCTCGTTGCGGATCACGATGTCGGCGATCCGCAGCCGGTCCTCGCGGGAGGCCTGCGCGGCGATCCGGGCGCGTGCGTCCGCCTCCGGCATGCCGCGAAACCGCAGCAGACGCTCCAGCCGCACCTCGTCCGGGGTGTCCACCACGATCACCACGTCGTACAGCGGGGCCAGGTTGTTCTCGGCCAGCAGCGGCACGTCGTAGACCACGACCGCGTCGTCGGGGGCCTCCCGCTGGAGTCGCTCGCTGCGCTCGCCCACCTTCGGGTGGACGATCCCGTTGAGGACCTTCAGCTTCTCGGCGTCGGCGAAGACGATCGCGCCGAGCCGTTCCCGGTCGAGCGTGCCGTCGGGGCGGAGTATGTCCTCGCCGAACGCCTCGACGATCTCCGCGAGCCCGGGGGTGCCCGGCTCCACGACCTCTCTGGCGATCTTGTCCGCGTCGACGACGACGGCGCCGCGGGCCGCGAGCCGGCGCGACACCTCGCTCTTGCCCGAGCCTATGCCGCCCGTGAGCCCAACTCTCAGCACGTGCCGCAGCCTATCGGGCGGGCTGGGGCTCCCGGCGCAGGTGGACCAGGGTCAGGTGATCCTGCACCCGCTCCCGCTGGGTCTCCCGGTAGCCGAGGCGGCGGTAGAGCCGCAGGTTCCCCTCCGACAGGTGCCCGGTGAACAGGTCGAACGCCGCCGCCCCCGGCACGGCCTCGTGCATCGCGGCCAGCAGCGCACTGCCGATGCCCTGCCCCTGCCGGTCGGGCGCGACCACGAGCCGGCCCACCAGGCAGGTCGAGCCGGACATCTTGCCCCGGACCGCCCCGACCACCCGCCCGCCGTCCGTCGCCTTCAGCACGACCGCCGTCTCGATCACCGTACGCACCTGGTCGAGCGACTCGACGAGCGGCGCGATGAACGGGTCGCCGTAGAGCTGTGCCTCGGTCACGTACGCGGCCCGCTGCAGGGTGAGGATCTCCCCCGCGTCCGCGGGCAGGGCCCTCGCGATCTCCACCACGAGGGCCACCCTATCGGCACACCCGCCTCCGCCGGGCGGGCCTCCGGGCGTCACTCGCCGCGGCCGGCCACCGCGTATCGCAGGATCACGTTGTCCGAGTCGTCCCTGCGCCGGGTCTCCAGAAGCCGCAGCGGCGGCACCGGCCCGCCGCCGAAGGCCGCGGTGCCTCCGCCCAGGACGGCGGCGCCGACCATGAGGTGCAGTTCGTCGACGAGCCCGGCGGCCAGCAGGTCGTTCCAGAGCGTCCGGCTGCCGAAGATCAGGATGTCCCCGCCTGGCCGGCTCTTGAGCTCCGCGACGGCCTTGTGCGCGTCGGCCCGCCGCACGATGGTCGTGGTGCCGGTCCACGGCGCCGTGTCCTCCTCGGTCAGCGAGTCGGACACCACGACCTTTCGCATCTCGTTGTTCCGCCGGCCGATCTCCCGGTGCAGGTCGGCCAGGCCGGGGTTGTTCGCCACCGCCGGGGACAGGGCGGGATCGGCAGCCACCGCAGGCCAGTACGCCTTGAAGCCCGTGTACGTCGTGGCGCCGAGCAGCAGCGTGTCGGCCGCCCGCTGCCGCTCGAGGTTGTGCGCGTCGAAGAAGTCGTCCATCGGCAGGGCCATGACGTCGCGGCCCGGCCCCTCGACGTACCCGTCGAGCGACATGACGGAGGAAACGATCAGCTTGCGCATGGTGTGCGTCCTTCGGGTCGGATGGTGAGAACCGTCACCCGATCAGAGACACCGGCCGCGCCCGATTCATCGGTCCTGCGGAGAAATTTCCGCGGGGACGGGGAAACGGCGGGTCACTTCGGGGTCGACGAAGCCGGCGATCCACGAGACCCGGCCGTCCCGCAGGCTCAGCACGTTGACCGCGCCCAGGCGGAACCGTTCCCCGTCGTACTGGTAACAGGCGAACGCGGGCTGCCCGTTCGCCGCGACGGGCAGCAGCCGCCATGGCGTGGCGAACACCCGCTCGGTCAGGAACCGGCCGACGTCCTCGCGGCCGTCGAACCAGGCAGGCAGCGGCGGCATGGTGAAGCGGGCGTCCTCGGACAGCAGGTCGAGCAGCGCGGGGACGTCGGCCCGCTCCCATGCCGTCATGAACGCGTTCACCAGCGCGCGGCGTCCGTCCGCGCCCACGGTGGCCAGCTCGGCCTGCTGGGAGCGCCTGGGCAGCCGCTCCCGTACGACCACGTGGGCACGCTGCAACGCGCTGTTCACCGACGCGGACGTGGTGCCGAGGATCTCGGCGGTCTCCGCCGCCGTGAACCCCAGCACCTCGCGCAGGATCAGCACGGCCCGCTGTGTGCCCGGCAGGTGGTGCAGCGCGGCGACGAAGGCGAGCTCGACGCTCTCCCGCCGCAGGTACGCCGCCGCCGGGTCGGGCTCGTCGTCCGCGGGCAGGTCGTCGGGCCACGGCTCGAGCCACACGGGCCCGGTCACCGGCTCCCCGAGGTCGCGGGTGCCGGAGCGGGCGGGGCCGTGGTCGGACGACAGCATCCGGCGGGGCCGCCGCGACGACAGCCGCAGGCAGACGTTGGTGGCGACGCGGAAGAGCCAGGTCCGCAGCGAGCTGCGGCCCTCGAAGCCGTCCAGTCCACGCCACGCCGCGAGAAGCGACTCCTGGAGCGCGTCCTCGGCGTCCTGGACCGAGCCGAGCATCCGGTAGCAGTGGGCGTAGATCTCCCTGCGATACCGCTCCACGAGTTGCCGGAACTCCGCCTCGTCTCCCGGCGGCTCCTGCGGTGATGCGGCGCGTTCGATCACGGACCCATCATGCCGCCACCGGGGCGGGATGTCCCCCGCACGGGAAGGACCGGCAGAAACGGCGAAAGGCCCCGCCGAAGCGGGGCCTTTCGTGGTGCTGTGGAGGACGTGGCCGTGACCTCCGGTCAGGAGACCGGGTGTCAGCTCTGGCCGCCCGCCAGCTTCTCGCGCAGCGCGGCGAGCGCCTCGTCGGAGGCGAGGGCGCCACCGCCGCTGGACGACTGCGTGCTGGTCTCGCCGCTGTAGGTCGACGGAGCGGCCTCGCTGGCCGCCGCCTCCTCCTGGCGGGCCTTCTCGATCTGCGAGCGGTGCGCCTCGAAGCGGGCCTGGGCCTCGGCGTACTGCCGCTCCCACTCCTCACGCTGCTTGTCGAAGCCCTCGAGCCACTCGCCGGTCTCGGCGTCGAAGCCCTCGGGGTAGATGTAGTTGCCCTGGTCGTCGTAGGTCGCCGCCATGCCGTACAGCGTGGGGTCGAACTCGACCTCGGCACCGACACCCTCGTTGGCCTGCTTGAGGGACAGCGAGATGCGGCGGCGGTCCAGGTCGATGTCGATGATCTTCACGAAGATCTCGTCGCCGACCTGCACGACCTGCTCCGGGATCTCCACGTGGCGCTCGGCCAGCTCGGAGATGTGGACCAGGCCCTCGATGCCCTCCTCGACCCGGACGAACGCACCGAACGGCACCAGCTTGGTGACGCGGCCGGGCACGACCTGACCGATCTGGTGGGTCCGGGCGAACTGCTGCCACGGGTCCTCCTGCGTCGCCTTGAGCGACAGCGAGACCCGCTCGCGCTCCATGTCGACGTCGAGAACCTCGACCGTGACCTCCTGGCCCACCTCGACGACCTCGGACGGGTGGTCGATGTGCTTCCAAGACAGCTCGGACACGTGCACCAGGCCGTCGACGCCGCCGAGGTCCACGAACGCACCGAAGTTGACGATCGAGGACACGACGCCCTTGCGGACCTGGCCCTTCTGGAGGGTGTTGAGGAACGTCTGGCGAACCTCGGACTGCGTCTGCTCCAGCCAGGCACGGCGGGACAGGACCACGTTGTTGCGGTTCTTGTCCAGCTCGATGATCTTGGCCTCGAGCTCGCGCCCGACGTACGGCTGCAGGTCGCGGACGCGACGCATCTCCACCAGGGAGGCGGGGAGGAAGCCGCGCAGACCGATGTCGAGGATCAGGCCACCCTTGACGACCTCGATGACCGTGCCGGTGACGATGCCGTCCTCGTCCTTGATCTTCTCGATCGTGCCCCACGCGCGCTCGTACTGGGCGCGCTTCTTGGACAGGATGAGGCGGCCTTCCTTGTCCTCCTTCTGGAGAACCAGGGCCTCGACGTGCTCTCCGACCTCGACGACCTCGGCCGGGTCGACATCGTGCTTGATCGAGAGCTCGCGCGACGGGATAACGCCCTCGGTCTTGTAGCCAATGTCGAGCAAGACCTCGTCTCGATCGACCTTGACAACGGTGCCTTCAACGATGTCTCCGTCGTTGAAGTACTTGATGGTCTCGTCGATCGCGGCGAGGAAGGCCTCCTCGGAACCGATGTCGTTGACCGCTACCTGCGGGGTGCTCGAGGTGGCCTCAGTGCTGCTCGTCATGTGTGGAATTGCTCCGAACCGGACAGATGTCGTTGTGACAGAAGCGCGGCGGGCCGTTTTTCGTTCACCGGATGCTGCTTTCCTGGAGCCACCAGATGACCGAGCGCGAGCCCGCTCCGTCCGTGACGCGCGCGAGCCCACAGCGCAGCGATCAGCATATGAGACGGAGCGAGCTGGGTCAATCCGAGGCAACCAGACGGACGCCTAGTAAGTGATCACCGACTTCGCCCGGGAAGGCGAGAGCGTTGCCCGGAGTTTACGCGGCACCGACACCCGGGCCGGATCCCCATCCGACGTGTAACGCTCTCCTGGATGTTTGTCGAGCCAGTCGAGCCAGTAGGTCGTGCACCAGCGCCGGCATTCGCCGTGTTTTCCGTTGGACTGGATCCTCGGGATCGCGTATCGCGGAAAACTTTTCGCGTACGGCGAAACGGCCGGCTGCGCCCCGGCCAGGAAGACGGCGTCGAAGTGGTAGCGGGTTCCGTCCCAGGTACCGTCGTGCGCCCTGCTCAGCTTCCTCGGCAGCGACCCGTACGGCAGCGCGAAGGTCGTGGAGGCCGGCACGCCGATCTTCTTCAGCAGCCGCTCCTGCCGGACGATCTGCTCGCCGACCTTCTTGTCGGAGAGCCGGCGGAGATCGGGATGGGAGTAGGTGTGGTTGGCCACCTCGAAGCCGTGGTCGAGCAGCCACTTCACCGCCTGCTTCTGCCGCTCCCGGTCACGCAGCCCGAAGGGGTCGCGGCCGACCCAGAAGGTGGCCGTGGGCCGGAAGTTCGGATACTTCGCCGCGACCTCGAAGATGATGCCCACGGCCGTGTCGTTCTTCGGCATGCCGTTCTGGTCCATGGCGAAGTGGCTGGGGTGGCCGTCGTCGAAGGTCAGGACGACGGGATGGGTCCCGGCCGGGATGTCGATCTTCCTTGCCACCAGTTCGGCCGCGGTGATCGGCACGTAGCCGTCCTTGGCCAGGCGCTCCAGTTCCTTGCGCAGCTGGGCGGGGGTCCGGTCGATGGACGCCAGCCGCTTGGGCAGGATGCGGTGGTACATGATCACGGGCACCAGGCCGGCCTCGTTCGCCTTGACCTTCCTGGCGGACTCGGCGGTCGCCTTCGGCGGGGCCGCACTGGGCGACGGCGACGGCGACCGCGGCGGCGCCACCCGCACCTGTGACCGTTCCTCGCCCGCGGACCGGGGCAGCAGCACGAGCGCGACAAGACCGATCACGACAACGACGACATTGGCGATTGCAGTCATTCGGGCAACGTTGCGCACAGTTATTTGACCTTACTGCCCGACGTGTCCGCATTCGCGTGTGTTGCAATTTTCCTGTGGACTGGAGCCTGCGTGCCTGCGGGCGGCACGGGCACGTCACCTACGCCCCGGACGAGGAGGCGCTGCGTAGCCGCCTGCGCGCCGATACCGCGCTGGGCGAGGCGTGGCGCTGCCTGCGCTGCGGCGACTTCACCCTGGGCCCGCCACGCGGGGCCGGGCCGGCCGGCGACGCGCCCGTCGTGCTGCGGGGCAGGGCGCTGCGGGACGCGACCGTGCTACGGCTGATCGCCGTCTTCCGCTGGGCCAAGGCCGTGCTCGTGATCGCGGGAGCGTACGGCGTGTGGCGGTTCCGCGCCCATCACGACGCCGTGCGGCGGGCGTTCGACCAGGACCTCCCGCTGGTCCGGCCGCTGGCCCACCAGTTCGGGTGGAACCTCGACCAGTCGGGCGTCGTGCACACGCTGCGGACCGCGCTGGGCGCGCGGACGACGACCCTCACCTGGATCTTCCTCGCCCTGCTCGCCCTCGCGGCCCTGCTGCTGACCGAGGGGGCCGGCCTGTGGCTGCTGAAGCGATGGGGCGAGTACTTCTCGGTGATCGTCACCTCGGCGTTCATCCCGGTGGAGATCTACGAGATCGCCGAGAAGGTGAGCCCGTTCCGGATCGTGCTCCTCTTGATCAACATCGCGGCCGTGCTGTACATCGCGTTGAGCAAGCGCCTGTTGGGGCTGCGCGGCGGGCGGGCGGCGTACGAGTCCGAGCGGCACCAGGCGAGCCTGCTGGAGGTCGAGCAGGCGGGCCTGGCCCTGGCCGGGCGGGACCACAGCCCCACCCGCCCGACCGGCCACCCCTGACCCGCCGCCCCGCGAGCCGGCCCCGCGAGCCGGCCCTGTGCGACGAGCCCCGGGTGGATGGCCCGTGTGGTGAGCCCCGTGTGATGTGCCCCGTGTGATGAGCCCGGCGAGCCCCCGAACGGGCCGGGGTCAGTGGCCGGCGTCCTCCCAGGTGGTCCCGACGCCCACGCTGACCTCCAGCGGCACGCTCAGGTCGTAGGCCCCGCACATCTGCGTGCGCACGACCTCGGTCAGCTCCTCCAGCTCGCCCGGCGCGACCTCGAACACCAGCTCGTCGTGCACCTGGAGCAGCATGCGGGAGCGCATGCCCTCGATCGCCTTCTGCACGTTCAGCATGGCGACCTTGATGATGTCGGCGGCCGAGCCCTGGATGGGCGCGTTGAGCGCCATCCGCTCGGCCATCTCCCGGCGCTGTCGGTTGTCGCTGGTCAGGTCGGGCAGGTAGCGGCGCCGGCCGAGGATGGTCTCGGTGTAGCCGTCCTTGCGGGCCTGGGCGACGATCGACTCCAGGTAGTCGCGGACACCGCCGAACTCCTCGAAGTACTCCTCCTTGAGCGCCCTGGCCTCCGCGACGGGGATGTTGAGCTGCCCCGACAGGCCGAAGTCGGACAGGCCGTAGGCCAGGCCGTAGTTCATGGCCTTGATCCGGGCGCGCAGGTCGGCGTCGACCTGCTCCGGGGGCAGGTCGAAGACGCGGGACGCGGTGGCCTGGTGGAAGTCGTGCCCCGACTCGAAGGCCGAGATCAGCGACTCGTCCCGGGACAGGTGGGCCATGATCCGCAGCTCGATCTGGCTGTAGTCGGCCGTCAGCAGCGTGTCGTAGCCCTCCCCCACCACGAAGCCCTTGCGGATGCGCCGGCCCTCGACCGTGCGGATCGGGATGTTCTGCAGGTTGGGCTTCTCGCTCGACAGCCGCCCGGTGGCCGCCACGATCTGGTTGAACGTGGTGTGGATCCGCCCGTCGTCGGCGATCTCCTTGATCAGGCCCTCGACCGTGGTGCGCAGCTTGGTCTGGTCGCGGTGGCGCAGCAGGATCACCGGCAACTCGTTGTCGGTCTGCTGGGCCAGCCAGGCGAGCGCGTCGGCGTCGGTCGTGTAACCCGTCTTGATCTTCTTGGTCTTGGGCAGGCCGAGCTTGCCGAACAGGATCTCCTGCAACTGCTTGGGCGAGCCGAGGTTGAACTGCTCGCCGACCGCCTGGTGGGCGGCCTCGACCGCCTGCTTGACGGCCGCGCCGAACTCGGCCTCCAGCGCCGCGAAATACTGCCGGTCGGCGGCGATGCCGGCCCTCTCCACCTGGGCCAGCACCCGCACCAGCGGGAGCTCGACCTCGGTCACCAGCCGGGTGCCGCCGCGCTTGGACAGGTGGGCCTCCAGCGCGTCGGCCAGGTCGCACACGGCCTGGGCGCGCAGCGCCAGGTCCCGGGCCGCGCCCTCGTCGGCGTCCTCGAACAGGGAGGTCTGCCCGCCGGGCGCGGACTCCGCCCGCAGCTCGCGGTGGAGGTAGCGCAGCACCAGGTCCTCCAGCGGGAACGACCGCTGCCCCGGCATCGCCAGATACGCGGCGAGCGCCGTGTCGCAGGTGAGGCCACGCAGGTCGAGGCCGTGCGCCCACAGCGCGAGCAACGGCCCCTTGGCGTCGTGCACGGCCTTCGGCCGGTTCTCGTCGGCCAGCCAGGCGGCCAGCGCCGCCTCGTCCTCCTCAGTGAGGCGCGTGGGGTCGAGATAGGCGGCGCCGTCCGGCCCGGCGATCGCGACGCCCTCCAGCCCCCCGGTGCCGCTGCCGTAGACGCCCTTGAAAGCCAGCCCGGCGCGGGCCTCGGGGAGGGCGGCCAGCCAGCCGGCCACCTGGCCCGGCTCCAGCACGGTCACCTCGAGCTCGAAGCCCTCGCCCGCCTCCGGCTCGGTGGTGCCGAGGGTCTTGAACAGGCGCTCGCGCAGCTCGCCGCGGATCTGCAGCGCGTCGAGGAGCTTGTTGACCTCCTCGCGGTCCCACAGGCCCATGGTCAGCGCGGCCACCTCGGCGTCGACCGGGGCGTCGCGCTTCAGCTCGGTCAGCATCCGGTTGTGGATCACCTGGCCGAGGTGCTCGCGCAGCTTGTCGCCGACCTTGCCCTTCACCTCGTCGGCCCGCCGGACCAGCTCGTCGAGCGAGCCGTACTCCACGATCCACTTGGTGGCGGTCTTCTCGCCCACGCTCGGGATGCTCGGCAGGTTGTCGCTCGGGTCGCCGCGCAGTGCCGCGAAGTCGGGGTACTGCGCCGGGGTGAGGCCGTACTTCTCCATGACGGCGCCGGGGGTGAAGCGGGTCATGTCGCTGATGCCCCGCCTGGTCATCAGCACCGTGACCTTGTCGTCGACGAGCTGGAGCGCGTCGCGGTCGCCGGTCACGATGAGCACGTTCATGTCCTCGGCGGACGCCCGGGTCGCCAGCGTCGCGATCAGGTCGTCCGCCTCGAAGCCGGGCACCGACAGGCGCGGGATGCGCAGCGCGTCGAGCAGTTCGAAGATGAGCTGCATCTGCCCGCGGAAGTCCTCGGGGGTCTCCGCCCTGTTGGCCTTGTAACCGTCGTACGCCTCGTGCCTGAAGGTCGGCTCGCTCCGGTCGAAGCACACCGCGACGTGACTCGGCTGCTCGTCGCGCAGGATGTTGGCCAGCATCGAGGTGAAGCCGTACACCGCCTCGGTGTGCTGACCGTCGGTGGTCATGAGGTTCGCGTCCTTCAACGCGTAGAACGCGCGATAAGCAAGAGAATGCCCGTCCAGGAGCAGCAGACACGGACGGGTGGGGGTCGCTTCACTCTTCGGCACATCCGCAGCCTAGTCTCCCTGTACGACAGAAACCCGTGCTCTTCCCACAGGAGGCGTCCCCTTGACCTTGACGAATCCCGAGGAGTTCGTGGCGTCGATGAACGCCCCTGGGGACCACCTGCACCAGCGGATGGGCCTCGAGATCCTGGAGGCCAGCGCCGAGCGGGTGGTCGGCCGCATGCCCGTCAAGGGCAACACCCAGCCGCACGGGCTTCTGCACGGCGGCGCGTCCTGCGTGCTGGCAGAGACCCTCGGCTCGACCGGCGCCGCCCTGCACGCCGGCCCGGGCAGGATCGCCGTCGGCATCGAGATCAACGCCACCCACCACCGGTCCGCCACCTCGGGGCACGTCACCGCCGTCGCCACCCGCGTGCACGGCGGGCGCACGCTCGCGACGTACGTCATCGAGATCACCGACGACGCGGGCCGGGCGGTCTGCACAGCCCGCCTGACCTGCATGCTCAGGGACGCCGGCTGAGACCGCGCGGCTCGCGGGCCGCGCTCCCCCGCGGGCCGGCCGGGCAAGCACCACGAAAACCACATACGACGTGTTGGGCCTCATAACGGAACGGCTTGCGACTCTCTTTGCACGGGAGTCGCTCCGGTCGCTACCGTTGTGGCTCCAGAGCCCGTGGGAAGACCGAGTAGACAACGTGCGGAGCCGGGGAAGCTGTGTACGGTCCCAAAGGTCCTCCCACGGGCTCACGCTTTTCCTCGGCGGCGATCCTCCAGCCCCTACAGCAGTGATCCTTCAGTTGACTCCTTACATGCCCTGACCTGCGAAGCCTTTCTCACGTCAGTGACACACCATGGTCACCAATTGGTGACGAACGACCCCGAAACGGGCGTCTCAGGCTTATGCTCCGGCCACAACATCGCAGCAACCTGGACGATGTTGCGCGTCCGCAGTGGGGGCACGACCCCGCCAAGACCTGAACAGAGGGAGCACCATTGCGCAGAGCCGTGATCGCGTTCACGGCCTTCCTGGGTGGACTCGTATTTCTCCTCTCCTCCCCCGCCTGGGCGGACGGGGAGGCGTTGAAGGGCACACTCCAAAACCAAGGCCAGCCGGTGAACGGCGTGAAGATCAGCGTGGCAGGCGAAGACGGCAAACCCGTCGGAGACGCCACCACGGGTTCGGACGGCAAGTGGGAGGTGCCGGTCCCCGAGGCGGGCACATACAAGGTCACACTTGACCAGTCGACGCTCCCGCAAGGGGTCGGGCTGAAGTTCAAGGACCGGGCCACCCTGAACGTCCAGGTCTACGAGGGAAGCGAGCGCAACGTCCTGTTCGCCCTCGCCCCCGCCGGCCAGCAGGGCGGGGGCGCCGCGCAGTCCTCGTCGGACTCCTCCTCCTTCTGGGACCGGGTCGCCCAGCTCACCTTCGAGGGCTTCAACCTCGGGCTCATCATCGCCCTCGCGGCCATGGGCCTGTCCCTGGTGTTCGGCACCACCGGGCTCACCAACTTCGCCCACGGCGAGTTGCTCACGTTCGGCGCGATGTGCGCCTACTTCTTCAACGTGGTCCTGGGAATCCCGCTCGTCCTCGCCGCGGTGATCTCGGTGGTGATCGGCGGGGTCTTCGGATACACCCAGGACCGGTTCTTCTGGGGAGTGCTGCGCAAACGGGGCAGCAGCTTGGTCGCGATGATGATCATCTCGATCGGCCTCGCCCTCTTCCTCCGCTACGTCTTCCTGTTCTTCTTCGGCGGCGAGGGCGCTCCGTTCGCGGACTACAACGCCCAGCCCGGCATCCAGGTGGGCCCGATCTCCGCCGCGCCGAAGAACTTCATCGCGATGGGCATCGAGCTCGCCGTGCTCGTGATCGTCGGGCTCGCGCTCCTCAAGACGCGCGTCGGCAAGGCGGCCAGGGCCGTCGCCGACAACCCCGCGCTGGCGGCCTCCTCCGGCATCAACGTCGACGGCGTCATCCGGATCATCTGGACCGTCGGCGGCGCCGTCGCGTCGCTCGCGGGCGTCATGCTCGGCCTGTCGCAGAACGTCAGCTACCAGATGGGCTTCCAGATCCTGCTGCTCGTCTTCGCGGGAGTCACCCTCGGCGGCCTCGGCACCGCCTTCGGCGCCCTCGTCGGCTCCATCGTCGTCGGCCTGTTCATCCAGCTGTCCACCGTCGTGGTGCCGACCGAGCTGAAGACCGTCGGCGCGCTGCTGGTGCTCATCCTCGTCATGCTCTTCCGGCCACAGGGCATCCTCGGCCGGCGCGAGCGCATCGGCTGATCGGAGACCACACGTGGACTGGAACACCATTTTCGTCACCACGGTCAAGGCCTCGATCGGCCTGGAGACCGTCGTCTACGCGCTCGCCGCGATCGGCGTCAACATCCAGTTCGGCTACGCCGGGCTGCTGAACTTCGGCCAGGCGGCCTTCCTCGGCGTCGCCGCGTACGGCATGGCCGTCACCGTGGCCACCTTCCACCTGCCGTTCTGGCTCGGCATCCTGATCGGGCTGGCGGCCACCATCGTGCTGGCCTTCCTGCTGGGCATCCCCACCCTGCGGCTGCGCGCCGACTATCTCGCCATCGTCACCATCGCGGCGGCCGAGATCGTCCGGCTCATCTTCAGGTCGGTCAAGTTCAGCAGCGTCTTCGGCGGCTCGGACGGCCGGCAGAACTTCTCCGGCGACTTCTTCGCGATGAACCCCTACTCCCCCGGCACGTACGGCATCGGCCCGATCAGCTTCAACGAGCGGGTGACGTGGGTGCTGACCGTCGGCTGGGTGCTCATCGCGATCGCCTGCGGGCTGGTCTACCTGCTCATGAAGAGCCCCTGGGGCCGCGTGCTCAAGGCCATCCGCGAGGACGAGGACGCCGTGCGCAGCCTCGGCAAGAACGTCTTCTCCTACAAGATGCAGGCGCTCGTGCTCGGCGGCGTGGTCGGCTGCCTCGGCGGCTTCCTGTTCGCGCTCGGCCAGGCGTCGGTGCAGCCCGACCTGTTCAGCACGGAGTTCACCTTCTACGCGTACACGATCGTGATCCTCGGCGGCGCGGCCCGCGTCTTCAGCCCCGTCGTCGGCGCCGCGATCTTCTGGGTGCTGCTGGTCTTCGTCGGCAACACGCTCAGCGAGGCCGTGAGCGCCGGGCTGCTCCCCTCGTTGTTCACCGTGAACAACATCGGCGCGGTCCGCTTCATGCTGGTCGGTCTCGGCCTGATGCTCCTGCTCATCTTCCGGCCGCAGGGCATCTTCGGTGACAAGAGGGAGATCGCGCTCGATGCACGCTGACACCACCCCGGGCAGGAAAGCGGCGGCGCTGGCCGCCTTCGCGGGCCTCGACCAGGAGCCCGGCGTGCCCAAGCCCGATCCCATCCTCGTCGTCGACAAGGTCGTACGCCGGTTCGGCGGCCTCACCGCCGTCGACGTCGACCACGTGGAGGTCCAGCGCGGGTCGATCACCGCGCTGATCGGCCCGAACGGCGCCGGCAAGACCACGTTCTTCAACCAGCTCACCGGCTTCGACAGCGCCGACGAGGGGTCCTGGACGTTCAACGGCAAGCAGCTCAAGGGCGTGCCCGCCCACCGGGTGGCCCGTGCGGGCATGGTCCGCACGTTCCAGCTCACCAAGGCCCTGTCGAAGCTCACCGTGATGGAGAACATGCGGCTCGGCGCGCAGAACCAGCGCGGCGAGAACTTCTTCCGCGCGCTGGTCCCGGGCAGCTGGCGCCGTCAGGAGGACGAGATCACCGAGCGCGCCGAGGAGCTCCTCGAGCGCTTCAAGCTCGACGCCAAGCGCGACGACTTCGCCGGCTCGCTGTCCGGCGGCCAGCGCAAGCTGCTGGAGATGGCGCGCGCCCTCATGGTCGGTCCCGAGCTGGTCATGCTGGACGAGCCCATGGCGGGCGTGAACCCGGCCCTGACCCAGTCGCTCCTCGGGCACGTGAAGGACCTGCGCGAGGAGGGCATGACCGTGCTCTTCGTGGAGCACGACATGGACATGGTCCGCGACATCAGCGACTGGGTGATCGTGATGGCCCAGGGCGCCGTGATCGCGGAGGGGCCGCCGGACACCATCATGTCGGACCCGCGCGTGATCGACGCCTACCTGGGCGCCCACCACGACGCGCCGATGTCCAGCGAGGAGTTCGAGGAGCAGCTGCAGGAGGCCGAGGCCGAGCTGGAGTCCGAGATCGAGGAGAAGGCATGAGCGCCCCCACGCCGGAGAACCCCGCAGAGCCGGACCGCACGCCCACGCCGGACGAGGCCGACCGGCAGGACCGCACCGGCACGCCGGACGTCGCCACGGCGGACGGCGGCGTGCCCGCGCCCGTCGCGGCGGCGGACGAGGACGGCGCCGAGCCCGTCTCGGGGGCGGCCGTCGTCGACCGCTCCGACCACCTCGCCGGGGCCGAGAACGCGCTGCTGCGGGCCGACGAGCTGTACGCCGGCTACATCCCCGGCGTCAACATCCTCAACGGCGCCGACCTGTACGTGAAGAAGGGCGAGCTGATCGGCATCATCGGCCCGAACGGCGCCGGCAAGTCGACCCTGCTGAAGACCCTGTTCGGGCTCGTGCCGGTGCGCAGCGGCTCGGTCACCCTGAACGGCGAGGACATCACCAGCCTCAAGGCGCACTCGCTCGTGGCCCGCGGGGTCGGCTACGTCCCGCAGACGAACAACGTCTTCCCCAGCCTCACCATCGAGGAGAACCTGGAGATGGGCGCCTTCCAGGTGCCCGGCAAGTTCAAGGAGCGGTTCGAGTTCGTCTGCGAGATCTTCCCCGCCCTCCGGGAGCGCCGTAAGCAGCGCGCCGGCTCGCTGTCCGGCGGTGAGCGGCAGATGGTCGCCATGGGCCGGGCGCTCATGACCGAGCCGTCGGTCCTGCTCCTGGACGAGCCGTCCGCGGGTCTGTCGCCCAAGCTGCAGGACCTGGTCTTCATCCAGGCCCAGCAGATCAACAAGGCCGGCGTGACCGTGATCATGGTGGAGCAGAACGCGCGCCGCTGCCTGCAGATCTGCCACCGCGGCTACGTGCTCGACCAGGGCCGCAACGCCTACATGGCCAGCG
Organism: Microbispora rosea; assembly: GCF_900156315.1. GTDB lineage: Bacteria > Actinomycetota > Actinomycetes > Streptosporangiales > Streptosporangiaceae > Microbispora > Microbispora rosea. The sequence continues at coordinate 511,674 of NZ_FTNI01000001.1, read as the reverse complement.
GCCGCGACCTGATCAACGACCCGAAGGTCATCCAGCTCTACCTGGGCACGCTCGCCCGGGCCTGAGCCGCTCGCACGAGGGCCCCGGCGGAGGAGTCCGCCGGGGCCCTCGTCGTATGTCTGTGACCTGATCTCCATCTGATCGGCGACCGCGGGGGCGACAATGGGCCGTATGACCCGAACCCCCCTCCGCACGGCACTGGTCGCCTCGGCGCTCGCGGTGGGCCTGTCCGCCTGCCAGTCGCCGTCCCCGGAGCCCGACGCGTCGCCGGGCGCCGCTGTCTCGTCCATGAGCACCGCGTACGGGAAGACCAGCGGCGCGGTCTACGTCACCGGTGCGAAGGCCGGAGACGACCCCTGCGCCCGCGTGGTGTCCGCCATCGGCTATCTGGGGCTGTCGCTGCTGCCGGCGGGGCAGGAGGACGCCCAGCACTGGGATGGGGACGTACGCGGCCGTTTCGGCTATCTGCGCGGCACCCTGGCGATGTACGGCCCGCACCTGCCGGCCTCGGCCTCGGCGGCCGTCACGACCATCGACGGGCTCGCCGAGACCCTGTCCCGGGCCGGCACGGCCGGTTCCCGCCGTACGGACCTGCTCCGCCGGTATCGCAAGGCGTCCGCCGCCGTCCTCACCGCCTGCGGCCGTTCCTGACCCCCTGCGGCGCGTTCCTGACCTCCTGCGGCAAGACGCCTGCTTCTCCACGTCCCAGCAAGCTCCGGGGACGCGGAAGGGCCCGCTCCATGGGAGCGGGCCCCTCGTGCTCGCTATCAGCCGGCGATCTTGCCGGTGTTGAAGGCGATGTTCTTGTTGGTGTTGTCGGCGCCGTACTCGTAGATGCCGATCGTCGCCTCGGCCGGGTCACCGGCCTCGTTGAACTCGATCGGGCCGGACGCGCCGTCGAAGTCGATGTCCTTGCCCGCCGTCAGCAGGTCGTTGCAGGACTTGAAGTCCTTGCACTTCTCCCCGCCGGTGGAGACCTCGGCCAGGTGGGCCGCGATGTCCGCGGGAGCGTCGCTCTTGGCGGCGATCGCCGCGAGCGCGGTCAGGATCGTCGCGTCGTACGACTCGGGACCGTAGTTGTAGTCCTTCAGGTTCGGGTCGATCGTCTTCAGCTTGGCCTTGAAGTCGTCGGAGACCTGGGCGCCCGGCTGGGTGCCCTTGGCGCCGTCGAGCGTGCCCTTGGGGAAGCCGTCCTTGCCCGTGCCGTAGTTGGACAGGTTGCCGTCGACGAAGTAGTACTTCACCTTCTTGGCGGTCAGGCCCTGCTTGACGAGCTCAGGAATGATCTTCTTGGTCTCGTCGAAGCCGATCAGCGCGACGGCCTTCGGGTTGGCTTCCTTGATCTTGGCGACGTCCGCCGAGTAGTCGGCCGCCTTCGGGTCGTAGATGACCTTTTCCACGACCTGGCCGCCGCCGCCCTCGACCGCCTTCTGCACGTTGTCCGCGAGGCCGGTGCCGTACGCGTCCTGGAGGGCCAGGATGCCGACCGTGTCGTTGCCGTCGGCGAGGATGAGGTCGCCGAGGACACGGCCCTGCAGCACGTCCGGCGGAGCCGTACGGAAGTACAGGCCCTTGTCGTTGTACGTGGTGAACTGGTCCGAGGTGTTCGCCGGCGAGATCTGGACAACGCCCGCACCGGTGATCTTGTCGATGACCGACAGCGACACCGAGGACGAGGCGGCACCGATGACCACGTCGGCCTTCTGCTGCAGCAACTTGTCGACAGACTGGGACGCAATGTTGGTCGACGTGTCACCCGAGTCGGTGTCGATCTGAGTCACCGGCTTGCCGAGGACACCACCGGCGTCGTTGATCTCCTTGACCGCCAGCCCGACACCCGCGAACTCCGGCGGGCCGAGGAAGGCGAGCGAGCCGGTCTGCGGCAGCAGCGTGCCGACGGTGAGAACGCCATCGCCCTGGGCGGTGGCGGCAGCGGGTGCCGAGGACTCGGCCGCCGGCGCCGAGGAAGCCGGCGCGGCGCTGTCCTCACCACCGCCACAGGCCGTCAGCGCGAGGCTGGCGGCTGCGGCGACGGCCAGCGCCCGCCCGAGGGGGGCAATGCGGATCATGAAGCATCTCCTTCATCCAGGCCCGGGAATCGTCAGCGCTCCCGACTGGTCCCGATCGAATGGCTGAAAGGTACATAGGCGGGGCATGCCCCGACCAGGGATGCATCAGAACTGTCCGCACTTGGATGCGGAGTCGTAATAACTCCTCAACTTAGCGGGACGGCCCCTGACCAGGAGTCTTCTTCTCCGCGATCAGCAGGGCGACGATCAGGCGGGTGGCTGGACCTCGCCGCCGTTCTCGTTGACCACGACCTGGGCCACCTGGCGCATGCTCATGCGCCGGTCCATCGACGCCTTCTGGATCCACCGGAAGGCCTGCGGCTCGGTCCACCCGTGCTGGGCCATGAGCAGGCCCTTCGCCCGTTCCACGAGCTTCCTGGTCTCCAGCCGCTCCGACAGCGTGGAGACCTCCTTCTCCAGCGCGGCGAGCTCCTCGTGCCGGCTGACCGCCATCTCGATGGCCGGCACCAGGTCGCCCTTGGTGAACGGCTTGACCAGGTAGGCCATCGCGCCCGCGTCCCTGGCCCGTTCGACCAGGTCTCGCTGCGAGAACGCGGTGAGGATGAGGCACGGCGCTATGCGTTCCGAGACGATGCGCTCGGCCGCGGAGATCCCGTCGAGCACGGGCATCTTGACGTCCAGGATCACCAGATCTGGGCGGAGCTCCACGGCGAGTTTGACCGCCGTCTCGCCGTCGCCGGCCTCGCCGACCACGGCGTAACCGTCCTCTTCGAGCATCTCCTTCAGGTCGAGGCGGATCAGCGCCTCGTCTTCCGCGATCACCACTCGCCGCTGCGTACTCACGCACAAGAGGTTACCGACGTCCGCTACATTAGGACCACGGCAGGGGATGCCCTAAGCGATCTCGAAGCAAGATCGACTGCTGTGTGGTACCCATTGCCAAAACCGGACAAATCCGGAAATAGCCCCGATAGACCAATCGGCAGAGTCGATGGCCTCAAAATCCATTCAGTGTGGGTTCGAATCCCACTCGGGGCACTTGCGCCAAAAGTGGCCCCCTGAGAAGCCACCAGAACGACGAGGGGGCGTGGTTGCGCTCCAGCCGTATGCGGTGACATACTGTGACCGCCGGGCCCCGCTGGGGCCGCGGAAGTGAGGCCGGGATCTCCCGATGGAATCGGGCGCCCGGCCTTCGCGGTTTCCGGCTTCGCGGTTTCCAGACCGGACACCACGAGGAACGGTCACAGGAACTCGATCATCTGCCGGATGATGTCGAAGCTCTCACCCTCGCCGCCGAGCCACCACACGACGCTGCCCACGAGTACGTCGGCGAGCCAGAGCAGCGGCTCATCCGTCGATCTCCTCCACTGCGCTCGCAGGCCTCGCTCGACTCGACCGGCCCCGCGGAGCGCGTCCACCAATGCGCGGTCTCGTCTGTCGTGCCATTGGTCTCGCGTCTCGATGCAGACCGTCTCCACCTTCTGCTGAGACAGCTCGCACAGGAGCCTGTCCAGACAGATGCGCCTCGCTCGCTCCGCTTTGCCGTTCTCCGGATAAATGTCCACTACGACCATGGCCCGCAACGGCATCCTCGCCACGGCCTCGGCGATGAGCACGTGACGAGCGGGAGATTCATCCCGCCAGTGAATCGTCTGGCTCCTGCCGACCCTCAGCCCCAACATCCGCTCTCGTAACTCCGCGCAGACATGCTCCTCCAGCAGGACGGCCGCCAAGGCGTACACGTAGGCGTCACCGCTCCTGCGCCGCATGCTTTCGTCGATGAACGCCAAGAGAGCCACAGTGGGCCAGATGATACGCGCTGTAAGCGGCACATCACACTGAGTGCAGGAGATCAGGTGCCGGGGAGGAGGCGGACGGCGTCGAGGGCGAGGGAGAGCTCGACCACGTCCAGGGGACGGGCCAGCGACCGGCCGGTGAGCTGCTCGATGCGGCGCACGCGGTTGAAGACGGTGTTGCGGTGGCAGTAGAGCTCGACCGCCGCCCGGACGGCCGACCCCTCGCAGCGCAGCCACGCCTCCAGTGTCGCGAGCAGCACGCCGCCGTCGGGCGAGGCGATGATCGGGCCGAGGACGCCGCCCGCGAGGTGCCCGGCCAGCTCCGGCTGGCAGACCACCAGGGCGGCGGGCAGCCGCCGGTCGAGCCGCGCGATCTCCGGCGCGGTCCCCGAGCAGGTGCGCATGGCCACCTCCGCCAGCCGCCGGGCCGTGCCGAGGTCGGCGAGGCTCTCCACCACCGGGCTGACGCCGGCGCTCGCGCAGACGACCGGGGTGATCGCGGCCACCAGGTCGTCCAGCTCCCGGTCGCCGAGGTACACCACGGCCATCTCCAGGTCCGGGCGCATGCGCCATAGGAAGCGCAGCCCGCCGATCTCGTCGGGGCGGTGCACCCGGTCGGGCTGCGCGGGCAGCCGCGTTGTGACGACCGCATAGCGGCCGTGCTCCGGTAGGCCGAGTGCCCCGGCCGCCACGCCCGCCACCGCCGGGTCGGCGCGGCCCTCCAGGAGCGCGTCGAGCATGGCGTTGACGCGCTGGTTGGTCCGCCCGAGCAGCTCGTTCTCCCGGCGGCGGTAGGCGTCGGCCGCCGCCACGGCCTGACGGTCGATGGCGTGCCACACGTGGGTGGCGCTGCGCAGCAGGGCGGGCAGCCGCTCCTGGCCCTGGTCGCCGATGATGTCGATGACGCCGTTCCAGGTGACCTGCGCGGCCAGGCGGTAGCTGCGCATGAGGGAGTCCAGCGGGAGCCCGAACTCGGCCCGCCTTCGCCCGACCGTCTGGGCGTACGCGACGTCGCGCCGCTCGTGCCGGGGCTGCAGGATCGCGGTGATGCCCACGCGCAGCCCCTCGTGGGTGCTCTTCCAGTGGTCCTCGAAGGGGACCGTCATGCGGTAGGCCTCGTCGCTGTCCCTGCCGCGCTTCACCAGCTCGTCGGCGAGCTCGGGGAGCCGTTCCAGCAGGCCTGCGGCGGAGGTCCGCAGCAGTTCCCGGACCTCGGCGTCCGTCCTGGACCTCATGCCCCGAATGTGCCAGCCACCAGCGTCCGGAACAAGGTTCGGTTCTCGTTTCGTGATGCGGGATTGTGCTGGAGCACAGGGCACGACCGGCGGGCATGGGCTGGGGTCCCGACTTGACCTCCGGCGCTGGACGGCCCTCGACCACGGTGGGTTGGGTGTGCCTTCATCGAAGTCACAGGAGGCGCGGATGTCTGGTGAGGCGGGCCCGGAGACCGGCGGCCCAAGGAGCGAGGGCCCGCGGATCACGGACCCCGAGAAGACCGTTGGCCTCGAGATCAGGGGCCTGGAGGTGCGGTACGGCCCCGTACGCGCCCTGCGGGGCGTCCACCTGTCCGTGCCCGGGGGCGCGGTGGCCGCGGTGCTCGGCGCGAACGGTGCGGGAAAGACGACGCTGCTGCGGGCCGTCTCGGGGACGCTGCGGTTCCACCGGGGCGCGATCACGTCGGGGACGGTCGCCTTCGGCGGGTCCCGGCTCGACGGAGTGCCGGCCGCGGCCGTCGTGCGGCGCGGCGTGGTCCAGGTGCCGGAGGGGCGACGGGTGTTCGCCCGGATGACGGTGGCCGAGAACCTGCGCGCCGGAGCCCTTGGCGTGCCGGGCAGGCTCGCGGCGACGGCCCGTGAGCGGGTGCTCGACCTCTTCCCGGTGCTGGCCGAGCGGGCGCACCAGCGGGCGGGCCTGCTGTCGGGCGGCGAACAGCAGATGCTGGCGATCGGCCGGGCGCTCATGGCCGGGCCGTCGCTGCTGCTGCTCGACGAGCCCACGCTCGGGCTCGCGCCGCTGATGGCGGCCCGGATCGCCGACACCGTGCGGCAGATCAACGCCCAGGGGACGTCGGTGCTGCTGGTGGAGCAGAACGCGGCCATGGCGCTCGCGCTGGCCGAGCGGGCGTACGTGCTGGAGGTCGGCGAGGTGGCACTGTCGGGACCGGCGGCGGACCTGGCGGCCAGCGACGAGGTGCGCCGCCGCTATCTCGGTGTCGGCGCGACCCATTCAGACCGACCGGTCGGTACCGACTCCGGTCCCACCCCCGAAGAGCATGAGAGGCCCGCGAGGCACGAGAGGACCAGGCTGGCGAGATGGACGGCATGACCCACCGCCGCGGCGAGCCGCGCGCACACCCGACGAGGCGGCGACGCATACCCCTCAGAAACCAACCGGTCGGTACGGCCGCCGGCGACGGCCCGGCGGAACTCGTGGTCAGCGAGGTGACGGTGCGCTTCGCCGGGCTCACGGCCCTCGACGCGGTGAGCTTCACCGTGGCCCCCGGCAGCGTGCACGCGCTGATCGGCCCGAACGGCGCGGGCAAGTCCACCTGCTTCAACGTGCTGTCGGGCGTCTACCGCGCCACCTCGGGCGGCGTGCGCTTCGGCGGCGCCGAACTGACCTCGCTGCGCCCGCACCAGGTTGCCGCGCTGGGCGTGGCGCGGACGTTCCAGAACATCGCCCTGTCGCCCCACCTGACGGTCCGCGACAACCTCATGCTCGGCCGGCACCGCCTGACCCGTGCCGGCTTCGTCTCGGCCGGCCTGCGGCTGCCCACGGCGAGGCGCGAGGCCGTACGGCACGGCGCGCGCGTGGCGGAGATCGCGGAGTTCGCGGGTGTCGGCGACGCGCTGTCCATCCCGGTGGGGCTGCTGCCGTACGGCGTGCAGAAGCGGGTGGAGCTGGCCCGGGCGCTGTGCATGGAGCCGCGGCTGCTCCTGCTGGACGAGCCGGTGGCGGGGATGAACGGCGGCGAGCGGCGGGAGATGGCCGGCCTCATCGAGTCGGTGCGCGAGAGCCTCGGCATCTCGATCCTGCTGGTCGAGCACGACATGGGCGTGGTCATGCGGATCGCCGACGCGGTGACCGTGCTCGACTTCGGCAGGCGGATCGCGGACGGGCCGCCTGAGGAGGTCCAGCGCGACCCCGAGGTGATCCGCGCCTATCTCGGCGACTACGGCCGCCCCTCCGGTGGGCGGGGGCAGGCGTGATGGCGGTCTTCCTGGAGCTGCTCGTCAACGGCATCTCGGTCGGAGCCGTGTACGCACTGATCGCTCTCGGCTTCGTGGTGATCTTCAAGGCGACCGAGGTCGTCAACTTCACGCACGCGTCGCTGCTGCTGGCCGGCGGCTACGTGATCGCCCGGCTGCACCCGCTGATCGGGTTCTGGGCGGCGCTGGCGGCCGGGATCGCGGCGGCGGCCCTGGTCGGCGCGCTGGTGGAGTTCCTGATCCTGCGCCGGGCGCACGTCGGCTCGCGCGGCGTGCTGGCCATTGTCACGATCGGCGTGGACATCCTGCTGACGACCGAGCTCACCCGCCGGATCGGCACCGAGGTGCTCGCCCTCGGCGACCCCTGGGGCGACCGGGTGCTGCGCCTCGGCCCGGTCACGGTCGCCGAGACCCGCGTCGTGGCGCTCGCGGTCGCCGCCGCGCTGATCGTGGCGTTCCTGCTCGCCTTCAAGTTCACCGGCTGGGGCGTGGCGATGCGCGCGACGGCCGAGGACGCGGAGACCGCCGCGCTGATGGGCGTGCGGCTCGGCCGGGTCTCGCTCAGCGCGTGGGCCGTCGCCGGGGCGCTGGCCGCGGTCGCGGCGATGTTCCTGTGCGTCTTCCCGACGCCGGGTCTGGACAGGGGCACGGCCGCGGCGGCGATGAAGGCGTTCCCCGCCGCCATCCTCGGCGGGCTCGACTCGACCACCGGCGCGCTGGCCGGCGGGCTGATCGTGGGCGTCACCGAGACGCTGATGAGCGGCTACCAGAGCGAGCTCGCCTTCCTGGGCCGCGGCATCGGCGACGCGGCGCCGTTCCTCGTGATGATCGTGATCCTGCTGCTGCGGCCCTCCGGGCTGTTCGGCACGAAGGAGCCGGCCCGTGTCTGAACCCACACCCACGGCGGCGACGCCCGGACGCGACTCGCCCGCAGCGGGGACTCCCGAGCCCGGCGCACCCGCCCCCAGCACGCCCGCCCCCAGCACGCCCGCCCCCAGCACGCCCGCCCCCAGCACGCCCGCCCTCAGCACGCCCTGGCCCGCGCGTGGCACGGCACGACCCCTCCGGGCCGTGCTGCGGCTCGCGGTGCTCGCGGTGTCCGTCATGGTGTCCGTCGCGGTGCCCTTCTACCTGGAGGGGTTCTGGCTGCAGACGGGGCTGTTCGCGATGTCCGCGGCGATCGGCGCGATCGGGATCAACCTGCTGACCGGGGCGACCGGGCAGCTGTCCCTGGGGCACGCCTTCTTCCTCGCGGTCGGGGCGTACTCCTACGTCTTCCTGTCGACCGATCTGGGGCTGCCGACGCCGCTCGCGGCCGTGGCCGCGGTGATCGTCGCGGGGGTGTCCGGCGGCCTGTTCAGCCCGATCGCCGGCCGCCTCAGGGGCGCCTACCTGGGCATCGCCACCCTCGCCCTGATCTTCGTCGGCCAGCACATCCTGTTCAACGCGGAGCCGGTGACCGGCGGCTTCAACGGACGGCCGGTGCCGCCGATGGAGCTGTTCGGCCTCGTCTTCGCCGACACTCCGGAGCTGGTGGTGCTGAACGTGCCGTTCGGTTCGCTCGAACGGCTGTGGTTCCTCGGGATCGCGCTGCTCGCGGGCGCGGCCGTGTTCGCCAGGGGCGTGCTGCGCGGCCGTCCCGGGCTGGCGATGAACACGATCAGGGACCACGAGATCGCCGCGGGGGTGATGGGCGTGCCCGTCGCCCGATACCGCGCGGGCGTGTTCGTCCTGTCGTCCATGTACGGCGGGCTCGCCGGGGTGCTCGTCGCCCTGGTCTTCCAGCAGGTCGTGCCGGACTACTTCGGCATGCTGCTGTCGCTCGACTACCTCGCGATGATCGTGATCGGCGGCCTGGGGTCGGTCGCCGGGGCGGTCGCCGGGGCCGCGTTCGTCTCCCTGCTCCCCCAGCTGCTCACGCGCTACAGCGACGCCCTGCCGCTGGTGGCCGAGCCGGGTTCCGGCGGGGTCTCCCCCGCCGAGGCCGCGCGGATCCTCTACGGCGCCGCCGTCGTCGCGGTGGTGCTGTTCCTGCCCGGCGGTCTGGCCGGGCTCGCCACGCGGCTCGGCCGCGTTCGACTCAAGGAGCTCAGATGGGCAAAATCGGCACCCGCGCCGGCGTCGCGGCGTTAGCCCTGCTGTCCCTGGCCGTCGCGGCCTCGGCGACGGGATGCGCGAGCGGCAAGGCCACGGGCGGTGGCGGAGGCGAAGGCGCCGGGGCGGCCGGCGGTGACGGAGTCAAGACGGGTCCCGGCGTCACGGCCACCACGATCACCGTGAGCGCGCTCACCGACCTGACCGGTCCGTACGCGTCGTTCGGCAAGAGCCAGACGCAGGCGCAGCAGCTGTACTTCGACCAGGTCAACGCCGCCGGCGGGGTCTGCGGGCGCAAGTACGAGCTGGTCGTCCGCGACCACGGCTACGACACGCAGAAGGCCGTGGCCGCCTACACCGAGGTCGCGCCCAAGTCGGCGGCGATCGCGCAGTTCATCGGCTCCCCGATGATCACGGCGTTGAAGCAGCGCATCGACGGCGACAAGCTGCTCACGATCCCGATGGCGTGGGCGACCACGCTGCTCGGCAGCCGGGCCATCCAGGTGACCGGCACGACGTACGACGTGGACATGATCAATGCCGTCGAGTTCCTCACGAAGGAGAAGGGGATCACGTCCGGCGACAAGATCGGGCACCTGTACTTCGAGGGCGACTACGGCGAGAGCTCGCTCAACGGCTCGAAGTACGCCGCGGGCAAGCTCGGCCTGCAGATCGTCGAGCAGAAGATCAAGGCGACCGACCAGGACATGAGCGCCCAGGTGGCGGCGTTCAAGGCGGCCGGGGTGAAGGCCGTCCTCGTCTCGGTGGGGCCCCGGCAGACGGCCTCGCTGGTCGGCGTGTCCCTGGCCAAGGGGATGGACGTGCCGTTCGTCGGCAGCAACTCGGCCTACTCTCCGCAGCTCCTCGCGACCCCGGCCGGGCCGGCCCTGCTGAAGGACTTCTACTACGTGTCGGCGGGGACGCCGGTCAGCGCCGGGAACGCGGCGATGCAGCGGCTGGTGGCCGACTACCAGGCGAAGTATCCCGGCGAGACGCTCGACAGCGGCGTGCCCACCGGCTGGAGCGCCGCGATGATCGTGGACGAGGCGATGAAGAAGGCGTGCGAGGCCAAGGACCTCACCCGGGACGGCGTACTGAACGCGCACCGCTCGCAGTCGGGCTTCGGCGGCGACTTCGGCACGCCGATGGACTTCACGTTCTTCGACAAGCCCGCCACCCGGTCGTCGTACGTGCTCAAGCCCGACAAGGCGGCGCTCGGCGGCGCGGTGGTCTTCAAGGAGGCGGAGGTCTCCGGGCTGGCGAAGGACTACCCGGTTCCGGTGGGCTGAGGGGCGACGGCCGCCGCGTCCGCGCCGGAGGTGACTCGCTAGAGTCCCCCTACCGAATAATCGTCTGGAGAATCGATGCGACGCACCATTTACGGCGAGGACCACGAGGCCTTCCGCGACTCCGTGCGGCAGTTCGTGATCCGCTCGGTCGCCCCGAGGGCCGAGGAGTTCATCGAGCGCCGGCTGATCGACCGCGAGGTGTGGCGGGAGGCCGGACGGCAGGGATTCCTCGGCCTTGAGGTCCCCGAGGAGTACGACGGCGCGGCGGCGGGCGACTACCGCTTCAACGCCGTACTCATCGAGGAACTGGCCGGGGTCGGCATGGCTCTGGCGTCCAGTTTCGGCATCCACTTCGACGTGGTCGCGCCCTACCTGGTGGACCTGACGACGGACGAGCAGAAGAAGCGCTGGCTGCCGCCGTTCTGCTCGGGAGAGCTGATCACCGCGATCGGCATGACCGAGCCGGGCGGCGGGTCGGACCTGGCGGCGCTGCGCACGACCGCCGTCAGGGACGGCTCCGACTGGATCATCGACGGCTCCAAGACGTTCATCACGAACGGCTACCAGGCCGGCCTCGTCGTGGTGGCGGCAAGGACCAGCCCGGAGAAGCGGGCCAAGGGCATCACGCTGTTCGCGGTCGAGGAGGGCATGCCCGGCTTCCACCGGGGGCGCAAGCTCGACAAGATCGGCCAGCCGGAGGCCGACACGGCCGAGCTGTTCTTCGAGGGCGTGCGGGTGCCGGCCGCCAACGTGATCGGCGAGGTGGACCGGGGGTTCGTCGCCATGATGGAGCGCCTCCCCCAGGAACGGCTCGGCAGCGCCGTCACCAACCTCGCCCACGCCGCCGCCGTGCTCGCCGAGACCCTGTCGTACGTGAAGGAGCGCAGGGCGTTCGGCCAGGCGATCGGCAGCTTCCAGTACAACAAGTTCACCCTGGCCGACCTCGTGACGAAGGTGGAGGTGACCCGGGCGTACGTCGACCAGTGCGTGGCCGCCCACGCCGGCGGGGAGCTGACGGCGGTCGACGCGGCCAAGGCCAAGATGTGGACCGCCGAGGTGCAGAACCAGGTGATCGACGCCTGCGTGCAGCTCTACGGCGGCTACGGCTACATGAAGGAGTATCGCGTGGCGCGGGCCTGGGCGGACGCCAGGGTGACCCGGATCTGGGCGGGGTCCAACGAGATCATGCGCGAGATCGTCGGGCGGGACCTCGGACTGTGAACGGGGCTGTGAACGGGCCTGTGAACGACCGGGCGGCGTATCGCCACTGGCGGGACGTGCCCACCCGCTGGAAGGACAACGACGTCTACGGGCACGTCAACAACGTCGTGCACTACTCGCTGATGGACACCGTGATCAACACCTGGCTGATCGAGGAGGCCGGGCTGGACATCCACGAGGGCCCGGCGATCGGGCTGTGCGTGGAGTCGCGCTGCTCCTACCGCGCCTCGGTGTCCTTTCCGCAGGTGATCAGCGTGGGCCTGCGGATCGGGCACCTCGGCCGGTCCAGCGTCCGCTACGAACTCGCCCTGTTCGCCGGGGACACGCTGGTCGCCGAGGGCGACTTCACACACGTCTTCGTGGACCGGCACACCCGCCGCCCCGTCGAGATCGGCCCGCCCCTGCGCCCCGCCATGGAACGCCTGCTCCTCCCCTCGCCCCCGGCGTGACCGTGTGGCCGGCTCAGCGGCCTTGGACGTTGACCGCCACGCGGCTCAGGTGACCCTCCTGGACGATGTCCAGGAGAGTGGTCGCCACGTCCGCCCTGGTCAGGGAACGCGGCGTACCCAGCAGCTCGCGACGGATCACGGCCGTCCCGGTGGCGGGCCGGTCGGTGAGCCGGGTCAGCCTGACGATGGTCCAGTCCAGGTCGCCGGTGGTCACGGCCTGCTCCAGGTCGCGGGCGTCGGCGTACTGGGTGGCCAGCAGGCGGTGCAGCAGCCAGATCAGCAGGAACGGCCTGCGGGCGACGATCGGGTAGGGAGTGGTGACGATCAGCCGCTCCACCCCGGTCTCGGTCATGGCCCGCATGACGGTGCGGGTGGCCTCGGCCGCGCGATGCGGGTCGCGGCTGTCGCCGCCGTTGATGATGGAGATCACCGCGTCCGCGTCCGCCACCGCCGTGCGCATCTTCTCCAGGTCTCGGCCGTCGCCCTCGACGACGGCGTGCGGCCGCGCCTCCAGGGCGGCGGCGTTGCGGGTGAAGGCGGTGACACGGTGACCGCGGCGCAGCGCCTCGGCCAGGACGTAGCGCCCGGTGCGGCCGGTGGAGCCGATGAGGGTGATGTTCACGGCGTCACCGTCCAGATGATCGAGCCGACGCGCCGCACCCGTGCGTCGGACGCGACCCGGGCACGCAGGTGAGCCTCGGTCCGCGGGGTCGGATCCTTGCTGGTCAAGATGGTCATGGTGGAACGGAACATGGGCGTTCTCCTCAGCGGCCGGAGGGCCGATGGACGACGGCGATGGTGATGATCAAGGCGAAGGCGGCCAGCGCGGTCAGGGTGCGCAGGTCGTGGAACAGCTCCCACCGCCGGAAGACCTCGGCGTAGCCGTCCGGCACCGGACCCGCGGCCCATTCTCGGAAACGCGCGTGCAGCGGGACGTTGCCGAACACGGTGACGAGCAGCGAGGTCAGCGCCAGCGCACCGGCGCCGAGCGCCAGCCCGCGCACCCGGCCGCGACCGGCGATCGCCAGACCGAAGGTGGTGAGGATGGCCAGCGCCATCGCGCTCTGCATGATCGGCTCGTTGACCTTCATCATCGTGGTGTGGAAGGTCAGGCGCACATCCAGCGGAACGGCCCCGAACGTGGGGATCACATTGGCCGCGCCGTACCCGAACGCGCCCGCGAGCAGGCCGGTGGCCAGCAACGCCGCCCCGTGGATATACCTCTGTGGGGTTTCCATGACTGCCAATCGTCGTCCGGCCGGAGTCCGGCGGCGTCCCACCCACGGAGTCTTCTGCCGCTACCCCACCGGGATCAGCCCGGCCGGCGGGGCTAAGACCCCGGGAGTAGCCGGCGACGGCAGGGGTCAGGCGAGGCTGTCGAGCCAGGCACGGTGGAGGCGGGCGAACCGGCCGGCGCCGGCGACCAGGCGGTCCGGCGGGCCGTCCTCCACGATCCGGCCGTGCTCCATGACGAGCACCCGGTCGGCGATCTCCACGGTGGACAGACGGTGGGCGATGATCAGCGCGGTCCGGTCGGCGAGGATCGTCCGCAGCGCCCGCTGGACGAGGCGCTCGCTGGGCACGTCGAGGCTGGAGGTGGCCTCGTCCAGGATCAGCACGGCCGGATCGGCGAGGAACGCCCGGGCGAACGCGACGAGCTGGCGCTGCCCCGCCGACATGCGTCCGCCGCGCTTGCCGACCTGTGTCTCGAATCCGTCCGGCAGCGCGGAGACGAACGTGTGGGCTCCGATGGCCTCCGCGGCCCGCTCGATCTCCGAATCCGGCGCGCCGGGCCGCCCGAACCGCACGTTGTCGGCGACCGTCCCGCTGAACAGGTAGTTCTCCTGGGTGACCATCACCACATGGCGGCGCAGCGCGTTCTCGTCCAGGTCGCGCAGGTCCACGCCGTCGAGCAGCACCCGCCCGGCGACCGGGTCGTGGAACCGGGCGATGAGCTTGGCCAGGGTGGTCTTGCCCGCGCCCGTGGTCCCGACGACGGCCACGGTCTGCCCCGCCGGGATCTCCAGGTCGAGCAGCGGCAGCACCGGCGGGCCGCTGGGATAGGCGAACCGGACGGCCTCGAAACGCAGCGCCCCCGCGGCGCGCGGCAGCGGCGCCGGGCGGCGGGGCGGGGCCACCGAGGGCCGCTCCTCCAGCACGCCCGACAGCTTCTCCAGCGCCGCCCCGGCCGACTGCAGCGCGTTGTAGAACTGCGAGATCTCCTGCATCGGCTCGTAGAACTGGCGCAGGTAGAGCAGGAACGCCGCGAGCACGCCGACCGTGACCGTGCCGCGCAGCGCCAGCAGGCCGCCGTACAGCAGGACGGCGGCGACGGTGAGGTTGCCGATCAGCTTGATGCCGGGCATGAACACGGCGACCAGGCGCATACCCCGCGTGTTGGCGGCGCGGTAGTCCGCGTTGAGCCGCTCGAAGATCTCCTGGTTGCGCGGCTCCCGCCGGAACGCCTGCACCGCCCGGATCCCGGTCATCGACTCCACGAAGTGCACGATGACCAGCGCCACCGCCTCCCGCGTACGGCGGTAGGTGACGCTCGACTGGCGGCGGAACCACCGGGTGAACAGCAGCAGGACCGGCAGCGGCAGCAACGCCACCAGGCCGAGGCGCACGTCGAGCACGAGCAGCATGACCGCGGTGCCGCACAGCGTGAGCACGGCCGTGACCAGGCCGTCGAAACCGGAGTCGAGCAGTTCGGCGATCGCGTCCACGTCGGAGGTGAGCCGGGAGATGACCCGCCCCGAGGTGTACTTCTCGTGGAACGACAGCGACAGGCGCTGGAAGTGGTCGAAGACCCGGCGGCGCAGCTCCAGCAGGATGTCCTGCCCGATCCGGCCCGACATCTGCAGGAACGCCTGCCGGGTGAGCGCCTGGGTGAGCGTGGCGGCCAGCACCGCGCCGACGATCGCGAGCAGCGTGCCCGCGCCCTGCCCCCGCAGCATCGGCGGGATCCCGTCGTCGATGCCCGCCTTCACGAGGTACGGCAGGGCCAGCCCGGCGGCGTTGGACACCACGATGACCGCCGTGAGCACGGCGATCGCCCGGCGGTGCGGGCGCAGCAGGTCGCCGAGCAGGCGGCGCGACCGGGTGCGCAGCAGCAGGGAGACCCGCTCGGAGATCTCGTCCCGGCTCTCGGCGGCGACCCCGCGCCACGCCTCTGTGTCTCCCGCTCGCTCGGTGTCTCCGGCTCGCTCGGTGTCTCTCGCGGTGGTCTCCGCGTCGTTGCCGGTCTCCTGGCTCATCGCATCGATCCCTCGGGGTCGAGATCGGCGTCCTGGGCGAGCAGTTCGCGATACTCCGGCACGGCCGACAGCAGGTCGCCGTGGCGGCCGATGTGGGTGACGGTGCCGTCGCGCAGCAGCGCCACCCGGTCGGCGAGCAGCACGGTCGAGGCGCGGTGCGCCACGACGATGCCGGTCGCCTCGGCGAGCACGCGCCGCAGCGCCTCCTCGACCAGCGCCTCGGTCTCCACGTCGAGCGCCGACAGAGTGTCGTCGAGGACCAGCACCCGCGGCCTGCCCAGGACCGCCCTGGCCAGCGCGAGCCGCTGCCGCTGACCGCCCGACAGCGACATCCCCTGCTCTCCGATGCGCGTGTCGAGCCCCCACGGCAGGTCGTAGACGAACGTCGCCTGCGCGATCTCCAGAGCCTGCCTGATCTCCTCCTCGGCGGCGTGCCCGTGGCCGAGCGTCACGTTTTCGCGGACGCTCATCGAGAACAGCGTCGGCTCCTCGAACGCCGTGGCCACCACCGAGCGCAGCGAGGTCAGCGACAGGTCCCGCACGTCGTGCCCGTCCACGGTGACGCGGCCGGAGGTGACGTCGATCAGGCGGGGCACGAGCGCGGTGAGCGTCGTCTTGCCCGACCCGGTGGCCCCCACGAGGGCGACGGTCTCCCCCGGCCGCACCTCCAGCCACACGTCGCGCAGCACCGGCCGGTCGGCGCCAGGGAAGCGGAACCCGACGCCCTCGAAGCGCACGTGGCCGCGCGGGCGCTCGATCACGCCCGGGCCGCCGCTGATCGCGGGCACCGTGTCGAGCACCTCGACCACCCGGTCGGCCGAGGTCATGGCCTCCTGGCCCATGGCGAGGATGTAGCCGAGCGAGGCGACGGGCCAGACGAGCTGGAGGACCAGCGTGGTGAAGGCGACCAGGGTGCCGAGCGTCAGCGCGCCGGCGCCGACCGCGATCGCGCCGAGCAGCAGGATCAGGGCGAGCGTGACGTTCGGCACGACTTCGAGGAAGGTGAAGAACCGGGAGGCCAGCCGCACCTTCGCCAGCGAGGTGCGGCGAATGTCGCGGGCGGCGGCGGCGAAGTTCGCGAAGACGTGCTCACGCCGCCCGAACGCCTTGACCGTGCGGATTCCCACGGCCGACTCCTCGACCAGCGTGGCGAGGTCGCCCTGCTGGTCCTGCACCTGACGGGAGATGACGATGTAGCGCCGTTCGAACCGCAGCGACAGGATCACGACCGGGACAGCGGAGACGGCGACGAGCAGGCCGAGTGGCCAGTACATCCGCAGGAGCACCACGGTGACCGCGGTGAGCTGCAGGATGTTCATGATCAGGAAGAGCATGCCGAAGCCGAGGAACCTGCGGATCGCCGACAGGTCCGTCGTCGCCCTGGAGAGCAACTGGCCCGACTGCCATCCGTCGTGGAAGCTCATCGGCAGCCGCTGGAGGTGCCGGTAGAGGTCGTCCCGGATCGCGGTCTCGAGGCCGAGGACCGGCCCGGCCTGGGACCAGCGGCGGACGAACGTGAGAACGGCCTCGGCGACGCCGAGGCCGAGGGCCAGCAGCCCGAGCGGGACCAGCCCGCCGAGGTCCCCGTGGGCCACCGGGCCGTCGATGATCTCCTTGCTCACCAGCGGGATCACCGTGCCCGCGGCGATCCCGAGCAGTGCGGCGATCCAGGACACCACCAGGCTGGGCACGTACGGGCGCAGATAGGACCGCAATCGCCACAGCGAGCGCCACGGCGACCGGTGACCAGTGCCGTCGCTCGCGTCGGGCCCGGGTTCCTGAGGGGAGTCCATCAACGGGCGCAGCGCTCCTCCGGCATCTGACAGGAAATGTCGACTCGCTCCTGCCATGCTCCGTCGAAGGGCGCCGCGCCTTCAAGGGGTTTTCTCCCACCGCCGGGTGCCCCAGGCCGCGCGGCCCGGGGACCCGGCCGCCCGCCGGGGTCAGGTCGACGGGTGGGCGACCGCCGAGCCGATGGTGTGGACGCGCAGGGCGTTGGTGGAGCCGTGGTTGCCGGGCGGCGAGCCGGCCACGACGACGACCTTGTCGCCCTTCTCGCAGACGCCGAGCGACAGCAGCGAGGCCTCCACCTGGCGGACCATGTCGTCGGTGTGGTGCACGAACGGCACCTCGAAGGTCTCCACACCCCAGGTCAGCGCGAGCTGGCCGCGCACCTGCGGGTTGGAGGTGAACGCCAGCAGCGGGATCGGCGAGCGGTAACGGGCCAGCCGCCGGGCGGTCTCGCCCGACATCGTGAACGCCACCAGGGCCTTGGCCCCGACGATCGCGCCGACCTCGGCCGCCGCGCGGGCGATGGCCCCGCCGGTCGTCTCGGGCAGGCGGTCCAGCGTGTGGGTGGCCTGCAGCGTGGTGCCCTCGGCGGCGACCGCGATGCGGGCCATCGTGGACACCGACTCGATCGGGTAGTTGCCCACCGAGGTCTCGCCGGACAGCATGACCGCGTCCGCGCCGTCCATCACGGCGTACGCGACGTCGGAGGCCTCGGCGCGGGTGGGCCGGGGGGCGCTCATCATCGAGTCGAGCATCTGGGTGGCCACGATGACCGGGTGGGCCTTCTCGCGGCACAGCTCGACGATGCGGCGCTGGACGATCGGCACCTGCTCCAGCGGCAGCTCGACGCCGAGGTCGCCGCGGGCGACCATCACGCCGTCGAAGGCGTCCACGATCTCCTCGAGGCAGTCGACGGCCTGCGGCTTCTCGACCTTGGCGAGGAGCGGGAGCCTGACGCCCTCCTCCTCCATGATCGCGTGGACGAGCGCGGCGTCGTCCGGCGAGCGGACGAACGACAGGGCGATCATGTCGAAGCCGGTGCGCAGCGCCCAGCGCAGGTCCTCCTCGTCCTTCTCCGTGAGCGCAGGAGCGCTGACGGCGACGCCGGGGAGGTTGAGACCCTTGTTGTCGGAGATCATGCCGCCGATGACGACACGGGTGACGACGCGCGGCCCCTCGACCGCGGTCACCTCGAGGTTCAGCCGGCCGTCGTCCACGAGGATCGTGTCGCCGGGCTTGACGTCGCCCGGCAGGCCCTCGTACGTCGTGGAGACGATGTCACGGTCGCCGGGGACGTCCTCGGTCGTGATCGTGAAGACGTCGCCGAAGCCGAGCCGAACGGGACCGGAGGCGAAACGCCCGACGCGGATCTTGGGACCCTGGAGGTCGGCGAGGACGCCCACGGCGCAGCCCAGCTCGTCGGCGGCGGCTCTGACCCGGTCGAACACCTCCTTGTGCAACTCGTGGCTGCCATGCGAGAGGTTGAAGCGGGCGACGTTCATGCCCGCCTTGATGAGCTCGCGTAGGCGCTCCGGTGAGGAGGTGGCGGGCCCGAGGGTACAGACGATCTTTGCTCGACGACTCACAGCACTACCCTAATTGGTACAGACCACTTGCAGTGACGGCGCACACAGCTGTCGCCTAATGTTCAGACACTTCACGCGATCACCCGCGTGCCCTAGCCTTGGCAGTCATGGGACGTACCCGGACCTGGGGGGTAATAACGGCGCTGTTCACCCTGGCCGCGTGCGGAGGCCAGGCTACCGAATCGGCGGCGCCGCCGACGGGTGTTTCGGTGTCGCTGAACCAGTGGCGCAGCGACGAGACATCCCACGACCTTGAGGTGTCCGTGCGCAACGACACCGGCACGCGCGTGCGCTTCCAGGATGTCCAACTTGTCACGGCCTCGTTCGCGACGCTCCCGCCGACCCGCGTGGACACCGCCCTCGGCAGGACGCCGCGCACGGACCTGCGGATCCCGTACGGCGAGGCGCGCTGCGACCCGGAGAAGATCCCGCCGGTGCGCCCGGCCACGGTCGTGGCGCACGTCCAGGTCGGGGACGGGGCCTTGCGCAAGGTGGAGTTCCCGGTCCACCACCCCGATCCCACCCTGGACGGGCTGGTGAAGGCCGAGTGCGGGGCCTACATCCTGCGCCAGTCGGTGGACGTGACGTTCGGGGACACCTGGACCCGCGTGGGCCGGACCCTCCGGGGGAACCTCGTCGTCACCAGGAAGGGCGGGTCGGAGCCGGTCACCATCGACGACCTCGGCGCCACCACGCACTACACGATGCTGCCCCGCTCCGGCGGTCGCCGGCCGGTGGCGGTGCTCGCCGCGGACGCCACACGGCTGGAGATCCCCGTGGAGGTCACCCCCATGCGCTGCGACTGGCACGCCTTCGCCGAGGCCAAGAAGGCCTACCTGTTCCCGATCTACGGCACCGTGGGCGGCGGCGAAAAACGTTATCTCATCGCGACGCCTCCGGCTCCGGTGCAGCAGACGTTCCTGGCGTACGCGCAGGACGTCTGCGGCGTCGGCGGATCCTGATCGCGAGCCCCGCCCAGGAGGCGAGCACGACGGCGATCACCGCCAGCCGCACGTGCCACACGTACGCCTCCGGATAGACGACGCCCTCGATGTAGGTGTCGATGAAGCCGCCAGGCAGCAGCCCGCGCTCCCCCGCCCTGGCCCGCGCCCAGTTCTCCAGCGCGGTCAGCGGGCACTCCACGAGCCCGGAGAGCTGCACCAGCCCCCAGGCGCACAGCGCGAGGTGCGGCCAGACGAGCCGGGGCCGCCACCAGGCGAGGAAGCCGCCCAGGGCGATGTAGGCGATGACGAGGAAATGCGCCACCGTCGTGGCCTGCCAGACGAGCCGGTAGATCATGATCTGCCCTCCTTCGCGAGGAGGGTAGGCCCGCCATGGCCCGCCGGACATCCGGCGGGCTACTCAGGCGCGTACTCAGGTGGGGACGAGCCCCGTTCCGGGCCCCGCAACGGGCCTCAGAACGGGCCTCAGAACGGGCCTCAGAGTGGGCGCCGGGATGAGCTCGTGAAGGGCACGGGAAGACCCCGGGAAGCGGCTCAGGGCGCGACGGTGGCGGCCCGGGCGGCGTCGACCACGCCGTGGCCGAAGAAGCCGTTCTTCGCCGTGGACCCCTCGCAGACCTGGCTCTCGCCGGTGCCGTAGCGGTAGGCGCGGGGCACGGGGCAGCCCTTCGGAGTCGCCGTCGCGTACAGCAGGCGCTCCACCTGCGCGGGGTCCATCTGGAGCCCGCCCTTGCCCGGCGTGCCGAACCGCCCGATGATCAGCGCCGCCACCCCGGTGACGTGCGGCGCGGCCATGGAGGTGCCCTCCAGGTACTGGTAGTAGGCGCACTTGCCGCCATGGCAGTCGCGGATCACCGAGGACGTCTTCGGCTTGCCGTTGGCGAACAGGAGACCCTTGGCGCGCAGGACGTTCTCGGGAGCGGCGGCCAGGATCTCCCGGCTCACGCCCTTGAGATCGGTGCCGGCGTCGAACATGTCGCCGCCCGGCGCGGCGATGTCGGTCTGCTCGACGCCGTAGTCGGAGTACGGCGCCTTACGCCCGCCGGGGCCGACGGAGGACACCGAGATGACGCCGTCGAGCTCGGCCGGGACGTTGAGGCAGGTGTTGTCGACGGACCGCGTCTTCTCCGCGCCCTTGGGGAAGTCGGGGCTGGAGGTGTCGGTCTTCACCTTGCCGAGGTCGAGGCTCTCGTTCCCGATCGCGCTGACGAGTGTGACGCCGCGCGTGTGGGCGTACTTGACCGCGCGGCGCATGCCCTCCAGGATCGCCCGCTGCTCGAGGCGCTCCCTGTTCGTGTCGCTCGGGTTGTTCGCGCAGTTGAACGTCCAGGGGTCGACGTAGAAGCTCATGTTGACCACGTCGACGCCGACGTCGGCGGCGTACTCCAGGGCGTCCATCGTGGGCTTGAGGAAGAAGAAGCCGGAGTCGGTGCCGGCGCGGAGGTTGACCAGCGACACGTCGGGGGCGACCCCGCTGACGCCGAGGCCGTTGATCGGCGAGCCGATCGTGCTCGCGACGTGGGTGCCGTGGCCGTCGTCGTCGACGTCGGC
This sequence comes from Microbispora rosea, assembly GCF_900156315.1. Taxonomy (GTDB): domain Bacteria; phylum Actinomycetota; class Actinomycetes; order Streptosporangiales; family Streptosporangiaceae; genus Microbispora; species Microbispora rosea. The sequence continues at coordinate 490,439 of NZ_FTNI01000001.1, read as the reverse complement.
CGGGTCCTTGCAGCCCTTGTGCTCGCAGGGGCCGTCGAGTTGCTTGCCGTTCTCGTCGGTGGGCTGGTCGGCGACGAAGTTGCGGCTGAGCGCCCGGTTGAAGTTGGGCGCGATGTCGGGGTGGTCGCCGTCGATGCCGGTGTCGATGACGCCCACCAGCACCTTGTGGCTGCCCCGGGCCTTGGCGTACGACCCGGTGGGAGTGGCGCCGATCATCTTCATGTCCCACTGGCGGTCCGAGAGCGGGTCGCCGGCCTGTGCTGACCTGACATGCTTCGCGGCCGACCGGGCGTGCTTCGCGCGCCGGGGGGCCGAGGCGGCGGGCGCGTCGGCGGTCTTGCCGATGGGACGGTCGAGCGTGACGCCGACCACGGAGGGATCGGCGCCGATCCGCTCGGGGTCGGACGCGCGCACGATGAGGTAGCCGAGCTTGTCGTCCCGCCCTTGGACCGTTCCTCCGGCGGCCTCGGCCGCCCGCTGCGCCGCGTCCTTGCCGCCGTCCTTGTAGAAGACCAGGTAGTTCTGCGCGGGTTCGGACGCGCTCGCCGCCCCCGGCAGGCCGGCGGCCCCCAGCCCGCCGAGCAATGTGATGGACATGATGGCCCCGGCGAGCCGCCCCCGTGCGTACAACGGTCCTCCTCGATGGTGGGCCCCCGGTGCCGGGGCCCCTCGATCCGGGCTCAGCATCCTCCCGGCAGCCGTACGCGCGCGCAACTCGGCCACCGGACTGAGATATGCCCGTTTTATCCCTTACACTCCGGCGGCCGCGGTCCGGTCCCCTGGGACCACGGCCGCCGGATGACGCCTCAGACGAGGGGCCGCGCCGTCGGGGGGATGGGAGCGGGCAGGACGGACCGCCCGCTCAGGTAGCCGTCCACCGCCGCCGCGGCCGAGCGGCCCTCGGCGATCGCCCAGACGATCAGCGACTGCCCGCGGCCCATGTCCCCGGCCGCGAACACGCCCTCGACGGACGTCTCGTACGACGCGTTCCTGGCCACGTTGCCCCGGGCGTCGAAGAACGACTCCGGGTCGCCGGACAGCGCCGCGAGGTCGTTCAGCAGCGGGCCCTTCTCCGGGCCGAGGAAGCCCATGGCGAGCGTCACCAGCTCGGCCGGGATCTCCCGCTCGGTGCCGGGGATCGGCGCGAACCCCGCCGCCGGGCCCTCGACCTCGACCAGGCGCAGCGCCCGCACGTTGCCCTCGTCGTCGCCGGCGAACCCGGTGGTGGACACCGCGTACACGCGGTCGCCCGCCCCGGCCTCCAGCTCCTCGTGCGCGCTCTCCATCTTGAACAGCATCGGATAGGTCGGCCACGGCTGGCTGCCCGGACGGGTCTCCGGCGGCCTCGGCATGATCTCCAGCTGGGTGACCGACAGGGCCCCCTGGCGGATCGCCGTCCCGATGCAGTCGGCTCCGGTGTCGCCGCCGCCGATCACGACGACGTGCTTGCCCTCGGCCGAGATCGGCGACTCGGCGTAGTCGCCCTCCTGGGTCTTGTTGGCGGGCGGGAGGTACTCCATCGCCTGGTAGACGCCCTTGAGCTCGCGGCCGGGAACCGGCAGATCGCGCCACGCCGTGGCGCCGCCCGCCAGCACGACGGCGTCGAACTCCTCGCGGAGCCGCGCCACCGTGACGTCCACGCCGACGTCGACGCCGGTGCGGAACTCGGTGCCCTCGGCCTCCATCTGGGCGATGCGGCGGTCGACGTGCCGCTTCTCCATCTTGAACTCGGGGATGCCGTAGCGGAGCAGCCCGCCGATCCGGTCGGCCCGCTCGAACACGACCACGTCGTGCCCGGCACGGGTGAGCTGCTGCGCGGCGGCGAGGCCCGCCGGGCCCGAGCCGACGACCGCGACCTTCCTGCCCGTCCTGGCGGCGGGCGGCTGCGGCGTGACCCAGCCCTCGGCGAAGGCGCGGTCGACGATCTCGACCTCGACCCGCTTGATCGCGACCGGGTCCGAGTTGATGCCGAGCACGCACGCCGACTCGCACGGCGCGGGGCACAGGCGGCCGGTGAACTCCGGGAAGTTGTTGGTCGCGTGCAGCCGCTCGATCGCCTCACGCCAGTCGTCGCGGTAGACGAGGTCGTTCCACTCGGGGATGAGGTTCCCCAGCGGGCAGCCGTTGTGGCAGAACGGGATGCCGCAGTCCATGCAGCGGGCCGCCTGCTTGGTGAGCGCGGGCCGGGGGAAGTCCTCGTAGACCTCGCGCCAGTCGCGGATGCGAACGTCGACCGGGCGGCGCGCCGGCAGCTCGCGCCCGTGTGTCAGAAACCCCTTCGGGTCAGCCAACGGTGTTACCCCCCTCTATCCCTGCGTGGAAACGGTCGCGGAAACGGACGTGGTGACTCGCATCGGCGTCACCCGTGGGCGGCGGCCATGACCGCCTCGTCGATGTCGCGGCCCTCGGCCTCGGCGGCGGCCCGCGCCAGCAGGACCCGCTTGTAGTCCGACGGCATGACCTTCGAGAAGCGGCCGAGCGCCGTGTCCCACTCGGCGAGCAGCGCCTTGGCCACCGTGGATCCGGTCTCCGCGAAGTGCTTCTCGACGATCTCCCGCAGGAATTCGGCGTCGTCGTCGTCCAGCGCCTCCAGCTCGACCATCTCGCGGTTGACCCGCTCGGCCCGCAGGTCGAGCACGTACGCGACGCCGCCCGACATGCCGGCGGCGAAGTTGCGGCCGGTCGGGCCGAGGACGACGGCCCGGCCGCCGGTCATGTACTCGCAGCCGTGGTCTCCCACGCCCTCCACGACCGCGGTCGCGCCGGAGTTGCGCACGCAGAACCGCTCGCCCACGATGCCGCGGACGAAGACCTCGCCGGACGTCGCGCCGTAGAGGCCGACGTTGCCGGAGATGACCTGCGTCTCGGCCTCGAACGGCGCGTCGGGGTGCGGGCGGACGACGATGCGGCCGCCCGACAGGCCCTTGCCGAGGTAGTCGTTGGCGTCGCCGGTCAGCCGCAGCGTGACGCCGCGCGGCACGAACGCGCCGAACGAGTTGCCCGCAGAGCCGGTGAACGACACGTCGATCGTGTTGTCCGGCAGGCCGGCCCCGCCGTACCGCTTGGTCACCTCGTGGCCGAGCATCGTGCCGACCGTGCGGTTGACGTTGCGGATGGGCAGCTCGAGCGTCACCCGCTCGCCGAGGTTCAGCGCGCCCTCGGCGAGCTGGATCAGCGTGTTGTCCAGCGCCTTGTCGAGCCCGTGGTCCTGCTCGACTACCTTGCGGCGCGGGGTGCCCTCGGGCAGCTCCGGCTGGTGCAGGATCGGCGACAGGTCGAGGCCGGAGGCCTTCCAGTGCTCGATCGCCTGGGTGGTGTCGAGCAGGTCGGCGCGCCCGATGACCTCGTCGAGCGAGCGGTAGCCGAGCTCGGCGAGGTACTCGCGCACCTCCTGGGCGATGAACTCGAAGAAGTTCACCACGAACTCGGGCTTGCCGGTGAACCGCTTGCGCAGCTCGGGGTTCTGGGTGGCCACGCCCACCGGGCAGGTGTCGAGGTGGCAGACCCGCATCATCACGCAGCCGGAGACGACCAGCGGAGCGGTGGCGAAGCCGTACTCCTCGGCGCCGAGCAGCGCCGCGATGACCACGTCGCGGCCGGTCTTGAGCTGGCCGTCGGCCTGGACGACGATGCGGTCGCGCAGCCCGTTGAGCAGCAGCGTCTGCTGGGTCTCGGCCAGGCCGAGCTCCCAGGGGGCGCCGGCGTGCTTGACCGAGGTCAGCGGGGAGGCGCCGGTGCCGCCGTCGTGGCCGGAGATCAGCACGACGTCGGCGTGGGCCTTGCTGACGCCAGCCGCCACGGTCCCGACCCCGACCTCGGCCACCAGCTTCACGTGGACGCGGGCGCGCGGGTTGGAGTTCTTCAGGTCGTGGATGAGCTGGGCCAGGTCCTCGATCGAGTAGATGTCGTGGTGCGGCGGCGGCGAGATGAGGCCGACGCCGGGCGTGGAGTGCCGGGTCCTGGCGATCCACGGGTACACCTTGTGGCCGGGCAGCTGGCCGCCCTCGCCGGGCTTGGCGCCCTGCGCCATCTTGATCTGCAGGTCGTCGGCGTTGACGAGGTATTCGCTGGTCACGCCGAAGCGGCCGGAGGCCACCTGCTTGATCGCGCTGCGCCGCTCGGGGTCGTGCAGCCGCTCGGGGTCCTCGCCGCCCTCACCGGTGTTCGACTTGGCGCCGAGCCGGTTCATCGCGATGGCCAGCGTCTCGTGCGCCTCCATGGAGATGGAGCCGTACGACATGGCGCCGGTGGAGAACCGCTTGACGATCGACTCGACCGGCTCGACCTCGTCGATCGGCACGGGCGCGCCGGCGGGACGCAGCTTGAACAGGCCGCGCAGCGTCATGAGCTTCTCGGACTGCCCGTCCACCAGGGACGTGTACTCCTTGAAGATCTCGTACCGCCGGGTGCGGGTGGAGTGCTGCAGCTTGAAGACCGTGGTCGGGTTGAACAGGTGCGGCTCGCCCTCGCGGCGCCACTGGTACTCGCCGCCGACCTCCAGCCGCCGGTGCGGGTTCTCCGCCCGGGGGTAGGCCCGCGCGTGCCGTTCCAGCGCCTCCGTGGCGAGCACGTCGAAGCCGACGCCGCCGAGGCGGGAGGTGGTGCCGGTGAAGCACTGCTCGATGACCTCGGCGCCGAGGCCGAGCGCCTCGAAGATCTGCGCGCCGGTGTAGGAGGCGACCGTGGACACGCCCATCTTGGACATGACCTTCAGCACGCCCTTGCCGTACGCCTTGATCAGGTTGCGCACGGCCTTGCGCGGGTCGAGGTCGAGCTGGCCGGTCGCGATCATGTCCTCGACCGTCTCCAGCGCGAGGTAGGGGTTGATCGCGCTCGCGCCGTAGCCGATGAGCAGCGCCATGTGGTGGCACTCGCGGGCCTCGCCGGTCTCGATCACGAGCCCGACCCGGGTGCGGGACTTCTCCCGGATGAGGTGGTGATGCACCGCGCCGGTGAGCAGCAGCGACGGGATCGGCGCCTTCTCGCGGGAGGACCCGCGGTCCGACAGCACGATGATCCGCGCGCCGTCCTCGATGGCCCGGGAGACCTCCTGGCGGATTTCCTCCAGCCGCCGCACCAGCGCCTCGCCGCCGCCGGCCGCGTCGAACAGGCCGGACACGACGTGCGGCTGGAAGCCGGGCAGCGCGCCCTCGTCGTTGATGTGGATGATCTTGGCGAGCTCGTCGTTGTCGATCACCGGGTAGGGCAGCACGAGCCGGCGGCACGAGGCCGGGCCCGGGTCGAGCAGGTTGCCCTCGGGGCCGATCGTCGACTGGAGCGAGGTGACGAGCTCCTCGCGGATGGCGTCCAGCGGCGGGTTGGTGACCTGCGCGAACAGCTGGCTGAAGTAGTCGAACAGCAGCCTCGGCTTCTCGCTCAGCACCGCCACCGGGCTGTCGGTGCCCATCGAGCCGATCGGCTCGGCGCCGTTCCTGGCCATCGGCGTGAGGATGACCCGCAGCTCCTCCTGGGTGTAGCCGAAGGTCTGCTGCCGCTTGACCAGCGCCTCGTGGGTGGGGTGCTCGTGCTCGCGCTCGGGCAGCTCCTCGAAGCGGACCAGGCCGGCGTGCAGCCACTCGCCGTACGGCTCGGAGGCCGCGAGCTCGGCCTTGACCTCGTCGTCCTCGATGATCCGGCCGCGCGCGGTGTCCACCAGGAACATGCGGCCCGGCTGCAGGCGGCCCTTGCGGACGACCTTCTCCTGCGGGATGTCGGACAGCACGCCCGCCTCGGAGGCGAGCACGACCAGGCCGTCGTCGGTGACCCAGAACCGGCCGGGGCGCAGGCCGTTGCGGTCGAGGACCGCGCCGACCAGCGTGCCGTCGGAGAAGGTGATCGACGCGGGGCCGTCCCACGCCTCCATGAGGGTGGAGTGGAACTCGTAGAAGGCCCGGCGGGCCGGGTCCATCTCGGTGTGGTTCTCCCACGCCTCCGGGATCATCATCAGCACGGCGTGCGGCAGCGACCGGCCGCCGAGGTGCAGCAGCTCCAGCGTCTCGTCGAACGAGGCGGTGTCGGAGCCGTCGGGGTCGCAGATCGGGAACAGCCGCCGCAGGTCGCCCGGGATCAGGCCGGTGGCGAGCATGGCCTCGCGGGCCCGCATCCAGTTGCGGTTGCCGCGCACGGTGTTGATCTCGCCGTTGTGCGCGATGTACCGGTACGGGTGGGCCAGCGGCCAGGAGGGGAAGGTGTTGGTCGAGAAGCGCGAGTGGACCAGCGCGATGGCGCTGACGTAGCGCTCGTCGGACAGGTCGGCGAAGAACGGCTCGACCTGCAGCGAGGTCAGCATGCCCTTGTAGACGACGGTCCGCGAGGACAGCGAGGAGAAGTACACGTCCGCCTCGTGCTCGGCCCGCTTGCGGAAGGCGAACACGATCCGGTCGAGCTCGACGCCGGTCTCGCCGCCGGGCGAGGTCACGAACAGCTGCGCGAAGTGCGGCATGACCGCGCGGGCGGTGGCGCCGGGCAGGTCGCGGTCCACCGGCAGGTCGCGCCAGCCGAGGACGGTGACGCCCTCCTCGGCGGCGATCTGCTCGATGAGGCCGATCGCGATCTGCCTGGCCTGCTCGTCCAGCGGCAGGAACGCGGTGCCCGCGGCGTACGCGCCCTCCGCGGGAAGCTCGAACTCCACGACGGCGCGGAAGAACGCGTCGGGGATCTGGGTGAGGATGCCCGCACCGTCGCCGGTGTCCGGCTCGCTGCCGCTGGCACCCCGGTGGTCGAGGTTGCGGAGCGCGGTCAGTGCCTTGGCGACGATGTCGTAGCTGCGGCGGCCCGCGACATCGGCCACCATGGCTACGCCACAGGCGTCATGCTCGAATCCGGGGTCGTAGAGTCCCTGGGGCTCGGGGAGACCTCCGGGAAGGCCAAGGCGGGCAGCAGGCATGTAGTCACTCCCGTCGTCAACGTCTGCGTGGAACAGAGGGACGACGCTGGCCCTGCTGCGGTTGTGGTGCTTAGAGATTACAACACGCTGCCGGAATAGTGCCCCCCAGGTCCGCTTCGCGTACCTTCACAGGTCAGCGCCGTGGATATGGTTTGCGCATGGATGGTCATGAGGCGATCGACGAACTGCTGGCGGAGGCCGGCGTTGACGGCCTGCGCCTGCGCGGAGCGCTGGCGCTCCTGTCCGGCGGCCGCTGGTGGACCCTCGCCGACCTGGTCAGGGAGACCGCGACGTCGCGGCGGACGATCGAGTCGCTGCTGCGAGTGCTCCCCCTTGAGCACAGCGGCGACCGTGTCCGTATTCCCAGTGATCAGGTCAACCGCTACAACGTCTGGCTTGATACGGATATTTCCGGTCTTGGGAATCCGGTCGCCGGAATGGTTCCGGCACACGCCGAGACGCTCGAACGCCTGGAGACTCTGATCGCCGGGGCCCCCCGGGGGCGGCACGCGCTCGACCACGTCTCCGCGACCGCCGAGACCGTGCTGCGCCGCGCCCTCCTGCTGGGGCGGCGGTTCTGGCTTCCCGGCGCCCGCCTGCTGTGCGTCGGCGACCACGACCTGACCTCGCTGGCCGTGCGGATGGTCCATCCCGAGGTGGAGGTCGCCGTGGCCGACATCGACGACCGCATCCTGGAGTACATCGACGCCCAGGACCTCGGGGTGCGCACCCGCTGGGCCGACCTGCGCCTCGGCCTGCCGCCGTCGCTGCGCGGCTGGGCCGACCTCGCGATCACCGATCCGCCGTACACGCCCGAGGGGATCGGGCTGTTCGCCGCCCGGGCCGCCGAGGGCCTGCGCGACCGCGACCAGGGGCGGATCCTCGTGGCGTACGGCGCGTCCGAGCGCACTCCGATGCTCGCGCTGAAGGTGCAGAAAGCCCTGTTCGACCTCAACCTGCTGCACGAGGCGATCTATCCGCACTTCAATCGGTATCTCGGGGCGGAGGCGATCGGCAGCGCGGCGGACCTGTACGTGCTGCGGCCCACCACGAAGACGTGGCCGGCGATCGCCTCCCGGCTCGACCGCCTCGCCACGGCCATCTACACGCAGGGCCCGCAGTCCGTCGAGTCCGCCACGGCGGCGCCGCCGGACGAGGCGGCCGTCACGGCGTTCGGGCCGGACCTGCTCGCCGGCGACTGGCCGCGCGGCCTGCTGCCGCAGGTGCCGCGCACCCGGCTCGCCACCCTGCTGGCCAAGCCGTACGCCGCCGACCCCGAGCGGGTGGCGATCGCCGTGCCGGCCGGGCTGGAGGCGGCGCTGCCCCGTCTGCTGCTGGCGACGCGCGCCCGGCACGTGCGCGTGCTCACCGCGGGCCCTGTGGTGGACCTGCCCGCGCTGGCCGCGCTGCTGGCTCCCGTCTATCGCCTGGCCGCCGCGCCCCCGGAAGCGGGCCACGTCCTCGACGCCGTACGGCTGTCGCCCCCGGACGGCGGCCCGGACCGGGTGGTGCGCAGGATCATGGACAGCGCGCACGGGAAGGCCGGAAACGCCTGGCGCGAGGCGTTGACCGAGACAGCCGGGCTCACCAAGCGGCAGGCCAGGGCCGCCGTCGAGGAGACCGCGCCGTGGGCCGTCGACGCCACCCCGCTCGAACTCCCCCTCCACCGGCTCGCCCGGATGACGGCGCAGATCGCCGCGACCTGACCTTCGCGACCTGGCCCTCGCGACCTGGCCCTCGCGACCTGGCCCTCGCGACCTGACCGCCCCGATCCGACCCCTGCGATCGGGGCGCCGCGGCGGCCGGCGCCCACGACGCCGCCCCGCCCCCACGCCGAGGGCCCGAGACCCGTGACGCCCGCGGCGCCGAAGCCCGGCCTACCGGTCGAGGGGCGGCTCCGCCGAGGAGGTCGTGGCGGGCGGCTGCGCGGGCGTGCTCGCGGACACCGCGGGAGAGGCGCCGGGATCGGTGGGAGGCTCCTCGGAGGGCTGCGCGGTGTCGGCCGGGCCCGGCGGTTGCGCGGGGTCCGACGGCACCCCGGCCACCTTGACCACGCGCCGGAAGACCGCCTTCTCGGCCTCGCGCACGGCCAGCCCGAGCATGATGAAGTCGTCCTTCTCCCCCGGTTCCGCGCCGTCGGCCCTGCCGATCCAGGTCACCCCGAGGTAGTGCCCCAGGACGTAGGCGTTTCCCTCGCTGTAGGCGCCGAACTTCGCCCGCGCCGACTCCAGCGGCTGCACCCAGGCGCCCCGGTAGAGCGAGGCCAGCGACTTCGCCAGCGACTCCGCCGCCGCGACGTCCGCCAAATTGAACAGGGTGTACTGCGCGACGTACACCCCGTCGGCGGTGCCGTACAGGCCGCGGACGGCCTGGCTGCATCCGGCCCCGGCCAGGGCGTCGGTGAGGTCGACTCCCCACACGGCGCCCGCGCAGGACTGGTCCAGGCGGCTGGCCAGCCTGCGCAGTGTGACCTTCCCGGACGTGAGCGCCCGCGCGCCGAACACCTCCTTCGCGGTCAGCGGAGCGGTGTCGGCCTTCCTGTCGGCGATCGGGGCCAGTTCCTTCAGGGTCGGCCAGGACTGGAAGGTCGCGGGCAGGCCCTCCCCCGACACGTCGCCCGACGCCTGGGCGGGCCGCGACTGCCCGCCGCCGATCGCGTTGACCACCAGCGTCAGCACCAGGGCGATCGCCAGCACTCCTCCAGCGGTGACCGACCACACGACCACACGCTGCTGCCGGTCGTCCAGCCCCAGCTCGGCGAGGGCGGCCCCGGTCCGCCTCTCGACCGGCGCGGACGACCGGCGCTTGCGCTTGGTCATAGACCGCCGGTTCCAATCAGCGAACCGAGGCCCCAGGTCAGCGCCGCCGCCACGGCCCCCACCACGAGCTGGCGCAGGCCGCTGAACCACCAGCTGCGGGCCGTCACCCGGGAGACCACGGCGCCCGCGGCGAACAACGCCGCCATCGACACCGCCGCGGAGACCCACAACCCGCGCACGCCCAGCAGGTAGGGCAGGAGCGGCACCAGCGCGCCGAGGCTGAACGACAGGAACGACGACACGGCGGCCAGCACGGGCGAGGGCAGGTCGTCGGGGTCCACGCCCAGCTCGGCCCGCGTGTGGACCGCCAGGGCCTCCTCCGGGTTCCGGGAGATCTGCCGGGCGACCTCCCTGGCGGTCTCCGGGTCCACGCCCCGCTGCTCGTACATCCGGGCGAGCTCGGACTCCTCGGCCTCGGGGTGCCGCTCCAGCTCCCGCCGCTCGACGTCGATCTCCGCCTGGGCGAGCTCGCGCTGGCTGGCGACCGACACGTACTCTCCGCCCGCCATGGAGAACGCTCCGGCGGCCAGGCCCGCGATGCCGGCGAGAGCGACGATCCTGCTCTCCGCGGTGCCGCCGGCGACACCCGCGATCAACGCGAAGTTGGAGACCAGCCCGTCCATCGCGCCGAAGACGGCGGGGCGTAACCAGCCGCCGTTGACGTCCCGATGCTCGTGGTGGATCTCGGCCCGCGCCCCCGTCGTGGCCTTCGTCATCGCTGGCCGGCCTCCGGTTCCACCGCCGCGCCGTCGCTCGCGGCGCCCGCTCCCGCGGTCGCCGTCTGCTTGCCGGGGCCCGTGTCACCGTCCGGCGGCGGGTCGCCGGCGTCGCCTCGCGCCTCCCCGTCCGCCCGCTCCTCGTCGCGCAGGAGTTCCGGCTCGTCGGCCAGGTCCCGTCCGTGGGCGGGATCGGCGTGGTCGTCGCCGGTCTCGCCGGTCGGCGCGCCCAGCGGCTCCTCGTCCGTACGGTTGCGGGCCAGCCACAGGTACGCCAGCGCGCACAGGAAGATGACGACCGAGGTCCACTGGTTGAGCCGCAGGCCGAGGATGTGGTGGGCGGGGTCCACCCGCAGCGCCTCGACCCAGAACCGGCCGAGCGTGTAGCCCGCCACGTACATCGCGAACACCCGGCCGTGCCGCAGGCCGAACCTGCGGGCGGCCAGGATCAGCACACCGGCGAGCGCGAGGTCCCACAGCGACTCGTACAGGAACGTCGGGTGGTAGGTGGTCGCGCCGGGGATGGTGCCCGGGCGGCCCGGCTCGATCTCCAGGCCCCACGGCAGGTCGGTCGGACCGCCGAACAGTTCCTGGTTGAAGTAGTTGCCCCACCGGCCGATGGCCTGCGCCACGGCGACGCCGGGGGCGAGGGTGTCGGCGACGGCGGTGAAGGAGATGCCGCGCCGGCGGCAGGCGATCCAGACGCCGAGCGCGCCGAGGGCGATCGCGCCCCAGATGCCGAGGCCGCCCTCCCAGATGAACAGGGCGTCGATCGGCCGCTTGGGCGCTTCCGAGCCGAAGTAGATCTGCCAGTCGGTGATGACGTGATAAAGGCGTCCGCCGACGAGGCCGAACGGCACGGCCCAGACCGCGAGGTCGGTGACCGTCCCCGGGGCGCCGCCACGGGCGCGCCAGCGGCGTTCGCCGATCCAGACGGCGACGATGACGCCGAGCACGATGCACAGCGCGTACGCGCGGATCGGGATCGGTCCGAGATTCCAGACCCCCTGAGACGGGCTGGGAATCGAGGCGAGGAGGGGCATGTAACGTGACGTTACCGCAAGAGAGGGCGGGTCCGGAGCGAGGCGCGGGCAACCGTCCCGCGACCTGCGCCGACCACTCGCCGCACCGCGATCAGGGCCCGGCGGCGGTCGCCCCGCGGAGGGCGGCCAGGCGTGCGGCGAGGTCTCCCAGGCCCGGATATTCGCCGAGATCCACCAGCTCCAGCCAGCCGAGCCGGGTGATCCCTTCCGGGTCGCGGGCGCCGAGGACGCCGCCCACCAGTGCCGCGACCGTGTCGGCGTCCCCGCCGAGGGACACGGCGTACGGGAGCGCCGCGGCCAGGTCGGGGGCCTCGCGGATCACGTGGACCACCGCGGCGGCCGTCTCCACGGCGTCCAGGGAGACGCCCTCGGGCGGCGGCGACCAGCGGCCGCGGGCTGCGTCCGCCACGGGGTCCATCGGCCCGTGGTGCTCGGCCGCCCAGCGGGCCTCCGCCGCCGCCACGTCCGGCAGATCGGCCGCGTCCACTCCCGCGTCCGCGCCCTCGGCCGCGGCCGACGCCATGGCCGCGATCACGCAGGCCGCCGCCACGGCCGCCGGCGCGCGGTGCGTCGCGGCCGACAGCGCCGCGCACAGCCTCCGGCGGCGTTCCGGGAGGTGGGGCGGCACGGCCCAGCCGACGGGGGCGATGCGCATGGCCGCGCCGTTGGTGGGCAGGTCGCCGGCCGAGGGCGCCGGGAGCTCCCCCGTGGCGTGGAAGTGCGCGAGGGCCCGCCGCGTCGTCGGCCCGAGGCCGCGCACCCCGGGCGCCGCGGCGGCCAGACGGGTCAGGAAGTCCAGGGAGGCGGGCCGCCCGTCCGTGTCGGCCAGGCACCGGGCGACCAGCACCATCTGCGCGGTGTCGTCGGAGGTCGAACCGCGCGGCCACCCCCGGTCCGGCGCCGGCAACCGCACGACCTCGGCCGGGTCGATGCTCCCCGGCGGGCGGCCCTCCCAGGGCACGCCGAGCGCGTCGCCCGCCGCGAAGGCGATCATCGCAGCGTGGATCCTCCTCGCGGTGCCCGCGGGTTCGGTGCGGGGAGACCGATCGTCGTACGGCATGCGGGCATGCTAACCGCGACCGCGGAGGCGAAACCCGGCGCGCGGCCGTGCCGGGGCGGGGGCCCGGCACCCACCGCCTGTGCCCGCTCAGGTCGCCGGGCCGGCCATCCGGGCGCTCCCGCACGACCGGATGACTGGTGGGCGTCAGAGCTGCTCGCGCACGCCCGCCTCGCGGGCCAGCCCCTTCGTCTGGTCGCCCAGGTCGCCCCGGACCGCCGTACGGGCCCGGCCGAGGCGGGCCACGGGGAGGAGCGCACGCCCGTGCGCGTCCTCCAGCTCGAACGCCAGGGCGGCGTAGTAGGCGACGACCGCGAGCACCAGACCGGCGACGCCCGCCGCGGTCCTCCATTCCGCCGACCCGGTGAGCTCGTAGACGCCGGTGATCGCGAACCTGGTGGCCGACATCGCCATCACGGCCGCGGCCACCAGCTTGGGCAGGCCCGCGAGGGCCGGGACGAGCATCGCCGCGGCGGCCGTGAGCAGGACGACGCCGAGCGCCGCGCTGGCGGTGCCGGGCGCGGAGACGAGCGTGACGCCGCCGATCACCGCCCAGGTGCCGGAAAGGACGCCCATCGCGGCCCCGGCGACCGCATCGCGGGCGAGGAAGCCGAGCACCGAGACGAGGAACTGCAGCGGCGCGGTGAACAGCAGCGCGGCCAGGGCGGCGACGTGCGCCTGTGCGGCGGGCACCCAGCCGAGCTCCACGGCGGCGAAGGCGGTCGTGGCCAGGGCGAGACCGAGGAACCCCAGCGGCAGCGGGCTGCCCATGGGCCGCAGCACGACACGGGCGACGCCGGGCTGTCCTGCGGGCTGCTCCCCGGGGAGGTCGCGCCCGCTCATCGCCCCGCCGGCACCGGCGTCGGCCGGCGCTCCGTCACGGCCGGTTGTCCGGCTCTTGGGTGCGGCTGTCGAACTCGGTGTGGCCGTTCGGGCACTTCGGGATCGTGTCGCCCTCGTGGACCGGCACCTTCTCCCCGCAGACGGCGCAGTGGAAGACGCCGGTCTTGCGGGCCTTCTCACCGGTGTGGGCGGGCACGGCGCCTCCTCGCTCAGCTCATCACGCGGAACCGCTCGTGGCAGGCTCGGGCGGCACTCCGGCCGGACCGGCCTCTCCCCCGCCCTGCGGCGGAGCCTGTGACATCGCGCTCGATACCCCCGTCACGGGAGAGGCACGCGGCCCTTGCCCGATTCTTGGCGAGGATCGGGACGGCCCGCGTGGGGGCCGTCCCGGCGGGAGGTCACTTGCCCGCGCTCTCCACCGCGTCACGCAGCGAGCTCGGCACGAAGGCGACGTTGCTGTCGAGTTCCTTGCCGTCGACCTTGATGGTCGGCGTTCCCTGCAGCTTCTGCGCGGTCATGGTCTGCGACGAGAACTGCTGGTGCGCGGCGACGTTGCGCTGCTGCCGTACGCAGTTGTCGAAGTCCTCGGCGGTGACGCCGGCCTGCTTGCCCCACTTGATCAGCTCGTCGGCGGAGAAGCCGCTCACGGTCTCGCTCGGCTGGTTCTTGTAGAGCAGGTCGTGGAACGCCAGCCACTGCCGCCCGTCGGTGATGCAGCGAGCCGCGGAGGCCGCGCGCAGCGAGTTGCTCTTGGTCGGCTCCTGCGTGAAGATCGTGATCGGGTGATACACGACCTTGGCCTTGCCCTCGGCGGCCAGGTTCTTCAGCGTCGAGCCGCTGGTCTCCTCGAACTGTTTGCACGCCGGGCACTGGAAGTCCTCGAACACGTCGACCACGGGCTTGGTCACGCCGGCCTGGGCCATCACGACCGTCCCGTCCTTCTCCACGGTGACGGGAGCGACACCTCCGGAGGCCTCCTCCGCGGCTCCCTGCCGCACCGACCACACCGTGAAGGCGGCGGCGATCACGACGATCACCGCGATGGTGACGATCATCGTGATGCGCTTGCGCCGCTCCTGCTTGCGCAAGGCATCCCGTTGGGCCGCGATCCGGGCCCTGGCCGCCTCACTCGTCCGCTTGCTCACGAAGCTTCCCCCCTGGCTATATACACGGCCGCGCGCCGCTGTGTCCCGCGGTCACGCGGCGTCGTCCTCGCCGCCGTCCGAGTCGTCCTCGTCCGCCGTTTCCCGCTCCCCCGTGAAGCCCAGCGCGGAGTCCAGCGACAGGCGGCCCGATGGCCTGACCACGATCCACGCCGCGCAGACCAGCAGCCCGAGGTCGCGCATCAGCTCCCAGAAGTAGTTGGGGTCCTGTCCCGCGGCGAGGGTGCCGTCCCCGCCGAAGCAGCCGCAGTCGATACGCAGCCCCCGGGCCCAGGCCGACGCGATGCCGATGACGAACGCCACCATGAGCACCCCGCCGACGGCCGCCACCGCACGTGTGAACAGGCCGACGAGCAGCAACACGCCCGTGATGATCTCCAGCACCGGCAGGCCGTATCCCACGGCCTGCGCGACGGAGTCGGGCAGGAGCTGATAGGCCCGCACCGCCTGGACCGACAACGCGGGCGCTCCGATCTTGAGCGCCCCGGCGACGATCAGTACGCCGGCGAGCACGACCCGCGCGGCGGTCGTGACCCAGGAGAGCACGGGTTTCGCAGGCTGTAACCGTTCGGACACCGAGGCGCCGGATGCCAACTGAACCATGAGTCTCCTCGCCCGGTAGGCAACACCGACTGAACAGTACCGGGACCCAACCTCACCATGTGCTGGATAAGAGCATGGTAAGCCGCCTTATCTTGGCTGCTCGCGGCGCCTGTACGGGAAGGAAACCCCAGGGCGGCTCAGCGCCGGACGCCCCGGGCGAGTTCGGACGCGAGCTCGCGTACCGCCGCAAGACCGGACTTCTCGTCCGGCGCGTCGAGCAGGCGCCGGATGAAGGCTGACCCGACGATGACGCCGTCGGCGTACGCCGCGACCTCGGCCGCCTGGGCGCCGTTCCCGACGCCGAGCCCGACGCAGACCGGCAGCGACGTGTTCGCCTTGGTCCGCTTGACCAGGCCCTCCGCCGCCGAGCCGACGGTCTCCCTGGCGCCGGTCACGCCCATCAGCGAGGCCGCGTACACGAAGCCCGTGCAGCAGGCGGCGACCCGGGAGATGCGCTCGTCCGGCGAGCTGGGCGCGACGAGGAAGACCGTGTCGATGCCGGCTTCCTTGCTCGCGGCGAGCCAGGGCTCGGACTCCTCGGGCGTCAGGTCCGGCGTGATGGTCCCGACGCCGCCCGCCGAGGCGAGGTCGCGCGCGAAGCGCTCGGCGCCGTAGCGGTCGATCGGGTTCCAGTACGTCATGACCAGCGTCGCGGCCCCCGACTTCGCCACGCCCTCGACGGTGCGCAGCACGTCGGCGATGCGGGTGCCGTTGGTCAGCGACCGGTGGACCGCGTCCTGGATGGTCGGGCCGTCCATGAGCGGATCGGAGTACGGCAAGCCGATCTCGATCACGTCGCAGCCGGCCTCGACCATCGCGGTCGCCGCGGCGACCCCGCCGTCCTTGGTCGGGAAGCCCGCCGGCAGGTAGCCGACGAGCGCGGCCCTGTCCTCGGCGCGGGCCTTGTCGAACACCGCGTGGAGTGTCGTCATCGGGATGCCCTATCGATGCTGATCAGAGGTTGAAGTACTTCATGGCGGTGCCCATGTCCTTGTCACCGCGGCCCGACAGGTTCACCAGGATGACGGCGTCCGGGCCGAGCTCGCGGCCCAGCCGCAGCGCGCCCGCGAGCGCGTGCGAGGACTCGATGGCCGGGATGATGCCCTCGGTGCGGGCGAGCAGGGCGAAGGCCTCCATGGCCTCCTCGTCGGTCACGCCCTCGTAGGTGGCCCGGCCGGTGTCCTTGAGCCACGCGTGCTCCGGGCCCACGCCGGGGTAGTCGAGGCCGGCCGAGATCGAGTGCGACTCGATCGTCTGACCCTCCTCGTCCTGCAGGACGTAGGTGCGGGCGCCGTGCAGCACGCCGACGCTGCCCTCGGTCAGGGTCAGCGCGTGCTCGCCGGTCTCCACGCCCCGGCCGCCGGCCTCGTAGCCGTACAGCCGGACGTCCTCGTCCTCGATGAAGGCGTGGAAGACGCCGATGGCGTTCGACCCGCCGCCGACGGCGGCGCAGACCGCGTCCGGCAGCCCGCCGGTGAGCTCCAGGACCTGACGCCGGGCCTCCACGCCGATGATCCTGGCGAAGTCCCGCACGATCTCCGGGAACGGGTGCGGACCGGCGACGGTGCCGAACAGGTAGTGGGTGTGGTCGACGTTGGTGACCCAGTCGCGGAACGCCTCGTTGATGGCGTCCTTGAGGGTCTGGCTGCCGTTGGTGACCGGCACGACCGTCGCGCCGAGGAGCTTCATCCTGGCGACGTTGAGCGCCTGGCGCTCGCAGTCGACCGCGCCCATGTAGATGACGCACTCCAGGCCCATGAGCGCCGCGGCGGTGGCGGTGGCGACGCCGTGCTGGCCCGCTCCGGTCTCCGCGATGACGCGCCGCTTGCCGAGCCGCTTGGTCAGCAGCGCCTGCCCGAGCACATTGTTGATCTTGTGTGCGCCCGTGTGGGTCAGGTCCTCGCGCTTGAGCAGGATCCGCGCGCCGCCCGCGTGCCCGGCGAAGCGCGGCACCTCGGTCAGCGTCGTGGGACGCCCGGCGTACGTGCGCAGCAGGTGGTCGAACTCGCGCAGGAAGCCCAGGTCGGTCTTGGCCTTCTCATACTCCGCGGCGACCTCGTCGAGGGCCGGGATGAGCGCCTCCGGCACGTACCTGCCGCCGAACTTGCCGAACTTGCCGTGGATGTCCGGGTCGTTGCCGTGGATCCCGTTGCCGGCCAGGTCCGCGGGGGTGAGGATGGGCCCCTCCGTCGCGGTCACGTGGCCTCCTTCCGATGCGCTGTCGTTCACGAGTGCCTCTCGGAGCCGGTGTCCTGCCGGGAGGCCGGGTGGGCGCCCGCGGTGACGAGGTCGTTGACCGCCGCCTTCGGGTCCCTGCCGGTGACCAGGCTCTCGCCCACCAGCACGGCGTCGGCCCCCGCCCGCGCGTACGCGAGCAGGTCGTGCGGGCCGCGCACCCCGGACTCAGCGATCTTGATGACGCCGTCCGGCACCTTGGGCGCGAGCGTGGCGAAGACCTCGCGGTCCACCTCGAGCGTCTTGAGGTTGCGGGCGTTCACGCCGATGATCTTGGCGCCGGCGTCGACCGCGCGGCCCAGCTCCTCCTCGGTGTGCACCTCGACGAGCGGGGCGAGCCCGATCGACTCGGCCCGCTCGATCAGCGAGACGAGCGCCTGCTGGTCGAGGGCCGCCACGATGAGCAGGGCGAGGTCGGCGCCGTGCGCCCTGGCCTCCCACAGCTGGTAGGAGGTGACGATGAAGTCCTTGCGCAGGATGGGGATGTCCACGGCCGCGCGCACGGCCGCGAGGTCGGCGAGCGTCCCGCCGAACCTGCGCCGCTCCGTCAGCACGCTGATGACGTGGGCGCCGCCCTCCTCGTAGTCCGCCGCGAGTGCCGCGGGGTCGGCGATGGCGGCGAGCGCGCCCTTCGAGGGGCTCGACCGCTTCACCTCCGCGATGACCGACACCCGGTCGCCGCCGAGCGCGGCATAGGCGTCCCGGGGCTCGGGGGCGCGGGCGGCGAGCCGCTTGAGCTCCTCGATCGGCACGTCGCGCTGCCGCTCCTCGAGGTCCTCCCGCACGCCCGAGATGATCTCCTCAAGAACACTCACGCGTCCTCCTCGCCTTCGGCTCGGAGCTCGCGCGATTTGCCTGTCCGCTCGCTCACGCGTAAGGGTCCCTCCGGTCGGCTGCTCTGCGTGTCCTGCCCTGCGATGGTATCGGCCCGTCTCGCGTCGGGCCGCCACCGGGTCGATTCACGGTGCGAGGAATTGCCCGAAAGGCGTATTACGCACCACTCCGAAGACGGCCGCGACGGCGAGGAGTCCCCACAGGTATGCGGGGCGCGCGATGTCCGGGCGCGTGGGCCGTCCCTGCCATGATCGTAACGCCCAACGGGTCCACAACGTGATTACGACAGGAACGCAGAAGACAAAGAGCAGGTTCATCCGCGCCGCCCCGGCGAGGTCGGCGTGGGCGAGGTCGTGGACGGCGCGCAGCGCGCCGCAGCCGGGGCAGTACAGGCCGGTCAGGTAATAGAGGGGACAGGCGGGGTAGTGACCCGGCTCGTGCGGGTCGACCACGGCCAGGCATGTCACCGCCGCGGCCAGAACGGCCGCGGCGCCGAACGGCGCGCACAGCGACCGCACCCGGTCCCGCGCGCGCCGTCCGATCACCTCCATGAAGGTCAGCCTAACGCGGGGCGCGCACGACCACAGTGCCGACGATCTTGTCGGCGAAGGTCTGCCGCTTGGCGTCCCAGAGCGGCCACAGGTAGCCGATGTAGCAGGGCAGGCCGTCCACGATGTGGCAGATGTACCGGACGACGGCCATGCCGAATCCGATGTACTCGCCGGTCTGCTCCTTGACCGTCTGGATGCCGACGACCTTCTTGCCCACCGTCTGGCCGGTCGTGCCCTCCTTGTGCTTCAGCCACAGGCCCAGGCCGAGGCCGACGGCGATGGCCAGGAGGGAGAGCACCAGGCCGATCCCGAAGCCGGAGCCGACCTGGCCGGTCTCCTGGTCCACCGAGCCGGCGCTCAGGGCGCTGCCGATGATGCTCAGGATCCAGGTGGGGACGCCGACGATGAGGCCGTCGATCAGCGTGGCGCCGACGCGCAGACCCCAGTGGGCGAGCTCGGGAGCCGGGTAGCCGCCGGGCGGACCGTACGCGCCGCCGTACTGGCCGCCGTACTGGTCACCGTACTGACCGCCGTACTGGTCACCGCCGGGCGCGGCCGGGTACGAGCCCTGCGGGGGCGGGTAGCCGCCGCCCTGCTGGTAGCCGCCCTGGGAAGGCGGCGGGTAACCGCCCTGCGGCGGGGGGTATCCACCCTGGGGCGGCGGGTAACCACCCTGCGGCGGGGGATACCCGCCCTGCGGGCCGGGCTGGTTCTGCGGGTAACCACCCGGGTTCTGGCCCGGGTCGTTGCCGTACGTCATGGAATGCTCCTGCGTGAGTGGGGGAAAAAGAGGTCTCGGATCTTCCTCAGCGCGACGAGACCGGAGACGGCCCCGAGAATCCGCGGAGCACCGCATGGAGACGGGCCGGGGATGCCGGGGAGGATCGACGCGACGACCATGCCGTTCCCGTCGGCGCCGGAGGGTGGCCGGCGCCGGTGCGATCCGAACGGAGCGGATGGCGATGGCCGCCGGAGGCCGGCAGCCGGTCACCCCGGCCGGGCCGGCGGCCGTGGCCGCCCGTGCCGCCCGGCCGACTCCCGTGGCTCATTCGGTCTCCTGTGCGACGATCAGAGGTCGGCGCGAAGCCTATCGGCAGCAGGGTGGCCGGTCCGACGAGAATCCGCTTTGTGGACAATTTGTAATCTGAGCCGGGAACGGTCCAACTCGTGTGGGACAGTCCTCCCCCGCCCGGTGGACCGGCTACGCGGTCGGATCCTCACCCTCGTCGATGGCGTCCCACATCGCCCTGTCGGCGTCCTTCACCCTGGTGGCGCCGGCCGTGCCCTCGTGCCCGGCTCCCCGCTCGTACCTGCTCGACATGCCGGGCCAGCGCACGCTCAGGATCGCCGCCACTACGCCCGCCCCGGCCAGGACGAGCCCGCCCGCGGCGGTCAGCACCGGCCAGACCCAGGCGCGCGACTCCAGGGAGATGTGACCCGAGGACGTCACCGCGGTCGTCATGTGCTGCGCAGCCGCGGACGCGATCGTCGCGCCGCGCGTGCCGTCCCACGCCCCGGCCGCGACCGCCGCGCCGAGGAGGGCGACCACCACGCTCGTCGCCCGCCGCGCGACCCCCCGGGTCGCCAGTACGGCCAGCACGGCGGCGAGCGCGGCCAGCGCGGCGGGGGTGAGCCAGGCGACCAGGTCGTTGCCCGTGAGGGAGCCGGCGCCCGCTCCCGCGGGTCCTCCCGCCGTGCCGAGCGTGACCCACACGCGGCCCGCGGCCAGCAGCGCGAGCCCGCCGCCCACGGCGCAGGCGGCCAGCCACACCAGCAGCGAGCGCCGCGCCGTGCGCGCCTGGTCGCGGGCGGGCGCGGGGGCGGTCACGGCGCGCCGCTCACGTCGAGGACGTCGGCGTCGAAGCAGGTGCGGTCGCCCGTGTGGCAGGCCGCCCCCACCTGGTCGACCTTGAGCAGGATCGTGTCGCCGTCGCAGTCGAGCGCCACGTGCTTGACCCACTGCACGTGGCCCGAGGTGTCGCCCTTCACCCAGTACTCCCCCCGGCTGCGGGACCAGTAGGTCGCCCGGCCGGTGGTGAGCGTGCGGTGCAGCGCCTCGTCGTCCATCCAGGCGAGCATGAGCACCTCTCCGGTGTCGTGCTGCTGGACGATCGCGGGCACCAGGCCGTCCGGCGTGCGCTTCAGCCGGTCGGCGATCTTGGGATCGAGGGCCATGACGCCAATTCTGCCGCAGGTCCCGGCCGCCCCCGCCGCCGCTACCCCGCCGCCGTTACACGGCCTCGCAGGCCGTCGCGGTCACCAGGGACAGCGGCAGGTCGCCCACCCGGCGCACGACGTGGTCACCGTCGCGCGAGCCGCCCCGGTAGACCGACCCCGCGACCCGGCTCGCGGTGTTGGACGCGACGACCCGCCCCTCGACGTTGACCAGGAACGCCGGGCCGGGGATCTCCCGCAGCGCCGGAAGCACCGCGGCCTCGAACCGCCGCACGAACACATCGGCCGCGGCCACCCCGGCGAAGCTCCCCCCGGCCAGCACGGGCACCGACAGCGTGAGGCTGTACTCGTCGGTGCACAGGTAGTCGACGTACGGGCCGCAGATCGTGCGATCCGCGCCGGAGGACGGGCCGGCGTACCAGTCCCAGTGGGTGTAGTCGTAGAAGGCGCTGCTCGCCGGGTCCATGTCCCGCAGCAGCTGCACGGGGTCGCCGGAGGGGTTCTCCTGCCACCATTCGAGGTACCAGGGCGCGTCGGCCAGCAGGCCGGGCGCGGCGATGAAGCCGATCCCCGCGATCAGCGCCGGAAGATGGACCGGCAGATGGGCGGGCAGATGGACGGGCAGCGCGCCGCCGCGCAGCCGGGCCCACAGCAGCGGGCGCAGCGCCGCGAGGTCGGCCACGACCGGGCGGCGGGTGCCGCCCGCGGGCAGGACGCAGGCGACGGCGGCGTCGCGGACCTCGCGCAGCGCCTCGAAGACGCCCTCGGCCGCCTCGCGCACCCGCGCCACCGCCGCGGCGGCGTGGTCCTGCCCGGCCTGCACAAGTGACGCCGGTGTGCTCATGCTTCTTACTCCCGCAGCCGCAACCGAAGCTCGATGAGGTGTCGTGTCGCGTCGAGCACGTGCCGCTCGGCGACGGCCCTGGCCTGCTCGCCGTCGCCGCGCTCGACGGCCCCGGCGATGGCGCGATGCTGTGCCGCCGTCTCATCGTGCCCGCTCAGGCCCTCGTGCGGAAGCCAGAGCAACGGTCCGATGTCAGCCTGTAACCGGATCTCCTCCTGAGTGAGGCGGGCCGACTGCGAGGCCGCCGCCACCTCGATGTGGAACCGGCCGTCGAGCCTGCGCAGCCGGGCGCACGCTTCCGCGGACCCGGCCGCCTCCGGCGCGGCGGCGACGGCGTCCATCTCGTCCAGGGTGCGCCACAGGGGCGCGACGTCCGAGGGCAGCGAGCGCTCGGCCGCGAGCCTGGCCGCCGTGCCGGCGATGGCCGCGTAGTGGTCGCCGAAGTCGCGCAGCTCGTCGGCCGCGAACGCGCGCAGCCGCGCCAGGGGGTCGAGCCCGGCGGGCAGGCGTACGAAGCTGCCGCCGCCGCGGCCGCGCCGCGTCTCGACCATCCCCTGCCGGCGCAGCGCCGTGAGCGCCTCCCGCAGGGTCACGGTGGAGACGCCGAGCCTGCCGGCGAGCTCCGCCTCGCTGGGCAGCTGCTCGCCGTCGGCGAGCAGGCCGACCGCGATCGCGTCGGCGAGCCGCCGGACCACGACGTCCACCCGCGCGGTGCTGTCCACGGGTGAGAAGACGGCCAGGCGAGCCATGTTCACGGTCGCACTCCTGTTCGCCCACGCCGTCCGCGAAAGGGGACTCCCGCGAAAGTTGACAACAGTGATATCGGATCGGGTCTTTACGTGAAACATTTAACTCCATATGTTTTGGGTCATGCCAGACCAAGCAGTCAGTCTCCGTGGCCTGCGCAAGAACTTCGGGCCGGTCGAGGCGGTCGCCGGGATCGACCTCGACGTCGCCGACGGGGAGTTCTTCGCGATGCTCGGGCCGTCCGGCTCGGGGAAGACCACCGTGCTGCGCATGATCGC
Organism: Microbispora rosea; assembly: GCF_900156315.1. Taxonomy (GTDB): domain Bacteria; phylum Actinomycetota; class Actinomycetes; order Streptosporangiales; family Streptosporangiaceae; genus Microbispora; species Microbispora rosea. The sequence goes on along the minus strand of NZ_FTNI01000001.1, from coordinate 467,645 downwards.
GGGGTTCGAGTCGCCCACCGCAGGGACGGTCGAGCTGGGCGGGCGTGACGTCACGCGGCTCGCGCCGTTCGAGCGGGACGTGAACACGGTCTTCCAGGACTACGCGCTGTTCCCCCACATGAGCGTGCTGGACAACGTCGAGTACGGCCTGCGGGTGAAGAAGGTGCCCAGGGCGGAGCGGCGCGAGCGGGCGCTCGCCACGCTGCGCTCGGTGCGGCTGGAGGGCTTCGAGAAGCGGCGCCCGGCCCAGCTGTCCGGCGGCCAGCGCCAGCGGGTCGCGCTGGCCCGCGCGCTGGTCAACCGGCCGCGCGTGCTCCTGCTCGACGAGCCGCTCGGCGCCCTCGACCTCAAGCTCCGTGAGGAGATGCAGGTCGAGCTGAAGGCGATCCAGCGGGAGGTCGGCATCACGTTCCTGTTCGTGACCCACGACCAGGAGGAGGCGCTGACGATGAGCGACCGGATCGCGGTGTTCAACCAGGGCGGGATCGAGCAGGTCGGCACCCCCGCCGAGGTGTACGAGCGCCCGGCCACCGCCTTCGTCGCCTCCTTCGTCGGCACCTCCAACCTCATCTCCGGCGAGGCCGCGCGGGCCGTGCTGGGCAGGGAGGGGACCTTCAGCGTCCGGCCCGAGAAGCTGCGCGTCGTGCTCGGCGAGGAGCCTTCGGGCCCGGACGAGCACGAGGCCGCCGGCGTGATCCGCGAGGTCGTGTACGCCGGTCCGGCGACCCGGTTCGTCGTGGACCTCGACGCGGGCGGGCGCCTGATCGCCCTCCAGCAGAACCTGCAGGCGTCGTCCATGGACGTGACGGGCCTGCGCGGCGCCCGCGTCCGCCTCGTGTGGAACCGCCGGCACGAGTTCCCCATCGACGCCCCCGCCGAGCCGGTCGCCGCCGGCTGACTCGCACCACTCACAGCAAGGAGAACCACGATGCGGTCCCCCCGTCCGCGTTTCGCCAGGCCTTCTCTCGTCGTCACCGCCGCGCTGGCGCTTGCCGCCGTCGCGGGCTGCGGCGGCGGGTCGTCCACTACCGGCGGCGGCCCGGCCGCGGCCCCCGGCGGCGGCGCCTTCACCCCGCCGAAGATCGAGGCCCTGAAGTCCCTCGGCCCCGGCGAGGGACAGGTCAACCTCGTCGCCTGGGCCGGGTACGCGGAGGACGGCTCCAACGACCCCAAGGTCGACTGGGTCCACCCGTTCGAGAAGGCCACGGGCTGCACGGTCAACACCAAGACGGCCGGCACCTCCGACGAGATGGTCAACCTGATGAAGACCGGCGAGTACGACGCCGTGTCGGCCTCGGGCGACGCCTCGCTGCGCCTGATCGCCTCGGGCACGGTCGCGCCGGTCAACACCGACCTCGTGCCGAACTACGCGGACGTGTTCGACGGGCTGAAGCTCAAGCCGTGGAATTCGGTCAACGGGGTCGCGTACGGCATCCCGCACGGCCGCGGCGCGAACCTGCTCATGTGGCGCACGGACACCGTGAAGCCGGCCCCCGACTCCTGGAGCGTCGTGTTCGACCCCGCCTCGCCGTACAAGGGCAAGGTGACGGCGTACGACTCGCCCATCTACATCGCCGACGCCGCGCTCTACCTGATGTCGGCCAAGCCCGAGCTGGGGATCAAGGACCCGTACGCGCTGGACGACAAGCAGCTCCAGGCCGCGGTCGACCTGCTCAAGCAGCAGAAGCAGAACATCGGCGAGTACTGGTCCGACTACACCAAGGCGGTGCAGTCGTTCAAGTCCGGCGACACGGTCGTGGGCACGACCTGGCAGGTGATCGCCAACCTGGTGGAGGCCGACAAGGCGCCCGTGAAGACGACGCTGCCCAAGGAGGGCTCCACCGGCTGGTCGGACACGTGGATGGTCGCCGCGAAGGCCAAGCACCCCAACTGCGCCTACAAGTGGCTCGACTGGATCATCTCCCCCACGGCCAACGCGCAGGTCGCCGAGTGGTTCGGCGAGGCGCCGTCCAACGCCAAGGCGTGCGAGCAGACCTCCGACAAGTCGTTCTGCGACACCTACCACGCGACCGACGAGGAGTACTTCTCCAAGGTCCACTACTGGACCACGCCGATCACGCAGTGCCTCGACGGGCGCACCGACGTCAAGTGCACCGACTACTCCGAGTGGACCCGGGCCTGGACCGAGATCAAGGGCTGAGCGCTCCCCATGGGGGACGGCCGCCCAGCCGTCCCCCTCGGCCGCACGGAGACAAGCCGCACGGAGAGAAGACGATGACGACCATCACCACGACGGCCGCCTCCCCCGGGATGCGGAGGCGGGCCGCCTCGTTCCTGCACCGGCACGCCGGGGTGCGGCTGTCGCTGCTGCTGTCGGCGCCCCTGGCCTGGCTGGGGCTGGCCTACCTGGGCGCGCTCGCGGCCCTTCTCGTGACCGCGTTCTGGTCGACCGACGTGTTCACCGGCGACGTGGTCAAGGTGTTCACCTGGGCCAACTTCACCGACCTGGTCACCGGCGAGGTCTACCGCACGGTCGCCCTGCGCTCGATCGGCGTGGCCGCGGCGGTCACGCTGATCGACCTGGTGGTGGCCTTCCCCATGGCGTTCGCGATGGCCAAGCTGGCCTCGCCGCGGGCCCAGCGCTGGCTGGTGATCGCCGTGCTCACCCCGCTGTGGGCGTCCTACCTGGTCAAGGCGTACGCGTGGCGGGTGATGCTGTCCTCGGACGGCGTGCTCGGCTGGGGTTACGGCCTGACCGCCACCGTGGTGACCTTGTCGTACCTGTGGCTGCCGTACATGATCCTGCCGATCTACGCGGGGCTCGAACGGCTGCCGGACTCGCTGCTCGACGCCGCCGGCGACCTCGGCGCGCGCGGGTGGCGGACCTTCCGCACGGTGGTCTGGCCGCTGACCTTCCCCGCCGCCGTGGCGGGGTCGATCTTCACGTTCTCGCTCTCGCTGGGCGACTACATCACCGTGAAGATCGTCGGCGGCAAGACCCAGCTCATCGGCAACGTGGTCTACGACAACATCGGCGCGGCCAACAACCTCCCCTTCGCCGCCGCCGTCGCCACCGTCCCCGTCGTGATCATGCTGGTCTACCTCGCGGCCGTACGCCGCACCGGAGCGCTGGAGAACCTGTGAGACAGCGAAGCGAACGAACCGGCAAGCACAGCGATCTGGTCCACCGGCCGGCGAAGGAGGCCCGGTGAATCTCTCTCGTACGTCCCGGACGCTGCTGCGGGCGGCGCTGGTGATCGGCCTGGCCGTCGTCTACGTGCCGCTGGCCGTGGTGCTGCTCAACTCGTTCAACTCCGATCGGACCTTCTCCTGGCCGCCCGCCGGGTTCACACTGCGCTGGTGGGGCGCCGCCTGGGACTCGGCCGGCCTGCGCGACGCGCTGTGGACCTCGGTCCAGGCGGGTCTCGGCGCGACCGCGATCGCGCTCGTGCTCGGCACGATGGCCGCCTTCGCGGTGCAGCGCTACCGGTTCTTCGGCCGGGAGACGGTCTCGCTCGTGATCGTGCTGCCCATCGCGCTGCCCGGCATCGTGACCGGCATCGCGCTGAGCAACACCTTCCACACGGTGCTGGGCCTCCCCCTCGGGCTGCTGACCGTGATCGTCGGCCACGCGACGTTCTGCGTGGTCACCGTCTACAACAACGTGCTGGCCCGGCTGCGCCGCATGGGTCTGAACCTGGAGGAGGCGTCGGCCGACCTCGGGGCGGACACGTTCACCACGTTCCGCCTGGTGACGTTTCCGATGATGCGCTCGGCGCTGCTCGCGGGCGGGCTGCTCGCCTTCGCGCTGTCGTTCGACGAGATCATCGTCACGACGTTCACCGCCGGGGCCGGCGTGCGCACGCTGCCGATCTGGATCTTCGAGAACCTGTTCCGGCCCAACCAGGCGCCGGTGGTCAACGTGGTCGCCGCCGCGTTGATCCTGCTGTCGGTGATCCCGATCTACCTGGCCCAGCGCCTGTCCGGCGGAGACCCGCAGACCCACTGAACGCGCGGGAGACGGCAGATCTATGCGCCCACCGCTGTCATCTGCCGCAGAGCGGGGAAGAGCGCGGGGATGTCCTCCGGCGTCATCCCGGCACCACCGCCACCGAGGCGATCTCTACCAGCAGGTCCTCGCGGGCCAGCCCGGCCACCACGCACAACGAGTTGATCGGATAGTCCCCCTCAGGGAACCACTCGGCGAAGACCTCGCCGATGCCGCGGCGCACGCCGGGAAGCGCCTCCCGGCTCGCGACCATCGTGAACAGCGAGACCAGCCCCTCCGCCGGGATACCTCCGGCGTCCTCGACGATCGCGGCGATGTTGCGCAACGCCTGGACGGTCTGCCCGTACGCGTCCGGGGCGACCGTTCCGTCGGGGGCGTTGCCGACCTGCCCCGCGATGTGCAGGACGGCGCCCTCCGGTGAGACACGCGCCGCATGGCTGTACGCACCGAGGGGCGGGGCGATCCTGTCCGTGCTACCCCGCTCGACCAGCACCGGCTTCCCCACGACGTCCTCCATGTCCCGCTCGCTTCCGCTCATACCGCCGCCTTGGCGGCGATCTCCTTCATGACAGTCTCGGCGCAGATCAGCCGTCCGCGCCCGTCAGGGAGCGCAGGCAGGGGCGCAGCAGCTCGGCGATCTGCGCCCGGTAGCGGGCCGCCCCCTCCGCTGCGGCGTCGGAGGCTCCCGGATGGGTCAGCATCGAGCGCAGCACGGCCAGCGACTCGACCGGCTCGTCGGCCATCGAGGCGGCGAGCCGGTCGAGCATCTCCTCGACGACCTGTTCCGGCTCGCTCGTGAAAGGCTCAGGCGGCCGGTGCGATCAGGGCCGGACGACGCCGGCCGCCGGCGTCAGTGGACGGTGGTCGCGGTGGTCCAGGAGGCGTAGAGGTCGGCGTACACGCCGGGCTGCTCGACCAGGACGGCGTGCGGGCCGCGCTGGACGATCCGGCCGTGCTCGAACACCAGGACCTCGTCGGCCGCCTGTGCGGTGGACAGGCGATGGGCGATCGAGACGGCCGTACGACCGCGGGTGACGCCGTCGAGGGCGCGGGCGAGGCGCACCTCGGTGGCGGGGTCCACGGCGGAGGTGGCCTCGTCGAGCAGCAGCAGGTCGGGGTCGGCGAGGTAGGCGCGGGCGAGCGCGACGAGCTGGCGTTCGCCGGCCGACAGGGACTCGCCCCGCTGGCCGACCGGGCTGTCCAGGCCCGCGGGCAGGCCGTCGAGCCAGTCGGCGAGGCCGAGCTCGGTCAGGGCCCGGGTGATCTCCTCCCGGGTCGCCGAGGGCCGCCCGAAGCGGATGTTGTCCTCAAGCGTCGAGTCGAATAGGAACCCGTCCTGCGGGACCATGACGATCCGCTCCCTGAGCGAGGAGAAGCTCACCGTGCGCAGGTCGGTCCCGTCCACGAGGATCCGGCCGGAGGTCGGGTCCATGAGCCGGGTGAGCAGCTTGGCGAAGGTCGTCTTGCCCGAGCCGGTCTCCCCCACCACGGCGACCCGCGTGCGCGGCGGGATCTCGACCGACACGTCGTGGAGCACCGGCGGCCCGCCGGGGTAGGCGAAGCCCACGCCGTCGAAGCGGACCGAGATCGGGCCGCGCGGCAGCGTCTCGCCGTTCTCGGGGTCGGCCACGTCGGCCGGGGTGTCGAGCACGCCCAGGATGCGCCGCCATCCGGCGATCGCGTTCTGCGCCTCGTTCAGCACCTCGGTCGCGGTCTGCAACGGGCTGATGAACAGCGTGATCAGGAACAGGAACGCGATGAGCCGGCCCGCCGTGATCGAGTCGGCGACGCCCAGCCAGACTCCGGCCACGACCACCAGCGCGACCGTGATCGAGGCGACCAGCTCGGTGGCCGGGAACGTGAACCCGACGATCTTCTGCGCCCGGGTCTGCGCCGCGCGCATGCCGTCCACCGCCGTGTCGATCCGCTCGGCCGTGCGGTCCTCCGAGCCGTACGCCCGGATCACCGCGCTGCCGACGACCGACTCGCTGACGGCGGCGAGGACGTCGCCGGCGCGCTCGCGCACCTTGGTGTACGCCTTGGCCACCAGGCGCTGGAACCGGGGCAGCGCCAGCACCAGCGGCAGGAAGCAGGCCCACACGATCAGCGTGAGCTGCCAGGAGTAGACGGCCATGAGCACGGTCGCCACCACCAGCTGCCCGGCGGACACGATGACCATCAGCCCGCCCCACTGCATGAACGTGCTGATCTGGTCGACGTCGCCGGTCACGCGGGACACCAGGCCGCCGCGCCGCTCGGTGTTCTGCGTCAGCACCGACAGGTCGTGCACGTGGCGGAAGCCCTTGCCGCGCAGGGCCGCCAGGCCCGACTCGGTGGAGCGGTAGAGCCGGACGTTCATCAGGTAGCCGCACAGCGCGGTCAGCACGACGGCGAGCGCGCACAGGGCCACGGCGTTCCGGATGAACGGCAGGTCGGGCTCGCCCGAGCCCAGGCCGCGGTCGATCACCTGCTGCACGGCGATCGGCACGACGACCTTGCCCAACGTCGCCAGCACGGCGAGCACGAGCGTCCCGGCGAGCCCGTGGCGGAACTCCGGCGACAGCCGCAGGCCCTGCTTGAACGTCTCCAGGGCGCCCCGGTCGGCCGACCGCAGGGACGAGCTCTCTCCTGCGGCCGTGCCGGTCGCAGGGTCGGTCACGGCGGTCACCGCGTCACGCTCCTCGTCCAGGGCTTCGGGCCGTGCGTCATGCCACGACCTCCTCATCGGTGTCTTCGCTGATGTCGAGCGCGGCCCGTTCGGCCTCCTCGCGCTCGTAGGCAGTGACGAGGTCGCGGTAGCCCGCGCAGCGGGCCAGCAACTGCTCGTGGGTGCCGTGGTCGGTGACCACGCCCTGTTCCAGGTAGACGACCTCGTCGGCGAGCGCGATCGTCGCCATCCGGTAGGCGACCACGATCACCGTGGCCTCGGCGGCGCCGTCGCGCAGGCCGTACAGGATGCGCTTTTCGACCTGCGGGTCGACGCTGGAGGTGGCGTCGTCGAGGATGAGCAGCCGGGGCTCGCGCACGAGCGCGCGGGCCAGTGCGAGACGCTGGCGCTGACCGCCCGACAGCGTCGCGCCGCGCTCTCCGATCCGGGTGTCCAGGCCGGACGGCAGCGCGCTCACGAACCCGTCGGCCTGCGCGAGCCGCAGCGCGGCCCAGACCCGCTCGTCCGGCTCCTGCCCGCCGAGGGCGATGTTGCCGCGCACGGTGTCGTCGAACAGGAACGTCTGCTGCGGGACGAGCGCCACCGAGGCGCTCACCTCGCCCCTGGCCACCTCGCGCAGGTCGACGCCGTCGACGCGGACGACGCCCTCGCCGGGGTCGATCAGGCGCGCGAGCAGCTGGGTGAGCGTCGACTTGCCCGCCCCGGTCGGCCCGACGAGCGCGATCGTACGGCCCGGCGCCACGGCGAAGCGCACGTCCTTCAGCACCGGGCTTCCCGGCACGTACGCGTAGGAGACGCCCTCGGCCTCCACCCGGGCCGGGCCGGAGGCGTCCAGGCGGGCGGTGCCGTACTCCATGGAGCCGGTGGCGTCGAGGACGTCGGTGACCCGCGTCCAGCCGACGACGCTGCGCGGCAGCTCGGCCAGCACCCAGCCGAGCGCCCGGATCGGGAAGGCGAGGAGGGTGAACAGGTAGGCGACCTGGATGAGGTCGCCGGCCGCGACGCCGCCCGACTCCAGCCGCAGCGACCCGACGAGCAGCACGGCGAGCACGCCCAGCGTGGGCAGCGCCTCGAGCATGGGGTCGAACAGCCCGCGGACCCGGCCGACGGCGACGTTCGCGTCCCGCAGCGCGTCGGCCTTCGCCTGGAAGCGCGCGGTCTCCGCGTCCTCCCGGCCGAGGGTCTTGACGACGAGCGCGCCGTCGAAGCTCTCGTGCGCGACCTCGCTCACCTCGGCCCGCAGTTGCTGGGCCCGCATCGCGAGCGGTGAAAGCCTGCGCTGGTAGACCAGGTTGAGCACGGCCACGGCCGGGAAGATCAGGAAGCCGACGACGGCGAGCACCGGGTCGACCAGCACGATCGCCACGGCGGCCGTCACCAGCATCACGACCACGCCCACCGCCATCGGCAGCGGGGCGAGCGGCGCCCAGGCCGCCTCGACGTCGGAGTTGGCGTTGGACAGGAGCTGCCCGGTGGGGTGGCGGTGGTGCCAGGCGAGGGGCAGCCGGAGGTACTGCCGCGTCACGGCGCGGCGCGAGTGGGCCTGCATGCGGTACTGGTGGATCCCGGCCATGATGCGCCGGCCCATGATCCCCGCGGCCTTGAGCACCGCCACGCCCACGATCAGCAGGGCCGCCACGACCAGCGTGCCGGTGCCCGCCGCGCCGTCGCGGAACGCGGGCAGCACCGCGTTGTCGGTCGCCCAGCCGAGCGCCCAGGACGAGGCGACGGTCATCGCGCCGTAGACGGCGCTGGCGACGACCGCGCCGGTGAAGATCCTCGGCTCGGTTCTGATCGCCACACCGATGACCTTGAGACCCTGGAGCATGACTGAGCTGCCGGGCCGCGCGGGGGACTCCTTCGTCGGCACGCGGTGCGTTCCTTCCGATCGGGGGACCAGCCGGGGCCGCTCCCTGCGAGCGTCCCGGAGGGGACGTTACTCACTCGGGGACGCCACCGGATCGGTCACCGGACCGACGCCGCCCAAGCCCTTGGTCCTAGTCATGTCTCGCGGATCGCCGTGAGGGGCGGCATCTGCCAGACAGTGCTAGTTACTCCCTATCATCCTGATCAACCTGTTTATTCCTCGGACAGGCGCGGCCGCCGGTCCGGACGGGACGACGGACGCATAGGCTGATCGCGTGACACACGCCCAGACGGAGCGCGCGGCGCTCTGCGACCTGCTCGACCGCCTCGGTCCTGGGGCGCCCACGCTGTGCGAGGGATGGGCGACCGAGGACCTCACGGCCCACCTCGTGCTGCGCGAGCGCCGGCTCGACGCCGCGCCCGGCATCGCGCTGCCGTTCCTGGCGGGCTACACCGCCGCCGTGCAGGACCGCATCAAGCGGCGCCACCCCTATCCCGAGCTGGTCGGGCTCGTCCGTCACGGCCCGCCGCGCTGGACGCCGTACGGGCTGGTCCCCCGCCTGGACGAGATCGTCAACACGGTGGAGCTCTTCGTCCACCACGAGGACGTGCGCCGGGCGCAGGCCGGCTGGGAGCCTCGCGTCATCCCGCGGGACCTGCAGGAGGCGTTCTGGGGCCGGCTGCGCGGCGGCGCCCGGCTCTTCCTGCGCAAGGCTCCGGTGGGGGTCGTGCTCCGCCGTCCCGACGGGGCGAAGACCGCCGGGCGGATGGCGGAGCCCGCCGTGGTGGTCACCGGCGAGCCGTCGGAGCTGCTGCTGTTCGCGTTCGGCAGGCAGGCGCACGCCCGGGTGACGTACGACGGGGACGCCGCGGCGATCGCCCGGCTACAGGAAGCCCGATTGGGGCCCTGAGCACGAAATCGCGGGAGTTGTCCGGAATTCTCACGTAAACGTCGTCCAATGGGGCAGCATGTGAGACCAGCGCACGACGTGTGGGAGCGTTTGGGAGCCCCGGATGAACCTCAAAAAGGTCCTGACCTATCTGGTCATCGCGTTCGTGATCTTCTATTTGTTCACGCAGCCGGCAAACGCCGCCGGCGCGGTCAGGAACCTGTTCGGGGGCGTCAGCACGGGAGCCGAACGCCTGTCCGCGTTCTTCACCTCGCTCTTCTCGGGCTGAGCCCCCGCTCTTTCCGGGGTGATCCCCGGACGTTCCGGGCCGAACCCCGCTCTTGCCAGGCCGAGCCCCGCTCGTTCCGGGCCGAGCCTCGCTCTTTCCGGCCGGGCTCCGCTCTTTCCGCGCAGGTCGGCGGGGGTGCGGGCAGGCCCGCGAGCAGCCCGGGTCGCGCCGTGACGAGCCGCTGAATCACGCCGTCTCACTATGAGGGCGGAACGGCCTCATGGCCTCTCGGCTAGTTATGATCATTACTGCCGCCGGGTACAAACGACCGGGATACCGACTGCAGGAGGCCCCCCGATGAAGGCGAAGAAGGTTCTTACGTACGCGGCCATCGCGTTCGTGGTCTTCTACCTCTACAGCCAGCCGCAAGCGGCGGCAGGCGCCGTGCGAGGCGTGTTCGACACGGTCAACACCGGAGCCAGCAGGTTGGCGACCTTCTTCACCTCGGTGCTGAGTTGAGGCCGCGGCTCGCCCGTCCCCGCTCTCCCTCAGGTAACCCCGATCACGACCACAGGCAGCGACGAACGATCGACGAACCGCACTGACAGTCAGAGCCCCGAGGCTCTCCGCGCACAGGCCGGCAGGGCATCCGCCCTTGCTCCGCCGGCCTTTCCTTCCGCGTCCCTCCATTCCTTCCGCGTCCCTCCATGCCGGCGGGCCCGCGGCGCCCTGCTACCCGCGCTGCCGGTGCTCCGTGAGCTCGTACTCCACGAACGCCCCGATCATCGCCCGCCAGACGGCCTCGGCGACCTCCGGGGACAGCCCCTCGCGCTCCGCGCGCTCACGCGCCGCCGTCACGACCCGCTCCACCCGGCCGGGAGCCCGTACGGCCTGCTCGTCCGTCTTGAAAGCCGCTGCGGCGCGCACGAGACGCTGCCGCTCGGCCAGCAGTGTCGTCAGACGGGCGTCGAGCTCGTCGATCCGGCGGCGGACGTCGTCGAGCGAGGCGAGGTCGGACACATGCTCCTCCGGGGCGCGGCGAGACGATGATCATTGGCAACTCTAGGGCTCGTGCAGGAGAGCCCGCACATCCGGCCCCCGGGGTTCGAGCCCCCGCCTCGGGCCCACGCGCGCCCGGGAGCGATCGGTCCCCGCTGACCGGCCACGTCGAATCTCGATAAAGAACACACAATCACGTATGCCGGTTTTGGCCCACTATCGTCCTATTTGCGGTGATTGGGATGGACGGTTGCGTGATACCCGGCTGACCATTGAGGAGGCGGACTCCGGAGCGCCACATGATCGGTTCACGGACAGGAGACAGCTATGCGTGCAAAGCGTTTCCCGAGCCTGCTGGGCCTGGCGTTCCTCGTCGCCGTCGGGCTCGCGGCGGCCGAGCCGGCCCACAAGGCGTCCGCCGCCACGACGTGCTGGGGCGACGACGGGTGCGGCCGGGGCGGCAGCTTCCAGGGACAGTGGCAGTACCAGTCGATGGCGTCCTCGTCGCTCGGGACCGGCCCTGACGCCTACCCCACGGCGATCGTCGACATCGACTGAGGACACACCGGCCGGGGGCCGGATCCCGGCCCCCGGCGGGCGCTCAGCGGACCGGGTGACCGGCCGCGCGCAGCGTGTCCTTGACCTCGTGGATCTTGAGCTGGCCGAAGTGGAAGACCGAGGCGGCCAGCACGGCGTCCGCCCCGGCGTCCACCGCGGGCGGGAAGTCCTCCAGCCGCCCGGCGCCGCCGGAGGCGATCAGCGGGACGCTCACCGCCGCCCGCACGGCCCGCAGCATCTCCAGGTCGTAGCCCGACTTGGTGCCGTCGCCGTCCATGGAGTTGAGCAGGATCTCGCCGACGCCGAGCTCCTCCCCGCGGCGCGCCCACTCCACCGCGTCGATGCCGGTCCCCCGGCGCCCGCCGTGGGTCGTCACCTCGAACCCGGAGGGCGTGGGCGGCCCGTCGACCACCCGGCGCGCGTCCACCGACAGCACGATGCACTGCGACCCGAACCGGCGCGAGGTCTCGGTCAGCAGTTCGGGACGCGCGATGGCGGCGGTGTTGATGCCGACCTTGTCGGCCCCCGCGCGCAGCAGCCGGTCCACGTCGTCGGCCGACCGCACGCCGCCGCCGACCGTCAGCGGGATGAACACCTGCTCGGCCGTACGGCGCACCACGTCGAGCATGGTCTCGCGCTCGCCCGAGGAGGCGGTGATGTCGAGGAAGGTCAGCTCGTCGGCCCCCTCGGCGTCGTAGCGCGCGGCCAGCTCGACCGGATCGCCGGCGTCCCTGAGATTCTCGAAGTTGACCCCCTTGACCACCCGGCCGCCGTCGACGTCCAGGCAGGGGATCACCCGCACCGCTACGGTCATCGCTCAGTCCTCATGGGTGCCGCGTTCCACCGGCCGGTAGCCCTCGACCTCGACCTCGACCAGCATGCGCTCGTCCACCAGCCCGGCGACCTGCACGCTCGTGCAGACGGGCCGCACATCGCCGAAGATCTCGCCGTGGGCCTTGCCGACGGCGTCGAAGTCGCCGGCGTTCACCACGTACAGGCGGGTCCGCACCACGTCGGCCCGGGTGATACCGGCCTTCTCGACGGCGTCCAGCGCGATGGAGAAGGCGGTGAGCGTCTGCTGGTAGGCGTCGCCCACGTGCTGGACCTCGCCGCCCACGGTGGCGGTGCAGCCGGACACGAGCACGTGCGGCCCGGCCACGACCGCACGGGCGTAGCCGTACCGGTCCTCCCACGGGCCGCCGGAGGAGATCCGCCCTTCGGGCATCTGAGTGCTCATGCCGCCTCCTCGCATTCGGTGCGGAACGGCACGCGCCAGGCGTCGCGCTCGCTCATGCGGACTTCACCGCCGCGAGCGCCTCTTCCAGGGTGAACGCCTGGGCGTACAGCGCCTTGCCCACGATGGCGCCCTCGACGCCGTCCGGCACGAGCGTCGCGATCGCCCGCAGATCGTCGAGCGAGGACACCCCGCCACTGGCGATGACCGGGCGGTCGGTCCGCGCGCACACCTCGCGCAGCAGGTCGAGGTTGGGACCGCGCAGCGTGCCGTCCTTGGTGACGTCGGTGACGACGTAGCGCGGGCAGCCCTCCGACTCCAGCCGGTCGAGCACATCCCACAGGTCACCGCCCTCCTGGGTCCAGCCGCGGGCGGCCAGCGTGGTGCCGCGCACGTCGAGCCCCACCGCGATGCGGTCGCCGTGCTCGGCGATCGCCTTGGCGCACCACTCCGGGTTCTCCAGCGCGGCGGTGCCGATGTTGACCCGGCGGCAGCCGGTGCTCAGCGCGGCCTCAAGCGAGGCGTCGTCACGGATCCCGCCGGACAGCTCCACGTTCACGTCCAGCGCGCCGACGACGGAGGCGAGCAGCTCGCGGTTGTTCCCCCGGCCGAACGCCGCGTCGAGGTCGACCAGGTGGATCCACTCCGCGCCGGCCTTCTGCCAGGCGAGGGCGGCGGCGAGCGGATCCCCGTACGAGGTCTCCGTCCCCGCCTCGCCCTGCACGAGGCGGACGGCTTGGCCGTCGGCGACGTCGACGGCTGGGAGCAATACGAGCGACATTTGGTCATGACCTCCGGTCGAAAACGATGGTGACGAGCACCGGGAGCAGCAGGATCGAGCCGAGGAACACGCCCAGCCGGGCCATCCACGAGTCGAGCAGGATCCAGGCGAGCACCTGGACGAGGAACCACAGCACGGCGACGACGGCGTTCTCCGTGCGGCGGCGACGGGCGAGAAACCCGCGCTGCCGGGCCACCCGCACGGGCCTGGCCGGCCGCGGCAGCACCGCGCCCACGACCCCGGCCACGGCTCCGGTGACGGGCCCGACGAACCGCTCGCGCATCTCTCGCCGTCTGGCGGCCCTCGCCTCGCGCTCGGCCCGGGCCGCCGCGAGGCGTTCGCGCTCGGCTTCGCGCTCCGCCCTCCTGCGGGCCCGTTCCTTGCTCATCGGGCCTCCCGCTCAGGTCCGGTCACGGCCTCGGCCCGGCCGGCCGTACGCGCCGCGGCCCCGCCGGTTTCCAGTGTCGCACCGCTGCCGCGAGATTTCGCCTGCTGGACACGCTCACAACGTGCTCAGCCAGTTGGACAGCAGCACGGCCCCCGCGTCCCCCGACTTCTCCGGGTGGAACTGGGTGGCCATGAGGGGGCCGTTCTCGGCGGCGGCCACGAACGGCACGCCGTGCTCGGCCCAGGTGACCAGCGGCTCTTCGAAGCCGTCGCCGGCCTCCAGCCGCCATTCGCGCACCCCGTAGGAGTGGACGAAGTAGAAGCGGGTCCCCTCCTCCAGGCCGCGGAACAGCACGCTGCCCTCGGGCGCGGTCACGGTGTTCCACCCCATGTGGGGCAGCACGGGCGCCTCGAGCCGCTCGACCGTGCCGGGCCACTCGCCGCAGCCCTCGGTGTGGACGCCGTGCTCGACGCCCTTCTCGAACAGGATCTGCATGCCGACGCAGATCCCGAGCACCGGGCGACCGCCGGCCAGGCGGCGGCCGACGATCTGGTCGCCGCGCACGCCCTTCAGCCCCTCCATGCACGCCGCGAACGCGCCGACGCCGGGGACGACGAGCCCGTCCGCGTCGAGGGCCGCGTCGAAGTCGGCGGTGACGGTGACGTCGGCCCCCACGCGGGCCAGCGCCCGCTCGGCCGAGCGGAGGTTGCCCGAGCCGTAGTCGAGAACGACGACCCGTCTGCTCACTGCCACCACATCACCCCCGCGGTGATCGCCATGACGGCCCCGACGCCGGCGAGCGCCGCCAGCAGCTTGAGGCCCTGCCGAATGCCCGAGATGACCCCGCCGATCAGGAAGAGGCCGATGAAGAGCATCCCGCCGGACGCGAAGGTCATCAGAGCACGCCCTTGGTGCTGGGCACGCCGGTCGCCCGGGGGTCCCGCTCCGACGCCTCGCGCAGCGCCCGCGCGAGGGCCTTGAACTGCGCCTCCACGATGTGGTGGGCGTTGCGCCCGTACGGCACGTGCACGTGGAGGCAGACCGCCGCCTGCGCGACGAACGACTCCAGGATGTGCCGGGTCATGGTGGTGTCGTAGTCGGGCCCGATCATCGGGGCCATGCCCTCGGGCTCGGTGTGGACGAGGTAGGGCCGGCCGGACAGGTCCACCGTCACCTGCGCGAGCGCCTCGTCAAGCGGGCAGGAGGCGCTGCCGAACCGCCGGATGCCCGACTTGTCGCCGAGGGCCTCGCGGAAGGCCGCGCCGAGCGCGATCGAGGTGTCCTCGATCGTGTGGTGGGCGTCGATGTGCAGGTCGCCCTCGGTCTTCACGGTCAGGTCGAACAGGCCGTGCTTGCCGAGCTGGGCGAGCATGTGGTCGTAGAACCCGACGCCGGTGGACACGTCGACGATCCCGGTGCCGTCGAGGCCCACCTCGACCAGCACCGACGTCTCCTTCGTCGTGCGCTCGACGCGGCCGCGGCGCTCGTTGAGCTCGGTCATGCGAGGACCCCCTCCAGCGCGGCGCGGAACGCCGCCATCTCTTCCGGCGTGCCGATCGACACGCGCAGCCAGCCCGCGGGGCCGGTCTCCCGGATCAGCACCCCGCGTTCGAGCAGTCCCTCCCATACGGACCGCCGATCCGCAAAGGTACCGAACAGCACGAAATTGGCGTCGGAATCGGCGACCTTCAGACCGCGCCCGCGCAGCCAGTCCACGACGGCGTCCCGCTCGGCGCGCAGCGCGTCCACCGTGCCGAGCAGCTCCTCGCGGTGCGCCAGCGCCACCCGGGCCGCCGCCTGGGTCAGCGTGGACAGGTGGTACGGCAGGCGGACCAGCAGCAGGGCGTCGACCACCGCGGGGTCGGCGGCGAGGTAGCCGAGCCGGGTGCCGGCCATCGCGAACGCCTTCGACATGGTCCGCGTCACGATCAGCCGGGGGTTTCCCGGCAGCAGGGTCAGCGCCGAGGGCGTGCCGGTGCGGGCGAACTCGGCGTACGCCTCGTCGACCACGACCATGCCGGGCGCGGCGGCGAGGATCCGCTCGATCACCTCCAGCGGCAGGGCCGTGCCGGTCGGGTTGTTCGGCGAGGTCAGGAACACCACGTCGGGCCGGTGCTCCTCGATCAGCCGCACGGCGGCGTCCGGGTCGATCGCGAAGTCCTCCTCGCGCAGGCCCTCGATCCACCGCGTGTTCGTGCCGCCCGCGATGATCGGGTGCATCGAGTACGACGGCTCGAACCCTGCGGCGGAGCGGCCGGGGCCGCCGAACGCCTGGAGGATCTGCTGGATGATCTCGTTGGAGCCGTTGGCCGCCCACATCTGGCGGGCCGTCAGCCCGTGGCCGAGGTAGTCGGCGAGATCCTTGCGCAGCTCGACGGCGTCCCTGTCCGGGTAGCGGTTCAGCGTCGCCGCGCCCCGCCGTACGGCGCGGGCGAGGTCGTCGATCAGCGCGGCCGACGGCGGGTAGGGGTTCTCGTTGGTGTTGAGCTGGACCGGCACGTCGAGCTGCGGCGCGCCATAGGGCTGCTTGCCCCGCAGGTCGTCGCGGATCGGCAGGTCGTCGAGGGTCGTCATGCGGGCACTTCCCAGTCGAAGCGGGCGCGTACGGCGGCGCCGTGGGCGGGCAGGTCCTCCGCGTCGGCGAGGGCGCACACGTACGGCGCGGCCCCGGCCAGCGCCTCGCGGCTGTAGTCCACCACGTGGATGCCGCGCAGGAACGTCTGCACCGACAGCCCCGAGGAGTGACAGGCGCAGCCGCCGGTCGGCAGCACGTGGTTGGAGCCCGCCATGTAGTCGCCGAGCGACACCGGCGCGTACGGCCCGACGAAGATCGCACCGGCGTTGCGCACCCGGGCGGCGACCGCGCGGGCGTCGGCGGTCTGGATCTCCAGGTGCTCGGCGGCGTAGGCGTCCACGACCTTCAGCCCGGCCTCGATGTCCGAGACGAGCACGATGCCCGACTGGCGGCCGGCGAGCGCCTCGGTGATGCGCTCGCGATGCCGGGTCGCCGACACCTGGCCGGGCAGTTCCTTCTCCACGGCGTCGGCCAGCTCCACGCTGGTGGTGACCAGCACGGAGGCGGCGATGACGTCGTGCTCCGCCTGGCTGATCAGGTCGGCCGCGACGTGCACGGGGTCGGCGGTCTCGTCGGCGAGGACCGCGATCTCGGTGGGCCCGGCCTCGGAGTCGATGCCGATCCGGCCCTTGAGCAGGCGCTTGGCCGCGGCCACCCAGATGTTGCCGGGACCGGTCACCATCGTGGCCGGGCGGCACTCCTCGGTGCCGTAGGCGAACATCGCGACGGCCTGGGCGCCGCCCACGGCGTACACCTCCTCGACGCCGAGCAGCGCGCACGCGGCGAGGATGGTCGGGTGCGGGAGCCCGCCGAACTCCTTCTGCGGGGGCGAGGAGACGGCCAGCGAGGGCACGCCCGCCTCCTGGGCGGGGACCACGTTCATGACCACGCTGGAGGGGTAGACGGCCCGGCCGCCGGGCACGTAGAGCCCCACGCGGTCGACCGGCACCCAGCGCTCGGTGACCGTGCCGCCCGGCACGACCCGCGTCGTGGTGTCGGTGCGCCGCTGGTCGCGGTGGACCATGCGGGCGCGGCGGATCGACTCCTCAAGCGCCGCGCGCACGGCCGGGTCCAGCTCCTCCACGGCGCGCGTGAGCGCCTCGGCGGGCACCCGGGCGGACTCCAGCTCGACGCCGTCGAATCTCGCGGTCAGCTCCCGTACGGCTGCCGCGCCACGATGGCGTACGTCCTCACAGATCGGCCGCACCTTCTCCAGGGCGGCCTCGACGTCGAGTTCGGCGCGGGGCAGCACGTCGCGCAGGTCGGCAGGAAGGGACCCGCGCAGGTCGATACGGGAAATCACCGTCCCAGTCTACGGACGACCGGGCACGGATCAGCGTGTGTCCAGCATTCGGGACGGGCGTTTCACCGGCGCGCGCACCCCCCGGGAGCTGGGAATTCTCTCCTCCGCCCGATTTCCGGCCCCTGCCCTTGACAGGTTTCCGGGCACCGATCCACACTCTCGGGCGACAACAGTCACATTCGGTCAAGGGGCGGATCTCTTGCTTCCGGCGCAGCGTCACCAGCGGATCATCGAAAGCCTCGGGCGGAAGGGAACCGTGCGCACCGAGGACCTGGCCGCGCTGCTCGGCGTCTCCCACGAGACCGTCCGGCGCGACCTGGCGATCCTGGAGCGCCGGGCGCTGCTCGTCCGCGTGCACGGCGGGGCGACCTCGGCGCCGTCCGGCACCGGCGAGGAACTGTCCTACCTGGAGCGCTCGACCAGCCAGTCGGAGGCGAAGGCCGTGATCGGCGAGCTCGCGGCGCGGCTCCTGCGCCCGGGCCAGACCGTGATCATCGACGTCGGCACCACCGCCGTCCACCTCGCCAGGGCCGTCCCGCCGTCCTTCCGGGGTGTGGTCGCCACCTGCTCGCTGCTGGTGGCGGCCGAGCTCGCGGGCCGTCCCGGCGTGGAGGTGCTGGTGGCGGGCGGGCGTGTCCGGCAGGGCGACCTCGCCGTCTCCAACGCCCACACACTGGGGTTCTTCCAGGACCTGCGCGCCGACGTGGCGTTCCTCGGCTCGGGCGGGCTGGACGCCGAAGCCGGGCTCACCGACTACTTCCTCGACGAGGTCGCGACCAAGCGCGTGATCCTCGCCGGCGCCGCACGGACGTACGTGCTCGCCGACAGCTCGAAGCACGGCAGGGTCGCCGCCTACCGGGTGTGCGCCCTGGACGGCCTGTCCGGTCTCCTCACCGACGCGGCACCCCCTCCCGCGCTCGCGTCCGCCCTGGTCAGCGCGGGCGCCCAGGTGATCAACCCATAGGCTGGCCGTCGCGACTCCCCCAGCTCCAGCCAGGAGACGATCCATGTCCCACCCCTCCGCCCCGGCCGTGCTCGCGATCGACCAGGGCACCTCGGGCACCAAGGCGATCGTGGTGGGCGGCGACGGCGCCGTCCTCGCGCTGGCCGAGGCGCCGGTCCGTCCCGCGTACCTGCCGGGCGGGCGGGTGGAGCAGGATCCGCGGGAACTGCTCGGCTCGGTGCTGGCCGCCGGGCGGGAGGCGGTCGCGGCCGCGGGCGTGCCCGTCGGCGCGGTCGCGCTGGCCAACCAGGGCGAGACCGTGCTGGCCTGGGACCCGGCGACCGGCGAGCCGCTGACCACCGCGCTGGTGTGGCAGGACCGGCGGGCCGAGGAGGTGTGCGCCGGGCTGACCGGGCACGCCGAGAGGATCGCCGAGCTGACCGGGCTCGTGCTCGACCCGTATTTCTCGGCTCCGAAGATGGCGTGGATCCGCCGCAACCTGACCCGCGAGGGGGTGGTGACGACCAGCGACACCTGGCTCGTCCACCGCCTGACCGGGGAGTTCGTCACCGACGCGGCGACCGCGAGCAGGTCGGCGCTGCTGGACCTCGACGCGGTCGAGTGGAGCGGGGAGCTGCTCGGCCTGTTCGGCCTGGACGGCGAGCGGCTGCCCGCGATCGTCGCCTGCGACGAGGTGGCCGGGACGACCCGGGCCTTCGGCGGGGAGATCCCGGTCGGCGGGCTGGTCGTCGACCAGCAGGCCGCGCTGCTCGCCGAGGGCTGCCTGTCGGCAGGCGAGGCCAAGTGCACGTACGGCACGGGGGCGTTCCTGCTCGCCAACACCGGTGAGAGGGCCGTGCGCTCGTCCTCCGGCCTGACCACGTCGGTGGCGTGGCGGGCCAGGGGGGCCACGTCCTACTGCGTGGACGGGCAGGTCTACACGGCGGCCTCCGCGGTGCGGTGGCTGAACGGCCTCGGCCTCGTCGGCGACGCCTCCGACCTGGACGCGCTGGCCGCGCCGGACGCCGAGGGCGTGCTGTTCGTCCCCGGACTGGCCGGGCTGGCCGCGCCCTGGTGGCGGCCGGACGCGACCGCGGCGTTCCTCGGCATGACGCTGTCCACCCGGCCCGGGCACCTGATCCGCGCCGTCCTGGACGGCATCGCCGCCCAGGTGGCCGACCTCGCGGCGGTCGTCGCGGCCGACCTCGGGCGGCCGCCGGCGCGCCTGCGGGTGGACGGCGGCCTCACCCGGTCGGCCGCGCTCATGCAGGCCCAGGCGGACCTGCTGCAGGCGCCGGTGGACGTCTATCCGTCGCCGCACGCGACCGCGCTCGGCGCCGCCGCGCTGGCCCGCCTCGCGGTGACCCCCTCGCTCACGCTGGCCGGCGCCGTGCCCGCGTGCGCTCCGGCGACGACGTACGAGCCGCGCCGGCCGGCGGAGCGGGCGGAGGAGTTCATGACGCGCTGGCGGCGGGGCGTCCGCGCGGCGATCGAGACGGGGAGGGACGCGTGAGCGGAGGAGTCAGCAGGTCCGGGCCGCTGCCCGGCGGGACGGTCGACGTGGCGGTGGTCGGCGGCGGCGTGGTGGGCGCCGCCGTGGCCCGCGAGCTGGCGGGACGTGAGCCGGCCGGGCGTGAAACGGACGGGCGGCCCCTGTCGGTGGCGCTGGTCGAGGCGCGCCCGGACGTCGGCGACGGCACCAGCAAGGCCAACACCGCGATCCTGCACACCGGCTTCGACGCGGGCCCGGCACCCTGGAGTCACGCCTGGTGCGGCGGGGATACGAGCTGCTCGGCGGGTACGCCGAGCGCGCCGGCATCCCGGTCGAGCGGACCGGCGCGCTGCTGGTCGCGTGGACCGGCGAGGAGCTGGCCGCGCTCGACGGGCTGGCGGACAAGGCGGCGCGGAACGGCTGCCGGGAGTGCGAGGTCGTCGGCGCGGACGAGGTCTACCGGCAGGTCCCCGCCCTCGGCCCGGGGGCGCTCGGCGGGCTGACCGTGCCCGGAGAGTCGATCATCTGCCCGTGGACCACCACGCTCGCGTTCGCCACCGAGGCGCTCGCGCGGGGCGCCGCCGTGCTGCTGAACACGCGGGTCGACGGCGTGCGGCGAGACGGAGACGGGGGCGGGGACGGCGACGGGGAGACCGTGCTGCTGACGAACCGGGGCCCGCTGCGGGCCCGCTGGGTCGTCAACGCCGCGGGGCTGGGCTCCGACGCCGTCGACCGCCTGTTCGGGCACGAGCGTTACACGGTCACCCCGCGCCGGGGCGAGCTGCTGGTCTTCGACAAGATGGCCGGGCCGCTGGCGAACCGCATCGTGCTGCCCGTGCCCGGCTCGCGCGGCAAGGGCGTGCTGATCAGCCCGACGATCTACGGCAACGTGATGCTCGGCCCGACCGCCGAGGACCTGCGCGACCGCGCCGACACCTCCACCTCGGAGGAGGGGTTCGCGTTCCTGGTGGACAAGGGCCTCGCGCTCATGCCCGCACTGATGCGGGAGGAGGTCACCGCCTCCTACGCCGGGCTGCGGGCGGCCACCGAGCACGGCGACTACCAGGTCCACCTCGACACCGCGCGGCGTTATCTCGTGCTCGGCGGCATCCGGTCCACCGGGCTGACCGCGTCCATGGCGCTGGCCGAGCACGCCGCCGAGCTGCTGGCCGAGGCGGGCCTGCTCACCTCCGTACGCGGCGACGTGCCGGAACCGCCCCGGATGCCCAACATCGGCGAGGCGTTCCCCCGGCCGTACATGTGCGACGACCTCATCGCCGGGGACCCGGCGTACGGGACCGTGGTCTGCTTCTGCGAGCGGGTGACCGCCGGGGAGATCAGGGACGCCCTGGCCTCCCCGCTTCCCCCGGCCGACCTCGACGGTCTGCGCCGCCGCACCCGGGCCATGATGGGCCGCTGCCAGGGCTTCTTCTGCGGAGCCGAGATCGCCGGGCGCCTCGCCCGCGTGGAGGGATCGTGATGCGCCTCACCACCGACGTCGCCGTCGTGGGCGGCGGCCCCTCAGGGCTGACCGCCGCCGCCGGTCTCGCGGCGGCCGGCCTGCGGGTGCTGGTGCTCGACCGGGAGCGCGAGGCGGGCGGCATCCCCCGGCACAGCCCCCACACCGGCTACGGCCTGCGCGACCTGCGCACGGTGATGACCGGCCCGGCGTACGCCCGCCTGCTGGCCAACCGGGCGCTGGAGGCCGGGGCGCGCGTGCGGACCTCCGCCATGGTCACCGGATGGGCCTCGGCCACCGGCGGGGATGGGGCCGGCGGGGAGGGTGCGCACGCCCTCGACGTCACCACCCCGGAGGGACGTCTGCGGGTGGACGCCCGCGCCGTCGTCCTGGCGACCGGCGCGAGGGAACGTCCCCGCGCGGCCCGGATGGTGCCGGGCGACCGCCCGCCGGGCGTGCTGACGACCGGGCAGCTCCAGAACGTGGTCCACCTGCACCACGGCAGCGTCGGCACGCGGGCCGTCGTCGTCGGGGCCGAGCCGGTGAGCTGGTCGGCCGCGCTCACCCTTCGCGCGGCGGGCTGCCGCACGGTGCTGATGACCACCGAGCACGCCCGCGCCGAGTCGTACGCGGCGTTCAGCGTGCCGGGGCGGGCCGTGCTGCGGGTGCCCGTCGCCACCGTCACCCGGGTCGTGCGGATCAACGGCCGCGACGCCGTGGAGTCGGTCGAGGTCGAGGACCTGCGCACGGGCGAGCGCCGCACGGTGCCCTGCGACACGGTGGTGTTCACGGGCGGCTGGATCCCCGACAACGAACTGGCCCGGGCCGCCGGGCTGGCGATCGACCCGGGCAGCAGGAGCCCGGTCGTGGACAACACCCTGGCCACCAGCCGCCCCGGCGTGTTCGCCGTCGGCAACCTGGTCCACCCCGTGGACACCGCCGACGTGGCGGCCCTCGACGGCCGCCACGTGGTCCGGCACGTCCTGGCCTACCTCGCCGCGGCTTCCCCCGCCGCCTCCCGCACCGTGGACCGGCCCGCCGGGAGGGATCTCCCGGACGCGGCGCGTCCCTCGGGCGGCGCGACGAGTTCCGGCACGCGTACGGGCGGCGAGCACGGGGACGCCGGAGGCGGCGAGACCGGCGGCATGTTCGCGGGTGCGATCCCGCTGCGGGCCGAGGCGCCGTTCCGGTGGGTGTCCCCCGGCCTGGTCAGGCCGGGTGCCGGCGCGCCGCCCCGGCACCGGATCCTGCTGTGGGCGGACGAGCACCGCGCCGTCGCCAGGGTGGTGGTGGCGCAGGACGGCCGCGAGATCGCCCGCCGCGTCCTGCCGTGGCCGGTCTCCCCCGGCCGGGTGTTTCGGGTGCCGTCGTCCCTGCTGTCCGGCGCGGACCCGCGCGGCGGGCCGATCGTCATCTCACTGGGCTGAGACCGCCGCCGCCGATCCCGGGGCGGCGGCCGGCGCGGCGATCGGAGGCGCGGCGATCGGAGGCGCGATCAGCGGGAGCGTCCTGGCCAGCACCAGGGCGAATCCGAGCTGGAACGTCGCCTCGCCGTGGATGAGCAGCCCCTCGGTCTGGAGCACGTACACCGCGGCGAGGACGCCCCCGCCGAGCTGGAGAAGGAAGAACGCGACACCGACCGCGTCACCGTGGGCCCACGCGACGAGCCGCCCGGCCAGCAGGAGCTGGAGCGCGAACAGGGCCGCGCCCAGCCCCCGGTGCGCCCAGTCGACGGCCCCGCCCAGGGTGTACGGCGTCAGCACGATCCCGGCCAGCAGCGCGACGAACCAGCCGGCCATCCCCCGCAGGTGGGCCGGGTACGGCGTGCGGGCCGCCGCGGTGCGCAGCGCCCGGTGGGTGAACAGCGCGGCTCCGGCGAGACCCACGGCGTACGGCAGCAGGGTCTGCCAGTGGACCCCGTAGTAGCTCATGCCGTGGTTGACCGCCAGGCCCTCCGGCCGCACGGTGACGCACACCCCCAGCCCGCCGAACAGGCATGCCTGCCCCTTCGCGACGTCACCCGCGACACCGCCCCCGGCACCGCCCGCGAAACCCCCGACCGTTCCCATCGACTGCCCTTCCGCTCGGCCGCTCCTATCGACAAAGGCCACGTAGATAGATTGTCCCCTTTAGATCGTTTTGCCATTCGCCGGGTGGGCATGAGGACCTGTTTACGCGCAGCCGGGCGGGACAATGGCCCCATGGAGATCTGGATCAACCCAGCCTGCTCGAAGTGCAGGTCGGCCTTGTCGCTGCTCGACGCCGAGGGCGCCGGATACACCGTCCGGCACTACCTGGAGGACCCGCCGAGCGCGGAGGAGCTCGCCGAGGTGCTGCGCCGCCTCGGGCTGGAGCCCTGGGACGTCGCCCGCCTCGGCGAGCCCGTCGCCGAGGAGCTGGGCCTGCAGTCGTGGCCGCGCGACGAGGCGGCCCGCGGGCGGTGGATCGAGGCCATGGCCGCCCACCCGATCCTGATCCAGCGGCCGATCATCACCGCCGACGACGGCACCGCCGTGGTGGCCCGCTCCCCCGAGGCCGTGCGCTCCGTCCTGCCCTGACGGGGTCGTCCGCCGGGGGCGGATCGGAGAGGAGCCTCCACACTAGGCTTGCCGTCGTGAGCAAGACCAAGAGCAAGGGCGGCCAGAGCACTCCGGCGACGGTCGCCCTCACGCAGGCGAAGGCGGAGTTCACCCTTCACCCCTACGACCACGATCCGAACGCCCAGGCGTACGGCGAGGAGGCGGCCGACGCGCTCGGGCTGCCGTACGAGCGGATCTTCAAGACGCTGGTGGCGGAGACCGAGGCGGGCCTCGCGGTCGCGGTCGTGCCGGTGGCGGGCAAGCTCGACCTCAAGGCGTTCGCGGCGGCCCTGAAGGGCAAGCGGGCGGCGATGGCCGAGGCGGCCAAGGTGGAGCGGGTCACCGGCTACGTGGTCGGCGGCATCAGCCCGCTCGGCCAGCGCAAGCGGCTGCCGACCGTGGTGGACGAGTCCGCGCTCGGCTTCGAGACGATCTACTTCTCCGCCGGACGGCGCGGCCTGCAGATCGAGACCGCGCCGGGCAACCTCGTCCGGCTCGCCCAGGCCGTGACCGCCCCCATCGCGAAGCTCTGAGCCTGTCTACTGTTGGAGCCTGTCTACTGTTGCCATCGCCCGTACGGCTCACCGGCCATGAGACTGGCCGGGAAGCACACCGAACGGGGGAGACGTGAACGAGCTGGCCGATCTGACCGCGACGGAGATGGCCGCGCTGCTGCGGGCGCGCGAGGTGAGCGCGGTCGAGCTGACCGAGGCGTGCCTGCGGCGCGTCGAGGAGGCGAACCCGCGGGTCAACGCCGTCGTGACGCTGACCGCCGAGCGTGCGCTGGACCAGGCCGCACGCGCCGACGAGGACCTGCGGCGCGGCCTGGTGCACGGCCCGCTGCACGGCATCCCGGTCGCGCACAAGGACCTCGCCGACACCGCCGGCGTGCGCACCACCTACGGCTCGCGGGCGTTCGCCGACCACGTCCCCACCGAGGACGACCCGCTCGTGCGGCGCATCCGCGAGGCGGGCGGGATCGCGCTGGGCAAGACCAACACCCCGGAGTTCGGCACCGGCTCGCACACGATCAACGAGGTGTTCGGGGCGACCCGCAACCCCTACGACCCGTCGAAGAGCGCGGGCGGCAGCAGCGGCGGCGCGGCGGCGGCGCTGGCCTGCCGGATGGTGCCGCTCGCCGACGGTTCCGACATGGGCGGCTCACTGCGCAACCCCGCGTCGTTCTGCAATGTGGCGGGACTGCGGCCCACCCCGGGGCGGGTGCCGGCGAAGTCGGCGACGGCGGCCTGGTTCACGCTCAGCGTGCCGGGGCCGATGGCCCGCACCGCGGGCGACCTGGCGCTGTTCATGTCGGCCGTCGCCGGGTTCGACCCGGTCTCGCCGTTCTCGATCCGCGAGGACGGCTCGGCGTTCGCGGGATCTCTCGACATGGACCTCGCCGGGGTCCGCGTCGCCTTCAGCCCCGACCTCGGCGGCCTCCCGGTCGACCCGCGCACGGCCGCCGCGACGGCGCGGGGGGCCGAGACGCTGGCCGCGCTGGGGGCCAAGGTCGAGCGGGTGGACCTCGACCTGTCCGCCGCGGAGGAGGCGTTCCGCGTCTACCGGTCGTGGTACTACGCGCTCAACTTCGGCGACCTCCCCGAGGTGGGCCCCAACGTGGCCTGGAACGTGGAGCAGGGGCGGAAGGTCACCGGGGCCGACCTCGCCAGGGCCGAGCGGCTGCGCACCGGCCTGTTCCACCGCATGCGCGAGTTCTTCGGCCGCTACGACTTCCTGGTGGCACCCGTCAGCCAGGTGCCGCCGTTCCCGGTCGAGCAGCCGTACGTCACGCAGGTGGCCGGGGTGGAGATGCCCGACTACCTGGCCTGGATGCGGTCGTGCTACTGGATCAGCGTGCTGCACGCGCCCGCGATGTCGGTGCCGTGCGGTTTCACGCCCGACGGCCTCCCGGTCGGCCTGCAGATCGTGGGCAGGCCGTGGGCCGACATGGACGTCCTGCGCCTCGGGCACGCCTTCGAACGGGCGACCGGCTTCTGGCGGACCGAGCCGGACCTCGGCGGACCCGGCGGCGGGGCTTAGGCTGGGCCGCCCCTCTGGTTGTAGGTCACGGCGAACTCGATGACCCAGAAGACCGCGGTGGCCAGGAGCGGCCAGGCGAACAGCACGCCGTGCGCGGTCAGGTCCAGCGAGGTCGTGGTCGTGTAGCCGTCCGGTCCCGCCGCCTGGATCCCGCCCTTGGCCGTGCCGCCGACCAGCATCGCGACGTATCCGGCGAGCAGTCCGCCGACGGCGAGCCCGATGAGGACCTCGACCGGCCGCCTGCGCGACAGCACGTAGCCCGCGACTCCGCAGGCCAGGCCGAACGCGCCGGTGACCACGGCGAACCAGCCGTCGGCCTCGATGAGCGACTGCGACTCGGGATCGGCCAGATGCGGCGTCCCGTCGATCAGCACGTACTGCGCAGTGGGGGCGAGCGCCGACCACACGTATCCGGCGACCACCCCGAGGACGGCGAGCACGAGGACGGTAAGGCCGATCGCCGCCAGATTGCCCCTCAGATGCCGCACCGTCCCGATAGTACCCACGTGGTGATCGGCTCCGGTCCCGTTACTCTTGCTTGAGCCGGGTGCAGGGGACACACGGCATCGGTGTGGGCCAAGGAGGCCGAGTGAGCGAAGAGGTATGGCAGATCGACCCGTCCGGCCCCCTGCGGGGGGACGTGGAGGTCCGGGGATCGAAGAACGCGGTCTCCAAACACATGGTGGCCGCGATGCTCGGCACGGGTCCGAGCACGCTACACAACGCCCCCGAGGTCGGCGAGGTGGGGCTCACCGCCGCCATGCTCGAAGCCCTCGGCATCCACGTGGAGATCACCCCGGGTGAGATCACCATCGAGCGGGGCACCGAGATACGGCCGCGGGTGCCGGAGGAGTACACCGGGCTCAACCGCATCCCGATCCTGATGCTCGGCCCGCTGCTGCACCTGGCGGGCGAGGCGTTCGTCCCCCTCGTCGGCGGCGACCCGATCGGCAGGAGGCCGGTCAACTTCCACGTCGAGGCGCTGCGGTCGATGGGCGCGGAGATCGAGGTCGGCGACAACGGCATCACCGCCAAGGCGGCCCGGCTGCGCGGCAGCCGCATCACGCTCCCCTACCCCAGCGTGGGCGCCACCGAGACGATCCTCATGACGGCGGTGCTGGCGGAGGGCAAGACCGTCATCAAGGGCGCGGCGATGGAGCCCGAGGTGGTGGAGCTGGCGCTGTTCCTCCAGCGCATGGGCGCGATGATCGAGCTGAGCCCCGACCGGCGCATCGTCATCGAGGGCGTCGAACGGCTGCACGGCGCCTCCACCTGGCTGGCCGGCGACCGCATCGAAGCGTTCTCCTACCTCGTGGCGGGCCTGGTGACGGGCGGCGAGGTGCGCGTGCACGGCTGCCACCAGGACCGGCTCGTCACCGCCATCACCACGCTGGCGAGGATGGGCGCGCGGTTCGAGATAACCGACGACTGGCTCTGCGCCTCCGCCCCGGACGGCCTGCGCGCCGCGGCGGTGCAGACCGACACCCACCCCGGTTTCATGACGGACTGGCAGACGCCGCTGATGGTGCTGTTCACCCGCGCCGAGGGCATGTCGGTGCTGCACGAGACGGTGTTCGAGAACCGGCTCGTGTACGTTCCCGCGCTGCAGAAGATGGGGTGCGAGATCGAGGTGTTCGCCCAGTGCCTGGGCGGACCGGCGTGCCGCTACCACGACACCAACGCCAAGCACTCGGCGGTCGTGCGCGGAATCTCCAACCTGCGTGGGGCCGACGTCACACTCCCCGACATCCGCGCCGGGTTCTCCGCCGTGCTGGCCGCCGCCGTGGCCGAGGGCACCTCGACCCTGCGCGGCGTCAACCACATCGAACGCGGTTACCACAGGCCGTTCGAACAGTTCACCTCCCTCGGATTGAAGATCAACAGGCTTACGTAAAGCTTTGCGGCTGCTGGGTTTGGAGAAACGCCAGAGGTCGCACTGATATCCCGTGACCTCTCGTCTTCTCGGCCACGTCAATCTCGGGCGCGCCGTCCTCGCCCTGGGCATGTGCGGCGCGGCCGGGGGCACCCTGGTCGCCGGGCTGGTGATGCCCTTCGTGGGCGGAGCCGGCCTGGCGGCCAGGAGCGCCGCGTCCACCCTCACCTACCTGCCCACGCCCCTGCGTGAGGAGCCGCTGCCCGAGGTGACACGGCTGCTCGACCGCAACGGGCACCAGATCGCCCAGTTCTACTACCAGAACCGGCAGTCGGTGCCGCTGAGCGCGGTCGCCCCCGTCATGCGCCAGGCCATCGTGGCCATCGAGGACGCCCGGTTCTACGAGCACGGCGGCCTGGACCTCAAGGGCACGCTGCGTGCCTTCGTCACCAACACCCGGGCCGGCGGGATCCGGCAGGGCGGCTCGTCCATCAGCCAGCAACTCGTCAAGAACATCATGCTGACCCAGGCCGAGTCGGAGCAGGAGCGCGCGCAGGCGCTCGTCCGCTCGTTCCGCCGCAAACTGGACGAGCTGCGGTACGCGCTGGCGCTGGAGCGTAAATACACCAAGGACCAGATCCTCGAGCGCTACCTCAACATCGCCTACTTCGGCGCGGGGGCGTTCGGCGTCCAGGCGGCGGCCAAGCGGTTCTTCGGCGTCGACGCCGCCAGCCTCACGCTCACGCAGGCCGCGACGCTCGCCGGTGCCGTGCGAACGCCGTACGACACCGATCCCTCGCTGGGCGACGAGCACCGTGACCGGCTGCGCACCCGGCGCGACCTGGTCCTGGGCCGGATGGCGGAGCTCGGGATGATCGGCAAGGACGCGGCGCGCACCGCCACGGCCGAGCCGCTTGAGTTGCACCTGAGTCCCGAGCCCGGCGGCTGCGCGGGCAGCGCACACCCCTTCTTCTGCGTGTACGTGGAGCGCGAGGTGCTCACCAACCCCGCCTTCGGCTACAGCAGGGCCGACCGGGAGCGGCGCCTGCAGCGCGGCGGGCTGACCATCTGGACGACCATCGACCCGGTCGCGCAGCGGGCCGCGGAGCGTGCCATCGCCGCGCGGGTCAGGCCCCGCGACAACCAGGTGGCGTCGGAGACGATGATCGAGCCGGGCACCGGGCACATCCGCGCGATGGCCGTGAGCAAGCACTACGGGCGCAACCCGCACGACCGCGACCTCGGGCCCAGCACCACCTACAACCTGGCGGCCGACACCGCGCACGGCGGCGGGCTCGGCCTGCAGGCGGGGTCCACCTTCAAGGTGTTCACGCTGGCCACCGCGCTCAAGCAGGGGATGCGGTTCGGCGACGGCTTCTCGATCCCCGGCGCGTACGTCCCGTCGTACGGCTATCGCGACTGCTCGGGCAAGGCCGTCAACGACCCGAACACGGTCATCCACAACGCGGGCGGCGAGGGCGGCGGCGGGCCGTTGAGCCTGGAGATGGGCACCTGGCAGTCGGTGAACATCTTCTACATGCGGCTGGAGCGCGAGGTCGGCCTGTGCGACGTCGTGCAGACGGCCAAGTCGCTCGGCATCAAGCGCGCGGACGGCACGCCGCTCCACGAGGTGCCGACGTTCACGCTGGGCGCCAACGAGATGGACCCGACGACCGTGGCTGCGGCGTACGCGGCGTTCGCCGCCCGGGGACGCTACTGCCGGCCGATGGCCGTCACCGCCGTCGTGGAGCGCGACGGCACCCGCACCGAGACACCGCCCGCCTGCGTGACCGCGCTCGAACCCGCGGTCGCCGACGCGGTGAGCCATGTGCTCACGGGAGTCTTCACCAAGGGCACGATGCGCGGCCAGTCCATCGACCGGCCCGTCGCGGGCAAGACCGGCACGAACAACGGCTACACCTCGGCCTGGTTCGCCGGATACACGCCCGCCCTCGCCGCCGCCGTCAGCGTGGGCGACATCCGCGGCTCCTACCGCTATCCGCTCACCGGCGTCACCATCGGCGGCCGGTACTACGGGGCGGTGCAGGGCGCCTCGCTGCCCGGCCCGATCTGGGTGGACTCGATGCGCGCGGCCCTGCGGGACACCCCGGCGTACGGCTTCGTCCCGCCCGACATGGCCCGGTTCGGCGGAGGCTTCACGCCCGGGCTCAAGGAGGCGCTGGAGAAGCAGCGCAAGAAGGAGAAGAAGAAGCGAGAGGCCGAGCGCGACAAGCACGACGACGGCGACAGCGCCTCCGCGCAGGACGCGACGGACGGCGCGGCGAACGGCGGTGAGGCGGCTTCCGGCAGCGCCAGGACCAGTCCCTTGGCCGGAGGCGGCAGGACCACTCCCCCCGCCCCCCGGGCCGCCCCCGCCGCCGCCCCTCTGAACCGCTCGACCACCGCGCACTCCACCACGGCCCGATCCAGTACGGCCCGCTCCACCCGTGGCACGCCGGTCTCCACCGGAGCCCACACGGCGGCCCGTGGCTCCTCACCCCGTGCGCCACTCCGCAGGGGCGCCGGCAGCGCGCCGGCGAGCAGGACGGGCTGGGCGAGCCTGACCCCACCTCGCGCCGCTCCTCCAGCGGCACGGCCCGCCGTCCGGCACGCCAGAACCCAGCGCGCCGCCCCTGGACGCGTCACGGCCGGACGTGCCAAGGCCGGACATGCCACGGCGGGAGCCAAGGTCCGACGTGCCGCGGTCCGGCGTGAGACGGCACAGCACAGCACGGCACAACACACGGCACGACACGGCGCGACACGACACGGCGCGGCGGTTCCGCCCCGCAGGTCCTATGCCGGTGCGGCGGGGAGCGGACACCGGCAGGGGCGCTCCACCTCGGCTGCTCGGTCCGCCCGGCCCTCCGGGTCCGGCCATCGGCCCGGTGCCGCGGCCGGAAAGAGCCGGCGCGCCTCGCACGGCGGGCGGCCGGACCGGCCCCACCGGTGAGGGCCGCGCGTGTCACGATCGCACCTGCGCTGGGATGTGGTGGGGGCGAATTCGGGAACACGCGCGGACCTGCTCGCGGGCGAAATGAACGACGCCACGGACAACGCGACTTCGAGCCCGGTGCAGTCTCGTTGTGGTTGAAGCTGTCCCGGCTGTCGGCGGGGCACCAGGAGGCCACCACGCGCCATGACGTGCTCACCCCCGGGCGCGACGTCGGCTGAGCCGCGAGCCGGCGGGGATCAGCCTCCGGGATTGTCGCCGAGGCCGGCCCGGCCGACGTACGGCGAGGCGGATCGCGCGGCGGCCCGCCTCGTCACGTCGCCGGCCGGTTGACCGGGCGCCCGGTCAACCGGCCAGGCAGGCCGGCCCGAGCAGCTGTTTGAGGTCGCCCATCAAGGCGGGCGACGGGCTCACGCGGAGCCGGTCGTCCAGCCGCATGACCGTGGTACGCGGCCCGTTGTGCACTTGAAGGTGGACCTCCGTCGTCCCGGGGTGGGTGGTCAGCACCTCCTTGAGCCGGCCGACGACAGGCGGCGTGCAGCGATTGATCGGCATGCTCACCACCAGCGGCCCGCCCGACTCGGCCGTCAGGTCCGGCGCGGTCACCTCCATCGCGATGATCTTCGCGACGTCCTCCCGCTTGTCGATCCTGCCCTTGACGAAGACGATCGCGTCCTCGGCGAGCACGGTCGCGCAGAGCTGGTAGGCGGACGGGAAGATCATGACCTCAATCGAGCCCTCCAGGTCCTCCAGCATGGTGAGGACCCAGGTGTCGCCCTTCTTGGTCACCTTCCGCTGCAGGCCCGACAGGATGCCGCCGACCGTGACGACCTGCCCGTCGGGGCGGCTGTCGTCCTGCAGCGCGGCGATCGAGCAGTCGGCGCCCGACGACAGGATGTGCTCGACGCCGAACAGCGGATGGTCGGAGACGTACAGGCCGAGCATCTCCCGCTCGAACTGCAGCAGCGTCGTCTTGTCCCACTCCCCCGGCGGGATCTGCACGTCGAAGGTCTGGTCCTCGGCGCCGTCGATCGCGCCGAACAGCGAGTCCTGGCCGATCGCCTCGTTCTTCTTGATGTCGATGATCGCGTCGACGGCCTGCTCGTGCACCATCAGCAGGCCCTTGCGCACGTGCCCGTACGAGTCGAACGCGCCCGATTTGATCAGCGACTCGATGACGCGCTTGTTGCAGACGATCGCGGGGACCTTGCGCAGGAAGTCCTTGAAGTCGGTGAACCTGCCCTTCTCCTTGCGCGCCGCGATGATGCCGTCCACGACGTTCGCGCCGACGTTGCGGATGGCCGACAGGCCGAACCGGATGTCGGTGCCGCGCGGGGTGAAGTCGAAGTCGGAGTCGTTGACGTCCGGCGGGAGCACCTTGATGCCCATGCGGCGGCACTCGTTGAGGTAGAGCGCCGACTTGTCCTTGTCGTCCTTGACGCTGGTGAGCAGCGCCGCCATGTACTCGGCCGGGTAGTTGGCCTTGAGATAGGCGGTCCAGTACGACACCAGGCCGTATCCGGCGGTGTGCGCCTTGTTGAAGGCGTAGTCGGAGAACGGGAGAAGGATGTCCCACAGGGCCTTGATGGCCGCGGCGGAGAACCCGTTCTCCTTCATGCCCTTCTCGAAGAACTCGAACTGCTTGTCCAGCTCGGACTTCTTCTTCTTGCCCATCGCACGGCGGAGCAGGTCGGCGCCGCCGAGCGTGTAGTTGGCCACCTTCTGGGCGATGGCCATGACCTGCTCCTGATAGACGATCAGGCCGTAGGTCGTGTTGAGGATGTCCTTGAGCGGCTCCTCCAGCTCGGGGTGGATCGGGATGATCTCCTGCTGGCCGTTCTTGCGCAGGGCGTAGTTGGTGTGCGAGTTGGCGCCCATGGGGCCGGGCCGGTAGAGCGCGAGGGCCGCGGAGATGTCCTCGAAGTTGTCGGGCTTCATCAGCCGCAGCAGCGTGCGCATGCCGCCGCCGTCCAGCTGGAAGATGCCGAGCGTGTCGCCCTTGGCCAGCAGCTCGTACGTCCTGGTGTCGTCGAGCGGGAGCTCCAGCAGCTCGATCTTGTTCCCGGTGTTGCCCTCGATCATCTTCAGGCAGTCGTCGATGATCGTGAGGTTGCGCAGGCCCAGGAAGTCCATCTTCAGCAGGCCGAGCGTCTCGCAGGTCGGGTAGTCGAACTGCGTGATGATCGCGCCGTCGGAGTCGCGGCGCATGATCGGGATGTGGTCGGTCAGCGGTTCGGCCGACATGATGACGCCCGCGGCGTGCACGCCGGTCTGCCGGATCAGGCCCTCCAGGCCGCGCCCGAGGTCGATCGTCGCCTTGACGTCGACGTCCTCGTCGTACAGCTTGCGCAGCTCGCCCGCCTCGTTGTAGCGCGGGTGGTCGGAGTCGAAGATGCCCGAGAGCGGGATGTCCTTGCCCATCACCGCCGGGGGGAACGCCTTGGAGATGCGGTCGCCCAGCGCGTACGGGTAACCGAGGACGCGGCCGGCGTCCTTCACGGCCGCCTTCGCCTTGATGGTGCCGAACGTGGCGATCATGGCGACCTTGTCGGCGCCCCACTTCTCGGTCACGTAGCGGATCACGTCGGCGCGCCGGCGCTCGTCGAAGTCGATGTCGATGTCGGGCATCGAGACGCGCTCGGGGTTGAGGAACCGCTCGAAGATCAGGCCGTGCGGGATCGGGTCGAGGTCGGTGATGCCCAGCGAGTACGCGACCAGCGAGCCGGCGGCCGAACCACGGCCGGGACCGACCCGGATGCCGTTGTTCTTCGCCCACATGATGAAGTCGGCGACCACGAGGAAGTAGCTCGGGAAGCCCATCTGGAGGATGACGCCGATCTCGTTCTCGACCCAGACGCGGTGCTCCTCGTCCACCCCGCCGGGGAAACGCCGCTTCATGCCCTCCCAGACCTGCTGCCGGAAGTACTCCTCCTCCGTCAGCCCCTCGGGGATCGGGTAGGTCGGCATCAGGTTGTGGTAGGGGAAGAAGCCCTCGGGCTCGACCTTCTCGGCCACCAGCAGCGTGTTGCGGCAGCCCTCCTGCCAGATGTCGGAGGAGTCGACCGCCCGCATCTCGTCGGCGGACTTGACGTAGTAGCCGCTGCCGTCGAACCGGAACCGGTCGGGGTCGCTGAGCTGCTTGCCCGTCTGGATGCACAGGAGCGCGTCGTGACCGGCGGCGTCCGACTCGTACGTGTAGTGGGAGTCGTTGGTGACCACCGGGGGGATGTCCAGCTCGCGGCTGATCCGGATCAGGCCGTCGCGGACCCGGCGCTCGATGTCGAGCCCGTGGTCCATGATCTCGAGGAAGTAGTTGTCCTTCCCGAAGATGTCCTGGAACTTCGCGGCCGCCTTGAGCGCCCCGTCGTACTGGCCGAGCCGCAGCC
The DNA here is from genome assembly GCF_900156315.1 of Microbispora rosea. Taxonomy (GTDB): domain Bacteria; phylum Actinomycetota; class Actinomycetes; order Streptosporangiales; family Streptosporangiaceae; genus Microbispora; species Microbispora rosea. The sequence goes on along the minus strand of NZ_FTNI01000001.1, from coordinate 433,459 downwards.
GGGTCTGCACCTCCCCGGACGGGCAGCCCGTGGTGGCCATCAGGCCCTCGGCGTGCTCGGCGAGGATGTCGGCGTCCATCCGGGCCCACTTGCGGACGAAGCCCTCGGTGTAGGCGCGCGAGCTGAGCTTCATCAGGTTCTGCAGGCCGGTCTTGTTCCGCGCCCAGATGGTCATGTGGGTGTAGTAGCCACCCGCCGAGACGTCGTCGCTCTTCTGGTGCGGCTCGCCCCACAGCACCGGCTTCTTGTGCATGCGCGACTCGGGCGCGACATACGCCTCGATGCCGAGGATGGGCTTCACCCCGGCGCCGGTCGCCTGCTTGTAGAAGTCGTAGGCGCCGTGCATGTTGCCGTGGTCGGTGATCGCGATCGCGGGCATCTCCAGCTCGCCCACGAGTTTGAACATCTGCTTCAGCCGCGCCGCTCCGTCGAGCATCGAATACTCGGTGTGGACGTGCAGATGAACAAACGAATCACCCATGAGACCCCCATCGTCACCGGACCGCGGACCAGAGCCTACGCCGTGATCGCGAGCCAGTGGGACTCAGGTGAAACAGAGTTTATCTCCGGTCCTCGCCGTCCCGCGTCTCCTCCGACAGGCGCAACCCGGCCTCGATCACGGCGTTCATGATGGGGGCGAGCAGCCTCGCGCCGAGGCCGGGGGCGCGGCGGGCCATGGCCTCGACGAGGCGACGCTCGCGCTCCATGTCCCGCCCTCTGAAGCCGCCGACGGGCTTGAGCCGCTGGATGCGCCCGGCCAGCGCGGCCCGGCGTTCGATCAGCGTGGCGAGGGCCGCGTCCACCCGGTCGATGGCGGCCCGGGCCGCGTCGAGGGTCTCGGGATCGTCGGGCCGCACGAGCGCCGCCATGACGGTCGCCGCCTCGTGCGCCGCCGCGAGGGTCCTCGCGGGCGCGCCCGGGCCGACCAGCAGGCCGTCCGCCCCCGCCGCCACCGCCGCGTCCGCCAGCCCGCCGTCGCCGCCCAGCCCGGCGAGGACGGGGCGGCCGGCGCGCTCCCGCGCGGCGCGCAGGAGCCCGAGATCGGGCGCGGCGTCCTCCGGTTCGCCGCGACCGCCGCTCTCGCAGAGCACGACCGCCTCGTTGCCCTCGGCGGCGCAGTCGTCCACCGCGGCCAGCCACTCCTCCAGCGTCGCCACGCGCCCGTGCCGGTCGATTCCCCGCTGGATGACGACGGGGAGCCCGAGCCGGGCCGCGGCCCGGACGAGATCGGGGTCGGCCGCCCAGGCCGCCCCGATCATCACTCCGTCGGCGTGCCGGGCCACGGCGGGCAGGTCGGCGGCCGTGGCGGGCTCCACCAGCAGCGGGCCCGCCGGGCGCGCCCCGGCCCCGGCGGCCGCACCGTTCCACGGAGAACCGTCCCCGGAAGAACCATCCTCCGTGGAGTCCCCCGGCATGTCCCGCAGGGTCTCCGCTCCGTCCCCGGGCGTGCCGCCGTCGCCGCGCAGGCGCAGCCAGCGGGCGTCCCGGCCCCCGATGACCACAACGGGGAGCCCGTCGCCGATCACGAGATCGCCGATCCGTACGGCATCGCGGTCGAGTTGGGCCGCCTTCGACATGTGGGCTCCTCCGTGTGCCGCCCCCGCGGAACCGGCCGTCCGTCATGGGGGCTCGCTGAGATCGGGACTGGCTGAGAAACGAACTTCCGAAAACGAAAAAGGCAGAGACGCTGGCGTCCCTGCCTCAAGCCGGCTCCGGATGGTCGCTAGCTCACCTCACGCGACCGGCCCTCCGGAGCCGGCCTCGTAAACGAGCTGTACCTACCCATAACAAGGACCTTAGCAGCGGCGGGCCCACGACTCGAACCGATCTGTCTCGAATTTCGGGATCGCCAGTCATGGACGCGGTTGATCCCTTTGCCATCCGTGGGACGATTCATTGGTCCAGGAAGGGGTTCGAGTGTCGCGTGCGGAAGGCCGGCTCGTCGGAGGCCGGTACCAGTTGATGGAGCCGATCGGCCGGGGTGGCATGGGCGTCGTCTGGCGCGCCCACGACCAGTTGCTGGACCGCGCGGTCGCGGTCAAGGAGGTCCGCTACGACAGTGCGATGGGCGACGAGCTCAGCGACCTCAATCGCCGGACCATGCGCGAGGCCCGGGCCGCGGGCCGCCTCACCCACCCGAACGTGGTGGTCGTCCATGACGTGATCGAAGAGGACGACCGCCCCTGGATCATCATGCAGCTGGTGGCGTCCCGCTCGCTGGGGCAGGTGATCAGGGAGGACGGCCCGCTGTCGCCCGAGCGCACCGTCGAGATCGGCCTGCAGATCCTGGACGCGCTGCGCGCCGCCCACCGCCAGGGCGTGCTGCACCGCGACGTCAAGCCCGAGAACGTGCTGCTCACCGATGACGGCCGGGTGGTCCTGACCGACTTCGGCATCGCCAGGCTCGAAGCCGACTCCACCATGACCCGCACCGGCCTCGTCGGCACCCCCGCCTTCATCGCTCCCGAACGGCTCCGCGGCGAGGCCGCGCAGCGTGAATCGGACCTGTGGTCGCTCGGCGCCACGCTGTACACGGCGGTGGAGGGCAAGCCCCCGCACGACCGGGGCATGGCGATGGCCACCATGCACGCCGTGCTGAACGACGATCCGGCCCCGCCGCGCCACGCGGGCGCGCTGGGCTCCGTTCTTCACAGGATGCTCGCCAAGGAGCCGGCGGACCGTCCCGGCTACGACGAGCTCACCCGGCTGCTCAAGCGGGCGTCGCGGGACCTGGCCCCGCCGCCGCCCCGGCCCGCCGCCCCGCCCGCAGAGGACGCCTCCCCGCAGGCCGCGAAGCCGGAAACGCCCGCCTCCCGGCAGGGCAAGGCGTCCCGGGGCGCGGCGCCGTACCCGCCCGCGTCCTCCGCTCGGCCGGACGAGCGTCCCGCCGAGCGCGACGAGGCGGCGGGGGCGGGCCGCGCACCCGCCGCAGGCGAGAGAGCGGCCGGCCGCGCCGGAGCCGGGGCCGCGAGCGAGGCCGCGGGTCCGGGCGAGATCACCTCACCCCTTCCGGTCATACGCGACGAAGTGGCCCCCGAGCAGGGGGACGGCCCGGCTGGGGAGCAGGCGGGGAAGGCGCCGGCGACCATGCCGGAGACCGGCGCGCAGGCCGCCCCGCCCGCCCGTACGAAGCCCTCGACCGGCGCTCCCGCCAAGGAAGGGCGCGGGAAGGATGACGGCCCGGCCGCGGACGCGGGCGACGGCACCACCAGGATCGCCCCCGCCTCCGCCTCCGGGCCCTCCGCTGCCTCGGGCAGGGAGGACCGTAAGGCGCCGGAGGGCTCACCCGCCGCCGGGAAGACGAAGAACTCCGGCACCTCCTCAGGCGAGCGCCCCGCCAGGCCCGCGCAGTCTCCGGCGGCCCAGTCTTCGACAGCGCAGTCCTCGGCAGCGCAGTCCTCCACTCCCTCCGGGGCGGGTGGGACGCAGAAGGGCGGGGGCGGGAGCGCCGCGTCGAAGGGCACCGCTTCGCAGAGCACCGCTTCGCAGGGCGCGGCGGGTTCGGCGTCGTCCGCCTCCTCCGGTTCCCTCGGCTCCACCGGCTCCGGGGGCTCCGGCGGCTCCGGGAGCTCCGGGGGTTCCGGCGGCTCCGGGGGCGACAGCCGTACGGACCGGACGGGCGACCGCGCTGGCGCGTCCCGGCCCTTCGCGAGCGGCGGGCCCACGCCGGGCGCGGGCGACGAGCGGCGCGCAGCCACGGCGGACCGGACGCAGGAGGCCTCGGGCACGGCCGGGCTCGCCGGCCCCGGGAGCCCGATCGCCGGGCTGCGGCAGGCGTCCGCGACGATGCCTCCGCAGAGCGGGGCGGAGTGGCACGGATCGCTGACCAGCCCGGTCTCGCCGCGGTCGTCGAACAGTCTGCTGAAGGTCGCGTTGATCCTCATCCCCGCGCTGCTGATCATCGCGGGCGTGGCGGGCTACCTCGGCCTGCGGGCGGGTGAGGGCGACTCGGGGAGCGACCCCGCCGCCGGGTCGGACGCGGCCACGGCCGCGACGGGCAAGGGCGGCGAAGAGCCCTCCGCCTCGGCGCCCCCCTCGGACGCGCCGTCCTCCGCCGAGCCGTCCGCGTCCGCCTCGAACGAGGCGACGGAGTCTCCCGAGCCCTCCCCGAGCCCCAAGACCTCCGAGCCCGCCGACGTCCCCGAGGGCTGGCACACGTACAAGCACTCGAGCGGGTTCTCCCTCGCACTGCCGAAGGGATGGCACGTCGACGGCAGGGGCAACGGCGAGGTCCGCTTCCGCGGGGACTCGCACACCTATCTGGAGGTCCACCACACCACGAGTCCCGAGTCGGACGCGCTGAAGGTGTGGCGGCGCGACGTCCCGGGCATGAGCCGGAACTTCCCCGGCTACAAGCTCGTCGAGATCCGAGAGGTCAAGGGGTACTGGAAGACCGCGGCCGACTGGGAGTTCACCTTCGGCGACAGCCGTTACCGGTCACGTGTGATCGACCGCGGCTTCGTCACCGACAAGCACAACGGCTACGCGCTGCTCTACAAGACCCAGGACAAGGACTGGAAGAAGAAGAAGGAGCTCTTCGAGACCATCGCCTCCACCTTCAAGCCGGCGAAGTAGTGACCGGCAGGCGTGTCACGCCGGTGACCGCGGGCACCCCTGCGCGGGTGCCCGCGGTCACGGCACGGCGGCGACGCGATGCGGGTCAGGGCTGGCCGACGTAGTCGACCAGGACGGTCGCCTGGCGTGCGGTCCAGCTGTCGGCCACGGGCGTGAACGTCACCTTCCCGGAGCCGTAGCACGGCAGTGTCGCGGTGGCCGGGATCTCGGCCTTGACCCCGTAGTAGCGCAGCACGAGGGCCCTCGCGACGGTCGACGGGTCGCCCAGGTCCACCGCGATAGACGTGCCGCCGCTGCCGGTGTAGCCGACGCTCGCCGACGACGACGAGATCGCGACGGGCCGCACCTCCACCGTCTGCCCGGGGAACGGATGACCGGTCTGTCCCGGGAATACCGGCCCGTAGCATGCCATCTTGATGATCGTGTGGCCGGTCTGGCCATTGACGAAACCGTAGAAGTACTGGTGGGGGCCAATGGGAGCGGGGTCGACGACCTCGGCCGAGGCGGGGAGCGCGGTGGCCGCCACGAGGACGGCGACGGCCAGGGGGGCAAGGCGCGCTGCGGCGGTGCGGAACACGGAACCTCCGGCTGACGACAGGGGCGGGGGCGGGCGACCCGGACGGTAGGCCGGTCCTTCCCGCCGGTCAACGTTCGCCCTCCCCCGCTCTACCGGCGCTCGGTAGACGCGGCGGAACGGGTGAAAGGTTCACCCCGCCCCGGGACCGCCGCGTCCGGAGCGGCCCGCCCCCACTTGTTCACTACTGCGCGAGTGATGGGCGCGGCTGACGGACCGCTTCGGTGACGCGCTCAGCCGGCCTGGCGGGCCCGCTCCAGGTAGGTCACCAGGGCGGCCATCCGCTCGGCCGGCCAGGGCAGGCTCCGGCCGATCTCCTCGCTGTTGTCCTGCCACATCCTGCGGGCCGCCGCCCTGGTCCGCTCGCCCTCCGGTCCTTCGGGGTGGAACCCGCCCGCGAGGGCGTCCCAGCGGCGTACGAGGTCGCGGGCGCGCTCGTCCTCGGCGGGCACGCCGGTCTCCACGAGCCGCAGGCCCTCCTCGACCAGCCCCGCCCACGCGCCCTTGGCCGCCTCGACGCCCTCGCCGCCCAGCGCGTCTCTGCGCTCGGCCAGCCGCTCGCGCTGCTCTTCCGTGAAATAGGTCTCGAACACCGACATCAACTCCAATGTGGTCATCAACCGATCCGGATCGAGGCCGGACGAGTCGCCGGCCTGCCGGAGCAGGCCGCGGATCCTCTGACGCAGCACCCCGATCAGCTCGGCGTGCTCGTCGAGCCTGCGCAACTGCTCTGCCAGCAGGTCGCGCATCGACTCGGGGTCGTCCGCCGCGCCGTCGAGAACGCCCGCGATCTCCTCCAGCGACAGGCCGAGCGCCCGCAGGGCGCGCACGCGGTACAGCCGCCGCAGGTCCCGCTCGGTGTAGCGGCGGTGCCCTGCGGGCGTACGCTCGCTCGCGCTCAGCAGCCCGATCTCGTCGTAGTGGTAAAGCGCGCGCACCGTCATCCCGGTCGCCCGCGCCAGTTCGCCGATCGACCATCGCCGTCCGGCGTCGTCTGCCCCGATCACGCTCGAAACGCTACGACCTCCCGCCGCGTAGGGTTCAACCCCCGCGAGTGCGCGATCATCGTCACCCGCCCGGCGGCGCCCCTCTGCCGGCGAGCACGGGATCCCGCCTGACTACACTGCGCTGCGGAACCTCCGGCCGTGACCCGTCGACGGCTGGTCAGCGGCGCTCACGCGCGGATGGGAAGGCACGGCACGATGGCCGACCGCGACGCCGTCGCACTCGACGACCCCGTCGGGGAGTCGCTTCGCGGCCACCACGCGCACCTGGCCCGCCGGCTCGGCCGGGCGGCCGGTTACCTGCCGGAGGTCGCGTCCTTCTCCACGGTGTCCGCCGACCCCGGCCCGGCGGAATGGGACGACCTCGCGCGACTGCTCGGCCGGGGCGGATTCGCCGACATGTTCAGCTGCCCGGCGACCCCGCCCGCGGGCTGGGAACCGCTCTTCACTCTCGACGGCTTCCAGATGATCTGGCCCGCAGGCGCCCACCCGGGTCGCGCGGAGGCCGAGGCCGGCGCGCGGATCGTCGAGCTGGGCGCCGGCGACGTGCCCGAGATGCTCGATCTCACCGCGCGGACCCGGCCGGGGCCGTTCTGGCCCCGGACCCACGAGCTCGGCACCTATCTGGGTGTCCGCGAGAACGGCGCCTTGGTCGCCATGGCGGGCGAACGGCTCCGCCCGCCCGGGTGGACCGAGATCAGCGCCGTCTGCGCCGCCCCGGAAGCCCGCGGGCGCGGTCACGCCTCCCGCCTGGTGCGCGCCCTGGTCACCCGCATCACGGCTCGCGGCGAGCGCCCGTTCCTCCACGTGGCCGAGGCCAACGTCGACGCGATGGCGCTCTACGAGCGGCTGGGCTTCGTGGTCCGCAGGCGCGTGACGTTCCGGGGGTTCCGCACACCGTGAGGGTCGGTCACGGCCGGGCCGCCGACCGAGGCCTCAGCGGGAGTAGTGCTCGACCACGAGCTGCTCGTCCACCGGGACCGCGACCTCCTCGCGTACGGGGCGCCGCAGCAGCGTGAAGCGCAGCGTCCGGTGGTCCACGTCCAGGTAGGGGGCGATCCGCTCGTCCGCGTACGTGCCCTCGGCGGCGGCCGCGAACGGCTGCATCCTGGCCGACCGGTCCCGTACGCCCACCCGCTGGCCCGGCCTGACCTGGTAGCTCGGGATGTCCACCTTGCGGCCGTCGACCGTGATGTGCCCGTGGTTCACGTACTGCCGGGCGGCGTAGATGGACGGTGCCAGGCCTGCCCGCAGGACGAGCGAGGAGAGCCGGGTCTCCAGCAGCGCGACCAGTTCCTCCCCTGACCTGCCGGGGCGGCGGACGGCGAGGTCCCAGTAGCGGCGGAGCTGACGCTCCGACACGTCGTAATACCAGCGGAGCTTCTGCTTCTCCAGCAACCGCATCCCGTAGTCGCCGGTGTTACGCCGGCTGGTCTTGCGGCCGTGCTCCCCCGGCGGGTAGGGCCGCGCCTCGAAGTACTTCACCGCCTTGCGGGTGAGCGGGACGCCCGCCCGCCGCGACAGCCGCACCTTCGGTCCCGTGTAGCGCATGACGCCTCTTTCCAAGTTAGGTAAGCCTTACTAAGGTAAGCCTAACCTACTGAAGCGAGGAGCTCCCCATGCGCCACCCGGTCACCGCAGCCCCCACCCCCGAGCGCGTACGGACGCTCGCGGCCCTGGCGGCGCCCACCCACGTCTCCGTCGCCGGGTCCGGCGTGCCCACGGCCGCCGCCCGCGGCGGCGTGGACGGCAGAGGCCGGCCGGTCCTGCTGGTGAAGCCCGGCGAGACCCTGCACGGCGCGCCCGCGGAGACCCTGGTGACGGTCGACCTCACGGCGAGCAGGGAGGTCGGCGGGGTCGAGCGGCCCCGCGCGCTGCTGAAGGTGCGGGGGTGGACGCAGCCCGTACCGGCGGCGGAGACGCGCGCGGCCGCCGTCGCCATCGCGGAGGCGTGCCCCGACGAGGACCTGTTCGCGGCCGTCGAAGGAGGCGGTCCCGCGCTGCTGCGCGTCGACGTCTGCCACGTGATCTATATGACCGGCCAGGAGTCGGGCGTCCTCGACGCCGAGAGCTACCTCGCCTCGGCGCCCGACCCGTTGCTCCCCCCGGCCGAACGCATGGTGCGCCACGTCAACGAGTCCCACTCGCGGCAGCTGCGCGAGGCGGCGGAGCGGCTGACGGGGGAACCGGCCCAGGAGGAGGTGTGGTTGTGGGAGCTGGACCGCTACGGCGCCACCTTGCGGCCGGGGCCCGGCCACCTGGTGAGGGTCCCCTGGCCGGCGCCCGTCGCGACGCCCGCGGCGCTCGAACACGCCCTGGCCTGCCTCATGCACCCCTCCTGAGTGACCTCCGATGAAAGTTGCACGTCCAAACGAAATCACCCCCAGCTCAGGGACTTGCCGGCCGCCTGAGCTGTTGACCGTACGGCGTGGCGAGGCAAAGGATGCGGCTCGACCTTCGCCCGGAAAAGGCGACAGCGCGACCGCTCGAAGGAGCTCCCATGCACGGCTCGCTCACCCGCCGGCGGCGCGCCGGCCTGGCCCTGCTGACGTCGGCGGCGCTCGCCGCCGCGTCGGCCGTCGTGGCGGCGACGGCCGTCAGCGCGCCCGCCTCGGCCGCGACCTCCGCCACCGTGACGGTGAACACCGGCACGAGCCTCGGCACGATCCCGGCCGCCGGGCACGGCGTCAACGTCGCCGTCTACGACGGGAACATGAACAGCTCCCCCGTCTCGGGTCTGCTGCGGGACGCCGGCTTCACCGCCGTCCGCTACCCCGGCGGGTCGTACGGCGACATCTACCACTGGAAGACCCACACCACCGAGGGCGGCTACGTGGCCCCGGGCACCGACTTCGACACCTATGTGAGCACGGTGCGCTCGGCCGGCGCGCAGCCCGTCGTCATCGCCAACTACGGCACGGGCACGGCCCAGGAGGCCGCCGACTGGGTGCGCTACGCCAACGTCACCAAGGGCTACGGCGTCAAGTACTGGGAGATCGGCAACGAGGTCTACGGCAACGGCCACTACGGCTCGGGCTGGGAGCAGGACAACCACTCCGACAAGAGCCCGAGGGCGTACGCGAACAACGTCCTGCAGTACATCTCGGCGATGAAGGCCGTGGACTCCTCGATCAAGGTGGGCGTCGTGCTCACCACCCCGGGCGGCTGGCCGGACGGCGTCGTAGGCTCGGGCGACAGTGCCGACTGGAACAACACGGTCATGTCCATCGTGCAGGACAAGGCCGACTTCGTGATCGTCCACTGGTACCCGGGCGCCACGTCGGCGGCCGACAGCCTGACGAAGGTCTCGCAGATCGCCCCGATGGTGAGCACGATCCGCTCCCTTCTCGGCAGGTACGCCGGGAGCAGGGCGTCGAGCATCGGCATCGCGGTCACGGAGGCCAACCTCAACTACCAGCTCAACAGCGCGACGACGGCCCTGGGCGCCGCCGACAGCTACCTCACCTGGTTCGAGAACGGGGTGATGAACGTCGACTGGTGGAGCCTCCACAACGGCACAAGCAGCAGCCCGAAGACCAACGACGACGGAACCACCGATTACAACGACTTCGGCATCCTGTCCTCCGGCAGCTCCGGGGAGCCCCCGGTGAACACGCCTCTCCCGCCCTACTACGGGCTGGCCATGGTCGGCAGGGCCGGATCGCCGGGTGACACGCTGGTCAAGGCGTCCTCGTCCAGCTCGCTGCTCGCCGCGCACGCGGTGAGGACCTCCGGCGGCGTCAACGTCGTGCTCGTCAACAAGGACCTGAACAACTCCACGACGGTCTCGCTGTCCTACTCGGGCTTCTCCCCGGGCGGCACGGCCTCGGTCGTGCAGTGGCGCAAGGGCGCCACCTCGATCGGCACGAGCACCGCGTCGTCCGCCACCTCGATCACGCTCCCGCCGTACTCCATCACGGTGTTGAAGGCGTCCGGCGGCGGCACGGCGTCCCCCACTCCGTCCCCCACTCCGTCCCCCTCGCGCACGCCGTCGCCCTCGCCGTCCGCCTCGCCCTCGCGCACGCCGTCCCCGTCGCCCTCGGCCTCCCCCACGGCCGGCGGCTCGGGGTGCTCTGCGACGTACAAGGTGACCAACTCCTGGCCGGGCGGCTTCCAGGCCGACGTGACGGTGACGAACACCCGCGCCACCGCGATCTCCGGCTGGACCGTCGGCTGGTCCTTCCGGAGCGGCCAGACGATCAGCTCCTCGTGGAACGCCACGGTGACCCAGTCGGGCGCCGCCGTCACCGCGAGGAACGTGAGCTACAACGGCGGCCTGGCCGCCGGAGCGTCCACGTCGTTCGGCTTCACCGGAAACGGCGCGGGTGACGTCCCGGCGCCGATCTCCTGCACCATCGGCTGACATCCGCCCGCCCGCCCGTACGCACGAGCGGGCGGGCGCGGGCCCGCCATTGCTCTCAGACCGTCTCCGGGGCGGCCACCGGCTCGCGCCCCGCACGCGCGCGATAGGCCATGTCGATCACCCACGCGGCCAGAATGAGCGCGGCGGCCATCAGGACCAGCTGCGCGGCGAAACCGGCGTGCTGGGTGGGGGTCAGCCGCAGGCCGATGTGGAAGCCGCCGTGCACGCCCACCGCCATCCACACCGCGCCGCTGCGCATCCGGGCCACCGTGCACGCGAAGCCGAGCGCGGTGGCCATGACGACGTAGAGCAGCTTCTCAGTCAGGGTGTCGGCGCCGCTCTGCGAGATGATGTGCAGGGCGCCGAACACGGCCGTCACCGTGATCACCACAGCGCGGGTGGACAGCCGGGCCGACAGCGTGTCGTAGACGTGCCCCCGCCACAGCAGCTCCTCGGGGAACGCCTGGTTGAGCACGGGAATCGCCAACGCGAGCGGCAGGTAGGGGAGCATGTCGCGGGCCGACTCCCACCAGGGCACCCAGTCGGTCAGGCCCAGCGCCACCGCGAGCGCCTTGGCGGACGCGACGGCCACCGCTCCGGCGAGCAGGCCCGCGATCGCCTGCCACAAGGCGCTCCACGACCAGGTCAGCCGTACGCCCGACCAGTCCTGGCGGCCGAGGAACCGGCGGACCGCGTACACGAGAGCGAGCGAGACGAGGGTCACGGACAGGGCGCTCAGCGTCGCGACGAGGACGCCGCGGTCGTCGGTCAGCAGCGACACGATCAGCGGGCCGCATAACGCCTGGACGAACATCACGACGACGGCGATCGATACCGCCCACACGGGCGTGGTGGCTTTCATGGGAAAACGCTAGATTCGCCCTGCTCGCGGGCACATCGAGCGGCGGATAGACGCAGGCATGACCATGGTCATGGTTCCGATGGGCGATTGCATCCGATCCGAATCGCTCTAGGGTCGAGACCATGGCGCGTTTCGACTGGCTTCGCGACGCCGACCGGCCGTTCCTGTTCAACCTCGTGTTCTGGGCGATGACGGCCATTTTGACCTCCGGCCTCGCGCAGTGGGTCGTGACCGGCGCCGCCACCCCACTACATGTGCTCTTCGGCGCGGACCTGGTGCTGCTCGCGGCGCTCTGGCCGGCGCTGCCCTGGAGCCGGGCGCGGGGCCGCCTCTGGGTGGCCCCGCTGTTCCTGGCGGCGACGATCCTGCTGGGGATGACCGGTTCCCGGGAGACCCACCTGCCGCTGATCCTCCTCGCGGTGGCCAACCTCGCGTTCCTGTACGGCATGCGCGTCGCGACGGCCATCCTGTCCTGTGTCGTGGTCGGTTCCGTGTTCGTGCCCCCGCTTCTCGGATCGACGATCGCCAACGGCATCGTCCAGGCCACCGCGATGGCGGTGTTCTCCGCGTTCGTCCTGGGCATGGCGGCATCCACCCTGGAGGCGCGGCGCAGGCGCGAGGAGGCCCAGGGCCTGCTGGAGCGGATCAGGGAGCTGGCCGTCGCCGAGGAGCGGGCGCGGATGGCGGCGGAGATGCACGACTCGGTCGGCCATCACCTCACCGTCATCAAGATGGGCCTGGAGAACGCCGAGCGGTTCCGCGAGCGCCGCCCTGACGCCGCCTGGGGGGAGGTCCGCCAGGCCAAGGAGCTCACCGTGGAGGCGCTGGCCGACGCGCGGCGCTGGGTGCGTGCGCTGCGGCCGCTCGCGCTGGACGGCCGCGTCGGCGGCGCCGCGCTCGAACGGCTCGCGGCGTCGTTCGACGGCACCGGCATCAGCGTGAGCTTCGAGGTGCGGGGCGAGGAGCGGCGCCTGGAGGCCGACACCGAACTCGTCCTCTACCGGGTGCTGCAGGAAGGGCTCACCAACGCGCTGCGGCACGCGAAGGCGGAGCACGTGCACGGCACGCTCACGTTCGGCGACAGTCAGGTGGCGCTCGTGGTCAGCGACGACGGAACGGGCAGGGACGACCGGTCGCGCGGCGGCTTCGGGCTGTCGTCGCTGGCGGATCGGGCCAGGGCGCTCGGCGGCACGCTGGCCGGCGGCAACAGGCCGGGCGGCGGGTTCGAGTTGCGCGCCGAGCTGCCGTTGTCAGGGGTGCGGGCATGACGCCGGTCAGTGTGCCGGCCACGGTGCCGGTCAGTGTGCCGGTCAGGGTGGTGCTGGTGGACGACCAGGCGCTGCTGCGCCAGGGGCTGCGCAAGCTGCTGGAGGTCGAGGACGGCGTCGAGGTCGTCGGCGAGGCGGCCGACGGCTACGAGGCGCTGCGGGTGATCGGCGACCGCCGCCCGCACGTGGCGCTCGTGGACATGCGGATGCCGGGCATGAACGGCGTGGAGCTGATCGTCCGTCTGGCCGCCGAGCATCCGGAGGTGGCGGTCGTCGTGCTCAGCACGTTCGACGAGGACGAGTACATCTTCGGCGCGCTGCGCGGCGGCGCGACCGGCTACCTGCTGAAGGACTGCTCGCCGGAGGAGCTGGTCTCGGCCGTGCACCGGGTGAGCCGCGGGGAGACCGTGCTGGGCAGCCCGGTGGCGGCCCGGCTCGTCGCCGAGCTGCGGCACCTGCCGGTGAACCCGGTCGCCTTCCACGGGCAGGAGCTGCTGTCGGCCCGCGAGGTGGAGGTGGCGCGGATGGTCGCCGCCGGGGCCGCCAACAGGGAGATCGCGGCGCGCCTGTTCATCACCGAGGGCACGGTCAAGAACCACGTGTCCAGCGTGCTGCGCAAGCTGGGCCTGCGCGACCGCATCCAGCTCGCCCTGCACCTGCGTCCCTGAGCCGCTCCCCCGGCCGCCTACGCCGGAGAAACCGGCGGCTCCCGCGAACGGGAGCCGCCGGAGGAGGGTCACCAGGAGGCGGGCTTGCCCTTCTGGAACAGCCACACGTCGAAGAACGCCTTCAGGTCCATGCCCGAGACCTTCTCCGCCGCCCGGATGAAGTCGGCGGTGCTCGCGTTGCCGTGCCGGTGCTGGGTCGTCCAGTCCTTGATCAGCGCGAAGAAGGCGGCGTCGCCGATCTTGCCGCGCAGCGCGTGCAGCGTCATCGCGCCGCGGTTGTACGGCACGTTGCCGAACATGTCCTCGGGGCCCGGGTCGGCCGTGACGATCTGCCAGAACGACGAGGTCGCCGCCCGGCCGTAGTTGCTGGAGCTGTCGAACGTCTGCTGCGCGGTGGCGCCGCCGGTGTGCTCGGTCCACAGCCAGGTCGCGTACGTCGCGAAGCCCTCGTTGAGCCAGATGTCGGACCACTTGCCGACGCTCACGCTGTCGCCGTACCACTGGTGCGCGAGCTCGTGCGCCATCGTGCCGACGCTGGGCGCGCTGGAGAAGATCGGCTTGGTCTGGCTCTCCAGGGCGTAGCCGACGTCCGGCGCGCGGTCGATGATGGCGCCCGCCTGGTTGAAGGGGTACGGCCCGAAGATCGAGGAGAAGTACTCCAGGATGCCGGGGATCTGCGCGACGGCCGCGGCCGACTGGGTCGCCAGCCGCGGGTCCACGGCCGTGTAGACCGGGATGCCGCTCGGCGTGGTCGTCTCGTTCACGACGAAGTTCCCCAGGGTCACGGTGGCGAGGTAGGTCGCCATCGGCTCCGCCGAGTCCCACACGAACGTCGTCTTGCCGTTCGCGGTCGTCTTGGACACCAGGCGGCCGTTGCCGACCACCGTGACGCCCTCGGGGACCGTCGCGCGGAAGGTGAACGTCGCCTTGTCCGCGGGGCTGTCGTTGGAGGGCAGCCAGGCCGGCGCGCCCTGCGGCTCGCCCGGCACGAAGGCGCCGTCGTCGGTCGGCACCCAGCCCTCGATCGAGCCGTCGGGGTCGGTGACGACCGGCGGCGTCCCGGCGTACGTCACCGTGACCGTGAAGGTCTCCCCGGTCTTGAGCTTCGGCCGCGGCGTGACGACGAGCTCCTGCCCGTCCCGCCGGTAGTCGGCCGGATGCTTGCCCACCTTCAGCGACGTGATCTCCGGCCCGCGGAAGTCCAGGTCGAACTGGTCGAGGTCCTGGGTGGCGACCGCGGTGATCACCGTCGTGGCGTCCATGACCTTGGTGGCGGGGTCGTAGGAGAACGTGACGTCGTAGTGCCGCACGTCGTAGCCGCCGTTGCCCTGGTCCGGGAAGTACGGGTCGCCGAGCGAGGGGGCGCCCGCGGAGTAGCGCGGCGCGCCGGGGTTGCCGGGAGCCGCCAGAGCCGTGGTCGCCTGGGTGGCGGCGAGCAGCGCGGCCGCGAGGGCCGCGCCGCCGAGCCGCGCCGCCCGGCGCGAGCGGAACGAGGTCATGAGGTTCCTTTCGAAGAACCGGGCGGCCGGAAGACCGGCCGCCCGGCCCGGTGTCTTACGTGGGATCAGGCGACGACGGAGCGGAGCGGGATGCCCGCCGCGCCGAGGTCGCGGACCAGGTCGCGGACGAACGGGTGCTCGTCTGCGGACAGTCCGTCGGGGTTCGGGATGGTGATGTAGGACGAGCCGTCCGCGGACGCGGTCTGAGCCGTGTCCGTGTAGCGCTCGACCACCGCCTGCGTCCGCGCGAGGTCGGCGTCGGCCACCTGGATGACGATCGGCCGCCACTCCCCGCCGAGGTTCGGCGGCTCCTCCGTCGTCGCCGCGGCGATGCGCAGCGGGTCGGGCGCCGCCGCGATCCGCTGCTTCGCCTGGGGCGACGCCTGCGACGCGCCCGCCGGGTAGAGCAGCGCGTTGGCGAGCAGGTGGATGCCGTTCTCGTTGTACGCCCTGAACAGCGGGTTGTACGCGAACAGCACGGCGTGTCCCGCGCCGGTCGGCTCGTCGACGAGAGAGGCCGTGCCCTTGAGCGCCTCCGCCCCCACCGTGTAGCCGTTGGACCAGAACGTGTCATCCGTGGGGTAGGTGAGCACGTTCACCCCGGTCTGGCTGGGGTTGAGGATCGGGTCGCCGTTGTTGAACTGGAAGTCCTCCGCCGGCCGGCCGAGCGCCACCGGGCTGCCCTGTTCCACGTCCACCCGGAAGTGCGAGCCGATGACCTGGTAGCCGGTCGGCTTGGCCTTCTCGGTCGTGGAGGTGAGGCCGGCGGCCCTGGCGACCCGGGTGCCCTCGTTGCGCAGCCCGACGTACGTGCCGCCCGCGGCCACCCACTGCCTGAGGTTGGCCAGGCCCTGCTCGGTCAGGCCGCCGTTGGAGCTGCTGCCGTCCGGGACGAGCAGGACGGTCCGCTCGGTGAAGGCCGGGGTGTTGCCGTTGACGTCCGCCGTCGTCACCGGCTTGAGGTCGAGACCCCAGCGGTCGCCGAGCACGTAGCGGGCCTCGCCGTACGACCCGGAGGTGGTGGACACGCCGGTGCCGGCGAACAGGCCGGCGTCGGGCGTGCGCAGCGCCGCGCCGGAGGCGGGGGCGCTGCCGCCCTCGACCGTCACGCCCAGCGAGCGGGCGAGCTTGTCCAGCTCGCCGCGGTTCATCGCGGTGGCGGCCAGGCCGACCACCCCGGTCCGGTCGTCACGCGTGAGCGGCACACCCGCGCCGAGCAGCCGGAAGGTCAGCTCGGAGGCGGCGGCCGAGTCCATCGGGTAGGAGTACGACCCGCCCTTGGGCGCGGCGGAGGCCACGCCGCCGTCGACGTCCTTCACGAGGGCGGCCTTCGGCGACAGCGCGTCGCCGGTGGAGATGACGTCCACGCCCGCGAGCAGCGGGTTGCTCCACGAGGAGACGTCGTAGAAGTAGGGGAACGGGACGTACGGGTCCTCCCCCATGACCGCCTGGATCCAGTGCTTCTGCGGCTGGTCCATGGGGATCCAGTAGGCCCCCTCGGGGACCGTCATGTCACTGGCCGTCCGGCCGCCGAAGACCCGCGCGGAGGGCACCTTCACGGGCTTGCTCACCCGGTAGACCTCCACGTCCATGCGGCGCAGCCGCTCGACCAGCCGGCGCACGTCGCCGAGCTGCCGGTCGGGCAGCAGGAAGTACGACCGGATCGCGATGTCGGGCACCGGGAACCGGACGGTGTTGGACGGCTGGACGACCTCGTTGGGCTCCAGGGCGCCCGCGGCCCCCTCGGCGAGCGCGGTCTGCCAGATCGAGTAGTAGCCGTTCAGGACCTCGCGCTTGTTGTCGGCGGCCCAGCCGGTCGTCGCCCACTGGGTGTTGAACTGCTGCTGCACCCGGTCCTCGACCGCCGACGTGCTGCCCTTCTCGAACGTCATCCCGGCGGCGCCGAAGCCCGCGGCAGGGACGCTGTCGCCGTAGCCCATGTAGAACAGGTCGTACGTCGCGTAGTTGAAGTAGCACTCGGTGGTGACCGCGTCGCCGCAGGCGCCGTTGTAGCCGAAGCCGGCGGCGTTCGCCGCGCCGATGCGGTTGATCCAGTTCACCGGCTGGTCGGCGATCTCGTGGTGGATCGGGTCGGCGTTGGGCGGGAAGAAGTACTGCCGCCCGCCCATCTCGTGGGCGTCGACGAAGACCTGCGGCGGATAGCTCCGCAGCATCTCGATCTTGCCGTCGGTCTCCGGCTGGGTGCGGGCGAACCAGTCCCGGTTGAGGTCGAAGCCGTACTCGTTCGTCCTGCGGCTCGCGTCGCGGCCGTCGGGGTTCTGGGTCGGCACGATGACCGTGACCAGGTTGTCGTTGCGCTTCGCGACGTCGCAGGACAGGCCGCTCGCCAGCTCGTACAGGGTCTTGAGCGCGGCGTCGGCGCCGCTCTTCTCGCCACCGTGCACGTTGCCGGCGATCCAGACGATGGCGGGCGAGTCGTCGGCGATGCGCGCCGCCTTGTCCGCCTTCAGCTTCCTCGGGTCGCGCAGCGAGCGGATCTGGTCCGCGATCTTCTTGAGCTGCCCCGGGACCATGTGGTGGGAGTCGGACACGATGGCGTACGGCAGTTCCTGGCCGGTCACGCTGTGCGCCACGGTGCCCGTGACGACGCGGTCCGAGGCGCCTCCCACGGCCTCCACGTACTTCTTGATCTCTTCGGTCGTGAGCACCCGGGACTGTCCCTTGCCCAGAGGGAAGCCGAAGAACTGCTCGGGCGCCGGCACCGTGCCCAGGCGGGCGTTCGGGTCGGTGCTGCACCGTCCCGGCGCTTTGCCCGCGCCGGCCGGGTCGGCCTGCGCGGGGGCCGCGGGCGTCAGCGTGAGCGCGGCCGACACCAGGACCGCGGTGCCGAGCGCCATGCCGTAAGGGGATCTTCCGCACAACAGCGTGCGTAACCGCATCTAGCCTCCAGGCGGGGGGACGGGGGAGGTCTCGGAGGAGCACCCGTCCGGGAAACGACAAAGTCACTGCGGACAGTATTAGAAGGGAATAAACCGGACAAGCCATCGCGAAACATAACGACACTCGAGCCGAAACTGTGAGCAATGGCGTTTCCGCAAGTCAATGTGGGAGTGACTGGCCGAATCGTCCTTTTGTAACGTCCGATAACAACTGAGCATCGGCTTCGCCCGTCTCGGCGGCGGTCACGGCCGACCGGCCCGACCTGCGAGTTCCTCCGCCGGCGCCGGTTCCGTGAGATCGAAGACGGACGGCCGCGCGCCGGGCTGTGGGACCATTCAGGGGGTTTGGAGGAGGACAGGGTGGACGAGGAGCGTCGGGTCGCGGGCAGATATCACCTGCTCGAACCGATCGGCCGCGGAGGCATGGGCGTCGTGTGGCGCGCCCACGACGACCTGCTCGACCGCACGGTGGCCGTCAAAGAGGTGCTCTACCACCCCACTTCCGAAGAGGACAGGGAGACGTTCAACCGGCGCACCATCCGTGAGGCGCGGGCGGCGGGCCGCATCGACCATCCGAACGTCGTCGTCGTCCACGACGTCATCGAGGAGGACGGCCGTCCCTGGATCGTGATGCAGCTGGTGCGGTCGGTGTCCCTGGGCCAGGTGCTGCGTGAGCAGGGCGCGCTCCCGCCCGGCCGGGTCGCCGCGATCGGCCTGCAGGTGCTCGACGCGCTGTGCACCGCGCACGCCGCGGGGGTGCTGCACCGGGACGTCAAGCCGGAGAACGTGCTGCTCAACGGGGAGACCCGGGTGGTGCTCACCGACTTCGGCATCGCGACGATGCCGGAGGAGGCCGCGCTGACCATGACCGGCGGCATCACCGGCACCCCCGCGTTCATGCCGCCCGAGCGGCTCGACGGCGAGCCCGCGACCCCCGAGTCCGACCTGTGGTCGCTCGGCGCGACGCTGTACGCCGCGGTCGAGGGCAGGACTCCGTTCGACCGAAACTCCCCGGTGGCCACGATGGCGGCCATCCTGCACGACGACCCGGCCCCGCCCCAGCGGGCGGGCGCCCTGACGCCGGTGCTCGAAGGACTGCTGCGCAAGGACCCGGCCCGGCGCATGGGCGCGGCCGAGGCCGCGGCCCTGCTCAACGCCGCCCTGACGGCCGGTCCGGGACACGCCGCCCCCGATCTGCCGGGGAACCGGCCCGAGCCCGGCGCGTGGAGCGGCGCGCCGTCCGGGCCGTCGCAGCCCCCGTACGGCCCCCCGTACGGCGCCCAGCCCTACGGCGTCCCGCACCAGTCCGGCGGCTCCGCCCCCTGGCCCGGGGTCACCGGTCCTGCCGGGCCGCCCGGCCCCGGCGGCGGCGCGGGCATGGCGGGCCACCCGACGGCACCGAACGGCCACGGGGGGTACGCGGGTCCCGGCGGGCCCGCCGTCCCGCCCGGGAGCCGCCCCGGCCCGTACGCCGCGCCGGGTGCGCGCCCTCCGGGACGCGGCTCCGCGACCAAGGTGACTCTGCTCGTCCTGTTACCGCTGCTGCTCGTGGCCGTCGTCGCGGGCGGCTGGTACGGCTACCGCTCGCTGGCCGGCGGCGGGAGCGTCGCCGAGGGCCTCACGCCTACGGAGATCGGTCCCACCACGGGCACCGACAACACGTCGGGGGACACCGAACCGAGCGCCTCCGTCCAGTCGCCCGCGTCGCAGTCGGAGGAGCCGACGGCGGAGCCGTCGGACGATCCCTCGAAGGAGCCGTCGGACAAGCCCTCCACGGAGTATCCGACGACGGCGACGGCCAAGCCCCCCAAGGGGTGGGAGACCCACCGCGACCCGCTGGGCTTCTCCATCGCCCTGCCCGCCGGCTGGGTCCCGTTCCAGAGGGAGGCCACCCGCGTGCGCTTCCACGCCCCGAGCGGGCGCGACTACCTGCAGGTCGACTTCACCCCCTGGGAGACCACGGACCCGGTGGACGCGCTGCGCACGGTCGAGGCGGCCTCGACCAAGAAGGGTTACCTGCGCGGCTACGAGCTCATCGGGCTGACGTCCAGGAAATACCTCGGTGTTCCCGCCGCGGACTGGGAGTTCACCCACACGACCGGCGCCGGCAAGGTGCGGGTGCTCGACCGCGCCTTCAGGCTCGCCGACGGCCGCTGCGTCGCCCTCTACTGGCAGGTCGCCGACTCTCGGTGGACGTCCGGTTTGTCATACTTCAACGCCTTCACGCGCACCTTCCAGCCGCTATAACGATTCGGTGAAGATCCGCAGTTCAAGGGGGGTTTCGCCCCAGAACAGCAATGTTGTCGCATGCGTTCGCCCAAGACGGGTAGCGCGACAACCATGGCTGAAGCGCAGACCTCCGAACGTGTCGTGGCAGGACGCTATCGCCTGATCGAGCCGCTGGGGCGGGGCGGCATGGGCACCGTGTGGCGAGCCGTCGACCAGGTGCTCGAACGGGAGGTCGCCGTCAAGGAGCTGCTCGCGTCGTCCGAGCTCACCGGGCCGGAGCGGGAGGTCTTCACCATCAGGACCTTCCGCGAGGCCCGGGCGGCCGGGCGGCTGAGCCATCCGAGCGTGGCGGCAGTGTACGACGCCTTCGAGGAGAACGGCTACCCCTGGATCGTCCTCGAACTGATCCCGTCCCGGACGCTGGGATCGGTCATCCGAGAGGAGGGCCCGCTGCCTCCGCGGCGGGTGGCGGAGATCGGGTCCCGGGTGCTGGCCGCGCTGCGCGTCGCCCACGCGAACGGGGTGCTGCACCGGGACGTCAAACCCGACAACGTGCTGCTCGCCGGCGACGGCCGGGTCGTGCTGACGGACTTCGGCATCGCCGCGATGGAGGACGACTCGCCGGTCACCCGCACCGGGATGCTGATCGGCACCCCGGCGTTCATCGCACCGGAGCGGGCGGCGGGACGGCAGGCGCAGCGGGCGTCGGACCTGTGGTCGCTCGGGGTGACGCTGTTCATGGCCGTCGAAGGGCGCTCGCCGTTCCACCGGGGTCACGCGCTGGCGACGCTCGCCGCGGTCATGTACGAGGAGGCGGGCCCGCTGCGCAACGCCGGGCCGCTGGCACCGGTGATCGAGGGCCTGCTGATCAAGGACCCGGCCCGCAGGATGACCGCGGACTACGCCGCGCAGCACCTGCACGCCGTGGCGACCGGCCAGGTGACCGACCCGGTCGTGCCGCGTCCGCGGCAGCCGCCCCGGCTCGCCCGGCTGATGCCCGTCTTCGACACCTCGCCCGCGGCTCCCGTCTCCACGCCCGCGCACGTGCCCCTCGGCGAGGACACCCCGACGCCGGTCCCGGCCCCCGTGCCGCTGAGCGGACGCCGCAGGCCCTGGGCGCTGGCGGCGGGCTCCGGAGCGCTCGTCGCGCTCGTCGGGCTGGCGGCCGGCGCCATCGCGTTCGCCACCGCCAGGTTTCCGGCCGACCCGAGGGGGACCGCCGTGGTGAGCACGCCCACGGTGACGGTCTTCGCGACCAGGACCGCCGAGCCCAAGACCGCCGAGGCCGCCAAGACCGGCAAGCGGACCGAGAGCCGCGAGGCGGAGAAGACGACCACCCAGCCGGTGGCGAACCCAGCGGGCGGCGCCGACGGCGGGCACCGTGCGGAGGATCGCGGCGGGCCCGCCGGGAGGCCACCTGAGCAGCCCGGAAGGGGAAAGCCCAAGGACAAGCCCGCCGGCGCCGCGTCCAAGGGCGCGGGCAAGCCCAAGGGGTCTCCCCCGGCGAAGCAGAACGGCAAGGGGAAGCCCTCCGCGGCCAAGCCCGGGAACGGCGGCGGAAGCGCCAAGCCGTCCCAGGGCACGGGTGGGGGCCAGGGAAAAGGCGAGGGCCAGGAGGCCACCACGGACGACCTCGGTGACGTCGGTGACATCCCCGACGGCTACACCCAGCCGGAGACCGACTGGGATGCCTGACCTCCGCCCGGCCGGGCCTTGGCGCACAGGCGCCTCCCCCGGAGCCGGGGCGAGACGCGCCGCTCAGGGACCGGGGACCTGGAGCGCCCGGCTCAGCCCTCGTCCGCGAGGATCTCCAGCGCGTGGGCCAGGTCCGCGGGGTAGTCGCTGGTGAAGGTCATCCACTCCCCCGTCGCCGGGTGCTCGAACGACAGCGAGACCGCGTGCAGCCACTGCCGGCCCACCCCGAGGCGGGCGGCGAGAGTGGGGTCGGCGCCGTACAGCAGGTCGCCCACGCACGGGTGCCTGAGCGCGGCCATGTGGACCCGGATCTGGTGGGTCCTGCCGGTCTCCAGCTTGATGTCGAGCAGCGACGCCGCCCGGAACGCCTCGATCGTGTCGTAGTGCGTGACCGAGTCCTTGCCCCCCGCCACCACCGCGAAGCGCCCGTCTCCCGACGGGTGGCGGTCGATCGGGGCGTCCACGGTGCCCCGCAGCGGGTCCATGTGCCCCTGGACGAGCGCGTGGTAGCGCTTGTCGACCGTGCGTTCCTTGAACGCCCGCTTGAGGTGGGAGTAGGCCCGCTCGCTCTTGGCGACGACCATGACGCCGGTGGTGTTGGCGTCGAGCCGGTGCACGATGCCCTGCCTCTCCGCCGCGCCGCTCGTGGAGACCCGGTGGCCGCCGCCGAGCAGGCCGCCGATCACGGTGGGGCCGGTCCAGCCGACGGTCGGGTGCGCCGCCACGCCGATCGGCTTGCTCACCACGACCACGTCGTCGTCCTCGTACAGGATCGTCATGCCCGGCACCGGCTCGGCCACGGGCATCGGCGCGGCGGGCGGCGGCGGGATCGTCACGTCCAGCCAGGCCCCGGCGTGGACGCGGTCGGACTTGGCCGGGACGGCGCCGTCGACCAGCACGTCCCCGGAGGCGATCAGTTCGGCCGCGCGGGTGCGGGAGAAGCCGAAGAGGCGGGCCAGCGCGGCGTCGAGGCGCTCGCCTTCCAGGCCGTCCGGCACGGGCAGGCTGCGCTGGTCACCCATCGGCCCGCTCCCCCGCCGGCTCGCCGGCCTGCGTGTCCGTCTCGCCCTCCGCGTGGGTGTGTTCGCGGCCCTCGACCGGCTCGTCCGTCTGGCGGGTTCCGTCGATCTGGTGGCCGCGCCAGGCGAGGAACACGGCGAGCACGCCGCCGCACACGATGCCCGAGTCGGCGAGGTTGAACACCGGGAACCGGGTGACCGGGAACACCTGGATGAAGTCGACCACATGCCCCTGGAACGGGGCCGGCGAGCGGAAGATGCGGTCGGTCAGGTTGCCGAGCGCGCCACCCAGCAGCAGGCCGAGCGTGATCGCCCACGGCAGGCTGTGCAGCTTCCGCGCCGTACGCACGATCGCGACGACGACGGCCAGGGCGATCACCGTGAACACGATCGTCATGCCGGTGCCGATGCTGAAGGCGGCGCCGGCGTTGCGGATCACGGTCAGCACCAGCGCGCCGGGCACGACGGTGAGGGGCTCCTCGTGCTCCAGGAACTCCACGACGAGGAACTTGCTCACCTGGTCGAGGGCGTACACGACCGCGGCCACGACAACGAGGAGAGCGATCTTCCGCGCGCGGTCGGGCCGCGCCGGCGCACCGCTCAGCGGCGCTCCTCCCGCTGCTTGCACGCTACGCACAGCGTCGCCCTCGGGAATGCCCGAAGACGCTCCTTGCCGATCGGCTTGTGGCACGATTCGCACTCTCCGTAAGTCCCTGCCTCGACGCGGGCGATCGCCCGCTCGTTCTGCGCGAGCAGGTCGCGCGCATTCAGGGTAAGGGCGATCTCACGCTCGCGCTCATACGTCTTGGCCCCGGCGTCCGCCGGATCGTCCCCCGCGCCCTGGCTCACGTCCCCGGACGCGAGTTGCTCCTCCGCCCGGGAGATGTCGGAGCGCAGCTCCTCGATCTCGTGCCGCAGCCGCTCGCGGACCTCGGCGAGCTCCTCGTCGGACCAGACGTCGTCACTGGTGGCGGTTCTCGCCGTGCGCGTCATTGCGGGCCTCCCCCTTCGCCCAGAACCCTTCGGGCCCGGGGCACCCTTCCGGCGGGTGCGATTCGAGCCGGTCCGGGCAGAATAAGTCGCCGATAACAGGTCGGCAACGGAATCGCCGAGGCTTTTACCCCATCCGTAACCGGGTGGCGTATTTGGCCAGCTCCTCCTCGTCGCACTCTATTTCGATCTTTTTGTTGCGGACGGTGCCACCGGGACCCATGCCCCGAATCCCGAGGCGGCGTCCCACGGGACCGCCTCCGATCGTCCTGGACGGCCACCGGGCCCCACCCGCACACCCCCACAACAATCGCGGGGCCCGCCTGTGTTCCTCCCACGTATTCCCGGGACGAGCCGGGTCTCACCCGGAACGTCGGCCGTATATCGGGAAGCCCTTCCGCCCGCGTTGCGTTATCGTCGTAGTCTGCAAGGCGTTGATGGGGACGAGTACCTCCGCATCCGCCCGCTCAGCGACCCGGGGACGGTGTGAGCCCGGGGCGGGCCGCGCAGGGAAGATCACCCCGGAGCCGCCGGAGGAAAGGCCGTCCCGGCCGAGTAGAACCGGCAGCGGAGAGAAACGAGAGGGCGCCCGGCCACGCCGGGCGTCAAGAAGGGTGGTACCGCGGAGCCGTCCCCGGCTTCGTCCCTTCACGCCATGTCAGCAGCGCTGTCACAGCCACCGCGTGGAGGTCCCGCCCGACGATGTCTTCCCACTATTTCCGCTCACTTCCCGCGCAGGTCGACCTGCCGGCCCTCGAGCACGAGGTCCTCGAACGCTGGCGGGACGGGAAGGTTTTCGAGCGCTCGCTGGAGCAGAACGCCGACGGCCCGTCCTGGGTGTTCTACGAGGGCCCGCCGACCGCCAACGGCATGCCCGGCGTCCACCACGTCGAGGCCCGCGTCTTCAAGGACGTCTTCCCCCGCTACAAGTCGATGCGCGGCTACCACGTGCCCCGCAAGGCCGGCTGGGACTGCCACGGCCTGCCCGTCGAGGTCGCCGTCGAGAAGGAACTCGGCCTGTCCGGCAAGCCCGAGATCGAGTCGTACGGCATCGCCGAGTTCAACGCGCGCTGCCGCGAGTCGGTGCTGCGGCACGTGGACGCGTTCGAGGAGATGACCGAGCGGATGGGCTACTGGGTCGACATGTCCCAGGCCTACCGCACGATGGACCCCCAGTACGTCGAGGCCGTCTGGTGGTCGCTCAAGGTCGTCTGGGACAAGGACCTGCTGTTCCGCGACCACCGGATCACGCCGTACTGTCCCCGCTGCGGCACCGGCCTGTCCGACCACGAGCTCGGCCAGCCCGGCGGCTACGAGACCGTCTCCAGCCCGTCGGTGTACGTGCGGATGCCCGTCGTCTCCGGTCCCCTGGCCGAGATGGGCGCCTCGCTGCTGATCTGGACCACCACCCCCTGGACCCTGGTGTCCAACACCGCGGTCGCCGTGCACCCCGACGTGACGTACGTCGCGGCCCGGCGCGGCGACGAGGTGCTGGTGGTGGCCGAGCCGCTGCTGCGGCGGGTCCTCGGCGAGGACGCCGAGGTGCTGGCCACCTACCAGGGCTCCGAGCTGGAGCACACCGTCTACCGGCGCCCCTTCGACCTGGTGGACATCGAGGGTGCCCACTACGTCGTGCTCGGCACGTACGTCACGGTCGAGGACGGCACCGGCCTGGTCCACCAGGCCCCCGCCTTCGGCGCCGACGACATGACCGTCTGCAAGCGCTACGGCCTGCCGGTGGTGAACCCGATCGGCCCTGACGGGCGCTTCCTGCCGGACGTGCCGTTCGTGGGCGGCCTGTTCTTCAAGGACGCCGACGAGCCGCTGACCGGCAACCTCCGCGAGCGCGGCCTGCTGTTCCGCGGCGAGCACTTCGAGCACAGCTACCCGCACTGCTGGCGCTGCCACACCCCGCTGCTCTACTACGCGCTCCCGTCCTGGTACATCAGGACCACCGCGATCAAGGACCGGCTTCTCGCCGAGAACGAGCGCACCAACTGGTTCCCCGAGACGATCAAGCACGGCCGGTACGGCGAGTGGCTGCGCAACAACGTCGACTGGGCGCTGTCGCGGTCCCGCTACTGGGGCACGCCGCTGCCGCTGTGGGTCTGCTCGGAGAACGAGGACCACGTCACCTGCGTCGGCTCGCTGAAGGAGCTGGGCGAGCTGGCGGGCCGCGACCTGACCGGCCTCGACCCGCACCGTCCGTACGTCGACGACGTGACCTTCCCCTGCCCGACGTGTCAGGCGGAGGCCCGGCGCGTGCCCGACGTGATCGACGTCTGGTACGACTCGGGCGCCATGCCGTTCGCGCAGTGGGGTGCGCCGCTGGTCAACAAGGACGTCTTCGACAACTCCTTCCCCGGCCAGTTCATCTGCGAGGCGATCGACCAGACCCGCGGCTGGTTCTACTCGATGATGACCGTCGGCACGCTGGTGTTCGGCCGGTCGTCGTATGAGAACGTGCTCTGCCTCGGCCTGATCCTCGCCGAGGACGGCCGCAAGATGAGCAAGCACCTGGGCAACGTGCTCCAGCCGATGCCGCTCATGGACCAGCACGGCGCCGACCCCCTGCGCTGGTACATGGCCACCTCCGGGTCCCCCTGGGCTCCCCGCAGGATCGGCCACGCGGCGCTGGAGGAGATCGTCCGGAAGGTCCTGCTGACCTACTGGAACACCGCGTCGTTCTTCACGCTCTACGCCAACGCCGAGTCGTGGTCCCCCTCGCGGGTGGCCGAGGCCCCGGCGTACGCCGAGCGGCCGCTGATCGACCGGTGGGCGCTGGCGGAGCTGCACCGCACGGTGGCCGACGTCACCGCGTCGATGGAGGAGTTCGACACCGCCAAGGCCGGGCGACGGCTCACCGAGTTCCTGGACGACCTGTCCAACTGGTACGTCCGCCGCTCGCGCCGCCGCTTCTGGTCCGGCGAGGCGTCGGCGTTCGCGACGCTCTACGAGTGCCTGGAGACCGTCACCCGGCTCATGGCCCCGCTCGTGCCGTTCCTCACCGACTACCTGTGGGACGTGCTGCGCGACCAGGACGCCCCCGCCTCGGTGCACCTGGCCACCTGGCCGGAGGTGAACGCCGCGCTGCTCGACCCCGAGCTGTCGGAGCGGATGGCGCTGGTGCGCCGGCTCGTGGAGCTGGGCCGGTCGGCGCGCGCCTCGTCGTCGGTCAAGACCCGCCAGCCGCTCGGCCGGGCCCTGGTCGGCGCCCCCGGCTGGGCCGGTCTCCCCGGCGAGCTGCGCGACCTCATCGCCGACGAGCTCAACGTCCAGCGGCTGGAGGACCTGTCCGGGTTCTCCGCCGACCTGGTGACCTTCACGGTCAAGCCCAACTTCCGCAGCCTCGGCAAGCGGTTCGGCTCGCAGACCAAGCTCGTCGCCGCGGCCGTGGCGGGCGCCGACCCGGCGGAGCTGGCCCGCGCCCTGCGCTCGGGCGGGTCCGCGACGGTCGAGGCCGGGGAGCTGGGCACGGTGAAGCTGGGCGCGGACGACGTGATCGTGACCGAGCAGCCGAAGTCGGGCTGGGCCGTGGAGACCGGCGCGGTGGACACCGGCACCGGCGAGACCGTGGCGCTGGACCTGGCGATCACCGACGAACTGCGCCGGGCCGGCCTGGTCCGCGACGTGATCCGGCTCGTCCAGGAGGCCCGCAAGTCCACCGGCCTGTCCATCACCGACCGCATCGATCTGTGGTGGTCGGCCGAGGGTGAGCTTGCCGAGGCGCTGCGCGAGGGCGGCGACGCCGTCGCCGACGAGGTGCTGGCGGCGAGCCTCACCGAAGGCGCCCCGGACGAGGACCTGCCGGTGCACGAGGACGCCGACCTCGGCCTGTCCTTCCGCCTCCGTAAGGCCTGACCGGGCTGGACAGTGCCCGGGCGCCGGTCATCCGACCGGTGCCCGGGCAATTCTTTTTGCGGGAGTTTTCCCCGCCGCTTCTGTCCACCCGCCGAATGCCGGAAATCACCACTCGTTGACAGCGCCCTCGCGAGGGACTGACTGTCGAGGAAATAGGCGTTATTTCCCCAGGAAAGCGGGAGGCGACGTGCATCACGTGCTTACTCCGGTCAAGACGCACCCACCCCACCGGTGGGGCGGGGTTGCGCGGGGCGCGATGCGGGAAAAGGGCCGGGGCGTCCGCGACCCACGTCCTCGCGGCCGCCTCGCTCCCGGAGTCACGACATGAGCCTGCCCGTATACGTCCCCGTACGCTGGACGGCGAGGGAGCGCGCGCGGGTCGGCGGGATCGTCACCTTCGTCGCTCTGCTCCATGTCGCCGGCTGGTCCCTGTACCTGTACTACGTCGACGGCCCGGCAGGCGCCGGGGGGTTCGCGGGTGCCGGGACACTGGCCTACAGCCTGGGCGTCCGGCACGCCTTCGACGCCGACCACATCGCGGCGATCGACGACACGACGCGGCTGATGACGCAGCGTGGTCGCCGCCCGGTCGGGGTGGGCTTCTTCTTCGCCCTCGGCCACTCCACCGTCGTGCTGGTCCTGGCCCTGATCGTGGCCCTCGCCGCCGGCGCCGCCGGGCACGGCGTCGAGAGCTTCCGGCATGTGGGAGGGCTCGTCTCCCAGCTCGTCGCCATGTCGTTCCTGCTGCTCGTCGCCGTGCTCAACGGCCTCGTCCTGGCCGGCCTGATCGGACTGTGGCGGCGGATGGCCCACGGCCGGATCGACCGGAGGGAACTGGAGCTGCAGCTTCTGAACCGCGGCCTGATGAACCGCCTTCTGGGCGACCGCGTTCGAGGGCTGATCCGCTCGTCGTGGCACATGTAGCCGATCGGCCTGCTGTTCGGGCTCGGGCTGGAGACGGCCAGCGAGGTGACGCTGCTGGCGCTGTCGGCGGGCACGGCGTCGCAGGGCCGGCTGCCGATGACGGCCGTCCTCACGTTGCCGCTGCTGTTCGCCGCCGGGATGACGGCCTGTGACACGGCCGACAGCCTGATCATGTCGCGCGCCTACTCGTGGGCCTATCGCGACCCGGCGCGACGGCTCCACTACAACGCCGCGACGACCGGCATGACCGTGGTGGTGGCGGCGTTCGTCGCGACGGTGTACCTGGCCAAGCTGACCGTGGACGCGACCGGCGCGGGCGGGCCAATCGCGGCGTACGCGTCGCTCGCGGGCCATTTCGAGATCCTCGGATACGTCATCGTCGCATTGTTCGTCGCGGCATGGAGCATCGCCGCACTCGTGTGGCGCGTGTTCAAATTGGGCGAGCGTTTCACCGTCAACTGATTCCCTATCTCCCGTTACGGCAAAATCCCCAAATGCTTGAGTTGCGATCAGACCCGAGGGTATAGGGCAGCGCGGGGTGAATTAAGATGACAGAGGACAGAACGGGGTCGTACGACAGTTTTCTCCGTGACACGAACAGGCTGCGGCCCGATTTCCGCCGGCCGTTGGACTCTCCTTACCACATCAGCACCGAGCTATATGACGCCCTGCGCCATGTGCTGCACGACGTCGGCGGTCAGCCCGACGTCCAGGTGGCGTACGAGTCGCGGCACGAGGCCGAACGACAGTGGGAGATGGACACCTACGTCACGTGCGAGTGCCTCGCCTGGCGTGGGGTGTGGAACGCCGAGATACGCCGGCGCATGGAGAACGATCTCGGAGCCACCCAGTACTACGGGCTGCCCTACTACGCCCGGTGGATCACCACCGCCGCCCGGGTGCTCGTCGAGAAGGGGATCGTCACGACCGACGAGCTCGGAAGGAAGATCGACGAAATCCGGGCCCGGCGTGGGGATGTGCTCTCATGAGACGGTTCAAGGTCGGAGATCGCGTCGTCGTCCGCGACGAGACGACGCTGTTCCACACGCGCTGCCAGGGTTACATGCGCGGGCGGATCGGCACCGTGGTCGAGGACCGGCCCGCGTGGGTCATCCCCGAGGACGAGGCGTGGGGCCGCGACGAGGATGGGCGGCACGAGCCGTTCTACGTCGTGCGCTTCAAGCAGACAGAGCTCTGGGCGGACTACGCCGGCCCGGACCTCGACACCCTGGAATCGGAATTCTCGGAGCGCTGGCTGGAACCGGCCGGCGAGGGAGAGCACAGCGTATGAGCACCCACAGTCATGATCCGCACGCCCCGGTCCAGGAGCCGGACGGGACCGACGAGTTCGAGATCCTCGAGCTCGCCGTACGGGAACTGGCGATCGAGAAGGGCGTCTTCTCCGCGGAGGACCACCGCCGCTTCTCCGAATGGGCCGAAAGCCGCACCCCCATGTACGGGTCGAAGCTGGTGGCCAAGGCCTGGCTCGATCCGGCATTCAAGGAACGCCTGCTCGCCGACGGGACAGAGGCTTCCAAGGAGGTGGGGGTGAACTGGCTCGATCCGACCGGGACGGGCACGCCGAGCGACTACACCTACTTCTACGTCCTGGAGAACACCCCGCAGGTGCACAACGTGATCGTGTGCACCCTGTGCTCCTGCTACCCGAGGCCGGTGCTCGGCATGTCACCCGACTGGTATCGGACCCCGAACTACCGCCGGCGCATGGTGCGCCAGCCGCGCCAGGTGCTCGCGGAGTTCGGACTGTTCCTCCCCGCCGACGTCGAGATACGCGTCCACGACTCCAACCAGAAGTCACGGTTCATGGTGATGCCGATGCGCCCGGCAGGCACCGAGGGCTGGACCGAGGAGCAGCTCGCGGCCATCGTCACCCGTGACACGATGATCGGTGTGGCTCTTCCACAGCCGGGCTGGACCGCCGCCGAGGCACCCCCGCGTTCCGGAGTCGCCCATCAGTCGGCGGAGATCACCGGAGGTGGCAAGTGAGCAGTGAGACACCCTACACGGTGCTCATGGACACGCTTGAGGCCATCGGAGAGCGCGACGACACCGACCTGCCGTCGTTGGAGCGCGTCCGTACTCCGTGGGAGTCCCGGATGCAGGCGACCTGCGAGTGCCTGTCCTGGCGAGGCGCACTGGACACCCTGGAACGCCGTCAGGCCGAGGACCTGCTCGGAGAGACCGTCTATCGCCGCTTCCCGGTCCACACGCGTTCCGCGTTGGCCGTCGCGCACGCGCTGATGAACAAGGGCGTGTTCACCGAAAGCGAGCTTCGGTCCAAGATGGCGGAACTGCGTATCCGGTTCGGAGAGGACTGACCACCACCGGCGGGAGCCCGGAGGTGCTCCGCGGTCAGTCGTTCTGGCAGACCGAGCAGGGGGTGAGGCCGGCCTCGTCGGCCTCGGCCCGTGTCATGGTCTCGATGCCCGACTCGCCCATCCCACTGATCAGGGGGCACCCGGCCTCGTGGTAGCGCCGTGTGCCGACCATGACCCGCACCCGCGCGTCCCCGTCGGCGGACGGCTCCGCCGCGTCGGCGCCGTCGTCCTCGCCCTCGCCGTCCTGCGCACCGGCGGCGCCGGCCGTGCCGGTCTTCCCGGTGCTCTTCGCAGTGCCCTTTCCGGCGCTCTCGTCGGCGGTGCTCCCGGCGGCGGGCGCCGGGCCGGTGGTGGAGCCGGCCGAGGCCGCGGATCCGGCGCGCCCGGATCCGGGGGTCTCTGCCGGCTCCACCGGCTTTCGGGCCCCCGTGGGCGGGGGCGTGGGGGCGTCCTCAGGGCGGGACGCCGTGTGCGCGTCCCCGGCCCCGGATCCGCTCTGGTCGTCACGGTCCCGCTCGTCGTCCGAGCGGGAGGAGGCGGCCCGCTGCGGCGCGGCCGCGGCCCGGGCCTTGCCCCCAGCAGCGGGTCCATCGGACTCGCCGTCCTCCGACGACGGGGTTCCCTTCGCCGCCTCGCCGGCAGCGGCCTTCGACAGTGCGGGGTCCCACGGCAGGGGCGCCCCGGGCCTGAACCAGTCGTGCTCCGCGGTGTCGGTCAGCGAGTCGTCCGTCTCGTCGTCCGCCG
Organism: Microbispora rosea; assembly: GCF_900156315.1. Taxonomy (GTDB): domain Bacteria; phylum Actinomycetota; class Actinomycetes; order Streptosporangiales; family Streptosporangiaceae; genus Microbispora; species Microbispora rosea. Next base: position 401,945 of record NZ_FTNI01000001.1, on the reverse strand, counting down.
GACCCGACGCCGATCCCGCAGCCGGCGGAGACCAGGCCGGTGCGGACCATGACGTGGCAGAAGGCCGGGACGGCGCGGAGGAATCGGACGACGATCCCGAAGATGCCGCGGAGGACGAGGCGGAAGGCGAGGACGGCGGAGTGGAGCCCGCGGGCGGGGACGGCGGGGTGGAAGCGGCAGACCGCGGGGTCGTCGTCTCCGCGCCGGACTCCGCCGGCGCGCCCCGGCCGAACCAGTCCACCGGAGCGTGCCCCTCGCCCTCGGTCCCGCCATCGGCCTGCGAGGCCGTGTCGCGCGCCGGACCGTCGTGCTCATCGGCCTCGCCGTCGCCGGCTGTCTTCCCGGACGCCTCTTCCGCCGTCTCGCGGGGCTCTTCACGCGCTTCGTCGTCGGACGGCTCGGGCAGGCGCGGCCCCGGGACGCCGGGCTGAGGGAACCGCGCGACAGGCGGCTCACGATCAGCGGGCGTGGAACGGGACGGTTCCCTGCCGGTCGTGCCGGAGGTCCCGGCCGAAGGCGTGGTGGTCGTGGGGGCGGCTTCCGCGCGGAGGCCCTCGTCGGGGGCCGCGTCGTCGCGGGCGGTGTCGCCACGGGATGGGGCCTCCTCCGGCTCCGCCGTGCGGCTGGAGATCTCGGGGAGACAGGTGGTGCAGGGGGTGAAGCCTTCCTCGCGGGCCTCCTCGTGCGTCAGCTCCTCGGTCTCACGCCCGGCGAGCTGGCGGCAGGTGGCCAGATGGAAGCGCTTGCGCCCGGGGATCACGAGGACGATCGCGTCGGGGGCGAGGCCGCGGCCGGAACCGGCCGGCGGCCGCGTGATCGGTCCCGTCCGCTGGGGCGGCGGGGACGGGAAGGTCTGCGGGGGCAATGCCCCGTGATGTGTGACCGGTGGGGCCGCCAGCATGGGCGTGGCCACCGGATGCGCCGGTGCCCCGGCGAGGGCTCCGCCGTACGCCCCGCTCACGGCACCGACGTGCGCGAGCTGGGGCACGGACGAACCCTGGGGGGTGGGAGCGGTTCCCTCGGCGGCACGCCCACCGGCAGGGAACAGCTCGTGGCGTCTCAGCAGTGCCCCGATCAGCAGACAGACCGCCGACAGCACGCTGACGACGATCGACCACATCACGAGAGGAGGCGTCCCCAGCACGACGCCCGCGATGAGCAGGACGATTGCGGCGAGGACCAGTGCGGCACTGATGAGGATCACGGGGGGTTCTCCGAGCTACCGGGTCCTGTGGGGACCCGCCACTATCTACCGGCGGTCGTTGTGGGGGCCGTCGGGTCCGGGGAAGGCGCCGGAGTGCTGCGAGGGCTCCTGGCCGAACGGGTTGGGGGCGGCGCCCATCTGCGGGGGCGCGGGGGCGACGGCGTGGGCCATGGCCGGGGCGCCGCCCACGATCGGGAAGCCTCCGCTGCCCTCACCGGCGACGTTGAGCTCCGCGAGCTGGTTCTCCAGGTACAGCTTGAGGCGGCTGCGGTACTCGCGCTCGAAGCTGCGCAGCTCCTCGACCTTGCGCTCCAGCTCGTCGCGGGTCTGCACGAGGGTGCCCATGGCCTGGCGGTGCCGCTCCTGGGCGTCGCGCTCCAGCGTCTCGGCACGGGCGCGGGCGTCGCCGATGATCTGCTCGGCCTGGCGGCGGGCCTTGCCGAGGATGTCGTCGGCCTCGCGACGGGCGCGGGTCACGGTCTCGTCCGCCTCGCGACGGGCGTCGGCGATCGCCTGGTCGGCCGTCTGCTGGGCGAGGGCGAGCACGCGGGCCGCGGTGTCCATGTTGTCCTCGGCGGGCGGCAGACCCATGCCGACGGGAACCGGTTCGGGACGGGCCGGCTCCGGAGGCTTGATCGGCTCCGGCTGGGGAGCCATCATCTCGGGCTTCGGCTCGGCCACGGGAGCGGGCGCCATCTGCATGGAGCCGGGCATGCCCATGCCCCCGGGCACCTTGCCTCTGAGGCACTCGGCCAGCTTCGCGCGGAGTTCCTCGTTCTCCTGGATGAGGCGGTCCAGCTCGGCCTCGACCTCGTCGAGGAACGCGTCGACCTCCTCCTCGTCGTACCCCGGCCTCAGCCGGGTGGTACTGAACTGCTTGTTCCGCACATCAGCGGGCGTCAACGGCATTTGGGTCTCCTTGGCGCGCTTGGAGTCTGTCCGGTCGGACGGTACCCGATCAACGAAGCGCGTTCACGACTTGGATCAAGACCAAAACCACAATGAACAGCACTGTGAAGCTCAGGTCAAAGGCCACCGTACCCAACCTGAGGGGCGGAATGAAACGGCGGAGGAACTTGAGAGGCGGGTCGGTCACTGTGTAAACGACCTCCGCCAGCACCAGGACGACCCCGGTGGGCCGCCAGGCGCGGGCGAACGCCTGCACCGTATCTATGATCATTCTGCCGATCAGCAGAACCAGGAAGAGGGTCAGGGCGATGACCAAGATCTCGCTAATGATCCCCACGGTCGAGCCCCGCCTCCCCTCGGTCCAGCCGTCCCCGGGCCACACGGGCACCGCTAAGCCGGTCACTGTTCATGTATGGAACTCTAGCTCTGGTTGAAGAAGCCGCGTTCCGCGATTCTGGCCTTGTCCTCGGCGGTCACCTCAACGTTGGCGGGGGACAACAGGAACACCTTGTTGGTAACACGTTCGATGCTGCCGTGTAGGCCAAAGACGAGACCTGCCGCGAAATCGACAAGGCGTTTGGCGTCGCTGTCGACCATCTCTGTCAGATTCATGATGACCGGCGTGCCCTCGCGGAAGTGCTCGCCGATCGTCCGCGCCTCGTTGTACGTGCGGGGATGCAGGGTGGTGATGCGCGCCAGATCGGTCGTACGGCGCTCGAGCACGGTTGTGGGAGGACGCGGGGCGGGGACGGCCGTCTCGGTGTCGTCCTCGCGCTCCAAGGGCCCCGAGTGCGCGCCCGAGGGAGCGGCGAAGCCGCGCCGCGGCGACTCGTACTCCTCGTCGCCGTACTCCTCGTCGGTGCCGTACTCTGCCGCGTACCTGTCTTCGTAGCGGTCGTCCTCCACGAGACCGAGGTAGACCGCCATCTTGCGCATCGCGCCGGCCATCGCTCGTCGTCCTCCGCGTTACTGGTGCCTTCAAGGTCCCTTCGGAAGGCCAGGGCGGTAGCCGTACCCCCCTTGGAGCTCACCGCTGATCGACCTCTACCTGAGCGCGGACACCATGGTCCACTTGGGGGACATTACCTGACGAAGGGCTTTCTGCGGCCGAGCAACGCCGTACCGACACGCAGGTGTGTCGCGCCGTTCGCCACAGCCTGGGGGATGTCTCCACTCATTCCGGCCGATATGACATCGGCCGCGGGGTGTTCCTCGCGAACCCGTTCCGCGACGGCCCGCAGCCGGGCGAACGCGGCGGACGGGTCCTCCCCCAGCGGGGCGACCGCCATGACACCCCGCAGACGCAGCCCCTCCGTCTTCGCGACGAGTCCCGCGAGCGCCGGCACCTCCTGCGGCGCGGCGCCGCCCCGCCCGGCCCCGCCCTCGCCCGGTTCGGCGTCCAGGGCGACCTGGATGAGGCAGTCCACCTCGCGCCCCGCGCGTACGGCCTCGCGGCCGAGCGCGTCCACCAGACGGGGGCGGTCCACCGAGTGGACCATGTGGGCGTAGGAGGCGACCGAGCGGACCTTGTTCGTCTGTAACTGGCCGATGAAATGCCACGTGAGGCCGAGACCGGCGCACTCGGCCGCCTTGGCCGCCGCCTCCTGGTCGCGGTTCTCGCCGACGTGCGACACGCCCAGCTCCGCGAGCAGCCGCACGTCGGAGGCCGGGTACGTCTTCGTCACCGCGATCAGGGTGATCTCCGACCGCGACCGGCCCGCGGCCCGGCAGGCGTCGCCGATGCGCCGCTCCACCTCGGCCAGGGCCGCGGCCAGGTCCTCGCGCCGGTCACCCACGGACCGCGCCCCCGGCCGTACGGACGTGCAACGTCACTTGAGGAAGTCCGGCACGTCGAGCTCCTCCTCCTGCTCCTCGAACACCACCGGACGCCGGGGGCCCGGCTGAGTGGTCCTGGAGGTGATCGGGGTCGGCGGCTCGGGAGCCGGGCGCGGGATCGACAGCGGTCCGGTGGCGCCCTGGTCGCGCCCGCCGTCCGCCGCGGCGTCGCGCGGGAACGGCGTGACCGGCTCGGCCTGCTGAGCCTCCGGCGGGGACGCCGCCTGCGAGGTCGCCTGCTGGACCGGCTGGCTCACGGGCTGGGACGGCGGCGGCACCGGGTTCGCCGGAAGCGCGTTCACCGAGAACTGGGTCACCGGCGGATTCACGGGCTGCGCCTGCGCGGGCGCGGGCTGCGCCACGCCGCTCACCGGACGCACCGGCGGCTGCGCGGGCTCCGCGCGCTGCTCCGGCTTGGCCGGGGCGGGCGCGGGACGGGCCGCGGGTGCGGGCGTCGCAGGACGAGCCTGCTGGGGCCGCGACAGCGGCGCGGCCGCCGGCTTGGCCGGTTCCGGCTCGTCGAACCCGGCCGCGATGACCGTCACCCGCACCTCGTCGCCGAGCGCGTCGTCGATGACCGTGCCGAAGATGATGTTGGCGTCGGGCGCGGCGGCGTTGCTGACCAGCTGGGCCGCCTCATTGATCTCGAACAGGCCCAGGTCGGAGCCGCCCGCGATGGACAGCAGCACGCCGTGGGCGCCGTCGATGCTCGCCTCCAGCAGCGGGCTGGAGACCGCCATCTCCGCGGCGGCGACCGACCGGTCGTCGCCCCTGGCGTGGCCGATGCCCATGAGGGCCGAGCCCGCGCCGGACATGACCGACTTAACGTCGGCGAAGTCCAGGTTGATCAGACCGGGCGTGGTGATGAGGTCGGTGATGCCCTGCACACCGGACAGCAGCACCTGGTCGGCGGCCTTGAACGCGTCGAGCACGCTCACCTGGCGGTCGGAGATCGACAGCAGCCGGTCGTTCGGAATGACGATCAGCGTGTCGACCTCCTCGCGGAGGGTCTCGATGCCGGCCTCGGCCTGCATGGCCCGGCGCTTGCCCTCGAAGCTGAAGGGCCGGGTGACCACGCCGATCGTCAGCGCGCCGAGCGAGCGGGCGATGCTGGCCACGACCGGCGCGCCGCCGGTTCCGGTGCCGCCGCCCTCGCCCGCGGTCACGAAGACCATGTCGGCGCCCTTGATGACCTCTTCGATCTCCTCCCGGTGGTCCTCGGCGGCCTTGCGGCCCACCTCCGGGTTGGCGCCCGCGCCGAGACCCCGCGTGAGCTCGCGGCCCACGTCGAGCTTCACGTCGGCGTCACTCATCAGCAGCGCCTGGGCGTCAGTGTTTATGGCGATGAACTCGACGCCCTTGAGTCCCTCCTCGATCATCCGGTTGACGGCGTTCACTCCGCCGCCGCCGATGCCGACGACCTTGATGACCGCGAGGTAGTTCTGCGGTGCTGCCACGACGAGGGGCCTTTCCGCTCGTTTGCGTTTCATGCGGGCAGGGCCCGCCGTCTTCTGAACTCTCACCCTCAAGTTGAGATTTAGAGTTATGTCAACCTGAGGATTGATACGGACAGTAGGGTTGTGGATCCCCCAGGGTCAACTAACCGCGCCGCAAGGCCGTCCGGCGTGTCGCGCGCTGTCCTTTTCGCACGATGCCCCGCTGAAAGCCGGTCCCGGACCGTGGGTAAACGGCCCGTGAGATTTCTCACTTGACCGTCACCACCTGCGGCGAGCTGACATCGTAGCTGGTTCCCGGCTTGGCGAGGGCGGCGAGCAGGACACGTCCCTTCTGCGCCGAGCGTCCCGCGTCGCCCCACAGGACCGTGCGGCCGTCCGCGAGTTTGAGCGTGATCGACCGGGGCGTGGGGACGCGCAGCTCCCGCAGGCGCTGCAGGACGCTGTCCGGCAGTGCCCGGAGCACGGTGAGCCCGGCCCTGGTGGCGGGGTCGTCCACGGCGGCCCGCTGGACGCGCAGCACCGGCAGCCGGGGCGGGGCCACGGTCACCTGCTGCAGGACGACGCCGTACCGGTCGACGACAGCGGTCGTCACGCCCATGGGCACGGCGGCGGCGGGGACGCGCTCGACCACGCTGACCCGCAGCGTTCCCGGCCAGCCGCGGTCGACCGTGGCCGACTCGACCGCGCGCATCGCCCGCAACCGCTGTTCGACCCCGGCGAGGTCGACGGTGGCGAGCGGAGTGCCGGTGCGCACCGCGACGGCCTGCCGCAGCTGCTCGGCGGGGATCCGGTTGTTGCCGGTGATCTCGACGTCCCGCACGCCGAGGACGGGCGAGAAGAACACGACCCACGTGGCGACGCCCACCACCCCGCCGGTCAGCAGGGTGGCGAGCGCCGAACGCCGGACGGCCCGCCTCACCGGTCCCCCACGCTCCCGATCGGGGCGCGGGTCACGGCGCGCACCACGGCGCCCATCACCGGGCGGACAGCTCCGCGACGATCTTCGGGCCGAGCTCCGTCACGTCTCCCGCACCCATGGTCAGCACGATGTCCCCGGGGCGGGCCCGGCCGGCGACGAGCTCCGGCACCGCCCGTCGGTCGGGCGCGTAGACGACCTGCTCGGCGGAAAGCGGGATCTTCCCCGCGACCAGCGCGCCGGAGACCCCGGGCTCGGGATCCTCACGCGCGCCGTACACGTCCAGCACGATCACCTCGTCGGCGAGGCCGAGCGCCGCGCCGAACTCGTCGGCGAAGAACCGGGTGCGCGAGTACAGGTGCGGCTGGAAGACCGCGATGACCCGGCCGTCGCCGGTCACGACGTCGCGGGCGGCGCGCAGATCGGCGGTCAGCTCGGTCGGGTGGTGGGCGTAGCTGTCGAAGACCGTCACACCCGCGGCCTCGCCCTTGGACTCGAATCGCCGCTTGGCCCCGGTGAAGGCGGCCAGGCCCTCCTTGACGTCGTCGAAGCGCAGGCCGAGGTGGAGCGCCACGGCGATCACCGCGGTGGCGTTGACCGCGTTGTGCCGGCCCGGCACGGCGAGGCGCACCTCGCCGCGTCCCGGACCTCCGGGCACGTCGGGGCCGAGCTCCACGCCGAACTCCACGCCGAGGCCGCGCGGCACCACGTCGGTCGTGCGCAGGTCGGCGCCGGCGCTCTCGCCGTACGTGACGACGGTGAGGCCGCGCTCGCGGGCGAGGGGCACGAGGGCGGCGGCGCCCGGATCGTCGGCGCAGACCACGAGCAGCGACCCGATCCGCTCGACGAAGCGGGCGAAGCTGTCGTGGACGGCCTGGGGGTCGCCGTAGTTGTCGAGGTGGTCGGCCTCGACGTTGGTGACCACGGCGACGCGCGGCGCGAGCATGAGGAACGAGCCGTCGCTCTCGTCGGCCTCGGCGACGAACACCTCGCCCGCGCCGTCGTCGGCGCCGAGCCCGGTCGTCACGAGCTGCCCGCCGACGCAGTACGACGGATCCTCGCCGCACTTCTGCAAGGCCACGGTCAGCATCGAGGTGGTCGTGGTCTTGCCGTGCGTGCCGGCGACGGCGATGCCGGTGCGGCCGGTCATGACCGAGGCCAGGGCGGCGGCACGCGGGATCACCCGCAGGTTCTGCCGCAGCGCCTCCCCCAGCTCGGGGTTGGAGTCGCGGATGGCGGTGGACACCACGACCGTGTCCACGTCCTTGATGTGGGAGGCGGCGTGGCCGACGTGGATGACGGCGCCCAGCTCGCGCAGCTCGGCCAGCAGCTCGGAGGGCCGCGCGTCGCTGCCCGACACCGGCACGCCCCGCTTGAGCAGGATCCGGGCGATGCCGGACATGCCTGCGCCGCCGATGCCGATGAAGTGCACCCGCCCCAGGTCGGCCGCCGGGACGGGATCCACGAGCTTGACGAGACTCATCGGTGAGCGATCTCCAGCACCTTGCGGGCGAGCGCCATGTCGGCGTCCTTGCGGCCCATCCGGGATGCGGCCTCGGACATCGCGACCACGCGCTCGGGGTCGTTCAGGATCGGCAAAAGCGTCTGGACGATCCAGGCGGCCGACAGGTTCGCGTCGTCGACCATCAGCCCGCCCCCGGCCCGCACGATGGGCTCGGCGTTGAGGCGCTGCTCGCCGTTGCCGTGCGGCAGCGGCACGAACGCCGCGGGCAGCCCCACGGCGGTGAGTTCGGCGCAGGTCATGGCGCCCGCGCGGGACAGCACGAGGTCGGCGGCGGCGTAGGCGAGGTCCATCCGGTCGACGTACGGCAGGATGACGTACTGCGGGTCGCCCGGCGGAGGCTCCACCTCGACGGTGTTCTTGGGCCCGATCACGTGCAGCACCTGGACGCCCGCCGCCCGCAGGTAGGGCGCGGCCTCCAGCGCCGCCTGGTTGACCGAGCGGGCGCCCTGGGAGCCGCCGAACACGAGCAGCGTCACCCGGTCGGACTCCAGCCCGAAGTACGACCGCGCCTTGTCGCCCATCGACAGGCGGTCCATCATGCTGATCTCACGGCGCAGCGGGATGCCGATGTACTCGGCGTTCGGGAGCACGGCGTCCGGGTGGCCGGTGAAGACGTGCTCGGTGAGCCGGGCGCCGAGCCGGTTGGCGAGACCCGGCCGGGGGTTGGCCTCGTGGACCACGATCGGCACGCCGCGCCGCCGGGCGCCGAGGTAGCCGGGCGTGGCGACGTACCCGCCGAAGCCGACCAGGACGTCCGCGCCGACCTTGTCGAGGATGCCCGCGGCGCTGCCGATGGCCCCCGCGAGGCGGCCGGGCACGGTGAGGAGCTTGGGGCTGAGCGAGCGGGGCAACGGCACGGCGGGGACGAGTTCGAGCTCGTAGCCCCGGGCGGGCACCAGGCGGGTCTCCAGGCCGCGCTCGGTGCCGAGGCAGGTGATGCCGATCCTCGGGTCGAGCCGGCGAAGCGCGTCGGCCAGCGCGAGCGCCGGCTCGATATGGCCGGCCGTCCCGCCGCCGGCGAGGACCACCCTCATGTCACTCCCTGTCTTCGCGGACGTCTTCGCGGACGTCTTCGCGAATGTTCCCACGGACGTCGCCGCGGATGTTCTCGCGGACGTCTTCCCGGATTTTCTCGCGAATGCTCCCGCGTGCGTTCCCTGTCGTTCCTCTTCGTGCCGTCGGCGGCCGTGCCGCCTGCTGACGGGCCGGTGCCCGCGAGGCCGCGGGCCGCCGCCCGGCGCGGCCGTTCAGGCCAAGCCAGCTTAGAGCCCGCGCGGCCGGTCCCGGGCCACGGGCGGCCAGCGCCTCGGCCGCTCCGGGCTCCTGCTTGGCGTACGACACCAGCATGCCGAGCGCGGCGAGCGTCGGCAGCAGCGCCGATCCGCCGTACGACACCAGCGGCAGCGGGATGCCGGTGACCGGGAAGACCCCGATGACCGCGCCGATGTTGACGACGGCCTGCCCGGCGATCCAGGCGGTGACGGCGGCGGCCGACAGCCGGACGAAGGGGTCCTTCGTCCTGATGGCGATGCGCAGCCCGGCGTACCCGAGCAGGCCGAACAGGGCGACCACCACGAGCGTCCCCATCAGCCCGAGCTCCTCGCCCAGGATGGAGAAGATGAAGTCGCTCTCCGCGTGCGGAACGTAGTTCCACTTCTGCCGGCCCGCGCCGAGCCCCAGGCCGAACCATCCGCCCGAGCCGATGGCCATCAGTCCCTGGGCGGACTGGAACCCCTCGTTCTGCGCGGTCTCCCACACGTGCATGAAGCCGGTGAGGCGGCCGAGCCGGTACGGCTCGACGACGATCATAGTGGCGGTCGCCAGCACGAGCAGCGCGAGGATCCCACCGAACAGCCGCACCGGCGCGCCGACCACCCACAGCAGCGCCAGGAAGATCATCATGAGCACGAGCGTCGTGCCGAGGTCGCGCCCCAGCATGACCAGGACGGCCAGCAGGGCCACACCCGGCATCAGCGGGATCAGCAGCTGGCGCCACTCGATGCGGCCGGAGCGCGCCCGCGTCGCGAGCAGGTCGGCCCCCCACAGCACCAGGGCCAGCTTCGCCGGCTCCGACGGCTGGACCGAGAACGGGCCGATGACGATCCACCGCTGGGCGCCCAGCAGCTCCTGGCCGAGGAAGATGACCATCAGCAGGCCGAGGATCGACAGGCCCATCAGCGGATAGCCCGCCAGACGGAAGAACCGCTGTGGCAACCGGGCGCAGACCCACATCAGGGGAAGCCCGATCGCCACCGACGTGACCTGCTTGAGGAACCAGTAGAACGGGTCGCCGGTCCGCTGCAGCGCCTCGATGCTCGACGCGGACAGCACCATCATCAGCCCGAGCGCCAGCAGCAGCGCGCTGCACCCGAGCACCAGGTGGTAGGACGTCAGCGGGCGGGCGAGCAGCTCGCGCAGGGCGGCGAGCTGGGCGGCGGCCCAGCCGACGGGCTCGGGCCCCTGGCGTTCCGCCTTCCGGGCGGTGGCGGCGCCGGCGGGGCCGGTCGCGGGCCCCGTCACCGGGCCGCCAGCCGCCGCACGGCTCGGGCGAAGGCCTCCCCACGCGCTCCGTAACTCGCGAACATGTCCAGTGACGCCCCGGCGGGGGCGAGCAGCACGGTGTCACCCGGGGTGGCGAGCCGGGCGGCTTCGGTGACGACACGGTCCATGACCCCAGTGTCTTGCCCCGGCACGTCCACCACGGGGACATTCGCGGCGTGTCGCGCCAATGCGCGGCGGATCACATCCCGGTCGGTCCCCAGCAGCACCGCGCCGCGCAGCCGGGGCGCGGCCTGCCGTACGAGGTCGTCGATGTCGGCGCCCTTGAGCTGGCCGCCCGCGATCCACACGACCGACTCGTAGGCGGCCAGCGACGCGGCGGCCGCGTGCGGGTTGGTGGCCTTGGAGTCGTCCACGTAGTCGACCTCGCCGACCCGGGCCACGTGGGCGATCCGGTGGGGGTCGGGCGTGAACTCCCGCAGGCCGCGCCGCACGGCCTCGGGCGGCACGCCGTACGCGCGGGCCAGGGCGGCGGCGGCGAGCGCGTTGGCGACATTGTGCGGCGCGAACGGCCGCACGTCGGCGAGGCAGCACAGCTCCTCCGCCGAGGTGGCGGGGTCGGCCACGAAGGCCCGGTCGACCAGCAGGTCCTCCACGACCCCCAGCTGCCCCGGCCGGGGCACGGCGAGCGTGAAGCCCACCCGTGAGGCGTACGGCTCGGCCAGGCGGGACGACGACGCGTCGTCGGCGTTGTAGACCACCGTCCCCGCTCCCGCGAAGATACGCGCCTTGGCCGCGGCGTACTCCTCCATGGAGCCGTGCCAGTCGATGTGGTCGGGCGCCACGTTGAGCACGGCCCCCGCGAGCGGGGCCAGGGTCGAGGACCAGTGGAGCTGGAAGCTCGACAGCTCCACGGCCAGCACGTCGTAGGGCCCGTCGACGGCCTCGACGATGGGGACGCCGACGTTGCCCACGGCCACGGCCTTGTGCCCGGCCGCGGACAGCATGGACGTGAGCATGCGGACGGCGGTGGTCTTGCCGTTGGTGCCGGTCAGCGCCAGCCAGGGGGCGGCGGGCTCCTGCCGCAGCCGCCAGGCCAGCTCCACCTCCCCGATGACCTCGACGCCCGTGTCCGCGGCGGCGACGAGCAGCGGGTGGGTGGGCCGCCAGCCCGGCGAGGTGACCAGGAGCGAGGTCCCGGCGGGCAGCGCGGGCTCGCCGAAGCGCACCTCCACGCCCAGCTCGGCCAGCTCGGCGGCCGTCGCGCGCTGCCGCTCGCCGTCCGCGGACTCCAGCACGGTCACGCGCTCGCCGCGCGCCGCCAGGGCCCGCGCCGCGGCGGCGCCGGACACGCCGAGGCCGGCGACGACGACGTTCACTGTTTCGGCATCCATTCGAGGTAGAACAGCCCGAGACCGGCGGCGACGCACAGGGCGGCGATCAGCCAGAAGCGCACCACGATCGTCGTCTCGGCCCAGCCCGACAGCTCGAAGTGGTGCTGGAGCGGCGCCATCCTGAAGACGCGTCTGCGGGTCAGCTTGAAGGACCCGACCTGGATGATCACGGACATCGTGATGATCGCGAAAAGGCCGCCCAGGATGACGAGCAGGAGCTGGGTCCTGGTGGTGAAGGCCAGGCCGGCGATCACGCCGCCGAGGGCCAGCGAGCCGGTGTCACCCATGAAGATCTTGGCGGGCGGGGCGTTCCACCACAGGAAGCCCAGGCAGGCGCCCAGCACCGCGGCCGCGACAACCGCCAGGTCGAGCGGATCCCGCACCCAGTAGCAGTTGGGGCCGAAGCCGACCGTCGTGCAGCTGTTGCGCAACTGCCAGTTGCCGATCAGCACGTACGCCGCGAGGACCAGGCAGGTGGCGCCGGAGGCCAGGCCGTCGAGGCCGTCGGTCAGGTTCACCGCGTTCGAGAAGCCCACGATGAAGAACACGACCCAGATCATGAACCCGATGAGCCCGATGGACGGCCCGATGTCCCGCAGGAACGACACGTGCGTGTCGGCCGGGGTGACGGCGTAGGCGTTGGGGAACCGCAGGACCAGCACCGCGAAGATCGCGCCGATGAGGAGCTGCCCGCCCGCCTTGGCGCCGCTGCGCAGGCCCAGGCTGCGCTGCTTGTAGATCTTGATGAAGTCGTCGAGGAAGCCGACCGCGCCGAGGCCCGTCATCAGGAACAGCACCAGCAGTCCCGACGCCGTCGGAGGGTCGGTGACCGCGGAGAAGACGGTCACGCCGTGGGCCACGAAGTAGCCGATCAACGACGCGATGACGATCACCGTGCCGCCCATCGTGGGAGTGCCCTTCTTGTCGTAGTGCCCCGACGGGCCCTCCTCCCGGATGTTCTGGCCATAACCCCTGCGGGCGAACAGCCGGATGGCCAGCGGCGTGCCGACCATGGACAGCATCAGCGAGATCGCCCCCGCGATGAGGATGTTCCTCACCGGGCGTCACCTCCGAGGATCGCCTCGGCGACCCGCTCGAGCGCGGCCGCACGCGGCCCCTTCACCAGCACCACGTCGCCCGGCGCGAGCCGGTCCGACAACTCCCGCACCGCCGCCGCGGCGTCCGGGACGTGGATCGCGCCGGGCGCGCCCCGGAGCACCGGCTCGGCGTCCTCCCCCACGACGACGACGGCCTCCAGGCCCGCGCCCGCGGCCAGCCGCCCGAGGTCCTCGTTGAGCGCCGGGCCGTCCTCGCCGAGTTCGCGCAGCGCGGCGATCACCGCGAACCGCCGCCGTCCCTCACCGATCACCGCGAGGCTGCCGAAGGCGGCCCGCATGGAGTCGGGGTTGGCGTTGTAGGCGTCGTTGATCACGGTCACGCCGTCGGGCCGTTCGCCGACCTCCATGCGCCAGCGGCTGCGCGGCTCGGCCGCCGACAGCTCCTCGGCGATGCCGGCCACCGGCAGCCCCAGTTCGTGCGCGGCCGCCGCCGCGGCCAGGGCGTTCTCCACCGCGTGCGCGCCGTACAGGCGCAGCCGGACCGGGGCGGCGCCGGACGGCGTGCGCAGCGTGAACGAGGCCCGGCCGGCCGCGTCGAGCGTCTCGTCCTCCGCCCGCACGTGCGCCTCAGGCGAGCGTCCGAAGTAGGTCACCCGCGCGCGTGTACGGCCGGCCATCGCGCGCACCAGCGGGTCGTCGGCGTTGAGCACGGCGACCCCGTCGGCGGGCAGCGCCTCGACGAGCTCGCCCTTGGCCTGCGCGATCGCCTCCTTGCCGCCGAACACCCCGAGGTGGGCGGTGCCGACGTTGAGCACCACGCCGATGCGGGGCGGGGCGATCCCCGCGAGGTAGGCGATGTGGCCGATGTTGCGCGCGCTCAGCTCCAGGACCAGGAAGCGCGTGGTCTCGTCGGCCTTGAGGACGGTCAGCGGGTGGCCGATCTCGTTGTTGAACGAGCCGACGGGGGCGACCGTGGGGCCGAGCCGGGCGGTGAGACCGGCCAGCAGGTCCTTGGTCGTGGTCTTGCCCGCGGAGCCGGTCACCCCGGCCACGGTCGCGCCGGGCAGCTCCGACAGCACGGCGGTGGCGAGCGAGGCCAGGGCCGCGAGCGGGTCGCCCACGATCACGGCCGGCGCGTCGACGGGCCGGGTGGCGAGGACGGCGACGGCGCCGGCGTCGCGGGCCTGCCGGGCGAAGTCGTGCCCGTCGGCCCGCTCCCCCTTGATCGCCACGAACAGCGAGCCCGGTCCGGCCGCCCGTGAATCGATCACGACGGGCCCCCGGACCACGGCCGCGGGGTCGGCCGCCTCGTTGAGCGCTCCGGACGTGATCTCGGCGACCCGGGCCAGCGGCAACGGGATCATGGTGTCTTTCCTGCTCTCTTTCGCGTCGCTAACTCGGCCGCCAGGGCACGGCCCGGCCTCGGCTCACGCATCGGCGGCCTCTCGCGCCGCCCGCCGTGCCCCGCTCCGCTCGGCGACGGCCGCGGCGGCCACCTCACGGTCGTCGAAGGGAATGACCTCGCCCCCGACATACTGCCCCTGCTCGTGCCCCTTGCCGGCCACAACTACCACATCTCCGGGCACCGCACCGCCGATCGCCAGACGGATGGCGGCCGCCCTGTCCGGCTCCACGACCACGTGGGCCCGCTCCTCGATAGGTACCCGCAGCGCGCCCTCCAGCATCGCGGCGAGGATCGCGAGCGGGTCCTCCGTCCGAGGATTGTCGCTGGTGAACACGGCGAGGTCGGCGAGGCGGACGGCGGCCTCGCCCATCATCGGGCGCTTGCCGCGGTCGCGGTCGCCGCCGCAGCCCAGCACGATCACCAGGCGGCCTCCCGGCCCGTCGTCCAGCACGGCGCGCAGCGAGCGCAGGACCGACTCCACCGCGCCCGGCTTGTGCGCGTAGTCCACGATCACCTGGACGTCGTCCGCGCCCGGCACCCGCTCCATCCGGCCCGGCACGCCGCCGAACTCGCCGACGCCGGTCACCGCGGCCTGCAGCGGGACCCCGGCCTCCACCAGCGCCACCAGCGCGCCGAGCGTGTTGGCCACGTTGAACGGGCCGGGCAGGGCCACCGACACATCGGCCTCGACCCCGCCGGGACCGACCAGGCGGAACGTGCTGCCCGCGGAGCCGAGGCGCACGTCCTCGGCGCGCCAGTCGGCCTCCGGCGCCCCGGTGGCGGAGAACGTGGTGATCGGGATCTTGGCCGTCGCGGCCAGCTCCCGTCCGTGGGCGTCGTCGACGTTCACCACGCCCGCCCGGCTGAACTCGGGGGTGAACAGCCGTGCCTTGGCCGCGAAGTAGTCGTCAAGGTCGCGGTGGAAGTCCAGGTGGTCCTGCGAGAGGTTGGTGAAGATCGACACGTCGTAGAACAGGCCGTCCACGCGGCCGAGGGCCAGGGCGTGGCTGGAGACCTCCATGGCCGCCGCGCTCACGCCCCGCTCGCGCATCAGCGCGAACAGCCCCTGCAGGTCGGTCGCCTCGGGGGTGGTGAGCTCGGGGACGAACCGCACGTCGCCCGCGCGGATCTCCACGCCGCCGACCAGGCCGGTGCGGTGGCCCGCCGCCCGCAGGCCCGCCTCCAGCAGGAACGTCGAGGTGGACTTGCCGCTGGTGCCGGTGACGCCGATGAGCGTGATGCCGGCCGCGGGCTTGCCGTACACCCAGGCGGCGACCTGCCCGAGCACCGCCCTCGGATCGGGCACGACGAGCACCGGCAACCCGGTGGCGACGGCCCGGTCGCGGCCGTCGGCGTCGGTCAGGATCGCCGTCGCGCCCGACGCCAGGGCGTCGGCGGCGAACTCCGCGCCGTGCCGGGCCTTCCCGGGCGCGGCCACGTACAGGTCGCCGCGCCGCACCCGGCGCGAGTCGAGGGTGATGCCGGTGACCGTGCCGCGCACCGCCCGCGCTCCTGGGGACGGGACGGCCGACGACGTGCCGAGCAGGGACGCCAGGGCGGACAGCGGACGGGCCTGGGCGGCCTCTGGACGCATGGACGACGGGGAACGCACGGCGAGAGCGTACCCCTCTCCGTCGCCCGTCCCGGCCACTCCGGCTCCGGTCACGCCGCCGTCACTCCGACGGGCGAAGGACCATCGCGGGCGCCTTCGTGCCGGTCGGCGGGATCTTCCTGTTCTTCAACGCGAAAGTCATGACGTCCTTGAACACCGGGGCGGCGACGGAGCCGCCGTAGTGGTCCTTCTTCGGGTCCTGGATGACCGCCAGGGCCATCAGCCGGGGCTGGTCCGCGGGGGTGAAACCGACGAACGTGGCGGTGTACCCGCAGTATCCCGCGCACTTCTCGTCGTACCGCATGGCGGTGCCGGTCTTGCCCGCGACACGGTAGCCCTCGATGGAGGCCTCCTCTCCCGTGCCCTCGTGGCCCACCACGGCCTCCAGCATGAGCGCGATCTTGTTTGCGGTGGTCTGGCTGATCACCCGGGTGCCCTTGGCCGGGGGGCTGGGGACGAACGCGCCGTGCGCGTCGGTGGTGCCCGCCACGATCGAGGGGGTCATCCGCACTCCGCCGTTGGCGATCGTCTGGTAGACGCTGGCCATCTGCAGCGCGGTGACCGAGATGCCCTGGCCGTAGGCGATCGTACAGCGCTGACTGCCCGACCACGTCTGCCACTGGGGCAGCAGGCCGGCCTGCTCGCCGGGGACCCCGGATCCGCTGCGCGCACCGAATCCGAAGGACCGGAACATGTCGTACAGCCGCTGGCTGGGGATCTTCTCCGATACCATGATCGTGCCCACGTTGCTCGACTCGGCGAGGATCCCGGTGAACGTCAGCGGCTCCGGCTTGTGCGGGTGGGCGTCCTTGAGCTGCTGGTCGGCACACTGGATGTGGTCGGGCACGCGGAAGACGGTCTCGGGGGTGACCGCGCCCGCCTCCATCGCCGCCGCGGCCGTGATCACCTTGTTGGTGCTGCCGGGCTCGAACACCTCCGACACGGCCCGGTTGGTGCGCTCATCCGCCGGGGCCGACTGCCAGTCGTTGAGGTCGGCCTGGGGCGCGTTCGCCATGGCGAGGATCTGCCCGGTCCGCACGTCCATGACGATCACGCTGCCGCTGCGGGCCCGGCTCTCGCGGACCTGCCGGTCGAGCGCCTGCTCCGCGGCCCACTGGAGGTCCCTGTCGATGGTCAGGCGGACGTCCCGGCCGGGCACCGGCGCCTCGCGCTGGCTGCGCGTCATGGGGATGCGCTGCCGGTTCGCGCCGAGCTCGACGCTCTGCTTGCCGTCCTTGCCCGCCAGGATGTCGTCGTACGCGCTCTCCAGGCCCTCCAGGCCCCTGCCGTCGACGCCGACGAAGCCGAGCAGGCCGCCCGCGAGCGTGCCTCCGGGATAGAGGCGGCGGTAGGTCTCCTTCGCGCCCACGCCCTTGAGCTCGAAGCCCATGATGCGCTTGGCCCGCGGCGGCTCGACGTCGCGGGCGAGCGGGATGTACCGCTGGGTGGTCTTGGCCAGCGCGGCCGCGATCTCCTCCTTGGGCTTGTTCAGCTCCCGCGCCAGCGTGGTGGCGACCAGGTCGCGCTTGGCCGGGTCGACGTCCTTGGGGTCGACGTAGATCTCCCTGGCCTCGACCGTCACGGCGAGGTCGTGGCCCCCGGCGTCGGTGATCGAGCCGCGCTTCGCCGGCAGGGTCTCGGGCCGCACGCGCTGCTCGGCGGCCCTCGCCTGCAGCACCTTGGAGTCGAACCCCTGGAGCTGGACCAACCGGCCGGCGAACAGCGACAGCACGATCGCCATCACGACCAGCGCCGCCCGCAGCCGCCGGGCGGGGTTGCCCAGCCGGAGCACGGCGGGCGGACGCGGCGGGCCCGGCGGGCCCGAGAAACGCTGCGAGCCCGGCAGCCACTGCGGGCCGGAGGGGCGCGGCGGGCCCGAGGACCGCTGCGGACCGGAGGGGCGCTGCGAGCCGGAAGGGCGCGGCGGGGCGCCGCCGGCGCGGGAACGGCCCCCGCCGGTGCCGCCTGCCCCGCCGGGCGCTCCCTGCGTGGACGGCCTCGGCGCGGACGGCCTCGGCGTGGAGGGCCGTGGCGCGCCGGACCTGCCCGGAGCGCCTCCCGTCGAGGGAACACCGTCTCCGGTCGTTCCCGATGTCCCCGGGACGCCGGGTCTGCCGGAAACGCCGGGCTTTCCGGGGGCGCCTGACCTTCCGGGGGACTTTCCCGAAGCGCCGGGTTTTCCGGAGACATCTGGCTTTCCGGAGACGCCGGGCCTTCCCGAGGAGCCGGGCCTTCCTGGGGCGCCGGACTTTCCTGAGACACCGGGCTTTCCCGAGGAGCCGGACTTTCCGGAAGCGCCGGGACGCGGATCGCCGGCGGCCGCGGTGCGTGGGCGGCCGGCAGCGCCGGACGCGCCTCCTCGCCCGCCGTGACCCGGCACGCCGCTGCGCGGCCCGCCGGTGCGCCGGCCGGGCGAC
Source organism: Microbispora rosea (assembly GCF_900156315.1). Taxonomy (GTDB): domain Bacteria; phylum Actinomycetota; class Actinomycetes; order Streptosporangiales; family Streptosporangiaceae; genus Microbispora; species Microbispora rosea. The sequence goes on along the minus strand of NZ_FTNI01000001.1, from coordinate 383,713 downwards.
TCGCCGCCACGGCCGTTCCTGATGTCGTCGCGCCCGCCCGTGGCGTCGCGAGCACCGTCCGCCCGGCCGCCGCCCCGGCCGCCTCCGCCTTCCGGAGCGCCTCCGGTCCGGCCGCGCCGGGACGGGCCGCCCGTCGCGTCGTCGCGTCCGGGGTCGGCAGGACGGCCGGGACGGCCCGGCCTCGGCGGCCCGTCCTGGCGGGACGGCCGCCCCGGGGAGCCCGGGCTCCTCCTGTCACCGCCCGGGCCCTGGCCACCGCCTCGCCCATTGGGACCCCCGCGGCCGGGACCCGGGTTCCGGCCGCTGTCTCTCACCGGTCCGTGCCCTCCTTCTGGGCCTGCTCCTGCGTCGCCGCGCCGCCTCCCGCGTCGATGAACTTCGGCGGGGACGCGTCGGGTTCGAGTCCCTGCGCCGCGGCCTGCTCCTTCACCGCGTTCGGCTGCGTCCACTGGCGGAGCTGGTTCTCCTGCTCCGCGGCCTGCTCGTGCAGCTCGTCGATGCTCGACTGCAGGTCGCTCAGCCTGAACGAGTCCTGCGAGAGGACCACGTTCAGCAGCAGGAGGGTCACCAGGCCACCGCACATAAGGCCCACGACGAGCAGCACGAAGGGCGCACGCGGCGGCCGCCGGAACGCCCGCCGCGCCATTGTGGCACGCGCGGTCGCCGCCGGCCGGGTTTCCGAACCACCGCGCCGGACGCGCCGCGGAGCGGGCGCGACCTCGGGGAGGCCGCGGGCCTCACGGGACGGCGCGGGACGGGTGGCCGTGCGCGATGTGGGCGTGCGGGACGCGGCCGTACGCGATGCGGCCGTGCCGGAAGTGGCGGGGGCGGCCGTACGCGCCCGGGAGCCGTCGCGATTCGGGGCCGCGACGGATCCCGCGGACGCCGCCGCGCCGCCGCGGGGGGCCGGGACCGCCTCACGCGCTCGGGCGTCGCCTGTCGTGGGCGCGCCGGGACGGACGCGGCGCTTGTCCGGAGCGGCGACGGCCTCGTCCGCCGTCGCGGCGGTCCGGCCCGGCGTGCGGCCGGGCACGCGGGGCGGCGCGGCCGTGCGCCCGGCCGTCCTCCTGCTCTCCTGCTCTGTCCTCATCCCTCGCGGATCCTCTCTGCCGCCCGCAAGCGGGCCGAGGCCGCCCGCGGATTGCGGGCCACCTCCTCGTCGTCCGGGAGCTCCGCTCCCCTCGTCAGAAGGCGGAACCGGGGCTGGTGAGCCTCCAGGGGGACCGGCAGCCCGGGGGGGCTGGTGTCCCTGGTTCGCGCCGCGAGAACCTGCTTGGTGAGCCGGTCCTCAAGGGAGTGGTAGGCGAGCACGACCACGCGCCCGCCCAGCGTCAGCGCGCCGAGCGCGGCGGGGAGCGCGTGCTCGAGCGCCGACAGCTCTCCGTTCACCTCGATGCGCAGCGCCTGGAACGTTCTCTTGGCCGGGTTGCCTCCGGTCCGCCTCGTGGCGGCGGGTATCGCCGCGCGGACCAGATCGGCAAGCCGTTTCGTGCTGGTGATGGGGTCCTTGGCGCGCTCCTTCACGATGAGGTTCGCGACGCGTGCCGCGAAGCGCTCCTCGCCGTAGTCGCGCAGGATGCGGGTGAGGTCCGCGGCGGAGTAGGTGTTCACCACAACCTCGGCGGTGAGCTCCTGCTCGCGGTCCATCCGCATGTCGAGGGGGGCGTCGTAGGAATAGGCGAAACCGCGCTCGGCCTCGTCGAGCTGAGGGGAGGACACGCCGAGGTCGAACAGGGCGGCGTTCACGCGGGGCCGTCCGGCGTCACGGAGCACGTCGGCCAGTTCGTCGGAGACGGCGCGCACCAGGGTGATCCGGTCCGCGTACGGCGCGAGCCTGGCGGTGGAACGCTCGATGGCGGTGGGGTCGCGGTCGATGCCGACGAGGTGGAGGGAGGGGTGGGCGGCCAGAAGCGCCTCGGCGTGCCCGCCGAGGCCGAGGTTGGCGTCCACGGCCACCGGGTCCGGTCCGGACAACGCCGGAGCGAGCAACTCCAGCACGCGATCGAGCATGACCGGAACGTGACCACCCGGCTGACCGGGCTCTTGCGACAACGCTTCCAACCCCCATTTACGCCGCAGTACTCGCGGATTCGCGGCTGTGCCGCCGGTGACTACCCAACGGACCCCCACCCATGCCGGTTCCCGGGGAACCGACCCGTCCGGCCAGGTCCCCATCCGCGTCGCCGGCCGTGGCGTCTGACACCGGGGAAGGTGCATCAGCTGCCACATGGGAGCGGGTGGAGACCTCGCCGAACGTCACCGACGGGTCAATTGATCAAAAGAATGGACCGATCTACAGAATCCCGGGCAGCACCTCCTCCGACAGATCGGAGAATGCCTGCTCCTGGGTCTCCAGGTAGGTGTCCCATGCCTGGGCGTCCCAGATCTCCAGTCGCGTGTTGGCGCCGATCACGACGCAGTCACGTTCCAGCCCGGCGTACCGCCGCAGCGTCTGGGGAATCGTGATGCGTCCCTGCTTGTCCGGTACCTCGTCGGACGCGCTGGCGAAGAAGACACGGCTGTAGTCGCGGACCGCCTTCGCCGTCACCGGAGCGGTACGCAGGGCCTCGGTGATGCGCTGGAACTCCTCTACGGGGAAGACGTAGAGGCAGCGCTCCTGGCCTTTGGTGATCACCAGACCCTCCGCCAGCTCCTCGCGATACTTCGCCGGCAGGAACAGCCGTCCTTTGTCGTCGAGGCGCGGGTGGTGGGTGCCGAGGAACACCGGACCCACCTCCTGTGCCTTGCGGAGCGCTCAGCGCTATAGCCCCTGCCCTCCACTGCGCACCACCATACTCCACTTCTCCCCACCGTCAACTGATTCTGAACGTGTCGGCATTCAAAATCGGCGGCGTTTTCGCAGGTGAAACGGGGTGGGTCGGAGTGGGGCGCGGCGGCGCCCCCACCCCTCGCGCGGGCGTGTCGGGCATCACGGAAACCCCGGCGCGTACGGGGTTCCCGGCGGCACCGGGAGCCCGGTGGAGGAACTCGGTGGGGGGAAGTGGAGCGCGCCGGGGCGCCGCGGCTTCACGTGTCACGGGATGTCACGGGATTCGGACGAACGCGCCACGTGACCGTGAAGGGATGCCACAACACTGTGGGCAGTTCACCCGGATTTCCGGACAAAGTCGCCCCAGAACCAGAGGGGACATAGGGTCGGTACACAGAATGGAAAAGGAACGTATAACGCCCCATTCTCGGGGACGCACCCTCATGGAGGCCTGGTGGCAGTAACTCCCGACGTCACCGATGCTTCAGCCCGGCTCGAGGATCTGATCGACACCGCCCACCGGATCCGCAACTCGATCGAATCAGTGATCGAGGGCAAGAGCGACGTCGTCCGCCTCACTATCACCGTGCTCCTGGCGGAGGGCCACCTGCTGATCGAGGACGTGCCCGGCGTGGGCAAGACGATGCTCGCCAAGGCCTTGGCGCGCTCTATCGACTGCCCGGTCAAGCGCGTCCAGTTCACCCCCGACCTGCTGCCGAGCGACATCACCGGTGTCAGCGCGTACAACCAGCAGACGCGGGAGTTCGAGTTCAAGCCCGGACCGGTCTTCGCCAACATCGTCGTCGGCGACGAGATCAACCGCGCCTCCCCCAAGACGCAGTCCGCCCTCCTTGAGTGCATGGAGGAGCATCAGGTCACGGTCGACGGCGTGACCTACGCGCTGGAGTCGCCGTTCATGGTCATCGCGACCCAGAACCCGATCGAGATGGAGGGCACCTATCCCCTCCCCGAGGCGCAGCGCGACCGCTTCACCGCCAAGATCGCCATGGGATACCCGGAACCGGCCGCCGAACTGGAGATGCTCGACGTGCACGGCGCCTCACAGCCGCTGGACAAGATGGAGGCGGTGGCGACCACGACCGAGGTGGCCGCGCTGATCCAGGCCGTGCGCGCGGTCTACGTCTCCCAGCCGGTCAAGCGCTACGCCGTCGACCTGGTCTCGGCCACCAGGCACTCCCCCGACCTGCGGCTCGGCGCCTCCCCGCGTGCCACCCTTCATCTGGTGCGCAGCGCGCGGGCCCACGCCGCGCTGTCCGGCCGCGACTACGTGATCCCGGACGACCTGCAGGACCTGGCCGTCCCCGTGCTGGCGCACCGCCTGCTGCCCAGCCTGGAGGCGCAGGGGCAGCGCCGCCACCCCGAACAGCTCGTCGGCGAGCTGGTGCGGCGCGTCCCGGTCCCCGACGCCAAGTAGCGGACGCGAGTGAGCAGGGTGCGAGTGGGGCCGGTGCGCGCCCGGCGACGCGACAGTGAGCAAGTGACGGAGGGCCCATGATCGGGCTGAAGGCTCTGACCCCGCGAGGACGCTCGTTCCTCGCCTCGGGCGTGGCGGCCCTGCTGTGCGCCCTCGTCCTCGGCGAGCAGGACCTGCTGCGCGTGTCCGTGATGATCATCGCGATGCCGTTGATCGCGTCGCTGGTCGTGGCCCGCACGCGTTACCGGCTGGCCTGCGCCAGACGGCTCACCCCGGCGCGGGTACAGGCCGGCGAGGAGACCACGGTCACCCTGCGGCTGGAGAACGTCACCCGGCTGCCCACCGGACTGCTGCTGGTGGAGGACACCCTGCAGTACGCGCTGGGCACGCGGCCGAGGTTCGTCCTCGACCGGATGGAGTCGCGCGGCGTCCGGGAGATCGACTACAAGGTGAGCTCGGACCTGCGCGGGCGCTTCCCGATCGGGCCGCTCTCGGTGCGGATCGCCGACCCGTTCGGGCTGGTCGAGCTGGCCCGCTCGTTCACCATCACCGACACGCTCGTGGTCACGCCCGAGGTGGTGCCGCTGCCGCCGGTGCGCCTTTCCGGCGAGTACAGCGGCGGCGGCGACAGCCGTACGCGGTCGGTCGCGGCGGCGGGCGACGACGACGTGGCGCCCCGCGAGTACCGGCAGGGCGACGACCTGCGCCGGGTCCACTGGCGCTCGACCGCGCGGCACGGCGAGCTGATGGTCAGGCGCGAGGAGCAGGAGTGGCAGAGCCGGGGCGCGCTGCTGCTCGACACCCGCAGGCACGCCCACCGGGGCGAGGGGCCGCGCTCGTCGTTCGAGGTCGCGGTCTCCGCCGCCGCGTCCATCGGCGTGCACCTGTCCGCGGAGGGGCTCGCCCTGCGCCTGGTCACCGACCAGGGCGCGCGGCACGTGGTGGACACCGGCCAGTCGTGGTCGCTGCTCGACACCCTCGCCGTCGTCCGGCCGAGCACGGCGCGCTCACTGGAACACGGCGTCGGCGCGCTGCGCCAGGGCGGCGGTGAGGGGCTGATCATCGCGGTCCTCGGGGCGCTCGACCCCGAGGAGGCCCGGACTCTCGCCCAGCTCAGGCACGCGGGCGTGACCGCCGTCGCGATCCTGCTCGATCTCGCCTCCTGGGACCGCGCTTCCGGGCACGGGGCCTCCTGGGACGCCGTCGCCGAGGAGAACGCGCGAGCCGCGCGGTCGATCCTGACCGGTGCGGGGTGGCGGGTGCTCGACCTGCCCGCGGGCGCCTCGCTCGCCGGCGTGTGGCCGGAGGCCGGAAACAAGAGGAGCGCGGCCTGAGCCGGCCGCTCCGGCGGGACGGAAGGTAGGAAGCAATGAAACTGCCGGTTGCGGCAGGGCTGGCCACGGCGGCCGTCACGATCACGCTCTACCCGCTCTTCGAGGGCGGCACCTGGTTCTGGTCCTGTCTGGGGGCGATCCTCGTCACCACCGTGGCCGGGGCGGTGGCCTCCCACCTGGGCGCCCGCCCGTGGGTGGCGCCCGCCGTGACACCCGTGGCGGTCCTGCTCTACCTGACGCTCGTCTTCACGCCGGACGAGGCATGGCTGCGGATCATCCCGACCAAGGACTCGCTCGCCGGGCTGGCCGAGCTGATCGGCTCCGGGTTCGACGACATCCAGCGGTACGCCGCCCCGGTGCCGGACAACGCCGGCATCATGCTGCTCACCACGGCGGGCGTGGCGCTGATCGCCCTGCTCGTGGACGTCCTCGCGGTGCGGCTGCGCCGGGCGGCGCTGGCCGGGCTGCCGCTGCTCGCCCTGTTCACCGTGCCCGCAGCGGTGATCACGGAGCCGATCGGGTGGATCGCGTTCGTCGTCGCGGCGTTCGGTTACGTCGGCCTGCTCGTCGCCGACGGGCGGGAGCGCCTGAGCCGCTGGGGCCGGGCCGTCGTGGTACGCCGTTCCGCCGGCTCCGCGCGCGGCGCCGCTCCCGACACCGAGCGGCTCGCCCTGTCGGGCAAGCGCATCGGCGTGACGGCGATCGCGCTGGCGGTCCTGGTGCCCGCGGTGCTACCCGCCCTCTCCCCCGATCCGCTGTTCGGCTTCGGCGTCGGCAACGGCCTCGGCGGGGGCGGCGGCAACATCGGCATCCCCGACGCCATCGCCAAGCTCGGCGGCCAGCTCAGGCAGCAGCGCAACGCGACCGTGCTCACCTACACCAGCAGCGACAACGTGCCGCGCTACCTGCGGATCTACTCTCTCGACATCTTCGACGGGACGAAGTGGACGCTGGCCCCGCTGCGCGGACGCCCGGAGGACCGCGTGTCGGAGGGGCCGCTGCCGCCCGCTCCCGGGCTCCGGCCAGGGGTCTCGGTGAAGCGCGCCGAGATGCGGGTCACGATGAGCGATGAGATCGACAAGCTCAACTTCCTGCCGCTGCCGTATCCGGCCAGGCAGGTCGACGCGGACGGCGACTGGCGGGCGGACCGGTCCTCGCTCATGGTCTTCTCCACCGATGACGAGGCGGCCGGGCTGGACTATCGGGTGGTGACCGAGGAGCCCGATCCCACCGTGACCGAGCTGCGCACGGCGGTGACCCTCCCGGAAAGCGACCGCTACCTGCAACTGCCCGACGGGATCGACCCCCGGGTGGCCGCCCTCGCGCGCCGGGTCACCGCCGACGCCGCCACACCGTACGAGGCCGCGGTGGCGCTACAGGAGTGGTTCACCCGGAACGGCCGGTTCACCTACGACGTGCGCGCGTCGGGGTCGGGCGCGCAGGCGCTGTCCCGCTTCCTGCTGCGCGACCGCACCGGCTACTGCGAGCAGTTCGCCGGGGCGATGGCCGTGATGGCGCGCCTGCTCAACATCCCGGCGCGGGTGTCGATCGGATACACGGGCGGCACCAAGATCGGCGACGAGTGGACGGTCCGCACCCACGACGCCCACGCCTGGCCGGAGCTGTTCTTCGACGGGATCGGCTGGCTGCGGTTCGAGCCCACCCCCGCCGGGGCCGCCGGGCAGGGCACGGCCCAGGTGCCGCTGTACTCGCTGCCCGTCACGCCGACGGACGGTCCCACGGCGAACCCGTCCGACGGGCCGTCGGCGAACGAGGAGGACGACGGCGACCAGAGCGCGGGGCCGGCCCGGCCGAACCCACGCCAGCTCGACCGCGACCTCGACGGCACGGCCATCGCGGCCGACCCGGGCACGCCCGTGCCCGTCAAGATCGGCATCGGCGCCGCCGCCGCGCTCGCGCTGCTGTTGCTGCCCGCCGCCGCGCGGCTCGCGATGCGCCGCCGCCGCCTTCGCCGGATCACGCGGACGGCGACGGGAGGCCACGCGGCCTGGGCCGAGCTGCGCGACATGCTCACGGACCTGGGGATGGCCGGGGAGCCGAGCGAGACGCCGCGCGCGCTCGGCCGCAGGATCGGCGAGCGATACGCGCTCGGGCCGCAGGCCGCCGAGTCGCTCACCCGCGTCGTCACGTCCGAGGAACGACTCAGGTACGCTCCCACGCCCTCGGCGTCGGGGCCCGCACCGGCGGACCTGCACCGGATCAGGCGCGATCTGGCGTCGAAGGCCTCACGGTGGCGGCGCCTGGGGGCCGTGTTCGCCCCGATGTCCGTCCTGCTGCGGGTGCGGGCGGCCGGCGAGGGCGCGCTCGACGTGTTCGACCGGCTGGAGGGACTGCGGCCCCGGCTCTGGCGGGCGCGGCCCGATGGAACGCGAACGGTCACGCCGGAGCGCCCGGGCGACGCCCGGGCCGGAGCGGGCGACCTCGACAGGGAGCGGACCCTCACCGGCTCCCGCCGCTGATCGGCCGGCCCCCGGCGGCCGCTCGTCAGACGAGAGGGGGCCGGGGGCGCCGGTCGCCGCAGACGACTCGGTGGGCCCGGGAAGCGGGCCCACCGGCGGTGGCTCGGATTCAGATGGGGATCAGTGCTCGTCGTGGCGGCGGCGCCAGCGCTCTTCCATGCGCTCCATGAAGCTCTGGCGCTGGGGGCGGCGGCCGCGGCTGCGGGTCGGCGGGGAGTCACCGAACCCGTTCATACGCTTCCAGCTCGACAGGCCCCACAGGCAGGTGGCCAGCATGACCACGAAGCCGGCGGCACCGAGCCAGATCTGGGCCGCGACGACGCCGACCATCAGCAGGACCACGCCGAGTGCGAAGCCTATGGAGGCCTTCACCAGGCGGCGCTTGTAGTGGCTGCGCGGATCGCTGATCCGTACGGTGTTCGCCCACTTCGGGTCCTCGGCATAGAGGGCCTGCTCGATCTGGTCGAGCAAGCGCTGCTCGTGCTCAGACAGCGGCACGGCGCCTCCCAAGGACGGCCCCATTCAGGGGAAGACGGCAACGGACGACACGGGGTGTCCGAACCTCGCGGTCGGTTATCCCCAGAATACGAGGCCTCAGACGTAGGCGAAAGAAAACGTCCAACGCGGTCCAAACCGGAGGTGACGTCATAGACCTATTGGACCAAACGGACGCCGAACAAGCGATGCCGGCTTCACCGCGTCCGGGCCGAAACGGCGAGCCGCCCGGTCCATGGCCTGTTCGGCCTCCCGCCAGCCGGTCTCCCGCTCCCCCAGGCCCAGCTGACGCGTCGCCGCGGCGGCCGGGATCAGGTTCTCCACACGCACGCCGACCAGCCGCAACCGCACCCGCTCCAGCCCGGCGGCCTCGTAGAGCTCGCATGATGTGTCGAAAATCTCCTTCGCGACGTCGGTCGCCTCGCGCAGCGTACGCGACCGGGTGATGGTCGTGAAGTCGGATCGACGGAGTTTGACGCTGACCGTGCGGCCGACGTGCCCACCGGCCCGCAGGCGCGCGGCCACCCGCTCCGACAGTCGCAGCAGCTCACGCCTGATCGTCTCGGGGTCGTCGACGTCGTGCGGGAACGTCTCCTCGTTGCCGATGCTCTTGTCGGGCGCGTGCGGCACCACCCGGCGTTCGTCGCGCCCCCAGGCCAGGGCCGCAAGGTGCGCGCCGACGGCGCCGAACTCGCGCTGGAGCGTCGCCACCGGCACCTGGGCCAGGTCTCCCACGGTGCGGATGCCCAGCCGTACGAGGGCCTGCTCGGTGCGCTCTCCCACGCCCCACAGGGCGGCGACGGGCAGCGGGTGCAGGAACTCCACGACCCGGTCGGCCGGGACCACCAGCAGGCCGTCCGGCTTGCACTGGCGCGAGGCGAGCTTGGCCACGAACTTCGTGCTCGCCACCCCCACCGAGCAGGTGATGCCGAAGCGCTCGGCCACCTGGGCGCGGATCATCCGGGCGATGTCCGCGGGGCTGCCGAGCCTGCGGCGGGCCCCGCCGACGTCGAGGAACGCCTCGTCGGAGGCGATCGGCTCCACTTCGGGGGTGATCGCCTTGAAGATCTCCATCACGCCGCGGGACACCTCGGCGTACGCGGCGTGGCGGGGCGGGATGACCGTGGCCTGCGGGCAGATGCGCCGGGCCCGGGTCATCGGCATCGCCGAGTGGACCCCGAACCTGCGGGCCTCGTAGGTGGCGCTCAGCACGACCCCGCGCGCGCCGGTGGCGCCGACGATGACCGGGGTGCCCCGCAGCTCCGGACGGTCGAGCAGCTCGACGCTGGCGTAGAAGGCGTCCATGTCCACGTGCAGGATGTGGCAGCCGCTGTCGTCGACCGGCCCGTCCGGCGGTGGCGACGGATCCCGAGGCAGCAGCTGGTTCCGGGACATGAGGTCACCCTACCCGACCACCGCGCTATCCGAACGTCTTTTCTACTGGCGGTAGGCGATGACGTGGATCTGGGTGGCGACGTCGCGGAGCACGGGATGGGTGGCCGCCGCCCGCTCCAGCGCGACGAGGCCCTCGGGGTCGCCCTCGGCCAACATGCCCGGGACGAGGTCGGCGAAGATCCGCACGCCGTGCACCTCGCCGACGGTGAACCCGGCGCCCGCGAGCAGCGCGCCCAGCGTCTCGCGGGAGAAGCGGCGCGGCGTGGGGTCGCGGTCGCCCCAGCGGCCCGCCGGGTCCGACAGCACCCGGCGCGCCTCGTCGAAGTGACCGGCCAGCGAGCGGTGGACGGCGGCGGCGACCGAGTTGGCGGCCAGCACGCTCACCACGCCGCCCGGCCGCAGGATGCCGCCGACCGCGCCCAGCGCCCCCGCCGGGTCCTCGACGTACTCCAGCACGCTGTGGCACAGCACCAGGTCGGCGCTGCCGGGCTCCAGCAGGTCGCCGAGGTCGGCGGCGTCGCCCTGCAGGCCCTTCACGCCGACGCCCGTCTCGGCGGCGCGGCGCTCCAGCGCGGCCAGCGAGTCGGGGGTCGGGTCGACCACGGTCACGGCGTGCCCGAGCGTGGCCAGCGGCACGGCGAAACCGCCCGTGCCGCCGCCGGCGTCGACGATGTCGAGCGTGTCGCGCCCGGTGGCGGCCGTCCGCTCGGCCAGGAGCGCGCGAAGCGCCTCCCAGACGACGGCGCGGCGTGTGGCGTCACGCACTTACGGCCTCCCTATCGGGCCTGACGGAGCTGTCGGGCCTCTCGGAGCTGTCGGCCTCCCGGAACCGCCGCAGCCGCGGGAGCTGCCGGGCTGCCGGACCGAGGGGCCGTGGGGTCAGAGCGAAAGCGAGGGCTTGAGCTGCTTGAAGCGGGCCAGCAGCCCGTTGACGAACTGCGGCGACTCGTCGGTCGACAGCTCCGCGGCCAGGTGCACCCACTCGCTGATGACCACGCCCTCCGGAACCTCCTCCGACCACAGCATCTCGTAGGTCCCGCCGCGCAGGACGTTGCGGTCCACGGCCGGCATGCGCTCCAGGGTCCAGCCCTCGGCGTACGTCGAGATCAGCTCGTCGATGCGGTCCAGGTGCCGGACCACGCCCTCGACGAGGAAGGAGGTGTACTCGTTGACCGGCGGGTCGGCCCGCTCCACCCGCTCGGCGAGCACGTTGAGTGGGCTGAGCTGCCGGGCCTCGGCCTCGAAGAGAATGTCCAGCGCGCGGCGGCGGGCCTTCCCCCGAGCCGACACGTCAGGCCCGACCGAGGTACTCGCCGGTGCGAGTGTCGACCTTGACCTTCTCGCCGGTCGTGATGAAGAGCGGGACCTTGATCTCGGCGCCGGTCTCCAGGGTGGCGGGCTTGGTGCCGCCGGTGGAGCGGTCGCCCTGCAGGCCCGGGTCGGTGTGCGAGATCGTCAGCTCCGCGGCCGCCGGGAGGTCGACGTACAGCGGGTTGCCCTCGTTGAAGGCGATGGTCGCGGTCGTGTTCTCCAGCATGTAGTTGGCCGCGCTGCCCACCACGTCACGCGGGATGTTGACCATGTCGTAGGTCTCGGTGTCCATGAACACGAAGTCGTCGCCGTCGAGGTAGGAGTACTGCATGTCGCGCTTGTCGACGTTCGCCACGTCGACCTTCACGCCGGCGTTGAAGGTCTTGTCGACGACCTTCCCGGACAGGATGTTCTTGAGCTTGGTGCGGACGAACGCACCGCCCTTACCCGGCTTGACGTGCTGGAACTCGACAACGGTCCACAGCTCCCCACCGTCGAGCTTGAGCACGAGTCCGTTCTTCAGGTCGTTCGTCGTCGCCACGTAGCGTCTCCCGCGTGCGGCTGCCCTACAGGACGAGCAGCTCCTTGGTCGTCAGTGTGAGAAGCTCCGGCCCGTCACCACGCGTCACAAGCGTGTCCTCGATGCGCACACCGCCCCTGCCCGGGAGATAGACCCCCGGCTCGACGGTGATCGGAACTCGATCCTCTAGTCTACCGGTCCTGCCAGGGCCCAGGAACGGCAGCTCGTGGATCTCCAGTCCGACTCCGTGACCCAGCCCGTGGCCGAACCGCTCGGCGTGACCCGCCTCCGCGATCACCTCGCGCGCCGCCGCGTCCACCTCGTGCGCCGTCGCCCCCGCCCGTACGGCGTGGCGGCCCGCGCGCTGGGCCTGCCGTACGAGGTCGTGGAGGTCACGCTGCCAGGGGGCGGGCGGGCCCACCGCGACCGTGCGGGTCATGTCCGCGTGGTAGCCGTCGTAGCGGGCGCCGAAGTCCATGGTCACCAGGTCGCCCCGCTCGACCTGCCGGCCGGAGGGCGAGTGGTGCGGGATCGAGCCGTTGGGGCCGCTCGCCACGATGGAGTCGAAGGCCGGCTTGTCGGCGCCGAGCTCGACCATGACGGCCTCCAGCCACCGGGCGATCTCCCGCTCGGTGACGCCGGGGGCGATGCGCCCCAGGACCGCGGAGAACGCCTCGTCGGTGATCGCGCAGGCGCGCCGCAGCGCGGCGATCTCCCCCTCGTCCTTCACGGCTCTGACGGCCTCCACGAGGCCGCCGACCGGATGGAGGCCGGCGTGCTCGGCGGTCAGCCGCTGGAACAGCCCCACCGGCATGTGGTCGGCCTCCACCGCGACCCGCGCCGCGCCCGGCACGCGGCCGAGCAGCACCCCCGCGACGTCGCGGTCCTCGATCACCTCGACGCCCGGGCACACCGCCTGGGCCGTCTCCAGGTAGCGCGAGTCGGTGGCGAGCGCGGCCTCACCCGTCGCGGTGACGAGCACGGCGGCGTTGGAACTGCTCAGGCCGGTCAGATAACGGACGTTGACCGGCCAGGTGACCAGAGCGGCGGCCGCGTCGTGCCCGGGGAGCGCCGCGGCCAGCCGCGCGCGGCGAGTTTCGTACGTCACGCCCGGACTCTACGCCCGCACGGCGCCCCTCACACGCCGCGGCCGGGGCATCCCGCGCCGCGCCGCCCACTCGGGCGGCGCGACGGCGCGGGGCGACGGCGCAGGACGGCGCGGGGGCGCCGGTTGCCCGCGCCGGCCGGACGGCTCAGGCCGCCATGTCCCTGATCTTCTCGATGAGCCGCACACGCTCCTCGTGGGTGTGGGCCACGGGGGCGACGTTGAGCGTGGTCACCCCGGCCTCGCGCAGCGCGGCCAGCCGCTCCCGCACGTGGCCCTCCGGGCCGATCAGCGAGACGCGCTCCAGCAGCTCCCTGGGCACCAGCGCCTCGGCCTCCTTCTTTTTGCCCTCCAGGTAGAGGTCCTGGATCTGCTCGGCCTCCTTCTCGTAGCCGTAGCGGCGGGCGAGGTCGTTGTAGAAGTTCCTGCCCTTGGCGCCCATGCCTCCGATGTAGAGGGCGGCCATGGATCGGCCCAGCTCAAGCACGCCGTCGACGTCGTCGCCGATCGCGAGCACGGCCTGCGCGACCACGTCCAGCTCGCCGAGAGCGGGATCCCTGCGCTCGCGACCGGCGGCCAGCGAGGGGCCCCACACCTCGCCGGCCTTCTCCGGCATGTAGAAGATCGGCTCCCAGCCCTCGGCCAGCTCGGCGGCGAGCTCCACGTTCTTCGGCCCGATGGCGGCGATCACGATCGGGATGCGCTCGCGCACGGGGTGGTTGATCAGCTTGAGCGGCTTGCCGAGGCCGGTGCCGCCTTCCAGAGGCAGCGTGTAGTGCCTGCCGGAGTACTCCAGCCGCTCGCGCCGCCAGACCTTGCGGCAGATCTCGATCACCTCGCGGGTGCGGCCGAGCGGCGCGGTGTACGGCACGCCGTGGAAGCCCTCGATCACCTGCGGGCCGGAGGCGCCGAGGCCGAGCGTGAACCGCCCGTCGGAGACGTAGTCGAGACCGGCGGCCGTCATGGCCAGCAGGGCCGGCGTACGGGAGTAGATCGGCAGGATGCCCGAGGCGATCTGCAGCCGCTCGGTCCTCGCCGCGATGTAACCGAGCTGGCTGACGGCGTCGAAGCTGTACGCCTCGGCCACGAACACGATGTCGAGCCCGGCCTTCTCGTAGTCGGCCAGCTCGGCGACGGTCTCCTTGAAGCCCCCCGAGTAGTTGAGGGCCATCCCGATCCGCATCCGCTTCGTCCTTCCGCGCTTGAACCCGCCAGTAACCGAATGATGTTCCGTACTCGGGTCCCAAGGCTAGCCAGCGGGAGCGGTCGTGACCACCGTCAGGGGCGGCGGCCGACGCCTCCGAGCACCGGCAGGAAGCCGCCGCGCAACGGCAGCGCGTCGAACTCGGGGCGCCACTCGTTCAGCGGCACCGTGCCCGGCTCGACCATGTCGAACCCGTCGAAGAACCGGGCGATCCGCGCCGCCGGCCTGGCCTCGAAGGGCGCGTTGGCCCTGCCGTAGACGCCGCCCGCCGCGGCCATCGCCTCCGGAACGGGGTCGGAGCAGGCGTGCGAGATGACGACGTGGCTCCCGGAGGGAAGCACTTCCCGGTAGGCCGCCACGATCCCTTCCGGGTCCTCCTCGTCCGGCACGAAGTGGAGGCAGGCCACCAGCAGCAGCGCGACGGGCCGGTCGAAGATGAGACCGGCCGCCGACGCCGCGGCGACGATCTCCTCGGGCCTGCGCAGGTCGCCCTCCAGGAAGCGCACCCGCGGATCGCCCTCCAGCAGGGCCCGCGCGTGCGCGGCCACCACCGCGTCGTTGTCCACGTACGTCACGACCGAGTCGGGGGCCTCCTTCAGCGCGATCTCGTGGACATTGCCCTGCGTCGGCAGCCCGGCGCCGAGGTCGAGGAACTGGCGGATGCCGCACTCGGCCGCCAGGTAGCGCACGGCCCGGCCGAGGAACGCGCGGTTCTCCCGCACGGCCTCCCGCACGTGCCCCTGAGACAGCTCGATGATCCGCTCGGCCGCCGCCCGGTCGGCCGGGAAGTGGTTCTTGCCGCCCAGGTAGTAGTCGTACATGCGGGCGACGTTGGGGTGAGTGACGTCGAACCCGCCGGGCGCCTGCTCCGTCATGACACCGCTCCCTGCTCGGCCGGACTGCTTGCGCGATCATTGTGATGGGGCTCACCATTGGCGGCGAATCGGGCGAATCACCCTTCGCGGAGCCGGCGCAGGTCGGCCGGGGTGTCGACGTCCGCGGGGTCGCCCGCGTCGTCGCAGGGCACGGCCGTGAGCAGTTCGGGATGCGCGCGCAGGAAGGGCCGCGCGCCGACGTCGCCCTCGGCGAGCGCGGCCACCTCCGCCAGGTGCTCGCGCGCGACGAGCACCGGGTTGCGCGGCGCCCCGCCGTACGCCGCGACGGCGACACGGGCGCCCGCCTCGAACGCCGCGATCAGCCGGCGCACCGCCTCGGGCCGCACCAGCGGCTGGTCGGCCAGTGCGATCACCACCGCGGGGGCGGCCGGAGGGAGCGCGCGCAGCCCGGCCCGCAGGGACGACCCCAGGCCGGCCGCCCAGCCGGCATTGCGCACGACGACCGCACCGGCGACCGGCACGTCGGCGGCCCCGAGGACGATCAGCACCGGGCGGCACCCGCCCTCGGCGAGCAGCCGCACCCCGCGGTCGGCCAGCCGCTCCCCCTCGAACTCCACCAGCGCCTTCGGCCCGCCGAACCTGCTGCCGCCTCCGGCGGCCAGCAGCAGCCCGGCGACCGCCGCGCCGCTCACCGCGACTCGCCGTGGATGCGCCCCGACGTCTCGGTGAGCGGCCTGCCGCTGCCGCCCCAGCGCAGCTGGATCAGCTCGGCCGCGATCGACACGGCCGTCTCCTCCGGCGTGCGCGCCCCGAGGTCGAGCCCGATCGGCGACCTCAGCCGGGCCAGCTCGTCCTCGGTCAGGCCCGCCTCGCCCAGCCGTGCCAGCCGGTCCGCGTGCGTGCGCCGCGACCCCATGGCCCCGACGTACGCCGCGGGAGTGCGCAGGGCCACCTCCAGCAGCGGCACGTCGAACTTCGGGTCGTGGGTGAGCACGCAGATCGCGGTGCGCTCGTCGACCTCGGCGGCGGCCAGGTAGTCGTGCGGCCAGGCCACCACGACCTCGTCGGCCTCGGGGAACCGCTTGGCCGTGGCGAAGACCGGCCGCGCGTCGCACACCACCACGTGGTAGCCGAGGAAGCGCCCGATCCGCGCGACGGCCGCGGCGAAGTCGATCGCGCCGAAGACCAGCATGCGCGGCGGCGGCGCGAACGACTGCACGAACACCCGCAGGTCGTCGAGCCGCCGCTCGCCCTCGGAGCCGTAACGCCGCACGCCGGTCAGGCCCTGCGCGAGCATGCCGCGCACATCGTCGTCCACCGCGTCGTCGAGCCGGGCCGAGCCGAGCGAGCCCGCCGCCCGATCCGGCCAGACCACGCGGCGGGCCCCGACGCGGCCGGGGCCCGCGACGATCGTGGCCACGGCGACCGGCCGCCGCGCGGCGACGTCCGCGGCGACCTCCCCCAGCTGCGGATAGTCCTCCCTGGAGACCGGCTCCACGAACACGTCGATGATCCCGCCGCAGGTCAGGCCGACCGCGAAGGCGTCGTCGTCGCTCACGCCGTACCGCTGCAGCACCGGCGTCCCGGTCGCGACGACCTGCGCGGCGAGCTCGTAGACCGCTCCCTCGACGCAGCCGCCCGACACGCTGCCGGCCGCCTCGCCGTCGAGGACGGCCATGGCGGCGCCGGGCGGGCGCGGCGCACTGCGGAAGGTGCCGACGACGGTGGCGAGGCCGAATCGCCGCCCCTGCTCCCACCAGCGCAGCACCTGGTCCAGCACGTCACGCATCGGCCCCTCCCCTTCCCCTGGCCCACACGGGCCGGTCGCCGGCCAGCAGCGCGGCCAGGTCCTCGTACGCGGCCAGGCTGTGCCCCGCGACGAAGTCCGTGACGTGGGGCAGCGCCGCCCGGATGCCCGCGGTCAGCGGCCGGTACGCAGGGTCGCCCTTGTGCGGATTGACCCACACGACGCGGCGGGCCAGCCGGGACAGCCGGGCCATCTGCGCCTCCAGCAGGTCGGCAGAGCCCCGCTCCCATCCGTCGGAGGCGATCACGACGATCGCGCCCCGGGGGTCGGACAGGCGCAGCAGCGCCCGCACCTCCTCCCCCAGCCGGGTGCCGCCGCTCCAGTCCGGGATGGCCGCCGAGCACTCGTCCATGGCGAGGCCGGGGTCGCGGTGGCGCAGCGCGGCGGTGATCCGGGTGAGCCGGGTCCCGATGCTGAACACCTCGGTCGCCCCCGGCTCCGCGCGCACCAGCGCGTGGGCGAAGCGCAGCAGCGTGTCGGCGTATGCGGCCATCGAGCCGCTGACGTCCACGAGCATGACGACCCGTCGCGGCCGGTCCCTGCGCACGCGGCGGCGCAGCCGGGCCGGTTCCCCGCCGTGCCGCAGGATCTCCCTGACCGTGCGCCGGGCGTCGGTCGCGCCGCCGTGGGGCGACGGGCGGTGGCGGCGCGACCTGCGCGGCTGCCGCGCACCGCGCAGCAGCGCGAGCAGGCGGTGCACCTCCCGCCGCTCGGCCTCGCTCATCCGCGCCACGTCCCGGTGCCGCAGCACTTCGATCTCGCTCGCCGTGGCCGGGGGCGCGCCCGTCTCGCCCGCCGGTTCCGGCTCCCCGCCGCCGTACGCCGCCGCCACCGGGCGGGTCACGGACACGACCGTCGCGCGTACGCGGCGCGGCGCGGGGAAGGCCGCGGAGAAGTAGGCCGCGAAGCAGCGGTCGTAGCGGGGCAGGTCGTCGGGCCCGGCGCACAGGGTGAGACGGCCCGCCCAGTAGACGTTCCGCCCGTCGGTGGCGTCGAGCTGGCCGACCGCCCTCAGGAAGGTCTGCGTGCGATGGTGGTCGGCCGCGACCCCCGCCGCCCGGAGCGTCCGGGCGAACCCGGTCAGCACCGCGACCGGCTCCGGGCCGCCGCCCGGCGACGCGAGCGGGCCAGGGCCGCTGCCGTGCCCGCCCCTGCCGGTGACGGCGGCGTCGTCAGCCACGGCCGCCGCCCGGCGTGAGCAGCCCCAGGGCCCGGACCGTCTCCTGGTCCTCCCGGTGCTTGAGCACCGCGCCCAGCGTCGCGGCGGCCAGGGCCGGATCGAGCTCCACCGCGCCGAGCGTGAGCAGCGCCTCGGCCCAGTCGAGGGTCTCGGCGATGCCGGGCGGCTTGACCAGGCCGGCCTCGCGCATCCGGCCCGCCGTCCGCGCCACGTCGGCCGCGAGCCGCTCCGCGCATCCGGGCAGGCGCCGCCGCAGGATCGCGACCTCCCGGTCGAACCCGGGATGCTCCAGCCAGTGATACAGACAGCGCCGTTTGAGCGCGTCGTGCACCTCGCGGGTCCGGTTGGAGGTCAGGACGACCACCGGCGGGGTCGCCGCGCTGATCGTCCCGATCTCCGGCACCGAGATCGTGAAGTCGGACAGCACCTCGAGCAGGAACGCCTCGAACTCGTCGTCGGCCCGGTCGATCTCGTCCACCAGCAGCACGCAGGGCTGCGTCTCCAGGGCCCGCAGCAGCGGCCTCGCGATGAGGAACCGCCGGTCGTAGATCTCGCCCTCGATCGCGGCGACGTCGGCCACGCCGGCCGCCTCGGCCGCCTTGAGATGCAGGAGCTGCCGGGGGAAGTCCCAGTCGTACATGGCCTGCGCCGCGTCGAGCCCCTCGTGGCACTGCAGCCTGATCAGCGGCGCGTCCAGGATCGCCGCCAGCGTCTTGGCCAGCTCGGTCTTGCCGACGCCCGCCTCGCCTTCCAGGAACAGCGGCCGGCCCATCTTGAGCGCGAGGTAGGCCGCGGTCGTCACGCCCTCGTCGGCCAGGTAGTCGTGGTGGTCGAGCAGCTCCGCCAGCCTCACCGGCGCGTCGATGTCCGAAATCGTGGTCGTCCGCCGCAGCACAGGGACAGGCTACGTGGCGGCGTCCCGCGAGGCTCTGGCCGAATCCACCAAAGCCGGACGGGTCAGACGGGGTCGCGTCGCCACGATCGCACAGATCCGTGCGGGTCCTACTCCGCAGCGGTGCCGAGCACGGCGTCCAGCAGCCCGGGGAAGCGGTCGTCCAGGTCTTCTCTCCGCAGGCTCACGTATCGCTGCCGGCCCTCCGGGACGTTGCGGACGACACCGGCCTCGCGGAGGGTCTTCAGGTGGTGCGACAGCGTCGACTTCGGCACCTCTCCCCCGGTGGGCTGGCACGCGGCCACCTCCAGCGGGCCCTGCGCGAGCCGCCGTACGAGCGCCAGCCGCGAGGGGTCGCTGAGCGCGAACAGCACGTCGGTCAGCACGAGGCTCGCGGCGTCGGGGTGCGGGAGGTCCCTGGCTCCAGGCATGGTTCGATAGTAGTCGAACAATCGGGCACCGCGTCGTACGGTGCACCGGTTTTCCCTGCCCGGTCGCCACCGGCGGGGGGAACTGCCGCCTTCCGGCTGTGCAGCCCCCCGGGCGGCGCCGGCCGGCGTCCGGAGCAGGGACCGGCTCAGCGGTCGCGCAGAGCCTCGGCGGAGTAGCCCGCGATCTCCTTGTACCGCTGGGAGATCGCGGCCAGCTCCTCCACCTTGATCACGTCGTCGATGGACTCGAACGGCCGGTCGCCGGTCCGCTGCCACACCTCGCGGATGATCACGTCCGGCGGCATGCTCCGGTTGGCCAGCACGACCTGCCCGGTCGCGGGCAGCCGTTCCGCCTCGTACGCGCGCAGCGCGGTCACCGGGTCGGGCGTGCCGCTCAGGTGGTTGCGGAGCGCCTGGGCGTCGAGGATCGCCTGGCCGGCGCCGTTGGAGCCGCGCGGCACCATGGGGTGGGCGGCGTCGCCGAGCAGGGTGATCCGGCCCACGCTCCAGTGGTCCAGGGGATCCTGGTCGACCATCGGATATTCCAGGATGGTCTCGGAGGCCCGCATCATCGCCGGCACGTCGAGCCAGTCGAAGTGCCAGTCCTCGAAGGGCCCGATGAAGTCCTCCAGGTGGCCGCGCCGGTTCCAGTCGCGTTGCAGGTGCCGGGGGGTCTGGATCTCGACGACCCAGTTGATGAGCTGGTCGCCGTCGGGCAGGTTCCTGATGGGGTAGGCGACGAGCTTGCCCCGGTCGATCCAGCCGGCCCGCACCATGCTGGCTCCAGACAGGAACGGACGGCCCTTGGTCACGCCCCGCCACATGTTGATGCCCGAGTAGCGCGGCGTGCCCTCGTCCGGGTGGAGTTGTTTGCGCAGCACCGAGTGGATGCCGTCGCAGCCGACCAGCACCCGGGCCCGTACGGAGGGCAGCGGGTCGCCGCCGGGACCGGTGAAGCGGACGGTCACGCCGTTCTCGTCCTGCTCCGCTCCGGCGCACCGGTGGCCGAGCACCACGGCGTCCTCGCCGATCCGCTCCCGCACCGCCGCGAGCAGGACCGCCTGCAGGTCGCCGCGGTGGATGGAGTACTGCGGATGCTCGTATCCGGCGTACAGGCCGGAGGGCTCCCGGTAGATGAGCTGGCCGAAGCGGTTGAAGAACACCGATTCCCTGGTGACGACGCCGGCCTCGGCCAGCGCGTCGCCGAGGCCGAGCCGGTGCAGGACGCGGGTGGAGTGAGGCAGCAGATTGATGCCGACGCCCAGCGCGCCGAGATCGGGCACGGCCTCGTAGACACGGCAGCCGATCCCGGCGTCGTGCAGTTCGAGCGCGAGCACCAGGCCGGCGATGCCGGCGCCGACGATCAAAACATCTTCCTCGACCGAGAGGCTTGCGGGATCGGGGGACCGTGGCGGCATGAGGACTCCTGGCTCCTGTGCTGTCGGGCCGTCAGGCGGGGGATGGCCGGTGCCGGCGGCTCCGTCCCGGTACGTCCGCTCATCAGGCGGTCCGGGTCGCGGGGCGGGCGGTTGACGACGGCCTGCGATGGGTGGCGCCTGGTCCGGCACCGAGCACATGGTGCCATCACGTTGTCCAATACAGACGGGTTTGGCGCGATTTTTCTGCTATACAGAACACCATGACTGACGCCCTCCCCCCATACGCCATCGGCTCGGTGGACAAAGCGCTGCAGATCCTGCTCATGATCAGAGACCGGGGGGAGGTGCGGGTCACCGACGTCAGCGACGAGCTCGACGTCGCCCGCTCCACGGCCCACCGGCTGCTGCTCACGCTGGCGCACCGCGGATTCGTCGCCCAGGACCGGGTCACCAGGGCCTACCGCGCCGGCCGGGTCGTGGTGGAGATCGGGCTGACCGCGGTGGGCGGGCTCGACGTGCGGCGCAAGGCCAGGCGGCACATGGAGTGGCTGGCGGCCGAGCTTCACGAGACGATCAACCTGATCGTGCTGGAGGGCAACGGCGCCCGGTTCATCGACGGCGTGGAGGGCGACCGGCCGCTGCGCGTGTCGTCACGCACCGGCACGCTGCTGCCCGCGCACAGCACCTCGGGCGGCAAGGTCCTGCTCGCCGAGCTGCCCGACGAGGACGTGCTCGCGCTCTTTCCCGACGGTTTCATCCGGGTCACCGACCGCACCATCACCGACCCCGACGCCCTGCGCGCGGAGTTGCGCAGTGTGCGCGACCTGGGCTACGGAGTGAATCACGAGGAGAGCGCCGCCGGGCTGGACGCGGTGGCCGTCTGCGTACGCGACCATCTCGGCCGCGCGCTCGCGGCGCTGGCGGTCAGCCTGCCCCACCAGCGCATGACGCAGGGCAACCTGCACACGATGCTCCCCCTGCTGCGCGCCGCGGCCGAGGGCATCAGCCAGGATCTGTGACCGCGCGGCCGCCACGATTTGTTGCGCTATACAGAATCTATGTCCGCGTGATTCCCTTTTGTGAAAACGCACCGTAACTTCTGGCACGAAACGATCCGGACGCTGTGCCATGAGACGGATACCTGTCATGATTCTCCATCAAAACGGTCACTTCAGCATGCTTTCGCGCGGGTGGCGCCGGTGAGCTACAACGACTACGACGCTCCCCACGCCGACCTGCGCGAGCTGATCGAGCGGATCGACCGGTCCGGTCAGCTGGTACGGCTCGGCGGTGTCGACCCCCACCTTGAGCTCGGCACCCTCATCGAGCTCATCGCGCACCGCGGCGGCGAGGGCGGCCCGGCCGTCCTGTTCGACGACCTCGTGGGCGCCAAGCCCGGCCACCGCGCCTTCTCCGGCGCCACGAACTCGGCCGAGCGGCTTGCCCTCACCCTCGGCCTCCCGACGCCCGGTCATCCGCTCGACGTCGTGCGCGCGTACCGGGACCGGATGAAGACCCACGAGCCCATCCCGCCGGTCACCGTGGACAACGGCCCGGTGCTGGAGAACGTCCTGCGCGACGACGAGGTGGACGTGACGGCGCTGGTCGCGCCGCTCCTGCACGAGCGGGACGGCGGCCGGTACATCGGCACCGACGACCTGGTCATCATGCGCGACCCCGACGACGGCTGGGTCAACATCGGCACCTACCGGGTCATGGTGCACGGCCCCGACCGGGTGGGCCTGTGGATGTCCCCCGGCAAGCAGGGCAGGCAGATCAGGGAGAAGTACTTCTCCCGCGGCGAGCCCTGCCCGGTCCTGATCTCCTGCGGTCACGACCCGCTGCTCTTCCTCGCCTCGGGCAACGAGCTGCGTTACGGCCTGTCGGAGTACGACTACGCGGGCGGGCACCGCGGCCGGCCGTTCGAGGTGGTGGCCTCCGAGCTCCACGGGCTGCCCATGCCCGCCCGGGCCGAGCTGGTGCTCGAGGGCGAGATGTATCCGGGCGAGGTCGCGCCCGAGGGGCCGTTCGGCGAGTTCACCGGCTACTACGCAGGCGGCCGCTCGGACCAGCCCGTGGTGCGCATCCGCCGGATCTACCACCGCAACGACCCCATCGTGACCGTCGCCTCCCCCATCAGGCCCCCTTCCAACTTCTCCTACAGCAAGTGCGTGATGAAGGCGGGGATGATCTGGGACGAGGTCGAGCGGGCCGGACTGTCCGGCGTGCAGGGCGTGTGGTGCCACGAGGCGGGTGCGGCCCGGCTGTTCAACGTCATATCCGTCAAGCAGGCCTACGACGGCCACGCCAAGCAGGCCGGGCTGCTCGCGGCCTCCTGCCAGTCCGGCTCCTATCTCGGCCGTTTCGTCGTCGTGGTGGACGAGGACATCGACCCGACCGACATGTTCGACGTGCTGTGGGCCATGTCCACCCGGTGCGACCCGGTGGACGACATCGAGATCATCCGCCGGGCGTGGAGCGGGCCGCTCGACCCGCGCATCCCGCACGGCCAGACGCACAATTCGCGGGCCGTCATCATGGCCGTCCGCCCGTACGACCGCCTCAAGGAGTTCCCGCCCGTCGCCGAGGCGAGCCCGGAACTGCGTGACCAGGTCGCGCGCAAGTTCGCCGACGTCCTGGCGGGACTCGGCTCCCCATCCCCCCACGCACAGCAACCGGAGGAAGCACAATGATCAGGCTTCGCCTGGCCGCGGTCGTCGCGGTGACCGCCTCCCTGGCCCTCGGCGTCACCGCGTGCGGCGGCGACGACACCGCCGCCAGTGATGGTGGCGACGGCGCCACCATCACCTACGGCATCTACGAGCCCGGCGCCGACTCCGGCTATCTGCTGATGGGGCAGGAGAAGGACTTCTTCGCCAAGCACGGCGTCAAGGTCGAGGTCGTCCAGCTGAAGAGCGCCGCACAGGCCTTCCCCGCGCTGCTGGCCAAGCAGGTCGACGTGATCCAGGGCAACCCCAGCGAGGCGCTGCTCGCGGCGCAGAAGGGCGCGAAGCTGAAGTTCGTCGGGTCCACCATGCCCGGCCAGAACTACGCCATCTACGGCAAGAGCGACCTGGCCTCCATGTCCGCGTTGTCCGGCGCCACGCTCGCCATCTCCACCCCGACCGGCCTGCCGGCGGTCGTCGCCAAGGCCATGATGCTCCAGTCGTCCGTCGATCCGTCCTCGGTGAAGCTCGTCAACTCGGGCGGGTCGTCCGACCGTTACAAGGCGGTCGTCTCCGGGCAGGTGCAGGCCGCCTCCGCGCCGCTGGACTACACCGCGCAGGCCGCCAAGGACGGTGTCAAGGTGCTCGCCCGGGCCAAGGACGTGGTGCCCGACTTCCCCAGGTACGCGTTGATCACCAGGGACGACGTGCTCCAGTCGAAGGGCGACGCGGTCACCGGCCTCATCGCCGGCCTGGTCGAGGGCATCCGGTACGCCGACGGGCACCCGGACGAGGCCCAGGCGCTGGCCGCCAAGACGCTCAAGGTGGCGGCGGACGACCCGATGATCTCCGAGGCGTACAAGGAGTTCCACGACGGCGGCTACCTGGCCATGAACGGCGAGATCCCGGTCAAGCAGATCAATTATCTCGCCGACCTCCAGGTGAAGCTCGGCATCACCAAGACGGCGATCCCGGTGGACCCGCTGGTGGACGACAGCTATCGGCAGAAGGCCGTCGGCGAGCTCGGCCAGGTCCCGTCGAACTACTACGGGGACAGCCAATGAGCGACGACCTGGCGGTGGACGTACAGGGAGTGTCCAAGGTCTTCGCGGACGACAAGGGGCGCGAGGTGCACGCGCTGCGGGACGTGACGTTCCAGGTGCGCCGCTCGGAGATCGTGGCCCTGACCGGGCGCAGCGGGTGCGGCAAGACCACGCTCCTGCGGATCATCATGGGCCTGGAGCACCCGACCTCCGGCACGGTGAAGGTGGACGGCGAGCCGGTACACGGCTGCGGGCCCAACCGGGGCATCGTCTTCCAGAACGCGGAGCTGCTGCCCTGGCGTACCGCGCTCGCCAACGTCGAGTTCGGCCTGGAGGCCCGCGGCCTGCCCAAGGCGGAACGGCGGGCGGCCGCGGAACGGGCGATCGAGCTGGTCGGGCTGACGCAGGCCGCGAACCGCCGGCCGCACGAGCTGTCCGGCGGCATGCGGCAGCGGGTCGGCATCGCCCGTGCGCTCGCCATCGACCCCGCCGTGCTGCTCATGGACGAGCCCTTCTCCGCGCTCGACGCGCAGACCAGGGAGAAGATGCAGGCCGAGCTGCTGGAAATCCACGAGCGGACCGGCAAGACCATCATCTTCGTCAGCCACGACATCGACGAGTCCGTGCTGCTCGCCGACCGCGTGGTCACCCTCGTGCCCGATCCCGGCCGGGTGCACGGCGTGCTCGACACCGCCTTCGGCCGCTCCACGTCCATCGACGAGCGCCGCGGCTCCGCGGAGTTCGCCCAGCGCCGCCACGAGCTGCTGCAACTCGTGCACGGCCGCGAGATCCGGCAGCAGGATGGAGTGTCCGCATGACCGCTCTGGTAGACCAGGCGGCGCCCGCCGACGACGAGACCGCGCTGTCCAGGAAGATCCGGTCCCAGAGCCGCAGCGGCCGTGACCGCCTCGTCACCGCCGCTGGCGTGGTCGTCCTGCTGGTCATCTGGGAGCTCGCCGCCCGGCAGGTCGACCCGATCCTGGCCGCGCCGCCCAGTGCCGTCCTCAAGGCGCTGATCAGCATGATCGGGGACGGCACGATGCTCACGGCGGTGTGGGAGAGCGCCCAGCCCTTCCTGACCGGCTACGTGCTGGCCATCGTTGTCGGGGTGCCGCTGGGCCTGCTCATCGGCCGGTTCCGGGTCGTCGAGGCGGCGATCGGCTGGCTGGTCATCGCGGGCTACGCGATGCCGATGATCGCCCTCACCCCGGTCTTCATGCTCTGGTTCGGTCTGGGCTTCGCGGTCAAGGCCGCGATGGTCATGACCATGACGGTCTTCGCCATCGCCATCAACACCTGGAACGGCGTGCAGCACGTGCCCCGGACCCTCATCGAGGTCGGCACCGTCTTCTGCGCCTCGCAGTCGCGCATCCTCAGCCAGATCGTGATCCCGTCCGTCATCCCGTCGATCATGACCGGGCTGCGCATCGGCATCGGCAAGGCCGTGGTCGGCATCGTGATCGCCGAGTTCTTCACCGCGATCGGCGGGGTCGGCGGGGTCATCGTGGACGCCGGGCACAGCTTCCAGCCGGACCGGATGTTCGCCGCCGTCGTCGTGCTGATGGCCGCCGCGGTCGCGCTGACCGGGCTGATCGGCCTGATCGAGCGGCGGCTGGCCCCCTGGAACCGGTCGATCGCGGGAGGCTCGCGATGAACACCCCGATCGCCGGCGCGCCGCGCCGGGTCGTCGTCGGCGTCTCCGGCGCGACCGGGACGGCCCTGGCCGTACGGACACTCCAGCTGCTCGGCGCGGCGGGGGTGGAACGGCATCTCATCGTCAGCCCCGCCGCCCGGCGCACGGCCGCGTACGAGATGCCGGACGCGACCTTCGACGCCGAGGTGGTGCACAACTTCCGCGACATCGGCGCGTCCATCGCGTCCGGCTCCTACCCGGTGGACGGGATGATCGTGATCCCGTGCAGCGTCAAGACGCTGGGCGCCATCGCCTCGGGGGTGTCGGAGAACCTGCTGGTGCGGGCCGCCGACGTCACCCTCAAGGAACGCCGTCGGCTGGTGCTGTGCGTACGTGAGACGCCGCTGCACCTGGGACACCTGCGGGCGATGGTCACCGCGACCGAGATCGGCGCGATCATCGCGCCCCCGATGCCGGCCTTCTACGCCGCCCCGGAGTCGCTGGACGACGTGGTGGACCACATCGTGGCCCGGGCGCTGTCGCTGATCGGCGTGCACGTGCCCGGGGCGCCGCCGTGGCAGGGGACTCCCGCCTCGGCGGCACGCACCGGCGATCAGAGCGAACTCGGCGGCGCGGACCCGGCGACCGCGCTGGATCGTCCCGGCAGATAGGCCGGCCGGCCCGCGGTCGCCCTCCCCCGGTGCGAGCCCGGACGAGCAGGTCGGCGGGGCGGCGCTTAGGGTTCGGCACATGACCGACGATCGGAGCCTGCCCCGGCCCGGCTGCCTCACCGGCTCGCCGGCCGGGCGGGCGCTCGCCGCCGAGCTGGAGGCCCGCTGGGCCGAGCCGCACCGGCGCTACCACACCACGGCCCACCTGCGGGCGGTCCTGGCCGCGATCGAGCCGCTCGCCGCCCAGGCCCGGGACGCCGACGCCGTACGGCTGGCGGCGTGGTTCCACGACGCCGTCTACGAGGGGCGGCCGGGGTGGGACGAGGAGCGCAGCGCCCAGCTCGCCCAGGCCAGGCTGCCCGCCTGCGGCCTGCCGGCGGATCGGGTGCGCGAGGTGGCCCGGCTCGTACGGCTCACGGCGGGGCACGGCTACGAGCCCGGCGACATGAACGCGGCCGTCCTGTGCGACGCCGATCTGGCGATCCTCGCGGCGCCGCCCGGCGCCTACGAGGCGTACACGAGGGCCGTACGGCAGGAGTACCGGCACGTGCCGGACGAGGCGTTCAGGACCGGACGTGCCGGGGTGCTGCGGGAGCTGCTCGGCAAGCCCCGCCTGTTCGGCACCCCTGTGGGCCGGGACCTGTGGGAGCCGCGGGCACGTGAGAACGTCGCCGCCGAGCTGGCCGGTCTCTGACCGGCGACGCGCACACGGCGAGCCGTGCGGGGCGCCGCCGGGCCGGCTCGGGAGCCGCTGCCCGTCATACTCCCGCGAAGATCTGGCGCCGGTCGGACGCCTTTACGATGTAGATCAGATGCGGGTCTTCGGGCGGCGCAGGCCCGACTCGCGCAGGCGGCGCACCAGTTCCTGGCTGCCGACGGGCTCGGCGCCGAGGAGCACGGCCCGGTCGTAGACCGTCTCCGGCACGTCGTAGTGGTCCCGGTCGAAGGCCCGCTCGGGCACGCCGAGCAGGCGGGCGAAGTCGTGCAGTTCCTCCAGGGAGGAATCGCTGACCAGGTGGGACCACAGCAGGCCCCGCGGTCCCGGCCAGTTCGGCCGGTCGATCAGAACCGCCATGCGCCCCTCCCCCGGGCCGGTCGGGCAACCCGCAGCAGAGGATCACCTGACCGCGCCTGCGGGTCCGGGGGTCGTCCCCCGGTGTCGTCCCGGGTGAGCATAGCCCGGAGCGCGGGCCACGACCCCGCCGCCCGCCCCGCCGCCCCTCCGGCGATACGGCAGCCGGCGCCGCCACGGCGGTGCGTGGAATCGCCTCGAATTCGGATCGAAATTCAGATCGAATTCGAGGCGGATTCGGAGCGAATGGCAGATGACCGGATAGCGCGCCGACGGCCTCCGGGGGCTGCCCCGGCAGGGATTACCTTCTAGGTCGCGTCGCGACACTCCCTAGCATTTCCCCGCAACTCGCGTGCACTTGGGACAGCATTTGAACTTACGGTGGTTTGTGCATCGATAAGTGCACTTAGGCGGCTTCGGCTTCGCGTACGAATCACCGGGAGCCGCCTGCGCGATGGTCGCGCCACCCGTGCCCGCCGACGCCGGAGACGCCGCGGCCGGCCAGAGCGCGATCGTGCCGAGCAGCGCCGAGCCGACGATCATGCTGATTCGCCCACCTCGCATGGCCCTTCTCCCTCTCGATCAAGCCGCAACGCGGCGGATCGGGCTGTTTCCCCCTCATTGTCCGAATCGCCTCCGGGAGGCGTCCAGCCCAACGCCCGCCATCGCGCATGATCCAGGGAAAATCCGATGCGAATCCGGATACGGCGATTGACGGGGATCGATGAAAGACGGACCGGGGCCGGCCCCCGAATGGCCCGGCCCCGGCTTTCCGCCGACGCGGGATCTACGTCCCCCCGATGCGCCGGACCGGGCAAGGCCCGATTCTCCCGGCGAATTGGCCCGCTTCTCCCGCTTTCGCCATGCCAACCGTGCGGCTGCCCCAAAATGTCCGTCCCGCCGCGGCATGGAAAGCGCCCCGACCCGGCAAAAGCCCGCATACTCGCCGCCTGGGCGGCAACCGTCGTCCAGAACGCCCTCGCGTTGGAGGCCGGCATGGCCCCGCGACATCCGCGGCTCGGTGAGCGCCGCGGCGAAGGGCGCCGATCACACACACGCGACGGCCCGGATTCGGGACGCCATACGGTGCGCGGGCCCGGGGTGATCAAGGGCGGTGCGCCGCGGAACCGCAGGGTCCACAGGCACGGGGTCCACAGGCACGGGGTCCACAGGCACGGGTCGACAGGCACGGGGTCACAGGATCCGGGGGTCACAGGATCCGGGGCACAGGGGGAAAACGATGGCTGCACGAACTGTTCGGTCCCTTACCGCGCTCGCGGCGGCGGCCGTGCTGATGACGGCACTGCTCGTCGGCTGCGGCGGCGGCACGACCACCGCCGTCCCGGTGTCCGGGGGCGCCGCCGCGGCCGGCCCGGCGGCGCTCGCGACGCCGACCGCGGCCGAGACCGAGTACAACTCGCCGTGCCCGACCGGCGGCAACGCCAGGAAGTTCGCCAAGACCCGGTTCGCGCTGCACGCGGGTCTCGCGCTCGGCGCCTTCCACCGCTACATCTACAAACCGCTGCGCAGCGGCGGCTTCAGGGCCGGAGCGGACAAGCGCAAGCGCACGATCGCGAAGGCCGCGATCGCCGGCGCCTTCGCCCTGCACCAGCTGAAGGTCGCCAGGGGCTTCGCCGCGGCCAATCCGACGTTGTGCAGGGCCGTGCAGGGCGTGAGCAACCAGTTCTCCGCGCTGACCGGAAAGCTGCAGAACGGCACCGCCACGCCGGCCGACATCGCCGCGGGCAACAGCTCGATGGCGGGCCTGCAGCGCGACGCCTCGAAGACCGGCTACGGGTTCAAGGAGCAGAACGTCACCATTCCCGGCACGAGCTGACCTGGTGGTGACGACGCCGCCGGTCCGCGCTGGTCAGCCCACCTTGGCGAAGAACGCGCGGATGTCGGCGGCGAGGTGATCCGGCTGGTCCATGGCGATGAAGTGGTGGCCGCCCGGGTTGTCCTCCGGCCAGTGGAGGATGGTGTTGTGCCGCTCCGCGAGCCGGCGGATGCCGGGCGGTCCGCTGTACACGCCGGTCGGCGCGACCGTCTGGCCCTCGGGCCAGCCGAAGCCGGTGCTCTCGTAGTACGGCCAGGCCGACGTCCCGAACGTCCCGGTGAACCAGTACAGACTCACGTTGGTCAGGAACAGATCCCGGTCGATCACCTCATCGAGAGGCCTGCCGGAGGCGTTGAACTCGTGGAACTTCTGGATCATCCAGGCCAGCGCCGCGACCGGTGAGTCGTGCCAGCCGTACGTGAACGTCTGCGGCGCCGCCCGCAGCAGCCCGTGGTGGTCGACGCCGTTCATCCAGTCCTGTTCCATCAGCCGGGCGTAGGCCGCCCGCTCGTCCTCGGTCATCTCCGGAAGGTCCTTCTCCGAGGGGAAGCCGAGACCGCTGATGACGTAAACGCCGACGACGTCGTCCGGCGCCGCCTTGGCCACCTCCGGGGCGACGTAGGCCCCGAAGTCCCCGCCCTGCGCGCCGTACCGCTCGTAGCCGAGACGACGCATCAGCTCGACCCAGATCCGCGCCACGCGCGCCGCGGTCCAGCCGGTGCCGCGCGGCGGCGCGGAGAATCCGAAGCCCGGCAGGGAGGGCACCACGACGTGGAACGCCCGGGCGGGGTCGCCGCCGTACGCACCGGGGTCGGTGAGCCGGTCGACGAGCTCGGTGAACTCCAGGAACGAGTTCGGCCAGCCGTGCGTGAGGACGAGCGGCAGGGCGCCGGGCTCGGCCGACCGCACGTGCAGGAAGTGGATGTCCTGACCGTCGATCTCGGTCATGAACTGCGGAAACTCGTTCAGCCGCGCCTCGTGCCCGCGCCAGTCGTACTCCTGGCGCCAGTAGCGGGCGAGCTCCCGGAGGAAGGCGCCGGGGACGCCGCGGCTCCATCCCTCGCCGGGCAGCTCACGGGGCCACCGGGCGCGGTCCAGCCGGTCGTTCAGGTCGTCCAGGTCGGCGGTAGCGATCTCAATGCGGAATGGGCGGATCTCGGTGCTCATGTCTCTCCCCCGGCGGTCGCGCTGACGAAATCGACGCTAGAGGCCATGTAGGTCATGACCTGACCTAGATGACCGGGCATGCTTGGCGCCATGGGTGACATGTCCGCACGGTTGCTCGCTCTGCTGTCGCTGCTGCAGACGCCCCGCGAGTGGCCGGGAAGCGAGCTGGCCGAGCGTCTGGAGGTCAGCCCCCGGACCATCCGCCGCGACGTCGACCGCCTGCGCGAGCTGGGATATCCGGTCCAGGCCACGATGGGCGCGGTGGGCGGTTACCGGCTCGCCGCGGGCGCGGCCATGCCGCCCCTGCTGCTGGACGACGAGGAGGCGGTGGCCATCGCCGTCGGCCTGCGCACGGCCGCCGCGCATCCGGTGGAGGGCATCGACGAGGCGTCCGTGCGCGCCCTGGCCAAGCTGGAGCAGGTGCTGCCGTCCCGGCTGCGGCACCGGGTGGGCGCGCTCGCCGCCGCCACGGTGCCTATGCTCGCCGGAGCCGAGGCGCCCGTCGACCCGCGGACCCTGGTGGTGCTCGCCGGGGCCGCCGCCAACCGCGAGCGGCTGCGCTTCGCCTACCGGTCGGGCGACGGCGCCGAGACCAGGCGCCTGACCGAGCCCTACCGCCTGGTCGCGGCCGGACGCCGGTGGTACCTGCTGGCATACGACAACGATCGAGACGACTGGCGGATCTTCCGTGCCGACCGGATCGGCGACCCTCACGCGACAGGCGTACGGTTCCCGGCCCGGGTGCCGCCGGACCAGGACCCGGCCGAGTTCGTCGCGGCCAAGCTGTACTCGTCCGCACCGGTCTACGAGGTGGTGGCGACCCTGCGCCTGCCGGCGGGACAGGCGGCACAGCGGCTCGGCGCCGCCGCGGGGAGCGTCGAACCGATCGACGACCACAGCTGCCGCCTGCGCGGACGGGCCGACACCCTGGAGTGGCTCGCGTCGCGTCTGCTCATGCTCGGCTGCGAGTTCGAGGTGCACGAGCCGCCGGAACTGCGGGCGTATCTGCGTGCGCTGATCGCCCGCGCCGCTCGCGCCTCGGCGTCCTGAGGCATAATCCTATTGACTTGGTAGGAAATGTGGGCAACCCTGGTGGCGAATCCTCCGTCGTCAACAGCGAGGTGTGTCCATGTCCGTCGTCGAACTCCAGGGCGAGTTACGGAGCGCGGTCCGGGCGGATCCCCGGCCGCGTCCCCGCTCCGCCTCGGCCCGCGGCCCGTGGAGGGGGTGGCACAGATGGGTCAGCCCCCTCGTCGTCGTGCTGCTGTGGCAACTCGCCAGCGTGCTCGGGCTGCTGCCCGCCCGATTGCTCGCCGCCCCGTCGCAGATCGCCGTGACCGCGCTCGACCTGGTGGGCTCGGGGACGCTGCCCACGGCGATCGCGGTGTCCCTCGAACGGGTGCTCCTCGGCTTCGCCGCCGGAGCGGTCGCGGGCGTCGGCCTCGCGCTGGTCGCCGGGCTGAGCCGGACCGGCGAGAACGCCGTTGACCCGATCATGCAGATGCTCCGGGCGCTGCCGTTCTTCGGCCTGATCCCGCTGTTCATCCTCTGGTTCGGAATCGGGGAGACGCCCAAGGTGCTGCTGGTGGCGCTCGCCGTCTCCTTCCCGCTCTACCTCAACACGTTCGCGGGCATCCGGGGCGTGGACGGCAAGCTCGCCGAGGTCGCCCGGACGCTGCGGCTCGGCCGGACCGCGCTTGTACGGCACATCGTGCTGCCCGGCGCGCTCCCCCAGACGCTCGTCGGGCTGCGGCAGAGCCTCGGGGTGGCCTGGCTGGCGCTGATCGTGGCCGAGCAGGTGAACGCCGACGCCGGCCTCGGCTACATGATCAACGACGCGCGGGAGTTCCTGCGCACCGACGTGATCGTGGTCGGCCTGCTCGTCTACAGCGCGCTCGGCCTGCTCACCGACGCCCTGGTCCGGCTCCTGGAGAGGAGGGCGCTGGTATGGCGACGCGAGTTCCTGTCCCGGTGAATGAAACCGTGCACGCCCCGGTGAACGACACGGTGTACGACACGGTGACCGCCCCGGTGGTGGCCACCGTGCGCGGGCTCACCCGGCGCTTCGGCGACCGCACCGTGCTCGACGGCCTCGACCTGACGATCCGGCGCGGCGAGTTCGTCGCGCTCCTCGGCCGCAGCGGCTCGGGCAAGTCCACGCTGCTGCGCGCGCTCGCCGGCCTGGACGAGGAGGTCGAGGGCGGCCTGAAGGTGGACGGCTCGGTGGCCGTGGCCTTCCAGGAGCCGCGGCTGGTGCCGTGGAAGCGGGTGCGCGACAACCTCACGCTCGGCCTGAACGGGCCCGACCCGGCCGGCCGGGCGGAGGCGGCGCTGGCCGAGGTGGGCCTGACCGACCGCGCGCGGGCATGGCCGCTGACGTTGTCCGGCGGCGAGGCGCAGCGGGCGAGCCTGGCCCGCGCGCTCGTCCGCGAGCCGGGGCTGCTGCTGCTCGACGAGCCGTTCAGCGCGCTCGACGCGCTGACCCGCATCACCGTGCACCGCCTTGTGCTCGACCTGTGGGCGGCGCACGGCCCGGCCGTGCTGCTGGTGACCCATGACGTGGACGAGGCGCTGCTGCTGGCCGACCGGGTTCTGGTGCTCGACGGCGGGCGCCTCGCGCACGAGTGGACCGTCGCCGCGCCGCGCCCCCGGCACCGCGACCACCCCGACCTGCTCACCCTGCGCGCCGCCCTGCTGTCCGCGCTGGGCGTCACCCCGGAAGGACCCGCATGACCAGGAGACCGCTCGCCGCGCTGCTGATCGTCCTGGCGGCCGCCACGGCCTGCGCCTCGACGGGACAGGGCACGTCCGGGGGGAAGGACGGTCAGGCCGCGGGCCGCGTCACCCTCCGGGTCGGCGACCAGAAGGCCGGGTCGCAGGCCCTTCTCAAGGCCGCGGGGCTGCTCGACGGCACCTCCTACGCGATCACGTGGTCGCAGTTCACCTCCGGACCCCCCCTGCTGGAGGCGGTCAACGCGGGCGCGGTCGACATCGGCGGCGTGGGCAACACCCCGCCCGTCTTCGCCGCCGCCTCCGGCTCGAAGATCAAGATCGTGGCGGCGTACCGGCAGAGCGCCAAGGGATCGGCGATCGTCGTCCCCGACGGGTCCGCGATCACCTCGCCCGCGCAGCTCAAGGGCAGGAAGATCGCGGTGGCGAAGGGCAGCTCGGCCCATTACCACCTGCTGGCGGTCCTGAAGAAGGAGGGGCTGTCGTTCAAGGACATCCAGCCGCAGTATCTCCAGCCCGCCGACGCCCTGGCGGCGTTCTCGTCCGGCACCGTCGACGCCTGGGCCATCTGGGATCCTTTCACCTCACAGGCCGAGATCCAGCACAAGGCCCGGCTCCTGGTCGACGGCGCGGGCATCGTCAACGGCCTGGGCTTCCAGGTCGCCGCTCCCGCCGCGCTCGACGACGCGGGCAGGCGGGCCGCGATCGGCGACTTCCTCACCCGGCTCGCCAAGGCGCGGAACTGGGCCGCCACCCACCTGGACGAGTGGGCGAAAGTGTGGGCGCAGGAGACGGGCCTGCCGGTCGAGGTGGCGGACGCGGCCGTCGCCAACGCCGTCGCCAGCCCCGTCGTGATCGACGACTCGGTCGTCTCCTCCGAACAGGAGATCGCCGACGCGTTCACCGCCGAGGGCCTCGTGCCGGGCACCATCACCTTCTCCCAGTTCGTCGACGACCGCTTCAACGACGTCGTCAGAAAGGCACAGCGATGAGATTCCACTGGTTCCTGCCCACCTCGGGCGACGGCAGAGCGATCACCGGCGGCGGGCACGGCCTGCGCCGCGTGCACGGGCAGTCCCCGGCCGCCGCCTTCCGGCCGCCCACGATCGACTACCTCGCCCAGGTGGCCCGCGCGGCCGAACAGGCCGGGTTCGAGGCCGTGCTCACCCCCACGGGCACCTACTGCGAGGACGCCTGGCTGGTCACCGCCGCGCTGACCCAGGTGACGACCCGGCTGAAGTTCCTGGTCGCGTTCCGGCCGGGGGCGCTGTCCCCGACGCTCGCGGCGCAGATGGCCGCCACCTACCAGCGGCTCTCCGGCGGCCGGCTGCTGCTGAACGTGGTGACCGGCGGTGAGACGGCCGAGCAGCGGCGGTTCGGCGACCACCTGGGCAAGGACGAGCGCTACGCGCGGACCGCGGAGTTCCTGTCGATCGTGCGCGGCGCGTGGGACGGCCCGTTCGACTTCCGAGGCGACTACTACGACGTCGAAGGGGCGACGGTCGCCGAGCGGCCCGACCCCGTGCCCGAGCTGTACTTCGGCGGTTCCTCGGCCGCCGCGGGCCCGGTCGCGGCCCGGCACGTGGACGTCTACCTCACCTGGGGCGAGCCGCCGTCCCAGGTCGCGGCCAAGCTCGACTGGATGCGCGAACTTGCCGCGGCAGAGGGCCGCACCCTGCGCTTCGGCATCCGGCTGCACGTGATCACGAGAGACACCTCCAAGGAGGCGTGGGCGGAGGCCGGGCGGCTGCTCGACCAGATCTCCCCCGAGGACATCGCGTCGGCGCGGACCGTCCTGTCCCGCAGCGAGTCGGTCGGGCAGCAGCGGATGCTCGCGCTCCACGAGGGCTTCCGCGGCGGCACCGGCGGCGGCTCGCGCGGCGGTGGGGTCAGGGACCTGGAGATCCACCCGGGGCTGTGGGCGGGGGTCGGCCTGGTGCGAGGCGGCGCGGGCACCGCGCTCGTCGGCAGCCACGCGGAGGTCGCCGACCTCGTGGAGGAGTACGCCTCACTCGGCGTGGAGGAGTTCGTCCTGTCGGGCTACCCGCACCTGGAGGAGGCCTTCTGGTTCGGCGAGGGCGTGCTGCCCGAACTGCGCCGGCGGGGCCTGCTCGGCGCCGGCGAGCCCGTACGGCTGAGCGCCTGACGACCCGCCGGGGCCCCGGCCGCCGTCACAGGCGGTCGAGGGCCTCGCCGTCGTCCCTTGCGGTCGCCGTCACAGGCGGTCGGGGGCCTCGCCGCGCTCGCGGATGAGGGCGGTGAGCTGGGCCACCGCCCGCCGCGACCGTTCCCGCTCGGTGCTCTGGATGCCCATGGCGCCCAGGCTGATCCCGTTGGCGAGGTCCAGCTTGGGCCAGGGGTCGCCCTCCACCATCGTGACGTCCAGCACCTCGGCCCACTCGAAGCGGTGGACCCGCAGCGGGTTCACCACCGTGATCCCCTTCTCGTCCGCCCGCACCCGCAGGCGGCCGAGCAGGTGCAGCACGCACGCCACCGCCACGCCGAAGGCGACCATCCCCAGCCGGTCGGCGAGCCCGAACTGCTCCGGCAGCACGACGGCCATCAGGATCGAGCCGATCACCATCACCGCCGCCATGCCGTACGCGATGATCGTCGTGGCGCGGGGACGCCAGGTGACGGGCAGCGGAGGCGTGCTCTCAGGCATGACGACCCCCGCGAGCCGGCACGGCGAAGCGGCGTACGGCGTCCCCGGCCTCCGGGGCGGCGTGCGGATACTGCGTGATCACCAGTCAAGTCTTCCCGGCTCGGCGCTGCGGATGCGAGGACTGCGACTTCCAGGATTGCGGCTTCGCGGGCTGCGGCTTCGAAGACCGGGCGAGGTCAGCCGGTGAGGCCGCGAAGGAAGAGGGCGGTCTCCAGGGCGGCGATCGTCGCCTCGTACCCCTTGTCCTCCTTGCTGCCCGGCACGCCGGACCGCTCAACCGCTTGATCAAGGGTGTCACAGGTGAGCACCCCGTTGCCCACCGGGGTCGACTCGTCGAGCGAGACCCTGGTCAGGCCCGTGGTCACCGAGTCGCAGACGTAGTCGAAGTGGGCCGTCTCCCCTCGGACCACCACGCCGAGCGCGACGACGGCGTCGCAGCGCCGCGCCAGGGCCTGCGCGACCACCGGGATCTCCAGCGACCCGGCCACGCGGGCCGCGACCACGGCCGCCCCGCTGTCCCGCGCCGCCTGCTCCGCCCGCGCGAGCAACTGGTCGGTGATCTTCTCGTGCCACCGGGCGGCGACGATGCCGACGGTCAGCCCGCCCGCGTCCACCGCCGCCGCCTCCGGCCGTCCCTCGCCGCTCATGATGCCTCCTCGCCTGAGGGCTCGGATCCGCATGAGCGGACCGCGCCGTGTTCACCGATTCGCTCGCTTCGCGCGCTCACGAAGCCTCCTTGCCGAAGTGTTCGCCGTGGATGTCGCGGGGGACGCCGCCCGAGATCTCGTGACCGAGCCGGTCGCGCTTTGCGGTCAGATACCGCTCGTTGTAGGGGTTCATCGCCACCGGCATCGGCTCGCGGCCCAGGACCTTGATGCCGTACCCGTCCATGCCCCGCACCTTGGCCGGGTTGTTGGTCAGCAGCCGCACCGACTTCACGCCGAGGTCGGCGAGCATCTGCCCGGCGTTGGAGAACTCCCTGGCGTCCACCGGCAGCCCCAGCTCCAGGTTGGCGTCGACGGTGTCGCTGCCGTTGTCCTGCAGGCTGTAGGCGCGCAGCTTGGCCAGCAGGCCGATGCCCCGCCCCTCGTGGCCGCGCAGGTACACGATCACGCCGCGCCCGTTCTCGGCGATCATGCGCATGGCGGTGTCGAGCTGCACGCCGCAGTCGCAGCGCAGCGAGCCGAGCACGTCGCCGGTGAGGCATTCCGAGTGCGCCCGGACGAGCACGTTCTCGCCGTCCTCGATGTCGCCGTACACCAGCGCGATGTGCTCGCCGCCGTCGACGGCGCTGGCGTAGCCG
Organism: Microbispora rosea; assembly: GCF_900156315.1. GTDB lineage: Bacteria > Actinomycetota > Actinomycetes > Streptosporangiales > Streptosporangiaceae > Microbispora > Microbispora rosea. The sequence continues at coordinate 346,352 of NZ_FTNI01000001.1, read as the reverse complement.
TACGCCCGCCAGACGCCGTACCGGTTGGGAATGCGCGTCTCGGCGACCCTGGTGACCATCCGCTCGGACCTGCGGCGGTGCTCGATGAGCTGCTCGATCGACACCAGCGCGAGGTCGTGCTCGTCGGCGAACTCGCGCAGGCGGGGCAGGCGCGCCATCGTGCCGTCGTCGTTGACGATCTCGGCGAGCGCGCCGGCCGGGGTCAGCCCGGCGAGCCTGGCGAGGTCCACCGACGCCTCGGTGTGCCCGGGCCGCACCAGCACGCCGCCCTCCCGGTAACGCAGCGGGAAGATGTGCCCCGGCCGGACCAGCTCGTACGGCTCGGTGGCCGAGTCGCACAGGGTCCTGATCGTCTTGGCCCGGTCGGCGGCGGAGATGCCCGTCGTCACCCCGTCCCTGGCGTCCACGCTGATCGTGTACGCGGTGCGCAGGCGCTCGCGGTTGTCCTGCACCATCAGCGGCAGGCCGAGCCGGTCGAGCGTGGCGCCCTCCATGCCGACGCAGATGACGCCGCTCGTGTAGCGGATCATGAAGGCGACCAGCTCGGGCGTGGCCTTCGACGCCGCGAAGATGAGGTCGCCCTCGTTCTCGCGGTTCTCGTTGTCCACCACCACGACGGGCCTGCCGTCCCTGATGTCGTTGACGGCCCGCTCGATCGGATCCAGCCTGATCCCGCCCATGTGGCGCTTTCCCTCACTCATGCGGTCACCGCCCGCAACTCGCGCGACTGGCGCAGCCAGTCCCGGAACCCGATCATCACCATCACGAAGAACAATCCGTACACGAGGCCGGAGACCACCAGCCCGGAGCTGAACGCCAGCGGCACCCCCACGAGGTCCACGGCCACCCAGATGATCCAGAAGTCGACCAGCGCCTTGCCCTGCGCCCAGGTCGCCACCGCGCTGCCGACGAAGATGTAGGCGTCCGGCCACGGCGCCCAGGAGATGTTCCAGCCGCGGGAGTTGAGCAGGGTGAACAGCAGCGCGACCGCGACCGTCCCGGCGATCATGACGATCACCAGCGTGACGCGCTCCCGGACGCGCGCCGAGCGGATCGGCAGCTCCGCGCCGCCGCGCGTGCCGCGCGACCACTTCACCCAGCCGTAGACCGCCAGGATGCCGAACAGCGCCTGCTTGAGCGCGTTGCCGGTGATGTGCGCGCTGAACGACGCCACGAACAGCAGCGCCGACCCGAGCAGCTGCACCGGCCAGGTCCAGATCGTCTTCTTGATCGCGAGCCACACCGTGCCCAGCGCGCACACGTTGCCCACCAGGTCGGTCCAGAGGACATGCTGCCCGAAGACGTCGAACCCGGCCTCCGTCCAGCTCATGCCGAGACTCCCTTGGCGGTCGCCGCGGTGAGCTTCTCGACGTACTTGGCGATCACGTCGACCTCGAGGTTGACCGGCTCGCCCGGCTGCTTGCGGCCGAGCGTGGTGAGTTCGAGGGTGGTGGGGATCAGGCTGACGGAGAAGGTGTCCTCCGTCACGGCGGTCACGGTGAGGCTGACGCCGTCCACCGCGATCGAGCCCTTCTCCACGACATATCGGGCGAGGTTCGCGGGCAGCGAGAGCCGCACGATCTCCCAGTGCTCCCCGGGCTCGCGCGACAGCACCTCCCCGGTCCCGTCGACGTGGCCCTGCATGATATGCCCGCCGAGCCGCTGGTCGGCCCGTACGGCGCGCTCCAGGTTGACCCGTGAACCGGGGCGCAGGGCCCCGAGCGACGACCGGTCGAGGGTCTCCTTCATCACGTCGGCGGTGAAGGAGTCCCCCTCGGCGCCGGCCACGGTGAGGCAGACGCCGTTGACGGCGATGGAGTCGCCGTGCCCGGCGTCCGAGGTGACGACCGCGCCGCGCACGGTGAGACGCGCGGAGTCGCCCCGCGCCTCGAGTGCCACGACCTCGCCGAGCTCCTCGACGATTCCGGTGAACATTCAGCTCTCCTTAGGGGACTGCAGGCTGGAGGACTCGGGGCCGGAGGACGCGATGCCGGAGGACGCGATGCCGGAGGACTTGGGACGCAGGACCAGCCTGAGGTCCGGTCCGACGGGGGTGACTTCGGCGAACTCCAGCCGGTGGATCTCGGTGATCGTCGAGGCGCCCGCAGGGCCGAGCGCGGCCGCTCCCGCCCCCAGCAGCGCCGGGGCGAGGTAGCCGACGACCCGGTCGACCAGGCCCTCGCGGAGGAAGGCGCCGGCGAGGGTGGGCCCGCCTTCGATCAGCACGCTCACGACCTGCCTGCCGTGCAGCTCGGCCAGGAGGGCGTGCAGGTCGATCCCGCCGGGGACGCGCGGGAGCCGTACGGCGTGAGGGGACAGATGGGCGGGGACGGCCGCGTCCTCTGCGACGCCCACCAGCGTCGGGGCCTCGCCGTCAAGGACACGGGCGGCGGCCGGGGTGCGGGCGTCGGAATCCACGACCACGCGCAGCACGGGCGCCGCGCGTGCGGGGACGGGGACGCCCGCGGCGGGCCTGGCGGTCAGCCGGGGGTCGTCGGCGAGCACGGTGCCGATGCCGGCGACGACGGCGTCGCTGCCTGCCCGCAGGCGGTGCACGTCCGCCCTGGCCTCGGGCGAGGTGATCCACTGGCTGGTGCCGTCCTCGGCCGCGGAGCGGCCGTCCACGGTGGCGGCGAACTTCCAGGTCACATGCGGCCTGCCGGCCCGCACGTAGGTCAGCCAGGCGGCGTTGACCTCCTCGGCCTCGGCGGTCAGCACGCCCTCGTCCACCACCACGCCGTGCCGCCGCAGCACGGCGGCGCCGCCCGCGGCCTTCGGGTTGGGGTCGGAGACGGCGACGACGACCCGGGCCACGCCCGCCTCCAGGAGGGCGGCGGAGCAGGGGCCGGTCCTGCCGGTGTGGTTGCAGGGCTCCAGCGTCACGTAGGCCGTGCCGCCCCTGGCCCGTTCGCCGGCCTCGCGCAGCGCCACGACCTCGGCGTGCGGCCCTCCGGCGTAGGCGTGGAAGCCCTCTCCCGCGACCTCGCCCGACGGATCGAGGATCACACAGCCGACGACTGGATTGGGGCTGGTACCGCCCAGGCCCCGGGCGGCGAGCGCGATCGCGCGCCGCATGTGAAGGATGTCCGCTGAGGTCACCCCGGTCTTCCTCTCGCCGTTGTCTACGGCGGGCCCCGGGGATCGTTCGGGATGCGGCCTCGCATCACCTGCACGGAAGGCACCACCGCCGGCGCGGCCACACGGCCGCCCGGCGGCACCACGGCCGCCCGTTCGCGCGCTTCCTCCCATCCGGACTTTCACCGTCGGTCCTGGAATCTCACCAGGTCCACCGGCCGATGGCTTCGGCCGGGTCGCGGACTTCACCCCTGGGGACAGGGGTGTCACCGCCGGTTCGGAATTACACCGACCCCGGAGCACGCTGCTCTGCTACCCGTCAGTGTAGCCATGCCCGGCTTGTAGCCGTAGGGCGGGATTGTGGTGATCTGCGGCACACGCTTACCCCGTTGGGTTCGTCTCAGCGGTGTGCGGGTTGTGTCACAAAGCTGTGACACAAAAGCATTTGTGTAATAAGTAGTGTTCCGCGCCACGTATACCGAGGTCAATGCGGTCGCAGGACACAAGGTGATTTACTTTGCACAACGAAGCAAACAAGTGGCGGACTGCCCGCCCCAAGTGATTGACCCCTGCAAAATTAGTTGCCAGGGTTCCCTATAGTCGGATCTCTTCCGATCGTTAATGGTCCACCCGGGAGCACCGCACCATGACGTTCCCCTCCTCGACCGCGACCGACGCCGCCGCCGAGTCCGCGGACACCGCGGGCGCCGCCGGTTCCGGTTCCGCCGTCGTCGGCCGATCGCCCGGCCAGCTCATGTGGCGCCGTTTCCGGCGCGACAAGACGGGCGTGGTCTCGGCCTTCATCGTGCTCGCGTTCTTCCTGATCGCGCTGCTGGCTCCCGTGATCGCCGCGCTGTACGGCAAGGATCCGTACACGACCTACGGCCAGAACCAGCCCGGCCTGCTCAACGACTTCGGCTACCCGATCGCGCCCAACGGCGGCATGAGCGGCGACTTCTGGTTCGGCCTGGAGCCGGGCCTGGGCCGCGACGTGTTCACCCAGCTCGTGTACGGCATCCGCACCTCGCTGAGCATCGCGATCGTCGTGACGGTGATCACCACCGTCATCGGCGTCGCGATGGGCATCACCTCCGGCTATCTCGGCGGCAAGACGGACTACGTGATCGGGCGGGTCATCGACACGCTGCTCGCGTTCCCCTCGCAGCTCTTCCTGATCGTCTTCCTGCCGGTCGTCGAGGCCGCGATCGTGCTGCCGGAGGAGGAGACGCCCGTCTGGCTGCGCTACGTGTCCATCTGCGTCGTCCTCACCGTCCTCGGCTGGGCCACGATCGCCCGCCTGCTCCGCGCGCAGGTGCTGTCGCTGCGGGCGCGCGAGTTCGTGGAGGCGGCCCGCGTCACCGGCGCGTCGCCGGCCAGAGTGATCTTCAAGGAGCTCCTGCCCAACCTCTGGACGCCGATCATCATCCAGTCCACGCTCGCGCTCCCGCTGTACGTGGGCGCCGAGGCCGGTCTCGGCTTCCTGGGCGTCGGCATGACGGAACCCACCCCCGACTGGGGCCGGATGTTCCAGGTGGGGGTGAACGTCTACCACTCCGACGTGACCTACCTCCTGTTCCCCGGCGTGTCCATGCTGATCTTCGTCGTCGCGTTCAACCTGCTCGGGGACTCCATCCGCGACGCCTTCGACCCCAAGACAAAGCGCTGACCACGCGCGCTCTCCCCCATAGGAAGGACCACATGAGATCGCATAGCAGGCGGATCGCCTCGATGACGGCCGTGCTCGCGGCGGGCGCGCTCGCCCTCGCCGGCTGCGCCAAGGGCGGAGGCGGCGGGGCGCCCCAGGGCGCAGCGGGCACCGCCTCGCAGAAGCCCCTGGAGAACAAGGCCGTCAGCGCCATCTCGGTCGGCACCGCGGCCGACTCCACGGGCCCCGCACCCGAGGTGTCCGGCGCCAAGTCCGGCGGCACGGTCTACATGATCGACCGGGACGACTTCAGCCACCTGGACCCGGGCCGCGTCTACGTGAACTACAACTCCTCGGTGTCCCACCTGTTCACCCGCCAGCTCACGGCGTACAAGCACGACGACGCGGGCAACATCAAGCTCGTCGGCGACCTGGCCACCGACACCGGCACCACCACGGACAACGGCAAGACGTGGCAGTTCACGCTCAAGGACGGCCTGAAGTGGCAGGACGGCACGCCGATCACCTCCGCTGACATCAAGTACAGCTTCGAGCGCCTGTTCGCCGACTTCATCACCGAGGGCCCGGACTACGCCGAGACGTGGCTGGTCCCGGACCCGAAGAAGCCGTTCCGCGACCAGTACAAGGGCCCGTACGACGGCAAGGAGCTCGACACGATCGAGACTCCGGACGACAAGACGGTGATCTTCAAGCTCAACGGGGAGCACCCGGACTTCAACTTCACCGTGGCCATGACCGGCTACGGCGCCGTGCCCAAGGCGCAGGACACGAAGCAGAAATACGACAAGCAGCCGTTCTCCTCGGGTCCGTACAAGATCGTGAGCCACATCACGGACAAGTCGATGGACCTGGAGCGCAACGAGAACTGGGACCCGAAGACCGACCCCATTCGGCACGCGTACCCGGACAAGTTCCACATGGAGTTCGGCCTTCAGTCGCAGCAGACGACCGAGCGCTTCATGGCCGACACGGGCAACGACAAGCAGGCGTTCACCTTCCACAACCCGGTCGCGCCCGAGCGCATCCAGGAGGTGCTGAGCGACCCCGAGCTGATGAAGCGGTCGCTGCAGGGCCTGACGCCGTTCACGACCTTCTACAACATCAACACCACGCGGGTCACCGACGTCAACGTCCGCAAGGCCATCATCACCGCCTGGCCGTCCAAGCAGATCCAGCAGCTCCAGGGCGGTGAGATCTCGGCCGGCAAGATCGCCACGACGGTCATGAGCCCGACGGTGCTCGGCTACGAGGCGTTCGACCTGTACAACAAGCTCGCCAAGCCCGAGGGCGACCCCGAGGCGGCCAAGGCGCTGCTCGCCAAGTCGGGCGACCCGAACCCGACCGTCGTCTACGCCTACAACCAGACGCCGGTCCAGGAGAAGGTCACCGTCGCCATCAAGGAGGCGCTGACCAAGGCCGGCTTCAAGGTCGTGGCCAAGCCCCTCAACCCGACGACGTACTACGACGCCATCGGCCCGGTGGACAACAAGTTCGACATCTACTGGGGCGGCTGGGCGGCCGACTGGCCGACCGGATCGACCTCGATCCAGCCGCAGTACGACGGCCGGCTGATCTCCGACAACCAGCCGAACTACACGCACCTCAACCTGCCGGAGATCAACGACGCCATCGACAAGGCCAACGCCATCAGCGACCCTGCCGAGGCGGGTAAGGCGTGGGCCGCGATCGACCGGCAGATCATGGACAAGGCCGCGATCGTCCCCGAGTTCTACCAGACCTACTTCGGCCTGTACGGCTCGGGCCTCGGCGGGGTCAAGTTCGACCCGGTCGAGGGCGAGCAGTCGGCGCTCGACATCTACGTGAAGTAGCAGCAACCGGGTCCGCCGCCCCTTCACCGGGGCGGCGGGCCCCCTGCCCGTCCCGCCCGCAGGAGCAAGTCCGAGACCATGACCAGCTATCTGGTACGCCGCGTCGCCGGCGCCCTCGTGATCCTGATGATCATCAGCGCGATCACGTTCTACCTCTTCTACGCCGTGCCGCGTGACCCCGCCCGGGCGTTCTGCGGCAAGATCTGCCAGCCCGAGACGCTGGCGTTGATCCGGCACAACCTGGGCATGGACGAGCCGCTCTTCGTGCAGTACTGGCACTGGCTGGCAGGCATCTTCACGGGCCGCGAGTTCGTCCAGTTCGGCGAGTGCCCGGCGCCCTGCCTCGGCTACTCCTTCGCCACCCAGGAGCCCGTCTTCGGCGCCATCGTCGACCGCTTCCCGGTGACGCTGTCGCTCACCCTGGGCGCGTCGGTGGTCATCCTGGCGTTCGGCATCATGACCGGCATGATCGCGGCCTGGAAGGTCGGGCAGCCGCTCGACAAGATCGCCAGCGCGTCGTCGGTCGTCGGGGCCTCGCTCCAGATCTACTTCGTCGGGCCGCTGCTGGCGTTCTACCTCGTGGACACCCTGCAGCTGATCCCCCGCCCGTCGTACGTGCCGATCACCGAGAACCCGCTGGACTGGTTCACCCACCTGCTGCTGCCGTGGGTGGTGTTGTCGATCATCTTCACCGCCAACTACACGCGCATGACCCGCTCGCAGATGGTCGAGCAGCTCGCCGAGGACTACGTCCGCACGGCGCGCGCCAAGGGCATGTCGAGCAGGTCGGTCTTCTTCCGCTTCGCCTGGCGCGGCGCGATGATCCCGATTGTCACGATCTTCGGTGTCGACCTCGCCACGCTGCTGGGCGGCGCGATCATCACCGAGCAGACGTTCAGCCTGCACGGCATCGGCGAGCTGGCCGTACGCGCCGTGCAGAACACCGACCTGCCGATGCTGCTCGGCGTGACCATCGTGGGCGCGGCGGCGATCGTCCTGCTGAACATCCTGGTGGACGTGCTCTACGCGTTCATCGACCCGCGGGTCCGCCTCAGCTGAGCCCCCGCCCTGCCAACGCCTCACCAAGTCGAACCGGGAACTGGAGCAGCAAGTGACCACCGTGTCGTGGAGCAGCGAGCCGGGGACCTCGCGCGGCCCCGGGCCGTTCCTGTCCGTCCGCGACCTGAGCGTCGAGTTCAGCACCGAGGACGGCATCGTGCACGCCGTCGACAACCTGTCCTTCGATCTGGAGAAGGGCACCACGCTCGGCATCGTCGGCGAGTCCGGATCGGGCAAGTCGGTGACCAACCTCGCCATCCTCGGCCTGCACGACCCCGCCCACACGAAGATCGGCGGGGAGATCTGGCTGGAGGACCAGGAGCTGATCTCGGCGGACCGCACCACGATGGAGAAGCTCCGCGGCAACCGCGTCGCGATGATCTTCCAGGACCCGCTGACCGCGCTGTCGCCGTTCCACACGATCGGCCGGCAGATCGGCGAGGTCTACCGCAAGCACAAGGGCGCGAGCAAGAAGGAGGCCCGCGACCGCGCCGTCGAGATGCTCCGGCGCGTGGGCATCCCCCAGCCGGAGACGCGGGTGGACCACTACCCGCACGAGTTCTCCGGCGGCATGCGGCAGCGCGCGATGATCGCGATGGCGCTGGTGTGCGACCCCGACCTGCTCATCGCCGACGAGCCGACGACCGCGCTCGACGTGACCGTGCAGGCGCAGATCCTCGACCTGCTCAAGGAACTCCAGCAGCAGTTCGGCACCGCGATCATCCTGATCACCCACGACCTCGGCGTCGTGGCCGGCACCGCCGACAACGTCATGGTCATGTACGCCGGGCGGGCGGCCGAGCGCGGCACCGTCCGGGAGGTGCTGCGCGAGCCGCGCCACCCCTACACCTGGGGCCTGCTGTCGTCGATGCCGCGCCTGAACTCGTCCGTCGACGTCCCGCTGATGCCGGTGCGCGGCACTCCCCCGAGCCTGCTGAACCCGCCGTCCGGCTGCCCGTTCCACCCGCGCTGCGACTACCCGAAGCTCGCCGGGCCGGAGCTGTGCTTCAACCAGCGGCCGTCGATCTCCCCGGAGACCGGGCACGGCGACGCCTGTTACCTCACCCTCGAGCAGAAGAGGGAACTCCGCACCGCGAAGACCGAGGACCACGCATGAACGAGACGCTGCTGGAGCTCAAGGAGCTGGTCAAGCACTTCCCCGTGCGGGGTGGCGCGCTGATCAAGCGTCAGGTCGGAGCCGTCCACGCGGTGGACGGCATCGACCTCACGGTCGGCGCGGGCGAGACCGTCGGCCTGGTGGGCGAGTCGGGCTGCGGCAAGTCCACCACCGGCCGCCTGGCGGCCCGCCTGCTCGAACCCACCACGGGCAAGGTCCTCTATCAAGGTCAGGACATCAGCCACAACTCGCGCCGGCAGCTCAAGCCGATCCGGTCCGAGATCCAGATGATCTTCCAGGACCCCTACAGCTCGCTCAACCCCCGCCACACCGTGGGCACGATCATCCGCGGGCCGATGGAGGTCAACGACATCAACCCGCCCGGCGGGCGCAAGAAGCGGGTCCAGGAGCTGCTGGAGATCGTCGGCCTCAACCCCGAGCACTACAACCGCTTCCCGCACGAGTTCTCCGGCGGCCAGCGGCAGCGCATCGGGATCGCCCGGGCCCTCGCGCTCGACCCCAAGCTCATCATCGCCGACGAGCCGGTGTCGGCGCTGGACGTCTCCATCCAGGCCCAGGTGGTCAACCTGCTGCAGGAGCTGCAGCGCGACCTCGGCATCGCGTTCCTGTTCATCGCCCACGACCTCGCGATCGTGCGGCACTTCTCGCAGCGCGTCGCCGTCATGTACCTCGGCAAGATCGTGGAGGTGGGCGACCGTGAGTCGATCTACGAGCGGCCCCGGCATCCGTACACGCACGCCCTGTTGTCGGCCGTGCCCGAGCCGGACGTGTCGAGCGAGCCGCGCGAGCGGATCCGCCTGGCCGGCGACGTGCCCTCGCCGATCAACCCGCCGTCCGGCTGCCGGTTCCGCACGCGCTGCTGGAAGGCCCAGGACAAGTGCGCCACGGAGGTGCCGCCCCTGGTCAGGCTCAGCGGCAACCGCGAGGGCCACCTGACCGCCTGCCACTTCCCCGAGGCACCCACCACCCAGGGCGAGGACGTGGTCCTCGACCCCGCCCTCGCCTAACCCCCCTCCCCCCGCGTGATCTCTTCACCGTCCGTGATCTTGTACCCAGCGACACACTGCAAGATCACGGACGGCGCTTTCCCTGCTCGGGGGCATGAAGCAGTGGAACGCTGAAAGATCACGAAGCATGGAGTTGCAGGTCAAGCCATACGACTGCGACAAACTACAAGATCACCACCTGGGTGGGGTGGCTCGTTCGGCGAGGGTCCTGAGCTCCTGGACGGCGCGGGCGGGGTCGTCGGCGCCGTAGACGGCGTTGCCCGCCACGAAGACGTCGGCCCCGGCCTCGGCACAGCGCTCGATCGTCTCCGCGGAGACGCCGCCGTCGACCTGGAGCCACACCTCGCCGCCGTGCTTGTCGATCAGCGCCCGTGCCCGCGCCAGCTTCGGCAGCACGATGTCGAGGAAGCGCTGCCCGCCGAAGCCCGGCTCGACGGTCATGACGAGCATCATGTCGATCTCGGGCAGCAGGTCCTCATACCCCTCGACGGCGGTCGCCGGGTTCAGCGCCAGACCGGCCCGCGCCCCGGCGGCGCGGATCGCCCGCAGCGTGCGCACGGCGGCCTTGGCCGCCTCGGCATGGATCGTGACGCTGGCCGCACCCGCCTCCGCGTAGTCCGGCGCCCACCGGTCCGGGTCGTGGATCATGAGGTGGCAGTCGACCGGCGTCGCGGTGGTCTTCAGCAGCGACTCGACGACCGGCAGGCCGAGCGTCAGGTTCGGCACGAAGTGGTAGTCCATGACGTCGACGTGGAGCCAGTCGGCGACGTTCTCCACCCGTGCGGCCTCGTCGGCGAGGCGGGCGAAGTCTGCGGACAGGATGCTGGGCGAGATCTGAACGGCCATAGTGCCTGCAGTCTATTTCCCCTCCCCCGGCGGCCACGACGGTCACGGGCCGGGACGCCGGGACGCCGCTGCTCACCGGCCCAGCGCCGGCTCCCGACGGGCGAGAGTTCGCGTACAGGGCGTCACGAGGTGGACGTGTCCGCTCGGGCTTCGGGTGCGAGCCGCGGGCGATGTGCCGGCGGGCCGGTGGATTCGCCGCTCTGCCGATAGTCGGCAAGGTCGCGCAGGTGCCGGATCGGTGAGGCCAGCAGGACCAGCGGTACGCAGACGGCCGCGACGACGAAGATCAACAATGTGATCCGGCCGCCGAGCATCCCGGCGACCACTCCGGCGATCAACCCGCCGATCGGGATCGCACCCCAGGAGACGAAGCGGACCGTGGCCATCACCCGAGGCAGCAGGTCGGGAGGACTGGCGATCTGCCGATACGTGCGGGTCACGACACTGAGCACCACGACGCCGGCGGCGAACACCACGTTGCCCGCGGCGAAGGCGGCGAAGGCCTGCCAACCGATGCCGAGAGGAACGACGAGCGCCCCGGCGACCGCGACGAAACCGGCGACGATCAGGGCGCGGGCGGTGCCGAGCCTGGCCGTGACCCGGTTCGTCAAAGCCGCGCCGATCAGCGTGCCGACGCCGTCCGCCGCCAGCAGCAGGCCGACGAGGCCGGGCTCGGCGTGCAGCTCGCGTACGAGGTACAGCGCGTAGAGCGCCTGCTGTGCCCCGCAGACCGTGTTGGCCGCGGTGGCGGCCCACATGCACGGACCCATGAGCGGGTGGTGCACGACGAAACGCCAGCCTTCGCCGATCATCGCGCGTATCGGCGGCCAGCGGTCGGGCGCCTGTGCGCGACGCTCGGGCAGGGTCCGCAGCAGCAGGGCCGAGACAAGGTAGCCGGCCGCGTCGACGAGGAGGGTGGGCACCGCACCGAGCACCTGGACGACGAGGCCGCCGACCGACGGGCCGCCGAGCTGAGTGGTGGCGTGGGTGCCGGACGTCAAACTGTTGCGAGACTGCAACTGCTCCCTGCTCACGATCGACGGCAGGAAGGTCGAGTTGGCGACGTCGAAGACGACGGTCGCGAAGCTCGTCACGAGGGCCACGATCACCAGCTGGGCGACCGTCAGCCGGTCAAGCCACCAGGCCAGCGGGATGGAGACGACCGCCGCCGCGCGGGCCACGTCGGCGCCGACCTGCACCCTCCGCATGGGGAGCCGCTGCACGACCACCCCGGCGGGCAGGCCTATCACGATCCAGGCGACGTAGCCGGCGGCGGCGATCATGCCCATCTGGAACGCGGAGGCGTCGAGCACCGTCAAGGCCGTCAGCGGCAGCGCCACCGCGCCCACCGCCGAGCCGACCGCGCTGGTGGTGCCCGCCGCCCACCACCGCCAGAAGACGCCCGCCCCACCTCCACTGTCGATTCCCATCCCGGTGCCCGCCTCTCCTCGAGTGAGTTCCAATCTGAAACGCACTATACTGGAGCACGTGAGGCGCGCCGATCTTTCCGACTCCGACTGCGGCATCGCGCAAGCGCTCGGAGTGATCGGCGACTGGTGGACGTTCCTGATCGTGCGCGACGTCGCGGGCGGCATCACCCGCTTCGACGGCCTCCAGCGTGAGCTCGGCGTCAGCCGTCGAGCTCTGGCCGAACGCCTGGCCGGGCTTGTCGAACATGGGGTGCTCGAGAGGCGGCCCTATTCCGATCACCCGCCGCGCTACGACTACGTGCTGACCGCGAAGGGTGAAGGCCTGCTGCCGGCGCTCATCGCCCTGCAGGATTGGGGCACCAGACATGTGATGGGCGACGGTGTGCTGACCGCGACCAGCGAGGACGGGTCCGCCGAGAGCCGTCGCGTGCACGATCTGGTCAGCCGGAAACTCCCGGATGTCGTGCTGGAACGACACGACGGCGAGCCGGTCACGCCCAGCGCACCGGGCGTCTGGACCGTGCTCTTCTTCTTCCCCGGCGCCTTCGCCCCGGGCGCCCAGGGCTACCCGCCCGGCTGGACCGACATCCCGGGGACGAAGGGGTGCACGCTGGAGGCTCTCACCTATGCGTCACGGAGTGCCGACTTCGAGGCGGCAGGCGCCGCGGTCCGGGGCGTGAGCACGCAGCGACCCGACCAGTTGGCCGCCTTCGTCGCGCACGCGCGGTTGCCCTACCCCCTCCTATCGGACCAGGACAGCAGGCTCGCCGCCGGGCTGCTGCTGCCGACCTTCCGAACGGCAGGCGTCGACCGCTTCAAGCGCCTCACTCTGTTGGCCGACCCCGACGGGATCATCCGGGCGGTGCAGTTTCCGATCAACGATCCGGCCGGTTCAGTGGACGAGATGCTCGCCCTCGTACGCGGTCGATGACGACGATCCGGCGCCTCCGCGGTCGATGACGACGGTCCGCGGCTTCGTCACCCGTCGCGCGTCCGTCAGGAGCGGCGCAGCAGCGCGAGGAACATCGCGTCCGTCCCGTGCCGGTGCGGCCAGAACTGCGCGTACGGGCCGTCGCCGAGACCGGGCACCTCCGGCAGGAACGCGCGGGCGTCCAGCACCTCCACGCGGTCGCGCACGTCCTCCACCACCGCCCTGGTCTCGGCCAGGTGCGGCGAGCAGGTGACGTACGCCACGACGCCGCCCGGCCGGACGGCATCGAGCGCCGAGCCGAGCAGCCGCCGCTGCAGCGCGGTGAGTTCGGGGATGCTCCGGGGGTCGCGCCGCCAGCGGGCCTCCGGGCGCCTGCGCAGGGCGCCGAGCCCGGTGCAGGGGGCGTCGAGCATCACCCGGTCGAACGCGCCCGGCCGCCAGGCGGGCCGCGTGCCGTCCGCCGTGATCACCTTCGCCTCGCGGGTGGTGCCCCACACCAGCCGGGCGCGGTGATATTGCACGTCGGCGCCGAGCAGCCGGGCGCCCCGCTGCGCCGCCACCGCGTCGAGCAGCCCGGCCTTCCCGCCCGGGCCCGCGCACATGTCCAGCCACGTGCTGTCCTGGTCGAGCGGCACCCGGGTCAGCGCGAGCGCGACGAGCTGGCTGGCCTCGTCCTGCACCGCGGCCCGGGCCTCCCCCACGGCGGGGATGGCGCCCGGGTCGCCCTCCGGCAGATAGGCGGCGTACGGCGAGTAGGCGGCGCGCTCGGCGCCTGCCGCGACCAGTTCCTCCACGGTTGCCCGCCCCGGCCGCGCCACCAGCGCCACGCGGGGCCGCTCGTTGTCGGCCTCCAGCAGCGCGGCCGTCTCGTCCACGTCCCCGCCGACCGCGTCGCGCAGGGCCGTGACGATCCAGCGCGGGTGGCTGTAGGCGACCGTCAGGTTGCCGATCGGGTCCTGGTCACGCGGCGGGGCGACGATCTCCAGCCACTGCTCCAGCGTGCGGCCCGCGACCTTGCGCAGCACGGCGTTGGCGTAACGGGACGGGCCCGGCCCGACGCGCAGCCGCACGAGGTCGATGGTGGCGCTGACCGCCGCGTGGGGCGGGATCCTGGTGCGCAGAAGCTGGTGGACGCCGAGACGCACGGCGTCGAGCAGCGGCGGGTCCACCTCCTCGGGTGGCCGGTCGCTGCACGCCGCGATGACCTCGTCGTAGGTCCCGAGGCCGCGCAGCGTGCCGTACGCCAGCTCGGTGGCGAGGGCCGCGTCGCGTCCGGTGATCCGCCGCTGCCGCAGCAGGGTCGGCATGAGCAGGTTGGCGTACGCGTCGCGCTCGTCGACGGCCCGCATCAGGTCGTAGGCGGCGTTGCGCGCCTCGTCGCGGGGCGGGCGACCCCGGCCCTGCTTCGGCTGCCCGGCCTTCGCCGCGTGAGCGGCCTGCCCGCCGCGGCCCGGCCTGCCGCCGCGTCCCGGGCGGACCTGCCCGGAGTCGCCGCCCTGGCCGCTTCCCTGGCCGCTCCCCTGACCGCGCCGTGCGCCGCCGCCCTGACCTCTGCCCTGCTTCACGCTGTCACCCTCGACCCTGCCACGACCCTGCCACGACCCTGTCCACCTCGATGCCGCCGCGTTCGACGCTGCCGCGCTTGACGCGCCCTCGGCCCTGTCACTCGCCGATCCGCCGCCTCGGCTCCGCCGGTCACCGACACGGCTCCGGCTCGGCTTCCGGCTCAGCGGCCCACCTTCCGCTGCCCGCCATGCGGTCCTCCCGGCAGAATGCCAGGGCCGCAGTCACGGCGGGCAGGGCCCTTCAGACCAGGGTCTCACCGTCCGAGAACCGGACGCCGCGGCCCCATTCGGCCGCGGTCATCTGCCGCTTGCCCTGCGGCTGCACCTCGCCGAGCTCCACCGGGTGGCTGCCGGTCCCGACGAGGACGACCTTCGGCGTGGCCGCGATCTCGCCGGGGGCGAGCTTGCCCGCGTCGGGCGCGAGCCGTACCGGGCCGATCTTGACCCGCTGACCGCGGAACTCGGCCCACGCGCCGGGAGCCGGAGTGCAGGCCCGCACCAGCCGGTCCACCCGCATCGCGGGCGCCGTCCAGTCGATCCTGGCGTCCTCGACGGAGATCTTCGGGGCCAGGCTGACGCCGTCCGCGGGCTGCGGACGCGCCTCCAGCGTGCCGTCCTCGACCCCGTCGAGCGTGGCCAGCAGCAGGCCCGCGCCGGCCTCCGCGAGCCGGGCCAGCAGCGCGCCGCTCGTGTCGTCCGGCCGGATCTGCTCGGTGAGCACGCCGAACACCGGCCCCGCGTCCAGCTCCTTCACAATGCGGAAGGTCGAGGCCCCGGTGACGTCGTCGCCGCGCAGCACGGCGTGCTGCACGGGCGCCGCGCCGCGCCAGGCGGGCAGCACGGAGAAGTGCAGATTGATCCACCCCTGCGCGGGAATGTCGAGCGCCGCCTGCGGCAGCAGGGCGCCGTACGCGACCACGGGGCAGCAGTCGGGGCCGATCGCCCTCAGCCGGTCGAGGAACTCCGGGTCTGCGGCCTTCGCCGGCTTGAGCACCTCGATCCCCGACTCCTCCGCGAGCTGCGCCACCGGGCTGGGATGCATCTTGCGTCCCCGGCCCGACTGCGCGTCCGGCCGGGTCACCACGGCCGCCACCTCGTGGCGGGGCGAGTCCAGCAGGGCGCGCAGCGACGGGAGCGCGGTGTCGGGCGTGCCGGCGAAGACCAGGCGCACTACAGAGCCCTTCCCTGCGTGGCGTGCGGTGAGATCTTCACCACCGGCGCCGACAGGCCGCTCCACTCGGCCTCGCGGATCGCCTTCATCGCGAGCTTGCGCTGCTTGGAGTCCAGGCGGTCGATGAACAGCACGCCGTCCAGGTGGTCGGTCTCGTGCTGGAAGCAGCGCGCCATGAGATCGGTGCCCTCGAGCGTCACCGGCTCACCGTGCATGTTGAAGCCCTTGGCCACCGCCCTGATCGCGCGGGGCGTCGGGAAGGTCAGGCCGGGGAAGGACAGGCAGCCCTCCTCGCCCTCCTCGTCCACCTCGCCGCCGAGGTCGAGATCCGGGTTGATGAGGTGCCCGAGCTGCTCGTCCACGTAGTAGGTGAACACGCGCAGGCCGACGCCGATCTGCGGCGCGGCCAGGCCGGCGCCCGGCGCGTCCATCATGGTGTCGGTCAGGTCCTTGACGAGCTTGCGCAGTTCCTTGTCGAAGTCGACCACCGGCTCGGCCGGGGTGCGCAGCACCGGGTCGCCGAACAGGCGGATCGGCTGAATGGCCAAGGGTCGGCTCCGTTCACGTCACATACACGAGGAGGATCACCCCAGTCTACGGGCGTGAACGCACCTTCATCGCCGTCTTCCTGGCGGTCTTCGCGATCAGCGGATCGGGATGGTGCCTGCCGAGCATCTCCAGCACCGCGAGGGCGTCGGGGTGGTCGGCCCGGCCCATCTGGGGCACCAGCGTCAGCAGGTCCTCACCGAGGAGGTCGAAATGGGCCACCGAGTCGACCGGGGCGCCGATGTAGAGCAGGGCGGCGAGGGTGTCCACCGCCACCCAGGCCCCGTCGCCCTCGCCGAGGGCCGGCGCCTCCAGGTCCCGAACGCCCAGCCAGGCCGCGGCGTAGCGCCACATCATCGGCTCGTCCAGGGCCTCCCGTACGGCCTGCGCGGCCTCCGGGCCCAGCTCCTCCAGCACGGTCCCGGCGGTGCCGCGCTGGGCGGCGTTGCCCGACGCGGCGATCTTGATGAGCTCGCGCGCCGCGTCCTCCGGCACCCGGCGCTCCAGCCACAGCGTGGCGGCGCTGGCGGAGGCCCGGCCGGTCAGCATGGCGTCGATGAGGTCGGCGGCGCCCAGTTCGGCGAGCGCGGCCACCTCGCCGAGCGACGGCGCGTCGTGGCCCTCCCTGAGCAGGTCGCGGCGCACGGCCCACACGCCCGGCTGGGTGAGCCGGACGAGCTCCCCGGTCAGCTCGATCAGCCCGCAGTACTCCAGCAGCGCCATGGCCGCCGCCAGCTCCCCCGGGAGGGTCATCCGCAGCCGCCGCAGGTCGGCCGGCCGCGCCCCGCAGCCCACCTCGTGGGCCTGGAGGATGCCGCCGGCCAGGGCGGCGAGCGGCATGCCCTCGCGCACCGAGTAGATCGTCGCGAGGATCTCGGTGAGGTGCTCGTCGATGACGGCCGACCCGGTCAGGCCCTCCTCGGTCCGGTCGAGCACGTCCATGACCACGCCGTCCCAGAACTCCATGGGGTCGGGCACGCCGGGCCCGGGGCGGGCGCCCTGCCGCGTGACCTCCACGAGGCGGCCGTTGACCGCGACCACCCACAGCAGGCGTAGCCTGGCGGCCTCCAGGCCCAGCTCGGCGACGACCGCCTCGGCCTCGGCGGGGTGCGGCAGCCCCTGCTCGGTGACCTCGCACACACCGCGGGGAGAGGCCGCGCAGCGGGCCCGGACCCACTCGGCGACGCGGCGGGCGTCCCGCACGAGCGGGACCTCCCGCACCGCGTGGACGAGCTGCTCGTCTGGGGCGATGTCGACCGGCGGGAAGGTGAGCACGTCGCTGTCGGCCATTCCAGCAACTTACTGCACAGCAGTCACCTGATGCCCCGCGAACGAGCCTTGAAAGCCGCTTTCCGGGCGGCCTTGGCCGCGGCCTGGTCCGTCAGCGTGCTGCCGAGCAGTTCGAGAACCTCGACCACGTCGGGGTGCTCCACCCGCCACATGTCCTCGATCAGATGGGCGGGCGGCCCCGAGGCCGCGATGTTCTCCGCGAAGCCCTCCGGGTCGGCCTCGGCGGCGGGCAGCGCGAGCGCGAGCATGTCGACGCTCACCCACAGGACCTCCTCGGGGGTCAGCGCGGGCGCGTCCAGGCCCCGCGAGGACAGCCAGTGGATGGCGTGCGGGCGCAGCTCGGCGTCGTCCAGGTAGGACCGCACGACCGGCGCCGCCTCGACGTCCAGCCGGTCCACGATGGTCACGGCGACCCCGCGCACCTCCGCCGGGGCGCCGGCCACGGCGGCGAGCAGCTCCGACGCCGCCTGCTCGGCGGTGCGCCGCGACAGCCACTCGGCGATGTCCCGCTCGGCCGCCTCGTCCGCCGTTCCGTCGCCGATCAGGCCGGCGATCAGCCCGCTCGCGTCGCCCTCGGCCGGGGCGGGCGCGAGCGGCGCGTCCAGGCCCATGCCGGCGTACAGCTCCCGCAGGCCCCACAGGGCGTGCGCGGTGAGGGCCAGGCCGTCCTCGGTGCGCTGGACCGTTCCCGCGTACACCAGGGCCGTAAGCGCCTCGTCCAGCCTCCCGACGGGGCGCCCTGCGGCCACCTCGCGCAGGTAGTCGGCGAGCGCGTCCACCGGGACGGGCGACTGCAGCCGGTAGAGCAGATCGTGGATCTGGGACATCCCCTCGTCCACGACCGCCTCCCCGGTGAGCGGCACAGGCCTCTCGACGAGGAACTCCACCGCCGACCGCCACAGGTCGAGCAGTTCGTCCTCACCACGCGCGTCCAGCTCGCGGAAGTCCTCCGCGACCACGACGGCCGTGCCGTCGAGCCGGGCCAGGCCCAGGTCGAGCGCGAGCCGCCACGCCGGCTCCGGACACCCGACGCCGAGCTCGGCCGTGCACGCCCGCGCGTCCCTGACCCGCAGGGACCGGCGCGTGGTCACCGTACGGCCGCCCTCCACCAGCCAGGTCACCACCCGGTGGGCGTCGCGCAGCAGCGGCACCTCGCGCACGGCCCGCGCCACCTCCTCGCGCGGCGCGAGCCGTACGGGCGGCAGGGGCGCGCAGCCGGGGCAGTCGCACTCGTCGCCGTCCGCCGCGTCCTCCGCCCGCGCGGACTGGGCCGCGTCGAGCTCCAGGGAGTCGGGCCCGATGGCGCTGAACAGGCTCTTGGCCATGCCGAACTTGGACGTGTCGGCGAGCGCCTGCGGCATTTCGGGCTCGATGCGGTCGATGGTCTCCCGCATCCGTACGGCCGTCTTGCTGCCGATCTCGCCCGTGTCCAGCAGGAACTCGACCAGTGTCCGCGCCGCGGCGACCGTCTCCGGCGCGCTCTCCGGCGGCGCGATGACCTTGCGCGGATAGATCTCCAGGAGGAGCTCCTCGAAGGTGCCCGCCCGGAAATCGCCCAGCTCGTTCACCTCCAGGTAGTCGCTGGCGTAGTCGCACAGCAGACGTACCTCGTCGACGTCGACCTCGACGTTCCGGTCGCGCCCCCAGGCACGCAGGCCGTCGATGGCCCGGTTCACCCATTCGATCGACACAGAGGCACGCTAACGGCTCGCTTTGTGCGAGGCGAATCGGTCAGATGAGGTCGAGCGGATCAATGTTCACACGTACCACGTCCGGCGCCTTGCGTGCGGAGCGCACACCGGAGGCGCCCTTGAGCGCGCGGGCCAGCGCGGACCCGAGGTGGCGCGGCACCCGGACCATGGCCCGTTCGAGCTCGCCTTCAACCGGCACCGGCCCCAGCACCTGCGCTCCGGGAGGCAGCCCGGCGTCCGCAAGCGTCTCCCTCACGGCCGCGGCCGGGCCCGTCAGCGTCGCCATCCGCACGGCCGGGGGAAAGCCCAGCTCGGCCCGCTCGTCGAGCTCGCGTTCCGCGAAGGTGACGGGGTCCCAGCGCAGCAGAGCCTGCACGGCGGGCACCGCGGCGTCGGCCAGGACGACCAGCTCTCCCGCCGGCCGCAGCAGGGCGGCGGCGTTCGTCCAGCGCCGCAGCGCCTCCTCGGACGCACGCAGGTCGGGACGGCCCAGCAGCGCCCACCCGTCGAGCAGCACGGCGGCCGCGTAGCCACCGTCCGGCACCGGCTCTGCCCCGGGCGTCGCCACGACCAGCGCGGGGGCGCCGCTCACCGTCGCCAGCACGCCGTCGCGCCCGCTGGTGCGCACGGCCACCGAAGGGAAGGCCCGGCCCAGCTCCTCCGCGGTGCGCCGCGCGCCCACGATGACGGCCCGTACGCCGGTCCCGCCGCAGGACGGGCAGCGCCAATCGCCCGCGATCCTGCCGCACCAGCGGCAGTAGGGCACGGCGTGCCCGCCGCGCAGCGCGAGCGGACCCGAGCACACCGGTCCGGTGGCCGGGGACGGCGCGGACACCGGTTCCGCGAGCAGCCTCGCCCTGCCGCCCGCCTGTCCGGTCCCGCCGGGTACGCCGGGGACACCGGGCTGATGGACGCCCGGTCCGCTGCCGGGCGTCGCGTTTCCCGGGGCGTCCGGCGCCGGGCGCGCCGGCGGCAGGCCCGAGCAGCGGGCGGGGGCACGGCAGTGGCGGCACGCCAGCGCGGGCAGGTAGCCCCTGCGCGGCACCTGGACGAGGACGGGGCCGTGTTCCAGTCCCTCTCTCAGCGCCCGCCAGGCAAGGCTGGGCAGGCGGGCCGCCCTGGCCGCCTGGTCCCGAGCCAGCTCCGCGTCGTCGCCCGCCGGGCGCACCCGGGGCGCCCGGGCCCTGACCGCCGCCCGGTCGGGGACGAGCGGGGCCGCCCAGCCCGTCTCGACGAGCGCCGTGGCCTCGGCGGTGCGGGCGTAGCCGCCGACGAGCAGGCCCGCCCCGGCCTGGTGCGCCCGCAGGCCGAGCACCTCGCGGGCGTGCGGATAGGGCGCGTGGCGCTCGGCGTGCAGGTCGTCGCCGTCGTCCCAGACGACAGCCAGCCCCAGCCGGGCCACCGGCGCGTACGCCGCGGGGCGGTTGCCCACCACGATCCCGATCTCGCCGCGCAACGCCTTGAGCCAGCGCCGGTAGCGCTCCGCGGGGCCGAGGTCCGCCGTGATCGCCACGTGCGGCGTCTCCCCCAGGGCCGCGGTCACGAGCGCCACGTCCTTGCCGTCGGGCACCACCACGACGACGCCCCGGCCGCCGTCCAGCGTCGCCCGCGCGGCGGCCGCGATGGCGCGCGGCCACGACGGCCCGTCCGCGTCCGTGCCGGGCAGGGCCGTCCACACGGCGCGCGGGGCCCTGCCCTCGGCCAGCGCCTCCAGGAAGGATGCGCCCGCCGGGTAGGCCCTCCAGGCGTCGCCGTATGCCCGCGCCGCCCGCCGCCCCGCCTCCTCGTGCGGCACGGCCTCGTGTAGCCCGGTCTGGTGTGGCCCGGTCTGGTGTGGCCCGGTCTGGTGTGGCGTGGGCTGGTGCGGCGTCGTCTCCTCGCGGACCGTCGCCGCGTGCGCCGTGTCTTCGAGGGCCCCGTCTTCGAGAGCCCCGTCTTCGGGGGCCGCGTCGTGGGAGGGCGCGTCTTCGGGGGGCGCCTCCTGCCCCGGTTCCGCGGCCTCGGCGGGGTGTGCACGGGGGCCGCCGGTGTCCGTGGTCGCGCGTACGGGCTCGGGGGCGGCCGCGGGAACGTCGCCGTCACGGGAGGAGTCCGCCCGGCGCGCGGGGGTTCTGGCCTCGCCCTCGACCCGGGCGTGTCGCGGCGGCACGGCCAGGCGCAGGACGTCCGACATGGTTCCGGCGTACCGGTCGGCCACGGCGCGGGCCAGCCGCGCGATGTCGGGGGTGAGGACGGGCTCCGGGGAGATCACCCGTTCCAGGAAGGACAGCCGGCCCTCGTGCTCGCTCGCGGGGAGCCGTTCGAGCAGGTAGCCGTCGGCGAGCTGCCCGGCGAAGCGGACGCGCACCCGGCAGCCGGGCACCGCCTCGGCGTCCAGCGTGGTGGGGACGAGGTAGTCGAAGGGGCGGTCGAGGTGCGGCAGCGGCGTGTCGACGACGACCCTGGCGACGGGGAGGTTCTGCGCCGCCTCTCGCGCGCCCTTGGACGCGCCCGCCCGCGCCTGCCCCGCGGCGCCCCGGCCCCGCGCGCCCGCGCCCTGCCCCCGCGCGGTCGCGCCCCGCGCCCGCTCGGAGGACCGCCGTGCGGCGGCCGGGGGCGCCGGAAGGAGCGCCTCCTGCGGATGCGGGGCGCGGGTCGGCTCGGTCACGTCTACGTCCTACCAGACCCGGCGAGCCGCAATCGCACGTACGCCCACCGCCTGTGGACTTCCGCGCATCCGCCGGGCACGCCTGAGCGGCGCCCGCCGTCAGGGGCGGGCGCCGCTCGTGGCGACGATGTTCGCGGTGCTCGTCAGGCGCGTGTCACAGACCCGCGGCCTCGCGCAGGGCGTCGGCCCGGTCCGTGGACTCCCAGGAGAAGCCCTCGCGGCCGAAGTGGCCGTAGGCGGCGGTCTCGGAGTAGATCGGGCGCAGCAGGTCGAGGTCGCGGATGATCGCGGCAGGGCGCAGGTCGAAGACCCGGAGCACCGCGTCCTGGATCACGTTGACCGGCGCCTTCTCGGTGCCGAACGTCTCGACGAACAGGCCGACCGGCTGGGCCTTGCCGATGGCGTAGGCGACCTGGACCTCGCAGCGGTCGGCCAGGCCGGCCGCGACGACGTTCTTGGCGACCCAGCGCATGGCGTAGGCGGCCGAGCGGTCGACCTTGGACGGGTCCTTGCCGGAGAAGGCGCCGCCGCCGTGGCGGGCCATGCCGCCGTAGGTGTCGATGATGATCTTCCGTCCGGTGAGCCCGGCGTCGCCCATGGGCCCGCCGATCTCGAAGCGGCCGGTCGGGTTGACCAGCAGGCGGTAACCCTCGATCTCGATCTCCAGGTCGGCCAGCACGGGCTCGACCACGTGCTCCCGGATGTCGGGCGTCAGCATCTCCCGCAGGTCGATCTCCGGGGCGTGCTGGGTGGAGACGACAACGGTGTCGAGGCGGACCGGGCGGTCGCCGTCGTACTCGATCGTGACCTGGGTCTTGCCGTCGGGGCGCAGGTAGGGAACGGTGCCGTTCTTCCGCACCTCGGACAGGCGGCGGGCCATCCGGTGCGCGAGCTGGATCGGCAGCGGCATCAGCTCGGGCGTCTCACGGCAGGCGTAGCCGAACATCAGGCCCTGGTCGCCCGCGCCCTGACGGTCGAAGTCGTCGGCGCCCTCGCCCGCGCGGTGCTCGTAGGCGTCGTCGACACCCTGCGCGATGTCCGGCGACTGCGCTCCGATGGACACCGACACGCCGCAGGAGGCGCCGTCGAAGCCCTTGTGAGAGGCGTCGTAGCCGATCTCGAGGATCTTCTCGCGGATCAGGGCGGGGATGTCGACATAGGTCTCCGTCGTCACCTCGCCGGCGACGTGGACCTGGCCAGTGGTGATCAGCGTCTCGACGGCGACCCGGCTCTTGGGGTCGTCCTTGAGCATTGCGTCGAGAATCGCGTCACTGATCTGGTCGGCGATCTTGTCCGGGTGGCCCTCGGTGACCGACTCGGAGGTGAACAGGCGACGGGACAACTCAGGGCTCCTCATGCAGCGGCTGCTGACGTCCATGAGTGGCCGGCGGTAGAGCCCAGCCCCACCGCGGCCACTCGATGCTCACGCGAGTCTAGCCCCAGGCGCTGCGGAGCCGCGAAGCCATCCGGGGTCGGGTCGCAGGATCGGCGGCCCGCGCACGGAGTGTCAGAGGTCGGGCAGGGGATCTCTGGGCAGGTCACCGGGCGAGAACGCCTCCGCGTCCGCCGCCGCAACCACCGCGGCGTACTCGTCGTCGACCTCCAGGGTCATGCCGCCGATCTCGATGCGGGGCCCCGACCCGAACTCGACCGGCCCGAGGCGGGTGCGGCGGGGGTAACGTGCCCACACCCCCGACGGCTCGTCCCTGCTGAACATCTTGGTGGACAGCAGGGTGATCGACCGGTCCGTCACCACGACGAGGAAACCGATCGTGGCGGGAGGCGGCAGGGCCACCGCGCGGAACACGTAGCGGATGTCCTCGCCGGGGCCGAGCATCGCCCGGCAGCGCTCCCTGATCGTGGCGGACACCGGCATGGCGATCGCTCCCTCGCTGCACGACCTGTGGGGGCGGGGCGGGCGCCCGCGCCGGCACCACACGAAGGTCAGGCGAGACGCTGCGCCACCAAATCCCACACTACGTCGGCCAGATCCTCTTTGGGACCCCTCGGAATCTCCACGGATCCGCCCTCCGCCGTGAGGACGACGGCCGCGTTGTCCGGCGTGCCGAACGCCAGATTCTCCCCGACCTGGTTCACCACGAGCAGGTCGCAGCCCTTGCGTTCCAGCTTGGCTCTGCCGTTGGCCAGGACGTCGTCGGTCTCCGCCGCGAATCCCACGATCACCCGCGGACGCGGCCCGCCGGCCCCGGCCGCCTCGCGGGCGTCAGGCCCGTCGCCGGTCTCGCGCCCGTCACCCGCCGCCGCGGCGTACGCCTCCCGCCCGGACCGGCGGATCTCCCCCAGCTCGGCCAGGATGTCTGGATTTTTCGCCAGATGGATCGGATCGGGCTCGGCGGACGACTTCTTGATCTTCGTGTCGCTCTGCCGTACGGGCCGGAAGTCCGCGACCGCGGCGGCCATGACGACCGCGTCGGCGTGCTCGGCCGCCGTCAGGACCGCGTCGCGCAGTTGCCGCGCCGACTCGACCCGGACGACCTTCGCGCCCGCGGGATCGGGCAGCGCCACGTTCGCCGCCACCAGCGTGACCTCCGCGCCCCGGGCGACGGCCGTACGGGCGAGGGCGTATCCCTGCAGCCCTGAGGACCGGTTGCCGATGAAGCGCACGGGGTCGATCGCCTCGCGGGTGCCTCCGGCGGAGACGACGACGTGCCGGCCGGCCAGGTCCTCGCGCCGCCCCGCCAGCACACGGCGGCACACCTCGAAGATCTCGGCGGGGTCGGGCAGCCGCCCGGGACCGGTGTCGGCTCCGGTGAGCCTGCCGACGGCGGGCTCGATCACGATCGCGCCGCGCTCGCGCAGGGTCGCCACGTTCGCCCGCGTGGCCGGGTGCTCCCACATCTCGGTGTGCATCGCGGGCGCGAACACCACCGGGCACCGCGCCGTGAGCAGGGTGTTGGTGAGCAGGTCGTTGGCCATGCCGTGCGCGGCGCGGGCCAGCACGTCCGCCGTCGCCGGGGCGACGACCACCAGGTCGGCGGACTGCCCGATGCGCACGTGCGGCACCTCGTGCACCGACTCCCACACCTCGGTGGTCACCGGATTGCCCGACAGCGCGGCCCAGGTCGGCTCGCCGACGAACCGCAGCGCGTCCCGGGTCGGCACGACGCGCACGTCGTGTCCCGACTCGGTGAACAGGCGCAGCAGCTCGCAGGACTTGTAGACCGCGATGCCGGCGCTCACGCCCAGCACGACAGACGTCATGACGGAGGCGGTGCTCAGCCCTCGATGGGCTCAGAGGTGAGCAGGCCCTCGGAGACCTCGCGCAGGGCGATGGACAGCGGCTTCTCCTGGGCGTGGGTCTCCACGAGGGGCCCCACGTACTCCAGCAGGCCCTCGCCGAGCTGCGAGTAGTAGGCGTTGATCTGGCGCGCCCGCTTCGCACCCATGATCACGAGGCTGTACTTGCTGTCGACGATGTCGAGAAGCGCGTCGATCGACGGGTTGGTGATGCCTTCCGCGTAGGCGGAGCTGCTTGCCACGTCAGTGATTCCCCTAGCTAGGTGAGTTTCCCATCAAGGTTATCAGCCGGTGGCACACGTCCTTGACGGACGTGTTGACGATCGTGAGGTCGAACTCCTTCTCCGCCGCCAGCTCGACCCGGCCCATCTCCAGGCGCCGGGCGATCACGTCGGGGGGCTCGGTGCCGCGGCCGCGCAGCCGCCGCTCCAGCTCCTCCCAGCTCGGCGGGGCGAGGAACACCAGCAGGGCATCGGGCATCGTCGTGCGCACCTGCCTGGCGCCCTGCAGGTCGATCTCCAGAAGGGTGGGGACGCCCGCCGCCAGCTTCTCCAGCACCGGCCCTCTGGGCGTGCCGTACCGGTTGCCGGCGAACTCGGCCCACTCCAGAAGCTCACCGGAGGCGACGAGCCCGTCGAACTCGTCGTTGCCGGCGAAGAAGTACTCCACGCCGTGCTGCTCCCCCGGGCGGGGCTTCCGGGTTGTCACCGAGACCGACAGCCACACCTCGGGGTGGGACCGCCGGAGCTCGGCGACGACCGTGGACTTCCCCACACCCGACGGACCGGACAGGACCGTCAGGCGCGGGCGGGGCATGGAGTCACCGCCGTGTGTCCTGAACCCGCTGGTCGCGACTGCCTCGTGGGCCCGATCTCCAGCGGACCGGGACATGTCGGTCACTCCGTACCCCCGTGTAACTCGCTCGTACGCCGCCGAGATCAGCTCTCGGCGCCGCCGAACTCGCGCTCCAGGGAGGCGCGCTGGTTGGCGCCGAGACCCCGCACGCGGCGGGATTCGGCGATACCAAGGCGCTCCATGAGCTGCTTGGCGCGGACCTTGCCGACGCCAGGGAGCGACTCCAGCAGAGCCGAGACCTTCATCTTGCCGATGACGTCGTCGGTCTGCCCATCCTTCAGCACCTCAGCCAGAGAAACCGCGCCGTGCTTGAGCCGGTTCTTGACCTCGGCACGCTCCTTGCGTGCCTTGGCAGCCTTCTCAAGAGCTGCGGCGCGCTGCTCGGGGGTCAGGGGAGGAAGAGCCACGCCGGGTCACCTCGAATTTCTTGTCGATGTACTCGGACGGGAGGGGAAACTAGCTGGTCTTGGCCGTAACGGCAACGTCAAGGGCGGTTTCTCGGACCACAAAATTGATTTTACTACTTTTGGTATTGGAAAAGTCACTCTTCGTAGATCAAAACCGCCTCAGCAGGCCCGGAGCGGGATGACGCATGGTGACGGCGTCCCAGGCCGGCGAGCGCTCGCTCAGGGGCTCACGCGGCGCAGCGCGGCGGCGATCCCGGCGGCCGCCGCCCCCGGGTCGGGCGCCCCCGTGATGGGCCGTCCGATCACGAGGAGATCGGCCCCCTGGGCGATCGCGTCCTCCGGCGTGGCCACCCGCGCCTGGTCCTGGGTGTCGGCGCCCGCGGGCCGTACGCCGGGAGTGATCAATGTCACGTCCGGGCCGACCTCCGCGCGTACGGCGGCGACCTCCCTGGGCGAGCAGACGAGGGCCTGGGCGCCCGCCCCGACGGCCACGGCGGCCATACGGCGCGCGACGTCCGCAGGGGGTCCCTGGATGCCGATCTCGCGGAGATCGGCCTCGGAAAGCGACGTCAGGAGCGTCACGGCCGCTATCTGGGTGTTGGGGGCCGCCTCGACGGCCGCCCTGACCATCGCCGGGCCCCCCGCGGCGTGCACGGTGAGGTACGTCGGCTTGAGCCGGGCGACCGCCCGGGCGGCCGCGGCGACGGTGTTCGGGATGTCGTGCAGCTTGAGGTCCAGGAAGACCTGCACACCGCTCGCGCCGCGCACCGAGGCGATCACGTCGGGCCCGTGCCGCAGGTAGAGCTCCAGCCCCACCTTCACCGTGGAGACGTGCGGGGTCACCAGGCCGGCCCAGCGGGCCGCGGTCTCCATGTCGGGCGCGTCCAGGGCGACGGCGATGGGAGCGGGCGTAGTCAAAGCGAACTCTCCTCGAGATCTGTGCGTGTTCGTGGTTGCGCGCCCGCCGGGCGGTGGGCCAGGCCCACGGCGTCGGCGAGCCGGTCGAACCCGCGCTCCTGCAGAAGCTCCTCAAGCTCCCTCAGCACGCGCGGGCAGGCGTAGGGGTCGTGGAACAGGGCCGTGCCCACCGCGACGGCGCAGGCGCCCGCCAGGACGAGCTCAAGGGCATCCCTGCCCGTCGTCACGCCGCCCATGCCGATGATCGGCACTCCGGGCAGCGCCGCGTGCACCTGCCACACGCAGCGCACCGCCAGGGGCCGTACGGCGGGGCCGGACAGGCCGCCGGTGCCGGCCGCGAGCGAGGGACGCATCGTGTCCACGTCGATGCTCATCCCGACCGGAGTGTTGATCATCGCGAGGGCGTCGGCGCCGCCGTCCACGCACGCGCGCGCGACCGCGACGACGTCCGCCACGTCCGGGGACAGCTTGGCGATCACCGGCACCTCGTACGGCGTGGCCGCGCGCACCGAGGCCACGACCTCCGCCGCGGCGGCCCCGTCGCGGGCGAACACCCTGCCGCGATCCTCGACGTTCGGGCACGACAGGTTGATCTCCACGGCGGTGATGCCGTCGACGCCGGCCAGCCGCCGCGCCAGCGCGGTGTACTCGGTCACGGTGCCGCCTCCGATCGACACGACCGTGCGGGCTCCGCGCTCGGCCAGCCAGGGCAGCTCGCGCTCCAGGAACGCCTCGACGCCCGGGCCCTGCAGGCCCACGGCGTTCAGCAGCCCGGAGGGGGTCTCGGCCATCCGCGGCGTGGGCCGTCCCGCGCGCGGGGCCATGGTGATCGACCGGGTGACGAACGCGCCCAGCCGGTGGACGTCGGAGAACTGGGCCAGCTCGCGGCCGGTCCCGCCGCAGCCCGAGGCGGTCAGCACGGGGTTGGGCAGCTCCACATGGGCCAGGTAGGTCCGCAGGTCGGCGGTCACGGCCGCCTCCCCCGCCCCGGCTCAGGCATGCCGTCCGCCGGGCGCGCCGAGCGCGTCGAACGGGATCGTCCCGACGTCGTCGAACCGCACCCGCTCGCCCCGGAACACCGGCCCCTCCGTGCAGGCGCGGACCATGCGGGTCACGCCGTCGTCGCCGATGACCGGGACCACGCACGTCATGCAGACGCCGATGCCGCAGGCCATGGACTCCTCCACGGCCACCTGCACGGGGATGTCGAACTCGACGGCGACCGTCGTGACGCCGCGCAGCATCTCCATCGGCCCGCACGCGTAGACCGCGTCGGCCCGCGCGTCGGCGATCACGCCGGGCAGCACGTCGGTCACCCTGCCGCGCATGCCCAGTGAGCCGTCCTCGGTCGTCAGCGTGGTCGTCTCGCCCATCCTGCGGGCCCGCAGCGCCCCGAAGACCCGGTCGGCCGACGGCGCCCCGAGCACGAAGTCGACGCGGCAGCCCCGCTGCTGCAGCGCGTCCGCGAGCGCGAACAGCGCCGCCGCTCCGTGCTCGTCGCCGACCAGTACGCAGGTGCAGGGGTCGCGGGGCAGGGGGAAAGGACGGCCGAGCGGGCCGACCAGGTCGAGCGTGTCGCGCGCCCGCAGATCGGCGAGCCAGGCCGTCCCGGCACCGCGCACGCCGAAGACGAGCTCCACCGTGCCACCGTAGTCCGGCTTCACATCGTGGATCGTGAAGGCCCGCCGGGTGAGCATGGAGGAGTCGCGGCCTCCGACGGCGACCGTGACGAAGTGGCCGGGCCGGAACCGGTCGGCGATTCCCGGCGCGACGACCGTGAGCGCATGGTAGGCGTCCACGCGGCGCGTCGTCAGCACCGTTCCCGTGACCTGAACCGGACTGCCGGCCACTCTCCACTCCTTTGCGCTCGCTCCGCTCGCGCGGCTCCGGGCGCCTAGGCTGGCATCTTCCTTCGTCGCTCCGGGTCGCTCGTACCTCGCTCCCCTCGCTCCTCAGTCCAGATTGCCAGCGCGCCCTCCGCGTTCAGTCTCGCAGCCTCCTGGCGTGTTCCTGGAGGGAACGCACGTCGATGTCGCCCCTGACGATGTGCTGGATGCCCTGCACGGCCGCCGCCAGGCCCTGGACGGTCGTGATGCAGGCGATGCCGCGGTTGACGGCGGCGGTGCGGATCTCGTACCCGTCCAGGCGCGGCCCGCCCTGGCCGGGGCTGCCGAACGGGGTGTTCACGATGAGGTCCACCTCTCCGTCGAGGATGCGCCGCACGATCGTCGGCTCACCGTCGGGCCCCGTCCCGTCGCTGTGCTTGCGCACGATCTTGGCACGTACGCCGTTGCGGCGCAGCACCTCGGCGGTGCCCTCCGTGGCCAGGATCTCGAAGCCGAGGTCCGCGAGCGCCTTCACGGGGAAGATCATGGCCCGCTTGTCCTTGTTCGCGACCGAGACGAACGCCCGTCCCTTGGTCGGCAGCGCTCCGTACGCCGCCGACTGCGACTTGGCGAAGGCCGTGCCGAAGAACTCGTCGATGCCCATGACCTCGCCGGTCGAGCGCATCTCCGGCCCGAGGACGATGTCCACGCCGCGGAACCGGTTGAACGGCAGCACCGCCTCCTTGACCGCGACCGGCGCGTCCAGCGGCAGCGTGCCGCCGTCGTAGCCGGCCGGCAGCATGCCCTCGGCGCGCAGCTCGGCGATCGTCGCGCCCAGCATCAGCCGCGCCGCCGCCTTGGCCAGCGGCACCGCCGTGGCCTTGGACACGAACGGCACCGTGCGGCTGGCCCTCGGGTTCGCCTCCAGGACGTACAGCACGTTGGAGGCCATGGCGTACTGGACGTTGAGCAGGCCGCGCACGCCCACTCCTCGGGCGATGGCCTCGGTGGCCGCGCGGATCCGCTTGATGTCGAAGCCGCCCAGCGTGATCGGCGGCAGGGCGCACGCCGAGTCGCCGGAGTGGATGCCGGCCTCCTCGATGTGCTCCATGACGCCGCCGAGGTAGAGCTCCTCGCCGTCGAACAGCGCGTCCACGTCGATCTCGATGGCGTCGTCGAGGAACCGGTCGATGAGCACCGGGTGCTCGGAGGCCGCCTTCGCCATGTACGCCCCGAGGGTGTCCTCGTCGTACACGATGGCCATGCCGGCGCCGCCGAGCACGTACGACGGCCGCACGAGCACCGGGTAGCCGATCTCCTCGGCGACCGCCTGCGCCTCCTCCACGGTCGTCGCGGTGCCGTGCCTGGGCGCGGGCAGCCCGGCCTCGGCGAGGACCTGCCCGAACGCGCCCCGGTCCTCGGCGAGGTGGATCGACTCGGGCGAGGTGCCGACCACGGGCACCCCCGCGTCCTTCAGCGCCTGGGCGAGCCCGAGCGGCGTCTGCCCGCCGAGCTGCACGATGACGCCGACCACCGGCCCGGTCTCCTGCTCGGCGTGCACGACCTCCAGCACGTCCTCCAGCGTGAGCGGCTCGAAGTAGAGCCGGTCGGAGGTGTCGTAGTCGGTCGAGACGGTCTCGGGGTTGCAGTTGACCATCACGGTCTCGTAGCCGGCCCTGGCCAGCTCGAACGACGCGTGCACGCAGGCGTAGTCGAACTCGATGCCCTGGCCGATGCGGTTGGGCCCGCTGCCCAGGATGATCACCTTGGGCCGGTCCCCCACCGGCACCTCGGTCTCCTCGTCGTACGTGGAGTAGAGGTACGGCGTGCGCGCGGCGAACTCGGCGGCGCAGGTGTCCACGGTGTTGTAGACGGGCCGGACGCCGAACTCGTAGCGCGTGGCCCGCACCTCGGGCTCCGGCACGCCCAGGATCTCGGCGATCTGCGCATCGCTGAAACCGTGCCGCTTGGCCAGCTCCAGGGTGGGCCGGTCGAGCGCGGTGATCGACCGGGCGACCTCGTCGATCGCGAAGAGCTGGTCGACGAACCACGGGTCCACCGACGTGGCCTCGTGGACCTGCTCGGGGGTCGCGCCCGCCCTGATGGCCTGCTGCATGGTGCGCAGCCGTCCGTCGTGCGGCTTGCGACAGGCCTCCAGGAGCTCGTCCAGGTCGCCGGGCTCGCCCGCCCAGCTGAACGACGACCCCTTCTTCTCCATCGACCGCAGCGCCTTCTGCAGCGCCTCGGGGAAGGAGCGGCCGATCGCCATCGCCTCGCCGACCGACTTCATGTGGGTGGTCAGCGTCTGGTCGGCCCCGGCGAACTTCTCGAACGCGAACCTCGGCACCTTGACCACGATGTAGTCGAGCGACGGCTCGAACGACGCCGGGGTCTCCTTGGTGATGTCGTTGGGGATCTCGTCCAGGGTGTAGCCGATGGCGAGCTTGGCGGCGATCTTGGCGATCGGGAAGCCGGTGGCCTTGGACGCCAGCGCCGACGACCGCGACACGCGCGGGTTCATCTCGATGACGATCATCCGGCCGGTCTCCGGGTCGACCGCGAACTGGATGTTGCAGCCGCCGGTGTCCACGCCGACCTCGCGAATGACCGCGATCGCGACGTCGCGCATGTTCTGGTACTCGCGGTCGGTCAGCGTCAGCGCGGGCGCCACCGTCACGCTGTCGCCGGTGTGGACGCCCATCGGGTCGATGTTCTCGATGGAGCACACGATGACCACGTTGTCGTTGCGGTCCCGCATGACCTCCAGCTCGTACTCCTTCCAGCCGAGGATGGACTCCTCCAGGAGCACCTCGGTGGTCGGGGACGCGTCGAGGCCGGCGCCCGCGATGCGGCGCAGCTCGTGCTCGTCGTGGGCGAAGCCGGAGCCGGCGCCGCCCATGGTGAAGCTCGGGCGGACGACGACGGGGTATCCCAGCTCACCGGCCGCGCGCAGGCACTCGTCCATCGTGTGACAGATCGCGCTGCGCGCCGACTCGGCGTTGAGGCCGCGCTCGGCGGCGACCTTGGCGACGATCTCCTTGAACCGCTCGCGGTTCTCCCCCGCCTGGATGGCGTCGATGTCGGCGCCGATCAGCTCGACGCCGTACTTGTCGAGCACGCCCGCCTCGTGCAGCGCCACGGCGGTGTTGAGCGCCGTCTGGCCGCCCAGCGTGGGCAGCAGCGCGTCGGGCCGCTCCTTGGCGATGATCTTCTCGACGATGTCCGGCGTGATCGGCTCGACGTAGGTGGCGTCGGCGAACTCCGGGTCCGTCATGATCGTGGCCGGGTTGCTGTTGACGAGGATGACCCGGAAGCCCTCACTGCGCAGGACGCGGCAGGCCTGGGTGCCGGAGTAGTCGAACTCGCACGCCTGTCCGATGACGATCGGGCCGGAGCCGATCACCATGACGGACCTGATGTCCGTACGCTTAGGCACCCTTGGCCCCCTTCTTGTCGTCCATCAGCTGGCAGAACTCGTCGAACAGGTAGGCGGCGTCGTGCGGGCCGGCGGCCGCCTCGGGGTGGTACTGCACGCTGAACGCGGGGCGGTCCAGCAGGCGCAGCCCCTCCACGCAGTCGTCGTTGAGGTTGACGTGGCTGACCTCGGCCGCGCCGTACGGGGTCTCGAAGGGCCCGTCGAGCGGCGCGCGCACGGCGAAGCCGTGGTTGTGCGCGGAGATCTCGACCTTGCCGGTCCTGCGGTCCTGCACCGGCTGGTTCACCCCGCGGTGGCCGTAGCGCAGCTTGTAGGTGCCGAGGCCGAGCGCCCGGCCGAGGATCTGGTTGCCGAAGCAGATGCCGAAGAACGGCACGCCCTCGCCCAGCACCTCGCGCAGCGACTCGACCGCGTAATCGGCCGTCGCGGGGTCGCCAGGGCCGTTGGAGAAGAAGACGCCGTCCGGGTTGAGGGCGAGGATGTCGGCCGCCTTGGCCGTGGCGGGCAGCACGTGCACCTCGCAGCCCCGCTCGGACATCCGCTCCGGCGTCATCGCCTTGATGCCCAGGTCGACCGCGGCGACGGTGAAGCGCTTGCGGCCACGCGCCGGGACGACGTACGGCTCGGCCGTGCTGACCTCGCGGGCAAGGTCGGCGCCCTCCATGCCGGGCGAGCGCCGCACCCGCTCGACCAGGTCGGCGAGCTCGCCGCCCTCGCTGAAGATCCCCGCGCGCATCGCGCCGCGCTCGCGCAGGTGGCGGGTGAGAGCCCGGGTGCCGGGCATCGCGATGCCGACCACGCCCTGGTCGCGCAGGTAGTCGTCGAGCGTCCTGCGGGAACGCCAGTTCGACGGGATCCGGGACGGCTCGCGCACCACGTAGCCCGCGACCCAGACCCTGCGGGACTCGGGGTCCTCGTCGTTGACACCGGTGTTGCCGATGTGGGGGGCGGTCATCGCCACGATCTGGCGGTGGTAGGAGGGGTCGGTGAGCGTCTCCTGGTAGCCGGTCATGCCGGTGTTGAAGACCATCTCGCCGAACGTCTCGCCCACGGCGCCGTACGGCGTTCCCTCGAAGACGCGTCCGTCCTCGAGCACGAGCAGGGCTGTCATACGAGCTTCCCTTCGAGAACGGTGGGGCGGCCGCGCAGGAACGTGGCGACGACGCGGCCGGGCAGGGTCAGCCCCTCGTAGGGGGTGTTGCGGCTCTTCGACGCCATCGCGGACGGGTCCACGGGCTGCCGGACCGACGGGTCGTACAGCGTGACGTTGCCGGGGGCGCCGGCCTCGATCGGGCGGCCGTGACCGGCGAGCCGGCCGATCCTGGCCGGCCGTGCGGACATCCGGTCGGCGACGCCGGCCCAGTCGAGCAGCCCGGTCTCGACCATGGCCTCCTGGACCACGGACAGGGCCGTCTCCAGGCCGATCATGCCCATGGCCGCCGCGCCCCACTCGGTCTCCTTGTCCTCGACCGGGTGGGGCGCGTGGTCGGTGGCCACGCAGTCGATCGTGCCGTCGGCCAGCGCCTCGCGCAGCGCCCGCACGTCGTCGGCGGTGCGCAGCGGCGGGTTCACCTTGTAGATCGGGTTGTACGGCCCGAGCGGCGACCTCTCCGCGCAGGAGTCGGTCAGCAGCAGGTGGTGGGGGGTGACCTCGGCGGTCACGTCCCAGCCCTTCGACTTGGCCCAGCGGATGATCTCGACGGAGCCCGCGGTGGAGACGTGGCAGACGTGCAGCCGGGAGCCGACGTGCGCGGCGAGCAGGCAGTCGCGCGCGATGATCGCCTCCTCGGCGACCGCCGGCCAGCCGGTCAGGCCGAGCCTGGCCGACACCTCGCCCTCGTTGAGCTGGGCGCCCTCGGTCAGCCTGGGCTCCTGGGCGTGCTGGGCGACGACGCCGCCGAACGCCTTGACGTACTCCAGTGCCCGGCGCATCAGGACCGCGTCGGACACGCACTTGCCGTCGTCGGAGAAGACCCGCACGCGGGCCGCCGAGTCCGCCATCGCGCCGAGCTCGGCCAGCTGGCGGCCCTCCAGGCCGGAGGTCACCGCGCCGACGGGCTGCACGTCGCAGTGCCCGAATTCCTGGCCGAGCCGCCAGACCTGCTCCACCACGCCCGCGGTGTCGGCCACCGGGGAGGTGTTCGCCATCGCGTGGACGGCGGTGTATCCGCCCCGCGCCGCGGCCTGGGTGCCGGTCTCGACGGTCTCGGCGTCCTCCCGGCCGGGCTCGCGCAGGTGGGTGTGCAGGTCGACCAGGCCGGGCAGGGCGATCAGCCCGTCGGCGTCGACCGTATGGCCGGCCTTCGCGCCCGCGAGGTCGCCGGTCTCCGCCACGACGCCGTCGCGCAGCAGGATGTCGCTCGGGGCGCCGCCCAGGATCCGGGCGCCCCTGATGAGGATGGTGGTCACAGTCCCCTCGTGAAGGTCGTACGTGCTCATTCGGCGCCTCCGATCGCGGGCTCGGAACCGCCGAGCAGCAGGTAGAGGACGGCCATCCGGACCGTCACGCCGTTGGTGACCTGCTCGACGATCGTCGAGCGCGGCGAGTCGGCGACCTCCGCGGAGATCTCCATGCCGCGGTTCATCGGGCCGGGGTGCATGACGATGGCGTCGTCGTGCAGGCGGGCGAAGCGGTCGCGGTCGAGGCCGTAGCGGCGGCTGTACTCCCGCGCCGAGGGGAAGTAGGCCGCGTTCATCCGCTCCAGCTGGACCCGCAGCATCATCACGACGTCCGACTTGGGCAGCACGGCGTCGAGGTCGTAGGAGACCTGGCAGGGCCAGGTCTCGACCGCCACCGGCAGCAGGGTCGGCGGGGCGACCAGCGTCACCTCCGCGCCGAGCGTGTGCAGCAGCAGCACGTTGGACCGGGCGACCCGGCTGTGCAGCACGTCGCCCACGACGGCGACCTTCAGGCCCTCCAGCCGGCCCAGCCGGCGGCGGATGCTGAAGGCGTCGAGCAGCGCCTGGGTGGGGTGCTCGTGGGTGCCGTCCCCGGCGTTGACCACGCTGCCGCGCACCCAGGTGGCCAGGCGGTGCGGCGCGCCCGAGGCGCTGTGCCGGATCACCACCGCGTCGGCCCCCATCGCCTCCAGGGTGAGCGCGGTGTCCTTCAGCGACTCGCCCTTGGACACGCTCGACCCCTTGGCCGAGAAGTTGATCACATCGGCCGACAGGCGCTTGGCCGCGGCCTCGAAGGAGATGCGGGTCCGGGTGGAGTCCTCGAAGAAGAGGTTCACCACCGTGCGGCCGCGCAGCGTCGGCAGCTTCTTGATGGACCGCTGCGAGACCCGCGCCAGCTCCTCGGCCGTGTCGAGGATGAGGAGCGCGTCGTCGCGGGTGAGGTCGCCGGTCGAGATCAGGTGATGCTTCATCGGTCGTCCTCCTTGATGAGCACGACCGCGTCGCGCCCGTCCGTCTCCTCCAGGAAGACCTTGACCTTCTCGCTCTTGGAGGTCGGCAGGTTCTTGCCGACGTAGTCGGCGCGGATCGGCAGCTCCCGGTGGCCGCGGTCGACGAGCGTGGCGAGCTGGACGGCCCTGGGCCTGCCCACGTCGTTCAGCGCGTCGAGCGCGGCGCGCACGGTGCGGCCGGAGTAGAGGACGTCGTCCACGAGGACGACGGTCCTGCCGTCCACGCCGTCCGGGGGCAGTTCGGTGCGGCCGAGCGGGCGCGCGGGCCGCAGGCGCAGGTCGTCGCGGTACATCGTGACGTCGATGGCGCCGACGGGGACTTTGATCCCCTCGAACTGCGCGATGCGCCCGGCGATGCGGTGCGCGAGCGTGGCGCCGCGGGTGGGGATTCCGATCAGGACGACGCTCTCCGCGCCCCTGGTGCGTTCGAGGATCTCGTGCGCGATCCGGGTGAGCGCCCGGTGGATGTCGGGCCCCTCCAGAACGGCGCGGGCCTGATTTCGGGCATCAGACATCAAAAAGTCACCACCTTT
The DNA here is from genome assembly GCF_900156315.1 of Microbispora rosea. GTDB lineage: Bacteria > Actinomycetota > Actinomycetes > Streptosporangiales > Streptosporangiaceae > Microbispora > Microbispora rosea. The sequence goes on along the minus strand of NZ_FTNI01000001.1, from coordinate 309,818 downwards.
CCCGCCTCACGGGACGGGTCTTAAAAGGGTGTCGGTTCTGCTTAGAGTATCAGGGCCGTCTGCGAACCCCCCTCCCGCCAGGGGTGATGCCACCGCGGGGGGCGTTCGCCCTCGGCGTGACGAGGACGTGCCGGGGACCTGGAGCCTTCCGGCGCCGTTCCGCGGACGCGGCGGGGACGTTCCGGGGGAACGGGCGAGGGACGTGCCGGGGATCGGAAGCCGCATCGCACCGGGTGTCGGTGATTTCGGTGAGAGCACTGTTTCACGCTCTTTTTTCCAATCAGCTTGACCTTTGGGAGTGTCGGCTTTACCGTCACTGTCCGTAACCACAACACGCGACCTTCCTGGGTAAAACCCGACGCAGCGGTCACCGAAGGTGCCGGTCACGGCACCAACCCCGGTGTTCGGAACGCTTAGGACAAGGACGCACAATCAAGTGAGAAGAGACATAGAAAGCCGGGGGCCACACGATGCCGTCTGACTACGCCAAGTCGCTGGGCGCGCGCCTGCGCGCCATCCGAACCCAGCAGGGGCTGTCCCTGCACGGTGTGGAAGAGAAGTCCCGTGGACGGTGGAAGGCCGTCGTCGTGGGCTCCTATGAGCGGGGCGACCGCGCGGTGACCGTGCAGAAGCTCGCCGAGCTCGCGGATTTCTACGGAGTGCCGGTGTCGGAGCTTCTTCCGGGCGGAGCCGCCCCCAGTCCGCTTGCGCCCGCTCCCAAGTTGGTCATCGACCTGGAGCGCCTGTCGCAGTTGCCCAAGGACAAGGCCGGCCCGCTTGCCCGCTACGCCGCAACCATCCAGAGCCAGCGGGGCGACTACAACGGCAAGGTGTTGTCCATCCGGCAGGAGGACCTGCGCTCGCTCGCGGTCATCTATGACAAGTCGCCGGTCGAGCTGACCGAGGAGTTCATCCACTGGGGTGTGCTCGACGCGGAGGCCCGCCGCGCCGTCGAGTCCTTCTGACCTCCCGCCCGGTCCGTACGCGGCTCCCGTGACGATGTCCGGCTTCTCCGGCACGGGCCGTGTCCGACGGGCCGAGCCCTGCCGCGTGTGGCCCGGGCGGCGCGTCGGCGCCGGCCACCGGACACACCGTCGTCACGGGCGGCGCCTCCGCAACGGGGAGCCGCCGGTACGACTGATTCCCGCCCTGCGGGGATAGGCAGGACATGACGTTTTACGTGGGCTCCGAGGTGGGCAGGCTTCGCCGGGTTCTGGTGGACATACCCGAACTCGCGCTCAAGCGGCTCACCCCGGGCAACAAGGACGGCCTGCTGTTCGACGACGTGCTGTGGGTGCAGCGCGCACTGGAGGAGCACCGGGAGTGGTGCGAGGTGCTCGCCGGGCGCGGCGTCGAAGTGCACCACCTCGGCGACCTCCTGCGCGAGGTGATCGAGATCCCCGACGCGCGCAAGCACATCCTCGACGGCAGCGTCGACGAGCACTGGTTCGGCCCGCTGGCCGCCGACGCGATCCGCAACGCGCTCGACGCGCTCGACGCGGACGCGCTCGCGCCGCTGCTGACCGGCGGGATCACCAAACGCGAGATCCTTGAGCTGGGCTGCGACCCGGGCTCCATCGCGTTCCACACGCTCGGCGTGGACGACTTCGTCCTCCCGCCGCTGCCCAACCACCTGTTCGCCCGCGACACCTCCTGCTGGGTGTACGACGGGGTCTCGATCAATCCGATGCGCAAGAAGGCGCGCAGGCGGGAGACCGTCAACTACGAGGCGGTCTACCGGTGGCACCCGCTGTTCGCCTCGGGGTACGGCAACCCGGACGGCGGCGGCTTCAACGTCTGGTACGAGGGCGTGCGCATGGCTCCGGCCACCGTCGAGGGGGGCGACGTCCTGGTGCTCGGCGACGGCGTCGTGCTCGTCGGGGTGAGCGAGCGCACCCAGCCGCAGGCCGTGGAGATGCTGGCGACCAACCTGTTCCGGGCGGGGTCGGCGACCCGCATCGTGGCGCTCGACCTGCCCAAGACCCGTGCGTTCATGCACCTCGACACCGTGATGACCAACGTCGACGTGGGCGTGTTCACCAAGTACGCCGGGCTCGGCATGCTGCCGTCCTACACGGTGGAGCCGGGCGACACCGACAAGGAGCTGAAGGTCACCGACCACCCGCCGGAGGACATGCACAAGGCGATCGCCCGGGCCCTCGGCCTCGACGACATCAAGGTCCTCACGCCGACGCAGGACGTGCACGCGGCCGAGCGCGAGCAGTGGGACGACGGCTGCAACGTGCTGGCGCTCGAACCCGGCGTGGTCGTGGCCTACGAGCGCAACACCACGACCAACAACCACCTGCGCAGGCACGGCATCGAGGTCATCACCATCCGGGGCAGCGAGCTCGGCCGCGGACGCGGCGGGCCGCGGTGCATGAGCTGCCCCCTGGAGCGCGACCCCGTCTGACCTCCGCCACGATCATGCCGGCCGCGATGTGACCACAGCCCGAGTCGCTCTGTCTCCCCCGCGGTTTGCAGGCGGGAGCCGATCTCATCCAGCCCATCGATCACCGCGATGACCTGGTAGGCCTCCACCAGCGCCACGGCCGTCGGCTCCTGCCGGCCCACCGGTCCGGCTCGATCACCGGTGCGGCGCACGGCCCAGGATGCGGCGTCAGCCGGCCATGGGCTCAGCCGGCCATGGGCAGGGTGGGGCGGCCGGGCAGGCCGAGGATCGATTCGACCTCGCCCACGAACCTGTCCGCCTCCGCTATGATTTCCTCCGCGTCGTTCTGCGTGACGGCTCGGACCATGCCGGCCTCGGCCGCCGCGCGTTTGGTCGCGCTCACCGCGAAGTAGGCCGCCCAGTCCGCGAGCTTGGGCTCGGCCTCGGGGAGCAGCTCCCAGGCGCTGCGCAGCCGCCGCCTGCGGCCGTCCATCGGCCGCGGACGGGCCGCGAGGATCCCGGCGGCCGCACGGAGGGCCGCCAGGTGGGCCGACACGTAGCGGTCCGCCGGAGTGGGCCCGACGGTGGCGTCCGCGAGGCAGGCCCTGGCGTCCGCGAGGTGTGCCAGAACCGCCTGCGAGAGCCGGGGCCCGCTCTTCTGATCGTCGTTCTGCTCAGTCATGCCCGCCTCCTTGAGTCGTGGCACTCCGGCGAAGGTCGCCGGTGACTTCACAGTCGCAGACCGCACCGACAATTTCGCCGGCCGGGAGATCCCGACCGCTCGAGATCACCCGGCGCTTTCTCAGCCTCCCGTGGGCGGCCGGACGAGGAGCTTCCCCTCTCCCCGTCCGGCCCACGCCGCGGGCCGTGCCGCATCCGTCTCCGCCGACGACGAAGGCACGAATCCGACGGGGTGGGCGCGAGCCGCGAGTCCCACGCCCACTCCATCGAACATAGATTCGATCATGCCCCCTGTCAAGGCTGTCAACGAATACATGTTCGAGGACCGCGTTCGACGCGGGGCCGGAGACGACGGAGGGGCCCCGAGCGACAGTGTCGCCCGGGGCCCCTCCGGGTGGGGAGCTAGCGCCTGAAGGCGCCCCTGACGTGCACCGGGACGCCCTTGCCGAGCATGCCCGGCAGCATCTCGGCCACGTTCATGGGCAGCCGCACGCAGCCGTGCGACGCCGGGTAGAGCGGCACCGACAGCGCGCCGTGGAGCGCGATGCCGCCGTTGAAGAAGATGGGGTTGTAGAGCTGCCCGAGGTAGGACCGGTGCCAGCCCTTGACCCGCCAGGTGGTCTTGTAGTCGCCGGTCGGCGTGCGGGCGCTGCCGGAGAACCGCTGCCGCTTGCCGTTCCAGGTGGCGTACTCGGTGTAGGGGATGCCGCTGCCGCTGGAGATGTGGCTGATCAGCACCGGCGCGCCACCCCGGTACAGAACCATCACCTGCTTGGTCAGGTTCACCTCGACGCGGGTCGCCTTGCCCCTGGGCACCAGGACCTTGGGCGCCCGGGGGTTCTCCAGCGCCCTCCAGGTGCGGGCGGCGACCGTGCTGGTCGGCGTGATCCCCTGCACCTTCTGGAACGCCCAGACCGCCGTCAGCGTGGCCCCGCCGTACCGGCCGTCGACGCTGCCGGGCACGTACCCGAGCTCCTTGAGCCGGGCCTGCAGCGCCTTCACGGCGGAGCCCTTGGCGCCGAGCTTGAGCGTCTTGCCCGGCGCGGTGAACGCCGGGTAACCGGTGGCGCGGGCGGGGACGGCCCCTCGCGCCGTGAGCGCCGTGAGCGCCGAGGACTCCGCGGACGCCGGGAGCGCCGGGAGCGCCGGGAGCGCGGTCCCCGTGGTCACGACCCCCGCCGGCACGACGGTGCGCGCCTGCGCCGTGCCGGCGACGCCGGTGGCCGCGAAGGCCGTCGCGAACGTCGCGGCCCCGACCGCGACGAGCAGTCGCCGTCGACCCCTCATCATGACCAACCCCCTCATAAGCCCGTTTCTCGATCAAAGGACTCACCTTACGGACTGATTGTGAGCCGCGTGATCGTAAGTGGCCATAATCGGCCGCGTATGTCCTGGCAATCCGTTTAGAGTGACCAGGTGGCAGAAAAGTTGCATCCGAACGTCGTCCGGGTTCAGGAGGCCCTGCGGGCTCACGCGGTGACGGGCGAGGTCGTCGTGCTCGACGAGGCCGCGCCGACGGCCGCCACGGCGGCGGCCCAGCTCGGCTGCGAGGTCGGCGCGATCGCCAACAGCCTGATCTTCGACGCGGACGGCGCGCCGCTGCTGGTGCTGACCAGCGGCGCCCACCGCGTGAACACCGATCTGATCGCGCGGCTCGTGGGCGCGGCGAAGGTGCGGCGGGCCACGCCGGAGTTCGTCCGCGAGCACACCGGGCAGCCCATCGGCGGCGTCGCCCCGATCGGGCACCCCGCGCCCGTACGGACGCTGGTGGACACCTGGCTGAGCAAGCACCACGTCGTATGGGCCGCCGCCGGGCACCCCCACACCGTCTTCCCCGCGTCCTACGACGAGCTGCTGCGCATCACCGGGGGCACGCCCGCAGAGGTGGAGTGACACCTGCCGGACCGGTCCGGCGTCGTTTTGCTAGTGTGCGACGAGTGATCCGACTGCTACGGGTGGGGCCTGACGAGTTCAGGGCTGTGCTGGACACCGTGCTGGACATTTACACGGTCGCCATGCGCCCGCCGTCGGACCAGCTGGCGGGCCGCATGGCGATCATGCGCAACCACGCCACCTATCCCGACTTCGACTGCGTGCTCGCGGAGGACACGCAGACCTCCGCCATCGCCGGCTTCGCGTACGGCTTCCACGGCGGCCAGGGGCAGTGGTGGCATGACGTCGTGCGCGGGGCGCTGCAGGACCGGGCCGGGCCGGTGGTGGCGAACGACTGGTTCGGCGACGCCCTGGAGATCGCCGAGGTCCACGTGCGCCCCGAGCACCAGGGCCGGGGCATCGGCCGGCGGCTGATCCACACGCTGTGCGAGGGCCGCCCGGAGCGTACGGCCGTGCTGTCGACGCACGACGCCCCCACGGTGGCCCGGCACCTCTACCGGGACGTCGGGTTCGCCGACCTGATGACCCGGTTCGTCTTCCCCGGCGGCTACGAGGAGTACGTCATCGCCGGGGTGCGGCTGCCGCTGGCCGGCAGCGAGGTCCGCGAGGCCGCGGAAGGCTAACGCGACCGGCCGGGCTCAGCCGGTGACGGCGGCGGGCACGCTGTGCAGCGCCTGGAACACCTCGCGGGTCGCGCTCGACCGGTTGAAGGTGACGAAGTGGATGCCGGGAGCGCCCTCGTCGAGGAGCTTCTGGCACATCTCGATGGCGTGCTCGATCCCGAGACGGCGGACCGCGGCCGGGTCGTCGGCGACGGCCGCGAACCGCTCGGCCACCTCCGGCGGGAACGGCGCGCCGGACAGCTGCTCCGACCGGGCGATCGTGCTCATCTGCGTGACGGGCATGATGCCCGGGATGATCGGGGTGTCGCACCCGTGGGCCGCCACGCGGTCGCGCAACCGCAGGTAGTCCTCGGCCCTGAAGAACATCTGCGTGATCGCGTAGTCCGCGCCGGCCCGGCACTTCTGCACGAAATACTTCGTGTCCGACTCGATGGTCGCCGACCTGGGGTGCTTGTACGGGAAGGCCGCCACCCCCACGCAGAAGTCGCCCGCCTGGCGGATCAGCCGCACCAGATCCTCGGCGTACAGGACGCCCTCCGGGTGCTTGACCCACTCGTCCAGGGGGTTGCCGCCGCGCGGATCGCCGCGTACGGCGAGGATGTTGCGCACGCCCGCGTCGGCGAACCTGCCGACGAGGTGGCGCAGCTCGCGGATGGAGTGGTCGACCGCGGTGAAGTGGGCGACGGGGGTCAGCGTCGTCTCGTGCGCCAGCCGTTCGACGATGTCCACCGTGCGGTCCCGGGTCGAGCCGCCGGCGCCGTAGGTCACGGAGACGAACGTCGGGCGCAGCGCCTCCAGCTCACGGATCGCCCGCCACAGCTGCCGCTCCCCCTCGTCGGTCTTCGGCGGGAGGAACTCGAACGAGAACGAGCGCTCGCCCGCGGCCAGCAGTTCGCGGACCGTCGGGACGCGATCAGGAAGCCGCGAGGGCAGACCGAGAGCCATACCGGCAAGGGTACAGCGATGGCGGTTTTCGCGACCGTCACGGTCTTGCTATGTGGACATTTGCCCTATCAGAGCGAGTTGGCCCACTTGGAGGGGATCTGCTGATGGGTGTCTGGATCAACCCCGGTTAGTCTCAGAACATGACCGCTTCCGCCGCCTCGCTCGATTCCATCCGTACGGAGGTGGACCTCGCACTCCGGGAGTTCCTCGACCGGCAGCGACCACACTTCAGTGACCCTCATCTGGCCGTCCTGCTGTCCGCCGCGGAGGATTTCCTGGCCGGCGGCAAGAGACTGCGGCCCGCCTTCTGCTACTGGGGCTGGCGCGCCGCCGGAGGAGGCGACGAACCGGGCCTGCGCTTCGCCGCCGCCTCACTGGAACTCCTGCAGGCCAGCGCGCTCATCCACGACGACGTGATGGACGCGAGCGACGTGCGCCGGGGCATGCCGTCGGCGCACCGCCGGTTCGAACGGATACACGCCGAGGCGGGCTGGCTCGGCTCGGCCCGGCAGTTCGGCGAGGGCTCGGCGGTGCTGCTGGGCAACCTGCTGCTGGTGTGGTCCGGGGAGATGTGGCGCAACAGCGGCCTGGCGCCCGAGGCGATCGCCGTCGCCCAGCCGATGCACGACTACATGCTCACCGAGCTGATGTGCGGGCAGTATCTCGACCTGCTCGAACAGGCCCAGGGGGAGAGCACGTTCGACAGCGCGCTGCGGGTGGCGCTGTACAAGAGCGGCAAATACTCGGTCGAGCAGCCGCTCCGGCTCGGGCTCGTCCTCGCCGCTCAGGCCAACCACGCCTGGATCGACCGGCTCTGCGTGCAGTACGGCCAGCAGGTGGGCATCGCCTTCCAGCTCCGCGACGACATCCTCGGCGTGTTCGGCGACCCGGCGGAGACCGGCAAGCCCGCCGGGGACGACCTTCGCGAGGGCAAGCGGACCGTCCTGATCGCGCGTGCTCTCGCCTCGGCCACCCCCGCCCAGACGGCGGTCGTACGGGACCTGCTCGGCGACCCCGAGCTGGACGCCGACGGGGTCGGGCGGCTGCGCGCGGTGATCGAGGAGACCGGCGCGCTGGCCGCGTGCGAAGGCATGATCAAGCGCTACCTCGACGACGCGCTGCACGCCCTCGGCCAGGCGCCGATCGAGGAGGAGGCCCGCACGGCACTGGCCGCCCTGGCCGTGGCCGCCACGTCGCGCCGCACCTGAGGCGCGCGGCCCGCCGTAGCCGACGCGTGTTCCGCCGTACCCGACGCGAGCGTCCTGCTCAGAGCGGGACGGCGGACAGCCGGGCCTTGAGCGCGGCGGCGGCGGCGCCCGGATCGTCGGCCTCGGTGATCGCCCGGACGACCACGGCGCGGCGCACGCCGTGCGCCATCACCTCGTCGAGGTTGCCCAGGTCGATGCCGCCGATGCCGAACCACGGCCGGTCGGCGCCCAGGCCCGCGGCATGCTCCAGCAGCGCGGGGCCGGGCGCCGGGCGGCCGGGCTTGGTGGGCGTGGGCCAGATCGGCCCGCAGCAGAAGTAGTCCACGCCCGGCTCCACGGCGGCGGCCGACGCCTCGGCCGCCGAGTGCGTGGACCTGCCGACGAGGACATCGGGACCGAGGATCTCCCGCGCCACCGGGACCGGGAGGTCGTCCTGGCCGAGGTGCAGGATGTCGGGCCGGGCGGCGTAGGCCACATCCGCCCGGTCGTTGACCGCCAGCAGCGCACCGTGCCTGTCGCAGGCCGCGCGGAAGACCTCGAGCAGGTCCAGCTCCTCGCGCGCCTCCAGGCCCTTCTCCCTGAGCTGCACGATGTCCACCCCGCCGGACAGGACCGCGTCGAGGAATTTCTCCAGGTCGCCGCGGTCCCTCCTGCCGTCAGTGCAGAGGTAGAGCCTGGCCTGCGCGAGCCGCTTTCGCCGGATGTCGTCCACCCGACCACAATGCCATGCGGCGGCGGGGTCAGAAGCCGAGGGCCTGGGCCCTGCGCTTGACCTCGGTGTGCCGGCCCTTCACGATCGCGTCGATCGGGGCCCCGGGCAGCGAGTCGTCCGGGGTGAACAACCACCGGATCGACTCCACCTCGTCGTACCCGGCGTCGGACAGGACGGTGAGCGTGCCGGGCAGGCCCTTGAGCACCTCGCCGTCCACGATGAACACCGCCGGGATCTGCGGCTCGCCGCCACCCCGCCGGACGCCGACGAGCTTCTTGTCCTTGAGGAGCTGCTTGGCGCGGCCGACGTTGAGTCCCAGCTTCTTGGCGGCCTCCGAGAGGGGGAGCCACTCCCCTACCAGTTGGTCGGTCTCCCGGTCGATCTGCGCAACAGTAAGCGTCACGGAACCACCATTACCACATACGCGCTGCCGGGAAACACCTTGATTAGGCCATAATGCAGTCGCGTAGCGGCCGGGCCGGATCCACCACCCGCAGGGGATCGAGCCGCTGACCGCCCTCGACGATCTTCCGGCCCTGCACCACGTCGCGCGGCCGGTCGACGGTGAGCACCGCGGCGAGCCGGTCGTCCGCCGTCAGCCAGCACACCGCCCACTTCGCGTCCCTGCGCGGGTCGCCGCGCAGCACCATGCGGTCGCCGGCCTCCCGGTGACCGGCGAACTGCACCATGTGACCGAACTGCTCGGACCAGAAGTACGGCACGGGGTCGTAGACCGCCTCCCCGCCCAGCAGGGTGGCGGCGGCCACGTCGGGGGCCTGGAGCGCGGTGTCCCAGTGCTCGACGCGCAGCCGGGAGCCGAACCTGCGCGACCACCAGCTCGCGCAGTCGCCCACCGCGACCACGTTGGGCAGCGATGTGCGCAGGTGCTCGTCGACCACCACCCCGTCGTCGACCCGGACCGCCGACCCCTTCAGCCAGTCGACGGCCGGGCGCACTCCGACGCCGGTCACGACCACGTCGGCCGGCACCCGGGCGCCGGACATGAGCGTCAGGCCGTCGGGGTCCACGGTGCCGACCAGCGCCCCGAGGCGCAGCTCGACGCCCGCCTGCGCGTACCAGCCGGTGGTGTGGCTGCCCACGGCGGGCCCGAGGGCCACGGCGAGCGGGCTCTCCCCCGCTTCCACGACGGTCACCGCGCAACCGGCCCTGGCCGCCGCGGTCGCGACCTCCGCGCCGATCCAGCCGGCCCCGACGACGGCCACGCGGGCGCCGGGGACCAGCCGCTCGCGCAGCGCGAGCGCGTCCTCGATCGTGCGCAGCACGTGCTGACGGCCCTCCCCGCGCAGGCGGATCGGCGTGGCGCCGGTGGCGATGACCAGGCCGTCGTATTCCAGCTCGCCCTCGGTCGTCTCCAGCACGCCGTCGCGCAGGCCCTTGGCCGCCGTGCCGAGACACAGCCGTACGTCGAGGGCGTCGAGGTCGGAGTCGACCACGGTGGAGTCGGTCTCTCCGAGCAGCACCGCCTTCGACAGCGGCGGCCGGTCATAGGGGCGATGGTGTTCCTCGCCGATGAGCGTGATGCGTCCGGTGAACCCACGGAACCTCAACGCCTCGATGCTTCGCACGCCGGCCAGGCCGGCACCCACCACCACGACGTGATCCACAGCTTGACCATAGATTGTCAACGGGGGCCCTGGCCAACGGGGCCCCCATAACGAGTTGGGTAATTGACGCGCACTTCCACGGGGGCCCGCATTGTGAGCCCCGCGCCTTTCACCGCGCCTTCCCACCGCGTCTTCCCACCGCGCGTTCTCACCGGAGCACGCGCAGCCGGATGTTCGTCGCGTGCGGCACATGCGAGACGCCGGTCCGTTCGAGCCGGACCCGGGCCCCGCCGGGGCGGGAGAACAGCCGGACGCCGTCGCCGAGCATCACGGGCGCCACGCACACGAATATCTCGTCGAGCAGGCCCGCGTCGAGGCACTGCGCGGCGACGTCGGCGCCGAGCACGTTGACATACCTGTCCCCGGCGGCCGCCCTGGCCGCCTCGACGGCGGCGCCGAGGTCCGTCACGAAGGTCACGCCGGGCACCGGCGCGGCCGGGACGTCGTGGGTGAGCACGATCTGCGGCCCGCTCCACGCGCCGCCGAACGCGCCCTCCTTCGGGGTGCCGCGGTTCGGGTCGTCGCCGCGGAAGGTGCGGTTGCCGACGAGTAGCGCGCCGATGTCGCCGACGAGCCCGTCCGCGTCCGGATTGGGCCCGAGATATTCGGTCAGCCAGGACATGTCGCCGCCCGGCCCGGCGATGAAGCCGTCCAGGGACATGGTGGCCGAATACAGCATCGTGGCCATGAGGTGCCTCCGCAGAGTCGTTGAACGTCCGGTCTCCTATGACGGCGGCCGGCCCCCGTACTCATCGGTCCGGCGATCGCCCGTTATAGGCGGCGTACTACCCTTATTGGGGTAAGACGCGCGGGAGCCCGGCGGACCGGGCTGAGAGGAGAGCGTGAGGCTCTCGACCGCCCCGACCTGATCCGGGTAATGCCGGCGAAGGGAGCGCTGTGTCCCGCACACCGCCATCCGGCGTCCAGTCCGGCTACGACGTCGTGATCGTGGGCGGTGGGGTGGCGGGTCTGGCCGCGGCCTGGCGCACCGCCCGGCGCGGCCTGTCGGCGGCGGTGATCGACCCCTCGCCCGGAGGCGGTGCCACCCACGCGTCGGCGGGAATGCTCGCGCCGGTCAGCGAGGTGACCTACACGGAGGAGCCCCTGCTGCGGCTCGGTCTCGCGTCGCTGGCGGCCTGGCCGGCGTTCCGGGCGGAGCTTGAGGACGAGACCGGCGCCGACCTCGACTACCGGACCGAGGGCACGCTGGAGGTCGCCCGCGGCGCGGACGACATGGCCGTCCTCGACGACCTCGCGGCCTTCGAGCGGACGCTCGGCCTGCGGGTCGAGCGGCTCACCGGGCGCGAGTGCCGCTCCTTCGAGCCGATGCTCTCCCCCTCCGTACGCGGTGGGCTGCTGGCCCGCGACGACGCCTGGGTCAACCCCCGCAGGGTCGTGCGCGCCCTCCTCGCGGCGTTCGAGAAGGCGGGCGGCATGCTGGTGAACGAGCGCGTCACCGGAATCGACGCCCAGGGGCCGGGCGCTCCCCGCGTACGGCTGGAGTCCGGCGGCGCCGTCACGGCCGGCCAGGTCGTCGTGGCGGCCGGGTCGTGGTCGGCGTCCCTGCTGCCCGGCCTGCCGGTGCGCCCGGTCAAGGGCGAGATCCTCCGGCTGCGCGGGCCACGGGGCTTCCTCACCCGGTGCGTCAGGGGGCTGGTGCACGGCTCCCCCGCCTACCTGGTCCCCCGCGGCGACGGAGAGATCACCCTGGGCGCCACCACCCAGGAGATGGGGTACGACGCGCGGGTCACCGCCGGAGGCGTGTACGAGCTGCTGCGCGACGCCCGCGAACTGGTGCCCGGCATCACCGAGCTCGAACTGGCCGAGACGACGACCGGCTTCCGCCCGGGCACGCCCGACAACCTGCCGCTCATCGGTCCCGCCGGGCCGCCCGGCGTGCTCGCGGCGACCGGGCACGGACGCAACGGGGTGCTGCTGTCCCCGGTCACCGCCGACGCCGTCGCCGCGTTCCTCACCGGCGACGAGGTGCCCCCGGTCGCCCGGTTCTGCGATCCAGGGAGATTCAGCCAATGAAAGTCACGATCAACGGAAGCGCGGCCGAACTGCCGGACGGCGCCACGATCGGCGACGCCGTACGGACCCTCACGGCCCTCACGTCGGGGGTCGCGGTGGCGCTGAACGGCGAAGTCGTGAGCCGGAGCGCCTGGGACTCCACCCAGGTCGCCGACGGCGACGGCGTCGAAGTGCTCACGGCCGTGCAGGGAGGGTGAGCATGACCGACGACGTCCTCGTGCTGGGCGGGGAGAAGTTCACCTCGCGGCTCATCATGGGCACCGGCGGCGCACCGTCGCTGGAGGTGCTCGACCAGGCGCTGGAGGCCTCCGGCACCGAGCTGACGACCGTCGCGATGCGCAGGCTCGACCCGGAGTCCCGCGGTTCGGTGCTCGAGCTGCTGCGCGTTCGCGGCATCAAGGTGCTGCCGAACACGGCGGGCTGCTTCACCGCCGGGGAGGCGGTGCTGACCGCCCGCCTGGCCCGCGAGGCGCTGGAGACCGACTGGGTCAAGCTGGAGGTCATCGCGGACGAGCGGACCCTGCTGCCCGACCCGATCGAGACCTTCGACGCCGCCGAGCGGCTGGTCGCCGACGGTTTCACGGTGCTGCCGTACATCGGCGACGACCCGGCGCTGGCCCGCAGGCTCCAGGACGCCGGGTGCGCGGCGGTGATGCCGCTCGGCGCCCCGATCGGCTCAGGGCTGGGCATCCGCAACCCGCACAGCATCGAGCTGATCGTCGAGGCCGCCACGGTGCCGGTGATCCTCGACGCCGGCATCGGCACGGCCAGCGACGCCGCGCTGGCGATGGAGCTGGGCTGCGACGCCGTGCTGCTGGCGAGTGCCGTGACGCGGGCGCACCGGCCCGGCCTGATGGCCGCGGCCATGCGGCAGGCGGTCACGGCCGGGCGGCTCGCCCGTCTCGCCGGGCGCATCCCGCGCCGCCGCTACGCCGAGGCGTCCTCCCCCGCTCGCGCGTCCTGAATCCGCCACCGCCGCGACCAGCCGTCCTCCCCTCGCCCGTCCGCCCCGAACGTCTGCGCGGGCGGGGCGGACGGCGGCCGGTCCCTCGTCTGGTAAGCCCGGTTTTCGGAATCGGCATGGCTTTTCGGACGGCGCGGGAGGCGGCCGAATAGGTCTCGGTTTGGGATTCGGGAACACGCCCGGCGGCAAATCACCCGTAAACTCTGGCGAGTGGACACGACGCTAACCGACCCGCTCGTGGGGCAGTTGCTCGACGGGCGATACCGCGTCGAGTCCCGGATCGCCCGGGGTGGCATGGCCTCCGTCTACCTGGCTCTGGACGTCCGGCTCGACCGCACGGTCGCCGTCAAGGTGATGCACCGCTCGCTGGCCGAGGACCCGCATTTCGTGCGGCGGTTCATCGGCGAGGCCAAGTCGGTGGCCAGCCTTTCGCACCCCAACATCGTGCAGGTCTTCGACCAGGGCACCGACGGGGCGCACGTCTACCTGTCGATGGAGTACGTCCCCGGCCGGACGCTGCGCGACGTCCTTCGCCGGCGCGGCCGTCTCCCGGCCCGCGAGGCCCTGGAGATGGTCATCCCGGTGCTCGCCGCCCTCGGCGCGGCCCATCAGGCCGGGCTCATCCACCGCGACGTCAAGCCCGAGAACGTGCTGCTCGCCGACGACGGCCGGGTGAAGGTCGTGGACTTCGGCCTGGCCCGCGCGATCGAGGCGACCAACCAGACCAAGACCGGCATGATGATCGGCACGATCGGCTACATGTCGCCCGAGCAGGTCACGACCGGCATGGCCGACGCGCGCAGCGACGTGTACGCCGCCGGGATCATGCTTTTCGAGCTGCTCACCGGCCGGCAGCCGTACACGGGCGAGACGCCGATGTCGGTCGCGTACCGGCACGTGCACGAGACCGTCCCCCCGCCGTCCTCGATCGTGCCCGACGCGCCGCCGGTGATCGACGCGCTCGTCGCCGCGGCCACCGACAAGGACCCCGCCGGGCGCCCGGCGGACGCGACCGCCATGCTCGTCGCCGCCGTCGAGATCCACCGCACGCTGCCGAAGACGGGGAACACCGGTGCGCACGCCGCGCGCCACGGGGCCCCGGACACCGGCGCCCACAGCGGCGTACGGACGGGCGCGCACCGGACCATCCCGCCGGCCGGCGGTTCCTCGCCGTTCGGCACAGGGTCGCTTGGCACCGGGTCGCTGGGCACTGGGTCGCTGGGCACTGGGTCGTTTGGCACAGGGCAGCACGCGCTCGCCGAGCCCGATTCACCGCTCGGCCACACGATGATCCAGCCGCGCTCGGAACTGCTGACCGGCCGGGCCGAGACGGGGCGACGCCGGGGACGCGGCAGGATCAGGCCCGTCTGGTTCGTCGCCGCGCTGGCCGTCGTCATGCTGGCGGGCATCGCCTTCACCGGCTGGTGGTTCTCCCAGGGCCGCTACACGAAGGTCCCCGACCTGGTGAACAAGCCCGTCACCGTCGCCAGGCAGGTGGCGCAGCAGGCCGGTTTCGAGGTCCGGGTCGGCGAGGCGCGGTTCGACGACAAGGTGCCGAAGGACATCGTCCTCGACACCGATCCGGGAGCGGGCGCCGAGGTGGTCAAGGGCTCGGTGCTCACCCTGATCCCGTCGGCCGGTCCGCAGTTGATCACCGTGCCGATAGTCGAGAAGCTCAGCCTTACGGACGCCCGCGCGAAGATCGCCGATGCCGGGCTGACCCCCGGGCGGGTGAGCAAGAGCGCGAGCGACACCATCCCCCGCGACCAGGTCATCCGCACCAACCCGCCGGTGGGCAAGCGCGTCAAGAAGGGCAGCACGGTCAACTTCGTCGTCAGCGCCGGACTGCTGATGCCGGACGTCACGCAGATGATGCGCGACCAGGCGGAGAAGTTCCTGCGGGAGAAGGGCTTCAACGTCCAGATCGACGAGACCACCGACGACGCCCCGCCGGGCACGGTGATCGCCCAGGACCCGCCCGGCGGCGCCGAGGTGGTGGCCGGGGCGACCGTCCACCTGACGGCCTCACGCGGCCCGGACCAGGGCTTCCACTGGCCGTGGGAGGTCAACCCCGCCGACCCCGGCCAGAGCCCGCCCGCCGTCGTCAACGTGCCCGACGTGCGCTTCAAGGCCATCAAGGACGCGGTGAACGAGCTGAAGGCGGCCGGCTTCAACGTCAAGACCCGCAGGCTGGTGGGCACCGACCGCGTGGTCGGCGAGAATCCGCTCGGCCAGCAGCCGCCGGGCACCACCATCACGATCTGGCACTGACGCCTGGGACGGGCGTTCCCGCCGCCGTACCGGTCGCGGAGTCCTCCGAGGCCGTTCCACGGTGCGGAGCCCGGCCGGCGACGCCTGCGGGGAGCGGTGACAGGAGCCCCTGACGAGTCGCGTGCGCGTGCGAGTCGCCTCCGGCGGGTGGTGCTCGTGCGAACATGGGCCGGTGAGCGAGGCTCTGCCGGCACCCGCCGGCGTCGAACTCCTGGAGACTCGCCGGCTCCGCCTCGTCGAAGCCGCCGCGCCGCGGATCCCGCCCGACGAGCAGGCGGCCGTGAACCGCGCGTGGGATGAGGCGGTGCGGGCGAA
Source organism: Microbispora rosea (assembly GCF_900156315.1). Taxonomy (GTDB): domain Bacteria; phylum Actinomycetota; class Actinomycetes; order Streptosporangiales; family Streptosporangiaceae; genus Microbispora; species Microbispora rosea. The sequence goes on along the minus strand of NZ_FTNI01000001.1, from coordinate 294,155 downwards.
TCCGGCCCTCTTCGACGGACCGGCCGTGTCATGCGCGGGACTGCGACGGGATGATCCGGACGGCCTGGTCATCATGTGGGCACGGACCACCTACCGGCTCCATGCCCTGCGCCGTGTCCCGGGCGCCGCGGTGTGGCTGCCGTCCCTGTTCGTCAACGTCGTGCAGCCGACGGACGACGGGCGCCTCCTGGTGGTGCGGATGTCCTCGTGGACGGCCGCTCCGGGCCGCTGGCAACTGCCGGGCGGTTCCGCCGAACCTCCCGAGGACGACGGGCTCCTCGATACGGCCGCCCTGCGCCGGCACGCCACTCGGGAACTGGCCGAGGAGATCGGCGCCGATACGGCGCCCGATGAACTGACCCTGTGGCTGGTCATCCGGGACGAGGGCGGAAGCGCCGGTGTCCTGTTCCTCGCTCCGCCCCGGCCCGCGCCGTTCCTGCACGAACGATTCGCGGATCTCGTGGCGTCGGAGACGGCTCTGGGCCGCGACCCGGAGCTGGACCGGATCACCCTCGTCCGCTCCCCCGCCGAGCTCGCGCGGCTCAGCGGGCCCCACGCCGACTACCTGGAACCGGTCGTCCGCCGGTACGCCGCGCGGCGGTCGTGATCGCTCCCGAACGCCCCGGGTCGCCGCCCGCGCGCCCTCGGCCGCCGCCCCACTCACCGGCGGTGCGGTGCCCGCTCCTGAGCGTGAATCGTGAAGCCCGGCGTCAGGGCGGGGACCAGGGGGCGAGGGTGCCGAGGAGGCGGAGGCGGGCGAGTCCCCCGTCGGGGTAGATGTCGAGCCGGGCGTGGGTGATCCGGCGGTCGTCGTCGAGGCGGAAGCGGTGGCGGGTGTCGGGCTGCAGGCGGGTCCTGGGCAGCAGCGGGAACCAGGCGTCCTCGTCCTCCAGCGGCGTCCGATCCGCGTCCGCCCCCTTCAGCGACGCCCAGCCGGGGGCGTTGAACACCAGGTTGGTCGTGTCGATCTCCGCGACCGCCACCCGGCCCGGCCCGGCCATGGCGACCACGAGCCAGTCGTTGCCGCCGTCGCGGCGGCGGGCGGTCTCCCAGCCCTCGGCCTGGTTGCGGGCCAGGCCGGGCGCGAGGACGTTGTTCGGCGAGGAGTAGAACTCGTCGGAGCACGCCGTCACGAGACCGCCGTTCTCGAGCGCGGCGAGGTCGACGGTGAGGCCTTCCAGGAACGCCCGGTCGGCCACGACCCGCCCGTGGACCCGCAGCCGCGCGACGCCGCCGTCGGGGAAGATGTTCAGCCGCACGTGGGTGAAGCGGCGAGGGTCGGTCACGCCGAACTCGTGGACCGCGTCGCCCTTCAGCGAGCTCTTCGGCACGATCTCCACCCAGCCGTCCAGCTCTTCCGGCGAGGGGTAGCCCTCGGCCGCGCACGCCTCGACCGACGCGTACGGCGGGTAGTTGCCGCGGAACCACGCGGTGTCCACGACCACGCCCCTGATGATCCCCGGCAGGCCGAGCCGCACGATCGCCCAGTCATGGCCGGGCTCGCGCCGCCGCCGGGTCTCCCAGCCGTCGTAGACCTGCCCCTTGGCCCCGAAGGTGTGCGGCCGGAACTCGGCCGGTCCCGGCCGGATCAGGGCCTCCCGCTCGGCGAACGACTCGTCGTTGGCGGCCACGACCGACCCGCCGTACGTGCGCAGGGCGAGGTCGGGCAGGCGGGTGAAGCCGGTCATCGCGCTCCCCTCGTCAGCAGCCGGCCGCGCGGCGTGGCGAGATCGACGGGCGTGCCGCGCAGCCAGGTGGTGCGCACCACGCCCGCCAGCCGCGCGCCGTGGTAAGGGGACACCGGGTTGCGGTGGTGGAGCGCCGCGACGTCCACGGTGAACCCGGCGTCGGGGTCGAAGGCGACGAGGTCGGCGTCGTTGCCCTCCCTGATCGCCCCCTTGTGCGGCAGGCCCGCCAGGCGGGCCGGTCCCTCGGCCATCCAGCGCGCCACGTCGGCCAGGCCGTGGCCGCGGGCGCGGGCGGCGGTCCACACGACGGGCAGGCCGACCTGAAGCGAGGAGATCCCGCCCCAGGCGGCGGCGAAGTCGGGCACCTTGAGGTCGGGCGTCGACGGGGAGTGGTCGGAGACGATCCCCATGAGCACGCCGTCGGCGAGCGCTCGCCACAGCGCGTCGCGGTTGGCGGCCTCCCGGATCGGCGGGCAGCACTTGTAGGCGGGACCGGTGACCTGCTCGGCCGCCAGGGTCAGGTAGTGCGGGCAGGTCTCGGCGGTGACGCGCACCCCGGCCGACTGGGCGGCGCGCAGCGGTTCGACGCAGGCGGCGGCCGACACGTGCACGATGTGCGCCCGCGCGCCGGTCTCCGCCGCGAGGGCGATCACCTGCTCGACGGCCCTGCGCTCGGCCTCCTGCGGGCGGGACCTGAGGAAGTCGTCGTACGCGGGGCCGCCGGGCTCGGCCAGCAGCCCGGGGTCCTCGGCGTGGGCGATCAGCAGGCCGTCGAACGACGCAACCTCCGCCAGCGCGGCCCGCAGCCCGTCGCGGTCGAGCGCGGGGAACTCGTCCACTCCGGACGGGGACAGGAAGCACTTGACGCCCATCACCCCGGCCTCGTGCAGGGGCCGGAGGCCGGCGAGGTTGCCGGGGATCGCGCCGCCCCAGAAGCCGACGTCCACGTGACACCGGCCCTCGGCGGCCTTCCGCTTGACCTCCAGAGCCGCCACGTCCACGGTCGGCGGCAGGGAGTTGAGCGGCATGTCCACGATGGTGGTCACGCCCCCGGCCGCCGCCGCTCTGGTGGCGGTCGCGAAGCCCTCCCAGTGGGTGCGGCCGGGCTCGTTGACGTGCACGTGGGAGTCGACCAGCCCGGGCAGCAGCGGCAGGTCGCCGAGGTCGGCGGACTCCGCCGCCGCCGGCGGCTCGTCGTATGGGCGCAGGGCCGCGATCACGCCGCCGCGCACGGCGACGGCCAGTGGACGCTCCCCCTCCGGGGTGACGGTCCGCCGGGACCTCACCACCAGGTCGTACTCCCCCCCTCCCCCCGTGATCTTGTAGTTTGTCGCAGACCATGCCGCCGACCTGCGGCGATCACCTTCGTGATCATGCACGAAACCCGCCTCTCCCCTCACGACCTGGGCATTGTCTGTTTGTGATCTTGCACCAGATGCGCGGTGGCGATCCGGGCCGCGAGCCGTTCGAGAAGCGGCCCGGCCTCGGCCATGCACCGCCGCACGTCGGGCTCGACGTCGGTCAGCGCGTACGCCGCCTGGATGCCGGCCGCGCGCAGTTCGTCGTCGCCGACGGTGCGCCTCCCGCAGACGGCCACGACCGGCACGCCGTGCTTGGCCGCCGCGGCGGCGACGCCCACCGGAGCCTTGCCGCGCAGGGTCTGCTCGTCGATCGAGCCCTCACCAGTGATCACCAGCCGGGCTCCCTCCACGTGGCGGTCGAACTCCACAAGGTCCAGCAGATAGCCGATGCCGGGCCGGATCTCCGCGCCGAGGAACGTCAGCGCGCCGAAGCCCACCCCGCCGGCGGCGCCCGCCCCCGGCCGCCCGGCCACCCCCATCGCCCGCACCACGCCGTCGTGCTCGGCGGCGCCCGCCAGGCCGTGGGTGTGCGCGGCGACGGCCGCCAACCGGGCCAGCCCGGCCTCCAGCACGGCCACGTCCTGCGGGCTCGCGCCCTTCTGGGGGCCGTACACCGCCGCCGCGCCGTACGGCCCGAGCAGCGGGTTGTCCACGTCGCTCGCCACGATCACCTCGAACCCGCGCAGCAGGCCGGAGGCGTCGATGCTGTGCAGGTCGCGCAGAGCGGCCCCGCCCGCGGGCAGCTCGTCTCCTGCCGCGTTCAACAGCCGCACGCCGAGGGCCTGGGCCATGCCAGCGCCGCCGTCGGTGCAGGCGCTGCCGCCCAGGCCGAGCACGATCCGCGTCGCGCCGTGCCGTACGGCGTGGGCGATCAGCTCGCCGGTTCCGCGGCTGGTGGCGGTCAGCGGCGCCGGATCGCCTGGGATCCGGCGCAGGCCGGACGCCTCGGCCAGCTCGATCACGGCGGCCCGTGCGCCGGGCTCGTCGCGCACGGCGTAGCTCGCCCGGACCGGATCGCCGACCGGCCCGGTCACCTCCGTCTCGACCCGGGTGAACCCGCTCGCCACGACCGCGTCCACGGTGCCGTCACCCCCGTCGGCCACCGGCAGCTCGACGACGGGGACGTCACCCAATCCCGCGGCCACGTGCGCGGCCACCTCGGGCGAGGTCAGCGACCCCCGGAACTTGTCCGGCGCGATGACGACGTGTCCTGTCATGGTGTGGCTCACCTGTGGCCCTTCGATCGTGTCCGGGAACGTTTCAGACATGATCCATGGTGGTGAGCCTGCGATGGGCGGCGGCCCCGGCCCGCGCGGCCTCCTCTCCGGGCACGGTGCGCAGCTCGCCGCCGTCCACGACGGTCCTGCCGCCCACGAGCAGCCGGGCGAGCGGCGGGGTCGGGCCGTACGCGAACGCGACGACGGGATCGTCGATCGCGGCGTGGAAGCCGCCGAGCCGCCACAGCGCCACGTCGGCGAGCTTGCCGGGCTCCAGTGAGCCGATCTCCGCCTCCCGGCCTAGACAGCGGGCGCCGCCGAGCGTGGCCATCTCCAGGGCCTGGCGGGCGGTCAGCGCGCGCGGGCCGTACCGGGCCCGCTGCATGAGCACGGCCATGCGGATCTCCCCGGCCAGCGGGGTCATCTCGCTGGACGCCGCGCCGTCGACGCCGAGCCCGACCGGCGCGCCCGCGGCCAGCAGGTCGGAGATGCGGGCGATGCCCGCGCCGAGGCGTCCGTTGGACGACGGGCAGTGGGCCGTACCCGTGCCGGTCTCGCCGAAGCGCCGCACGTCCTTGTCGGTCAGGTGGACGCAGTGGGCCAGCCACACGTCGGGGCCCAGCCAGCCGAGCCGGTCGAGGTATTCGACGGGCAGCACGCCGAACTGCTCCCTGCAGTGCTCGTCCTCGTCGGCCGTCTCCGCCACGTGCGTGTGCAGCCGTACGCCGTGGGAGCGGGCGAGCTCGGCCGAACGGGTCATGAGCTCCCCGCTGACCGAGAACGGCGAGCAGGGGGCGACCGCGACGCGCAGCATCGACCCGAACGACGGATCATGATATTTCCGGATCGCGTCGTCGGTGGCCCGGAGGATCTCGTCGACGTCCTCCACGACCTCGTCCGGCGGCAGGCCGCCCTGCGAGGCCCCCCGGTCCATCGACCCCCGGCAGGGGTGGAAGCGCAGCCCGACTCGTCGCGCGGCCTCGATCTCCGCCTCGAAGAGGTCTCCCCTGCCCTTGGGGAAGACGTAGTGGTGGTCGGTGGAGGTGGTGCAACCCGACAGGGCCAGCCAGGCCAGCCCGGCCGTCGCGGCGCCCGACACCACCTCGGCGTCCATCCGGGCCCACAGCCGGTAGCTGGCCACCAGCCACTCGAACAGCGTGCCGTCCGGGGTCACCCCCTGGGACGCCCACTGGTAGAGGTGGTGATGGGTGTTGACCAGGCCGGGAGTGGCCAGGCAGCCGGAGGCGTCGACGCGTTCCGCCCCCTCCGGCACGACCGGCGCCGGGCCGGGGCCGACCGAGGTGATCAGGCCGTCCTCCACCACGACGTGGCCGGACGGGATCTCCTCTCCCACGACCGGGACGACGTAGGCGTTCTCGATGACCACTCCTCGTGGTGCGAGATCACGCAATGGAGACTCCCTGGTCGGGTGCGGTGAGCACGATTTTCTGCATGATCACGGAGGGTTCCGGCGCAGGTGGCGGCGCGTGAGTGCGACAAACTACAAGATCACGGCGGGGGGTGGGGGTGGCGGCGGGAGGCGGCGAGGCGGACCGCGTCGAGGATCTTCTCGTACCCGGTGCAGCGGCACAGGTTGCCGGCCAGGGCCTCCCGGATGTCGGCGTCCGGCGGCACCCCCTCGGCGCCCGCGAGCAGCGCGTGGGCCTGGACGACGAGACCGGGGGTGCAGAACCCGCACTGCACGGCCCCCGCGTCCACGAACGCGCGCTGCACCTCGTGCAAACCGGTTTCACCGGAGGGCCCGCCTCCGACGGCCAGCCCCTCGACCGTCACCACCTCGCGTCCCTCCGCCTGCCCGGCGGCGACCAGGCACGCGCAGACCGGGGCGCCGTCTAGATAGACCGTGCAGGAGCCGCATTCGCCCTGCTCGCAGGCGTTCTTGGCGCCCGGCAGGCCGAGCCGCTCGCGCAGGACGTACAGCAGGCTCTCGCCCTCCCACACGTCGTCGGCCGTCATCGGGCGGCCGTTCACGGTCACGTTGACCCTCATCACGCGCTCCCCCTGAAGTCGTCCCAGGCCCAGCCCAGCGCGCGGCGCGCCATCACCGCCAGCGCGTGCGTGCGGTAGGCGGCGCGGCCCCGCACGTCGTCGATCGGCGCGGCGGACGCGGCCACGAGTTCGCCGAAGCGGCGCGCCACGCCGGGATCGAGCGGGCCGTGGCCGTCCCAGTCCAGTCTCCCCGACGCGAAGTCCTCGGCCTGCGGGGCGTGGCGCGGGGTCGGCGCGGCCGAGCCGATGCCGGTGCCCACCCGCCGCTCGCCCGGGTCGACGGCGACCGCGAACGAGCACACCGCGATCACCATGGCGTTCCTGGTGCCGATCTTCGAGAAGTACTGCGGGCCGGTGGCGACAGGGACGCGCACGGCGCGGATCAGCTCGTCGGGAGCGAGGGCGTGGCGCTTCACGCCGGTGTAGAACTCCCGGATCGGGATCAGCCGGGTGCCGCGCACCGACTCGGCCTCCACGACCGCGCCGCACGCCAGCAGCGGCGGATGGCTGTCGCCCGCGGGCGAGGCCGCGCCGAGGTTGCCCGCGACCGTGCCCCGGTTGCGGATCTGCGGCGACCCGACCGTGCGGGAGGCCTGGGCCAGGCCGGGCAGGTCGGTCCCGAGCTCGGCGATCAGCCGGGAGTAGGTCACGCCCGCGCCCACGCGGATCTCGCCGCCCTCCCGCGACCACTCCCGGAGCTCGGGGATCGGGGTGAGATCGAGCAGGGCGGCGGGACGGCCCTTGTCGAGGTTGATCTCCACCATGACGTCGGTGCCGCCCTGGATCGGCGTCGCCTCGGGCCGCTCGGCCTTCAGCGCCAGGGCGTCCGGCCAGGTCGGCGGTCGCAGGAAGTCCATCGGCTACTCCCAGGCCGGGCCGGCGGCGGGCGCGTCCTCGCGCAGCACCGTGCCCTCGATCAGCCCGTACGGCCGGTCGGCGGCGAAGAAGACCTCGCCGTCGTTGTCCAGCCCGAAGGGCGCGAGGTCCACCAGGAAGTGGTGCTTGTTGGGCAGCGACAGCCGCACCTCGCAGACCCCCGGGCACTCGGCCAGCACCCGGGTGCCCATGGCGTACAGCGTCTGCTGCAGCGACAGGCTGTAGGTGTCGGCGAAGGCCGCGAGGAGGGCGGCCCGCGCGTTCTCGTAGGTCTTGTCCCAGTCCTGTGTCACGTCCTGGGAGGCGTCCGCGTGCCGCCACGCCACGTCCACGGCGGTGGCCAGGACGCGGTCGCGGGTCTCCGGCAGCGTCGTGTACTCGTCCTTGGCGAAGCCCCAGAACTCGGAGTTGGTCGTGTTGAGCACGACGAGATCGCGCAGGCCGGAGACCACCCACGCCGTGGTCCCGTCGTAGTGGGCCACGCAGGTGCGGACCTCGCGGCCCGCGCGGACGAACGAGTGCCCGAACGCGCCGTTGCGCTCCCAGGCGTGCTCCTCGACGGCGACCCGGGCGTGGTGGATCGCGGGCTGGGAGTCCGCGAAATGACGCGCCAGCAGCAGCGCGAAGTCCTCGATCGCCCCGACGCCGTGCTTCTTGGCGAACGCGAAGACCGTGTTCTTCTGCGTGTCGGTGGGCAGGACGGCGGAGTTGTCCCCGCTCAGGTGCACCTCGGTCATGTCGCCCGACAGCGACGTGCTGACCGTGAGGTCCTTGATCCGGTGGGCGTCGCCGTGCCGGGTCACCCGCACGACTCGCGTCTCGGCCTTGCCATACCTGTTCGGCCCCAGAACGGCCACGTCAGCTCCCCCGGTAGGTCGAATAGGCGAACGGGCTCAGCAGCAGCGGCACGTGGTAGTGCTCGCCGGCCTCCCGGATGGAGAACACGACGCTCACCTCGGGGAAGAACGCCTCGTCCCCCAGGTAGGCGCCGGTGTCGAACACGAGCCGGTAGGTCCCCGGGCGCGGATCCCCGGCCGGGTCCCACTCCCGGCCCAGCGGGGTCCACTCCCGGATGCGGCCGTCGCCGTCGGTGCGGCCCTCCGCCACCGGCACGAACCCGTGCGCGGCGCGCCGCGACAGCCGTACGAACAGGTCCTTGGCCGGCCGCCCCGCCGCGGTGTCGAGCACGTGCGTCGAAAGGCTCACCGGCCCTCCCAGAGCTTGGCCAGCCGCAACGCGACGATCTTCGACAGCTCGTCCCTGACGACCTTGCGCTCGGTCTCCTCGTCGTTGCCGAGCCGGTCGCGCAGCAGCGCCAGCAGTTCGCCGGCCTCCCGGCCCGTCGCGCAGACCAGGTAGACGTGACCGAAGCGGCTCTCGTAGGCGGCGTTGCCCTCGCGGAGCGCGCCGAGCACCTCCCGACTGGCGTCCGCGGTCCCGGACTGCTCGGACCGCGACCACGCGGCCTCGCGTCCCGCGCCGTCGGGCCGCTCACCGATCCGCGGGTGCGCCGCCAGCGCCTCCAGCACGTCGTCCCAGGTCAGCGCCGAGAGAGCGGCCTCGCTCGCGCGCCGGAGCCCGTCGGGATCGCGGAACGGCCCGCGTGCGGCGACCGCCTCCACCCACCTGGCGGAGGCGCAGCAGGACCGCAGGTCCTCCCGGCTGAGTTCGCGCATGCCCGTCAGTCAACCGCCGGGCCCGGGGCGAATCCAGCGGCGCGAAGTCCGAACCGGGCGCCCTGCTCCGGGGGCCGCTTTGTACGTTGTGACAAGGGGGCGGCATCGGCCTGCGCCGACGTCCTGTGCCAATGCCCGTGCCAACACTCTGTGCCAACGCTCTGTGCCAATAATCTGGGGGGCATCATGACTCCTTCCAATCTCATCGGCGGACACGTCTTCGTCGCCGGCGGTCTCGCCAAGGGCGGGCTGAAGTACGCGGCCGACATCGGCGCGGAGATGATCCAGGTCTTCGTCACCAACCCGCGGGGCTGGGCGCTCAGCGAGGGAAACCCCACGGAGGACGCCAAGCTCCGTGAGTCGGGCGTACCGGTCTTCCTGCACGCCGCCTATCTCGTGAACTGCGGGTCGCCGACGCGGGAGACCCTGGAGAAGTCGATCGCGGTGATCCGCCACACCCTGCGCAGGGGCGCCGAGACCGGCGCGCTCGGCGTGGTCGTCCACACCGGCTCCGCCGTGAGCCAGTCGCGCGAGGCCGCCATGCGCCAGATCCACGAGCACCTGCTGCCGGTGCTGGACGAGCTTGGGGACGACGGCCCCGACCTCCTGCTCGAACCGATGGCGGGCCAGGGCCAGATGCTGTGCGCGACCGTGCAGGACCTCGGCCCCTATCTGGAGGCCCTGGACCACCACCCCAAGGTCGGCGTGTGCCTCGACACCTGCCACGCCTTCGCCGCGGGACACGACCTGGCCGCGCCGGGCGGGGTGAAGGAGATGATGGACGCGCTGAACGACGTCGCCCCCGGCCGGCTCAAGCTGATCCACGCCAACGACTCGAAGGACCCCTGCGGCTCCAAGCGGGACCGGCACGAGAACATCGGAGTCGGGCACATCGGCGCCCAGGCGTTCGGCGAGCTGATGCGCCACCCCACGGCCGCCGGGGTGCCCGTCTGCATCGAGACACCGGGCAAGGTGGAAAAGCACCGCGAGGACATCGAACTGCTCAAGAAGCTGCGCGGCGACTGACCAGCGCGTTCCGGTCACCGGGCCCCAGCGGTCACCGGGCCACGGCGAGGACCGGGCGTCCGGGGGCAGCGGCCCTTCCGGGACGAGCGGATGGGGTGCGCCGGGCCGGGGCGTTCGCGGCGATCCGGCGCCCCCGTATGGCCGGATCGCCGCGCACCCCCCGGTACGCGTTGGCGGGGCCCTTCCCCCCCGAGTAGGGCCCCGCATGGTAACCATTCGGTGACAACCTGCTCACTTTGTGATTACCCCGCGTGTCTTGCGACGTGCGAAAGACTACGAGGTGTAGTCGGGGGGCGGGATGGCCCTTCGGACGAGCGGTCTCTAGTTAGCGCCATGCGGCCCGCTCCCGCGCGACGAGCGGGCCCCTCAAGACGACGAGCGGTAGATCGGGGCGCGCGAAGGCGCCCCCGGTCCAGCCGCGCGCACCCGACGAGTGTGCGCAGCTCAGCCGCCCAGGCGGCGGTAGCGGCGGGCGGACAGGGGCAGGAAGACGAGCGTGATCAGCAGCGGCCAGCCGATCGCCAGCGTGAGGGCGTGCTCGGCGGCCCAGGAGTCGCCCTGCCAGCCGGGGTTGCCGAACAGCATCCGGCAGGTGGCGACCGTCGCCGACAGCGGGTTCCACTCCGCGATCGCCCCGAGCCAGCCCGGCAGGAGCGCCGGGGACACAAAGGTGTTGGCCAGCATCGTGAGCGGCAGCAGCGGCAGCCAGGCCGCGCTCGCCGCCTCCGGGGTGAGCGCCAGCCCGAGGTAGATCCCCACCCAGATGAGCGCGAAGCGCAGCAGGAGGAGCAGGCCCACGGCGGCCAGGGCGTCGCCGATCCCCCGGTGCCAGCTCCATCCGGCGACCAGGCCGCACGCGAGCAGGATCAGCAGTTCGAGCACCGAGTTGACGATGTCGGCGAAGGCGCGGCCGAGCACCACGCCGGGCCGCGAGATCGGCGTCGAGCGGTAGCGGTCGGTCACCCCGCGGGCGGTCTGCAGGCTGACCACCGTCATCGTGGTCATCACCCCCATCGCCATCGTCTGGGAGAACATGCCCGGCATGAGGAACTCGCGGTAGTCGCCGCCGCCCGCGACGTTCATCGCGCTGCCGAGGACGTAGCCGAACAGCACGACCATGACGATCGGATACAGCGTCAGATTGAGGACCGCGGCCGGGTTGCGGACCCAGTGCGTGAGGTTGGTGCGGGCGATGACCGACGCGTCCGAGAGCGTCCAGCGCAGCCGCTCGCTCCACCGAGGCGGCGCGTCCGGGGCGGCGAGGGCGCTCACGCGGCCGCCTCCGCCGTCAGGCTCAGGAACACCTCGTCCAGCGTCGGACGGCGCAGGGAGACGTCCTCGACCTCGATTCCGCGCCGCTCCAGCTCGCGCACGACCGTGGTGAGCGCCGCGACGCGGTCGCGCACGGGGGCGGTCAGGCGGCGCGCGTCCGCGTCGGCCACGGGCTCGGCCTGCGCGACCCCCGCGAGGACGGCGGCGGCGTCGCCGAGGCGGGCGGGATCGCGCACGACGAGGTCGAGGTGGTCGCCGCCGATCAGCGACTTCAGGCGCTCGGGGGTGTCGTCCGCGATCACGCGCCCCCCGTCGATCACCGCGATCTGCCGGGCGAGCTGGTCGGCCTCGAAGAGGTACTGCGTCGTCATGAGCACGGTGCTGCCGGCGTCGGCCAGGGCGCGCACGGTGCGCCAGACCTCCGTGCGGCTGCGGGGGTCGAGCCCGGTGGTCGGCTCGTCCAGGAAGAGCACGCGCGGGGCCTGGATGAACGCGGCGGCCAGGTCGAGACGCCGCCGCATGCCGCCGGAGTAGTGCCTGACCCGCCGGTCGGCCGCCTCGGCCAGCCCGAACCGCTCCAGGAGCTCGCCGGCGCGACGTCGCGCGGCCGCCGCGCCGAGGTGGTGGAGCCGCCCCCACATCTCGAGGTTCTCCCGTCCCGTGAGGATCTCGTCCACGGCGGCCTCCTGCCCGGCCAGGCCGATGCGGCGGCGCACCTCGGCCGGTCGGCGCGCGACGTCGAACCCGGCCACGAGCGCGCGGCCGGAGTGCGGCCGCGCCAGCGTGGTGAGCACGCGGACGGCGGTGGTCTTGCCCGCGCCGTTCGGGCCGAGAAGCGCGCACACGCTCCCGCCGGCGACCCTCAGGTCGAACCCGTCGAGGGCCGTGGTGTCGCCGAAGCGCTTGCCCAGCCCCTCGGCGACGATTGAGTAAGAGTTCATCACCTCATAATGAGACTTCGATGTCTCATTATCAACCTCGATCGTCTCCTAATGGAGGCGCTGCTAGCCTTCCGGAGGTGACCGACACCAGGGAATCGGGCACGCGCAGCCGTACGCGCCGTGCCATCCTCGCTGCGGCGGCCTCGGTCCTCGCCCGCGACCGCGGCGCGACGCTCGCGGACATCGCCGAAGCCGCCCAGATCGGCCGCAGCACGCTGCACCGCTACTTCTCCGACCGGCAGGACCTCGTGAACGCGGCCGTCGTCGACTCCTTCCGCGTGGTGGAGAAATCGACGGCCGGGGCGGCCATCGACCAGGGCCCGCCGATCGAGGCGATGCGCAGGCTGATCGCCGCCCTGGTGGACGCCGGGGACCGCCTGGCGTTCCTGTTCGGCGACCCCCGGGTGCTCGAGGAGTTCACGGCCTGCTTCGAGCCGGATCTGTCGGTGCCGACCACCGTCACCCTCATCGAGCGCGGCCAGGCCGAGGGCGTGTTCGACCCCGGCGTCAGCGCCGAGTGGATCCAGCAGGTGCTGTGGGCCCTCACCTACACCGGATGGGAGGCGGCCGAGAAAGGGCTGCTCCCCCGGCACGGCGTCGCCGCCGCCGTGACCCGCGCCTTCGAGAGCGGCATGGTCGTGTCCCCGGCCCGCCCCTGACGCGCTCTACGGTGCGGGTGGCGCGCGCAGGCTCAGGGACGGAACTGCCGGACGAGCTGCTCGCGCACCTGCCGCGTGTGCCGCCTGCTCACCGGCAGCGTCTCGCCGCCCACCTGCAGGACCACCCGCCCGGCGTCGAAGCGGAGCTCGCTGACGTGCCGGGCGTTGACCAGGGTGCTGCGATGGGCCCGGACGAACCCGGCGCCCGCCCAGCGGCGTTCCAGGGCCGCCAGGGACATCCGTACGAGGTAGACGGCCTCGGCCGTGTGCAGGCGGACGTAGTCGCCGTGGGCCTCGGCGTAGCACACGTCCTGCCGGGCCACGAACTTCGTGCGGCCCCCGAGCTCGACCGGGATCGTCTCCAGGTCCTCCTCCGCGCCGGGTGGCGCGACGGCGGCCGAGAGCCGGCGTACGGCCTCCGCCAGGCGTTCCGGGCGTACGGGCTTGAGCAGGTAGTCCACGGCCTCCAGCTCGAACGCCTGGACCGCGCAGTCGTGGGCGCTGACGAAGACCAGGCGGGGAGGCGCGGGGAACCCGCCGATGAGCCGGGCAAGGTCGAGGCCGTCGAGGCCCGGCATGCGCACGTCGAGGAAGACGCCGTCGAGGCGCTCCCCGTCGGCGATCATCTGGACCATGTCGTGCAGGGCGGCCCCGCCGTCGGTCGCCGTGCTCACGTGCTCCACCCGGGCGTCCTGGCGGAGCAGGAAGGCGAGCTCGGACAGGGCGGGGACCTCGTCGTCCACCGCGAGGACACGCAGCATGGCGTCCACCGTGCCGCGTGTTCAGCCCTCCGCGCAAGAGGTGACTGAGCGGTAGGTGACATTCCCGATACTCTCCGCCACCATCACCCGCGATTCCGAGGCAAGGTCCAGGCCAAGACTAGGTAGAACTATCCGGCTTTGGGCGTCTAGCAGCCATTTTGTCTACTAGGGCCGCTTACCGTTGACAACAAGACCAAGCCAACGAGGAACTTGGATGAGCATAAGGCCGGTCACGCTCCCTCCTCTCTCCAACTCCATCCAGGCGCGTGTGACGCTGACCGTGGCGACGGTGTCCGTACTCCTCGCCGTGGTGATCGGCGTCGGCCTGTGCCTGCTCGTCCGGCACCGGCTCGAAGCCGAGATCTTCAGGGAGACCCGCCGGGTCGCGACCGAGTGGATCGGCCTGATGGAACGCGGGCAGGTTCCGGCGCCGACGCCGACGGCGCGGGCCCCGCTCGTCCAGCTCGTCGACTCGCGGGGCCGGGTGGTGACGGCCGGGCCCATGGCCGGAGATCGGCCGCTGAGCACGGTCAGGCCGACCGAGGAGAACCGCATCCACGACGTGACCGAGTGCCCCAGCAGCGAGAGGTGCGTCATGCTCACCGCCGCCCGAGTCCCGTCGCTGCAGTCCGGGGAGCTCTGGCAGGGCGAGCCCCACTTCGTCTACGCCGGCACGGACCAGCCGCCCGCCCTGCGCGGGCGGAGGCTGGAGCTCCTCGTCGGCGTCGGCGGAGTGCTGCTGGTGGCCCTGTGGACGTGGACGACCTGGCGGGGGACGGGCCGCATCCTGCGCCCCATCGACGCGATCCGGCAGCGGATGTCGGAGATCACCGCGAATGACCTGTCCATGCGGGTGCCGCAGTCGTCCGGCCACGACGAGGTCGCCCGGCTGGCCCGCACCGCGAACCAGACGCTCGACCGGCTGGAGTCGGCGGTCACGCGGCAACGGGAGTTCGCCGCCATCGTGTCCCACGAGCTCAAGTCCCCGCTCACCGGCCTGCGCACGGGGCTGGAGGAGGCGCTGCTCTTCCCGGAGATCGACCCACGGGAGGCGATCGTCAGGGCGCTGCCGGCCGCCGAGCGCATGCAGCAGATCATCGATGAACTGCTCGCCTTCGCCCGGCTGCGCAACACGCCGTGCTCGGCCGAGCCGGTCGACCTCGGAGCGCTCGTACGCGCCGAGGCGGCGGCGCGCACCACGGGCGTGCCGGTGCGCAGCAGGACCGAGCCGGACGTCCAGGTCCTCGGCAACCGCGTGCAGCTGGCCAGCATCGTGACGAACCTGCTGGTGAACGCGCAGCGCCATGCCACCCGTCAGGTGGAGGTGAGCACCGAGCGCGCCGGAGCCCACGCGCGGGTGGTCGTGCAGGACGACGGCGACGGTGTCGACGAGAAGGACAGGGAGCGCATCTTCGAACCCTTCATCCGGCTGGAGGCGGGGCGGCGCCTCGATCCCCACGGCAGCGGCCTCGGCCTGGCCCTGTGCCGGGCGATCGCGGTGGCGCACGAGGGCAGCCTGTGCGTCGAGGACTCCCCGCGCGGCGCGCGGTTCGTCCTCCGGCTTCCGATCCTGACCGGCTGAGCCCCGGGTCGCCGTCGCCCCCGCTCCCCGGCCGGTTCCCCGCCGGGGTTCAGGAGCGGGCCGGGACGGGGCGGGAGCGGGCCTTGGGAATGCGCAGCCGGATGCGGGTCCCCTTGCCGGGCGCCGTCTCGACCATGAGCCCGTAGTCCTGGCCGTAGAGGTGGCGCATGCGCAGGTCCACGTTGCTCAGCCCGATCCCGCTGCTCTCCTCGGCGAGCGCGGCCCGCAGATGTTCGGGGTCCATGCCGACGCCGTCGTCCTCGACCCAGATGTGCGCCTCCGGCCCGGCGTCCCTGATCACGACCCGGACCTCCCCCGGCATGCCGTGCTTGATGGCGTTCTCCACCAGGGGCTGCAGGCACAGGAACGGCACGTCGACCCGCAGCACCTCGGGAGCGACCTGGACGGTGAAGCGCAGCCGGTCGCCGAACCTCGCCTGCTCCAGCAGCAGGTAGCGGTCCACGCAGCTCAGCTCGTCGGCCAGCGAGGTGAAGTCGGCCGCCCGGCGCAGCGCGTAGCGGATGAAGTCGGCGAAGTCGAGCAGCAGCTCGCGGGCGCGCTCGGGATCGGTCCGGACGAATGAGGCGATCGTGGTCAGCGAGTTGTACACGAAGTGGGGCGAGATCTGCGCCCGCAGGGCCCGCGCCTCCGCCTCCAGGGTGCGCCTGCGGGAGGCGTCGAGCTCGGCGAGTTCGAGCTGGCCGGACATCCAGCGGCCCACCTCGGCGGCCGTGCGCACCAGGCCGGTGCCGATCTCGGCGTCGTACGCCGCGAGCGCGCCGACCGCCCTGCCCTCCACGGTCAGGGGGACGACCACTCCGTGCCGGTCGCCGCCCGGGGCGGAGACGAGGCGCGGCCTGCCGCCCTCCATGGTCGCGCGCACCTCCGCGAGGACCGCCTCATCCGCCGGCGCGCCCGTGCCGTCCCTGGCCAGGACGCGGTCGCTCGTGGCGACCACGAGTCCTGCCGTGCCGAGCAACGTCCGCAGGTGCCGTGCGGCGCGGCGGGCGGAGCCGCGGGTCAGCCCGCCGCGCAGCGAGCCGGCCGCCAGCCCGGCGACGCGCAGGGCGAGGAACGTCCCCTCCCCCCGCAGTTCGCCGGGGGCGGGCCCGCGGCAGGCGAGGGTGCGGGCCAGCACGCCGCCGCAGACCCCGCAGAGCGCGCACAGCGTGACCCAGACGGCTGAAGACACGCCGGACACCGTAGCCGCTCGGCGGCCTCACGGAGGGCCGTCGCCCGGGTCCTCCTGGTATGAGTAGCGCTGTTCCTTCCAGGGATCGGCCACGTTGTGGTAGCCGCGCTCCTCCCAGAAGCCGCGCCGGTCCTCGGTCAGGTATTCGACCGCGCGCACCCACTTCACGCTCTTCCAGGCGTACAGGTGCGGCACCACGATCCGTACGGGATAGCCGCGTTCGGGGGACAGCAGGGCCTCGTCGAGGTGTGTGGCGAACAGCGTGGCCGGGCGGTCGAAGTCCGACATGCGCATGTTGGCGCTGTAGCCGTACTCGGCCCACACCATGACGTGGCGCACGCCCGGCGCCGGGGGGACGCGGTCGAGCAGCGCCGATGTGGGAACGCCACCCCACTCGTTGCCCATCAGGGAGAACTTGGTGACGCAGTGGAAGTCCGCGACGACCGTAATCCTGGGCAGCGCGGAGAACTCCTCCCACGAGAACTCGTGGACCCGGCCCGAGGCCGTGGCGCCGAAAACCTGGAAACGCCATGTCTCGGGGCGGAACGCCGGGACCCGCCCGTAGTGGACGACGGGCCGTCCGCGCGGGACGTACTGGCCCGGCGGCAGGCGCGTCTCCTCCTCAGGGTTCTCCGGCACGCACGCCATCCTGCCATCCGCCCGGAGGACGACCGCACCGGCCCCCGGGCGTGCGAATGCGGCACGATCAAGGAAGCGTGCGCTATATTGCGTCACATGCGCACCGCTTGGTCGTTTTGGTATGGCGACGGACCCGTGAGGACCGATCGCCTCCATGCGCTGCGCTGACAGCCACGGCGAACGAAGGCCCCGGGTCCACACGGACCCGGGGCCTTCGTCGTTTTTCCGGACCCGCACCGTTCACAGCGACAGGAGTCACCATGGTCATCGTCATGACCCCCGAGGCAACGCAGGACGACGTCGAGGCGATCGCCGGCGTCGTGGCCGCCGCCGGAGGGCAGGCGTTCGCGAGCCGCGGCGTGAACCGCACGATCGTCGGCCTCATCGGCGACGTCGAGCAGTTCGCCACACTGAACCTGCGCGCCATGCCGGGCGTCGCGGACGTCGTGCGGGTCTCCACTCCGTACAAGCTCGTGAGCAGGGAGAACCATCCCCAGCGCTCCACGGTGACCGTGCGCGGCGTGCCGATCGGCCCGGACACCGTCACCCTGATCGCGGGCCCGTGCGCGGTCGAGACGCCGGAGCAGACGCTGGAGGCCGCGCTGATGGCCAAGGCGGCGGGCGCGACGCTGCTGCGCGGCGGCGCCTACAAGCCGCGCACCTCGCCGTACGCCTTCCAGGGGCTGGGCGAGAAGGGCCTGCGCATCCTGGCCGAGGTGCGCGAGCAGACCGGGCTGCCGATCGTCACCGAGGTCGTGGACGCCCACGACGTGGCGCTCGTCGCGTCGTACGCCGACATGCTCCAGGTCGGCACCCGCAACGCGGGAAACTTCGCGCTGCTGCAGGCCGTGGGCGCGGCCGGCAAGCCGGTCATGCTGAAGCGGGGCATGACGGCGACCATCGAGGAGTGGCTGATGGCGGCCGAATACGTCGCCCAGCGCGGCAACCTCGACATCGTGCTGTGCGAGCGCGGCATCCGCACCTACGAGCCCGCCACCCGCAACACGCTCGACATCTCGGCGGTCCCGGTCGTCCAGCGGCTGTCGCACCTGCCGGTGATCGTGGACCCGTCGCACTCCGGCGGCCGGCGCGACCTCGTGCTGCCGCTGTCGCGGGCCGCCGTCGCGGTCGGGGCGGACGGCCTGATCGTCGACGTGCACCCCCACCCCGAGCAGGCCCTGTGCGACGGCCCGCAGGCCCTGGTGAACGGCGACCTGGACGACCTCGCGGCCGTCATGCGCGACTTCCCCCCGCTGGTGGGCCGCACCGCGACCGTCACGACCGCCGGCGCGACGGCGGCGTCCCCGATCCCCGCCTGACCCCGTCCCGGCCGGACCGGTCCGCCGGGGCCCGGGAACCGCGTCACGCGGCCCCGGGCCCCGGCGGCGCCGGAGGACGACGCGGGCTCAGACGTCGAGCTTGTACGGCTGGATCGAATCGGCCAGCTGGGCGGCGAGGTCCTCGGCGTCCAGGCGCTTCTCGATCTGCTTGAGGTCCTCGATCTTCGCGCGGGTCTCGGCCTGCCGGGGCGCGAGCAGCGTGCAGCAGTCCTCGTCGGGCAGCTCGGAGATCTCCAGCGTCCCGATCCTGCGGGCCTCGGCCATGATCTCGGTCTTGTCCAGGCCGATCAGCGGACGCAGGATCGGCAGGTCCACGGCGTGATCCTGGGCCGTGATGTTGGTGAGGGTCTGCGAGGAGACCTGGCCGAGGCTGTCGCCGGTGACCAGCGCCTCGGCGTGGATGCGGTGGGCGACCTCCTCGGCCGTCTTGAGCATCAGCCGCCGCTGCGCGATCACCGCGAGCCTGTCCTGGCCGGAGTTCTTGATCGACTGCTGTGCCTTGCCGAACGGCACCACCCACAGGCGCGACTTGCCCTGGAACTTGTCCAGGTTGCGCACCAGCGCGTACGCCTTGTAGATCGACTCGGAGGTGGTGAACGGGATGCCGGAGAAGTGCAGGAAGTCCACGCGCAGGCCGCGCCGCATCATTCGGTAGGCGGCGACCGGGGAGTCGATGCCGCCGGACAGCAGCGCCAGCGCCCGGCCGCTGGAGCCGACCGGCAGGCCGCCCTGACCCGGCCGGCCGCCGGTGAACAGGAACGCCTCGTCCTTGTCCACCTCGATGTGCACGGTCAGCTCCGGGTTGCTCAGGTCGACCGGCAGCCCGTAGGTGTCGTTGATCGCCCCGCCGACCACGCGGTCGAGCTCGTTCGAGCGCAGCGGGAAGCGCTTGTCGCGACGCCGCGACCGTACGGCGAAGCGCGCCTTGCGGGCCACCTCGTCGCTGTCCCTGATCAGCTCGATCGCGGCCTTGGTGATCGCGTCCGTGTCCTTCGCCACCCGCCAGGCCAGGTGGACCAGCACGATGCCGGGCACGTCGGCCACGCGGGCCGCGACCACCTCCGCCTCCTCCACCTCGGTCCCCGCGGGCAGGAACAGGGCGATCACCCCGTGCCGCTGGCGGATGTCGACCCGGTGGTCCTTGAGAGCGTGCTTGATGTTCGCCCGCAGGCGCATCTCGAAGATCTCGCGGTTCCGGCCCTTCAGAACCACCTCGCCTAACTTGAGCAGCACCGAGGGCTCTCCGAGGGCGGTCATGGTCATCTGTGGAAACCTCCGGACGGACATGGACGGCCGTCACGCCGGGGAGGGCACGGCCAGGGGACATACGCCAGGGACAACGCGTCACGGCGATACGGGCTTCCCACTGTAATGCCGCCGCCGTACCAGCGCCGATCGGCTCCCGGCGCCCCTCCACTCTTTGCCTCGCCGCATCGCCCCGCCGCGTCGTCGTCGCTAGTCGAGTTCGGCCAGGCCCTTCTCGATCGCGTAGCGGACCAGCTCGACCCGGTTGTGGAGCTGGAGCTTGCTCAACGTGTTCTGCACGTGGTTCTGCACGGTGCGATGCGACAGCACCAGACGCTCGGCGATCTGCCGATAGGTCAGGCCCTTGGCGACCATGCGCAGCACCTCGGTCTCCCGGTCGGTCAGCCGGGGGCCGTCCTGCGCGGCGTCCCGGCCCGGGCCGGCCGCCCCATGGGCCAGCCGGCGATACTCCCCCAGCACCAGCCCGGCCAGGCCGGGAGTGAAGACGGCGTCGCCCTCTGCGGTGCGCCGGACGGCGTCCAGGAACTCCTCCCGGCTCGCCGACTTCACGAGATACCCGGAGGCTCCCGCCTTGACCGCTTCCAGCACGTCCGCCTCCTCGGCGCTGGCCGACAGGACGAGCACGCGCGGCGGGGCGGCGGACGCGCCGAACCCCCGGGCCACCTCGACGCCCGGCAGATCCGGCAGCCGCAGGTCCAGCACCACCACGTCCGGCCGCACCGCCGCCGCGACGCGCAGCGCCTGGCGGCCCTCCCCGGTGGCGGCGACGACGTCGTACCCGGCCTCGGTCAGGTCCCTGGCGACCGCCTCCCGCCACATCGGGTGGTCGTCCACCACCATGACCCGCACCCGCGCGCGTTCCCGGCCGTCGGCCGCCGCCCCTGCGCCGGCGGCCGGACGCGCGGCATCATCCGCGCCCGGCCGTTCGTCTCCGCTCACGACCGCCTCCCGCTCTTTTCGTCCGCCCGCGCCTCGTCCGCGCTCACCGGAACCGACAGCTCGATCTCCGTTCCCGTCCGCGACGAGGTGATGGCCACCGTGCCGCCGAGGTCGGCCACCCGGCCCCGGATCGAGCGGGCCACGCCCATGCGCCCCTCGCGGGCCGCCTGCTCCAGCCGGCCCTCGGGGATGCCCGGTCCGTCGTCGCGTACGGTGACCACGACCGCGCCGCCGTCCTCCTCCGCGAGTATCCACGCCCGGGTGCCCTCGGGGCAGTGCCGCGCGACGTTGTCGAGGGCCGCGCCGACGGCCGCCGCCACCTCCCGCGCGCTTTCGGCCGGCAGCGGCAGCGGCGTCGCGGGCGCGGACACGGTCACCCGCGAGGTGCCGTACGGCCGCAGCAGCTCACGCAGGTCGGCCTCGGCCTCCGCCGCGCCTGACGGAACCTGCACCAGTGCCCGCAGCGCCGCCTCCTGCTCCCCCGCCAGCCTGCCCAGCTCGGCCGCCTCGCCGCCGATCTCCGCGCCCCTGCGCTGCACCAGGGCCAGCACCTGGAGCACCGAGTCGTGGATGCCGCGGGCCAGCCGCTCCCGCTCGCGGCCCGCCGCCTCGATCCGCGCGGCGCGCCGCATGCGCTCCTCGGCCTCCCGCGCGAGCCGCGCGACGTGCCCGACGACGACGCCGGCCATGAACATGAGCACGGCGCCGTTCACCGGGATGGAGGCGAGGTCGACCCCGTTGCCGCTGCGCAGCCACAGGTCGGCCGCCGACATGACCGCGGCGGCGACCGCACCGGCACGGCGTCCCCGCGCCACGCCGTACGCCAGGACGGGCCCGGCCGCCCAGGTCGCCGTGATCGGGATCGCCCCGGCCAGCATGTCGTCGCGGCTCTGCGCGTACGGCGAGGCCAGCAGGCACGCCGCCGTGACGACGAGGTCGGCGGCCAGCAGCGGTGCCCGCCGCGCGGCGGGAGGCGGGACGAGCATGACCACCGTCCAGACGGCCATCACGCCGACGACGGCCCAGGCCACGGCGGGACGGTCGTAGCCGCCGGCCCTGAGCACGAGCAGCGCCGCGTACGCGAGCGACGCCACGCGGAAGACGGCGATCGCCCGCCAGAACGGTCCTTCGATGCCCATCGCGCGGCGCCCTCTCGTGATCGAGCCGGGAGGGCCGGGCCCTCCGCTCACATACTCGGGCAATCGCCGCGCCCCGGGGGTTCACTTCGTGCCGTTCGAGACCGCACATGCGTACGGCTCCCGCGGGGCGACGCGGGAGCCGTACCGGATCGTGCGCGGGCCGCGGTGACGGGCCCGCCACCGATCAGCCGAAGAAGACCTCGGCCTCCTCGTAGCGGGAGGCCGGCACGGTCTTGAGCTCGGCGGTCGCCTCCGCGAGCTGGACGCGGACGATGTCGGTGCCGCGCAGCGCGACCATCTTGCCGAAGTCGCCCTCGTTCACCGCGTCGATCGCGCCGAGGCCGAAGCGGGTCGCGAGCACGCGGTCGTAGGCGGTCGGGGTGCCGCCGCGCTGGATGTGGCCGAGGACCGTGGTGCGGGCCTCCTTGCCGGTGCGCTTCTCGATCTCCTTGGCGAGGAGCTCGCCGATGCCGCCGAGACGCACGTGGCCGAACGCGTCCAGCTCGCCCGCCTGCAGCGCCATCTGCCCCTCGAGCGGGTGGGCGCCCTCGGCGACGACGATGATCGGCGCGTAGCGGGTCTTGAACCGCGACTCGACGTAGGCGCAGACCTTCTCGATGTCGAACGGCTTCTCCGGGATGAGGATGACGTTGGCGCCGGCGGCCATGCCCGCGTGCAGCGCGATCCAGCCCGCGTGACGGCCCATGACCTCGCAGATCAGCGCGCGGTGGTGCGACTCGGCGGTGGTGTGCAGCCGGTCGATGGCCTCCATCGCGATGTTGACCGCGGTGTCGAAGCCGAAGGTGTAGTCGGTGGCGTTGAGGTCGTTGTCGATCGTCTTGGGCACGCCGACGACCTTCACGTCGCGGTCGAACAGCTGCTTGGCCACGCCCAGCGTGTCCTCGCCGCCGATGGCGATGAGCGCGTCGACGCCCTGCGCGGCGAGGTTCTCCTTGATCCGCTCGACGCCGCCCTCGATCTTGATCGGGTTCGTGCGGGAGGAGCCGAGAATGGTGCCGCCACGCGGCAGGATGCCCCGGACGGCCTGGATGTCGAGCGGCATGGTGTCGCCCTCCAGAGGGCCACGCCAGCCGTCGCGGAATCCGACGAACTCGTGCCCGTACACGCCGACGCCCTTGCGGACGACGCCGCGGATCACCGCGTTCAGCCCGGGGCAGTCGCCGCCTCCGGTCAGGACTCCAATACGCATGACGGGTTCTTCCTCCATCTGGGATTACGCGTGGAATGGCGCGGCCGGCCCGACGCAGGCCCCGGCGCTCCACCGCATCGCATTCTGCCTGAGCCTGTCTCAATGGTCTAGACCAAAAGGAGAGGCTACGCCACCCGGCCGACCGGACCAACTCAGTCTCGCACGACGAGACCACCCGCGTCGTAAGTGGCGTCTTCCCAACGACCCGCCGCGGCTCTATCTTTGACTCCGTCAATCATTTCCTTGAGTTAGGCAAGGGAAAAATGGACATAGTTCCCGAAGTCCGTGCGTTCAACCGCTTCTACACGTCCGTCATCGGCGTACTCGGGGCCGGAATGCACGACACCTCCTACTCCCTGACCGAAGCGCGGGTGCTGTTCGAACTCGGCACCAGGGAGGCGGCCGACACCGCCGACATCAGGGCCATGCTCGGTCTCGACCCCGGTTACCTGAGCCGGATCCTCGCCAGATTCGAAGGCGACGGGCTCGTGTCCCGGGAGCGGTCGGCCGAGGACGCCCGCCGCCAGGTCGTACGGCTCACCCCCAAGGGTCGCGACACCTTCGCCGTGCTCGACCGGCGTTCGGCCGCCGAGATCGAGACCCTGCTGGCGAAGCTGACCGATCCGGAGCGCCGTCGGCTCGTCTCCGCGATGGGCGCCGTGCGGAGCCTGCTGGAGCCTGCCGAGCGGCGCGAGCCGTACGTGATCAGGCCGCCGCGGGCGGGCGACCTCGGCTGGGTGGTGCACCGGCACGGGGTCCTCTACAGCGAGGAGTACGGCTGGGGCGCCGCGTTCGAGGCCCTGGTCGCGCGGATCGTCGCCGAGTACGTCGAGGACCACGACCCCCGCGGGGAGGCGGCCTGGATCGCCGAGGTGCGCGGCGAGCCGGTGGGGTGCATCTTCTGCGTGCGCAAGGACGAGACGACGGCCCAGCTCCGCCTGCTGCTGGTCGAGTCGTCCGCCCGCGGCATGGGCATCGGCGGGCGCCTGGTCGACGAGTGCCTGCGCTTCGCCGCGTCCGCCGGCTACCGCCGGATCGTGCTCTGGACCCGCGACGTGCTCGTCAGCGCCCGCCGGATCTACCAGGCCGCCGGATTCGAGCTGGTGGAGCAGCATCCGGGCGAGGAGTCGGGCATCCCCGTCACCGACCAGGTATGGGCCAAGGACCTGTGACCTCCGGCTCCGTCCGGCGGCTGCCGCGGCCCTAACGGTGACATCACGGCGTTCGGGCAGGTGGACCGGACACTAGGCGATGAGGGCCCCGGCGGCGCGGGGCCGGGCGGGCTTTCGCCCCGCCCCGCATTCGGCCTTGCCGCTCCTCCCCCGGACGCGGCGCAGGCCCGATGAAGCCGGCGAGGCCCCCTCGTCACGGCGCGTCCGGGTTCCTTATCGGGTTTTCCGCACGAGCGTGGTGCCGGTGTCGAGAGGGGTGCCGTCGGCGCCGGTCGGCGTGACCTCCGGCACGGGGATGCCGTGCCGGTCGACGAGGACGGAATGGGTCTCGCCAGGGGCGAAGGCGTGGCGTTCTCCCCACTGCCGCAGGGTGAGGATGACCGGGAAGAGGTCGCGGCCCGCGTCGGTGAGCACGTATTCCTGCCGGCGTCCCGACGGTGCGGTGTGCTGGGCGAGGAGCCCTTGAGCGATCAGCCTGCGGAGGCGGTCGGCGAGGATGTTGCGGGCGATGCCGGTGCGCCGCTGGAACTCGGTGAACGACCGCGCCCCGTCCATCGCGTCACGGATGACGAGAAGGCTCCACCTGTCGCCGACGAGATCGAGCGTGCGAGCCACCGGGCACTCGGGGTCGGTCCAGCCCGGGTCCGGGACGCGCATGGCGCTGGTCGACACGGCACCTCCCAATCAGTTGCGGATTGAAACCATTCTGCCCTACGGTCGAATTGGTTGCATTTTGCTACTGATAGGGATCGGGATCGGGCTCGGGGTGCGATGGACGCGTGGCGGCGGTTACTGCTCGCGGTCGTGTGTGGTGTCGCTGTGGCGAGCATCTATGCCGCGCAGCCGGTTCTGGAGCCGATGGGACGAGATCTCGGTCTGGCCGCGGACCGCGCTGGATGGATCGTCGCGACCGGCCAGATCGGCTACCTGGCAGGGCTGGTGCTGCTGGTGCCGCTCGGCGATGTGGTCGACAGGCGCCCGCTCATCGCCGCGCACCTGGCGATCAGCGCTGTGGGCATGATCGTGGCGGCCTCGGCGTCAGCCGCATGGGTGGCGCTCGCGGGGATCGCGGCGGCAGGGGTGTTCGCCGTCGTGGTGCAGACCACCGTGGCCTACGCCGCGTCGGTCTCACCGCCCGCCGAACGCGGACGGAACATCGGTGTCGTGACCTCGGGCGTCGTGGCCGGCATCCTGGGCGCGCGGGTCGTCACCGGAGCACTCGCCGAGGCGTGGGGCTGGCGAAGCTCTTACGCCGTGCTCGCGGCGCTGTCACTCGGGCTCGCGGCCCTCGTCCTCGCCGTCCTGCCGCCGGAGGAGCGCCCCAACCGGCATCAGGGGTACAGGCAAGCCGTCGTCTCACTCGGCGGACTGTTCGGGCAGCGACTCTTCCTGACACGCGGGCTCATCGCGTTCTTCTTGTTCGCCTCCTTCGGAACCTTGTGGAGCGGACTCTCCCTGCCGCTCACCGGCATGCCCTGGCAGCTGAGCCAGAGCCAGATCGGACTGTTCGGCATCGCCGGACTCGCCGGTGCACTCGGAGCGGCACGCGCGGGACGATGGGCGGACGCGGGACGGACGACCCCGGTCACCGGTCTCGCGCTCACCCTGCTCGTCGTCTCGTGGGCAGCGATCGCGCGGCTGCCATGGTCCTTGTGGCTCCTCGTCGCCGGAATCGTGGTTCTCGACTTCGCGGTCCAGGTCGTGCATGTGAGCAACCAGCACCTGCTCACCGCCGCGCATCCGGAGCGCACCAGCAGCGTCATCGGCGGCTACATGGTCTTCTACTCGCTCGGCTCCGCCCTCGGCGCGGCCGCGACCACCGCCGTCTTCACCGCCCACGGCTGGGCGGGCTGCAGTCTCCTCGGGGCCGCGTTCGCGGCCTGCGCGCTGGTCGTCTGGGCGGCCGGCCCGGACCGCTCCTCGACAGGGCGAACCTCCGATCCGAGAAGGCAGGCACGCGCGCCGGGCGCAGGAGGAAGCGCAAGAGGCTGACCAAGCCGTCCGGTCCGCGGAGCATCCGCCGAATCGTCATCACCTCGCCGCGTGTGCCGCGCGGCGTGGACCTCGACGTGACGCGGAGCAGCCCGGCTTGTGGGGGCGCCGGCTCAGGCGCCGGCGAGATCGCGGAACGGCCCGCGGACCTCGACGGTCACGGGGGCCGGGGCCGGCGACCCGTTCCTGGGTGGACGGCAGGAGAAGTAGAGCCGGTCGCCGGCCGGGGACATCGAAGGGCCCGCGACGGTCCAGCCGCCCGTGACGCGCAGGAACGGCACCGCTCGGTCACCGGCGACGAGGACGATCTCGCCGTCCGCACCGCCGCCCTGCCCTCCTGCCGTTTCGCGCAGCACCATGAGGCGCTCGCGGCCGGCGTCGTACGCCCACTCCCGGCCGTCGCCCTCGGTGACGAACCGCACCAGGCCGTCGGAGCAGCGGCAGTCACCTCCGCCCGCGAACCTCCTGGCCCCTTTGACCTGTTCACGCAGGGGCACGTGGTCAGGGAGGGCCGGGATCGGCACCCGTTCCCAGGTCACGGACTCCTCGCCGGAGTCGCCGGCCATCACCTCCAGCACGCCCGTCGTGAGGTCGCCCCAGTCGTCAGGGCGGAACCGGTACAGGCATCCGTCCGGCTCCCCTTCCGTCAGGTAGACGACGCCACGGTCGGGATCGCAGGCCATGCCACCATGGGTGAACAGGCCCATCGCGAGCCGGGGCATGGGGGCGCGCAGGCCGTACGGATCGCATTCGAAGACCCGGCCGTACGGCGTCCGCTCGCCCGACAGCCAGGTGTGCCACGGTGTCGCGGCGCCGGCCCCGCAGCGGTCGGCGCCGGACAGGATGCGATAACCGCCGCGCAGGGTTCCGTCCGGGGCGAAACGCAGCGCCGTCACGCCGCCGAGCAGTGGCAGCGCACAGTTGGACACGTATATCCAGCCGTCTTCGTCGGGGAAGCATCCGCCGCCGTCCGGGGCCGCGTGCCAGAGGACTCCCCCGGCACGCTCGCCCGACCGCGCCACGACCCGGCCGGCGAAACCCGGCGGCAGGGCCCGCAGCACGTCCGCCGGGAACGGGCCGTCCCCCGGCCCGTACGGCTCGCCGCCGGGCGGCTCGCCTCCGTCGTCAGGCCGTGCGAACGTCGCGCGCCACATCGCTCCCGGCAGCGCCGAGAGCGCCGCCGATCGGACGGAAGTACCCTGCACCGCTGACCGCCTCCTTGACCTGCCCCTGGTCATGCCGGCCGCCCACCGACGGGCCGTTCGCTCGTTTCCGCACGGCCGCCGCGCCGGGCCGGATCGGGCCGAGCCGCCTCGCTCCCCTGCCCGCCCGGCGGGCACCCGACCGGGGGTTCCTGCCCCCGGGTCCGTCTGTCCCGCGCCGTGTTCCGTTGTCTTCTTGCTCCGCGCTTGGATGCTCCGCCGTGGGCTGCTGCGCCTTTGGTTCCGCGTCCGCCTGTCCGGCGTTTGCTGTCCCGCGTTCTCCTGTCCCGCGTTCTCCTGTCCCGCGGCGGCACGTCGCACACGTCGCGGCACCCAGTCGAGCCGTCTCGTGTGAACGACGGGAGAAGCGGCGTCCCTCGCCGAGACGAACTCTTCGAAAACCATGCCGCCGCATAACGGAAGCGATGTTGACAGTGTCATTGTGACAGTGTCATCGTGGAGGCATGAGCGACACCTGGACGATCGGCGAACTGGCGGAGCGGGCGGCGGACCTGCTCAGCCAGGAGCGGCACGTCCACGGCCAGGAGCGGCACGCCCGGGAGCCGCGCGACGACGGTCCGGAGCCACAGGCCAAGGACCGGGAACTGCGCGTCGGCGGTCCGGAGCCGCGCGCCAACGGCAGGGTCCGCGAAGTGCCGAACGAGCGCCTCATCCGCTGGTACACGACGATCGGGCTGCTCGACCCCCCGCTGGGCCGGCGCGGCCGGGTGGCCCTCTACGGCCGCCGCCACCTGCTCCAGCTTGTGGCCGTGAAGCGCCGCCAGGCGGACGGCCTGTCCATCGCCGACATCCAGGCGGAACTGGCGGGCGCGACCGACGCCATGCTCCAGCGCGTCGCCGGGCTCGCCGAGCCGTCGTCCGGACCGGCGCCTCGGCCGCTCTCCCCGCCCCCTCCGCGCAGCCCGGCGGTCCCGGCCCCGCCGAACGGCGCGAACCGCCCTCTTGGCCCGCCGGACACCGCCACATCGCCGGCCCCCGGCTGGTGCGGGGCGAGTCCGGAAACCGGCACCGAGCCCGCCATCCCGGACGTCGCGCGGCCGGCGGCGCGAGACCGCTTCTGGGCGCGCCCGGCCTCATCCGCCGCCACTGCGGACTCCGGCCACTTCCTGACCGCGCACAGAGACACCCCGCACAGAGACACCCCGCACGGGGACACCACCCACGGGGACGCTGCGCCCATGAACAGCGGGCCCGTCGACACCGTGGCCGTGAACAGCGGGCCCGTCGACACCGTGGCCGTGAACAGCGGGCCCGTCGACGTCGTGCACGGTGTACGGCTCGCGCCCGGGGTGACGGTCCTGCTCGATCCGGCCCACCGGGTCCCACATGGCCACGACGTGGCCGCGCTGCGCCAGGCCGCGGCGCCGCTTCTCGCGGCCCTCGCCACGCTCGGTCTGGCCGGGCCGTTCGAGAGCGCCCATGACCCCCGTGACGCCTCGGCACTCGATCCACACGCTTCCGACATGCCCGACACGCTGGAGGGATGACGTCATGACCGTTCCCATCACACCTCTGCGGCCGGAGGAGTGCCGGCCCGTGCCGGACGCCGGGCTCGGAGCACTGGAGACCGAGAAGGGCAACCTTCCGCTGGAAAGCGTGGACGTCGCCGCCCACGTCACCGGACTGGTGGCCGGCGTCGAGGTCGTCCAGACCTTCCGCAATGCCTTCGACGTGTCGCTGGAGGCGACGTACGTCTTCCCGCTGCCGCCGCGGGCCGCGGTCACCGCCTTCCGGATGGAGGCGGACGACCGGGTGGTCGACGGCGTGCTCAAGGAGCGCGGGCAGGCACGGGCCGACTACGACCGGGCGCTCGCCGAGGGCAGGCGCGCGGCGATCGCCGAGGAGGACCGGCCCGACGTGTTCACGATCAGGGTCGGCAACATCGTTCCCGGGGAGCGCGTGGTGGTCCGCCTCACGCTGAGCCAGCCGCTTCCCTACGAGGACGGCGCGGCCGAGTTCCGCTTCCCGCTGGTCGTGGCCCCCCGCTACATCCCCGGGGCACCGCTGCCCGGCCCGTCTGCCGGTGGCGGCGTGGCACCCGACACCGACGCCGTGCCCGACGCCTCCCGGATCACGCCGCCCGTCCTGCTTCCCGGCTTCCCCTATCCCGTACGGCTGTCGCTCGCGACGACGATCGACCCCACGGGGCTCGACCTGCGTGAGGTCCGTTCCAGCCTGCATGAGGTCGACAGGGAGGGCGACACGATCAGGCTGCGGCCCGGCGAGCGGCTCGACCGTGACTTCATCCTGCGCCTGGCGTTCGACGCCTCCTCGTCGCTCGCGCTCGTCCCGGACGACGCCGCGGACGCCCGCTCACCCGGCGAAGGCACGACCGACGGCAGCGGCTCCGCCGAAGGCACAGCGAGGGACACGGCGGAGGACACAGCGGAGGACACGGCGGAAGACACGGCCGACGCCGAGGGAACCTTCGTGCTGACCCTGCTGCCGCCGCCGGAGGACGCCACTCGGACCGCGTCCCGTGACGTCGTCCTGCTGCTCGACCGCTCCGGCAGCATGACGGGCTGGAAGATGGTGGCCGCACGGCGGGCCGCCGCCCGGATCGTCGACACGCTGACCCGGCATGACCGGTTCGCCGTGCTCTCGTTCGATTCGGTCGTGGAGCGGGCCTTCTCGGGCGGACTGGTGGATGCGAGCGACCGCAACCGCTACCGCGCCGTCGAGCACCTGTCCCGGCTCGACGCGCGCGGAGGGACGGAGATGCTCGCTCCCCTGGAGGAGGCCCTGCGGCTGCTCGACGGCCACACCGCGCCCGCTCCGGGGAAGGCCACCGGCACGAACCCCGGTCAGCCGGGTGAGGACGGCCGGCACGGCGGATCCGGAGTGTACGGCGAGCAGGCACGAGACCGGGTGCTCGTCCTGGTGACCGACGGCCAGGTCGGCAACGAGGACGAGATCCTCGAACGCATCGGCGCCCGGCTGCACGGCATCCGGGTGCACACCGTGGGCATCGACAGGGCGGTGAACGCGGGGTTCCTCGGGAGGCTGGCCCTGCTCGGCTCGGGCCGGTGCGAGCTGGTCGAGTCGGAGGACCGGCTCGACGCGGCGATGGAGCACATCCACCGCCGCATCGGCTCGCCACTGGTGACGGACGTCGCGCTGAAGGCGGAAGGCCTGGATCTCGTAGCGCACACCGTCACGCATGCCGGTTCGCTCTACCCCGGCGTCCCCCTGGTCGTGAGCGGGCGTTACCGAGGGCGGCGGCCCGCCGGAGCCCTCACGGTGCAGGGCCGCACGGCCGACGGCCGCCCCTGGGAGGAGCGGATCGAGGGCCGTCGCGCCCACGGCCCGGCGGCCCGGGCCGTGTGGGCGCGGGCGCATCTGCGCGGTCTGGAAGACCGATACGCCATGGGCGACCACTCCCTCGAACAGCGGATCGTCGACGCGTCGCTGCGCTTTGGCGTGCTGTGCCGGTTCACCGCCTTCGTGGCCGTCGACACGCGCGTCACCGGCGAGGGCGGCCCGGAGCACCGGGTGATCCAGCCCGTCGAACCGCCGAGCGGCTGGGAGATGCCGACAGCGATGCCGATGATGGCGGCCGGTGCTCCGATGATGGCGAAGATGGCCGCGTTCATCCCGGCCGGGCCCGAGACGCCTCCCGGTTCGGCGGCGGACCGGCCCATCGCAGCGGCTCCGCCGCCCGGCGCACCTCCTGCCGCACCCGCTGCCCCGCCTTACGCCGCGGCGCCCGCACCGGCTCGGAGACGGGCGTCCCGCGGGTTCTCCGTCGGTCGTTTCCTTCCGCATCCCGGCGAAGGAACCGCCCCTGTCACGGATGTCGAGGGCATCCGGCCTGTGCTGGCCGAGGAGCTCGCGAGGCTGGGCCAGGCGGAGTCGCTGCCCGAGCGGGAGCGGCGGCGCTATCTGGCGGATCTCGCCAGTCGCCTCCGCGTCGTCGCCCAGATGGTGGGTGGTCACCCGGACCTCGCCACGCTCGCGACCGACCTGGAGAGGGCCGAGTGGGCCGAGGTCTCACTCGACGACCTGTGGCGGCGGACGGCCGACCTGCTGACGGCCCTGACCGGCCGCTCCGGCTCCGCCTCCACGACGGATCCCACGTCCCCCGGGTCCACATCCCCGGGATCCACATTCCCGGGGTCCGCGCCCGGAGCGAAGGAGGGCCGGCGTCCCTTCTGGAAACGATCGTGAGACGGCGTCCGGGAGAGGCAACCGCACGACGGGGCTGAAGCGAGCGCGGCCGGGACACCGGCGAGGAGGGCCGGCCCACCGCGCCGCACCACCCGGCGTGCCGTCCAGCTCTGTCGCCAGCAGTTCGGCCACGCGAAGTGCGGTCAGCCGACCGCCGGCTCATCGGACGGCGCCGCCCGGAGGGATCGGCCTGCCGAGAGGAGAACCAGCGCGACCGGGGCACCGGCGGGGAAGCCGGGCCCCGGCCGCATCGGTTCGGGTTCCGCTGTGAGCGGAGCCCCTACGAGGGTTCGGGTAGGCGAATGACATCGGACGGCGGGGTGGGTGCGGGACGCCGCGGCTCCCTCACCCCTCCCGTGTCGGGCCGATCGTCGCGTCCACCTGCGGGGACGGGAGACCGGCGGCGCAGCAACCGATTGATGAGCCCTTTCAGCCCCATATGCCGCCAACGCCGGGGATCGCCGATCGGTTCCCGGCACGCGAGTCGCGGCCTCCGGCTCGGCCGGCCGAGCCGGAGCCTCGGTCCAGCCGGCGACGGGGCCGCACGCCGATGCATGTGAGCACGTAGTGTTGCCCGGTATGAACCCAATCGTCCTCGATGGCGGTCTCGCCACGCACCTGGAGACACTCGGCTGCGACCTGAGCGACGACCTTTGGTCGGCACGGCTGCTCACCGACGACCCCGGCGTCATCCGTCAAGCGCACCTCGACTACTTCCGGGCCGGAGCCGACGTCGCCACCACGGCGAGCTACCAGGCGAGCGTCCCCGGGTTCGTACGGCACGGCCTCACCTCCCAGGAGGCCCGCGACCTCATACGGCTGTCGGTGACGCTTGCCGTACAGGCGAGGGACGAAGCCGGGCACGGGCTCGTCGCCGCGAGCGTGGGACCGTACGGCGCCTACCTGGCCAACGGCGCGGAGTACACCGGCGACTACGACCTCGACGAGGACGGCCTTACTGAGTGGCATCGGGAGCGGTTCGAGATCCTCGCCGATGCAGGGGCCGACCTGCTGGCGTGCGAGACGATCCCCTCGCAGGCCGAGGCGCGGGCGCTCGCGAGGCTCCTGCGCGAGACTCCGTCCGTGCAGGCGTGGGTCACCTTCTCCTGCCGGGACGGCGAGCACATCAGCGACGGAACGCCGTTCGAGGAGTCCGCGGCGATCTTCACGGACCTCCCTCAGGTGGTCGCCGTGGGCGCGAACTGCACCGCGCCGCGGTTCATCCCGGACCTGATCAAACGCGGAGCCTCGATCGTCTACCCGAACTCCGGCGAGACGTGGGACCCGGCGAACCGGCGCTGGCTGGGTCTCGCCGATCCCGTCGAGTTCGGCAGGGCGGCGGCCGAATGGGCCGCGCTCGGCGCCCGTCATGTGGGCGGCTGCTGCCGCACCACCCCGGCCCACATTCGCGAGATCCGCTCCCACCTCACCTGAGCCCGCTTCCGGAGAGCGGAAAGACCGGCGTCGCCCGGCTCCCTCCACCGGTGGCGGAAGCCGGGCCCCACGAAGACCGCGAAAGCCGGGTCAAGGACCGCGAAAGCCGGGCCGCGCCAAGACCGTGCCGGCCGGGCGGGCAAGGTCCGCGGGAGCCGGGCCGGGCAGAGACCGCGAGAGCCGGGCGCGAAGACACTGCCGCGTTCCGGCCGTCACCCGGCGGCGCTCCGCACCGGCGGCGAACCGCCCGCTCCCGGGCCGTACGCCGCCGTCGGCTACACGCGTGATCAGCCCATGGCGGCCGGGCCCTCGGTGCTCCGCGCGGCGAGCGGGATCTCCTTGAGGAAGAAGGCCACGACCAGCGCGAGGGCGACAAAGGGCAGGCTGGCGAGGAACACGTCGTCGATCGCGCTGGTGAACGCGACCAGCACGTGATCCTTGAACGGCTGCGGCAACTGCTGGATCGCCTGCACGTTGTTGGCGTCCACCCGCCCCGGCGGCATCCTGCCGCCGAACTCGGCGGTCAGGTAGTGAGTGAGCCGGCTGGTGAGGACCGCACCCATGATCGCCGTGCCGATGGCGGCGCCCATCATCCGGAAGAACGTCGCCGAGCTCGTCGCGACGCCCATGTCGGCGCGCTCCACCGCGTTCTGGATGGCCGTGACGATCGTCTGCATGGTGAATCCGAGCCCGGCGCCGAAGAGGTAGGCGTAGACCGCCACCTGCCAGTACGGCGTGCCCACCTTGATCGTGGACAGCAGCCACATGGCCACCAGGAGGACCGCTCCGCCCAGGATCGGGAAGATCTTGTATCGGCCGGTCCGGCTCATGATCTGGCCGGAGGTGATGGACGTGGAGAAGATGCCGAAGACGGCCGGCAGCAGCGCCAGTCCGGACACGGTGGGCGACATGCCCTGGACCGCCTGGAGATAGACCGGCAGGAAGATCATGCCGCCGAACATCGCCAGGCCCGCGAGGAAGCTGAAGCCGTTGCCCACACTGAAGATCTTGTTGCGGAACAGTCGCATCGGCAGGATCGGCTCGGGCGCCCGCAGTTCGACGAACACGAACAGGGCCGCGAACGCCACGAAGCCCGTCAGCAGGGCCAGCGAGCCGGGAGCCGTCCAGCCGATGTCGCCGCCCGCCCAGTCGAGGTAGAGCAGGAAGCACGACACCCCGGCCACGATCAGCGCCGCGCCCAGGTAGTCGACGCGGTGGCTGCGGCGGGTGAAGGGGATCCGCAGCGCCATCGAGGTCACGACGAGCGAGATCAGCCCGATCGGCAGGTTGATCCAGAAGATCCACCGCCAGCCGGGGCCGTCGGTGAAGAAGCCGCCGAGCAGCGGCCCGGCGACGCTGGAGGTGCCCCACACGGCGCCGAAGTAGCCCTGGTATCGGCCGCGCTCACGGGGCGGGATGACGTCGCCGATGATGCTGAACGCCAGCGCCATCAGCCCGCCGCCGCCCAGGCCCTGGATCGCCCGGAACCCGATGAGCTGACCGATGTTCTGGCTCAGCCCGGCCAGCACCGAGCCGAGCAGGAAGATGCCGATGGCGGCCTGGAAGATCATCCGCCTGCCGTACAGGTCGGAGATCTTGCCCCACAGCGGGGTCGCCGCGGTCGAGGTGAGCAGGTAGGCGGTGACCACCCACGACAGCTTGTCGAGGCCGCCGAGTTCGCTCACGATGCGCGGCAGGGCCGTGCCGACGATGCTCTGGTCGAGGGCGGCCAGCAGCATTCCGGCCGCCACTCCGGAGAGCACGACCAGGATCTGGCGGTGCGGCAGATATCCGGTGTCGGCCTGCTGCTCCTCGCGGACGCTCATGCGGGGCACCCGCAAGCGGCGACTCCGACGGCCGCGGTCCTGCGGAATGCGGCGGACCTGCTCGCCGGGGTCGTGGACGCGCCGTCCGCTCCGTCGTCCGCCCTGTCGTCCGCTCCGTGCCTCGCGGCGCCGGGCTCGGCCCAAATGCGGTGCCTGCGTGCTGGCATGCTCCTACGCCTTCCGATCCGAACGTGTCTGAACGTCCCAATGTGCGCGGCGAACACCGCAACGTTACCCGTCCGGTCCGGAAGTATTAGGAATTCTCGCGAGCTGCCCTGGTCGTTTCCGTCTTGGCCGCCGCCGCGTACTTGTCGACGTACTCCTGGCCCGACAGCTCCATCAGCGCGTACATGATTTCGTCGGTGACCGCCCGCAGCACGAGGCGGTCGTTCTCCATGCCGTAGTAACGGGAGAAGTCGATCGGCTTGCCATATCGGACGCCGGGGCGGATGCCGAACTTGGGGAGCGGCCGGCCGGGGGGCATCATCTCGAACGTGTTGACCATCGCCCACGGGATCACCGGTGCGCGGGACTCCAGGGCAAGCCGCGCCACACCGGTCTTGCCCTTATAGAGACGCCCGTCGGGCGAGCGAGTGCCCTCCGGGTAGATGCCGAGCACCTGGCGGTCCTTGAGGATGCGCAGGCCGGTGCGGAGCGCCGCCTCGCTCGCCTTTCCGCCGGAGCGGTCGATGGGCACGGTGCCGACGCCGGAGAAGAACGCGCGGCTCACCAGCCCCTTGACCCCCCGGCCGGTGAAGTATTCGGCCTTGCCCAGAGAGATGACCTTGCGCGGGAGGAATCCGGCCCCGAAGAAGTGGTCGGCGAACGACAGGTGGTTGCCGGCCAGAATGACCGGACCCTCCTTCGGCACGTTCTCCACCCCTTCTGCCCAGGGGCGGAACACGAAGCGGAGGATCGGCCAGATGATGGCCTTGACCACCCAGTAGAACACTCGGGCACCCCCTCGGCTCAGATGTGCAGTCATCTTCGCACGCGCAGCCCTCTCGCACTAACGCTGACCAACGTGCGAGTATCGGGCGGAACACGCCACCGTTTCGCGGAGGTCTCCCATGCCAGTGCTACCGGGTGCGGAGCCGTACCACCACGAGGGCGGTGAGACCGGCGTCCTGCTCTGCCACGGGTTCACCGGCTCGCCGCAATCCCTGCGACCGTGGGGTGAGCATCTGGCCCGGGCGGGACTTACGGTGTCCCTGCCCCGCCTGCCCGGCCACGGCACGACGTGGCAGGAGATGAGCCGCACCCGCTGGGAGGACTGGTACGCCGAGCTGGACAAGGCGTTCGCCGACCTGCGCGGCCGGTGCGCGCAGGCGTTCGTGATGGGCCTGTCCCTCGGCGGCTGCATGGCGCTGCGCCTGGCCGAGGTCCACGGGAACGCCGTCACGGGCGTCGTGGTGGTCAACCCGTCCGTGATCAACGACGTGCCGCTGCTGCACCTGGCCCCGGCGCTCAAGTACGTCGTACGCTCGACCCCGGGGGTGGCGGGCGACATCAAGAAGGAGGGCGCGAGCGAGCTCGGCTATCCGCGCACGCCCGTCCGGGCCGCCGCCACGCTGCCCCGGCTGTGGAAGCTCGTCCAATCCGACATCGCCAAGGTGACCCAGCCGGTGCTGGTGTTCCACAGCAGCGACGACCACGTGGTAAAGCCGGGGAGCGTCGCGTTCCTGCAGGCGAGAATGGGAAACAATCTGGAGGTCAGAGAGCTGGCGGACAGCTATCACGTCGCCACCCTCGACAACGACGCGCCTGTGATCTTCGAAGGGAGCCTGGAGTTCATCCGCTCCCATGCCTCGGTACCCTTGACGAAGGACTTGTGACCCGGGATCGACGTGACGCCGCAAAGTGACGAGGACGAGGTCTGGCGCCAGATCGTCGCCTCGTTCAACGAGACAGCCGAGGACGCCTCGGCCGAACAACCATGGCCCGACCGGGAGAACGTCACCGAGCAGGCCGACGCGGGCGACGGCGACGACGCCCGCGGCGGTGGTGCTCCGGGTGGCGTGGCTCTCGGCGACGACGCTCTCGGCGACGGGGTCGGGGACGACGACCGGACCGGTGAGGAGCGGGCTCCCACCCCCGGCGACGACGACCACTACATCCCGCCGCCCCCTCCGCCGCTTCCGCACGGCGACGCCCTCAGCCGGCTCTCCTGGCTGGCGCTGTTCGGCGGCCCGGCCTACCTGCTCCTGGCCGCCCTGCTGCAGTGGCCCATGGACGGCTGGATCGTGTTCGCCGCGGTGGCGGCGTTCATCGCGGGGTTCGTGATCCTCGTCGTGCGCATGGGCGACGGCCCGCCCGCCGACTCCGGCTGGGACGACGGCGCGGTCGTCTGACTTCGGCCGGGACGACGGCGCACGCCCCGGCCGGTCCTGGTCAGGCCGCGCCGGCGTTCATTCGGCTTCGGAGGCCGCCTTCACCGTGCCGCCGTCGACGGGAGGCGGGCCGAACCGCTCCACGAGGTCGGTGTAGCGGCCCTTGTCGTCCAGGCTGTGACCGACCGCCATGGTGAGGTCGCCGACGTGCGCGACCGCCTGCAGCCGCACCGTGCGCTCCTCCGTCGTCGCCGGGCCCCGCAGCGTGGTCCAGCGCGATCCGTCGTATCGGAGCAGCAAGCCCTCGGCCTCGTGCCTCGGGTCGTATCCCGAGATCCAGAACGCGCCGTCGCCGTCCCCCGTGACGCCGTACAGTTCGGCGCGCCGCTCCGGCGGCGTCACCCGCTTCCAGTGCCTGCCGTCCCAGTCGAGCACCAGCGGGGCGATGCCGCCGTCGCGCTGGTAGACGCCGCCGACCGCGACCGCGCGCTTGCGGCCGTCCGCGTACACGTCCCGCAGGAAGCCGCCCTTGATCTCCGGCAGGTCGGCCTGTTTCCATCCGCTGCCGGTCAGGTGCATGGCCAGGGGCCCGGAGCCGGAGTCGCCCACCGCCCAGCCGTCCGACCTGCCCGCGAGCGCCACGCCGTACATCGCGCCCGCCGGGCCCTGGCCGGTCTTCCAGACCGTGCCCTTGCCGGAGCCGCCGCTGCTCAGCAGGAACGCCTTGCCGTCCCGGCTGCCGACCGCGACCACCCGCCCGGACGAGGCGGCGAGCCCGCCGAGCCAGTCCCCGGTGCGCAGTTG
Source organism: Microbispora rosea (assembly GCF_900156315.1). Lineage (GTDB taxonomy): Bacteria > Actinomycetota > Actinomycetes > Streptosporangiales > Streptosporangiaceae > Microbispora > Microbispora rosea. The sequence goes on along the minus strand of NZ_FTNI01000001.1, from coordinate 256,413 downwards.
CGGCACGCCGACGCGGTCGAACCCGTCGCGCGTGCCCTTCGCGACGTACGGCAGGCCGTCGTGGCCGTCGCCGACGGCCCAGACCTCGGTGGCGGAGGCGGCGGCGACCGACCGCAGGTGGCCGGCGCCGGTGGCGTCGCCCCGGATCGGCACCTCACGCCAGGAGGAGCCGTCCCAATGCGTGATGATCCCCTGGTTGCGCCAGAAGTCCCAGGCGTTCTGCTGGCCCACGGCCCAGATGTCCGTGGCCGACAGGCCGGCCACGTCGGACAGCGAGCCGTCGGGCTGGAGCCGTCCGGTGGAGGAGCCCGCGTCCTGGGCGACCTCGTTCCCCGACGGGCCGCGCTCCGTCTGGGCGCGGACGATCCCTGCGTGCGCGTGCGCGACCGATGTGGCGCGCGGGAGGAGACCGGTCAGCAGACCGGCGAACAGCACACACAACGGCACCGCACGCCGTGTGAGGCGGCGGGTCATGAAACGATCGTACGGGTGGCCGGGCACTCCCCGTCACACAGGTCGCGAATCCGACTACCTAGAGATGCGGAGGCGCGGCCGTATCGGCCCTCTCCGGCCGGCCGGAATCCGCGCCGCCGCCGGCACGGCCGCGGCGGGTCTGGCCCGGGCGGACGGCGTCAGGGCGTCGTCAGGGCCGCGTCAGGGCGATCTCGGCGACGACCGGCCGGTGGTCGCTCGCGGCGCGCAGGTCCTCGGCCGGGATCTCCGTGCCGCCGTACGACACGACGGTCAGGCCCGGTCCCGCGAAGATCGCGTCGATCCGCACGCGGGGGTCGCGGGCCGGGAACGTCGCACCTTCCCGGCCGTCGTCTCCGTCCGCCCCGATCCGCGGCGCGGCGTCCCGCACGGCGGTGAAGCAGTCCGTGTAGCGGCCCCCGAGGAGACGCCAGACGGGAGCCCCGGGAACCTCGTTGAGATCCCCGGCCAGCACCGGCGCGGCCTCGAACTCCCGGGCCGCGCGCTCCAGGATCGGCACGATCTGCGCGGCGTGACTCAGGCGCGCCCCCGCCAGGAGGTCGAGGTGGGCCGAGCACACGGCGTACCGCTCGCGGTCCTTCCCCACCGTCTTCTCCACGACGGCGAGCGCGACGGACCGCCACTCGAGCCCGGCGAACCACCGCAGGCGGTGCCCCCGCCCGCGCAGGAGCCGTACGGCCGGGGCGGTGAGGACGGCGGTCCCGCCCACGCGGCCTCCGGCGGCCACGGACAGACCGGCCGCGCGGGCCAGCGCCCGCCGCTCCCGCTGCCAGCCGGGCAGGCGGGGCGCCTCCTGCAGGCACAGCACGTCGGGCCGCAGGGCCCGGATCACCCGGACCAGCGCCCTCCGGTCGTCTTTGAGTCCCCGTACGTTGTAGGTCGCGACCCGCAGCACGCCGTCAGCGGAGCCGGGCGAGGTCGCCGGCTCCCACGAGCCCCGCCGACGGGCCCATCTCGGCGACCCTGATCTCGGCGAGCGGGCGGTGGCCCCGGCCGGTCAGCCGGGCGGCGAACTCCTCACGCACCCGGTCGACGAACAGGTCCGCCGCGCCGGAGACGCCGCCGCCGATGATGAAGCACCCGGGGTCGAGGACGGCCGCCATGTCGACCAGCCCCTGGGCGAGCCATTGGGCGAGCGACTCGAAGGCGGCCAGCGCCGCCCGGTCGCCCTGGCGCGCCGCCTCGGTCACGTGCTCGCCCTGGATGCCCTCGGCCGAGCCGCCGCCGAGCCGCAGCAGATGCTCGGCTCCGTCGGGGTCGGCCTGCGCGTTGTTCCTGGCCTCCAGCAGCAGCGAGCTGCCGCTGGCGTACCGCTCCCAGCAGCCGCTGTTGCCGCAGCCGCAGGGACGGCCGCCCGGCACCGCCTGCATGTGGCCCAGCTCGGCGCCCATGCCCCACCGGCCGCGGTAGAGCTCGCCGCCGAGCACGATGCCGCCGCCGATCCCCGTGCCCACGGTCACGCACACGACGTGGCTCTCGCCCCGGCCCGCGCCGAACCGGTACTCGCCCCAGGCCATCGCGTTGGCGTCGTTCTCGACCACGACCGGCAGGCCGACCAGCTCGCCCACCTTCTCGCGCAGCGGCTCCTCGCGCCAGGCGAGGTTGGGGGCGAAGCGGATGATCGAGCGGGTCTCGTCGACGAAGCCCGCCGCGCCGATGCCGACGGCCTCGACCGAGTGCCGGGCCGCGAGCTCGGTCACCGCATCGGCGATCGTGAGCGCCATCTTCTCGGGACTGCCCGCCGGGCTGTGCCGCAGGCCCCGCTCGAGGATGGCGCCGTGCTCGTCGACGACACCGTACGCGATCTTGGTACCGCCCACGTCCACGCCGATGGTCAGCGCCATTCGTCTTCCTCCCGCCCAATCCGCTTCTCGCCCGGATCCGCTTCTCGACCAGATCCGCGTTTCGCCCAGATCGGCTTCTCGCCCGGATCCGCCTGCGCCCGGGCCGCTACCGCCCGAGCGATCATGCCGCGCCGATTGAAGCCGATCGAGCCGGGTTGTGGCAATCCCGTCGTCGCCCGCCCTCGGCCGGCCCGTCAACCGAGGTCGATGTGCTCGACCTTCGGCTCGCCGGGTCGCCGCTCCCCGGCCGGGCGCTCCCTGCCGCTCGCCGAGGGACGCTGCAGGGCGTCGACCGCCTCCCGGAACGCCGCGAACAGCTCTCCGCCCGCCGCGATCAGGTGGCCGGTGACGTCGCCGCCGGCCTCGCGGCGTGCCGCGATGACCCGGCACACCGGGCAGGCCCGGCAGACGTACTCGTCGTGGTCCTCCGCGACGGCCTCGCTCCACACGTCGTCGCCGCCCCGGCCGCCCGCGCCGACGCCGGCGAAGGCGGATCCGAAGCCGCTCACGCCGCCCTTCACGAGCCCCTTGCCGAACTCCCGGCCCATGCGCCGCTGCACGGCGTCCAGCAGCTTCATCGCCTCCTCCGCCGCCGACCCGAGCGGGTCCTGGCTGCGCGGAGTTGTGTCGTTGGAATCCGTCATTTCGCCCCTCCTGCCTCGAACCGTACCCGGAGCCGGCCGTCCCGGAGCGCGGCCGAAGAGATCTCACGGCGGGCGAGGGCGGCGGGCAGGGCGATGACGCGCCGGTAGGACCCGGCGGTGACGATGATGTCGTCCCCCTTGCGGGCGAGGTCGAGGTCGTCGCGGTCGGCCAGCGGCAGGGACAGCGCCAGCTCGTCGTTGGTGAACCTCAGCGGCGGCTCGACGCCGGGGCGCGCGAAGGGGTCCCGGTCTTCGTACATCCGCGCGGCGAGGCCCGACAGAGCGGCGGTCCCGACCGGCTCCGCCGGGAGATAGGGGACGGTGAGGACGGGCAGCGGGGCGAACGACTCGTGCACCGTGGCGAGCTGCCTGGTCTGGGCCTCCACCCATCCCAGCCGCCACTCGTCGGCGCCCTCCGCGGGGAAGACCCGGTTGGCGATCACCGCGTCGACGCGGTAGCCGTACAGGCTGAGCGAGGTGAGGGTGCGGCGGGCCTCGGCGACGACCACCGCCTCGGGGGTCAGCACGAGCCGCACGGACGCGTCGTCGCCGGTCAGCAGCGCGCGCACCTCCAGCAGGCCGCGGTGCAGCCGCTCCCCCGCCGAGACGACCTCGCCCTCGGGCACGCTCACCTTGGCGACGTGCCGGATGACCGGCGACAGCGCCCTGAGCATCCGCCTACCGGTGGGGAGCAGGCGGTTGACGTGCCAGTCGAGCGCCTCCGGCAGGGCGAGCAGGCGCAGCGTCTCGGCGGTCGGCGCGCAGTCGACGACGATCACGTCCCAGCGGCCGGTGCGGGCCTGCTCGCGCAGTTCGAGCAGCGCGAGGATCTCCTCGGCGCCGGGCAGTACGGTGATCTCCTCGGCGGTGACCTCGTCGAGACCGAGCTCGGCCAGCAGGTTGCCTGCGTAGTCGCGTAACTCGCCCCAGTGCCGCTCCAGCGACCTCTGGGTGTCCACCTGCTGCAGGTGCAGGCCGGGCGCGGCCTCGACAGGCTCGGACGAGGGCGGCACGCCGAGCGCGTCGGCGAGCGAGTGCGCGGTGTCGGTGGAGACGACCAGCGTCTTGTTGCCCCGCTCGGCGGCGAGCGTGGCGGTCGCGGCGGCCGCCGTGGTCTTGCCGACCCCGCCCTTCCCCGTGAAGAGGAGGATCCTCATCGGCTCTCGACGCGCCGCTTGAGCCCTTTCAGCGCGGTGTCGACGATGACCTTCTCGGCCTTGCGCTTGATCAAGCCGATCATCGGGACCTTGAGGTCCACGGCGAGGTCGTAGGTGACCTCGGTGCCGCCGCCGCTGTCGTCCAGGCGGTAGCTGCCGGTCAGGCCCGACAGCATCTTCCCGGCCTCGACCATCCGCCAGCTCACGCCCGCGTCGCCGTCCCAGTCGTACCCGAGGACGTACTCGTCGCTGATCACGCCGGCGTCGAGGACGAAGCGGACCCGGGAGGCCCGGCCGTCCGCGTCCGTCTCCAGGACGTCGGCCTTCTTCACCTGGCCGGCCCACTCCGGATAGGCGGGGAAGTCCGCGATGACGGCCATGATTGTCGACCGGCCGGCGCCGATCGTGATGCTCGACGAAGTGCGATCAGCCATGCGCCAACCGTACTTCACCATTCCAGGGCGAAAGGCGTGCCACGGCCGCGGAAGTGGCCGACGTTGACGCATTCCGTGCGACCGACGCGGGTGCGGCTGACCAGTGGCTGGTGAACGTGGCCGAACAGCGCGAAGCGCGGCTGCGTCCTCCTGATCGCCTCCAGCGTGGCCTCGCTCCCCCGTTCGAACCGCCGGGCCACCACGTCGTACAGCAGGTCGGGGATGGCGGGCGGGATGTGGCAGCACAACACGTCCACCTCGCCCACCGCCTCGACCTTGCGCGCGTACTCCTCGTCGTCGATCTCGTACGGCGTGCGGTATCTGGTGCGCAGGCCGCCGCCGACGAACCCGAAGGTCAGCCCGCCGATCTCGGCCACCTCGCCGTCCAGGACCCGCTGGCCGGGCCGCAGATGGTCCGTCCACAGGCGCGGCAGGTCCACGTTGCCGTACGTCAGGTAGGCCGGCGTCGGCATGGCGGCGAAGATCTGCTCGTACTGGCGGCGGACGGCTGCCTCGATGAAGTCGCGGGGGTCGCCGTCGAGGGTGGCCCACAGCCCGGCCGACAGCTGCCGCGCCTCGTCGAAGCGGCCCGCCGCGCGCAGTCCCACGTACTCGCTCGCCCTCTCCGCGCCGAACAGGTCCGGGAAGATGCCCTGCGAGTGGTCGGCGTAGTCGATGAAGAGGAGCAGGTCGCCGAGGCAGATCAGGGCGTCGGCCCCGTCGCCCGCGCGGGCGAGCGCGTCGGCCCGGCCGTGGACGTCGCTGACGACGTGGATGCGCATGCGGACATGGTAACGGCCGCTTTACCTAGCACCCGCTTGGGTAACGGAAAGGTGTCGGGCCCGCGGCGCGGGGGACACTGATAGCGTCGATTTGCCCCTGGATAACGCCTGGGTGACGGACCTACCCATGCGTAACTTGGCGCGGTAGCGTCCGGTGAGACACGAAGAGTTATGCCCGCAACGCGGTCCCCGCCCTGCGCTCCGGGGGTCGCGCGGCCGTGCGCGAAGGAGTGACCCGTGCGCGAGTTCAGCGTTCCCGTGCTGGTGGACGTGCCCCTGTCGGCGAACTGCACCGACGTGGTGTTCCAGCGCGGCGTGGACGAGCCGGACGCCGTCGTCATCCGCCGCAAGGAGGGTGAGGATCCGGCCGCGCCGTGGACACCGGTCACCGCCGCGCAGTTCAGGGACCGGGTGGCGGCCGTCGCCAAGGGACTGATCGCCGCCGGGATCGAGCCCGGCGACCGGGTCGGCCTGATGTCGCGCACCCGCTACGAGTGGACGGTCGCCGACTACGCCATCTGGGCGGCCGGCGCGGTCGGGGTGCCGATCTACGAGACCTCCTCCGCCGAGCAGGTGAAGTGGATCCTGACCGACAGCGGCGCCAAGGCCGCGTTCGTCGAGACGGCCGCGCACGAGGAGACCGTCCGCGAGGCCGTGCCCGGGCTGCCGCTGCTGTGGCGCATCGACGGCGGCGGGTTCGCCGAGCTGGAGCGCCTCGGCGCCGACGTGTCCAACGACACGCTCGCCGAGCGCAGGGCGAGCCGGGGCGGGCGCGACCTCGCCACGATCATCTACACCTCGGGCACCACCGGCATGCCGAAGGGCTGCCGCCTGACCCACGACAACCTGCTGTTCACCGCGCGCAACGTCTCCCGCGGACCGCTGGAGGCGCTGTTCGACGTGGAGGGCCGGGCCGCGCTGCTCTTCCTCCCCCTGGCGCACAGCTTCGCCCGGCTCATCCAGGTCGTGCTGATCGAGACCGGCACGGTGCTGGCGCACAGCCCGAACATGAAGAACGTGGCCCCCGACCTGCGGGAGTTCAAGCCCACGTTCCTGCTGGGCGTGCCACGCGTGTTCGAGAAGGTCTACAACGCCGCCGAGCAGAAGGCCAACGCGGAGGGCAAGGGCAAGATCTTCCACGCCGCCGTACGGGCCGCGATCGAGTGGAGCAAGGCCGAGAGCTCCGGCGGGGCCGGCCTCGGCGCCCGGCTCAAGCACGCGGCCTTCGACAAGCTCGTGTACGGCAAGCTGCGGGCGGCCACGGGCGGCGCGCTGACGGCGGCCGTCTCCGGCGGCTCGGCCCTCGGCGAGCGGCTCGGCCACTTCTTCCGCGGGGTGGGCATCGAGGTGTTCGAGGGGTGGGGGCTGACCGAGACCAGCGCGCCCTCGACCGTCAACATCCCGGGCGCCAACAAGATCGGCACGGTCGGCAAGCCGTTCCCCGGCGTGAGCATCCGGATCGCCGACGACGGCGAGATCCTGGTGAAGGGCCGCCACGTCTTCGACGGCTACTGGAACAACGAGCGCGCCACCAAGGAGGCGATCGACCCGGAGGGCTGGTTCCACACCGGGGACGTCGGCCGCCTCGACGAACACGGCTACCTGAGCATCACCGGCCGCAAGAAGGAGATCCTCGTCACCGCCGGCGGCAAGAACGTGGCGCCGGCGCCGCTGGAGGACGCCATCCGGGCGCACCGCCTGATCAGTCAGGTCATGGTCGTCGGCGACGGCAAACCGTTCATCGGGGCGATCGTCACCCTCGACCAGGAGGCGATGGAGCAGTGGAAGCAGGCCAACGGCCGCTCCGGCGCCTCCATGGCCGAACTCTGCTCGGACCCGGCCGTCGTCGCGGAGGTGCAGCAGGCCGTCGACGACGCCAACCGGATGGTCTCCAAGGCCGAGCAGATCAAGAAGTTCAGCATCCTCGACATCGAGCTGAGCGAGGACAGCGGCCACGTCACGCCGAAGCAGTCGATCAAGCGGCACGTCGTCGCCCGCGACTTCGCCAAGCAGATCGACGAGCTGTACGGCGGCTGAGCGGCGCACCGCCGGCCGCGACACGACACGGTGCGCCGAAATCTGTCGATGAGTCTTTGAAAGTTTCAGCGATTCTCGGCGCACCGCCAGGACGAAGCGGGATACGGTCACGAAATCGACCACGATGCCCCGTGATCGGGACGACCGGAATACCGTGACAGGTGCGGATCCTCCGTGTCGCCGGCGACAGGCGACCTGTGGCGATGCCTTGCCGGCCCCGCACGGTCCCCGAAAATATCGGGGCGGCCCCGCAATGTTGCGCCTTGCTTGGTTATGCTCCAGACGCATCCATGATCGATGGCTGGAGAAGGGCGGGCGATGGGCGACAGGGCCGGCAGCTGGGACTGGACGCACCGCGATCCCGACTATCTCCCCCCGGAGATCGACACGACGAAGCCCAGCATCGCGCGGGTGTACGACGCGTTCCTTGGCGGCAAGGACAACTTCGCGGTGGACCGCGCGATCGCCATGGAAGGCATGCGGCACTTCCCCGACCGCGGCGAGGGCACCCGCAACAACCGGGCCATGCTGTTCCGCGGCGTGAAGTACATGGCCGAGCAGGGCGTCGACCAGTTCCTCGACATCGGCTCGGGCCTGCCCACCATGGACAACACCCACTCGGTCGCGCAGCGGATCAATCCCGCCGCGAAGGTCGTCTACGTGGACAACGACCCCATCGTGCTGGCCCACGCCCGGGCGATCCTGCAGACCGACGAGCGCACCCGCGTGATCACCGCGGACATGCGCGAGCCCGAGGTGATCCTCGACCACCCCGACGTCGAGGGCTTCCTCGACTTCTCCCGCCCCATCGGCCTGCTGCTGGTGGCCGTGGTCCACCACCTCGCCGACGCGGAGGACCCGAACGGCCTGGTGGACGCCTACAAGGCGCGCCTCGCCCCGGGCAGCTACATGCAGCTCACCCACTTCTGCTCCTGCGCGCCGGAGATGCGCGAACTGGAGGCGGTGCTGCTGCAGATGCTCGGCACCGGCCGCGCACGGGACATGCCCGAGATCGCGCGGTTCTTCGCCGGCCTCGACCTGGTCGAGCCCGGCGTCGTGCACGTGCCCGAGTGGCGTCCCGAGGAACCCGTGCGCCACCCCCTCGACCTCGGCGGCATCTGCGTCGCCGGCGGCGTCGGCCGCAAACCCTGACCGCGCCGCTCGCGCGGGCCGGTGTGTCGCATTTGCGCGAACAGCTGGTTTTTCGCACCTAATCAAGGCGTGGGGCGGCACCTGTCCATCCATTGGACCCTTCGTTAGGTGTCGCTCCTGTGGTCCCGTTGCGCCACGTGTTGGGATTTATGCGTGACCCCCCACCACATGCACCAGCGGGGTCGCGCCCTTGGCCCGCCGTAGGGCCTGCGGCTCCCTGTGGTCTTCCACTCAAGGAGTCATATGTTCCGGCACAACCGCCGCCTGCAGTTCGAGGCCAAGCCAGAAAAGCCGGAACCGGTGTACGCGCGCAAACTCCAGGAGCTCATCGGCGGCGCCTTCGGCGAGATGACGGTCACGATGCAGTACCTGTTCCAGGGCTGGAACTGCCGCATGCCCGGCAAGTACAAGGACCTGATCATGGACATCGCGACCGAGGAGATCGGGCACGTCGAGATGCTCGCCACGATGGTCGCCCGCCTCCTCGAAGGCGCGCCCTCCACGGCGGTCACGAAGATGGCCACCGTCGACCCCGTGCTCGGCGCGGTCCTCGGCGGGATGGACCCGCAGCAGGCCATCGTGGCCGGCGGTGGCCCGATGCCCGCCGACAGCAACGGGCATCCCTGGAACGGCCGCTACATCGTCGCGAGCGGCAACCTGCTGGCGGACTTCCAGGCGAACGTCGCGGCCGAGGCGCACGGCAGGCTGCAGACCGCCCGGCTCTATCACATGACGGACGACCGGGGCGTGAAGGACGCTGAAGTTCAACCTCGCCCGCGACACCCTGCACCAGAACCTGTGGCTCAAGGCCATCGAGGAACTCCGGACGGACGGCCTGGAGGACGTCGTCGTGCCCAACGCGCTGTTCGACGAGGAGCACGCCGAGCACGCGGAGACGATCTGGGACCTGTCCGACGGCGCCGAGGCCCAGGCGGGCGGCTGGGCGAGCGGCCCGCAGCCCGACGGCCGCCACCAGTTCTCCTATCTCCTCAACCCCGAGCCGCTCGGGGATCTCGCCATGGCGCCGCCGCCCGACCCGAATCTGTACGACACCTACGACGGCAGCATGGGCGAACCGAAGAGCCCCGCCCTCGGCACGGAGGTGGGCCCGATGGACAAGCTCAAGGACAAGCTCACCTGACCGGGCCTCGCCGAGCCCGCGAGCCGGACGCGGGGGCCGGTCGGGCTCCGCCCTCCGCTCCTTCCCTCGCACCACGCGCGACCTGACGGCGCCTGCGCCGTTCCGCAGATGCCGCACCACGGCGCCCGGCCCGGGCCCCTGGCACGCCCGCCGGGAGCCCGCCCTGCCGCACCCCGCATTTCCCGCCTGAGGCTCCCGTGTTTCCTGTGAGGCTTTCGTGCTCGACTCCCGCCGTCCCCTGAAGGGGCCCGCGCCCGCCGTACGCGCCGAGGGGCGGGCGGCGCCCGGCCGCCTGGCGCGGCTGGCCGGGCTGTGCGGCCCCGCCTTCGTCGTCTCCGTGGCGTACATCGATCCGGGCAACTTCGCGACCAACATGGCGGGCGGGGCCCAATACGGGACGATGCTGCTGTGGGTGATCGCGCTCGCGAACGTGCTGGCCATGTTCGTGCAGGCGCTCTCGGCCAAGCTCGGCATCGCCACCGGCCGCAACCTGCCCGAACTGTGCCGCGACCACCTGCCGCGCCGGGTGAGCCTGCCGCTGTGGGTGCAGGCCGAGCTGGTCGCCGCCGCCACCGACCTGGCCGAGTTCATCGGCGGCGCGATCGCCCTGAACCTGCTGTTCGGCGTGCCGCTGCTGCCGGCCGCCGCCATCACGGCCGTCGTCTCCTCGCTGCTGCTCATGCTCGCGCCGCGCGGGCGCCGCCGGTTCGAGGCGACCGTCGCGGCGATGCTCGGAGTCGTCCTGGCCGGATTCGCCTACCAGGTGCTGCTGTCGGGGTCCCTCTCGGGTGTGGCGGGCGGCTTCGTGCCCCGCCTGGCCGGGACCGACAGCCTGCTGCTGGCCACCGGGATCGTCGGGGCGACCGTCATGCCCCACGTCGTCTACCTGCACTCGGCCCTCACCCAGCACCAGGGCGCGCACGGCGGGCCCGGAAAGCAGGTGCGCAGCGAGGATGTGCGTAGAGAGGCCGTGCGCAGGGAGGCCGTGCGCGCCAGCCGGGTGGACATCGCCGTCGCCCTCGGCGCCGCCGGGCTGGTGAACATGGCGATGCTGACCGTGGCCGCCGTCACGTTCGGCGGCGGCGATCCCGGCAGCCTGCAGGCCATCCACGCCGGGCTCGGGCAGGTCCTCGGCCCCGGGGCGGCCGTCGCGTTCGCGCTCGCGCTGCTCGCCTCGGGCCTGGCCTCCTCCAGCGTGGGCACCTACGCCGGGCAGGTGATCATGGCGGGGTTCCTGCGCCGCCGCGTGCCGCTCCTGGCGCGGCGGCTGGTCACGATCATCCCAGCCATGGCGGTGCTGGCCGCCGGGGTGGACCCCACGCGGGCGCTCGTGCTGAGCCAGGTCGCGCTGTCCTTCGGCATCCCGTTCGCCCTGGTCCCGCTCGTGGCGTTCACCGGCAGCAGGAAGCTGATGGGCGAGCTGGTCAACCGCCGCCTCACCACGGTCGCCGGCGTCGCCGTCGCCGCCGTGATCAGCGCGCTGAACGGCTTCCTCCTCGTGGACGTGTTCAGCGGCTGAGGCGGCCTCACAGCAGTGCGGCGAACCGGGCCGCGACGAGGTCCCAGCGCCACTCCTCCTCGATCCAGGCCCGGCCCCGCTCGCCCATCGCGCGGGCGCGGGCCGGGTCGGCCAGCAGATCGCTCAGCGCGCCGGCCACCGCCGTGTGCGACGTGCCGTCGACCACCAGGCCCGTCTCGCCGTGCCGTACGGCGTCGGGGGCGCCGCCGGAGGAGCCCGCGATCACGGGCAGCCCGGTGGCCGACGCCTCCAGGTAGACGATGCCGAGGCCCTCGACGTCGAGCCCGCCGAACCTGCTGCGGCAGGGCATGGCGAACACGTCGCCCGCGTCGTAGTAGGCCGGGAGGGACGCCCAGGGGACGGACCCGGTGACGACCACCGAGCCGCGCGGCCCGGCCCCGGCGGCCGTCCGCTCCAGCGACCGCCGCAGGGGGCCGCCGCCGACCAGGAGGAGGACCGCGCCGGGAACCCGCCGGAGAACGAGCGGCCAGGCCCGCAGCAGCACGTCCTGGCCCTTGCGCGGCACCAGCCGGGAGACGCACACGACCACCGGCCGGTCGCCCAGGCCGAGCGACGCGCGGATCCGGTCGCCGCCCGCCCCCGGATGGAAGAGTGCGGTGTCCACGCCGGGCGCGAGCCGTACGAGCCTGGAGGCGGGCACGACCCGGGCGATCCGGCGGCGGGTGTAGTCGCCGAGGTAGGTCACCACGTCGGCCCCCGCGCCGATGCGGCGCAGCAGGGCGCGCGCGCCCGGCAGGCGGGCCCACGACGCCTCGTGCCCGTGGGTGAGCATGACGATCCGGCCCGCGCCGGCGGCGCGCAGGACGGGAGCGAGCAGCCCCAGCGGCGCGGCCGCGCCGAAGACGACGGTGGCGCCGTCCTCCACGAGCGCCGCCGCCCTTCTCGCCACCGAGCGCGTCGGCAGCATCAGCGAGGAGGGATGCCGGACCACCTCGTACGGCTGGCGGGAGTCGAACTCCTCGCATCCCTTCCAGCGCGGGGCGTACACGACCACGGAGCCGGGCGGCCGGCGCGAGGCGAGGCCGTGCACGAACGCCTGGATGCCGCCCGGTCTGGGCGGGAAGTCATTCGTGACGATCAGCGTCCGCTTCGTCATCCTCACCCCCGCTGCCGGCGTGATCGCACGGTCCGCCCGCGCCGCCCGAGAACGCATTGTCGCAGCCGCCGCCGCACCGTCGTCCCTAGAAGATCGGGATCAGGGCCGGGCGAGCTGCTCGCGGGCCCACGACCGCCAGGCGCTGGTCAGGCCGTCGGCGGTCAGCCCGAGCTGCTCTCCGATGGCGGCGCCGATCTCCTCGCGCAGCGCGGCGCGGTAGAGGGCGACCAGCCTCCGCTCGCCGAAGCGGGCTGCGATGTAGCGGCAGGCGAGCCACGCCTCCTCGTACGCCTGGGCGGGCCTGGCGGCGAAGTCGGCGGGCCCCGGCAGGCCGTCCAGCGCCGCCCTCCCCGCCGCCACGTCGGCGGCCAGCTCGGCGGCGACCGTACGGACCGGCAGTCCGCTGTCCAGGTAGCCCACGTAGTCGGCGAAGCCCTCCATGAGCCACATCGGCACCGCGTGGGGACCGGAGGTCGCGACGTGCGTCAGCTCATGGGTCACGACGACCAGGCGGCCGGTCGCGGACAGGCGGGCGAACGCGGCCGGCTGCACGATCACACGGCCGCCGGTGGCGACCGCCGCCAGGCCGTCCACCTTCGCCGGCGTCGCCAGCACGGCGGCCTGCTCCTCGGTGCGCGGCACGAGGACCACCGCGCCGCCGCGCCCGCCCCAGATCCTCGTGACCGTGCGGCCCGCGCGATCGGCCAGTGCGGCGACCTCGGCGACCAGCGGCCGGGGCGACCCGACGACGACGGCACGCTCGCCGCGGGCGACGGAGGCGCCGGTCCACATGCCCGGATGCTCGCGCACGGCGGCGCGGGCGTCCAGCCGCAGGGCGCGCAGCGGGTCGGGCGGCGCCGCAGCGGCGAGCCCGGCCAGCAGCACGGCCAGCGCGACGGCCACGGCCACGACCCGGCGGGGAGGGACCCCGCGGGGCGCGGCTTCGGGCCGGCGCCGGTCGGTTCCAGCGCGCACGCTCGGCAGGCCGCCCCCGGGCACGCCGCTCGTGACAGTCACGCCGTGCATGGTAGCCAGCACATGTCACGGCCCCGTCCACCTCGGCGAGATGGACGGGGCCGTAGGGACGGCGCCGGTCGAGGGGGCTGGTGACCGGCGCCCGTCAGACGCCCGGACGGACGGCACCCACGAAGGTGCTCTTCCGGTAGGCGTCCAGCTTGTCGATCCTGACCCGCGTGCCGCTGTGCGGAGCGTGGATCATCTTGCCGTGCCCGACGTACATGCCGACGTGGCCGCCGCCGCTGGTGAAGATGAGGTCACCGGGCTCGAAGTGCCCCCAGGACACCTTCGTCCTGACCGCGCCGCGGATGGACCACGTCGTGCGCGGCAGCCGTACGCCCGCCTTGCGCCAGGCGTACTGGACCAGGCCCGAGCAGTCGAACGCGCCCGGTCCCGTGGCTCCGTAGCGGTAAGGGTCGCCGATCTGCTTCTCGGCGGTCTTCACCGCGCGCCGGGCCTTGGCCCGCTGGAGCGAGGTCCTGCTGATCTTCCGCTTGGCGGCGTGCTTCTTGGTCCGCTTCTTCGCGGCGGCCTTGCGGGCGGCGGTTTTCGCGCTGTTCCCGTCGCTCGTATTCGTGGCCGTCTTCGTCGCTGTGGCCGTCTTGACGACCGTGACCGTCACCGTGTCGGCCGCCGTATCGGCCGCCGCCGGATGTGCTCCGGCGACCCCTACGGATGCCGTCAACGCGGCACCACCAACGGCAATTCGGGCAAGACGGGACAGACTAGCGGGGGTGGTAGACAGGATCTCTCCTCGGGTCTTCCGCTCACGCCTACCGGGTTAGCTGACGGGTTCGGGCGGGGAAGTCGCCCTACGGCGCGCGATGCGCCGATTCACCCCGGACCTTCGCGTGAAGGTCGATGGTTCCCCGGCTCCGTGCCTCCTGACTGCACGGACTCGGCTGGTCATCGGCGCCGGGGGATCCCGCGAGGGGGAGGGTGTTGGAGGACGCCGATGCCGGTGGATGACTGCGCGGCCCGGCCGGCCGGACCGGGACGCGCGGCGGCGAGGCGTGCTCGCCGCGGCCCAGAAGCTACCGAGGACTCGCGGCGTTCGGCAAAGCCCGCCCGCCGGATAAAGATCGGATAACGAAGGCCGCGGAGAAGAAATCGCAGCGTACCCACCTCGCGAGGGGCCCAAGTGTGACTCTGCTCACAATCTGCGCAACAAGGGCTGAACGCGGTCACAACAGCCCCGAAAACCACACACCGTCACAGAGGCGGCCAACCCCTCAGGGGCGCACAGCTCCGATCGCGTGATACTCCGCAAGTGAGACAATCTTCACAACATCGCCGGTCTGAGGGGCGTGGACGACCTTGCCGTCGCCGGCGTAGATGCCGACGTGCCCGTATCCGGCGTGCCAGAGCAGGTCGCCCGGCTGGAGCTCGTCCAGCGAGACCCGGCGGCTCGCACCCCAGGCCCACTGCTCGTAGCTGGTCCGGGGCAGCCGCACGCCCGCCGCCGCCCACGCGGCCTGCACGAGCCCGGAGCAGTCCCAGGCGCCCGGTCCGGTGCCCCCGTAGCGATAGGGCTTGCCGACCTGCTTGTAGGCGAACTGGAGGGCTTCCAGCGCGTTGCCGGACGCCGGCCCGGTGTAGACGACGCCGGCGCTGTTGGGGTTGCCGGGGTTGAACGTCCCGAGCGAGCGCAGCAGCTTCATCTGCTCCCGGACGAGCTTGTCGACCTTCTCCTTCTCGCCGGCCAGCTCGTCCTTGACGTCGGCGGCCTCTTTGTAGACCACCTTGCTCTGGTCGCGGCGGTCCTTGAGGTCCTTGATGGCGCCCTCATACTCCCTGAGGCGCCCGGCCCGCTCGGCCGACATGTGGTTGAGCGTGGCGAGGCCGCTGAGCATGGCATCGGGGTTGGAGCTGTAGAAGACGCCGCCCCACGACCCCATCTCGCCGACCTGATAACTGCTGACGGCCATCGAGACCAGCCCGGAGCGCAGCGCCTCGACCCGGACGTTCTGCTTCTTGTAGTCCTCGTTGATCGCGAGGTACTTCTGCCGCGACTTCTTCCACTTCTCGTTGGCCGCATTGTAGCGGTCCACGAGCTTGTCGGCCTGCTCGTTGAGCTTGCTCAGCTTCGCCTTGGCCTGCGCGACCGTGGGCTTCGGATCCGCCTCCGCGCCCGTCATCGGCGTCAGCAGGACCACGGCGGCCAGACCGGCGGCCACCGGCACACGCCCTCGCACTGAGCCCCCTTGAGGATCAACCTCTTAGATCAACGAACCTGCGGCGCGACTCTATCTAGGCGATCTTGAAGCTTCAACCTATTCGCAGGTATTCGCGGCAGTCATCACCGTTGGTGACGACGCTGTCGCGGGCTGCGCGCGCGGCGGCTCAGCCGCGGCCGAGACGGCGCAGCAGCAGGAGCGAGGGCACCGGCCGGGCGCCCATGCGGCGCACCGACTCGGCCACCTCCCTGTCGGAGGAGACCACGGCGATGGCCCGCCCGGGCGGCTCCGCCCGCACCAGTGCGCGGATGAGGTCGTCGGCGATCTCCCCGGGCGCGCTGAACCTCACCCTCACCCCACGCGGCGCGGAGACCTGGACGGGCCCGTTCAGCTCGGCGCCGTCGAACACGCAGGTCACCTCCGCCCGCGTCTGCACGGCGAGCCCGCCGAGCCCGGTCAGCAGCCGGGCCCGCTGGTCGGCGAGGGTCAGCGACGGGTAGCCGGTCTTGGTCACGTTGTAGCCGTCGACGATCAGATGCAGATGAGGGATGGCCAGGAGCTGGTCGAGGAGCTGCGGGTCGTCGTTGGCCAGCGCCCGCGCGGGAACGGCCGTCACGCCCGGCTCGCCGGGCTGCACCGCGTTCACGTGGTCGGCCGGCCTGGTGATCGTCGTGGGCAGCCCGAGCTCCTTGCGCAGCCCGGAGGCGGCGTCCTGGAGCGCGTCCAGCAGCACCCGCACCCGGGCGTCCTCGACGCTGCGGCCCTCGCGGGCGGCCCTGCGGCTGGCCTCCAGCTGGCGCTCGGCGTCCGCCAGGCGCTCCCTGAGCCGGCGCACCTCGGTCTCGGCCGCGCCGTTGGCGCTCGCGGCCCTGGTCCGCGCCTCGGCCGTCTCGGCCTCCAGCTCGGCCGCCCTGGCCTCGGCGGCCCTGACCCGCTCGCGGGCGTCGTGCAGCTTGCGCCGCAGGTCGGAGTTCTCCGCGCGGGCCGCCTTGAGCTGCTCGCGTGCCCGGTCGATCTCCTCCTTGGCGGAGGCACGCTGCGCCGCGAGCTGCTCGCGCAGCCGCGTCTCCGCCTGCTCCCGCTGGGTGCCCGCGGCGGCGGCCTGCTCCAGGTCGGTCCGCGCCTGCTCGACCAGGTCCGGCCAGCCGGGCGGGCGGGTCAGGTACGCCGCCGCCGCGACCAGCACCGGCTCGGCCGCGGGGGGCACCGTGCCCTCGGCCAGGCTCCCCACCAGCTCGGGCCAGGCGACCTCCACCGCCTCGGCCACCCGCTCGCGGAACTCCTTGTCGTTCTCCAGCTGGGCCGCGATCGGCGCGCTGCCCAGACGGGCGCGCTTGCGCGGGTCGAACTTGGCGATGTTGCGCAACGGCGGCGGCACGGCCGCGGCGGGCATCGAGCCCAGCACCTGCGCCGCGACCTCCACCACCTGTAAACGCACCTGCTCGGGCAACGGACGAGACAGGCCTTCTCCGGCTGAACTCATCTCGTCGCTCCTCGGCCGTGTCCTACGGATCTGCTGCCCACTGCGGTCGCCCCGGCGGCGCCTCGCGGTGCTGTCGCCCCCGAGTGCGAGAACGTCCCGATGCCCGCCGTCCGCGAGGCGTGGGCCTCACGGCGCGCCCACCGGACCGCCATCACACGGCAAGATCTGCGAGACACTCCCTTGTTCCTGTCTTCTTTCAAGGGTACGGCCGTCGCACCGTGTCCATGTCGCGTTCATGATCTGTCACGGCGTCCCGCACCGGAGGCCCGGGCGCGGCACAACCCCTCGATGGGGCGCCCGGTCCCCGCCCGTACGCTTGGCGGCGTGTTCACGCCGCCCTATCCGATCACGACCCCCCGGCTGGTCCTGCGCCCCTTCACCGAGACCGACCTCGACGACCTGCACGCCTTCCACTCCCTGCCCGAGGTCGCCAGATACCTCTACTGGGACGCCCGCACGCGGGAGGAGACGAAGGCCGCGCTCGACCGGAAGATCGCCTGCGCGTCGCTCGGAGAGGGCGGCGACATGCTGTGCGTGGCCGCCGAGTCGGCCGGCGGCGGGCCCGTGATCGGGGACCTCACGTTGTTCCTGCGCAGCCGGGAGCACCGCCAGGGCGAGATCGGCTTCGTCTTCAACCCGGCGTACCAGGGCCGCGGGCTGGCCACCGAGGCGGCCCGCGAGGTCCTCCGCATCGCATTCGAGGGTCTCGGGCTGCATCGCGTGCACGGCAACTGCGACGCGCGCAACACCGCCTCCGCCCGCCTCATGGAGCGGCTCGGCATGCGCAAGGAGGCCCACCTGGTGGAGAACGAGTTCTTCGCCGGCGCGTGGAGCGACGAGCTGATCTACGCGATGCTGGCCCGCGAATGGCACGCAGGAGCGGCCGGCGCGCGGCCGCCCGCCTGACCGTCGCTTTGCCTTCGCCTGGGGCGGGGGCGGCAATTGTCGGTCGGGACTTCTATGGTCATGGGCGTGGATGCGGTACAGGGCACGCTGGACGAGCTCGGCACTCCCCTGCGGGAGGTGACGTTCGTCGTCTTCGACCTGGAGACCACCGGCGGGTCGGCCGCGGAGCACGCCATCACGGAGATCGGCGCGGTGAAGGTGCGCGGCGGCGAGGTGATCGGCGAGTTCGCCACACTGGTCGACCCCGGCGGCCCGATCCCGCCGTTCATCTCCGTGCTGACCGGCATCACCGACGCGATGGTCGTGGCCGCGCCGAAGTTCTCCGAGGTGCTGCCGAGCTTTCTGGAGTTCGTCGCCGGCGCCGCGCTGGTGGCGCACAACGCTCCGTTCGACATGTCGTTCCTGAAGGCGGCGTGCCAGGTCAACGGCTACCCGCCCCCGGCCAACCCCGTGGTGGACACGGCCGACCTCGCGCGCCGCGTGCTCACCCGCGACGAGACCCCCAACTGCAAGCTGGCCACCCTCGCGCGGGTCTTCCGCAGCTCCACCGAGCCCTGCCACCGGGCGCTGGCCGACGCGAAGGCCACGGTCGACGTGCTGCACGGCCTCATCGCGCGGGTCGGGTCGCTCGGCGTGCACACGCTGGAAGACCTGCGCGGCTTCGTGCGCGCCCCCACCCCGGAGCAGCAGCGCAAGCGCCACCTCGCCGAGGGGGTGCCCGGCGCGCCCGGCGTCTACATCTTCGAGGACGTCAAGGGTGAGGCGCTCTACATCGGCAAGAGCTCCAACCTGCGCAACCGCGTGCGCAGCTACTTCACCGCGAGCGAGACGCGCTCCCGCATCCGCGAGATGGTCGGCATCGCCGAGCGGGTCAGGACGATCGTCTGCGCCACCGCGCTGGAGGCGGAGATCCGCGAGCTGCGGATGATCGGAGCCACCAAGCCCCGCTACAACAGGCGGTCCCGCTTCCCGGAGCGGGCGGTCTGGCTCAAGCTGACCGACGAGGCGTTCCCACGGCTCAGCGTCGTGCGCGAGGTGAAGGACGACGGCGCGGCCTATCTCGGCCCGTTCGGCAGCAGCCGCACCGCCGACGACGCGCGGACCGCCATGCACGAGGCGCTGCCGCTGCGGCAGTGCACCGAACGGCTGTCGGCCCGCGTGCGGCGCCCCGCGTGCGCGCTCGCCGAGATGGGCCGCTGCGGCGCGCCCTGCGAGGGCCGCGAGAGCGAGGAGAGCTACGCCCGCCACGCCCGCCGCGCCCGGCACGCGATGGAGCTCGACGCGGAGGCGGTGTTCTCGGCGATGGAGGCGCGCATGAGCCGTCTGTCGGCCGAGCAGCGATACGAGGAGGCGGCCGTCGACCGGGACCGGCTCGCGGCATACGTCAGGACCGCCGCGCGCATGCAGCGCCTGCGCTCCCTGACCGGCATCCCGCAGATGGTCGCGGCCAGCCCCGCCTTCGACGGCGGCTGGGACATCCACGTCATCCGGCACGGCAGGCTCGCCGCGGCCGGCGTGATGCCCCGGGGCGCCCACCCCACGCCGTACGTGGACGCGCTGGTCGCCACGGCGGAGACCGTCGTCCCCGGCCCCGGCCCGACCCCGGCCGCCAGCGCCGAGGAGACCGAGTGCGTGCTGCGCTGGCTCGACTCCCCCGGCGTGCGTCTCGTCCAGGTCGACGGCACCTGGAGCCTTCCCGCGTACGGCGCGGGGCGGCTGGTCGAGCGCATCGAGCGCGCCTACCGGCACCAGCGCGGCGACCGCCGGGAGGGACGGCCCCTGCGGTGAGCCCGCGGGGTGAGGCCGCGGAGGTGAGGCCGCGGGGGTGGCACTAATGTCGGGGTCGACAGACCCGAGCCGCGAGACAGCAGGAGAGACGCCCATGGTCACCGCGATCGTCCACATCAAGGCGGACGTCGACAGGATCCCCGAGGTCGCCGAGGCCATCGCCGAGATCGAGGGCGTCAGCGAGGTGTACTCGATCACCGGCGAGTTCGACCTGCTGGCCATGGTCAGGGTCGGCCGCTACGAGGCGGTGGCAGAGGTGGTGCCCGGCCGTGTCAACAAGGTGCCCGGGGTGCGTCACACCGAGACGCACATCGCCTTCCGCACCTACTCCCGCCACGACCTGGAGGCGGCCTTCTCCATCGGCCTCGCCGACGCGGACTGATCCCGCCGGCCACGCGCCATGGTCGCCCGGGGCGGCGCGCAGCAGGCTCGGCGGGCTGAAGCGGCGCCGAGCACGCCGGGCGGGCTCAAGCGGCACGGAGCAAGGCTGGGCGGCGCGGCGGGTCAGGCCGGGCGGAGCAGCCGGACGCGGACCTCGAACCCGCCGGGAAGCCGGTGCGCGGCGACCGAGCCGCCGAACAGCGCCGCGCGTTCCCAGGTGCCGACGAGCCGGTCGCGGGGCAGCCCGTCGTCGTGGACGACGACCTCGAGGAGGGCCGGCAGCCACCGCAGCGTGACCGTCGCCGAGCGGGCCATGCCGTACCACAGGGCGTTGCCCAGTGCCTCCTCCACGATGCGGTAGGCCGACAGCTCCAGCGTGGGGCCGCTCCCCCGGGCGCCGACCTCGGTGAGCCGGACGGCGAGCCCGCTCGCCCGGAAGTCGTCGATCAGCCCGGGCAGCTCTCCCAGGCCCGGTTGGGGGCCGTGGCGCTGCCCTTCCACGCGCAGCAGGCCCATCATCCGGCGCAGGTCGGACAGGACGCGCCGGCCCGACTCCTCGGCCTCGCGGAAGGTCCGCCGCGCCCGTTCCGGGTCCTGGTCCATGATCACCCGGCCCGCTCCCACGCCCAGCGTCATCACGCTGAGGTCGTGGGCCACCAGGTCGTGCAGTTCCGAGGCGATCCGCAGGCGTTCCCTGACGACGTCGTCCTCGGCCGCGAGGTGAGCGGGCCTTCCAGGCCGCGCGCCGTCCCCGCCCTCCGCCCCGACCCGCCGGCCGCCCCTAGCGCGGTCTCCTCCGGGGGAGACCGCGCCGGGGCGACGACCGGCGGAGGGCGCACCACGGAGACCGGCGGCGAGTGAGGCCATCCCACCCCGGGCCGACGCGGCCCAGCAGTGGATGACGCGAAGGGCGGACAGGCGCATCATGGCGGGAACGGTACGGCTCAGGCCGAACCCGGCACGTCCCCATCAAGACGGACCGCTGATCCCTCCCGCGGTGGAGGAGATCCGGATCAGGAGCGTGATCAGGCCTTGCCGCCGAGCGCGCGGCTGATCTCGACCCAGCGCTCCAGCGTCTGCGCGGCCCGGCCCGAGTCGACCGCCTCGGCCGCGCGGGCGTACGCCGCGCGCAGGTCGCCGATCAGGTCGTCGCCCGGCCCGTCGTAGGCGACCAGGCCGGCCGCCGCGTTCAGCAGCACCGCATCGCGCACCGGTCCCGTCTCGCCGCGCAGCAGGTCGCGCACCGCCCCGGCGTTGAACTCGACGTCGCCGCCGCGCAGGTCGCCCGGCTGGGAGCGGGGGATGCCGAGGTCGGCCGGGTCGATCGTCGTCTGGGTCGCGGTGCCGTCCCGGACGACGAAGACCGTCGACGGGGCCGCGGTGGACAGCTCGTCGAGGCCGTCGTCGCCCCGGAAGACCAGCGCCGACACGCCGCGTTCCGCGAAGACCCCGGCCATGACCGGCAGCATGCGCGCGTCGAACACGCCGATTGCCTGGGCGGCGGGGCGCGCGGGGTTGGCCAGCGGCCCGACGAAGTTGAACACCGTGGGCACGCCGATCTCCTTGCGCGGCGGGCCGGTGAAGCGCAGCGCGGGGTGGTAGACGGGCGCGAAGCAGAAGGCGATGCCGACCTCCACCGCGACCCTGGCGGTGGTCTCCGGCGACAGGTCGAGGGCGACGCCCAGGTGTTCGAGCACGTCGGCCGCGCCGCACAGCGAGGAGGCGGCCCGGTTGCCGTGCTTGACGACCCGGGCCCCGGCCGCCGCCGCGACGATCGCGGCCATGGTCGAGATGTTGACGGTGTGCGCCCGGTCGGCGCCGGTGCCGACGATGTCGACCACCGGCCCCTCTACCGTGAGCGGGGTCGCGCGCTCGAACATGGTGCGGACGAGGCCCGTCACCTCGGCGACGGTCTCGCCCTTGGCCCGCAGGGCGACGGCGAAGGCGGCGATCTGCGCCGGGGTGGCCGACCCCGACATGATCTCCCCCATTACCCAGGCCGTCTCGTCGGCCGTCAGGTTCTCGCCCGCCAGCAGGGCGTTCAGCGTGGAGGGCCAGGTGGTGCGCGTGTCCATGGTGGGCTCCGCGGGATTCGATGTGGGGTCGGGTCGGCGTGTCGGCTGTGCGGTACGGCCGGGCGGGCCGGGGCACGGGACCGGTGGGCCGGGCGCGCCTGCGCCTGGCGTCGACGTGCGTCCGGCGCCGGCGTTCCCGGTTACGGGCCCGCCCGACGATGCGCCGGGGCTCGGCCCGCCCGGGCTCCGTGCGCCCGCTTGAGTGCGCCCGGTCCGGTACGCCCGGTCCAGTGCGCCCGTTGAGTGCGCCCGGCTCGGTACGCCCGGTTGAGGGCGCGCGGGCCGGTGCGCGGCTCGGTGCGCGCGGCTCAGTGCGCCCTGGTGAGGCTGAGGCGGCGCCGCATGAGATCGGCCACCGCCTCGGCGAGGACGACGGGGTCGATGGGCTGCGCGACGACGGCGTCGGCGCGGGACCAGTTGGCCAGCCAGCGGTCGTCCCTGCGGGCGATCAGCAGCAGGATCGGCGGGCAGTTGTGCACCTCGTCCTTGGCCTGCCTGCTGACCCCCATCCCGCCGGCCGGCTGCGCCTCGCCGTCGAGGACGGCCACGTCGATTTCGCCGGAGTCGAGGTGCTTGATCACGGCCGGCTGGGTCGCGCACTCGACGATCTCGACGAGGGGCACGTCCGCGGCGGGGCGCCGCCCGATGGCCAGCCGCACCTTCTCCCGGGTGCTTGCGTCGTCGCTGTAGACGAGAACCCTCATTTCACGCTCACTGTCGAATCGCGGGGTATGGTCATCGTGATGCTACCGGCGCGGCTGCAGGGCTCGCAGCCCCGGGGCGATTGCCATGACATGCCCGTTTCGTAGGCGCAGATGGACCCTAGCGGGGGGTCGTGGGGCGACCCGACCTGGGGAGCCGCAATAATGCTGGGCGTGGCGACAGCATCCGCAATTACTACGACGACGAGACCGCACGGGTCCAGCCGGCCGAACCTGGTTCAGGTCGGCACCATCGTGTGGTTGTCCTCTGAGCTCATGTTCTTCGCGGCGCTGTTCGCGATGTACTTCACCATCCGGTCGGTCAGCCTGGGGCAGGGCACGCACTGGCCCGAGGCGGACCTCAACGTCCCGTTCGCGACCTTCAACACGACCGTCCTGGTTCTGTCGAGCGTCACGTGCCAGCTGGGCGTGTGGGCCGTCGAGAAAGGCCAGGTCAAGAAGCTGCGATTCTGGTATGTCGTAAGCTTCTTGATGGGTGCGTTCTTCGTGGGCGGACAGCTCTGGGAGTACGGGCACCTGGCGGAGGAGGGTCACATCCTCTCGCACTCTCCGTACGACTCGGTGTTCTACCTGACCACGGGCTTCCATGGCTTGCACGTGACGGGTGGTCTGATCGCGTTCCTGTTCATCCTGGGACGTACGTACGCCGCGAAGCGCTTGACGTATGAGCAGCAGACCAGCGCGATCGTCGTGTCCTACTACTGGCACTTCGTCGACGTGGTCTGGATCGGCCTTTTCGCGACCATCTACATCATCAAATGATCGGAACGGGGATTTCGGTGAACTCCATCACCGCCCGACGGCGCCATCCCCTCGCGCGAGTCGCCGTCGTGGCGCTCGCGCTGGGCCTGCTCGGCGGCGGCTACGCGCTCACGGCGCCGAACGGCAGCACCGCGGACGCCGCGATCGCGTCCGGCAAGGCCGACGACGTGGCGCAGGGCAAGAGCCTGTTCGTGGCGCACTGCGCGAGCTGCCACGGCTTGAACGCCGAGGGCACCAAGAAGGCTCCGACGCTCATCGGCGTCGGAGCCGCCGCTGTGAACTTCCAGGTGAGCAGTGGCCGCATGCCCGCCGCCGACGCGGGTCCCCAGGCTCCGCGCAAGCCGCGCGCGGAGTGGGCGACCGACCAGGCCGTCGACCAGCTCGCGGCGTACGTCCAGTCGCTGGGCGGCGGCCCGACGGTGCCCAGCGCCGAGCAGGTCGACCCGGCCAAGGGTGACCCGGCCAAGGGCGGCGAGCTCTTCCGCGCCAACTGCATCCAGTGCCACAACTTCGTGGGCGCCGGCGGCGCGCTGACCTACGGCAAGTACGCGCCGCCGCTGAACCCGGCGACGCCGACGCAGATCTACGAGGCGATGGCCACCGGCCCGCAGGCGATGCCGGTGTTCAACGACTCCACGATCACGCCGGAACAGAAGCGCGACATGATCGCGTACATCACCCACGTGCGGTCGCAGGTCGACCCGGGCGGTTCGGGTCTGGGCCGCATCGGCCCCGTCACCGAGGGCCTTGTAGCGTGGGTCGTGGGTCTCAGCCTCCTGATCCTGGCCTCCATCTGGATCACAGCGAAGAAGCGACGGGCGGCATGACAGAGCAGAACGAGTACCCCGAGAGCGGCCGGGTGCGCGCCCGCGTCATCGGCACTCCGCCCGCGGACGCGCCGATCGTCGACACCGACCCGATCCACGCCCCCGAGGGCGTTCCGGGCGTGATCCCGCAGGACCCGGTCAAGGCCCGCAAGGCCGAGCGCCTCGTCGCGCTGCTGTTCCTGGTCACCTTCCTGGCCGGGGCCGGCTTCATCGCCTCGTACGTGATCTTCCAGGTCGGCACGATCGACAAGACGGCCGCCTCGAACTTCGCGCTCGGCGGCACCCTGGCCCTGGCCCTGCTCGCGCTGGCCGCGGGACTCACGGTCTGGGTACGGCAGATCATGCCGAAGTACAACCTCGTCCAGGAGCGCCACGACATGCGCTCCGACGACGGCACGCGTGAGTACGTCAAGGAGACCTTCGTCCAGGGCGCCGACGAGAGCGGGTTCGTCAAGCACCGGCTGCTGCGCCGCACGCTGCTGCTGGCCGCCGCTCCGCTGGGCCTGGCCCCGCTGGTGCTGCTGAAGGACCTCGGCCCGCTCCCCGGGACCGCGCTCAGGCACACCGTCTGGGGTGAGCCCACCAAGGACGGCAAGCCGCGCCGCCTCGTGGTCGAGGGCTCCGGCCAGCCGATCCGCGCGGCCGACTTCAACTCGCCCGGCGGCATTCTCTCCGTGGTCCCCGAGGGCTACGAGGAGGACCTGAACGCGCTGGCCAAGGCGACGCTGATCCTGCTCAAGTTCCGGCCGGAGGAGCTCAAGTCCGGCACGAACCTGAACTGGACGCACGACGGCATCGTCGCCTACTCCAAGATCTGCACCCACGTGGGCTGCCCGGCGGCTCTCTACGAGCAGACGACGCACCACATCCTCTGCCCGTGCCACCAGTCGACCTTCGACGCGGCGGACGGAGCGAGGGTCGTCTTCGGCCCCGCCGCCCGGCCGCTGCCGCAGCTCCCCATCGGAATCGACGAGGAGGGCTACCTCGTCGCGAAGTCCGACTTCAAGGTCCCCGTCGGTCCCAGCTTCTGGGAGCGCGGCGACGCTGAAGCCGAAGCTAGGGAGAACGCATCATGAACGCTCCCCCGAAGGCCATCGCAGGCGCCTCGACGTTCGTCGACGACCGCATCGGCGCGGGGAACTTCCTCAAGCGCAACCTGAGGAAGATCTTCCCCGACCACTGGTCGTTCCTCCTGGGGGAGATCGCGCTCTACTCGTTCGTCATCCTGCTGCTGACCGGTACGTTCCTGACGTTCTGGTTCAAGCCGGGTATGGCCGAGGTCACCTACACCGGCAACTACGCCCCGCTGTACGGGGTGAAGATGTCGGAGGCCTACGCCTCGGCGCTGAACATCAGCTTCGACGTCCGTGGCGGTCTGCTCATGCGGCAGATCCACCACTGGGCGGCGCTGCTGTTCGTGGGCGGCATGACGGTGCACATGCTCCGCATCTTCTTCACCGGGGCGTACCGCAAGCCGCGTGAGCTCAACTGGATCATCGGCATCCTCCTGCTCTCGCTGGCGCTTCTCGAGGGCCTCACCGGCTACTCCCTCCCCGACGACCTGCTCTCCGGCGCGGGTCTGCGGATCACCCAGGGCGTCGCCCAGTCGATTCCGATCGTGGGCACCTACGTCTCGTTCTTCCTGTTCGGCGGCGAGTACCCGGGCCACGACGTCATCTCGCGGTTCTACTCGATCCACATCCTGCTGATCCCGGGCATCCTGCTCGCGCTGGTCTCGGCCCACATGATCCTCATGTGGGTGCAGAAGCACACGCAGATGCCGGGCAAGAACAGGACCGACAAGAACGTGGTGGGCGCCCCGTTCTACCCCGCCTTCATGATCAAGTCGGGCGCGTTCTTCCTGTTCACGTTCGGCGTCATCGCGCTGCTCGGCACGTTCGCCCAGATCAACCCGATCTGGCTGTTCGGGCCGTACACGCCGGCGGACATCTCGGCCGGATCCCAGCCCGACTGGTACATGGGCTTCCTGGAGGGCGCGCTCCGCCTCATGCCGTCGTGGGAGATCAACTTCCTCGACCACACGGTGACGTTCAGCGTGCTGATCCCGGCGCTGGTGCCGCTGGGCCTCGTCATGACGGGCCTGGCGCTGTATCCGTTCCTGGAGCAGTGGGTCACGGGCGACCGCCGCGAGCACCACATCGCCGACCGGCCGCGCAACAACCCGCACCGCACGGCCATCGGCATCTCGGGCATGACGTTCTACGGCATCCTGTGGCTGCTGGGCGCCAACGACGAGCTGTCGGCGAACTTCCACCTCGACCTGTACAGCACGACCTGGTTCGGACGGTTCGCCATCTTCATCGGCCCGGCCATCGCGTACTGGATCACCTACCGGATGTGCATCGGCCTCCAGCGCAAGGACGCCGAGGTGCTGTCCCACGGCGTGGAGTCCGGCGTCATCAAGCGAATGCCGAACGGCCAGTACATCGAGGTCCACACGCCGCCGGCGGAGGACATCGCCGAGCACATCCGCGGCAAGCAGGAGATCCCGATGCTCGAGAGCGCCGAGGACGGCGAGGGCATCCCGCCCAAGGGCGCCCGCAGCGCCCTCGGCCGGCTCCGGCTCAAGATGAGTCAGGCGTACGGGACCGACCGGGTTCCGCTGACCGACGGCCACCACGAGGAGGGCCACGAGGAGGAGCACGCGGGCGTCGGCGCCGGCGACCGCAAGGAGCTCCACTGACGGGCACCTGACCGACCGGCACGAAGCGGCCCGGCAGGGGGAGACCACTCCCCCGCCGGGCCGTTGTGCTTCCCGCCTCGCGCCATCTGCGCGTATCCGGCTCAGCCGGTCGGGGACACGAGGCCCGTCTCGTAGGCGATGATGACGAGCCGCACGCGGTCGCGGGCGCCGAGCTTGGCGAGCAGCCGCGTCACGTACGTCTTGACGGTGGCGGCGCTGATGAACAGCTCGGCGGCGATCTCCGCGTTGGACAGGCCGCGCCCGACGAGGGTCAGCACCTCGGCCTCCCGCTCGGTGAGCCCCGTGGCCTGACGAGGCCGCGGGCCGGGCGCGGGACGGCCCGCGAACTCCTCGATCAGCCGGCGGGTCACGCGCGGCGCGATCAGGGCCTCCCCGGCGGCGACCACCCGGATGGCGGCGAGGATGTCGTCCAGGGCCATGTCCTTGACGAGGAACCCGGACGCCCCGGCGCGCAGCGCGCCGTGGACGTACTCGTCGTCGTCGAAGGTCGTCAGGACGAGGACCTGGGCGCCGCAGCCCTCGGTGATCAGCCGGGTGGCCTCGATCCCGTCCATGCCGGGCATGCGGATGTCCATCACCACGACGTCGGGCCCGGCCTCCTCTGCCATCCGCACCGCGTCCGCGCCGGTGCCCGCCTCCCCGGCGAGGTCGAGGTCGGGCGCGTCGGCGATCACCATCTGCAGGGCGGCGCGGACCAGCGGCTGGTCGTCGGCGAGCAGCACGCGGACGGTCATCGCACCTCCGCGGGCACGGGCAGCCGGGCCTCGACCCGGAAGCCTCCCTCGGGACGCGGGCCGGCGGCGAAGGTCCCGTGCAGGACGCCGACCCGCTCGCGCATCCCGATCAGGCCGTAACCTTCCCCGCTGTCACCGCCGCGCCCGTCGTCGAGCACCTCGATGCGCACCTCGTCGTCCCGGTAGTCGATCCACACGCGGCACGACGCCGTGCCGGCGTGACGCACCACGTTGGTCACGGCCTCCTGGACGATGCGGTAGGCCGACACGTCGATCTCCGGCGGCAGTGGACGAGGCTCCCCCAGCCGGCGCACGTCGACCCGTACGCCCGCCTGCGTGGTCGTGGCGGCCAGCCGGTCGACGCCGGCGAGGCCGGCGCCCGGTTCCAGAGGCGCCGTCTCCAGGGACGCCGTCTCCAGGGACGCCGTCCCCAGGAGCCCGGGCGACGCCGGACGCCCCTGCCCGGGGCCGCGCAGTCCGCCGAGCATCCGGCGCAGCCCCGACAGCGTCTGGCGGCCTGCCGTCTCGATCTCGCCGAGCGCGTCCCGTGCCCGCTCCGGCTGGGTGTCGATGACCCGCCGCGCGGCGCCCGCCTGCAGGGCGATGACTCCGATGCTGTGGGCGACCATGTCGTGCAGCTCACGAGCGATCCTGAGCCGCTCGTCACTGACCGCCTGGGTCGCCGCCCGGGCGCGCAGCTCCTCGGCATGCTCACGCGACTCACGCACCGAGTTGCCGAGCAGCCAGGCGATGACGGTCGTGAGGGCCACGGCCGTCTCGGACGACACCCCGATCGGCCACCCGCACATCAGCCGCACCGCCAGATGGGCGCCCAGCGTGGCGAGGGCCATGACGACCGCGACGACGCCGGTTCCGCGCGGCCGTTCCGCGGCGATGAAGAACACCGCGACCTCGGCCGCGAGGAACTGCGGCAGCGGAATCTCCGCCACGCCCAGGGGCAACGTCCCGAAAACGGACGCGGCGAGCCCCAGGACCAGAGCCGGCAACGGGCGGCGGCGCAGCAGGGCGCCACAGGCCGGCACGAGTGCGGTGGCCAGCGCCATGTGGACCAGGCCGTCCCAGCGGAAGAACTGCGCCGCCGGCCGCATGGCGGGGTACCACTCTCCGGGCAGCCGCAGTCGCAGCAGGAACGTGACCGCCATGCCCCCGCACCAGGCGAGGACCACCCAGGTCCCGGGCGGCAGCCGCTTCAGGGAGGGACTCGGGGGCGCGACCGGCATGCTCAGAGCGTAGACGAGTGTCCCATTTGCGAGCATCCGACCAGGGGTTTACATCCACGGTCTGACCGGTGTCGCGGCGAATGTCGCTGACAGTCCGATGTGGCGGGGGCGCAGCTCGCGGCACCGTGAATCGGGTGATCGACACCACGCAGCCGACGGGCGCCCACGACCGGCGGCCTTCCCCACTCCCCCTCCCCCGCGGCGGCACGGGCGAACGCCGCCACCCCCGCCCGGCCGGGGGGCGCCTGCGCCGGAGGCTGCTCGCCGCGTTCGTCGCCGCCGCGCTCGCCTTCCCGGTGACCGGTGCGACGCGTCCCGAGGCGGTCGCCGCGCCCGTCCCGCCCCGCCTGCCCCCACTGCGGGCCGTGACGGCCGCGAGCCTGGCCGAGCGGTACGCCGCCACCCGCGGCGCGATCGAGGCGGCGATGCCGACCGCCACGGCCGCCGGTCACCGATGGCGGGCCGCGATGCTGCGGGCGATGGCCGACCCCGCCCGGAGCTTCCTGTCCTTCGACGGCCGCGACGGCGGCCGGGTCGCCGAGGTGTTCGGCGACCTGGCGGCGGCCGACCGGATCGCGGTGATCGTCCCCGGCTCCGGCACCGGCCTCGACACCTACGGACTCCTGCGGGGCGGCTCGATGCGGCTGCAGCGGGCGCTGGGCGGCCGGGGGGCCGTCGTCGCCTGGCTCGGCTACCGGCCCCCGAGCGTCGTGAGTTTCCAGGCGCTGACGACCGGCCGCGCGGACGAGGCCGTCCCCGCACTGCGCGCCTTCGTCCGCGACCTGGCCCGGCTCAGGCCCGCCGCCCGCATCGGCCTGCTGTGTCACTCGTACGGGAGCGTGCTGTGCGGCCGGGCCGCGCACGGTCTGGACGTCGCGGACATCATCCTGTACGGCAGTCCAGGCGCGGGCGTGGACGACGTGGCGGCGATGCGCACCCGGGCGACCGTGTGGGCCGCACGCAGCACCGGTGACTGGGTCGGCGGCCTGCCGCACGCGGCGGTGCGCCTGCCCTTCGCCACGATCGGGCTCGGAGAGGATCCCGTGGACCCCCGGTTCGGCGCCCGGATCTTCGCCGCGGGCGACGGCGGTCACAGCGACTATCTGAAAGACGGATCGCCCGCTCTGACGAACATCGCCCGGATCCTGTCGGGGCATGCTCCCACCGGAGTGAGCCATGCTTCGTGACCTCGTCCAGCGCGTGGAGGCGGCGACACCCGGCGGGCGCGACCGGGCCGTCGACGCGCTGCGCGCCCTCGCCGTCGCCGGTGTGGTGGCCGGTCACTGGCTGGTGACCGCCCCCGTCGCCGACAGCGGCGTGCTGCGCGTCACCAGCCCGTTGAAGTACATGCCGCAACTCGCGCCCGCCTCCTGGCTGCTCCAGACCATGGCCGTGTTCTTCTTCGTGGGCGGGCGGGTGGCCGTCGAGAGCCACGGCCGCGCGCGGGCCCGGGGCGAGGGCCACGGGCGGTGGGCCGCCGCCCGGATGGCCCGCCTGTTCCGCCCGGTGGTGCCTCTGGTGGGGGTGTGGACCGCGGCGGCGGTCGCGATGCTCGCGTGGGGGGCCGATCCGGGGACCGTCTACGCGCTGGTCAAGCTGGTGTGGTCGCCGATGTGGTTCCTGCTGGTCTTCGCCGCTCTGACGGCGGCGACTCCGCTCGCCGCCCGGCTGCACCCGGCGTGGCCGCTCGCCGCCGTCGCGCTGGCCGACCTCGTCAGGTTCGGCCTGGACGGGCCGTCCTGGGCCGGCTGGCTCAACGTGGGGACCGGCTGGCTGGTGCCGTACTGTCTGGGCGCCCTGTGGGCGCGCGGACGGCTGGACGGCCGCCTGACAGGGTGGGCGCTGCTGCTCGGCGGGGCCGCCGCCACCGCCGCTCTCGTCCTGTGGGCCGGCTATCCGGCGTCCATGGTCGGGGTGCCGGGCGCGCCGGTCTCCAACCAGTCCCCGCCCACGGTGGCGGCCGTCGCGTTCGGGCTCGCCCAGTGCGGGGCGGCCCTGGTGCTGTCGGGGCCGCTGCGGCGGGTGCTGCGCCGTCCCGCCGTCTGGGCACCGGTGGCGCTGGTCAACGTCTCCGCGATGACGCTCTTCCTGTGGCACCAGACCGCGATGATCGCGGTCACGGCGGCGGCCCTGCGGCTCGCGGGCGGCGCGCTGCCCGGCCTGCACACCGTCCCCGGCGATCCCGGCTGGGTGGCCGCCCGGCTGGCGTGGCTGCCGGCGTTCGCGGCGGCCCTGGCCGTGTGCTGGGCCGTCTTCCGCCACCACGAGACGCGCCGCCCACACGGCGCTGAAAGGCCGCTCAGAGGGACTCGGCGGGAGCGGCGCGCAGGCGGCTCCGCTTGAGCCATTCCGGCCAGGAGTCCTGCCAGTAGCTCCAGCCGTTGGTCGCCTCCAGCCTGCGCGGCGTCCCGGTCACGATGATCGGGTCGCCGATCAGGGTGTTGTTCTTGAACCACTTGGCGTTCTCCGGGCTGACGTTCACGCAGCCGTGGCTGACGTTGGAGTTGCCCTGGTCGCCCACGGACCACGGAGCGCCGTGGACGTACTCGCCGGTGTTGGAGATGCGGACGCTGTTGTACACGGTCGTCTCGTAGTAGCCGGACTGCCCCGGCGAGGCGTCCGGAGACGTCATGACCGTGACGTCCTCCCTGGACATCGCCACGTGGATGCCGCTGGTGGTGTGGTGGCGGAGCACGTCGCCCATGCCGGCGCTGATCGGCATGTTCTTGATCTGCTTGCCGTCGCGCTCGATCTTCATGTAATGGGTCTGGGTGTTGGCGACGCTGATCTGCGACCGGCCGATCTCGAAGTCCCTGACGTAGTCCTGCTTGCCGTACATGCCCTCGCCGCCTCTGATGCCGGCCAGGCGCGCGGTGACGCGGACCTTCGTGTACGTCGGCCAGTACTTCTCCGGGCGGAAGACGACGTTCTTGTCGTCGATCCAGTGCCAGGCGCCGTCGATGGGCTTGGACGCCCGCACGATCAGGTTGCGCTCGACGGACACGCGGTCGGCGATCGGCTTGTCGAAGGTGATGATGATCGGCATGCCGACGCCGACCTTGAGGCCGGTGTCCTGCTTGTCGGGCAGCAGGGTGGAGATGCCGAAGGTCTTGGCGGCCTGTTTCGTGGTGAAGCGGACGGTCCTGGTCGCCGAGCCGCCGGAGCCCGCCGCCGTCGCCTCGACGCTGTAGGCCGTCCCCGGGGCCATGGAGCGCTCACTGCGCCACTGGGTGCGGTCGGGGCTGAACACGCCCGCTACGGGCTTTCCCGCGGCCTGTACGGCCACGTGGGTGAGCGTGCCGCCCGCCGCGCCGATCAGGATCGGAAGCTCGGGCGGCAGGTCGGCCGCGCCGTCGAGCGGGCTGATGCTGATCGCTGTCCCTGGGCCTCGATCCTCGTCCCGCCCGCCCGACGTGGAACACCCGGCAACCATCACGAGAAGGGCCAGCGCCCCCGCACCAGCACGCACGTCCGTCCCCCTAGCGTCGCTTTCCGGGGGTTATTCCCTGGTGATGTACCGTTCGGGCAGTCCGGGGACCGCATGCCGGCAAAGAACGCGGACGGCCGGTCGGCGAGAACGCCGACCGGCCGTCAGGGGATTCGCGCGATCAGTGCGAGAAGTTGCCCCGGTAGTACTGGAACACGAACCCGATCATGCTCATGACCGTGCAGAACAGGCCGATGAAGAACAGCCACCAGCCGACCGCGAAGCCGAAGAACGTCAGCGCGGCCGACAGGCACACGAACAGCGGCCACCAGCTGTGCGGGCTGTAGAAGCCGATCTCGCCCGCGCCGTCGCTGATCTCGGCTTCCTTGTTGTCCTCCGGCTGGTCGCCGACGCGGCGCGCGGTGAACAGCAGGTAGTAGCCGATCATGAGGGCCAGGCCGACGGAGATCGCCATGGCGGTGGTGCCGGTCGGCTCCTTGGACCAGAACCAGTAGACCACGTCCGCGGCGGCGAAGAAGACGCCGCAGAGCAGGAACATCCATCCCTGGATCTTCATCGGGACTCCTCCACCAGCTCAGGCTTGGCGGTGATGTGCGGGTACTTGAGGTCGAACGCCGGGCGCTCGGACCGGATGCGCGGCAGCGACGTGAAGTTGTGCCGCGGCGGCGGGCAGGAGGTCGCCCACTCGAGCGAGCCGCCGAAGCCCCACGGGTCGTCCACGGTGACCTTGGGCGCCTTACGCCACGTCACCCACACGTTGTAGAAGAACGGCAGGGTGGACAGGCCGAGCAGGAGCGCGCCGGCCGAGGAGACCATGTTCAGGTCGGTGAAGCCGTCGCTCGCCGAGTAGTCGGCGTAGCGCCGGGGGAAGCCGATGACGCCCAGCCAGTGCTGCACCAGGAAGGTCAGGTGGAAGCCGAAGAACAGCAGCCAGAAGTGGAGCTTGCCGAGCTTGTCGTTCAGCATCTTGCCGGTGAACTTGGGCCACCAGAAGTAGAACCCGGCGAACATCGCGAACACCACGGTGCCGAAGACCACGTAGTGGAAGTGGGCCACGACGAAGTAGGTGTCGCTGATGTGGAAGTCCAGCGGGGGCGACGCCAGGATGACGCCGGTCAGGCCGCCGAACAGGAAGGTCACCAGGAAGCCGACCGCGAACAGCATCGGCGCCTCGAACGACAGGTGTCCCCGCCACATGGTGCCGATCCAGTTGAAGAACTTCACTCCGGTCGGCACGGCGATGAGGAACGTCATGAACGAGAAGAACGGCAGCAGCACCTGGCCGGTCACGAACATGTGGTGGGCCCACACGGTGACCGACAGGCCGGCGATGGCGATGGTCGCGCCGACCAGGCCGATGTACCCGAAGATCGGCTTACGGCTGAAGACCGGAAGGATCTCGGTGATGATGCCGAAGAACGGCAGCGCGATGATGTAGACCTCGGGGTGACCGAAGAACCAGAACAGGTGCTGCCACAGCATCGCCCCGCCCGTGGGCGAGTCGAAGATGTGCGCGCCCAGCTTGCGGTCGGCCTCAAGGGCGAGCAGCGCGGCCGCCAGGACCGGGAAGGCCAGCAGCACCAGGATGCTGGTGAGCAGGATGTTCCAGGTGAAGATCGGCATCCGGAACATCGTCATGCCGGGGGCCCGCATGGTGAGGATCGTGGTGATGAAGTTCACCGCGCCGAGGATCGTGCCGAGACCGGACAGCGCCAGGCCGAGGACCCACAGGTCGCTGCCGAGGCCCGGCGAGGTCACCGCGTTCGACAGCGGCGCGTACGCGGTCCAGCCGAACGACGCGGACCCGTTCGGGGTGAAGAAGCCGGAGACGGCGATCGTGCTGCCGAACAGGTAGAGCCAGTAGCTCACCATGTTCAGCCGGGGGAACGCCACGTCGGGCGCGCCGATCTGCAGCGGCATCAGCTCGTTGGCGAAGCCGGCGAACAGCGGCGTCGCGAACATGAGCAGCATGATCGTGCCGTGCATGGTGAACAGCTGGTTGAACTGCTCGTTGGACACGACCTGCAGCCCCGGCTGCGCGAGCTCGGCCCGCATCACCAGCGCCATGAGGCCGCCGATGAGGAAGAACACGAACGACGTGATCAGGTAGAGGTGCCCGATCACCTTGTGGTCGGTCGAGGACAGCCACTTGGCGATGACCGTGCCCTTGGTGTACGGCCGCGCGGCGATGCCGGCCGGTTCCTGGATGGCGGTCACTGCGCACTCCCCGCCTGGCTCTTGATGTACTGGTCGAACTCGGCCTGCGGGACGAGCTTCACGGAGAACAGCATCTTGCTGTGGTCGGTGCCGCAGAGCTCGGCGCATCGGCCGACGAAGACACCCGTCTTGTCGAGCGTCGTGATCTGGAAGCGGTTGTGCACGTTGCCCGGGAAGACGTCCTGCTTGAACAGGAACGCCGGCACCCAGAACGAGTGGATGACGTCGGGCGAGTGCAGGTCGAACTGGACCTGGGTGTTGACCGGCAGCACGAGCTGCGGACCCTGCGGGTTCTCCGCGCTCTGCTTGCTGAGGTCCACGGGCACGCCCGCGACCACGGCCTTCTGGCCCTGGTATTCGGTCGTGAAGCGCCAGCTCCACTGGTAGCCCTCGACGGCCACCTTGACCGGGGCGGCCTTGGTGATCCGCGTGATCTCGGTCTCGTCACGGGCCGTGAAGTAGAAGAAGACCGCGACCATGATGACCGGGACCACCGTGTAGAGGATCTCGATCGGCAGGTTGTAGCGCACCTGCGGAGGCAGCTGATCGGGGCTGTTCTTCTTCTTACGGTGGAAGATGCACGCCCACAGGATCAGTCCCCAGACGACCACGCCGGTGGCGAGAGCCGCGATCCAGCTCCCGTTCCAGAGCGTCTGGACGATGCCGGCCTGCTTGGTGACACCTTCCGGCATGCCCCCACGGGACCACTGATCGATCGCCTGGTTGCTACACGCCGTCCCGGACGCCACCAGCAGCGCCAGGGCGGCGGCTCCGGGCAACCGGCGGCGTGCCCACGGTCGCCGTGTCGTACGGCGGGTCGGACTCACGGATCGCCTACCCCACAGATGAAGCCCAAGAGTTCCTCTCCTGGGCGGTTTTTCCAATTGACCCTTAGGTGAGACCGGCGCCAGTCTTCCGGCCGGTCAGACCTTTACTTGGTTGAGTTCACGCTGGGGGACACATTAGCGCGGACCGGCGCCGCCCCTCTGAGCAGCCCCCGTTAATGTCCTAACTGTGGCCTACCTGGACGCGGCTTCGACCGAACCTCTCCATCCCGCGGCCCGTGACGCCTTGCTGGCGGCGATCGACGCCGGCTGGGCCGATCCCGCCCGCCTGTACGGCACGGCGCGCCGCGCCCAGATGTTACTGGAGCGCGCGAGGGCAGAGGTAGCCGAACTGATCGGCGCCCGGCCCGACGAGGTGTCGTTCACCTCGTCGGGGACGCAGGCCGTGCACCTCGGCGTGCTCGGCACGCTGGCCGGCCGCCGCCGGGCCGGGACCCGCCTGGTGGCGAGCGCCGTCGAGCACTCCAGCGTCCTGCACGCGGGCGCCCTCCACGAGGGCGGCGGCGGCGAGATGGAGATCGTGGGCGTGAGCCGTACGGGCCGGGTGGACGCGGACGCGTTCGCCGAGGCCGTCGCGCGGCCCGGCGCCGCCCTGGCGTGCCTGCAGACGGCCAACCACGAGGTGGGGACCCTCCAGCCGGTCGAGGAGGCGGCGCGGGCCTGCCGTGAGGCGGGCGTGCCGCTGCTGGTCGACGCCGCGCAGTCGGCGGGCCGCCTGCCGCTCCCCGAGGGCTGGTCGGTCCTGACCGCGAGCGCGCACAAGTGGGGCGGACCGGCCGGGGTGGGCGTGCTGGCGGTGCGCAAGGGCGTGCGATGGCGCTCGCCGCTGCCCGAGGACGAGCGGGAACGGCGGCGCGTGCCGGGGTTCGAGAACGTGCCCGCGATCGTGGCCGCCGCCGCGGCGCTGCGCGCCCGGGCCGAGGAGGCGGAGGCCGAGGGACGGCGGCTGTCCGCCCTGGTCGACCGGATCCGCGCCGAGGTGCCCCGCCTGGTGCCCGACGTGGAGGTCGTCGGCGACCCGGTCCTGCGGCTGCCGCACCTCGTCACGTTCTCCTGCCTGTACGTCGAGGGCGAGGCGCTGCTCACCGAGCTCGACAAGGCCGGTTTCGCCGTCTCGTCCGGCAGCTCCTGCACGGCGAGTACGCTTCGTCCATCGCATGTTCTGGAGGCAATGGGCGTGCTTACGCATGGAAATGTGCGGGTATCGCTGCCCCGTGGCGTGTCCGAGGACGACATCGATCGTTTCCTCGCGGTGCTCCCGGACATCGTGCGGCGGATCCGGTCGAGCTTGGGGGTGCACTGATGTGGCGCAGACGGACGGGCGGCGCCCGGCGGTCTCCCGAGGCGGTTCGGGCCGAGCCCGCCGAAGTCGCCGAGCCGGTCCAGCCGGCGGAGCCGCCCGCGCTGACGATCGACGCGCTGGGCCGCAAGTGCCCGATCCCGATCATCATGCTGGCCGAGCGGATCAACCAGGTGGCGACGGGCGGGGTGGTCGCCGTGCTGGCCGACGACCCCGCCGCGTTCACCGACGTCCCGGCCTGGTGCCGGTTGAAGTCACACGAGCACGTGGGGAGCTACGAGCTGCCTCACGGCGGCTGGTCCATCCACGTGCGCCGCAACTACTGAGCGCCCGTCCTCAGGCGTAGTGGCAGCGGGCGTGCCCGCCCACCTCGCCGGCCGCCTCCGAGCCGTACGCCGCGGCGAAGCGCTCCAGGAAGACGCGCTGGCTCAACTCGTACTCCTGGCAGCCGACCTGCTCGAGCACGTGGGTGGCGGTGAGGTTGCCGATCTGGCCGCAGCGCTCCAGGGACAGGCCCCAGGCGAGCCCGGAGAGGAACCCGGCGCGGAAGGCGTCGCCGACGCCGGTCGGGTCGGCCTTGCCCAGCTCGGGCGCCGGCGGGATGTGCAGCGACGGCTCGCCCTTGCGGTCGATCCTGGCGCCCTTGGGCCCGAGGGTGGTCACCCGTACGCCGACCCGGTCGAGGATCTCCTCGTCCGACCAGCCGGTCTTCTGCGCGATCAGGCCCAGCTCGTAGTCGTTGCTGAACAGGTACGCCGCGCCCTCCACGAGCTGGCGGATCTCCTCGCCCGGCATGCGCGCGAGCTGCTGCGACGGGTCGGCGGCGAACGGGATGCCCCGCTGCCGCGCCTCGTCGGTGTGCCGCAGCATCCCCGCCGGATCGTTGGGGCTGATCAGGACGAGGTCGAGCCCGCCGAGTCGGTCGGCGATCGGGCCCAGCTCGATCTCCCTCGCCTCGGCCATCGCGCCGGTGTAGAACGAGGCGATCTGGTTGTGGTCCTCGTCCGTGGTGCACAGGAAGCGCGCCGTGTGGTGCAGCTCGGAGATGTGCACCGAGTCGCAGTCGACGCCGTGGCGCTCCAGCCACGAGCGGTAGTCGGCGAAGTCGGTGCCGACGGCGCCGACGAGGACCGGGGTGAGCCCCAGGCAGCCCATGCCGAACGCGATGTTGGCCGCGCATCCGCCACGGCGGATCTGCAGTTCGTCGACGAGGAACGACAACGAGACCCGGTCGAGCTGCTCGGCGATGAGCTGGTCGCCGAAGCGGCCGGGGAACGTCATCAGATGGTCGGTGGCGATGGAGCCGGTGACGGCGATGCGCACGGGGTCATTCTCCTCGTTGTCAGCATCAGAGAGACAGGGGCGGGGACGTTGATCCCGCCGAACCTACTGAGCGTACCGTCTCGGGCACGACGACGCCCCGCACGGAACAACCCGTACGGGGCGCTCGACCCACCCTCCATCGCGGCACGAGCCCGGCGAGGCTGCCGGGCACGCGCTCGCCGTCAGTTGAACGAGTCGCCGCAGGCGCACGACCCCGTCGCGTTGGGGTTGTCGATGGTGAAGCCCTGCTTCTCGATGGTGTCCACGAAGTCGACCGTGGCGCCGATGAGGTACGGCGCGCTCATCCGGTCGGTGACGACGTTCACGCCGCCGAAGGTGGCGACCACGTCGCCGTCCATCGACCGGTCGTCGAAGAAGAGCTGGTAACGCAGGCCGGAACAGCCACCCGGCTGGACGGCCACCCGGAGCTGCAGCCCTTCCTCGCCCTGCTGCTCGAGCAGGCTCTTGACCTTGGCCGCGGCCGCGTCAGTCAGGATCAGGCCCTGCTGCGTGGTCTCGCTGCTCTCAACCGTCATGTGCTGACTCCCGCGTCTGCGCCAACCGCCCTTCGGGGCGGTCTGATTGGTTCTGACGTCCTACCTAGACGCTACCAACACCCGTGCAGCCCTACACATTCCAGATGCCTCACAGGCAACCGCGCGACGAACCAGGCGAGGTGATGTGTAATGATTAGTCGTCAGTTAGACGATAAGTCCCCGAGGGGGTGTGGTCGTGACGATCACAGAGACTGGCCTTCCGCTTTTCATCCTCGGCCGGGACACCGACCCGCACAGCGAACGCGGCGTCGACTGCCCGGGCGAGCTGCCTCCCGCGTCCGATCCGACCCTCGTGGAACGCGCCCGCGTGGCCAAGGAGCGGCTCGGCGACCGGTTGTTCGTGCTCGGTCACCACTACCAGCGCGACGAGGTCATCCAGTTCGCCGACGTGACCGGCGACTCGTTCAAGCTCGCCCGCGAGGCCGCCGCCCGGCCCGAGGCGGAGTACATCGTGTTCTGCGGTGTCCACTTCATGGCGGAGTCGGCCGACATCCTGACCGGTGACACGCAGAAGGTGGTGCTTCCCGACCTGGCCGCCGGCTGCTCGATGGCCGACATGGCGACCTTCAACCAGGTCGAGGACTGCTGGGACGCCCTGGAGGACGCCGGCATCGCCGACCGGGTCGTGCCGATCACCTACATGAACTCCAGTGCGGACATCAAGGCGTTCTGCGGGCGGCACGGCGGCGCCGTGTGCACCTCCTCGAACGCGAAGCGCGCCCTCGACTGGGCGTTCGAGCAGGGCGAGAAGGTGCTGTTCCTGCCCGACCAGCACCTGGGCCGCAACACGGCCGTGCTGGAGATGGGGCTGTCGCTGGACGACTGCGTGGTCTACAACCCGCACCGCCCGAACGGCGGCCTCACCCGGGAGCAGCTGGAGAACGCGAAGATGATCCTGTGGAAGGGCCACTGCTCGGTCCACGGGCGCTTCTCCGCCGCCTGCGTGGACGAGGTGCGCGCCCGCATCCCCGGGGTGAACGTGCTCGTGCACCCCGAGTGCCGCCACGAGGTCGTGACCAAGGCGGACTTCGTCGGCTCGACCGAGTACATCATCCGCATGCTGGAGGAGGCCCCGGCCGGGTCCTCCTGGGCCGTCGGAACGGAACTGAACCTGGTGCGCCGGCTGGCGAACCGGTTCCCCGACAAGACCATCACGTTCCTCGACCGGACCGTGTGCTACTGCTCCACCATGAACCGCATCGACCTTCCGCACCTGGTCTGGGCGCTGGAGTCGCTGGCCGACGGCGAGGTCGTCAACCAGATCACGGTCGACGCGGACACCACCCACTGGGCCAAGGTCGCCCTCGACCGCATGCTGGCCCTGCCGTAACCGAGGCGCTGCCTTAACCGAGGCCGCCGTGATCGAGGCCGCCGTGATCGAGGCTGGCGTGATCGGGGCACTGTGACGCGGGGCGCCCCCGGGACCTCCCGGAGGCGCCCCGCGTTCTTCCGACCGCGACCGCGGCTTCCGGCCTCACATGCGCGCGCGCTCGCGCCACCAGTCCAGTAGAGCCGTGTCGCCCTCGACCGCGCCGGGCTCGCGCCGTCCCCACAGCGTCAGCATCAGGTCGCCGGTCGTCTCCGCGCGCACGGTGACATCCGCGGTGACATCCGCGGTGACGTCTGCGGTGACGTCCGCGGCCACGTCACCCGGGGCGCCGGACCGCTCGTACGCGAACCCCTCGGGCGTGAGCCGCACCAGCCAGGCCCCGCCCGTCTCCGTCCGCCAGGAGATCGTCTCCCCGTCGCCCCTCAGCTCGGCGATCAGGGGCTGCCACCGGGTGTACGGGAGTATGTCGAAGAACTCCGCCACCCCGTCGGCCGCGACGCCCTCGTCCATCTCCGGGGCGATCCCGAGGGCGATCTCGGCGTCGGCGCGGTGGACGACGGTCTCGTGGAGCTGTCGGCGGGACCAGAACCGGGCGCTGCGGTTCCCCGTCCAGTTCCACACCTCGGTGTCCGGGTCGCGGCCCTTCAGCGCCTCGGCGAGCTGCCCGGCTCCGGCCTCCAGCCAGTCCGCGTGGCCGGCGAAGTCCTCGGGGATGCCGTGGTCCATCGCGGCGCGGTCGTATCGGCGGACGGCGGCGTCGCGCACCATCGCGGCGGCCCACCGGTGGATGGCGCCCGTGTGCTCGACCAGCTCCCTGAGGTCCCACCCCGGGCAGGTCGGCACAGGTGTGGTCCCGTCCCGTCCCCGTACGGCCTCGGCCATCCGGCCGATCTCCGCGGCCGCGGCCTCGGTGTGCCGCAGGTGGGTCCACTCGGTCATGGGGAGCTCCCGAAGGTCAGAGGCCGGGGGCGCCCCAGACGGGAAACCAGCTCGCGAGTTCGGGCTCGATCGTGAGCTCGTGGTCCAGGACGCCGCGCACCTGCAGTTCCAGCGCGTTGTCGCGGCGCGGTTCGCCCACCGGGGCGAAGGGGTAGAACGTGCCGCGCTTGTAGAGATACACGATCGCCAGCTTCCGTCGCGACGGGTCGGCGAAGGTGACGAGCGAGCACAGCAGTGACGGGCCGAACCCCGCCGACTCCAGGGACGAGTTGGCCGCGTGCAGGTCGGTGACGAGCCCGGCCACGTCGGAATTGCGCACCTGCAGCCAGGTGTAGCCGTAGGAGTCCCGGGAGACCTCGACCCTGCCCATCAGGGCCTCGATGTCCTGTTCGAGCCGGGCGAAGGCGCCGCCCTCCGCGGCGCGGAAGCACACCGACCCGGTTCCCGCCGGGGCGAAGCCGGTGGCGGCCTGCAGCGTGACGGCGGCCGACGGCAGGGCGAACAGCGCGTCCAGGTCGGGCCTGGCGGGCTTGGAGCGGCCGAGCAGCGAGTCGAACCAGCCCATCAGCGCCCCCTCATCCGCGGCCCAGCGCGGCGGAGATCCTGGCCAGCTGGTCCAGCCGGCGCTCCAGCGAGGGGTGGGTCGACAGCAGCGAGGCGACGCTCTGGCCCGACAGGGCGGGCGCGAAGAAGAAGGCGTTGAACGGCTGCGCCTCGCGCAGGTCCCTGGTCGGGATCCTGCCGATGTCACCGCTGATCTTGACGAGGGCGCTGGCCAGGGCGCTCGGCTGCTGCGTCAGCAGCGCGCCCGCGCGGTCGGCGGCCAGTTCGCGGTAGCGCGACAGCGCCCGCGTCAGCAGGAAGCTGACGGCGTAGACCAGGCCGGAGACCGCGAAGATGATCAGGCCGACCGGGGGGCCGTTGTCGTTCCTCCGGCCGCCCAGACCGGTGTAGAGCGCGAAGCGCGTCATCAGACCGGCCACGACGCCCAGGAACGAGGCGATCGTCATCACCGCCACGTCCCGGTGGGCCACGTGGGACATCTCATGGGCCAGCACGCCTTCGAGCTCCCGCGCGTCGAGCCTGCGCAGAATGCCGGTGGTCACGCAGACCACCGAGTTCTTCTGGTTGCGTCCGGTGGCGAACGCGTTCGGGATGTCCGAGTCGGCGATCGCCACCCGCGGCTTCGGCATCCCCGCCATCGCGCTCAGCCGGTCGATGATCCCGTGAAGCTCGGGAGCCTCCTGCGGGGAGACCTCCCGCCCGTGCATCGCGAACAGCGCGATCTTGTCGGACAGGAAGTACTGCGCCAGCAGGAGACCCCCGGCGATCAGGAGCACGGTGACCGCACGTACGCCCACCGCGACCAGGACCGCCACGAACGCGACATAGAGCAGCCCGAGCAGGAACATCGTCACGGTCATCCGGACGGTGAGGCCGCGATCAGGGGCGAAGCGCGTGGAGGCCATCAGCCAGGGATGAGCCCGGTGTCCCCGAGCATCTCCCGCACTTCCTCGATCGAGGCGTCGGCCGGCGGCAGGATCAGCTCGGACGGCTCCAGCGAGTCGTCCGGCAGGGCCTTGCCGACGTGACGCACCTTGTCGAGGAGCGCGTGCAGCTTGGTGCGGAACTCGGTCTCGTCGTCCGACTCGATCGCGGCCTCCAGCTCGCTGTCGAGCTCGTTGAGGACGTCGATGTCGGCGGCGCCGATCTCGACCTGGCCCTCACCCATGATTCTGACGATCACAGTCCCTCCCCCGGCTGGCGCAGCTGCTGCGTGTGCTGCTGGTTGGACGGGGCGGCCTGGCCCTGCTGGCCCTGCTCGATCGCGCTCCTGGGCGCCGGGCCCTGGCCGAGCTCGGCCTTCATCTTGGCGAGCTCCAGCTCGACGTCCGAGCCGCCGCCCATGCGGTCGAGCTCCGCCTGGATGTCGTCGCGCTGCCCGGTGAAGTCGTCGAGTGCGCCGCTGGCGAGCAGCTCGTCGATCGCGCCGGCGCGCGCCTGCATCTGCGCGGTCTTGTCCTCGGCCCGCTGGATGGCCAGGCCGACGTCGCCCATCTCCTCGGAGATGCCGGAGAACGCCTCGTTGATCCGCGTCTGGGCCTCGGCCGCCGTGTAGGTGGCCTTGATGGTCTCCTTCTTCGTGCGGAAGGAGTCGACCTTGGCCTGGAGCCGCTGGCTGGCGAGGGTGAGCTTCTCCTCCT
Source organism: Microbispora rosea (assembly GCF_900156315.1). Classification (GTDB taxonomy): domain Bacteria; phylum Actinomycetota; class Actinomycetes; order Streptosporangiales; family Streptosporangiaceae; genus Microbispora; species Microbispora rosea. The sequence continues at coordinate 213,093 of NZ_FTNI01000001.1, read as the reverse complement.
CGCCCTGGAGGTTGCTGTACTGGATGCGCAGGTCGGCGATCTGGGCGTTGAGACCGTTGCGGCGGGTCAGCGCCTCGCGGGCCAGATCCTCGCGCCCGGCCGACAGGGCCTGCCTGCTCTGGTTCTCCAGCTTCGTGGCCTGCCCCTCGAGCTGGTTGATCTGCAGCTCCACCCGCTTGCGGCTGGTGGCCACGTCGGCCACGCCCCGGCGGACCTTCTGCAGCAGCTCAAGCTGGCGCTGATAGGAATAGTCCAGCGTCTCCCGCGGATCCTCCATCTTGTCCAGGGCCTTGTTGGCCTTGGACTTGAAGATCATGGAAAGTCTCTTCATCACGCTCATGCGCGTCGGCCGTCCCCTTCTCCAAGGTTGTGCGTGGGTGACCCCAGCCGTCTCAAACCCCTTGTCAGGCGGCGTAACCGCCTGGGTTCACCCTACGCATAACGCGCGAGGGCGTCACTAAGTTGCACTCCCGGTAGGCTGGGCGACGTGTTCCGACGTCGCACTCAGACCTCAGCGGAGGACTCCCCCGTCCCTGTAGAGGATCCTAAGCCCCACGGCACCCCGGGTAAGGGCCGTCCCACTCCCAAGCGGAGCGAGGCGCAGGGCCGCCGCCGCTCCCCGGTGACCGCTCCTGCCAACCGCAAGGAGGCCTACCGTCTGGCGCGCGAGCGCGACAAGGCGCTGCGCGGCAAGCAGCGCGACGCCATGCTGCGCGGCGACGAGCGGGCGCTTCCGGCACGCGACCGCGGCCCGGTGCGCAAGTTCGCGCGCGACTGGGTGGACTCGCGGCGGCTGCCGGGGCAGTACTTCCTGCCCGTCGTGTTCGTCATCATGCTGCTGTCGATGGTGCCGTTCCCGATCCCGGTCCGCTCGGCCGTCATGCTGCTTTACACGCTGTCCCTGCCGGTCGTGATGGTGCTCGTGCTGGCGAGCTCGTTCTACGTGGCCGGGAGGGTGAAGAAGGAGGCGGCGGCGAAGTTCCCGGGCGAGGACCTCAAGGGCGTGGGCTTCTACGCGGCGATGCGCTCGTCCCAGATGCGCCGCCTGCGCTTCCCCAAGCCGACCGTCCTGCCCGGCGGTCTGCCGGTCGCCCTCAAGAACACGGCCGGCGCGAAGAAGTGACCCGCACGGCCGCGTGACCCGGGCAGCCTGACCCCGGATGTCCGGGTTGCCCGGGTTGCCCGGGCGTGGCTCCCCAGGCCGTCCGGCCTGGGCCGCCTCACTTCCACTCGAGAACGCCCTCGCGCACCACGGGGACCCACCCGCCCACGGGGCCGCCCTCGGCGAGGGCGTCCGCCGTGGCCGTGAGCAGCGCGTAATACGACGTCCACTCGTCCTCGAAGTACGGCGTCTCCCAGTCCGCCGAGCCCACCCCGCCCGTGACGGAGTCCGTCACGAGGTAGTCGGCGACGTCGGGGCTGTAGGCGAAGGGGATGCCTCCGCCCATCCGGCAGACCTCGGGCCAGGAGGCGACCAGCTCGCGCGCGCCCATGACCCAGTAATACGGCGAGAGCCGGAACGCCGCCGATCCCCGGGCTCCGTTGTGGCGCAGCAGCGAGGCCCGCAACGAGTCGGGGATGCGCCTCCCCAGCCGCGCCTCGGCCGTCGCCACCAGTCGCCGGCTGGCGGGGCCGTTCAGCGAGGCGTACGTCCTGGGCGCGTGCGCCTTCAGCCATCTCTCTATCCGCCGCCACTGCCGGTTCACCGCGGCCGTCACGCGCCGGGAGACCGGCCGTGCGACTGGAGTCGTGGACCTCTTCCGGACCGCGCATTCGGGAGCGGGGGACGGCGCCGGCGTCACTGCCGCCGCCTCCGCGCCCGCGGGCCCCTCGGACGGCACGGGATTCCGCGCCACGCCGCACGCGGCGGCGAGGCAGGACTCGTCCGGCCGGCCGGCGGACACGCGGTCGCCCGCCGCCGGGCAACCGTCCGCGAGGCAGGGCCCGGCAGGGTCTCCCGCGTACGCCGTCCAGCCGAACGACGCCCCGGGCTCCGGGCTGAACACGGCGTTCTCCAGCAACTGCGACGCGAGCACGAGCAGGCCGAGCCCGACGAGCGCGGCCGTCCAGCGGCGCGCCTTCCGTCCGCGCGGCCGCTCCATCCGGGGAAGCCCGCCGAGGAGGCGCGCGATCGGCGCGCCGGCCTCCGGCCGGTCGTACCTCTCGAGGTCCTCCCTCGTGGGCCAGCCGAGCACGGGCTCGGGGCCGCGCCCGGCCGGCTCCCCCGCCTCTGGCAGCGGGGCGGGCTGCCGCGAATCCGGCGGAGCGGAGTGCGGAGCGGCCGGGACCTGCACGGCGGCGCGGCGCCGGCGGGCGGCGGCGACCAGCCCTACGGCGACACCCGCCACCAGCGCGACGGCCAGAGCCAGCCGTACGGGGCGAGAAACGATCAACCGGCGCACGCCGGGCACATTACCGCGAACCACCCCGGGGGAGTGACGCGATGTCATGTCCTAAGGTCGGACCCATGGAATACCGTCATCTTGGCCGCAGTGGCCTCATGGTCAGCGAGATCAGCTACGGCAACTGGATCACCCATGGGTCCCAGGTGGAGGAGGACGCCGCCGTCGAGTGCGTCCGCGCGGCTCTCGACGAAGGCGTCACGACCTTCGACACCGCCGACGTCTACGCCGGGACCAGGGCCGAGGAGGTCCTCGGCCGGGCGCTGAAGGGCATCCGGCGCGAGTCGCTGGAGATCTTCACCAAGGTCTACTGGCCCACGGGCGAAGGCAAGAACGACCGGGGACTGTCCCGCAAGCACATCATGGAGTCGATCAACGGGTCGCTCCGCCGGCTGCAGACCGACTACGTCGACCTCTACCAGGCGCACCGCTTCGACGCCGAGACGCCCCTGGAGGAGACCCTCCGGGCCTTCGACGACCTCGTACGGCAGGGCAAGGTGCTGTACGTCGGAGTCAGCGAGTGGTCGGCCGACCAGATCGCCCGGGCCCTGAAGATCGCCGACGAGATGGGCTTCGACCGGCTGGTGTCCAACCAGCCGCAGTACTCGATGCTCTGGCGGGTCATCGAGGCCGAGGTCGTGCCGTTGTGCGAGAAGGAGGGCCTGGGCCAGATCGTCTGGTCGCCGATCGCCCAGGGCGTACTGACCGGCAAGTACCTGCCCGGCCAGCCGCCGCCGGCCGGGTCCCGCGCCACCGACCCGTCCGGCTCGGGCTTCATCGGCCGGCTGATGGACGACGAGCTGCTGCGCCGGGTGCAGGACCTCAAGCCGATCGCGGCCGACCTCGGGCTCTCGATGGCCCAGCTCGCCGTGGCGTGGGTGCTGCAGAACCCCAACGTGTCGTCGGCCATCATCGGGGCCACCAAGCCCGAGCAGGTGCGCGACAACGTCAAGGCCGCGGGTGTGAAGCTCGACGCCGAGGTGCTGAAGAAGATCGACGACGTGCTCGGCCCGGTCGTCGAGCGTGACCCGGCCAAGACCGTCAGCCCGCCCACGCGTCCCTGACGCCGTCTCCGGTCCTGCCGGACCGGTGTCGTCGCGGGGGTCGCGACCGCGCCCGTCGCGGTCCCGGCCCCCGCGCGGTTCAGTCGGCGCGCAGGGACATCCCCGAGTATTCGACCCGCTCGTCCTCCATCAGCGACACCTGCTCGACACCGGCCTCGAGCAGCTCGCGCCAGCTCTCCCCCAGCCACGACTCCGCGTCCGACTGGCTGGAGAAGATCTCCCGGGGCAGCGGCCGGTCCGTGACCTCGCCGCCGTTCGCGTCCTCGTAACGCCACCGCCAAATCATGCGCACCCGCTCCTTCGGTTCCTCGCCGCCCCCGCGCCGGGACTTCACGCCGGGGCCGGTGCGGCACAAAGACCGTGCAGCCGGACCCTATCCTCTCTTCCCGGCGTCCAACCTCCCCCGCCGACGCGGGGCCGCCCGGCGACACGGACGCGGAAAGGCAGCGGCATGGAGATCCGCCTGGAGGGAACCGGCGGCCCGGAGGGCTGGCCCGTCCCCGGCTGTCCCTGCGCGTCCTGCGGCCGGCTCGCCCCCGGCCACCGGCGTCCGTCGTCCATCGTGCTCGACGGCCGCGTACGGGTCACCGACGCCCGCCTGCCCGCCGGGTACGCGGTCCGCGACACGGCCGACGGGCGCGAGGTCACCGGGCCCGGCGGCGGCCGGCTGCTGTACGCCGCGGGGCCCGCCACCGGGTCACCCGGGCGGGACGCCGACGGGCCCTTCGACGCGGTGCTCATGGACCTGCCCGACCGTCCCGAGCGGCTGGGGGACCTGCGCCGCCGCGGACGGGTCACGCCCGCGACACGGATTATCGCGGTGCACCTCGACCACCGCGTTCCCGCGGAGAGCGAGCTGGGCCGCCGGCTCGGTTTCTGGGGCGCGGCGGCCGTCCCCGACGGAACCGTCGTGGACACGGCGACCACGGAGACGACCACGGAGGCGACCCCGCCGGTGCGGCCCCGCCGGACGCTGCTGCTGGGCGGGTCGCGGTCGGGCAAGTCCGAGGAGGCCGAGCTCCGCCTGGCCGCCGAACCCGAGGTGACCTACGTCGCCACCGGTCCCTCGGGCGGTGACGACCCGGCCTGGCTCGCCCGCGTGCGCGCCCATCGCGAACGGCGCCCGGCGCACTGGCGGACCGCGGAGACGACCGACCTCGTGTCCGTCCTTTCCGGCGGTCCGGGGACGTTGCTCGTCGACGGGCTCGGCACCTGGCTCGCCGCCGTGTTCGACGAGTGCGCCGCCTGGCCCGACGCCGCGCCCTCGGCCGGTCACCGCGCCGCACTCGATCGGGTGGCGGAGCGGTGCGACGCGCTCGCGGCCGCCTGGCGCGGCACCCGCGCCCACGTGGTGGCGGTGAGCGACGAGGTGGGCCTCGGGGTGATCCCGGCCACCCCCGCAGGACGGCTGTTCCGCGACGCGCTCGGCCGCCTCAACCAGGCCCTCGCCCGCGAGTCCGAGGACGTCGCCCTGGTGGTCTCCGGCCGGGTCGTCCCGCTGCCCCTTTGACAACTACGATCTCCCCTCGTGCCCGATGAACCCTCCCCCGCACCCGGCCCCGTACGCGGCCCCGGCGCGGCCTGGCGGCTCGCGGTCGGGACACTCACCGTCTTCCCCGTGCGGCCGGTAGAGGTCGACCGCGCCGTGGCGGGACGCGCGATGTCGCTCGCGCCGTTCGTCGGCCTGCTGCTCGGCGTGGTCGCCGCCGTGGTGCTCGTGGTCGCCGGCGCGGTGTCGGGCTCGCAGTTGCTCGGTGCCGTCCTCGCCGTGGGCATGCTGGCGTGGCTGACTCGGGCGCTGCATCTGGACGGCCTCGCGGACCTGGCCGACGGGCTCGGCAGCGGCAAGCCGGCCGACGGCGCTCTCGACGTGATGAAGCGCTCCGACATCGGCCCGTTCGGGGTGGTCGCCCTTGTGATCACCCTGCTCGTGCAGGTGGCCGTGCTGGCGCGGGACGGCGAGGTGGCCTGGGTCGTGCTGGTGGCGGCCGCGGCGACCGGCAGGCTGGCCGTCACGTGGGCCTGCCGCGAGGGCGTGCCCGCCGCCCGTCCCACCGGCCTCGGCGCGCTCGTCGCCGGCACCGTACGGCGCGGCGCCGCGCTCGGGGCCACCGCCGCGACGGCGGCCGTCGTGGTGGTGCTCGCCCTCGTGGCGGCCGCCGGCCCGTCGCTGCTGGACTACTGCTGGCCGTTCGATTGGCCGTTCGATTCGACGCCCGCCTTCGGCGCCGTCGGCTATTCCGTCCGGGACCTGTCCCCGGGAATCATCTACGAGGGCACCGCCGACGCGGGTCTGCGGCCCGCGTGGCTGCTGCACCGCCTGTCGGACGATCCGTACGTCATCACGACGGCCGGGCTGCTGCTGGCGATGGCCGCCGGGCTGGGGGCGGCCGCGCTGCTGCGCCGCCGGGCCGTACGGCGGCTGGGCGGCGTCACCGGCGACGTGCTCGGCGCTCTGGTGGAGACGGCCACGACCGTCACGCTGCTGGTCGCCGCCCTGCTGCTGTGAGGGGCGTGGACGCGCCGGTCAGCGCGGCACGGCGACGGGGCGCAGCCGGTAGGCGATGACGACGACGACCGCGAGCAGCACCCAGCCGACGATCCCGGTGATCCCGGCGAGCGCCGGGTTCGGCGGGGCGTCCGCGTCGCCGAGAAGCAGCGCCTGGCCCGCCAGGGCGTTGAGCGAGCCGTGTGCGATGACCGCGGGCCACACGCTGCGCGAGCGCAGCCGCATCCAGCCGAGCAGCGCGCCGAAGATGACGCAGAAGCCGATGAACAGCACCGCCGCCCAGGCACCGAGCGCAGGGTAGTTGTAGCCCTTCAGCGTGAGGGGGGCGTGCCAGAGACCCCAGATCACGCCGGACAGCACCATCGCCGGCCACACCCGGGCGGGCCGCCGCTCCCCCGTGCCGGGCGCTCCCGCCGGCACGGGCGAGCCGCCCGGCACCTGCGAGGCCGTGGGCACGGGTGCGACCGCCGGGTCGCCGAGCAGACGCGGCAGCAGCCAGCCCCGCCAGCCCCACTCCTCCCCGAACGCGGGGATCGCGTTGATGAACGGGGCGATCAGCACGGCCTGCGCGACCTGCACGACGTACAGGACCCCCGGGTCCAGCGGCACCTTGTCGAGGGCCGCGCCCAGCTGCGCGCGGTAGAGGCTCAGCCCGGCGAAGTCGAGGCTCACCACGCCGACGGCGGCGCTGACCAGGAGGGCGACGGCCACGAGAAGCGGCACGCCGAGCAGCGCCGTCACCAGGAGCGGGGCCGTGGTGCCCCGGTCCGGTCCGAGCGTGAGCCCGGTCGCCCGCGCCCATTCCTTCAGCGGCGTGCCGCGCCGCCGGGTGAGCCACACGGCCAGCACGCCCAGGGACGGCGTGAACATGATCGGGATGCCGAGGAGCTGGAAGGCGGCCGGGCTGACGGGCCCGGTCCACAGGGGCAGCGCGATCAGCCACGAGGCGCCGAACGCGACGAGGAGGAAGAGCCAGACATCGGTGTGGCGCCGGATCACGGTCATCGCCTTTCACCTGAGGTCGGGCCGGGGGCGGCCGGATGGCGGGCGAGGAGGGCGTTGAGCAGGGCGGCGCCGCTGTCGGCGTCGTCCACGCTGATGGCGAGCTGCCCGCCGGAGGTGTAGCGCACGACCAGGCACGCGCCGCCGCGGATCATGATCGTGGCCCGTCCCGGGAGGCCGCGGTAGCCCCAGCCGCCCACCTGGGACGGATACCGCTCCTCCACCCAGGCGCGTTCGATCCGGCCGAGCGGCACCCGCCGCGCGGGCCACCTGAGCGGGCCGTACGCCACCCGCATGCCCTCGGAGCTCACCCTGACCGAGACGGTCGAGAGCGCGAACCCGGCGAGGGCGACGACGGCGAGCACGGCGGCCGTGTGCCAGTCGCGGCCGGACAGGCCCATGAGCCTGAGCACGGCGAACGCGACGGACGCGGCCAGCACGGCGCCGGAGAGGACGAGCAGCAGCGGGGCCGACGCCGACGACACCCACACCACCCGCCGTCCCGGGGCGAGGTCGGGGACGGCCGCGCCCGGCTCGGGCGCCTGCGGCGGCTCGTCCGGCCCACGACGTCCCGCCCACGCCGCGAGCAGGGCGCACGCGGAGGCCGCGACGACGACGAGAATCGCCTGCCAGGTGACCGGAGCCGCGTCCTGCCAGCGGGACCTGTCGAGGTTGGCGGCGATCGACACGGCCTGCGCCCCGACCACGAAGATCCCGCCCCAGGCGAGACCGGCGACGATCCCGTACCGGCCCGCCCGCCGGACGACGAGGCGCCGCCGCCCGAAAGCGAGACAGGACACCGCGAGCACCGCCCAGAGCGCCAGGGGGACGACCGCGAGGAAGACGGCCGGGGCGGAGCCGTCGGGCGCGCCGGACGGACCCCAGTGGGTGGCCACCGGGTCCGGCAGGCGATCGGAGAACGCCTTCGGCACCGCCACGAGCACGGCGGCGACCAGGACGGCCCAGGCCGCGGCGGCCAGCAGGAATCGGGTGCGGAAGCCGGTCGCGGAGGTGTCCCGCGTGTCGGTCATGCCATTTCCTTCCCGACGTCCCTGACCAGGGCCACGACGTCGTCCGGGGTGAGGCCGTACTTGACGGCCTCGTCGAGCAGGTCGCGCGCACGGGTCCGCAGCGCCGCGCGGCCGTCCGGCCGCCGCAGCACGGACACGCCGCGCCCGCGGCGGAACTCCAGCAGTCCCTCGTCGCGCAGGTCGCGCAGCGAGCGCAGCACCGTGTTCGCGTTGACGCCCAGCGCGTGGGCGAGGTCGCGGGCCGGCGGCAGCCGATCGCCGGGGGCGATGTCTCCGGCTCCGATCGCGCGCCTGATGGCGGCGGCCACCTGTTCGTGCAGGGGCCGCGGATCGTTGAGATCCAGCGTGAGCAACATAGTGCTAGTGACATTAGCACCATAGGTCGGAAAGGTCTATATGGTGCTACCTTCATTGGCACCATCGGGATTACCGATAGGTAGGATGAACCCTCGTTTATGCGTAGCCGAGTCAGCCCAGCTAGCATCGGCTCACGTGACCACAGTGCGCATAAACGCATCTGACGCGGTCTCCATCGAGACCAGTGCTCTCATAATCGGCGTCCACACGACCCCGGAGGGTCCACGCCCGGCTCCCGGAGGCGAAGGCCTCGACCAGGCCCTGGACGGACGACTCGCCGGGATCCTCACCACCGTAGGGTTCACCGGCAAGGCCGAAGAGGTCGTCAAGATCCCCACCCTCGGGGCGCTGCCCGCGCCCGTCGCCGTAGCCGTGGGCCTCGGCGACGCGCCGCAGGACGGCGCCGGGGACGGCTACGACCTGGAAACCCTGCGCCGCGCGGCCGGAGCGGCGGTCCGCTCACTCGCCGGCACGGCGTCCGCCACGCTCGCCCTGCCGGCCCGTACGGCCGCCGAGGCGGAGGCCGTGGCGCTGGGCGGCCTGCTGGGCGCCTACGACTTCACGCGCTACCGCACGGTCGGTGACCGCAAGCCGCCCGTCGGCGAGCTCACCGTCCTGTCCGGCGCGGCCGGGGCCGAGGAGGCCGTCGCGCACGCGGCGACGCTCGCCGACTCCGTCACCCTCGTCCGCGACCTGGTGAACACGCCGCCGTCCGACCTGTGGCCCGCGCGCTTCGCCGAGATCGCCCAGGAGACCGGCGGCGAGGCCGGCCTGTCGGTCGAGGTGCTGGACGAGGTCAGGCTCAAGGAGGACGGCTACGGCGGCATCATCGGCGTCGGGCAGGGCTCGATCAACCCGCCCCGCCTGGTACGCGTCGCCTACAGCCACCCCGAGGCCACCCGGAAGGTCGCGTTCGTCGGCAAGGGCATCACCTTCGACTCCGGCGGCCTGTCGCTCAAGCCCTCCGCCTCCATGGACTGGATGAAGTCGGACATGGGCGGAGCGGGAGCGGTGTTCGGCGCGCTCCTCGCGATCGCCCGGCTGGGCCTGCGCGTCAACGCCGTCGGCTACCTCTGCCTCGCGGAGAACATGCCCTCGGGCAGCGCCCAGCGCCCCTCCGACGTCCTGCACACCTACAGCGGCAAGACCGTCGAGGTGCTCGACACCGACGCCGAGGGCCGCCTGGTCCTGATCGACGGCATCGCCCGCGCCTCCGAGGACGAGCCCGACGTGATCATCGACGTCGCCACCCTGACCGGCGCCCAGATCGTGGCGCTCGGGTGGCGCACGGCCGGCGTGATGGCCAACGACGACGACCTGCGCGAGGAGATCGTCCGCATCGCCGGCGAGCAGGGCGAGGGCGCCTGGGGCATGCCGCTGCCCGCCGAGCTGCGCAAGGGGCTCGACTCCGCGGTCGCCGACATCGCCAACCTCCAGCCCGAGCGGTGGGGCAGCATGCTCGCCGCGGGCATCTTCCTGCGGGAGTTCGTCCCCACGGGCGTCCGCTGGGCGCACGTGGACATGGCCGGGCCCGCGTTCAACAAGGGCGAGCCGCACGGCTACACGCCCAAGGGCGGCACCGGCGCACTGACCCGCACGCTCGTCGCCGTCGCCGAGCGTTACGCGGGGAACGGCACGTCCGCGCAGGCTGTTTAAGAGAAGGAGCCTTCGCGGGCTGTTCGAGAACGGAAGACGGCCCCGTCGCGGCGTGCCCGCACGGGCCCCGGGCCGGGGCCACGATCTTCCGGGACAAGTGAAAAGATGCTGCCGGGTCCACCCGGCGGTGCGAATACGACCAAGGAGCATTCCAGTGGCTGATGGCAGCGGCCCCTACGACATCGTCGTCCTAGGTGGCGGTAGCGGTGGTTACGCCTGTGCCCTGCGGGCGGCCGAGTTCGGCATGAGCGTCGTCCTCATCGAGAAGGACAAGGTCGGGGGCACCTGCCTGCACCGCGGCTGCATCCCCACCAAGGCGCTGCTGCACGCGGCCGAGCTCGCCGACCAGGCTCGCGAGGGCGAGTCGTTCGGCGTCCGCACCCGGCTGGAGGGCATCGACGTCCCCGGCGTCCACGCGTACAAGGACAAGGTGATCGCGGGCCTCTACAAGGGCCTCGCCGGGCTCGTCAAGAGCAAGAAGATCACCGTGGTCGAGGGCGAGGGCCGCCTGGCCGGCCCCGGCCGCGTCGTAGTCGGCGACCAGGTCTACGAGGGCCGCAACGTCGTGCTGGCGACCGGCTCCGTGCCGAAGTCGCTGCCCGGCCTCGACATCGACGGCGAGAAGGTGATCAGCAGCGACCACGCGCTGGTCCTCGACCGGATCCCGTCCTCGGTCGTCATCCTGGGCGGCGGCGTCATCGGCGTCGAGTTCGCCAGCGTGTGGCGCTCGTTCGGCGCCGAGGTCACGATCGTCGAGGCGCTGCCGCACCTGCTGCCGCTGGAGGACGAGTCCAGCTCCAAGCTGCTGGAGCGCGCCTTCCGCCGTCGTGGCATCAAGTACGAGCTGGGCACCCGGTTCGAGAGCGTCAAGACCACCGACACCGGGGTCGTCGTCTCCCTGGAGAACGGCAAGACCCTCGACGCCGAGATCATGCTCGTCGCCGTCGGCCGCGGCCCGGTCTCGGCCGGCCTCGGCTACGAGGAGAACGGCGTCGCGATGGAGCGCGGCTACGTGCTGGTCAACGAGTTCTGCCAGACCAGCGTGCCGGGCGTGTACGCCGTGGGCGACCTGATCCCCACGCTGCAGCTCGCCCACGTCGGCTTCGCCGAGGGCATCCTGGTCGCCGAGCACATCGCCGGGCTGAACCCGGTGCCGATCGACTACGACGGCGTGCCGCGCATCACCTACTCCGAGCCCGAGGTCGCGTCGGTGGGCATCGCCACGTCGGTCGCCCGCGAGCGCGGTCACGACGTCGTCGAGCAGAACTACAACCTCGCCGGCAACGGCAGGAGCAAGATCCTGCAGACTCAGGGCGAGGTCAAGGTCGTCGCCGAGCGCGACGGCCGGGTGCTCGGCGTCCACATGGTCGGCAGCCGGGTGGGCGAGCTGATCGCGGAGGCTCAGCTGATCTTCAACTGGGAGGCCACGGCCACCGACGTCGCCCAGCTCATCCACCCGCACCCGACCCAGTCCGAGGCTCTCGGCGAGGCCATGCTGGCCCTGGCCGGCAAGCCGCTGCACGTCCACAACTGAAGCCCTCCTAGCGAACGCGAGAGAAGACACACCATGCCGGTCTCTGTAACCATGCCCCAGCTCGGCGAGAGCGTTACCGAGGGCACCGTCACCCGTTGGCTGAAGAAGGAAGGCGACCGCGTCGAGGCCGACGAGCCGCTCCTCGAGGTGTCGACCGACAAGGTCGACACCGAGATCCCGTCGCCGTCCGCCGGCTACCTGACCAAGATCGTCGTCGCTGAGGACGAGACGGTCGAGGTCGGCGCCGAGCTCGCCCTGATCGACTCCGAGGCGGGCGCCGCTCCGGCCGCCGCCGAGCCGGCGGCTCCGGCCCCCGCTCCGCAGCCCGAGCCCGAGCCCGCTCCGGCCCCTGCGCCGGCGGCGGCGCCCGAGCCCGCTCCCGCCGCGCCGATCTCGTCGATCCCGCAGCCCGCGCCCGCCGTCGTGACGCCGCAGCCGGCGCCCCCGGCGCCCGCCCCGGCCCCGCAGGCCCCGGCCCCGCAGCCGCAGGCCTCCGCCCCGGCCGCGCAGCCGAGCGAGCCGACCCCGCTGCCCTCGTCCGGCGAGGGCCCGTACGTCACGCCGCTGGTCCGCAAGCTCGCCGCCGAGCACGGCGTCGACCTTGAGGCGCTGACCGGCACCGGCGTCGGCGGCCGAATCCGCAAGCAGGACGTGATCGAGGCCGCCCGCGTCCAGCGCGAGCAGGCCGCCGCCGCTGCCGCCGCTCCGGCTCCGCAGGCGGCGCCCGCCCCGGCCCAGGCGCCCGCCGCCCCGGCAGCCGCCGCCGCGCCCGCCGCGTCGGAGGTGCGGGTGGACACCACGCTGCGCGGCCGTACGGAGAAGATGTCGCGCCTGCGGCAGACCATCGCCAAGCGCATGGTGGAGTCGCTGCAGGTCTCGGCCCAGCTCACCACCGTGGTCGAGGTCGACGTCACCCGCATCGCCCGCCTGCGCGACCGGGCCAAGGCGGAGTTCCTGCAGCGCGAGGGCGTGAAGCTGTCGTTCATGCCGTTCTTCGCGATCGCCGCGATCGAGGCGCTCAAGCAGCACCCGAAGCTGAACGCCACGATCAACAGCGAGACCAACGAGGTCACCTACTTCGACGTCGAGCACCTCGGCTTCGCGACCGACACCGAGCGGGGCCTGCTCGTCCCGGTGATCAAGAACGCGGGCGACCTCAACATCGCCGGGCTCGCCCGTAAGATCGCCGACCTGGCCGAGCGCACCCGCACCAACAAGGTGAGCCCCGACGAGATCACCGGCGGCACGTTCACGCTGACCAACACCGGCAGCCGGGGCGCGCTGTTCGACACGCCGATCCTCAACCAGCCGCAGGTCGGCATGCTGGGCACCGGCGCGGTCGTCAAGCGCCCGGTCGTCGTGGACACCCCGGAGGGCGAGGTCATCGCGGTCCGCTCGATGGTGTACCTCGCGCTCAGCTACGACCACCGCCTGGTCGACGGCGCCGACGCGGCCCGCTTCCTCACGACGATCAAGCACCGTCTCGAGGAGGGCCGCTTCGAGGCCCAGCTCGGCCTGGCGTAGCCGTACGCCGGGGCGGCGCCGGCCGCACCGCCACAGGGGCCGTCCCGCGCTTCGCGGGGCGGCCCCGTCCGTTTCCGGGTAGTGATGCGTGCGTGGAGACGATGACGACAGTGGTGACAGGCTCGTCGGGGCTGCTCGGGACGGCTCTGGTGAGCGCGCTGCGCGCCGACGGGCACGAGGTGCGCCGTCTCGTACGGCGGGCGCCCGCCGGGCCCGACGAGTCCTTCTGGGACCCGGAGGGCGACGTGCTCGACCCCGGCGCGCTGGAGGGCGCGGACGCGGTCGTCCACCTGGCCGGCGCCGGGATCGGCGAGCGCCGGTGGTCCGAGGCGTACAAGCGGAAGCTGGTGAACAGCCGTCTCAGCGGCACGCGCACCCTCGCCACGGCGCTGGCCCGCGCCGAAGGCGGACCGCGGGTGCTGCTGTCCTCCTCCGCGATCGGCTTCTACGGCGACACCGGGGATCGCGCCGTGGACGAGTCCGCGCCGGCGGGCACGGGCTTCCTGGCCGATCTGGTGCGCGGCTGGGAGGACGCCACCGAGCCCGCCGGAGAGGCGGGCGTGCGGGTGACGCTGCTGCGCACCGGGATGGTGCTCAGCGGCCGGGGCGGCGCGCTCGCCCGGATGCTGCCGATCTTCAAGATGGGCGCGGGCGCCGTGCTCGGCAGCGGCAGGCAGTACGTCTCGTGGATATCGCTGCCCGACTGGGTGGACGCGGTGCGCTTCCTGCTCGCGCACGGGCTCGCGGGGCCGGTGAACCTCACGGCTCCCGAGCCGGTGACCAACGCCGAGTACACGGCCGCGCTCGCGAAGGCGCTGCGGCGCCCGACGATGCCGCTGCCGGCCCCGCGCCTCGCGCTGCGCCTGGCGCTCGGGGAGTTCGCGGAGGAGGCCCTGCTCGCCGGTCAGCGGGTGCTCCCCCGGCGGCTGCTCGACGCGGGTCATCGGTTCGCCCATCCCACCATCGGCGAGGCGCTGGCCGCCGTACTCTAAAGAGTCATTCGATCCGGGAACAGGAGTGATGGGCATGAGCCGCATCGGGCAGTCGCACATCGTCGCCATCGGAGGCGGCTCGTTCCGGCAGACGGAGCGATACGGGTTCATCGAGCCGACCGCCCTGCTGCGCTACGTCCTCGACCTGACCGGTCAGGACCGCCCCAAGCTCGGCCTGCTCGCCACGGCCACCGGCGACGACGCCGACTGGCTGCTCAAGATGTACGGCGCGTTCGCCCGCTGGGACGTCGAGGTGAGCCACCTGACCGCCTTCCCGATGCCGAACGTCGAGGACCCCCGCGAGTGGATCCTGGAGCAGGACGCGATCTACGTGAGCGGCGGCAGCGTCGCCAACCTCGCCGCGCTGTGGCGGCTGCACGGCCTGGACGAGGCGTTCGCCGAGGCGTGGCGGGCGGGGATCGTGCTGTCCGGGCAGAGCGCCGGCGCGCTGTGCTGGCACGTCGGCGGCAACACCGACTCGTTCGGCCCGACGCTGCGTCCCTGGGCCGAGGGCCTGGGCCTGCTGCCCTACTCGTGCGGCGTCCACTACAACTCCGACCCGCAGCGGCGGGCGCTGCTGCACGAGTCGGTCGCGTCGGGCGAGCTGCCCGAGGGGTACGCCGCCGACGAGGGCGTGGCGCTGCACTACGTGGGCACCGAGTTCATCCAGGCCGTGACCACCGACCCCCAGGGGTACGCCTACCGGATCGAGCGGGACGGGCCCGCCGTCAAGGAGCTGCGTATCGAGCCCCGGCTGCTCACCTCTACGCTGTGAACGTGATGGGCGATGGGAACGTGAAGGGCGTGGCCATCGTCCGCCTGGGCGTCGACGTTCCGTACGAGCAGGCGTGGACCCTGCAGCGGCGGCTGCACGCGCGGCGGGCGGCCGGCGAGATCTCCGACGTGTGCCTCGTGCTGGAGCACGCCCCCGTCTACACGGCGGGCAAGCGGACGCTGCCGCACGAGCGGCCGGTCGACGGCACCCCGGTCATCGACGTCGACCGGGGCGGGAAGATCACCTGGCACGGCCCGGGGCAGCTCGTCTGCTACCCCATCATCCGCATCGGCGACGTGGTCTCCTACATCCGGTCGCTGGAGGAGGTCCTGATCCAGGTCTGCGCCGACTTCGGGGTGACGGCCCGGCGGGTCGAGGGCGCCGGCGGGATATGGGTGCCCGGCGACCCCGCGCACGGGGTGCCCGACCGCAGGCTCGGCACGATCGGCATCCGGGTCTCCGGCGGGGTCACCATGCACGGCTTCGCGCTCAACTGCGTCAACGACCTGAGCTGGTACACCCGCATCGCCGGAGACGACGCCGGGGTCACGTCGCTGGCGGCCGAGACCGGCCGGCGGATTACGGTCGACGAGGTCATCCCGTTCGCCGGCAAGCGTCTCGCCGAGGCCCTGGGCGAGGAGCCGTACGACCTGTACGAGGAGGATCTCGCCTGACGCCTACGCGCCCCGGCCCTTCCGGCGGATCTTGATCTGGCGCATGTCGGTCACCGCGACCCGCAGGATCTCGTACGGGTGTCCGTGCGCGTCGAGCGCGGCCATCGCCCCCAGGGTTGCCTCGTCCTCGCCGTCGTCCGGCCCGGCGGGCACCTGGCAGCGGAAGGTGAAGGCGGACACGCTCGCGTCGTGGGTGAACGTGCCGCCCTCGGTGTAGGCCGCGCCGCCCGCCGCCGTCACCGCGGCCCGGCCGGCGTCGTCGAGCCCCTTGAACTTGCCCCTGATCGTCACTCTGAACACGGTCGTCCCTCTCGTACGGCATAGGCGCGGACGCGCTCGCCCAGGAGGCTCTCGGCGACGTCGAGCAGCTCCAGCACGGCGGCCGCGATGGCGTCCGGGCTCTCCCCCGCCGTCGTACGCCGCCCGATCTCGGCGTAGACCAGCGAGTGGAGGCAGCCGATGTGCCAGGCGACCAGGCGCGGCAGCGGATCGGCGGCGTCCGCGCCGGTCTCCTCGGCCAGCTCGGCCGCCAGCGCGTCGGTCATCCGGCGGCCGAGGTCCTCCAGCCGGGCGGTCAGCGTGGGGGCCGCGCGCATCATCTCCAGCACCCGCCCGAATCCCGCGCTCAGCCCGACCGCGCGTTCGCGTCCGCGGATCTCCCGGCGCAGGCGCTCCAGCACCGCGCCGGCCGCCGACTGCCCCGGCGGCCGCTCCCGCACGATGTCGGCCAGCCGCCGCGGCGACGCCTCCTCGGGCGGGAGCACGAGGTCCTCCTTCGCCTGGAAGTAGTTGTAGACGGTGTTCACCGACACCTCGGCGGCCCGCGCGACCTCGGCCATCGTGACGTGGTCGAAGCCGTGCTCCACGAACAGCCCGATCGCCACGTCGGCGATGTGCTGCCGGGTCCGCCGCTTCTTGCGCTCCCGCAGTCCCTCGGCCATTTCTGCACTCTACTCCAAAATTGCAATGCATTACGGTTTTCGGCCTCTCGCCGAGCGGGACCGCCTCGGTGATACTCGCGGCATGAACCTCTCCTCACCCCCCGGCGAGGTCCGTGCCGATCTGCTGCCCCGTGACGCCATGAGGCGGTTCCACCGGCTCCGGGGCCGGCGACTCGACCGGCCCCGCACGGCCGCCACGCTGGTCTCCCTCGCCCTGTCGGCCGTCGTCCACGCGGTGACCGCCGCCGTCCTGGCCGCCGGCGTCCTCATCGTCGTCGGCTGGGGCGGGAACGTGATCGGCTGGCTGTGCGGCAGCGTGCCCATCGCCATCGCGATCTGGACCAGGCCCCGTACGGTCCGGCTCCCGGACGGCGCCGAAGAGGTCACCAGAGCCGAGGCGCCGGCTCTGTTCGAGGCGGCCGACCGGATCGCCGGCGCGGTGGGGGCGGCGCCACCCGCCGCGATCCACCTGCACGACCGTCTCTACCGGTGCGCCCATCTGCGCCCCGGGCTGCGACGGCGGCCCGTGCTGCTCGTCGGCCTCCCGCTGCTGCTCACGCTGACGCCGCGCGAGCGGGCGGGCATGCTCGGCGCGGAGCTCGCGCGCGACGTCAGCGGCGACCCCGGCCGCGGCCTGCTCGTCCCGTCGGCGCTGGCCACCGTGGGAGAGTGGCGGCACGCCCTCACGGGCATGCGGGTGGACGGCTACCGCGATTTCGGCGATCCCCTGGTGGAGGCGAACAGCGCCGTCAAGGGGGGCAGGATGGCGTCGCAGGCGATCGGCAAGGTCACCGGCTGGATTCTGGTGTGGCCGCTGTTCCTCGCCGAGTTCGCGCTGCGCCGGCTCGTCTCCGCCCAGTCGCAGCACGCCGTCTACTACGCCGACCAGGTCGCGGCCCGCGCCGTCTCGTCGCGGGCCGTCGTCGAGTATGTCGACGCGCTCGTCATGGCGGAAAGCCGCCTCACTCCCGTGATGGCCGCGGCCAGGCGCGGGGAGACGGCCGACGAGATCCGCCGTGCCGTGCTCTCCAGGGACGCCGGCCCCGGCCTGGTGGCCGCGCGCCGGGAGAAGTCCCTCGCCGGGCAGGCCGCCTGGCAGGCGGAGCCGCCGATGGCGCTGCGGGCCTCACTCCTCGAATCCGCCGGCGTCGAGGAGGGCTCGGCGGGCCTCGGCTCCGGCGAGTCCGACCGGATCGACGCCGAGCTGTCCCGCCGGCTCGCCCGCGCCGTCCGGGAGCTGTCCCGGATCACCTGAGAGCAGGTAATAAGCTGGACTTGTGAACGAGCGTTCCGACATGCATGCAGGCCCGCGTACGGCGCAGGGCCGCGTGCTCCCGCTCGGACCCCGGGCCCGCGGACCGCTACCGCGGAGTGCTGCGAAGGATGTCGCATGACCGTCGCTCCTGAAGGCCGAAAGCTCCTCCGCCTGGAGGTGCGCAACAGCCAGACCCCCATCGAGAAGAAGCCGCCGTGGATCAAGACCCGGCTGCACAACGGCCCCAACTTCAACGAGATCAAGTCGTTGGTGAAGGGCGCGGGGCTGCACACCGTGTGCCAGGAGGCGGGCTGTCCCAACATCTCCGAATGCTGGGAGGACCGCGAGGCCACCTTCCTCATCGGCGGCGACCAGTGCACCCGGCGCTGCGACTTCTGCCAGATCGACACCGGCAAGCCGGCCGAGTACGACAGGGACGAGCCGCGCCGCGTCGCCGAGTCGGTGCGCCAGATGGGCCTGCGCTACGCCACGGTGACCGGTGTCGCCCGTGACGACCTGCCCGACGGCGGCTCCTGGCTGTACGCGGAGACCGCCCGGCAGATCCACGAGGCGGTGCCCGGCTGCGGCGTCGAGCTGCTGGTGCCGGACTTCAACGGCGACCGCGGCCAGCTGGAGGAGGTCTTCTCCAGCAGGCCCGAGGTCTTCGCGCACAACATCGAGACCGTGCCCCGGATCTTCAAGCGGATCCGGCCCGCGTTCCGCTACGAGCGCTCGCTGCAGGTCATCACCCTGGCCCGCGAGGCGGGGCTGGTCACCAAGTCGAACCTCATCCTCGGCATGGGCGAGGAGCGCGAGGAGATCATCCAGGCGCTGCGCGACCTGCACGAGGCCGGTTGCGATTTGGTGACCATCACGCAGTATCTGCGCCCCACCCCCCGCCACCACCCCGTGGACCGCTGGGTCAAGCCCGAGGAGTTCGTGGAGCTCCAGCGTGAGGCCGAGGAGATCGGTTTCGCCGGCGTCATGTCCGGGCCGCTGGTGCGCTCGTCCTACCGGGCCGGCCGCCTGTACCAGCAGGCGATCGCCGCCCGCGTGGGCGAGTCTCGTTTTCATTAAGTCAGCTCGACGTTTGTATCCTTCAGAGCATGGCGAAAGACGCAGCGTCTCCGGGGCGCCTCAAGCAGCTCCGGATGGTCGCACAGATCATTCAGCAGGCGAACCCCAAGGGCATGCCGATCGTTTACGCGTCGGCTCTGGGCACGCTCGTCCTGTTCGTCGTCATCGGCGTGATCTTCGGCTGGACGTGGATCGTGTTCGGCGTCTTCGCCGCCGTGCTGGTGGGGATGATCGTCTTCAGCCGTCTGGCGCAGAAGGCGCAGTACTCGATGCTGCACGGCCAGCCGGGGGCGACGTACGCGATCCTGCAGAGCCTGCGCGGCACCTGGTATGTCGAGGAGAAGCCGGTCGCGGTCAACCGCGACCAGGACCTCGTCTTCCGGGTCGTCGGGTTCCCGGGGGTCATCCTGGTCTCCGAGGGCCCGTCGAACCGGGTGCAGCGCATGCTCGTCGCGGAGAAGAAGCGCGTGCAGCGCGTCGCGGTCGACGTGCCCGTGTACGACGTCCAGTGCGGTGACGCGGAGGGTCAGATCCCCCTGGCCAAGCTCCAGCGGCACATGATGAAGCTGCCCCGCAACCTGAAGAAGGGGGCGGTGTCCGAGATCAACAACCGGATGCGCGCCCTCACCCCGGCCATCCCGATGCCGAAGGGCCCCATCCCCAAGGGCGCCCGGATGCCGCGCGGCCCCAAGATGCGCTGACGACGTTGGACTTCGTGGGAAGGCGGCCGGTCTCCCGGTCGCAGACCTCCCGGGCCAACCGCGGCTGGTGGGACGGCGCGGCCGACGACTACCAGGCCGAGCACGGCGAGTTCCTGCGCGACGACGGCTTCGTGTGGTGCCCCGAGGGCCTGGACGAGGCCGAGGCCCGGCTGCTCGGCGACGTGGCGGGGCGCCGCGTGCTGGAGATCGGGTGCGGCGCCGGCCAGTGCGGCCGGTGGCTGCTGGGACAGGGCGCGACGGTCGCCGCGGTCGACCTGTCCTACCGGCAGTTGCAGCACTCCCGGCGGATCGACATGGCCGCCGGGGTGTGGCTGCCCGTCGTCCAGGCCGACGCCGAGACGCTGCCGTTCGGGGACGAGTCGTTCGACCTCGCGTGCTCGGCCTATGGGGCGCTGCCGTTCGTCGCGGACGCCGGGGCGGTGCTCGCCGAGGTGCGCCGGGTGCTGCGGCCGGGCGGCCGGTTCGTGTTCTCCGTCAGCCACCCCGTGCGGTGGGCCTTCCCCGACGATCCGGGCCCGCGCGGCCTGACCGCCGACCGCCCCTACTTCGACCGCTCGCCGTACGTCGAGTTCGGCGAGGACGGTGAGGCGTCGTACGTGGAGCACCACCGGACGATGGGCGACTGGGTGGGCCTGATCGCCGCCTCCGGCCTCGTCCTGACCGGCCTGACGGAGCCGGAGTGGCCGCCGGGTCACGACCGCGCGTGGGGCGGCTGGAGTCCGCTGCGCGGCCGCCTGCTCCCCGGCACGGCGATCTTCCGGTGCGTCAGGGCCGCGTCGTAGGACCCGGCGGCGGGCGGCCCGCGTTCCCGCTCGCTCATCTCAGGCGAAGTAACGCAGCCAAACGTACACCCAGGCCATCGTGATGCTCAGTGCGGTGACGAGGACGCCATAGCGGGTGAACTGCCAGAAGCCGATGCGGTGGCCGGTCCGGGCGGCGATGCCCACGGCCACGACGTTGGCGCTCGCCGCCACCGCGGTGCCGTTGCCGCTGAAGTCGGCCCCCAGGGCGAAGGACCACCACAGGGCCTGCCCGGTCCTCGCGTCCGGCGCCTGGGCGACCATCTCCTCCACGACGGGCACCATCGTCGCGACGTAGGGGATGTTGTCGAAGAACGCGCCGAGCACGCCGGAGCCGAACAGCAGCGCCGTGGCCGACAGGAAGTGGTCGCCGCCGAGCGCGCCGACGGCCCAGCCGCCCATGGCCGCGATGACACCCGTGTTCGCCAGGCCGGCGACCAGGACGAACAGGCCCATGAAGAAGACCAGGGTGCTCCACTCGACCTCGCGCAGGACGTCGGACACGTCGGCGCGGGACACCAGCAGCATCACCCCGGCGCCCACCAGGGCGACGATCGACGGCTCCACGTGCACGACGGGGTGCAGGCAGAACGCGGCGACGACCCCGCCGAGCACGATCATGCATCGCACGAGCAGGCGCGGGTCGGTGATCGCCCGCCGTTCCTGCAGCGCCATCACCGCGGCCACCCGTTCCGGTGCGTAGTGGAACGACGTGCGGAACAGCACCCGGGTGAGCAGCACGAACACCACGAAGACGACGACCACGATCGGCGCCATGTGGACCAGGAAGTCGTTGAACGTCAGGCCGGCGCGGCTACCGATGATGATGTTGGGCGGGTCGCCGATGAGCGTGGCCGCGCCGCCGATGTTGGACGCGAGGACCTCGGCGATGAGGTACGGCTGAGCCGGGATGCCGAGCCGGTTGCAGACGACCACGGTGACCGGCGCGACGAGCATGATCGTAGTGACGTTGTCCAGGAACGGCGAGGCGATCGCAGTGATGATCATCAGCCGGTACGGCCGGCCCTTGGACTTCTTGGCCGCCCAGATGGCGAGGTAGTCGAAGACTCCCGTGTGCTTGACGACGCCGACGATGATCATCATGCCGAGCAGCAGGAAGATGACGTTCCAGTCGATTCCGGCGGCCTCGGAGAAGAACACCTCGTCGCCGGGGATCAGCCCCAGGACCGCCATCGCCCCGGCGGCGACGAGGACCACCTTGACCTTGTGCACCTTCTCCGACGCGATGAAGACGAAGGCCACCAGGAAGATCGCGAAGGAGACGGCCGCGCTCACGTGCGGCGCCCCGGTGGTCCGGCGGTGCGCGCACGGCAGGCGGGGTTGCGGAACGGCGTCCCGGTGGGCGGGCGCCGCGACGACGACGGCATGGCGAAGCGGTGAATGATCGGAACCTCCGGATCGTGGGGACGCCGCACGGCGCGACCCGGACGGACGCGAGATGGGTCTGCGACCGGAAAGGGTGCGGGACGGCCCGCCGCCGAGATGGGGAGATCACTCACCCGGTGGCACGAGCGCCAGGCTGGTGAGCAGCCGCTCCAGGGTGATCGCGCCGGCCAGGGTGCCGTCCGGCCCGACGACGGCGGCGATGGGGCTGCGCAGCCGCGTCATGAGGGCGGCCACTTCGAGCAGGGTCGCGTCGAGGGGCACCGTGACCGGCCTGGGCGGCCGGGACGGCAGGCACTCGCCCACCGTTATGCCGGCCAGCTCCTGCCAGAAGCGGTCGGCGTGGGATTCGTCGATCGCCCGGGCGAGCGCCGGGTCCTCCTGATAGGCCCCGGGCACCGTGAGACGCAGGACCTGCGTGCCGGGCAGCACCCATCCCGGCCGTCCCCTGTCGTCCACCACGATCAGCCCGGGCATCCGGTTCAGCACCATGATCCGTACGGCCCGGGCGACGGAGTCGTGGACGGTCACCGTCGGCAGGTTCACAACGACATCGCGTGCTTGCATCAGATCATCACATCGATCGGAGAGGCGGACGGTTCCTGGCGTGGTCATCGGGCCGCCTCCACGAACTCGGCGAAGCGGCGTTCCAGATGGGCGAGCCGATCGAGGACGGGCCTGCTGTGCAGGATGTCGGCGAGCTGATCGGCCTCGCGCCGGTCCAGTGTGATCACCTGCAACGGCGTGTCGGGCTCCGCGGAGCCATAGAGGAGAAGCCTCCGGCCGCCGGACTTCTCCACCAGCACGCCGAAGCGCTGTCCGTCGCGGGTGACGCACTGGTGCACCACGGTCGCGACGCCGGGCAGGGTGGCGCGGGTCACGTCCATCTCAGCTCCCTCCCATCGCGGCGAGCGGCGCCGGGGAAGTGAGGCCTGCCGGCGTCATCGCGTCCCCTCTCCGCCCGTCGTCACCAGTCTTCGAGACGGCGCGGGCCACCACCATCGGGTGCGGCCCCCATATCGGGAGAGGTATGACATGTAGGACGGCCGCACGATGGGGGGCAGCCCGCATGGACACCGGCGCACGCGGACGAGCAGGCTGTGAGCCGTGAACGAGCGCACCGATTCGCGTACCGACCCGCGCGCCGGCCCGCGTATCGACGCGGGGGCCGGCCGAGCGGCGGCGACGCGGTCGCGGCATCCGGCCCGCGCGCTGTTCTGGCGGCTGTTCGCGATCAACGGGCTGGTCTTCACCGCCGGGACGTTCGTGCTCGCGCTCTCCCCTGCCACGGTGTCCTCACCGGTCCTGCTCACCGAGATCCCGGTCCTGATCGTGGGGCTGGCCGTGATCATCACGGCCAACGCGCTGCTGATCCGCAAAAGCCTCGCCCCGCTGGACGCGCTCACCACGCTCATGCGGCGGGTCGACCTGCTGAGGGCGGGCGACCGGCTCACCGACAGCGGCAACGGCGATCTCGCCCAGCTGATCGGCACGTTCAACGAGATGCTCGAACGTCTCGAAGCCGAGCGCAGCGCCAGCAGCGCGTACGCGCTGGCCGCGCAGGAGGGGGAACGGCAGCGGATCGCGCGCGAGCTGCACGACGAGATCGGCCAGAGCCTCACGGTGGCACTGCTGTCGCTCAAGCGCGTCGTCGACCGGGCGCCCGAGGAGCTCCGGGAGGAGCTGCGCTCGGCTCAGGAGACGGTGCGCGCCAGCCTGGACGAGGTGCGGCAGGTCGCCAGGCGGCTGCGGCCCGGGGTCTTGGAGGACCTCGGCCTGCACAGTGCGCTGAGCGCGCTGAGCAGCGATTTCGCGGAGGCGAGCGGAATCGCGATCACGCGTGAGGTCGACCCCGGCCTGCCCGCCCTCAGCGGCGAGGTCGAACTCGTCCTCTATCGGATCGCGCAGGAGGGGCTGACGAACGTCGCCAGGCACTCCCACGCCCGCCACGTGGAGCTGTCGCTCCGGCAGGAGGAGGGACGGCTCACACTGCGCATCGCCGACGACGGGCGCGGGGGCGTCCGCAGGGAAGGCGCCGGGATCCGCGGCATGCGCGAACGCGCCCTTCTCATCGGCGCCCGGCTGACCGTCGACTCCCCGCCCGGCGGCGGCACGGACGTGCGTCTGGTCGTACCCCCGCACGCGGTGAAGGAGAGCTGATCGATGGAGAGCCCCAAGACCCGCATCCTGCTGGCCGACGATCACGCGCTGGTCCGGCGCGGACTGCGGCTGATCCTCGACGCGGAGCCCGATCTCGTCGTGGTCGCCGAGGCCGCCGACGGCGCCGAGGCGGTCGAGGCCGCCCGGTCCGAGGAGATCGACCTCGCCATCCTCGACATCGCGATGCCCCGCATGACGGGGATCCAGGCGGCGCGCGAGATCTCACGGCACGCCCCCCACATCCGGATACTGATCCTGTCGATGTACGACAACGAGCAGTACTTCTTCGAGGCGCTCAAGGCCGGCGCCTCGGGCTACGTGCTCAAGTCGGTCGCCGACCAGGACCTCCTGGAGGCCTGCCGTGCGGCGATGCGCGGGGAGCCGTTCCTCTACCCGGGCGCGGTCACCGCCCTCATCCGCGACTACCTCCGGCGCGCCCGGCAGGGCGAGCGCGTGCCGGACAGCATCCTGACGCCCCGGGAGGAGGAGATCGTCAAGCTCATCGCCGAGGGCAACTCGGCCAAGGAGATCGCGGAGACGCTCTTCATCAGCGTGAAGACCGTGGACAGGCACCGCGCGAACATCCTGCAGAAGCTGGGCATGCGCGACCGGCTCGAACTGACCCGTTACGCCATCCGCGCCGGCCTCGTCGAACCCTGACCCCGGCCTCCCTCTATGTCAGAGGTTGACCACGACAGTGCCGCTCGCGCGGTCGTGCAGGCCGCGCCGGTCGCGGTCCCAGATGAGCGCGGGCACGGCGAGGCACAGCAGCAGCGTGCGCACCAGCACGCCGGAGAAGTGCGGCCGCCCGCCGTCGAGCCGGGCCACGCGGATGCCGAACAGGCGCATGCCCAGCGTCATGCCGATCGTGCCGACCAGCAGGACGTACTCCGCCGCGAAGACGCCGAGTCCGACCGCGCCGACGTCGTTGCCCTGGAAGCGCAGCAGGCCGCCGGCGATGGCCCAGGTGCACAGCAGCCAGTCGACGACGACGGCGCCGATCCTGCGTCCCCACCCCGCGACCGCCCCGGGCCCCTGCTCGGGCAGACCGAGGCGCTGCCCCGGATAACCCAGGTCCACCCCGGCGGCCCGCGGGCCCCCCATCCAGGTCTGCGTCCAACGCGGCTGCCGGTCGTTCATGGTTTCCCAGCGTATCGGGGAGGGTCGCCGGTCCGGCGCCCGGCCGCGAAGCCCTACCTCCTGGGCGGGCTTTTCGCATTGAATCCCGGTATCGTGAATCGTTTCCGACTTGAGCGCTTTGGAGGGCACCGTGCGACCGGCGGACCCCGATGACATCGACGCGCGCTTCGAGGCGCTGGTCGCGCAGTTCGACGAGGACGAGATCCGGCGGATGACCACGGCGGCCGAGACGGACGTGTATCCGCCGGGACGGCGGCGTCGCCCGGCCGCGTTGCTGGTGATCGCGGGCCTGGTCGTGCTCGTGGGGCTCGTCGTCGTCCTGCGGCCGGACGTCCTGGAGCGACTCGGTATTGTCCGCCCGGCCGCAGGCGGCGAGAAGCTGATGATCTCCGGGCCCGTGGTCGCCCGGCCGGGTCCCGTGCTGACGCCCATTCCCGACGGCGAGGAGGGCCTGTTCGACCACGGCCCCGTCCCGGCGCCCTCCGACGCCCCGTTCGCCGGCACTCCCGCCGTCGACTACGCCGACGGAGAGCAGGGGCTGGCCATGCCCGCGGCGCGCGCGCTCGGCGGGCTCACCGAGCAGGAGGTCGGTGACGCCCTGCGGCGCGTACGGCGACTGCTGTCGGCCGCGCACCTCGACCCGGCCACCGTGCGCGGCGGGCGCCCGGAGGAGTTCAGCCGCCTGCTGCATCCCCGGCAGCGCGAGGCGTTCCTCCGTCACCTGCGCGACAGCGGCCCCGCCGGCACCCGGTCGTGGCTGTTCAGCCTCGCGCCGGACACGGCCGAGCCGGTCGGGGACGTCGTGAAGGTCTCCGGCGAGACGACGATCTCCGAAAGGGCCGGTGGAGGCGTCAGGATCGAGACGGACTATCTGTTCGTCCACCCGGTCAGCCGCCCCGGCGCGCCCTCGATCGTGACGAGGGTCGTCGAGCACCACAGAAGCGAATTCTCCGCGTACCGCGAGGACGGAAAGCTCGTCGTCTGGGTGAACAGCGACAGATCGGCCCTCTTTGGTGCGAATTGCACACCGGATGATGGATTCGTACGTCCGCGATTCCCCGGCGACCCGCAGGGAGCGCGGCCCTCCGGCGAGCCCGTCGATCCCTACGACCGTGTCCCGGGCGTTTCCGGCGGGCCGCGCTGCCCGGCCGCGTTGGGCACCTGACCTGCGAAAAGGTCGTACGATGGAGCCCGGGGAACGGCGGGCCGACGATATCGCCGCGACCGCCCGGGTAGCGCATTCCCTTAACACGCGCGAAACAATCGAGACATGGGGCGGAAACGGCATCGGCCTATTTTCGGGTTGCTAGCCCATGCCCCTGGGAGGTTCGAGAGTGTTCAACTCCGCCGATGACGTCCTCAAGTTCATCCGGGACGAGGGTGTGCAGTTCGTCGACGTCAGGTTCACGGACCTGCCGGGGACGACGCACCACTTCACCTTCCCGTCCGAGAACTTCGGGCCGAACGTCTTCACCGACGGCCTCATGTTCGACGGCTCGTCGATCCGCGGGTTCCAGGCCATCCACGAGTCGGACATGCTCCTGCTGCCCGACCCGACGACGGCCGTGCTCGACCCGTTCCGTCAGCACAAGACGCTGAACATCAACTTCTTCGTGCACGACCCGCTGACCGGTGAGGCCTACAGCCGCGACCCGCGCAACGTCGCACGCAAGGCCGAGGAGTACCTCAAGGGCACCGGCATCGCGGACACCGTGTTCTTCGGCCCCGAAGCCGAGTTCTACATCTTCGACGACGTCCGCTTCGAGACGAAGCAGAACGCCGGCTACTACTACATCGACTCCATCGAGGGCGCCTGGAACACCGGCAAGGCCTCCGAGGGCGGCAACCTGGGGTACAAGCCCCGCTACAAGGGCGGCTACTTCCCGGTCCCGCCGATGGACCACTTCACCGACCTGCGTTCGGAGATGGTGCGCAACCTCATCGAGGCCGGCATCGAGACCGAGATGCAGCACCACGAGGTGGGCACCGCGGGCCAGGCCGAGATCGACTTCAGGTTCGGCACGCTGCTCCAGACGGCCGACAAGCTGATGCTGTACAAGTACATCATCAAGAGCACGGCCATCCAGGCGGGCCGCACGGTCACGTTCATGCCCAAGCCGATCTTCGGTGACAACGGCTCCGGCATGCACTGCCACCAGTCCCTCTGGAAGGACGGCGAGCCGCTGTTCTACGACGAGGTCGGCTACGCCGGTCTGTCGGACATCGCGCGCTACTACATCGGCGGCCTGCTCAAGCACGCCCCGTCGCTGCTGGCCTTCACCAACCCGACGGTGAACTCCTACCACCGCCTGGTGCCCGGCTACGAGGCCCCGGTCAACCTGGTCTACTCGCAGCGCAACCGTTCGGCCTGCGTCCGCATCCCGATCACGGGCTCGAACCCGAAGGCCAAGCGCATCGAGTTCCGCGTGCCGGACCCGTCCTGCAACCCGTACTTCGCCTTCGCCGCCATGCTCATGGCCGGCATCGACGGCATCCGCAACAAGATCGAGCCGCCGGAGCCGGTCGACAAGGACCTGTACGAGCTGCCGCCGGAGGAGGCCCGCAACATTCCGCAGGTGCCGGGCTCGCTGGAGAAGGTGCTCGACGCGCTCGAGGCCGACCACGACTACCTGCTGGAGGGCGGCGTGTTCACGCCGGACCTCATCGAGACCTGGATCTCCTACAAGCGCGAGAACGAGGTCGACCCGATCCGCCTCCGCCCGCACCCGCACGAGTTCGAGCTCTACTACGACGTGTGACCGGTGACCGCGCGGTGACGTGCTCGTCCATCGCGCGGTGTCCGGCCGGTTCTGCCTCGATTCCGTCCGAGCGACGAACACCGCGTCGAAAGCCCGTGGGAAGGTCCTGCACCTTGCCGCGGGCTTTCCGCATCGCGCGCTCACGGCAGCCCTGACCGGGCCGCACGCGCCGCCATCACGGCGACGCCGCAGGCGCTCCCGGCGATCGGCGGAAAGCACGCCGGACGGCCGACGGGGTTGATCGCGAACACGGTCGCCGCGATGCTGTGGGCGTGGAGTACGTGTCCAGAGTGCCGCGACCGCCGCTGGACGGGCTGATCGACGACCTTTACTACCTGGACGGTGCGCCGCCGTACGCCCGGCTGACGCTGCCGCCGATGCCGTCGGCGTTGCTCATCGTCAACCTCGGGACGCCGTTCCGCATCCGATCCGGCACCGACATCGAGACGGCGGAGTACGCCGACGGCTGCGTGGTCACCATGCCCACCCGCGCGTTCGAGTTCGGCTACCCGCTCCCGAGCCGATCCGTCGGCGCGCACGTCAAGCCGTGGGGGCTGGCGCCGTTCCTGCCTATGCCCGCGGCCGAGCTGTGTGACCGGCCGGTGACGATAGAGCAGGTGTGGGGCCGGCCCGCCGTCGCTGAGCTGCGAGACCGGATGGCCACGGCGGACGGACCGCACGAGATGCTGACGCTGCTCGAGGAGGAGCTGATGCGACGGCTGTGCGAGACCGCCGGTCTGGGGCTGGTCCGCCATACGAGCAGCGTCATCGCGGCGACCAGCGGGGCGGTGGCGATCGGCGACCTGAGCGTGGCAGCCGGTGTCAGCAGCACTCATCTGGCACAGCGGTTCAAAGAGCTCATCGGCGTCACGCCGAAGCGGCTGGCCCGCACCTGCCGCTTCGCCGCCACCGTGTTCGCGATCGACCCCGCCGGCCCGATCGACTGGAGCGACCTCGCCGGTGGCGCGGGCTACTTCGACCAGGCCCACTTCGGCCACGAGTTCCGGGCGTTCACCGGGCTCACGCCGACCCGGTACGTCGAAGTCCGGCGGCGGTTCCTGCGCGAACATCCCGGCCACGTGATGGACGGCTGGCCGCTGCCGGCCGATTGATTTCTTACAAGAGCGACAGCCCACGACTCGCTAATTTGGGGGCACCCCAGAGCAGAGGAGAGCCCCGTGGGCAAGGTGGTCATGTACAGCTCGGTGTCGGTGGACGGCTTCGTCGCGGACGAGAACGACCAGCCCGGACCGCTGTTCGACTGGCTGTCCAGCGGTGACGTCCCGTTGGACGAGAGTGGCGAGCTGAAGGTGTCGCAGACGTCCTACGACTACACCCGGGCGTACTGGGACCAGATCGCAGTCACGATCGTCGGCCGCCACGTCTTCGACCTGACGGACGGCTGGGGCGGCACGCCGCCGAGCGGGATCGACCACGTGGTCGTCGTGTCACGCCGGCCGATGCCCGAGGGCTGGGACCCCGAGGCGCCGTTCCACTTCGTCGACGGCGTCGAGGCAGCCGTGGCCAAGGCGCAGGAGCTTGCGGGCGACCGCGTGGTCGAGGTCGCCGCCGGGGACGTCGGTGGCCAGGTGCTTGCCGCGGGCCTGATCGACGAGGTGCGCATGGACGTCGTACCCGTCGTGTTCGGGTCCGGCAAGCGCTACTTCGGGTCGGTCCGCGCGCAGCACCTGTTGGAGGATCCTGACGTGGTGATTCAGGGCAACCGGGTGCTTCACCTGCGCTATCGCGTGCGCCGTTGACCGATCTGAGCGGGTACGCGAAGGCAGACATCGGGCGGCCCCCGGCTTTCCGCATCGCCCGCCCGAGGCGGCCCTGACCGGGCCGGACTCGCCGCCGTAACGGCTCGCACCGTGACGGCGCGCACCGTGACGGCGGGCGTGGCGATGCGCCGCGTCACGCGGCGATGACGGCCGTGGTCGTACGGCCGCCGTCCACGTCCAGCACGATGCCGTGGACGAACGCCGCCTCCTCACTGGCGAGGTAGACCGCGGCATGCGCGACGGCCTGCGGCTCGCCCATGCCCCCCGCCGGAGTGCCGTTCATCATGACCTCGCCCGGGTGCGCCACCCCCGGAGTGGGCTCCAGGATCACGCCCGGGGAGATCGCGTTCACGCGCACGCCGCGAGGACCGAATTCGGCGGCCCAGGCGCGCGTGAGGGTCTCCACCGCGCCCTTGGTGGAGCTGTAGAGCGCGCCCACGGGAACGCCCAGGCGCGTGATCCACGACCCCAGGTTGATGATCGCCCCGCCGCCGGCCTCGACCATGGCCGGAGCGATCGCGGCGGTCAGGAAGAACGGCGCCTTCACGTTGACGGCGTAGACCTGGTCGAAGGTCTTCTCGTCGGTGTCCGCCGTGCTGTCACCGGGATAGATCCCGGCGTTGTTGACCAGGATGTCGATGCCCCCGCCGAGAACGGACATCGCCTCCCTCGCCAGGGCGTACGAGGCCTCGGCGCTTCCGTCCAGATCCGCCTTCACGAAGTCGGCCCGACCACTACGCGCACGGATGCCGTCGACGACGACGCCACCCCGCTCGGCGCTGCGGCCGGATACGATCACGTGCGCGCCCTCCGCCGAGAACGCCTCCGCGATCGCCCGCCCGATGTTGCTCGTCGATCCGGTCACCAGCGCCCGCTTGCCCTGTAGCCGTCCACCCATCACGCGCTCCTGTCATCCTCGTCTGCCTGTGCCCGCACCGGAACCTGGTCCGGTCACCCGTGCGGCACTGCCACTGTGCGAGATGAAAAATGGACCGGCAAGTCCAATCAGGTCACCGCGGCCCTGGGGGACGGCTGCCGCGGCAGCATGTGGATAGTGTCCATCGGGACGAGACGACGGCGGTGTTCTGCGCCGGCGAGCAGCAGGCCGCCGACGCGTCGCAGGCCGGCCCGTCCGCCTACGAGGCCCTGCGCCGCCCCGATACGCGGAAGAGCTTCCTCGGGCTGCAGGTCGAGCTCGGCAGAGTCCCGGCGGAACGCGTCAGGAGTCTCGTGGAAGAGGCATGGCATCAGCAGGCGCCGAAGCGCCTGGTGGCCGAGCATGACCGGCACAGTTCGGCCTGAGATCGCGAGAAAAAAAGGGGGGTCAGCGCGCGAGCGCCTCGCGGATCAGCGCCGCGTCCTCGTCGAGAAGGTCACGCGAGCGCTTCTTCCAGTCGGCGGCGACCACGACGCCGTCTCCCGGATAACGCGGCACCACGTGCAGGTGAAGGTGGAAGACATCCTGGCCGGCGGCCTCCCCGTCGGCCAGCGACAGGCGCACCCCGTCACAGCGGAGCCCCGACGCCCGCAAGGCGCCCGACACACGCCGCGCCGCCCGCCAGATCGCCGCACCGACCGCGTCGTCGGCTTCGGCCAACCCGGTCATGTGCACGCGTGGGATCACCAGTACGTGGCCGACGGTGGCCGGCTTGTGATCCAGGATCGCCACCACGCTGTCGTCGGCATGGACCACGCCGGCTGCCTTTCGCCCTGCGATGATCTCGCAGAAAACGCACGCCCTCATCAGATCATCATGGCGTTTACACCGAGTCCGGCGCGCCCGGATTTCTCGCGACCGCCGAGTCGGACGACAGTTCGCTGCTGATCGTCATGCGTGGACGGAGAGTGTGGACACCGCCACCGACAAGGTCGATCGTGGAGAAGTAACCGGTTGATGCGCGGCAGTCACGGTGAGGGCTCATATGAGTCCGTCGCCGGGACGGCAGTGAGCGCACCGGCCAGTTCGGCAAGGCTCGAAACGACGACCGAACCGCCGGTGCCGGCGAGATGCTTGCGGCTGCCGTTCCTGCTCACCACACCGATCGCCTGGATACCGGCTTCCGCCGCCGCATACATCCCCAGGACGGACATGCTGACGAGAGTGCAATCGGACGGTTCCGCTCCCAGCGCCTTCACCGCCTGCCGCGCGAGATCGAGGCCCGGCCATTCCGACGTCGCCGGCCGTTGTTCACGCCCGACGACCGCTTCCACCACCGGTCGTAGGCCGTGCAGGTCAAGGTAGGTCTCCATGGCGTCGGAGCAGATGTCTCCGGCCACGACGATGCGCCTGCCGCTGGCCCGGCAGGCCTGCAACACCTCCTGCGCTCCCGATGTGGGCACGGCCGTCGTGGCCGCCGCCAGCTCGGCCTCCCTCACCATCTCCTCGGCCTGCGCCCCGTAGTCCGGGCCGACGCTGTAGGCGTAGCCCATCTTCGCGAGAGGATCGGGTTGGATGGCGGTCAGGACCGACATCCTGTGTCCTGCCGAGAAGAGCATCTCGTAGATCCTGTCCGCGATCGCCGCCGTGTCCACCCCGCGATAGAAATCGCAAAGTGTCCCATCGAGCGGGATCAGGACGATGTGGGTCCGTGCCAGGACACGGGCGACATGTAGCCGCACTTTCGTACTCATGAGCGGAAATCTCCCACATAAAGGGGTCGGCGGCTGATTCACGCCGTCGCGCAGCCGCGGCCCCACCACGTGGGTTCACTGTTTCGAGCCAGCCGGCGCATGGGCGGGGGTCCTGCGCAGCAGGAGCGTGAGAGCGCCGGTGCCGATGAGCAGGAGCACGGCGAGGGCGACCACCCCTGGCCACCCGGCGTCCGTCCAGGCGCGCCCCGCGAGGCTGCCGAAGACGGAGGACCCGAGGTAGTAGGTGAACAGGTAGAGCGAGGCGGCCTGGCCCGTGGACACCCCGCCCGCATGCGCCCGTGCCGGGACCCAGCCGCTGGCCACCCCGTGGACGGCGAAGAAGCCCGCGGTGAGGAGAGCGAGCCCGATCACCACGACCGGCAGCGAGGACGACAGCGTCACCAGCGCGCCGACGACGGCCAGCAGGCAGCCGAGCGGCGTCACGGTCCGGCGCCCGTAGCCGTCCGCCAGCCGGCCGAACACCGCGGAGCTGACCGAGCCGATGGGATAGACGAGGAACATCAGGCCGGCGGCTCCGACGCCGAGGTGGAACGGCGCGCCCGAGAGCCGGAAGCCCAGGGTGTTGAACACCGCGACCAGGGCGCCCATCGAACAGCCGCCGATGCCGTACAACGCGAGCAGTCCGCGGTCCGACACCGCGCGCAGGCTCCCGCGGAGCAGGGCGCGCGTGCTCGCGGGGGCCGCGGTGAAGCGCCGGGAGGCCGGAAGCAGCACGCGTACGGTCAGGGCGCAGAGCAGGCCGAACACGGCGGCCGCGGCGAGAGCCCAGCGCCAGCCGCCGGCCTGGGCGACCGCGCCGGTCAGGAGGCGACCGGCCATCCCGCCCAGCGCCGTGCCGCCGACGTACAGACCGGCGACGCGGGCGTGCGTGGACGGGTGCAGTTCCTCGCGCAGGTAGGCGGTGGCCACCGCGGGGAGCCCGGCCAGTGTGATGCCCTGGAGCGTCCGCAGGACCACGAGCGCCGGCCAGCCGGGCGCCAGCGCGCACGCGGCCGCGACGACGGCGGACGCCGTCAACGACAGGTGGATCAGCCGGGTGCGCCCGACGACGTCGGACAGGGGGCCGGCCACCAGCAGTGCGACGCCGAGCCCGAGCGTGGTGAGCGACACGCTCAAAGTGCTCTCCGCCGTGGACACCCCGAACTGCGCGGCGAGCTCGGGCAGGATCGCCTGGGTGCTGTACAGCAGCGCGAAGGTCGCCACCCCGGCGGCGAACAGCGCGACGACGACCCGCCGGTATCCGGCGGTGCCCGGCAGGTGTCCTTCCACGGCGGAGGTCTCGAGAACAGCGGTCACCCGAACGACTGTGCACTTGCTGCCATTATGCGTCCAATGCGATGAGAAGCGGCTTCCGATACGCGATGCGTATGATGGTGGGCATGCTGCTCCGGGACCTGTCCTGGCTGGTCGCCCTCGCCGAGCACCGGCACGTGACCGACACCGCCGCCATCCTGCGCACCAGCCAGCCGACGCTCTCGCGCGCCCTCGCCCGGGTGGAGGCCGAACTCGGCACCCGGGTGTTCGAGCGGGCGCCGGACGGGGTCCACCTGACGCCCAACGGGAGACTCGTGGCGGCGGCCGCGCGCGACCTCACGGCACGCTACGAGCAGTTGCTGACCGACCTCCGGAGCCTGCTCGACCCGGACACCGGGGTGGTGCGCCTGGCCTTCCTCGACTCCATCGCCACCTCCCTCGTCCCGCGGCTGCTGCGCGCCTTCCACGAGCACGCTCCCCGGATGCGCATCCTGCTGCGCCAGGAACCGGCGCACGAGATCGTCCAGGATCTGCACACCGGGGCCGCCGACCTCGCGATCACCTCCCCACGCCCGCCCGGAGACTTCGGCTGGCACCCGCTGCAGGAGGAGCGGCTGGTGCTCGTCGTGCCGCCGAGCCACCGGCTGCGTCACCGGGAGGAGGTGGCCCTCCAGGAGCTGGCGGACGAGGAGCTCGTCACCACGCCGGTCGGCTTCGGCTACCGGGCCCTGGTCGACGCGCTGCTGCGCGACGCCGGGGTGTCCCCCGCCGTCTCCTTCGAGAGCCAGGACCTCGCGACCATCGAGGGCCTTGTCGCGGCCGGGCTCGGCGTGGCCGTCGTCCCGGAGCCCTTCGCCGGGCAGTCCGGCACCGTCGGCGTCAGGATCGCGGCGGAGGCCGCCCGCCGCACCATCGGCCTCACCTGGCGTACGGACCACGATCCGGCCGCCCCCGCCACCCGCTTCCGGGACTTCGTCATGACGCCCGCTCTACGATGA
The DNA here is from genome assembly GCF_900156315.1 of Microbispora rosea. Classification (GTDB taxonomy): domain Bacteria; phylum Actinomycetota; class Actinomycetes; order Streptosporangiales; family Streptosporangiaceae; genus Microbispora; species Microbispora rosea. The sequence continues at coordinate 178,630 of NZ_FTNI01000001.1, read as the reverse complement.
CCCGATGCGCCAGGCCGACTCGGACCCGTACTGGAACACCAACGTAGCCCGGCACCCCGGCATCCTCCGCGCCGTCCCCGAAGGGTGCGGTGACGCGCTGGACGTCGGCTGCGGAGACGGGCTGCTCGCCCGGAAGCTGACCGGCCGGGCCAAGCGCGTCACCGGCGTCGACAGATCGCCGGAGATGATCGCCCGTGCCCGAGAGCTCGCGGCCGGGCGGCCGGAGCTCACCTTCGTCGAGGGCGACTTCCTCACCGCCGTCCTGCCCGCCGAGGAGTACGACTTCGTCTGCTCGGTGTCCGCGATCCACCAGATGGACTTCGACGCCGCCCTCACCCGGATGCGCGCACTGCTGCGCCCCGGCGGCACGCTGGTGGTGGTCGGCCTGGCTCGCGAGGCGTCCCCCGCGGAGTGGGCGGCGATGATCGCGGCCGCCCCGGTCGTGCGGATCACGAAGGTGCTGCGCCGCGCGCGGGAGCCCGAGGGGATGCCCGTGGCCGCACCGCGGATGAGCTACGGGCAGGTGCGGGCCGCGGCAGGCCGCCTGCTACCGGGCGTGCGCTACCGCCGGCACGTGCTCCGCCGATACTCCCTGACCTGGACGAAGCCCGGTCGATAGCGCTCGGTGGTCAACGCCGCAGGGCCCGGCGATAGCGAATCTCGGTCAGCGGGAAGCCGTCCGACTCGTCGTGCAGTGCGGCGCCGTCGGGGCGCCAGCCGCCGCGCTCGTAGAACCGCCGCGCGCGGATGTTCCCGTCGACGACCCAGAGGACGGCCTGTTCATACCCGGCGGCGGCGAGGCTGTCCAGCGCGGCGGCCATGAGACGCCCACCGACCCCGGCGCCCCATATCTCGGGCACCAGGTAGATCGCCGATATCTCCGCCACCACGGCGGGATCGACGTCGTCGTCCCGGCCGGGGCCGAGCGAGGCGAACCCGGCGACGGAGCCGTCCGCCTCCGCCACGAGGACCTCCGTACGCGGCGGGGCGGCCTCCCCCAGCAGTCGCTCCCAGACGGGCAGGCGCATGGCCGGAGTGAGCCCGTCGAGATGGGCCTGAGGCATGAGCCCCGGATAGGCGGCCTGCCACGACCGGACGTGGACGACGGCGATCGCCTCCGCGTCCGCCGGTTCGGCGCGTCTGATGACCATGCACGCTCCATATCCGCTTTCCGACGCCGCCCCGTTGTACACCTCACTACCGCGCGCGAAGCAAGCGGTTTATTTCCATACAAAAGGCTTCCGTGACTCTTTTGTGTGGCCTAACCTCGTCGTCCGTGAAACTCGCCAAGATCGCGCTTGCCGGCACAGTGGCACTGGGGCTCGTCCCGGCCCTCACCGGCACGGCCGCCGCCCACCCGGTCAAGAGCAGGACCCTCACCGACAACCGCCTGTACGGCGCGGGACCGTTGCCGGCCACCGCGTGCCGGGAAAGACCGGTGAAGAAGGGGGACGCGAGGTCCGTGAAGGTCTATCTGAACGAGGCGCTGCGTTGCCTCACCCGCACCTGGGGCACCGAATTGCGCCGGGCGAATCTGAAGCCGTCCCCGGTGAAGCTCACGTACGCCACCGAAGTGCCGGCGAAGTACTGCGGCGACAAGTGGCGCAAGGGCGATTGGGACGGCTTCTACTGCGAGACGTCGCACACGATCCTGATCGTGCTCTCGAAGGACCTCTTGCAGCAGCCGGGGGATCTCTACCTGTTCAACCTACTGGCGACGTCCTACGGGGAGCACGTGCAGAACGTCACCGGCATGTACCGGGCCTATTACAAGCTCGACTACCGGAACAAGGCCGAGCTCGCCGAGCAGACGCGGCGCTACAGCCTGCAGAACACCTGCTTCGCCGCAGCCTCCCTGCGAAGCGTCTGGAAGTCCTTCCGGCGTGACCCCGAGGACTGGGACGATCTGCTCTTCTACGTGCGCGGCTGGGCGGGCACGTACGTCGGGAACCGAAAGTCGATCACGTACTGGGCCAACGAGGGATTCAAGTCCGGCGACCCCCGAGCCTGCAACACCTGGACCGCCCCGTCCTCGAAGGTGACCTGACGGTGAGCGGCGCCGTCAGCCCGTCGTCCACGGGTGGAGCTTGTCGGGGTTGCGTACGGCCCAGATGCGCGTGATCCGGTCGTCGACGACCTCGAACGCGAACACCGACACGGTGACGCCGTCCTGCTGGGCGATCAGGCCGGGCTGGCCGTTGACCGTACGCTCCAGGAGCGTCAGGCTGGGCGCTCTGGCGGCGAGTCCGGCGAAGTAACGTGCGATCTGCTCGCCGCCCTCGATCGGGCGGAGCAGTGCGCTGGCCAGCCCGCCGCCGTCGGCGATTCCCGTGGCACCGGGATCGAGGAGCCCGATGAGGGCGTTGATGTCCTGGGCCTCCCACGCCTGCTTGAAGTCCCTGACGATCCCGGCCTGCCGGGATGCCGGCGCCGCGGCGGCCCGCGAGTCGCGGATGCGGCGGCGGGCCGAGGACGCCAGCTGGCGGCAGGCCGCCGGGGTCCGGCCGACGATCTCCGCCACTTCGGCGAAGGAGTAGCGGAAGACGTCGTGCAGGACGAACGCGACGCGTTCGGCCGGGGTCATCGCGTCGAGCACGACGAGGAAGGCCATGCTGACCGACTCGTCCAGCGTGACCCGGTCGGCCGGGTCGGCGCCGATGCCGTCCGGCCGCCCGGTGGTCCACTCCGTGGGGTCGGGCAGCGGCTCGGGGATCCACTCGCCCACGTAGGTCTCCCGCCGCGCCCGCGCCGAGGAGAGCACGTTGAGGCAGACGCGGCCGGCGACCTTGGTCAGCCAGGCGCCGGGGGACACGATGGCGTCCCGCTCCTGCGGGGACATGGCGTACCAGCGGGCGTAGGTCTCCTGGACGACGTCCTCGGCCTCGGCCAGGGAGCCGAGCAGCCGGTAGGCGAGGTTGATCAGCTGGCGCCGCTCGCTGATGATCGCGCTCAGGCCCGCGTCGGACCCGTCGTGTCCTGGTCCCGCGTGGTCGGTCATGGTTCCGGAAGCTCCCTGGGTCGAGTTCTGCCCTACCGGTCCGACAAGACAGCGCGGTGAGGTGTGAGGCCGGACCGCCGCCTCACATTCCGGGGCGCCGCGTTGTCGTACCGCTCGAAGCATCGGCATCGGCAGTGGAGAGCAGGAGAGCGATGATCAAGATCGGAATCATACTGGGCAGCACCCGCCCCGGCCGCAGGGGCGAACAGGTCGCCACGTGGGTGCATGAGACGGCGTCACGCCGCACCGACGCCGAGTTCGCCTTGGTCGACCTGCTCGACCACCCCTTGCCGCACCTCGACGAGGCGACGCCGGCGCTGATGTCACCGGGCCGCTATCAGCACGAGCACACCAGGGCCTGGGCGGACACCATCGCCGCGTTCGACGGGTTCGTGATGGTCACTCCCGAATACAACCAGTCGGCCCCCGGAGTGCTCAAGAACGCCATCGACTACCTGTACGCGGAGTGGAACAACAAGGCGGCCGGGTTCGTGTCGTACGGCGTCGTGGGCGGCGCCCGTGCGGTCGAGCAGTTGCGGCTGGTCTGCGGGGCGTTGCAGATAGCGGATGTGGCCCCGCAGGTCACGCTGCCGCTGCAGACCGAGTTCGAGGATTACACGGTCTTCAGGCCGGGCGCCCACAGCGCCGGCGCCCTGGACACGCTGCTGGACCATGTCGTCGCCTGGAGCACCGCCCTCGCGCCGCTGCGCGCCGCCGCCCCGGTCGCCGTCGCCGCGACCTGACATTTCCCGGCGCTGTCCGGTCGTACCAGTGAGAACTGATTGAAAGGACGGACAGCGATGTCTACGCGACGCGAGGACGACGAAGCCACGATCAGGCGGCAGATCGGCAGGATCGTCGAAGGGATCCGGGCCAAGGATCTCGACGGCCTGAGGCGGCTCTACGCGAAGGACGTCGTGTCCTTCGACGTCGAGCCGCCGCTGCAGCACGTCGGGGTGGACGCGAAGTTGAAGAACTGGGCGAAGGTGTTCGCGTTCTTCCAGGAGGTGGATTACGAGGTGCGTGACCTGACCCTCGCCGTGGGGGACGACGTGGCATTCGGTCACTGCTTCGGCCGGCTCAGCGGCACGCTGGGGAACGGGACGGCGACGAGCGGCATGTGGGTCCGGGGCACCTTCTGCTTCCGCAAGACCGGAGGCGACTGGCTGGTCGTGCACGACCAGGCCTCCGTTCCGTTCGACATCGCGAGCGGCCGGGGAGTGACCGACCTCGAACCCTGACGCGGGCGGTGCCGCCGGTAACGCCCCGGTCCGCGCTGACCTGGGCGTTACCGGAGCCGAAGGCCCCCCGGGCCCCCGCCACTGCCGTGGTAGGTCCACATCTCGGCGAGCCGGCCGTCCTCCACGCGGATGAGCCAGACCAGGGGGGCGCCGTCCGCGTCCTGGCCGCGGCCCGCGTTCCCCACGACCGCCACCAGGTCGCCCTCCCCGAGGACGGCGTCGATGCGGAACCGGAGGTCCGGCTGCGCGCCGCGGATCCGCTCGATCGCCTCCCGCACGCCCTCGGGCCCGGTCACCTCGGGATGGGCGTGATCGACCGAGCCCGGGCTCAGAATCCGCTCGGCCGCCGAGGCGTCGCCGGTGTTCCACATCTCGAATTGACGCGCTCCCCTGCCTGAAGGCTGGGGATTCAGCCCGTGCCGCGCGTGCGGCACCTCTGTGGCTTCCTGTTTCATCGGGTCCTGCCCTCCGCTAAGCGGCGGGTCTTACGGTCCCTCCGCAGGCGTTCAGCCTGTCCGCCCGTCCGGCGGCCAGGATGTTGTTCGCCGCGTTGACGTCCCGGTCGTGGACCGCACCACACGGGCACTCCCACGACCGGACATTCAGCGGCATCTTCTCCTGCAGCGCCCCGCACTGCGAGCAGAGCTTGGAGGAGGGGAACCACCGGTCGATCCTGGCGAAGTGGCGGCCGTACCGGGCCGCCTTGTACTCCAGCATGCCGACGAAGGATGGCCAGCCCGCATCGTGAACGGACTTGGCAAGGCGGGTACGGCCGAGGCCGGAGGCGGCAAGATCCTCCACGTACACCGCTTGGTTATCGCGGATCAACGCGGTGGAGAGCTTGTGTGCCCAGTCACGGCGCGCGTCGGCCACCCTGGCATGTGCCTTGGCGACCTTGGCCCTGGCCTTGTGGCGGTTCGCTGAACCTTTCTCCTTACGGGACAGTTCCTGCTGTGCCTTACGCAGACGCCGCTCGGCACGGCGGAGGAAACGCGGGTTGTCCACCTTCCGACCGTCCGACAGCACCGCGAAGTGCGTGAGACCGAGGCCGATCCCGATCTCCGGCGTCACTTTGGCAAGCGGCTCGCCTGCCGTCTCGACCACAAAGGATGCGAAGTACCGCCCGGCGGTGTCCCTGATCACCGTCACGCTGGACGGTTCGGCGGGCAGGTCCCGTGACCAGCGGACCGGAACGTCTCCGATCTTCGGCAGGCGCAGCTTCCCGCCCGCTGTGACGGAGAACCGGGCGTTCTTCGTGAAGCGGATCGCCTGCCGGTTGTCCCTCTTGGATCGGAAACGGGGTGGGGCGACCTTCGGCCCCTTCCGCTTCCCCGTCAGGGAGGCGAAGGAGTTCCGGTAGGCAGTGTTCAGATCCGCCAGCGCCTGCTGTAACACCACGGCGGAGACCTCGCCCAGCCAGGAGCGTTCGGGGGTCTTCTTCGCCTCGGTGATGCCTCATATGGAGTCGGAAGAGATGAGCGTCGCCGACGCACGCAGGCTGTTCGCAGACGTCCTCAACGACGCCGCTGTCCGAGGCCGCATCACCTACATCACCAACCGGGGGCGCAGAGTCGCCGCCATCGTGCCGGTACCGGTCGCGGAAGCTGCCGAACTCGTGCAGGGCGAACTTGGCTGACACTGCGGGTTAGAGCACGCTCAGGCCTTGACGGCCCTCCCACACGGGCCTTCACCCGCGGCCTGAAGGCCGGAGCACTGGCCCGCATCCTGGTAGCGCGTCGCGAGCCGCCGGGGCGACCGCGACTCGTCCTCGTTCACGGTGGTCATCTCCCATCCAGGGCGCGTACGGGTGACAGGGACAGCAGGAGCGGCCACAGCAGGGTCGCACCGCCCAGAATGATCAGAGCGGGGCGCAGGCCGATCCAGGCGCCGAGAGCGCCGGCCAGGAGCGGCCCGAGCGGCAGCAGGCCCGCACCCAGGAAGCGGGTGGAGCCGTTCATCCGGCCGAGCATGCCGGGCGGGCACAGCAACTGGCGCGCGGTCTGGGCCGCGGTCATCTGGACCATCCCGGCGGCCGTCAGGAAGGTGAAGACCAGCCCGACGGTCCACTGGCCGGCCAGGCCGGGCGGCACGAGGGGGGTGACCAGCTCGAAGGGGGCCGACAGCAGAGCGCCCAGGACGATCACGCGGCCGATGCCGAGCCGGGCCGTGACCCGCGCGGCCACCATGCTCCCGGCGATGCCACCGATGAGGCTCAGGCCGTAGACGAGCCCGGCCGCCCGGGGGCTCCAGCCCAGCTCCCGCACGACATAGAGCAGCCACATCGAGCTGATCCCGCGCAGCAGCACGGCGCTGATCGCCCCGGAGAGGGCGAGCACGCGCAGCACCGGATGGGCGAGCACGAACCGCAGCCCCTCGGCGATCTCGCCGAGGAAGCGCCCGCGGTGCGGGGCGCGCTCGGGCTTCGGTTCCCGCAGGCGCATCGACGCCAGGGCCGCGGCGCTCACGGCGTACGAGAGGGCGTCCGCGGCGACCGCACGGGCGGCGCCGACGAGGCCGACCAGGAAGCCTCCGACGCTCGGCCCGGCCATCTCCGCCAGGCCCCGCGCGGTGTTCATCTTGGCGTTGGCGTCCGTGAGCCGGCCCCCGCCGAGCAGCACCGGCGTCAGGCTGCCGGACGCGGTGCCGAAGAGCACGCCGAGCGCGCCGACCACCAGCGTGACCGCGTAGAGCTGGGCCATCGTGACCCGGCCCAGGACGGCGGCGATCGGCACCGACGCCATGGCCAGGGCCGACCCGGCGTCGCACGCGATCATGAGAGGCCGCCTGCGGTGACGGTCGGCCAGCACTCCCGCCGGGAGCGAGACGACCAGCGCCGGCAGCGTGCTCATGGCCCCGAGCACCGCCACTTCGAACGTGGTGGCGCGCAGCCCGGCGACCGCGACCATCGGCAGGGCGATCCAGCTGATCTGCGAGCCGAACAGGCTCACCGTGTGGCCGCTCCACAGCAGCATGAAGTCCCGGTGCCGCCACAGCGACCCGGCCGGCCCTCGCCCACGCACCCGGCCGACCGTACGCACGCGGATCGGCCGCCGCAACCGATATGTCAGGAGGAGGTGGAGCCGGAGGTCCGGGTGCGCAGGCCGCTCACGCGGCGCAGGATGTCCCACCAGAACGGCGCGCCGAACAGCAGGGCGATCAGCGTGATGAGGAACCCCGGCCAGTGGGCCGGCGACGTGAGGCGCTGCCACCAGTCCCCGCCGTGCCAGCCCCACGCCGGGCCGTCGGCCGCGTCCATCGTGACGCTCACCGGGGCGTGCGTGAAGATCTTCACGAACGCCGGGGTGCTCAGCACGTCGGTGACGCACGCGTAGGGGTCCTGGCCCGGCTCGCACTGCTCACGCAGCGGCTCCAGCGCCTGGGGGCCCGCCTCGCCGAAGGCCGTCACCGCGCTGCGGTAGGCGTTGTCGCGCAGCAGAGTCTTGCCGTACTCCAGCGAGTCCATGCTGAACACCAGCGTCACGACGAGGCCGAGCGCGACGATGACCCAGCGGACGTAGCGGCGGTAGAGCAGGCTGAGCCGCTCCATCTCGCCGTCGAACCAGTCCTCGACGCCGTGCCGGAACGCTTCCAGGTCGTGGCTCGCCCTGTCCCACACGGCCTTGAGCGGGCGGGAGAAGGGGCTCTTCAGCGCGTCGAGGTCCCGCATCAGGGCCTCCACGCCGCCGTGCTCGGTGGCGATCTCCATCACGGCGACGGCGAAGCGCGCGGGCGGGATGTCGGCGATGCTCGTCCTTCCGCGCTTGGCGTGGTCGATCTCCTGCAGCCGTTCGTGGAGCAGCTCGGCCATCGACATGCCCTGGTCCGGCGGCAGCACGCCGACCGCGGCGCCGACCGCCGTGCCGTCCACCGCGCCGTCAGCCGCCGGTTCCACCGTGAGGACGGCGGTCTCCTCGGGGTCGGCCTGTCCGGCGGGGTGCGCGGGGTCCACGGTCTCTCCGGCCGCCGTCGCCTGCCCGGTCTGCCCGGCCGTCATCTGCTCGGCGGCGACGGAGCCCGCGGCGGCGGCGAGCGGCGGGCTCTCCACCGGGGGCGGCTGCTGGCTGAACGCGGGCCGCGGGTCCCGGCCGAACGGCAGCCGTGCGAACACCCCCACGAGGCTGGCGGGCAGGCGCGAGCGGCCCTCCTCCGGCGACACCGCCTGCGTCGGCGGCGTGCGCGGGGTGCGGCCGAGCCTCTTGAGCGCGTCCAGGATCCGGTCGAGCCGGGAGGCCCCGTCCGCCGTCTCCGCGCCGTCGAGGGTGTCGCGCAGGTACGCCCACAGGAACTTGCTGCGGATTCCGAGCAGCCTGACGATGCCCTCGTTGACGCCGCTGACGAGAAGCGACAGCAGCAGGAAGGCCAGGATCAGCCCGATGGCCAGGTCTGCGTAATACGAGATCAAAGAGATCACCCGTACCGTTGATACAACGTCGCCTCAGTGAGGGCAACGCATTCCGCGATCCCGAATTTCGATCAAGCGACCGGAAGCGAGGTGCGAACGGATAAGATCAGGAAAACCACGTCCTCCGGAGCATGTAATGGCTGACGAAACACCCGCCGCCGCAAAGCTCAACACCTTGGTGCCGCATCCCGCCCGGATCTACGACTACTGGCTGGGCGGCAAGGACAACTTCGAGGCCGACCGCAGGGTCGCCGAAGCGGTCAAGATCGCCTCCCCCGGGGTCGTCCAGGGTGTCCGGGACAATCGGGCGTTTCTCGGCCGGGCCGTACGGTTCCTCGCGGAGCAGGGAATCACCCAGTTCCTCGACATCGGCACCGGCATTCCGACCCAGAACAACACCCACGAGGTCGCGCAGGCCGTGAATCCGGCGGCCAGGGTCGTCTACGTCGACAACGACCCGATCGTGATGGTCCACGCCCGCGCGCTGCTGCGTGGCACGCCGGAGGGCAGGACCGCCTATGTCGAGGCCGATCTGCGCGACCCGGACGCCGTCCTCACGCATCCGGACACGCTGGCGACGCTCGACTTCGACCGGCCGATCGCCGTGGTGATCGTGGGCACGCTCATGTTCATCAAGGACGAGGACGACCCGTTCGGCATCGTCAAGCGCTACACCGACGCGGTCGTGCCCGGCAGCTACCTCGCCGTCACCCACGTCACCGGCGACTTCGCCCGCGACAGCCTGGAGGCCTTCGCCGAGGCGTACAACACCGGGCCCGTGCCGCTCACCCTGCGCACCGGCGCCGAGATCAGCCGGTTCTTCGACGGCTTCGAGCTCGTCGAGCCCGGCATGGCGGCCCTCAGCGAGTGGCGCACGGACCCCGACGAGGTCCCCTTCCTCGCCGACCGCGTACACGGCGGATACGGGGCCGTGGGCAGGAAGCTCTGACCGTCCCCCGCACGGCCCCCGCCACCCGCCCCACGCGGCCCCTCACCGGCCCCGCACGGGAGCACCCGGCCCAGGGCCGGAGTCAGTCCTCGTAGAAGACACGCTCCACCACGGCCCGGGCCCGCCGGGTGGCGCGCCGGTAGTCCTCGACGAAGTCCTCGGTGCCCTCGAGCGGATAGCCGAGCGCCCGGGCCAGCAGCACGCGCTCCTTGACCGGGGTCGGGATGCTGTCGGCCGCCCGCCCGCGCACCAGCATGAGGGCGTCGCGGATGCGCGACGCGAACAGCCACGCCTGCGCGAGCACCTCCTCGTCGGCCGGGTCGAGCAGGCCCTCCCCCGCCGCCGCGCGCAGCGCGTCCAAGGTACGCGTCGTACGCAGCGCGGGCACGGCTCCCGCGTGCCGCAACTGGATGAGCTGGGCCACCCACTCCACGTCGCTCAGCCCGCCCCTGCCGAGCTTGGTGTGCAGGGCCGGGTCCGCCCCGCGCGGCAGCCGCTCGGCCTCCATGCGCGCCTTGAGCTTGCGGATCTCGCGTACGGCGTCGGCGGAGATCCCCCCGGCCGGGTAGCGCAGCGGTTCGACGAGCGCGACGAACTCGCGGCCGAGCTCGGCGTCGCCGGCGCAGAACCGGGCCCGCAGCAGCGCCTGGGCCTCCCAATGCGAGGCCCAGCGGTCGTAGTAGGCCCGGTAGGAGGCGATCGTGCGCACGAGCGGCCCCTGCCGCCCCTCCGGCCGCAGCCCCGCGTCGATCTGCAGCGGCGGGTCGGGGGCGGGCAGCGCGAGCAGCCTGCGCGTCTCCTCGGCCACCGCGTGGGCGGCGCCGGTCGCGTCCCGCTCGGCCGCCCCCGGCAGCGGCGCGTGCACGAACATGACGTCGGCGTCGCTGGCGTAGGAGCTCTCCAGGCCGCCGAGGCGGCCCATGGCGATCACGGCCATCCGCGTCGGGAACGGAGCCCGCCGCTCCAGCGTGACCTTGTTGATCGCGGTGTCCAGCGCCGCCTGGATCGTGACGTCGTTCAGCGACGAGAGGGCCTGGCCGACCTCCTCGATGTCGATCAGCCCCGACAGGTCGGCGCACGCCGTGCGGAGCAGTTCCCTGCGGCGCAGCGCCCGCACGGCGGCGACGGCGGTCTCGGCGTCCTCCGCGTGGCGGCCCACCGCGGCGGCCGCCTCGGCGGCGAGCGTCGCCGCGGGCCGTACGGCGAGCTCGGCGGGCGAGCCCAGCATCGCGACGGCCTCGGGGGCGTGCAGCAGCAGCCCGGTGACGTACTTGCTGGTGCCGAGCAGGTGGGCGAGGCGCTCGGCCACGGCGGTCTCGTCGCGCAGCAGGCGCAGATACCAGGGCGTGGTGCCCAGCTTGTCGCTCACCTGACGGAAGCCGAGCAGTCCCGCGTCGGGGTCGGGGGCGTCGGCGAACCAGCCGAGCATGACCGGCAGCAGCGTCCGCTGGATGGCCGCCCGGCGGGAGACGCCGCTGGTGAGCGCGGCGATGTGACGCAGCGCCCCCTCGGGGTCGGCGTAGCCGAGCGCCTCCAGCCGCGCGGTGGCGGCGGCCGTGGACAGGCGGGCCTCGGTCTCCGGCAGCCGGGCCACGGCCTGCAGCAGCGGGCGGTAGAACAGCTTCTCGTGCAGCCGCCGCACCTCCAGCGCGTGCCGCTTCCACGTGGTGGTGAACTCCCCCACCGGGTCGGTCGTCATGCCGAGCCCCCGGCCGAGCCGCCGCAGGTCGGCGGTGTCGGCCGGCACCACGTGGGTGCGGCGCAGCCGGTGGAGCTGGAGCATGTGCTCGACCTGGCGCAGGAAGGTGTAGGCCTCGGCGAGCGCCTTGGCGTCGTCGCGCCCGACGTAGCCGCCCCTGGAGAGGGCGGCGAGGGCCGACAGCGTGGCCCTGCGGCGCAGCAGCGGGTCGGAGCGGCCGTGCACGAGCTGGAGGAGCTGGACGGCGAACTCGATGTCCCGCAGCCCGCCCGGCCCGAGCTTGATCTGCCGGTCGGCCTCGCCCGCGGGCACGTGCGCCTCCACGCGGCGGCGCATGGACTGCACGTCCTCCACGAACTTGGGCCGGGCCGCGGCCTGCCACACCAGCTCGTTGACCGCGGCGACGTACTGCTGGCCGAGCTCCAGGTCGCCCGCGACCGGGCGTGCCTTGAGCAGCGCCTGGAACTCCCAGGTCTTGGCCCATCTGCGGTAGTAGGCCAGGTGGCTTTCCATGCTGCGGACGAGGGGGCCCATCTTGCCCTCCGGTCGCAGGTTGGCGTCCACCTCCCACAGCGCGCCCTCGGGGGTGCTCGCCGAGCAGGCCCGCATCATGCCCTGCGCGAGGCGCGTGGCGGTCTGCAGCGCCTTGGTCTCGTCCACGCCTTCCTTGGGCTCGGCCACGAAGACGACGTCGACGTCGGAGATGTAGTTCAGCTCGCGGGCTCCGCACTTGCCCATGCCGATGACGGCCAGCCGTACGTCGCCCGCGTCCGCCACCTCGGCCCTGGCGACGGCGAGGGCGGCCTCCAGCGCGACCGAGGCGAGGTCCGCCAGCGCGGCGGCGACCTCGGCCAGGGTGCACTCGCCGGTCACGTCCCGCGTGGCCAGGTGCAGCAGGCGGTTCCGGTAGGCGACGCGCAGCGCCTCCATCGCCGGTCCCGGCGTGCCCGAGGTGCCCGAGGTGCCCCAGGTGCTCGGTGTGCCCGGCCCGGCGGTGACCCCGTCGGCCGCGGGCTCGGCGACGGGCTCGGCCGTGTCCGGGTCCGCCCCGACCGCGAGCAGCATCTCCTCGCGCAGGTCGCCGAGCGCAGGCCATCGCGTCCACTGGATCGACGGCAGGCACTCCGGGTGCCGCACGACGTGCTCGCCGAGCGCCGCGCTGAGCCCGAACACACCGAGCAGCCTGCGGCGCAGGTCCGGGTCGGCGCGGAACGTTCCGAGCACGCTCGGGTCCCGCTCGACCAGGCGGCTCAGCGTGGTCAGCGCCAGATCCGGGTCCGCGGCCCCGACGAGGTCGTCGAGCAGCGCGAGGTCGCCGACCGCCTCGGGGCCGAGCTCGTCGAGCAGCCGTTCGGCCCGCGCACCGTCGGCGAATCCGAGCGCCGCGAGGCGCCCTGCCGTCGTCTGTATCCGAGGCGCGGCGTTCACCGTTCCTTCCTCCACCCCGACGTCGATCACGTCGGCCCCCCGAGACGAACCTTCCCAGTAACCGTACACATGGGTCGGAAGCCTCCTCGCAGAGATCGGCCCCCTGCGGCGGAGCCGACCTCGGATGTCACCGCCCGGCGCCCGCCGGGCTCAGCGCACACGCTAACCCTCCGCGTTGTGCGCGTCCTTAGCGGTTTCTCTGCGTAATCGGCCCATCACGCGTTTTCCGCGCGCGCCTCTCCACTCATGTCGGCCCTTGTCGGTGCATGTCAGCGCCGGGTGAGCTGGGCCGCGAACGCCTCGGCGAACTTCCCCCAGGTGCGCCTCAGCTCGTCGCCGGCCGCCTCGACCTGCGCGTTCAGCTCCCCGGCCCGCTCGGGCGGCAGGTCCCCTCCGCCGGTCCAGGAGGCGAAGATCTCCGGCGTGGCCTCCGGGTGGAACTGCACGGCCCAGGCCCGGTCGCCGAGCCGGTACGCCTGGTTGGCGTAGCGCGCGCCGGTGGCCAGCCGTACGGCGCCCTCGGGCAGGGTGGTCATGGCGTCGTAGTGATACTGGATCGCCCGGACCGGGCCGGACGGCAGCGCGGACAGCAGCGGGTCGGCGGCGGCCTCGGGCAGCGGCTCGATCTCCCCCAGGCCGATCTCCAGGCCCGCGTCGCCGCGCTCGACGGTCCCGCCGCAGGCCATGGTCATGAGCTGGGCGCCGAGGCAGATGCCGAGCGTCGGCACGCCCTCGTCCACGGCGCGGGCGATCAGGTCCCTGGTGGCCGGCAGCCAGCCGTACCCCTCGTCGTCCCAGGCCGCCGCGGCGCCGCCGAGGACCAGCAGCCCGGCGGGGGCGCGGCCGGGCACCGGCTCTCCCTTGTACGGCCGGACGACCTCGGCCTCGACGCCCGCGGCCTCCAGCCGACCGGCGAAGCAGCCCAGACCGGCCTCGGCCTCGTGCTCGATGACGATCAGACGTTCACCCATAGGGGAGATCTTAAAGACACATATCAGGACAGGCGATACCGGAGAGGGTCGTACCGTACAGTCCGAATCATGAACATCGATGAGGTCGCCGTCCCCGGCGGACGGCTGCGGATCGCCAGGTTCGGCGGCGGTCCCCGCCTGATCATCGCGGCGCACGGCATCACCGCCTCCCTCATGGCGTGGCGGGCGGTGGCCGAGGCGCTGCCGCCCGGCTGGTCGCTGGTCGCCGTGGACCTGCGCGGGCGCGGCCACAGCGCCGATCTGCCCGGCCCGTACGGCCTGGACCGGCACGCCGAGGACCTGGAACGGGTCGCCGAGCATGTGGGCGCCGACGACACGAGCGTGCTCACCGGGCACTCGATGGGCGCCTACGTCGCGGCGCTGCACGGCGCGCACCGGCGCTACGCCCGGGTGGTGCTCGTGGACGGCGGCCTGCCGCTGCCGCTGCCGCCCGGCGCCGACCCCGACGAGGTGCTGGAGGCGACGCTCGGCCCGGCCATCGTCCGGCTCTCCCAGACCTATCCGAGCGTCGACGCCTACCTCGACTTCTTCCGCGCCCATCCCGCGCTCGCCCATGACTGGTCCCCGCTGATCGAGGAGTACGTCCGCTACGACGCCGCCGGGCCGGACGGCCCCGTCCGCTCACGCGCCCGCGAGGACGCCGTACGGCAGGACGGCCGCTGGCTGCTCACCGAGCACGAGGCGATCGGGACGGCGCTGAAGGCCCTCGAACCGGCGCCGCTCCTGCTCCGCGCGCCGCGAGGGCTGCTGAACCAGGATGTCGGGATGCTCCCGGACGACCTCACCGCGCGGTGGGCCGCCGTCCTGCCCGGCCTCCGCGACGAGGTCGTGCCCGGCTGCAACCACTACACGATCCTGTTCGACCCCCGCTGCGCCGCGGTCGTGGCCGCCCGCCTCACCGGGTGAGCGGTCGTCCCTTCGTGCGGGAACGGCAGCCGTCGGCCTGACCCGGGTGCGGCCCGGCGTCACCCGCCGGGCCGTGTCAGCAGCGGAGCCGGGTCACTGGCGGGGCAGGATCCAGGTGGCCTTGGCGGCGGCGACGAGCGCGCCGTCCACCTCGTAGACCGCGCTCGTGCCGAACAGCTTGCGGCCGTCACGGCCTTCCGCCCGGGCCACGACCGAGTATCGGCCCATCGGATAGACCCGGCGGAACACCTGCCCGGTCAGCCGGCCCAGCAGCGGGGGCTGGATGGGCTGCCGGTCCGGGAAGCTGCGGTAGTGCGCCCATCCGGTGGCGCAGTCCAGCGCCGCCCAGACGATCGAGTCGGGGACCACGCCCTGCTCGTCGGTCACGTTGAACGGCACCCGCCAGCCCGCGGCCACGAGCTCGGCGCCGTCCTCCGGGTTCTCGACCGGGCCGGGGAAGATCCGCAGTCCGTCGCCCGGCTCGCGCAGGCCGCAGGCGAAGCAGCCGGCGATGGCGTGGCCGTGCCTGCCGGGGAAGCCGGCCTCCGCACGGGCCGCGTCGGTGAACCGCACGAACGGCGGCGGCGTCAGCGTCTCGGCGACGGGAATCGCCTCGACGAGGTGACTGTCGCCCTGGCTGAGAACGACGGCGTTGCCGACGTGCTCGACCGACAGGGCGGTCTCCAGCGGCACCGGTCTGCGAAGGGTGACCTCCACCGGCGAGTCGTGACCGCCTCCCGTCAGCGTGCCGGCGAGAGTCCCCGCGATCCAGCCGCCGTTGGCGGTGCCCTCGGGTCCCCGGAAACGCTTCGGTACCGTCAGAACGGTCTGCAGCCCCGCAGCCGCCGTCATATGGCCACGCCCTCCCTGAGTCACGTCTTGATACGGCTCACCCACAAAAGTCGTAACAAGTGAGCCGATTTTACTGTTCCGGCGTAGGGACCAGCCAAACAGACGAGAGTGTCAGAAAGATTTGCAGCCTGTAACGCCGTGGTGACGCGGTGACCCCGTCAGAGCACGGGCAGGTAGCGGCCGAGCTCGAACTCGGTCACCTGGCGGCGGTAATCCTGCCACTCCGCGCGCTTGTTGCGCAGGAAGTAGTCGAAGACGTGCTCGCCCAGCGTCTCGGCGACCAGCTCGCTGTGCTCCATCGCCACGATCGCCTCGTCCAGCGACTGGGGCAGCGGCTGGATGCCGAGCGCCCGCCGCTCCGCGCTGGTGAGCGCCCACACGTCGTCCTCGGCACCCGGAGGCATCTCGTACCCCTCCTCGATGCCCTTGAGCCCGGCGGCCAGGATGACGGCGAAGGCGAGGTAGGGGTTGCAGGAGGAGTCGAGCGACCGGAACTCGATGCGGGTCGAGCCGCCCTTGTGCGGCTTGTACATGGGCACGCGGACGAGCGCGGAGCGGTTGTTGTGCCCCCAGCAGATGTACGCGGGGGCCTCGCCGCCGGCCCCGGCGATCGCCTCGGCGCCGCCCCACAGCCGCTTGTAGGAGTTGACCCACTGGTTGCACACGGCGGTGATCTCCGCGGCGTGCCGGAGCAGGCCGCCGATGAAGGACCGGCCGATCTTGGACAGCTGGTAGTCGGCGCCGGGCTCGTAGAAGGCGTTGCGGTCGCCTTCGAACAGCGACATGTGGGTGTGCATGCCGGACCCGGGGAAGTCCGTGAACGGCTTGGGCATGAACGAGGCCCACACCCCCTGCTCCAGCGCCACCTCCTTCATGACCAGCCGGAACGTCATGATGTTGTCGGCCGTGGTCAGCGCGTCGGCGTAGCGGAGGTCGATCTCCTGCTGGCCCGGCGCGCCCTCGTGGTGGCTGAACTCCACCGAGATGCCCATCGACTCCAGCATCATGATCGCGTTGCGGCGGAAGTCGTGGCCGGCGCTGTGCGGCGTGTGGTCGAAGTAGCCGCCCTCGTCGATGGGCTGGGGCTTGTCGCCCTTCTCCGGCCGGTTGCGCAGGAGGAAGAACTCCACCTCGGGGTGGGTGTAGAACGTGAAGCCCATGTCGGCCGCCTTGGCCAGCGTCCGCTTGAGCACGAAGCGCGGGTCGGCGTGCGACGGCGAGCCGTCCGGCATCAGGATGTCGCAGAACATGCGGGCGGCGCCCGGAGACTCGCTGCGCCACGGCAGGATCTGGAACGTCGACGGGTCGGGCTTGGCCAGCATGTCCGACTCGTAGACCCGGGAGAAGCCCTCGATGGCCGAGCCGTCGAAGCCGATGCCCTCGGCGAAGGCGCCCTCCAGCTCGGCGGGCGCGATCGCCACCGACTTCAGGAAACCGAGCACGTCGGTGAACCACAACCGGATGAACCGGATGTCTCGCTCTTCGAGCGTGCGGAGCACGAATTCCTGCTGGCGGTCCAAGGCGTACCTCACGGAGTCACAGGTCTGGTCGCCTACCAGTCTGCCTGCTGAGTGTTTCACAGGGGTTACGAGGGGATGTGAGCCGGCGGTCCTGCGGATCACCACTGCGGGGAACGGCGGCGCCGCCCGGCGGCACGGACGCGGATGGTGACGAACGTCACACAGAACAAACTTCGCGGCCCGGTCGTCGTTGCTGTTGATCCGGTGTTGATCGGGTGTCGACCCGTGCGCACTACCTTCCCGGCATGCCGGTGCCCGACCCGAAGGAGCCCACGTCCGTGGCACGACCGCTGCTCGACTCCGCGGAACCCCGGCTCCGGCGGCTGCGGGCGCTCGACTGGCCGGGCCGGGTGCGGGTCCTCGGGCCCGCCGTCGCGGTGGCGATCGCGGGCGTGTCGATCTGCCTGGAGCTCGCCGACATCTGGGTGACCGCCCAGCTGCCCGACTCCCCCTACACGCCGCTGCCGTTCGCGCCCGAGGACGTGGCCGGCACGACATTTCCGATCTTCGGCGCGCTGCTGGTGATCTCGCGGCCCCGGCTGCTGCTCGGCTGGTTGTTGTGCCTGGGCGGCCTGGGCTCGGCCGCCAACATCCTCGCCGCCAACACGGCGACCCTGCTCGTCCAGAACGGCGGCCATCCGCTAATCCACCCGCTCTGGGTGTTCGCCGACGGCGTGTGGAACCTCACGACGTACGCGCTCGGGGTGCTGCTGCCGCTGCTCTATCCCACCGGGCGCATCCTGTCCAAGCGGTGGTGCGTGCCCGGGGCCGTGACCGCCACGGCCCTCGCCCTCGACTGGTTGTGCTCGCTGATCGCCCCGTCGAGCGTGCGCACCGGCTACAACGCGCTGGAGGTGGCGGCCTTCGCGCCGTACTACCAGGGTGCCCGGCAGGTGGCGCACACGGTCGTCGCGGTGGGCATGGCGCTGGCGTTCTCCTCGCTCGTCGTCCGCTTCAGCCGGGCCGACGGGATCGAGCGCCGCCAGATCCTGTGGCCGCTGATGGCCATGGCCGGGGTGGTGATCCCCTGGGTGATCGGCCATCCGGTCTGGTGGACGGCCTCGCTCACGCTCCCGCTGGTGCCGGCCGCGATCGCGGTCGCCGTGCTGCGCTACCGGCTGTACGGCATCGACACGCTGATCAGCAGGGCCCTCGTCGGCGCGGGCCTGGCCGGCGTCGTCGCCGCCGTCTACGTGCTCGTCGGAGCGGGCTCCAGCCTGATCCTGTCCGGCGTCGACCGGTTCGCCGGCCTGGCCGCGGCCCTGTTCGCCGGGGCGTTCTTCCATCCGATCCGCGGCGGCCTGCAGCGCCTCGTCGACCGCGCGCTGTACGGCAGGCGCGGCGACCCGCTCGCGCTCGCCGCCGGGCTGCGGCGGCGGCTGCAGCACGCCGACCCCGCGCACGCCCTGCTGGCCGCCCTGGAGGTGCTGCGCGAGGGTCTGTCGGTCACCGGCATCGCGGTGGAGATCGACGGGATCGTCACGACGAGCGGGCGGCCCGCTCCCGTGGCGCGGGAGATGCCGCTGGTCTGGCACGGCGAGCCGGTCGGCCGCCTGCTCATCGGCCCGCCCGACAGGCGCCGTTTCCCCGCCGCACACGACGAACGTGTGATCGCGGTGCTGGCGCCGTACGTCGCCGACGCCGCGCACACGGTGTCGCTGACCACCGCGCTGCAGCGCTCCCGCGAGCGCATCCTGACGGCGCGGGAGGAGGAACGGCGGCGGCTGCGGCGCGACCTGCACGACGGGCTCGGGCAGACGCTCGCCTCGATGGCGATGACGATCAACATGGCCCGCCACAGCCTGGAACGGTCCCCCGAGACGGCCGACACCCTGCTGCGGGACCTGCGCGAGGGCATGAACAGCGTCACCGCCGACGTCCGCCAGCTCGTGTACGGCCTGCGTCCCCCCGCGCTCGACGACCTCGGGCTGGCGGGAGCCGTGCGCGCCCTGGTGGAGGAGGCGCGCCCCGGCCTGGCAGCGGGTGCGGAGTCGGTCGCGGAGGTCGAGGTGACCGGGGACATGTCGGGGCTGCCGGCCGCCGTGGAGGTGGCGGCCTACCGGATCGTGCAGGAGGCGCTGACCAACGCGCGCAAGCACGCGCGGGCCAGGCGGGTGCGGGTGGTCCTGCACAGGAACGGCGAGCTGCGGGTCGTCGTGGCCGACGACGGCGTGGGACTGCCGCCGGGCCGCCGGTCGGGCGTGGGCATGAGCTCGATGGCCGAGCGGGCGGCCGAGCTGGGCGGCACCTGCGCCGTCGGCTCCGAACCCGGCCTCGGCACGACGGTCACCGCCCGGCTGCCCTCCGTGCCCGCACTGCCGGACGCGGAGTGATCAGCGGAGTGATCAGGAGACGGCGGCGAGCGACTCGCCGATCGGGGTCCGCCGGTAGAGCACCTCGCGGCCGAGGCGCCGCCGCGCCACCAGGCCCGCGTCGGACAGCACGGCGAGGTGCTGGCTGACCGCGCCCGGCGTGAGGCCGAGCCGCCGGGCGAGCCCGCTGGTCGAACCGGGCTCGGCCAGCGCGGCGAGCACCTGCGCCCGGGTGCGGCCGATGAGCGCGGCCAGCGCCTCGGGCGTGCAGGGCGTGCCGTCCGACCACAACGTCCCGACGCCCCGCGCCGGGTAGCACAGCATCGGCGAGTACGGCTCGTACATCACCCAGACGTCGGGCCAGGAGAAGGCGCTGGGCACGAGGACGAGGCCGTCCCCGCCGAGGTCGCCGTCGTAGGCGCAGTTCTTGGCCGTGACGAGCCGGTCGCCGTGCCAGGCGACGCCCGGGTGCAGGTCGGCGAACAGCTCGCGCACTCCCCCGGCCGCCAGCGTGCGGGCCCGCCACATGACGTCGCCCTCCAGCAGCGCGCTGATCCTCGGCCAGAACTCCTCGAGCGCGACCGACCAGTACGCCCGCAGCTGGTCGGCCACCCGCCGCACGCCCTCCGCCGGGTCGTCGGCGAACCGCCGCAGCGCCGCGGGATCGGGCGTCTGCACCCAGACCATCTCCTCGTACGCGGTGCCGGGCGGCGTGGCGCGCACCCGCTCCAGCTCGGCGGCGAAGTCCGGCAGCGGGGTGTCGGGCGGCGGGGTGAGGAAGTCGGGTACATAGCCGGTCACCGGGACCAGCGCGAACAGATCGGTGAGGTCCACCTCGCGCAGGCGCGGCCGTACGGCCCGCAGCCACGGCAGGTGCAGCGAGTGGCGGCCGGGGGCGCGCAGCACCCGGAGGCTGGCGACCAGCTCCCACATCGGGGAGAACGCGAAGCGCAGCCGCGCCACGTCGTCCGGCGTGAACCGCCACTCCACCGCCACGATCGACCCCCATGTTTTAGCCAGGGCTAAAAGATTGGCACGGCGCGGCCCCGGTGTCCAAGAGTGGACGCCCGTGACCACTGTGATCAGCAGGACCGGCTTCATCCAGTCGAAGGTCGGCGGCCTGCCCCGGCCGTTCTGGGTGCTGTTCGGCGGAACGTTCGTCAACCGGCTCGGCACGATGGTGGAGCCGTTCATCGGCATCTACCTCACCCAGGCGCGCGGCGTCTCCCTCGCCACCACCGGGCTGGTCATGACGATGTTCGGCGTGGGGTCCCTGCTGTCGCAGCCGGTCGCCGGGTGGCTGGCCGACCGCCTCGGGCGCCGGATCACGCTGACGGGCGGCATGGTCGCCACGGCCGTCACCATGGTCGCGCTCGGCTACACCACCAGCGTGCCGGGGCTCGTCGCGGGCATGTTCGTGCTGGGCATCGTGGTGGACGCCTACCGCCCGGCCTCGCAGGCGATCGTCGCCGACCTGGTGCCGCCGGAGGACCGGCCGCGGGCGTTCGGGCTGCTGTTCTGGGCCATCAACCTCGGCTTCTCCGTCGCCATGGTGGCGGGCGGGTGGCTCGCCCACTCGGGCTTCACCGTGCTGTTCTGGGTGGACGCCGTGACCTGCCTGATCTTCGGCCTTCTCGTGTGGCGGGCGATCCCGGAGACCCGCCCGGCCCGCGAGGACGCGCTGCCCGGCCGGTTCGCCGACGTGCTGCGCGACCGGCTCATGCTGGTCTTCGTGCTGGGCAACCTGGCGTACTCGCTGGTCTACCTGCAGGGCTACACCACGCTGCCGCTCGCCATGACCGGCCAGGGGCTGCCCGCGAGCGCGTACGGCATGGCGATGGCGGTCAACGGCCTGCTGATCGTGGTCGTCCAGCCGCTCACCAACGCGTGGCTGGCCCGGTTCGATTCGTCCAAGGTCCTCGCATCCGGGTTCGCGCTCGTCGGCGTCGGATTCGCGGTGACCTCACTGGCGTCGTCGGCGGCCGGGCACGCGGCGGCCGTGGCCGTCTGGACGCTCGGCGAGGTGCTCACGGCCGGGATCCCGGGGGCGATCGTCGCGACGCTCGCGCCGCCCCACCTGCGTGGGCGCTACTCGGGCCTGTACGGCCTGTCCTGGTCGGCCGGAACCCTGCTCGCGCCCCTGGTGGGCACCCGGCTGCTGGCCGACGCCCCCGGCCTGGTGTGGCCCCTGTTCGGCGGCCTCGGCCTGCTCGCGGCGGCGGGCCAGCTCCTCATCGGCCGCGCCATCCGCCGCCGCCCCTCCCCCTCACCATCACCGTGATCTTGTAGTTTGTCGCACAGCGCCGCCCGACCTGGACGTTCATCGTCGGTGATCATGCAGTTTTTCAAATTACAAGATCACGGGGGAAGGGGAGGGGGTGGGGTGGGGGTTGCTGGCGGGGGCGAACGGGACGGGACATAATCCATCCCAGCATGGACGAGAACCCCCCTGCCTTTCCCGTGCGGACGATGGCCTGGGCGATGGCGGCCGTGGCACTGGCCCTGACCCTCGTGGGGGTGCTGGTCCAGGTCCGGATCCCCGCGGAGTGGCAGCCGCACCCCCCGCTGACGCCGGACTTCGGCGTCGCGCTCACGTTCCCGCTCACGGGAGCGTTCCTGCTGTCCCAGCGGCCCCGGCTCAGCGTGGCCTGGCTGATCTGGGTGGGCGGTCTGCTGGGCTCGGGCAACGTGGCCTTCACCGCGTTGATGTTCCACTGGGCCTCGCAGGGCGACATGGGGGCGGCCGCCACGGCCCGGGCGGTCCAGCTGACCTGCTGGGCGGTGTCGGGCCTGCTGCTGGCGGTCATGGTTCCGCTCCACTCCCCCACCGGGAGGCTCCCCTCCCGCGGCTGGCGCGTGGTCCTCGCCGCCGGCGCCGTCGCCACGGCCGCCGAGGTCGTCCTGGGGCTGCTGCGGCCCGATCCCGATCCGGTGGGCTACCCCTGGCCGGCGGTGATCCACAACCCGCTGCAGGTCAGGGCCCTCCTCCCCTACTACGCCACGGTCTGGGACGTCCTGCAGTACGTGATCCAGGCCTGCGTGGTGGCGGCGCTGGCCTCGCTCGCGCTCCGGCTGCGGCGCGCCGACCCGGTGACGCGCCGGCAGATCGCCTGGCCGCTGTCCGTCTTCGCGGTGTACGTGGCGCTGTACCTGCTCGGCCCCGCGATGTGGCTGCCCGCGACGCTGTGGACGGCGCTCATCCCGTTCGCGATCCTCTTCGCGGCGCTGCGTTACCGGCTGTACGGCATCGACACGGTGATCAGCCGGACGTTCGTCACCGCCGGGCTCCTGGGGGCGATCAGCGCCGTCTATTTCGGGGCCGGGGCGGTCTCCAGCCTGGTCGTGTCCGGATACCACCAGGTGGGCGGCCTCGTGGCGGCGCTGTTCGCCGGCGCGTTCTTCCAGCCGCTGCGCCGCGTCCTGCAACGCGTGGTCGATCGCGCCCTCTACGGCAGGGTGGGCGATCCCGCGCTGCTCGCGGAACGGCTCACGCATGAGGTGCGGCGGGCCGATCCCGCCGACGCGCTGGCGTCGGTGGTGAC
The DNA here is from genome assembly GCF_900156315.1 of Microbispora rosea. GTDB lineage: Bacteria > Actinomycetota > Actinomycetes > Streptosporangiales > Streptosporangiaceae > Microbispora > Microbispora rosea. The sequence goes on along the minus strand of NZ_FTNI01000001.1, from coordinate 155,789 downwards.
GGTCGTGCGTGAGGGCCTGGCCGTGGACGGGGTCGCCGTCGAGATCGCCGACGGCAGGCCGCGGTACGTCGAGAGCGGCCAGGTCGGGCCGTCGCCGCGCGAGGTGCCGCTGGTCTGGCACGGCGAGCCGGTGGGCCGGCTGCTCGTCGGCCCGCCGGGGGCCCGGCGGTTCGCCGCCGCCCACGACGATCGGGTGCTGTCCACGCTGCTCCCCTATGTGGCCGACGTCGCCCACGCCGTGCGGATGGCCGCCGACCTCCAGCGCTCGCGCGAGCGCATCCTCGCCGCCCGCGAGGAGGAGCGGCGGCGGCTGCGCCGCGACCTGCACGACGGGCTCGGCCAGACGCTCGGGGCGATGGCGATGACGATCAACATGGCCAGGATCAACCTGTCCACGTCGCCGGGGACGGCCGACGACCTGCTGCGGGACCTGCGGGTCGGCATGGACGCGGTCGCCGGCGACATCCGCGAGCTCGTGTACGGCCTGCGTCCCCCGGCCCTCGACGACCTCGGGCTGGAGGGAGCCGTACGGGCGCTGGCGGAGGAGACGCTGCCCGCGGGTACGGACGGCGTCGAGGGCGTCTCGGTGCGGGTGGACGGCGAACTCGCGGGGCTGCCCGCCGCCGTGGAGGTCGCGGTGTACCGCATCGTGCAGGAGGCGCTGAACAACGTGCGCCGCCACGCGCGGGCCACCCGCGTCGAGGTCCGCGTCACTCGTCTCCCGGCCGGGAACGGCGGCGGCGAACTGCGGGTGACGGTCACCGACGACGGCATCGGCCCGCCCGCCCGGCTGCGCGCGGGGGTCGGCATGTCCTCGATGCGCGAGCGCGCCGCCGAACTGGGCGGAAGCTGTGTGGTCACCGCCCCCGGGACCGGCGGCACGGTCGTCGAGGCGCGCTTCCCGCTCACCGCCTGAGCGCCGCCCGCCCGCCTCGTGACCCAACCGAGAGCCGCGTGGCACGACCGGGACGGCCGCTGCCTCTACGCTTACCGTGCGATGGTGACTTTTCGTGCTCTTGGGCCGTTCGAGGCGCTTTCCGATGGCGAGACGCTCGACCTGGGCGGCCAGCGGCAACAGGCCGTGCTCGCCCGGCTGCTCGTGGCCGGAGGACGCGCCGTGCCGGTGAGCATGCTGATCGACGAGCTGTGGCCCGGCGAGCCGCCCGCCCAGGCGCTGTCCACGATCCAGGGGTACGTGTCCCGGCTGCGCCGGGCGCTCGAACCGAACCGCGCACCGCGCGAGGAGGCCGGCGTCCTGGTGTCGGCCCCGCCCGGCTACGCGCTGCGGGCGGACGTCGAGAACGTGGACTCCTGGCACTTCGAGCACCTGGTCAAGAGCGACCACGAGGGCCCGGCCGTGACGCTGCAGCGGATGGAGACGGCCCTCGCCCTGTGGCGCGGGCCCGCGCTCGCCGGGTTCCAGGAGCTGGCCTGGGCGCAGACCGAGGCCACGCGGCTCGACGAGCTTCGCCTGCTCGCCGTGGAGCGCCGCGCCGACGCCGCCCTGCGGCTGGGGCGCACCGGCCCGATGATCCCCGACCTGGAGGCGCACGCGTCGGCGCACCCGCTGCGGGAGGAGGCCTGGCGGCTGCTGGCGCTCGCGCTCTACCGCGCCGGCCGGCAGGGTGACGCGCTCGGCGCGCTGCGCCGGGCCCGGGAGGCGCTGCGCGACGAACTCGGGCTCGACCTCGGCCCCACCCTGCAGCGGCTTGAGCAGGACATCCTCGTCCAGGCGGAGCATCTGGACGCCCCCGGTCCGGCCGCGGACGCGCTGCCGGGCGGGCCCTCCGCGGTGTCGGCACCGGCGGGTACGGCGGGGGCGGGGGCGGCCTCCGGCGTGGCGGCCCTGCGCGTGCTGGTCGCCGACGACCAGGCGCTGGTGCGCACCGGTCTCAAGGTGATCCTCGACAGCGAGCCCGGGCTCGACCTCGTCGGCGAGGCGGAGAACGGCGAGCAGGCCATCGCGCTCGTCCAGTCGGTGCGGCCCGACGTCGTGCTCATGGACATCCAGATGCCGCGCCTGGACGGCCTGGCGGCGGCCCGGCGGATCCTCGCGGCGGAGGCGCCGCCAAAGGTGATCATGATGACCACCTTCGGCACCGACGAGAACCTCTACGCCGCGCTGCGGGCGGGGGTGAGCGGCTTCGTGCTGAAGACCTCGGCGCCCGAGCAGCTCATCGCGGCGGTCCGGGCGGCCGTCGCGGGTGACGCGCTGCTCGACCCGGCGGTCACCACGCACCTCATCGCGGCGTTCGCGGGGCGGCGCGACCCGGCGGCGCCGGAGGGCCTGTCCGACTCCGACCTCGACCTGATCAAGCTCGTCGCCCGGGGCTTCACCAACCGGCAGATCGCGATGACGCTCGCCGTACCCGAGCAGGAGGTCGCCGACGAGGTCACGGCGCTGCTGCACGGCCTCGGCCTGGTCGACCGCGCCCAGCTCGTGGTCCTCGCGTACGAGAGAGGGCTGGTCAGCCCCGGATCGCCCGGCGCCTGACCCTTATCGTCGCTTTGACGACAAATAATCGGACACCTTAGGGTGGGACCGTGGCTCAACTGCGTATCGCTCTCGCCCAGACCAATCCGGTCGTCGGTGACATCACCGGCAACGCCGACATGCTCGTCGAGTGGACCCGCAGGGCCGCCGGGCGCGGCGCGCACCTCGTGGTGTTCCCCGAGATGTTCCTGACCGGCTACCCCGCCGAGGATCTGGTGCTCCGGTCGTCGTTCGTCGAGGCGTCGATCACGGCGCTGTCGAAGGCGGCCATGCGGCTCGCCGACGAGGGGTTCGGCGATCTCCCCGTCGTGGTGGGCTACCTCGACCGGGCCGACCTCGCCCCGCGCGTGGGACAGCCCAAGGGTGCCCCGCTCGACGCGGTCGCCCTGCTCCACGAGGGCCGGGTGGTCACGAAGTCGGCCAAGCACCACCTGCCGAACTACGGGGTGTTCGACGAGTATCGCTACTTCGTGCGCGGCGACCGCCTACCGATCTTCCGCCTGCACGGCGTGGACGTCGCCGTGGCCGTGTGCGAGGACCTGTGGCAGGACGGCGGTCCCGTGTCGGTGGTCGCCGAGGCCGGCGCCGGCCTGCTCGTCGTCCCCAACGGCTCGCCGTACGAGACGAACAAGGACGACGTGCGGCTGGAGCTGTGCGCGCGGCGGGCCCGCGAGGCGGGCTGCGCTCTCGCGTACGTGAACATGGTCGGCGGGCAGGACGAGCTCGTCTTCGACGGCGACTCGCTCATCGTGGACGCCTCCGGAGAGCTGGTCGCCCGCGCGCCGCAGTTCGAGGAGGACCTGTTCGTCACCGACCTGGAGCTCCCGGAGGGCGCGGGCGAGCTCGGCGAGTCCCGCCACGACGCGCACGACGGCACGGTCATCACGGTCGAGCGGGTGCTGCTGTCGGCCGCGCCGGTCGAGCCGTACGAGCCGGAGGCGCCGGTCGTCGCCGAGCGGCTGGACGACCTGGCCGAGATCTACCACGCGCTCGTGCTCGGCGTGCGCGACTACGTGCGCAAGAACGGCTTCCGCTCGGTCATCCTCGGCCTGTCCGGCGGCATCGACTCCGCCCTCGTCGCCACGATCGCCGCCGACGCCGTCGGGCCCGAGCGGGTGCACGTGGTGCTGATGCCCTCGCGCTACTCCTCGGACCACTCGATCACCGACGCGGAGGAGCTGGTGCGCCGCCAGGGGGTCGACTCGCAGATGGTGCCGATCGCCGACATCGTCGCGGCGTTCGAGAAGGAGATCGAGCTGCACGGCCTTGCGGCCGAGAACCTGCAGGCCCGGGTGCGCGGCATGCTGCTGATGAGCCTGTCGAACGAGCACGGCCACCTGGTGCTGACCACCGGCAACAAGAGCGAGCTGGCCACCGGCTACTCCACCCTGTACGGCGACTCGGCGGGCGGGTTCGCCCCCATCAAGGACGTGCTCAAGAGCGTGGTCTGGAAGCTCGCGGAGTGGCGCAACGCCCAGCCGGGGCGGCCTCCGATCCCGGAGAACTCGATCACCAAGGAGCCGAGCGCGGAGCTGCGGCCCGACCAGCGCGACACCGACTCGCTCCCGCCCTACGAGGTGCTCGACCGGCTGCTGCGCGACTACGTGGAGCGGGACATGGGCCGCGACGAGCTGGTCGCGGCCGGTCACGACCCCGAGCTGGTGACGCAGATCATCCGCCTGGTCGACCTGGCCGAGTACAAGCGCCGTCAGTACCCGCCGGGCCCGAAGATCACGCCCAAGAACTTCGGCCGCGACCGCCGCCTGCCCATCACCAACCGCTGGCGCGAGCGCCCCTAAGCCCGCACGTCGCGCGTGCGGACCAGCAGCCAGGCGCCGAGCAACGCCGCGGCGGCCCAGGCGGCCGTCACGCCGAGGCCCTCCCACGGGCCGAGCGGGAGATCGTCCAGGTGCGTGGTCGTCTGGATCGCGAGCCCGGCGTTCGCCGGCGTGGCCTGCCAGAGCAGCCGCCGCCAGCCCGGGTCGGCGAGCATGTGCGGGATGAGCGGCAGCACGTACAGCACGCCGCACACCACGCCGGCCGCGGTCGCGGAGTCCCGCAAGGCGGTGGCGGCGCCGAGGCTGAGCAGGGCGATCAGCGCGAGGTAGAGCACCGTGCCCGCCGCCGCGCCCAGCGTCGGGCCGTCCGCCAGGGACGGCGGCGGGTGGCCGTTGGCGGCCGTGAACCCGTTGCCGGGCAGGATGAGCCGCGCCGCCAGCACGGACGCGAGCACCGCGACCGTCCCGGCGGCCAGCGTCAGGCCGGTGAGGACGGCGGCCTTCGCGGCGAGGACCCGGCCCCTGCGCGGCATCGCCGCGAACGTCGTCGCGATCATGCCGCTGCCGTATTCGCCGGTGACCGCGAACACGGCCATGATGGCCACGGCCGCCTGGCCCGCCTGGATCCCGGCGAGGCCGAGCCGGGGGACGTCCTGGTCGCAGCCCCCCGCCGTACAGGAGACGGTCGCGGCCACGGCGGCGCTCGCGGCGGCGGTGAGCACGACGACGGCCGACAGCAGCCACGCCGTGCCCGGTGCGGTGCGCGCCTTGGTCCACTCCGCGCGAAGCTCGCGTCTCACGCGTCCCCCTTGCGGATGCGTACGGCGGCCAGGACGGCAGCGAGTGCGGCATAGCCGCAGAGCACGGCGAGCCCGGCGAGGGGCGGCAGCGGATAGTAGCCGCCCTGGGGGCTGTAGTAGCCGAGCACCTGGGCGTACTCCGGAACGCTCTGCTGCACCGCGAACCCGGCCGCCGGGGTGAGCCGCAGCAGCCACCGCACCACCTCCGGGGGCAGGACGGAGGCGGTCGCGAGGATGTGCGGCACCACGACCAGCCCGGCCACCGCGGCGACCGCCGCCGCGCCTCGCCGCACCAGGGCGCCGCAGGCGAGGGCGAGGACCGCGACGGCGGCCGTCAGCGCCGCGACACCGGCCACGACCCGCAGTTCGGTGAACGTGCTCACCGGGAGGACGGCGTTGCCGTTCGCCCGCAGGACGCGCGCGCCGAGGGGAACGGTGAGGGCGGCGGCGAGGCCGGCGGCGAAGGCCACCGCGCCGACGACCACGGCCTTGGCCGCGAACGCCCGGCCCCGCCGTGGTGCCGCCAGCAGAGTGGTGCGGAACAGGCCCCGCCGGTGTTCCGCGCTGACGAACAGCACCGCCACGACGATCACCGCGACCAGCCCGGCGACCAGGCCGGAGAGCGTGCTCTCGATCCGCATGCCGTCTACGCTCGGCGCGACGTCGCCCACCCCGGTGATCGCGAACGCTCCGCCGGACTCGGTGAACCGGCCCGGGTGGTGGGGCGTCCTGCCGTCGGCCTCGTACGCGACGCCGACGTCGTCATGGCTCCACGTGCCGCCCGCCCGGCCCTCCACCCGGACCTGGTCGAAGACGGCGGTCGCCTCGGTGAACCGGACCTGGACGGAGGCGCCGCCCAGATCCCCTCTGCTCACCGTCAGGTCGCCCGGGGAGGCCACGAACATGCCGGCCTCCACCGCGGCCGGCAGATGGGCCGGACGGGCCGTGCCGACCACGGTCCACCGCCTGCCGTCCACCGACTCGTAGCCGGTCAGGGTGCCGCCCGACCGGGTCAGCCGCAGCCAGCGCGGCGACCCCGGCGAGACGCCGCCGGACCTGCCCGCGACGTCCTCGGTGAAGTCGTGCTGCATCCGCACGCCGTGCCGGGCGGTGACCATCACCGCGGCGTACGACGCGCCCTCCCGGACGCCGTCCTTGACCATGATCCCGGCCTTCGCCCACGGCACCACTCCGGCCACCACCCTGCGCACCCCGGGAACGGTGTCGGGGAGCCGGATCTGCCCGGTCATGGAGTCCACCCGCACGGTGATCGAGCCGTCGCCGTCCAATCGGCGGTGGACGAAGAAGAAGCGGTCGCTCACCGCCTCACCGCCCGGCCCGGTCGTGAGCGTGCAGGCGGTCTCGACGCCGCCCATGCCGCAGGAGGCGTGGCTGCCCGCCGCGGACAGCAGCCCCAGCGCCACGACGAGCACCACGGCGAGGGTCATGCCGGCCACCCAGCCGCGTACGGTCCTGAACTTGGTCCATTCAGCACGGACCAGGTGCGGAAAGCCGTCGCGCCCGCCCGTCGTGGGGTCTGTCATGACCGTCGAGGGGTCCGTCATGAGGTCGCCGTCCCGTCTCGCGGGATCGTGGCGCGGAACTCGACCGCGTCCCTGGTCAGCTCCATGTACGCCTCCTCCAGCGAGGCGCGGTGCGCGGCCACCTCCGAGAACGGCACGTCGTTCGCGCCGAGCAGGGCGACGATCCGCCCGGCCTCCAGCCCGGAAACGGTGAGCGTGTCGCGGTCCTGGACGGCAACCCTGGCGCCGGCGCGGGCCAGTGCCTCCATCGCCTCCGTACGCGCGGTCGTGCGCAGCGTGACCCGCCCGTCGGAGGCGGCGGCGATCAGGTCGGCGACGCTCGTGTCTTCCACAACCCGCCCCCGGCCCGCCACCACGAGGTGGTCGGCCATGTCCTGCATCTCGCTCATCAGGTGGCTGGAAACCAGCACCGCGCGTCCCTCGGCGGCCAGTGACCGCAGCAGGCCGCGGATCCACACGACGCCCTCCGGGTCGAGGCCGTTGACCGGCTCGTCCAGTATGAGGACGGGCGGATCCCCGAGCAGCGCGGCGGCGATGCCGAGACGCTGCCGCATGCCGAGCGAGAACCCGCCCGCCCTGCGCCGCGCCACGGCCCCCAGCCCGACCTGCTCGATCACCGCGTCGACGCGCCGCGCGCCCAGCCCCTGGGAGTGGGCCAGCCACAGCAGGTGGTTGCGCGCCGTACGGGACGGCTGCAGCGCGGCGGCGTCCAGCAGAGCACCGACCTGGCACAGAGGAGCCCGCAGGCTCCGGTACGGCCGGCCGCCGACCAGCGCGGAGCCCTCGTCGGCCGCGTCGAGGCCGAGGATCACCCGCATCGTGGTGGACTTGCCCGCGCCGTTGGGTCCGACGAAACCGGTGACCCGGCCCGGCAGCACCGTGAAGGACATCCCGTCCAGCGCCACAGTGCGCCCGTAGCGCTTGCGCAATCCGATTACTTCGATGGCCGCTCGCATGCCCGGCAGGTTAGGCGGCGGCCGGAACGCGCGGCGTCACGGTGGGGAGCCATCTTCGCCCTCCCCGGCATGAGGGACCTTCCGTCCCTCCTGTGAGGGATGTCCGGAAAGGGAATGCCTGGGACAATGACCTCCCGTGGAGCGCGCGGACGACCGGAGAGACAGGCGGGGGTGGACCCTTCGCGCGTGGACACCCGCTTTCCGTGCCTCGTACGCGCCCGTCGCGCTGGGGGTGCTCGCCGCCCTGCTCGCGCTGGCCGAGGCGGTCGCGCACGCCCGCGGCGCGACCGCGCCGCCCTTGTTCGGGCACGGCGTGAGCGCACCGATGGGCATGGCATCGAGCGCTCCGGGCACCCCCATGGGCACGGGTACCGGCATGGGCACGGGCACCGGCACGGGTACCGGCATGGGCACGGGCACCGCGCTCACGCCGCTCACCGGCCCGGGGGGCGATCCCGCCGGGGCCTCGCTGCGTCTGGTCGCGTTCGGCCTGCTCGCCCTGGCCACCACGGTGCCGGTCGTGTTCCTGCGGACCCAGCCCGCCACCGCCGCCGTGGTCGTCGGCGTCGCGGGCCTGCTGTCGTTCACGGCCTTCCGGACGCTCACCATCGCAGGCGCGGCCGTCGTGGTGGTCTGCCTCTACCGGCTCGGTCTCACCGGAGCGCGGTGGCTCGGCCCCGTACTCGCCGTGCCGTACGTCGTGGCGGCGCTGCTCGGCCTGCCCGGCTGGACCCCGCACCGAGGGGTGGAGATGCTGGTTCCCGCTGAGGGCGACACGCGCGTCCTCGTCCTGCTGCTCGCGTGCATCGCCCCGGCGGCGGCCCTGGCCGGAGTCGCCCGGCGGGCCAGAGGTGAGGCCGCGGACAACCTGGCCGCCCGGCAGGTCATCGCCGGCACCCTGCTGGAGCACACCGCGCGCGGCGAGCGGGCGCGCATCGCCCGGGAACTGCACGACGTGGTCGCCCACCACATCTCCATGGTCGCCGTACAGGCGGAGACGGCCCGTGTCGCCGTGCCGGGCATGCCGTCCGCCGGGGCGGAGCGGCTGCGGGCGATCGGCGACACCGCCCGTGCGGCGCTGACCGAGATGCGGCGCCTGCTCGGCGTGCTCCGCGAGGACGACCGGGAACGGGCTGCGGATCTGCGCCCGCAGCCCGGCCTGCGGCTGGCCGAGCTGAACGCGCTGCTCGACGAGGCGCGCGACGCCGCGGGAACAGCCGTGCGCCTCGTTCTCAGCGGTTGCCCGGCCGTGCTCGATCCCGGCGTCGAGCTCGCCGCCTACCGCATCATCCAGGAGGCGCTCACCAACGCCCGGCGGCACGCGCCGGGCGCCGCCGTCGACGTGGAGTTGCACTACACCCGCGACGCTCTGCGGCTTCGCGTACGGGACAACGGCCCCGGCGTTCCGCTCTCCTCGGGCACGACGAGCGGCACCGTCGGGCACGTCGGGCCCGGTGGGCCCGGTGGGCCTGACGGCACGGGCACGCCGGGCGGAGCCGGCGCATCGGACAACGCGGGCGTACCGGGCGGCGTGACCGGTCACGGACTGGCCGGTCACGGACTGGCAGGTCACGGACTGGCAGGTCACGGACTGGCCGGGATGCGGGAACGGGCCGCTGCCGTCGGCGGCGAACTGCGCATCGGCTCCGCCGCCGGCGGCGGATTCGTCGTGGAGGCGCGCCTCCCCCGCCTCCCGGGTGCCGACGGTTCCCCGGCTTCCGGCGCCCCTGACAGTCCTGCGTACCCTGATGGTCCTGCCTGCCATGGTGGCCCTGTCGCATCCGCCGCCTCTGAGGGAGGGCACCCGTGACCGGCGCGACGCCGATCCGCGTCGTCGTCGCGGACGACCATCTGGTCGTCCGCACCGGCTTCGCCGAACTGCTGGGCAGCCAGCAGGACTTCGTCGTCGTCGCGACCGCGTCAGACGGGGCGCAGGCGGTCCGGGCATGCCGAGAACTGCGCCCCGACGTCGTCGTCATGGACATCCGCATGCCGGTCATGGACGGCATCGAGGCCACCCGACGGCTCACCGGTTCCGGAACACGGGTCCTCATCCTGACGACCTTCGACCTGGACGAGTACGTCTACGACGCGCTGCGCGCCGGAGCCGGCGGCTTCCTACTCAAGGACGTCACCGCCGAGCGCCTTTTCGACGCGGTCCGCGTCGTGGCGGCGGGCGACGCGCTGCTGGCCCCCTCGATCACCCGCCGCCTCATCGCCGAGTTCGCCCGCTTCCGGCCGAGGCCCGAGCCCGCCATCCCGGCCGCGCTCACCCCGCGTGAGACGCAGGTGCTACGGCTGGTGGCCGAGGGGCTGTCCAACGCCGAGATAGCCGCCCGGTTGACCGTCACCGAGGAGACGGTCAAGACGCACGTGAGCCGGGTGCTGGGCAAGCTCGGCCTGCGCGACCGGACCCAGGCCGTCGTCATGGCGTACGAGACCGGATTGGTCGTTCCCCGCTCTACGGGACCCTCGGGCCGGCAGGACCTCGGCCCGCAAGGGCCGGGCTTCCCCGGCCTGGCCTGACCGCGTGCCATGCGCGCCACCCGACCGCCTGCCATACGCGCCATCCAACCGCCTGCCATACGAGCCGCGCCGGTGTCCCGGCGGCCGTTCGCGGCGGCCCCGATCGAATCGGGCCCTTGCCGATGCGACCTCCATGCCACCGTGGAGACCACCTAGACGGCGACGCCGGCCTGAGACGCCGCGACCCCGGACAGCCTGTCCACCAGCGCGTACGAGGTGCACAACGGCTCCGGCAGTCGCGACCACCGATGGTCTGGGAGATGTCCGGCGACACCGGCACATTGATGGGCGCTCTATCCAGGCCTGAAATGAGGCGGGCCCGGAACCGGAAAGCCGTGACCAGTGCCGGTAGGCGTCCGGCACCGGTCACGGGGATATCGGAGAGGTCATAGGAGACGGCGTCGTCGGTGGACGGCTGCCCGCCCTCGCGTCCATTCCCGCCAGTGGTACTCGGCTCTCCCGAGGATGCTCGACGCTACGCGCCGTTCCGCGCGCAGCGCACGACGGTGACGAGCGCGGTCCGCACGGCCGTGGGCCGTACGGACCGGGTCACGACTCGGAAGTGGAGGGCCGCATCACGGCCCGGGCCTGGAGAGCCGGGTCACAGCTCGGGGGCGGAGGGACGGGTCACAACTCGGGGCACGGCTCGGGGGTGGAGGGGCGGGGGCGGAAGCCCTTGAGCGCCTCGTCGACGATCCGCTCGGGCAGGTCGGCCTGAGGGTCGCCGGAGTGGGACCACTTCGTGGACCAGATCATGGCCCCGCTGAGCAGCGCCAGCGCCATGTCGAGGTCGAGGTCCGCACGCAGTTCACCGGTCTCCATGCCGCGCCGCAGAACCGCCGTCACCACCGCCCTGCGCGGCTCCACGGCCAGCTCGCGGAACCGCTCCGCCAGCCGGGGATGCCGCTCGGAGTCGCTCATGGCGATGTTCATGATGCACCGGGTGCGATGGTGGCGGGACTCCTCCTGGATCACCCGGAGGTAGGTCACCAGGTCGTCCCGCACGGTTCCGCCCTGTGGCAGCGGGATCGGCGGCTTGAGCGTCGCCAGGGCGTCCACCACCAGGTCTTCCTTGTTGGACCACCGGCGGTAGATCGTGGTCTTCCCGACACCGGCGCGGCCGGCGATCGACTCGATGGACAGCTCCGACACCCCGATGCCTTCGCCGAGCAGTTCGAGAGTGGCCTCGATGATCGACCGTTCCGCCTTCTCGCTGCGCGGGCGGCCCGCCGGGCGGGCCGCCACCTCAGCCGTCTGCTGCGTCTTCATGACCAGTTCACACTACCGCCGCTTCCTTTTCGATCTCAGCCTTGTCGACCGCGGCGCCGGCGGAACCCTTCCCCGGCATCCAGCGGGCCACCACGAGAGTGCCGACGAGGGCGACGAAGGCCGATCCGAGGGCCGCCCAGTGAACGCCGGTGACGAACGCGGCGTTCGCGGCGTCGAGCAGCCTCGTGCCCTGCGGGCCCAGGTTCTCGGCGACGCCGGCCGCGCCGGAGATGGACTCGGTCACGACGTGGCGGAGCTGCTCCGGCAGGGCCGCGACCTTGTCCTCCATGTCGCTGCGGTAGCTCGCGGACAGGACCGCGCCCAGGATGGCGATGCCCAGCGTGCCGCCGACCTGCCGGACGACGTTGCTCATCGAGGAGCCCACGCCGGCCTTCTCACGCGGCAGCGCGTTCATGATGGCCGTGGTCGCCGGGGGCATGATGTTGGCCATCGCGGCGCCCTGGACGAAGCCGAGGGCCAGCAGGATCCAGATCGGGGTGTCCACCTGCACGAAGGCGTAGCACGCCAGGGCCAGCGTGATGACGAGCATGGCCACCGTGCCGACGGCGCGGGCGCCGTACTTCTGCACCATGCGCGCGCTCTGCGGCGCGAAGATCAGCTGCGCGGCCGCGAACGGCAGCACGAGCGCCCCCGACTGCAGCGGCGAGTAGTTCCGGACGATCTGCCAGTAGAAGGCGAGGAAGAACATCACGCCCATGGCCGCGAAGAACACGAGGCCGACGGTCGCGATCGCGGTGGAGAAGCCGGCGTTGCGGAAGTTGCGCACGTCGAAGGCGGGGTGGTCGATCCGGCTCTCGTACCAGACGAACGAGGCGAGGATCGCGAGACCGAGCAGCGACGGCACGATGACCGAGACGTCGGCGACGGTGCCGAGGTCGCTGATCCGGACGATGCCGTAGACGAGAGCGATCAGGCCGAGGATGGACAGCAGCACACCGATCGGGTCGAGACCGCTCTTGTTCGGGTCCTTGGAGTCGGGCACGATCCCGGCGATCAGCGCGAGGCCGATGATCACGATCGGCACGTTGACGAGGAAGACCGAACCCCACCAGAAGTGCTCCAGCAGCAGGCCCCCCGTGATCGGGCCGATCGCCACGGCGATGCCGACGCCGCCTGCCCAAATGCCGATCGCCTTGCCCCGCTCGTGGATCGGGAAGACGTTCGAGATGATCGCCAGCGTGGCCGGCATGATCGCGGCGCCGCCGAGGCCCATCAGGGCCCTCGCCGCGACGAGTTGCATCGGGTCCTGCGCGTACGCGCTGGCCAGGGAGGCCAGGCCGAACAGGACCATGCCGGCCATGAGCATCCGCTTACGCCCGTAGCGGTCGCCCAGCACGCCGAAGGTGAACAGCAGGCCGGCGAACACCAGCGTGTAGGAGTTCATCGCCCACTCGAGCTCGCTCTGGGTCGCACCCAGGCCGTGGACGGGATCGGCGATCGTCTTGATCGCCACGTTGAGGATGGTGTTGTCGAGGACGACGGCCAGCAGGCTGAACACCATCACGCCGAGGACCTGCCATCGGCGTGGGTGACCTGTATGAGCTTCTGCGGAAGCTTCCACGGATTCCCCCATGATTTCGATACGACTGAGTTTCGCAACGCAAGCGTAGCGTTGGTCATTCCGATACGCAACGGGACCGTTTCATAATCCGGGGTGGTGCCGCCGTATCCGCTGGTCAGTTGGGTTGAAGATGCTCGGCCGAGGCGCCGCTCCCGTGCCGCTCGCCTCCGGCACCCGCACCTTGTTCGTCTCCGGCACCCCGCGTCTTCCGGCGCACCGGGAGGCACGACCGCGTCTCGCACGGCGCTCCGGAGCAGCCAAGGCCACCCGGACAGGCGGCGGACGCCCTTCGCGCGGCTGCCCCGAGAGACAACCACGCCCCCTGTACATCCACGCGGGGGCAGGTTCTATTCCCACTCCGGAGCGGATTTCATTCCTCCACCCGGCCCGGCGGTCCTCCTCCCGGGCGGAGGCGGGCACCGGTCCTGCTCCCGCACGGGGGCAGGCACCGGTCCTGCTCCCGTGGAGGCGGGCACCGGTCCCTACTCTCCAGCGGCGGCGGGCAGGGGCGTCGCGACATCCGGCCCGGCCGCGAAGTCCGCTCCGGCCGCCGCGCCGAGACCGCTCACACGCTGCGGCCCGGCCGCGTCACTCGATCCGCCCGGGGCGAGGACGGCGGCCGGAGCGTCGCGCCTGACCATGGCGGTGAGCAGGGCCAGCGCGACGCCGACCGCTCCGGACACGGCGAAGGCCAAGACCGGGCCGCGGGTGTCCAGGAGCCCGCCCGCGAGGGGCCCGGCCAGGGCTCCTCCCATCGTCAGGGACGTGCCGTGCAGGCCCATCGCCTCACCCCGCGCCGCCGCCGGGACGCGCCGGTTGACGGCGTCCACGGTGGACGACAGCGCCGGGGCGCACAGCAGCCCGGCCGGCACCAGCGCCAGGCACAGCCAGCCCCAGCCCCCGCCGACCAGACCCACGGGCGCGGTCAGCAGCGCCAGGCCGCCCGCGAGCAGGGCGGGCGGCAGCCCCCGGGAGAGCCCGCCGTACACGAACCCGCCGACGAGCGAGTACGCGCACCACAGCGCGAGGACCAGCCCGGTCCAGGCGGTCGCGCCGTCCGCCTTGAGCATCGCCACCACGCTCAACTCGGTGGTGGTGAGCACGAAGGTGAGCCCGGACACCAGGCAGAGCAGGGCGAGCAGGCCAGGACGCAGCCACTGCCGCCGGGGGACGGAACCCTGGTGCCCCGCGTCCTCCTCCGCCGACCGCGTGGGCGGGTTGAGCAGATACAGCGCCACTCCCGAGCCCGCCAGACCGGCCGCCACCCCGTACATCGTCGCCGTGCTGCCGAACGCCGTCACGCTCGCGACGGCGAGGGCGGGCCCGACCATGTACGACAACTCCACGCCCATCGAGTCGAGGGCGAAGCCGGTCTGGTGGTTCTCCTTCGGCACCATCGCGGCCACGCACTGCCGGATGGTCCCGAACACCGGCTGGCTGAACAGCCCGCCGATCAGCGCGCCCGGCAGCAGCACGGCGTACGGCATCGCCGGCGCGACGCACCACAGGCACAGTTGCACGATGGTCGTCACGGCCATCACCGGCCGCAGCCCGCGCCGGTCGACGAACCGGCCGACGAGCGGCGAGCCGATCGCGGCGCCCGCCATGGAGGCGGTGCCGACCAGGCCCGCCTGGAGGAACCCCAGCTTCTGGTCGTTCACCACGTGCAGGGTCAGCGTCATGCCGGTGCCGGTGAGGGGAATTCTCGCGATCATGCCGACCAGCAGCAACGCCCGCACACCCGGCAGGGCGAGCACCCGCCGGTAACGATCAAAAGCCATTGTGGTTCCTTACCTCCGCATGGCATTGTGCCGGGCGCCTCTGACATTTCCGTCGCCGGGTCGCCTCTTTCGTCCCTTTAGTCCCACTCGTTGCACACCAGGATTACGGCGCCCGTATGGGGGTGTTCCAGCCCATGGCGGCATGCAATGATCTGACTGTCCGGGGACGCCACAGGGGCGCCACGAGGCCTGGAGGTAGCCATGTCCTCTGTTTCCGTTGTGTCCAAGCCCGCCCTCTACGGCGGGGCCGCAGGACGCAGGGTCACCGTCCGCGACATCGCGGCAGCCAAGGAACGCCACGAGAAGTGGCCGATGGTGACCGCGTACGACGCCATGACCGCCAAGGTGTTCGACGAGGCGGGCATCCCGGTGATGCTCGTGGGCGACTCGGCCGCCATGGTCGTCTACGGCTACGACTCGACGCTGCCCGTCACGGTCGACGACCTCATCCCCCTCACCGCCGCGGTCGTACGCGGCTCGTCGCGGGCGATGGTCGTGGCCGACCTGCCGTTCGGCTCCTACCAGGCCTCACCCCAGCAGGCCCTGGAGACCGCCGCCCGCTTCGTGAAGGAGGCCGGCGCGCACGCCGTCAAGCTGGAGGGCGGCCACCGGGTCCTCCCGCAGGTGGAGATGCTCGTGTCGGCCGGCATCCCGGTCATGGCCCACCTCGGCCTGACCCCGCAGTCGGTCAACGCCTTCGGCGGCTACCGGGTGCAGGGCCGCGGGCAGGCGGGCGACGAGATCATGGCCGACGCCAAGGCGCTGGAGCACGCGGGCGCCTTCGCCGTCGTGCTCGAATGCGTTCCCGCCGACCTCGCTCAACGGGTCACCACGTCGCTGAGCATCCCCACGGTCGGCATCGGGGCGGGGCCCCACACCGACGCGCAGGTCCTCGTCTGGCAGGACCTCATGGGCCTGACCCCGCAGCCCGCGAAGTTCGTGAAGAAGTACTTCGACCTGGCCGGAGAGATGGACCGGGCGATCCGCGCGTACGCCGACGAGGTCGTCTCCGGGGTCTTCCCCAGGCCCGAGCACAGCTACCGCTGACACCCGGCGGGCGGCCGCGGCACCGCGCGGCGGCCGCCCTCGACCGGCGTCTTCCGGCGTCTTCCGGCGGCGGGGGCCGTTCCCCCGCGAGCCGTCGACCGCACCGAATCGGACCGCGCCGATTCAGCCGCGTCGAATCAGCCGCGCCGATTCAGCCGGGTCGAATCGGACCGCGTCGAATCAGATCGCGTCGAGCGCCTGGGCGAAGTCGGCCCACAGGTCCTCGGCGTGCTCGATGCCCACGGCCACCCGGACCGTCCCCTCGCCGATGCCCGCCGCGGCCAGGCCCTCGGCGCTCACCGTACGGTGCGACGTCGTGGCCGGGTGAAGGATCAGGGTCTCCACGCCGCCCAGCGACGGCGCGAGCAGCGCGAGCCGGACATTGCGCATGAACGCCTCTCCGGCGGAACGCCCTCCGGCGAGGTCGAAGGAGAACACGCCGCCGAAGTCGGGCAGGAGCTTCGCGGCGAGTTCGTGCGACGGGTGGGAGGACAGGCCCGGCCAGTGCACCGCGGCCACGGCCGGGTGTCCGGCGAGCCGCGTCGCGAGCACGCGGGCGTTGGCGCAGTGGCGCTCCATCCGCAGCGGCAGCGTCTGCATCCCCCGCAGGGTCAGCCACGCGGCGAACGGGTCGGTCGTCGCGCCGAGCTCCACCGCGTACGACCACACCCTGCGGTACACGTCCTCGGAGGCGAACACGGCGATCCCGCCGACGACGTCGGTGTGCCCGGACAGGTATTTGGTGACGGAGTGCACGACGATGTCCGCACCGTGCTCGATGGGGCGGCACAGGACCGGCGAGGCGAAGGTGTTGTCGACCACGGTGAGGATCCCGGCCTCGCGCGCCGCCGCGCACATCCCCGGCAGGTCGGCCACCTGCGTCATCGGGTTGGCGATGGTCTCCAGATACAGCAGCTTCGTCGTGGGCCGCACGGCGGCGCGTACGGCCGCGGGGTCGTCCTCCGGCACGCGGGTGACCTCCACGCCGAAACGCTCCGCGAGGTCGGCCAGCGTCTGCGCGGTGGCGCCGTACAACGCGGACTGGGCGATCACGTGGTCGCCCGACTTCAGCAGGCCGAGCAGCACGGCGTTGATCGCCCCCATGCCCGAGCCGGTGGCCACGGCGGCCACGCCGCCCTCCAGGCCGGCGACCGCCTCCTCCAGCGCGCGCACCGTGGGGTTGGAGAGCCGGCCGTACACGTACGCCCCGTCGGGCCGCCCCATGCCGTCGGCGAAGACGGCCGGGTCGTCGAAGACGAATCCCGAGGTCTGGTAGATCGGCATGGAGATCGGCGTGCTGGCCTCCGGCGTGGGCCGGGGCAGGTGGACGACGCGCGTTTCCGGATGCAAGGAGCTCATGGCGTCCACAATTACCTAGAAAAGCCGTTCTTGTCAGATTAGACACTCGACGACCGGTTACGCGGCGAGCGGAGAGGGCGTCCGCCGCCGTCGCCAATGGTGAGGATGAGGGGATGGACGTCAGCTTCCTCCTCGTGCACAGTCCCTCCGTCGGCCCCTCGACCTGGACCCCCGTCGCCGAGACCCTGCGGGCGCGCGGGCACACCGCCGTGGTGCCGCGGCTGACCGACGTGACGGCCGGTCCGCCGCCCTACTGGCCGAGGGTGGTGAGCGAAGTGGCGGCGAGCGCGCCGCGCGGCCCGCTGGCCGTCGTGGCGCACAGCAACGCCGGGCTGTTCGTGCCGCTGATCGCGCAGGCCCTCGCCGGGCAGGTCGCCGCGTGCCTGTTCGTCGACGCCGCGGTGCCGCCGCGCAGCGGCGTGTGCCAGGCGGCGGAGCCGGAGCACCTCGCCTTCCTGCGCTCTCTCGCCGACGACGCGGGCGTCCTGCCCCGATGGACCGACTGGTGGCCCGAGGACGACGTCGCCGCCCTCCTGCCCGACCCGATGATCCGCCAGGTGGTCGTGGCCGAGCAGGCGCGGCTGCCCCTCGCGTACTACCAGGAGGAGATCCCGGTGCCGGCCCGCTGGGACCATCTCAGGAGCGGCTACCTGTGGTTCGCGGACGCGTACGCCGCCCTCGCCCACGAGGCCGGCGAGCGCGGCTGGCCGGTCGCCCGCATCCCCGGCGAGCACCTGCACCAGCTCGTCGCGCCGGAGGCGGTGGCCGACTGGCTGCTCGCGAGCGTGGCGTAACCGCGCCCGTGAGCGGGCGCGGTCAGTGCACGCGCTCAGAGGACGCGTTCAGAGGACGCGTTCAGCGGGCGCCGAGCGCGTGAGCGAGCCGGACGACGACGAGACGGTTCGGCACGCCGCTGTCCACCAGCCTGCCGTCGGGGCCGAAGTCTCCGAGGCCGAAGTCGTTGTCGTTGGCCAGCGCGATCGTGTGCGGATCGAGCACCGCCAGCCCTTCGATCTTGCCGGGCAGCGACGGCACCAGCGCGTTCGGCTCCAGCACGAGCGACTTGACGGGCAGCCTCAGGCCGGACGCGCCGGTCAGCTCCTCCAGCGACGGGCTGGTCTTCGCGTCGTCGTACGGCCCGCCGAGCAGGTTCGTCGCCTTCTTCAGGTCGATGGAGTACACCCGCGCGACGTTGTCGGTGCGCTCGTCCACGAGCAGGCGGTCCGGGCCGGCGTACGCGAGACCGGAGATCTTCATCTCGCTCTGGTCGCCGTTCACCTTCGGGTCGAAGGTCGTCACGTCCTCGAACCGGTACGGATACTCCCCGGTCACCTTCCCGCCGCGCAGGTCGAAGGTGAGGATCCGCCCGAACCGCGACTTCTTCGCGGCCTTCTTGTCGGGGTTGGCCAGCGGGCTCTGCACGGCCAGGTACAGCGTGCGCTGGTCGGATGAGATCGCCAGGCCCTCGAAGCCGCGGTTCTGCTGGCGGCTCGCCAGGATCGCGGGCAGCGTCTCCTTCACCGGGTAGTCCGCACCCGTCAGCCCGAGCCCCGCCGGGACGTGCCGCTCCAGCACCCGGCCGTCCGGCGACACCCGCACCAGTGACGGGCCGTACTCGTCGACCAGCCAGAAGTCGCCGTCGCGGGTGCGCACGAGGTCCTCGACGTCCAGCCCGCTCGGGTTGTACGGCAGAACCGTGCGGCCATCCCAGGTGTAGGGCGTCTCGTCGTGCCCCGCCTGGTTCGACAGGCCGGTCACGGGCTTGCCGGAGGCGCCCACGATCGGCATGTACTGCTTGATCTTCGCCGTGCCGCCCGCGAGGGCGACCCGGACGATCGCCGGGGCGAACTCGGGCACCGGGAAGGTCCGGCGCTTCTCCCCGTCCACGGTCGGCTGGCCGTTCGGGCCGCGGTCGGTGACGAGCCAGAACTCCCCGGCCCGCCCGGCCGGGAACAGGCCGCTGCCGACGCCGCCGAGCCGCACGCCGTGGTCGTCCGCGATGGACCGCTGCACCTGCTTCAGCGCGGGGGCGGGGAGCGTGACGTCCGCGACGACGACGGGGCCCTTGGCCGGATCGGCGGCGGCCGTACCGGTGGTGGTGAGGGTGAGCGCGGCGGCGATCGCCAGACCGGCGGAGACGTGACGTAGCACTGGGAACCTTTCAGACGGCGAGACAGCGCCCGAAGGTAGTGAACGATCACGTCTGCGACGTGACGATCAGATGAAGCGCGGATGGCTACACGTCGGTGACCCGGATGCCCGCGTGGGCCTTGTAGCGGCGGTTGACCGAGATCAGGTTCGCCGTGAACGCCTCGACCTGGTGGGCGTTGCGCAGCCGGCCCGCGTAGATCCCGCGCGCGCCGGGGATGCGGCCGGCGAGCGCGCGTACGACGTCGGTGGCCTCGCGGTCGTCGCCGAGCACGAGCACGTCGAGGTCGATCTCGGCCACCGCGGGGTCGAGCAGCAGCACCGCCGACACGTGGTGGAAGGCCGCGACCACCCGGCTGCCGGTCAGCACCGCGGCGGCCTGCTGCGCGGCGCTGCCCTCCTCCACGGGCAGCGCGTACGCCCCCTGCTTGTCGAAGCCGAGCGGGTTGACGCAGTCCACCACGATCTTCCCGGCGAGCGGTTCGCGCAGGGACTCCAGCAGTGCCTTGTGCCCCTCCCAGGGCACCGCGACGATCACGACGTCCGCCTCGGCCGCCACCTCGGCGTTCGCGGCCCCGCGTACGCCGATCTCGCGGGCCGCCTCCTCGGCGCGCTCGGGGCTGCGCGAGCCGATCAGCACGGTGTGCCCGGCCAGTGAGAACCGGCGGGCCAGTCCCTTGCCCTGGTCCCCGGTCCCACCCAGGATGCCGATGGTCAGCGCGGAGACGTCGGGCAGATCTACGGCGGTGTGCTCAACCATGGCTCCGATCATGCCAGGTCGCCACCGAGAGCCGCCCCGGGGCGTCCCTCAGAGGACGCGAACTGTCAGCCGCAGCCCCACGCGGCCTTCACCCCCC
This sequence comes from Microbispora rosea, assembly GCF_900156315.1. Taxonomy (GTDB): domain Bacteria; phylum Actinomycetota; class Actinomycetes; order Streptosporangiales; family Streptosporangiaceae; genus Microbispora; species Microbispora rosea. Next base: position 135,648 of record NZ_FTNI01000001.1, on the reverse strand, counting down.
GGGCGGGTGAAGCCTCACGCTCGGCGCCGATGTCAGGAGATGCCCGGAGGATAGGGGAAGTTATCGAACATATCGTCCATCCTCGCCGGGGACATGTGGCGCCACGTCTTCACCACGTTGTGGACGCTCTTCTTGTCCAGGTAGGGATTGTCGGCGCCGGCTTGCGGCTTGGTGATGGACTGGATCGTCCAGCCGATCCCGACGAGGCGGTTGATCTCGATCCATCGCATGACGTCGATCCCGAGGAACACCGTGGCCCTGATGATCGGGTGCCACGCATGCCAGTTCTGCGGCGGCTCGCCGGGCTTGACGTTCATCATGTGAGTGCGCGATCCGTACGGCATGCGCGGATCGAAAAGAACTCCCTCGCCGAACCAGACGAACGCCGCCGTCAATCCATTGTCGTCGTGCCGGTAGAAGCGGTCGTAGATGTCGAGCTGTAAGCGGGAGAGATATTCGAGCGCGTCCTTGGCCGGAGCCATCTGGGCGATGAATCCGTCGGGATAGATGCCCGCCTGGCGGTGCTGCTGATAGAGGGGATAGAGTCGCTCGGGCGATCCGCCCGCGACCGCGCCGATGGTGGTGTAGGCGTCGATTATCTCGGCGGTCGCCTGATATTGGAAGACATTCTCGTAGGTGTACCACAGCTCGTTCGCCCGCCGGTCCCCGCGCATTCCCTCGACGTCCGGAAATTCCGGGTCCCGTGGGGCGGGATTGTAGTCGGCGGCGAACGCGGGACCGCTCAACGGAATTCCCGCTCCGATCGCTCCGAGCGTCACCACGGAAGCCTTCAGGACGCTACGACGGCTGGGCTGGCGCATGGGGGGACCTCATTCTCCACTAGAAGGACAGGAACCGGCGAAGACTGTCACTCGCGGCGCCTCCGCAAAAACGCGAACACGGCGATTCCGATGGCCGTCCACGCCAGGGCGCGCGACGCCAGGCCGGGCAGGGCGGCGAGCAGGGCGTCCAGCCCTTCGTTGGCCGCACCGACCCCCGACACGATCGGCGGGCCCGGCCAGAACCCGGTGCGGGCGTCCAGGAGGGCGGCCACGAGGAGCCCTCCCAGGAACAACAGGGTGGATCCGCCGGTGGACGGGACCAGTGCGCGGCTGGTCAGGATGCCGAAAACGAGAGCGACAGCCGGCTCGACCACCAGAAGCACCGCCCCGGAGAGCAGCCCCCGCATGCCCGCCCCCGACTGCAGAGTCATCCACAGGGGCGGCAGCAGGGCGATCACTGAAAGCACCAGACTCACCGCGTAGCAGGCCAGCAGACGCCCGGTCAGCAGCCTGGGACGGGAGCTCACCATCGTGGCCGACACGAGCCGATGGGTGTCCGGTTCTGTGTCGAGGACCTGGCGGGACGCCCACGCCCACACCGGAATCATGAAAACGCTGAGGTACCCCAACGTCTCCAGCACCGCGGCCTGGGCCGCGCCCGGCGTGCCCGGCGGCGCGCCGGAAAGGATCGCCAGCAGCACCAGCGTGGGGACGAGCGGCTGGATGAACCGATAGGAGTTTCCGTATGCCTTGATGTAGAACCAGCTCAGGGCCGCGACGTTCATTTCCGGACCTCCGCCGGGCCGCCGATCTCCACGTCATAGCCCAGCTCGCGCAGGTGCTCGACGGCGACGCCCGCGCTGCGTTCCTCCACACGCACCCGCAGGACCACGGTCTGCTTCTCCTCCCGCGGCTTGGGCGAGGCCGGCAACACGGACACCGTGCCCCCGCCGACTTCCCACCGCTGTCGCAGGTCGACGTCGCCGAGGTAGTTCTGGTGGTCGCTCACGACGACGCTGCCGCCGTGCGCCGCCACCTCGCCCACTGCGGCGGAGACGGCGTTCATGGCCGCCACGTCGAGCCCGGCGAAAGGCTCGTCGAGCACGAGGAGTTCCGGCTTGGCCAGGAACGCCTGGATCAGCCCGACCTTCTGGGCACTGCCCTTGGAGAGATCACGGATTCGGGTCGCGGCCAGGTGCCGGCACCGCAGCCTCTCCGTCCAATGGCCGATCACGGCCTGCCGGTCGGCCACGCGCACCCCGCGGATACGACATACGTGCTCAAGATATTCCTGCACCGTGAAGGGTAGGGCGGAGGGAAAACGCTCGGGCGCGTATCCCACGATTCGCGGCCGCTGCTCGATGTGACCGGCCGACGGCCGGGCCAGTCCGGCGACAAGCCGCAGCAGCGTCGATTTACCGGCACCATTCGCTCCGGTTACCTCGGTTATCCGGCCCGGCGCCACCTCGACGTCGACACCACGGAGAACCCAAGGAGCTTTGCGCCGGTAACGATAGGAGACGTTCCGGAGGCGCACTCGCCGCCCTCCACTCTGCGATAGGTTTTCAGTCGGATCTGTGATCGTATCCGATACTGGGCATATCACAGGGCACCGGCCGGAGCGTCGAGCGTGAGAAGGCAGGGCACCCGGGCGGGATCGGCGATGCGTAGATAGCCGAGTCCTATACCGGCGAGTCCGAGCAGCAAACCTGGGGTGCGAAGCCCGCGCGGCACCCCGCAAATCCAACCATAATCCTCCTGCGCGGCCAGCACTGCCGCCGTGACGTTTTCCGCCAGGCGAAGCAGATCACCCTCACCTGTTTTGCGGGCGACCGACCAGAGAAAATCCAGGTTCCCCAGCTCCCCGTGGCAAAGCGACAGATTGCGCACCGGGTAATATTCCTTCGCCGCCTCGTAATAGTCGGCGGTCATGCGCGCCGCGAGCTCGATGTCGGCGGCCAGGGACCTGTCGTCGCCCAGCGTCTCGGCCAGTGCCAGCCGGGCGAGACCGGCTCCCGGCGCGCCGTGACACCAGGCGACCATCGTCTCCCAGGGGACGTTCGGCCGCAGGTCCGGCCAGGCTTCGCCATGTTCGTCGCGCAGTGATCTTTCGAAGCGCAGCGCGGCCCTGGCGGTCTCGAGCTGCGTGTCGTCGCCGGTCACCCGTGCCGCCCTGGCCAGGGCCAGCGCAATGCCGGACGCGCCGTGCGCGAATCCGCCCAGCGCCAGGCCGTCGAATTGCGCTGTGGGCCAGCTGATCTGGTCGCCGGTGCGGACCCCGCGCTCGGCCAGGTGCGTGCTCACCTTTCCGATCAGCCCCACGAGCCCGTGGGACGGGGCGACGCTCCAGGCCGCGCAGAGAGCGAGGACGTGACCGGCGGTGCCCCCGATGACATCATGGATCTCGTCGGCGCCACAGATCTCCTCCATCCCCGGCGCGACGTCGTCGATCAACCGAGTGAGCGGAACGGTGTCCGCGGTGAGAGCCGCCCAGTGCGTCAGAAAGTAGAGGGCGCCGGTCAAGCCGCCCGACATGCCGAGGGTCAGAATTGCGTTCTGCCGGCCCTCGCGACGGCCGAACGAGATCGCGCGTTCCATCCGGCGCACGATGCCGTACGAGATATCCCGTGCCAGCTCATGAAACCTGTCCTGGCCGGTCACTCGGGCCAGGTAGGCGAAGAACAGGCCGATGCCGCTGTTGCCGGAATAGAGGTCGAGCCCGGTCGGTAGGAGCTGCCACCCTCCCCCGCTTACCGAGGCCAGGCCGAGCCAGCCGACCTCCCCCTCATGGCGTAGCGCGGACCGAATCAGCTCGTCCCCGATCTCGATGGCATGACCGACCACGGTCCCGGCGTCGGGCGCCTCCTTCGAGCCGGACCGTCGGTGGACCGGTTTGTCGTCCCTGGGCACCCGGAAGACCGGGGAGGAGTCGAGATCCGGGGCGGCGGCCGTGGCCGCAGCGCACTCCACGATCCATCGCTGGCGCAGAAGATCGTCGTCGCCGAATCCCGCGATCCGCTCACGTACAGCGCTCAGCCCATCGTGAGCCAGCGCGCCGGGAATCACCCGTCCGTCTCCGCCGATGAGGCAGGTGCCGTCCGCGTCCGCCGTGAAGATGGGAATGTCGCCGGCCGCGAGTTGCGCACGTTCGCTGGCCGCGATCTCCGCTCCCAGCGCGAGTCCTTTCTGGCGGGACAGCGCACGGTCGAGGTACTTCTCGCGTTGCTCGGCTGCGCCCAGGAGGTGCGGGTGGCAGCTCGCCCAGAGGAAGGCGTTGTACGTCTGCGTCGCCCCGAGGATGTGACGGGCCCGGGCGCCTCGGAAGGTCTCCAGGAGGCCACCTTCAGCGAGCAGATCGTCGGCGTGCGTCCGGATGAGCCTGTACATGCGCTCGAACCCCGACAGGAAGACGTCCCGGTACTCGTCGAACCGTCGCACCTCGCCGTAGAGGCGCGGCAGGTTCGCCGACGCGGGGACGGGCACCCGGCCATATGCCAGCCGCATCGTGTCCGTGCCGGCGTCCACCCATTGGGGCAGCTCGCCCGCGCTCAACCGCGAGTCGCCGCCGCCGTTGAGCCCGCTCACGTCGCCGCTCGTCTCCCTGCCCGCCGCATCCGTCCGCGGGCGCGAGAAAGGCAGCATGCCCACCGCGAGCACGGTCGAGTCGAACAGGCCGCGCATCAGAGCCTCATCTCCGGCGGAGTCGGCCTGTGAGGCGTTCAGGTCTCCGGTGAACAGGCATTCGAGATCGACGAGGAAGGGATGCTCACCGGCCGCGATGACGTTGTCCATGTGCAGGTCCCGCGCCCGGAGCGCGTGCAGCAGAGCCAGATAGCCGCCCTGACGGCGGTAGAAACGCTCGACGGCGGCGGAGGTGTCGCATTCGCCGCCGCCGACGTGCTCCAGCCATCCGTGGTCGCCGCGGTCGAGGACGCGCACGGTGCGCAACCGCGGCTCGAACCCCTTGGCGTTCACCCAGTCCAGCAACGCCTGGAACCGAGCCTCCATCGACACCGCTCTGGGCTTGTACACGACGCTCTGCCCGCGACCGAAATGGACGATAGCCACAGACCGGCCACCTTCGTGGCTGTCGCCGGCATCGAAGGAGATCTCGTCGATCTCCCGTAGGTCCGCCTGGATACCAAGCCCGTGCAACAGCCCGAAGTCGGCCGCCAGATGCTCGGCGAACGCACAGCGCGCGCTCACCCAGTGAGCGAGCAGCCGGTGGCATTCCGCATGCATCAGCGGATAGTCGCGCCAAATTCGCCGTGTGAAGTCCGTGTCCGACAAGCGTGCCAAGAAGAAGTCGAAGCGCTCGGCGGGCGTGGCCCCGTGCAAGAGGCCCTCGACCCGCTGCACGTTGAGCTCCAGTACGAGGATCCTGAGAACGATCCTGGCGAGCCCGGCGCGGGGCGGCGCCGCTGTCAGGTGATGGAGAAGCGGCTCGGCCGCGAGGGATCCGAGACGTTCCTGCACTCTCTCGATCAAATCAGCGGCGGCGGCATCGACGTTGCGCTTCGAGAATTGGAGCAGTGAATCGATCGCGTGCTCAGGCGCCATTCTGACCCCGTATTTCACAGACTCGGCGATCCAGATCGGCAGGGACACGAGGTGCGGGCGCCCACGCGGAGCGGACGCCCGACCTCCTCTCACCTTGCCGCGTCAGTAGGCGCAGCAATTCGTGTCGCTGCTCCAGGTGATCCAGCACGGAGCCCACGACATCATGATCGGCTGGACCTCGCCCTCGTTGGCGAAATCGGCGATGTCGGCGAGGTCGCCGACCGGGTTCGCGGGAAGGGTGGACAGTTGCTCAGCGGTGAGGGTGGCGCTGAAACCGGGGTCTTTCCACGCCTTGGCCAGATCTGTCGTCTGCATTTTTCTCCTCTCCTAAGCGGTCGTTCCGAAATATCACATGGGACCGGAACTCCCGACAATGTGAGCAACCTCTCATCGCGACAGGCTTCCAAAAATCCCATTTTTGCACTAACACCTGATGAGGGTTGACCCGGTGAAACCGCCGACGTATTATCCCGGAATTTTCACGCCGAGTTCCATCCGTCTTTCAGCCCGGCGCGGACCGTGGTATTGCTGTAGGGCGGTATGAGGAGGGAAATTTTATGGCCCGTGCTCCAAGAGTCGTCGTGGTATCGCCTCCCAAAGCGGGCACCCATCTCATCAAGGAATTGATGCTCGCTCTCGGGTACGGCCTCCAGGGAGAGGTGAAGACGTCACCGGACGAGCGCATGACTCTTGACGAGGACGCCTCGTGGAACCTCGTCTCACAGGTTTACGACCACGAGGAACTGCTCCGGATGCGGGTCACGGAGGACCCCGAGCGCTTCGCGCGGCTGACCGACGTGGCCCGGACGGCGGTGATGTGGGCGTGGCTCCATCGATTGGGCGTCCCGCTGGCCTCCCGTTATCCGCACGAGACGATGCTCAGCGAGCTCGTGCAGAAAACCCTGTGGCGTACCGCCACCGGCACCTTCTCCGACACTCCTCCGAACACCTGCTGGTTCGTGCACGAGATGGACCTCGCGCAGGTGTACGGCAAATTCATCCACGAATGGCGCACGGGCGGTGAGCCACGCATTCTGTTCCTGCACCGTGACCCGCGCGACAGCCTTCTGTCGATGGTGCGTTTCCTCACCGACACGCGGCCGGAGGGCATCGGCAAGCTGGTCCGCTTCGGCCTCTACAGCGACATACTCCATTCCCTTACCCACCTCGACGAACAGATCGCCTACGCCTTGGAGGACGAGCAGTTCCCCGGGCTCTCGGAACTGCGAAGCAGTCGCTGGCTGGCCGCGCATCCGGCCGTGTGCAGGGTCTCCTTCGAGGAACTGATAGGCCCCGACGGCGGCGGAACCCTCGATCTCCAGGAGGCGGCGGTCAAGCGGGTCGTCGCGTTCCTGGGCGCCGAGGCGGATCCGGCGACGCTGGCGAAGTCGCTGTTCAATCGAGCGTCGTTCACCTTCCGTGACGGCCGGTCGGGCGCATGGCGGGCCGCGTTCTCCGAGGCCGCCGTCCGCGCCTTCGATCGCCGCCACGGGCACCTGCTGGACCTGCTCGGATACGAACGCCGATGAAGGGCTATCCAGCGAGCCCCGCGGAGCAGGGGGATACCGCCGGCACGGCGATGAAGGAAGCGATGAGCCGTTCCGGCACCGCCGCCACCGTCATGGCCGCCCTCAGGCTGAGCAGGCAGGCGGACGCGACGCTGTTCTGGACAGGGGTGATCCTCCTGCCGGCCGTCGAGGGGCTGCTCGGCGTCGGTCTGCTGCTGCTGTTCCGCGGCAGCGTAGGGGTCTTCCTCGAGTCCTCCGACGGCCCCGCGCAGGCGACCAGGACGCTCATCCCGTGGCTTGCGGGAGCGGTCCTGCTCACCCTGGTCACTCTCATTCTCGGCAACCTGCGTCATACGCTGAACGAGCTGCTCGTGGACCGGGTGCGTCAGTTCAGCAGCCGCCGCATGCACGCCGCCATCGCGAAGCTCGACCTCGCCGACTTCGACTACCCGGTCGTTCACGACCGGATCAGCCGGGCGGAGGAGACCGCCGACGGCAAACCGCGGCAGGTGGTGAGGGGCGTCAACGGCCTGCTGGCCTCCGCCTTCCAGGTGGCCGCTTTCACCGTGCTGCTCATCGTGCTGGAGCCATGGCTGCTGCCGGTGATGGCGCTCACCGCGGCCCCGATCGCGGTCGTCAGCTCCAAGCTCGCCGGCGACCGATTCGCCTTCTTCACCAGGATGACCCCGCTTGAGCGGATGCGCAGGTACGTCGGCATGCTCATCACCGGCCGACAGGCCGCCGCGGAAGTGCGCTCCTTCCGCCTGTCGGAGCACTTCGCCGAGAGATACGACCTCCTGACCCGCAGGCGGTACGCGGAACTGCGCGAAACCCTGCGCGGGCAGTGGCGCAGACAGCTGCTGGGAGTGCTGGCGTTCGGCCTGATCCTGTGCGTGGTCGTGACCGTGCTCGCCTGGTTCTACGCCGTCGGGGCGATGGACACCTCGACGGTGCTCACCACCGTGCTCAGCTTGAGCAGGCTGGCGACGGCGATGGCCGGTCTGGGCGGTCCGCTGGCCGAGTTGTCCGAGGCGGGGCTGTTCCTCGACGACCAGCACGCCTTCTTCGCTCAGCTCATGCGAAGGAGCTCGGTCAGCCGTCAGGTCGCGCAGCCGGGACCGCTGCGCGAACTGTGCGTGCGCGAGCTCGGTTTCGTCTATCCCGAGACCGCGCGGCCGGCGCTGCGCAACGTCGACCTGACCATCCGAGCCGGCCAGATAGTCGCGTTCGTCGGCCCGAACGGCTCGGGCAAGACCACGCTGGCGAAGATCCTGGCCTTCCTGTACGAGCCCTCGTCGGGCGCCGTGCTCTGGAACGGTGCGGACACCTCCGAGCTCTCCCGCGAGGGATTGCGCGACCAGGTGACGACCGTCTTCCAGGACCACATGACCTACCACTTCTCCGTCGCCGAGAACGTGGCGCTTGGGGACACGACGCGGCCGGACGGGGAGACGGCCGTCCGCACGGCAGTCGACGAAGCGGGCGCGCGCGAATTTGTCGACCGATTGCCGGGCGGGTACGAGACCCCGCTCGGCCCCGAGTTCGGTGGCGGCACCGCGCTGTCCGGAGGCGAGCGACAGCGCCTGGCCATCGCCCGCGCCTTCTACCGGGGCCGGGACCTGGTGATCATGGATGAGCCGACGTCGGCGCTGGACGCGCAGGCCGACCACGCGCTGCTGGAGAACCTGCGGAAGCTGTTGCGGGGGCGCACCGCGATCGTCGTCTCACACCGTTTCTCCAACGTCCGGCACGCCGACCAGATCTTCGTGCTGAAGGATGGGCGCATCCTGGAGCGTGGGACGCACGACAGCCTCATGGCGGACAAGGGTTTGTACGCCGAGATGTACACACTGCAGGCCACCGCCTACATGACTTCCGGCTCCCCGAGCTCGACGGCGCAGAGCCCGGGGTGAACGCGGCTGGGACCGCCGGAGGATCGGACCGGCCGGCGACGGGTATCGGGAGCCACGTCCTCCGCCCACCTGTCGCCGACGACCAACAGCTACCTCGGATCGTGGTCCTGAACAGCGGCCCGGTCGAGTGTCGCGGCGATCCACTCGGGCAAGGGGACGGACGCGACCTGCGCCGCCGCCTTCCACCGCTCCTCCTGCTCCGACGAGACCGCGACGGAGATGGTCACCGTCACCGTGTCCGCGTCCTGGCCGCGGCCACGGCTTGCTTGTATCTCCCTGCGCAGCCTGTTGAGCGGCCAGCCTTCCTTCTCCGCCCGTGTGAGCCACAACTCCTGCTCGTCTTCGATGAGGGCGGCCACCTCCGCGTGGTGCTGCAGGCTCAGCGTGTCCCGTCGACGGGACATTGGGAACTTTCGGGCCACCCATGCATAGTTTCGGAGAGTCTTGTACGACAGGGACGTCTCTGCGATAGCCATCCGGTACCGGTCACTGAAGAACTCCTCACCGTAGACGAGCCAGTCGCCCAGCCACCAGGTGGAGGAGTTCGCGATGACGCATAACTGATTGCCGATCCTCTGCCATGACTCGAATGTCAGGTCCACTGGAAGACGCAGCCCGAGCCTGCCCGCTCGCACTGACGCGTCGAGCCCCAGCCTCTCCTGTTGAGAATGCCTTCTCATGTCGCTGACTCCCCGGCGGGCAGTCCCGCGCTCTTCTTCCTTCCTCGGAACAGGATCGAGAAGTGGCATCGCCATTGGTCATAACCCCCGGTTCTGAAACCCCGTAGAGAGCCAAGGCGGTCAGGCCTCGGCTCCGCCTCTGATTCATGAGGACGGTTTTCCCGATCGGCTCCTCAATCTCAGGGGTGTGAGAGCGCTGCCTCCTCACCCATGTCGTCATGGAGCTGGTTGACCGCACTCCCCGGCAGCGATATGTGCGAAGCAAGGAGGACTACGGACACGCGGCAGCACCGCTGAGCACGCTTCCCGCTAACGGAGGCTGCCGGGAGCATCTGCATGATTTCCGCCATTGTCTTGCAATGTCAACCACGCTGTTGACGTGGGAGGCGCGAAGGACGACTCCCCCAACTCCGCGGTGCCCGGATCATCCCCGGCGGGTCTTGCGCTCCGGCCGCAAATCGTGATCGCGCTCGCCGACGGCATCGACCGGCCATCTGACCAGTGGTTCTGGGAATTGTGCGTCACATATCCCAACGGCGATACCCGATTACGACGAAGACGATCAGGGCGACAGTCCACGCCGTGAGGAGCAGGGCGCCTTGCGCCGGTGTCACCGCGCTCGCGTCGTCCGCTACCGGAAACCACATGGCGAATCCGGCAGTGTCCGGGAGGTACTTCGCCGCAGGGGTGCGATCGCGCAGGAGCGGTCCGACGATGAAGAAATACCCCAGCAGGACGACGACTGCCGCAAGAGTCCGGCGCACGAGCGCACCGACGGCGGCGCTGATCAACGCGGTAAGCGCGAGATACGCGGTCACACCGCTCAGGGCCCCCACGACACGACCTGAGGTCACCGGCGCAGCGGTGTCGCCGAGCACACCAGCCGTGAGCACGACTCCGGACGCAGCGGTGATCGCCGCTGCGGGACACACGACTATCGCCAACGCGAGGTGCTTGGCGGTGAACTGAAGGGCGCGGCGGGGCATCGCGGTCAGCGTGGTGCGGATCTGCCCACCGATGTACTCGGAGCAGGCTGTCAGGACGCCGAGGATGACGAAGCCGGCTTGCGCGTAGCTGATCGAGGCCAATCCGATGTCGACGGCGCTCTTGGTGCCGGTGGAACCCTGAAGGCCGGCGACCGTGAACGCGACCGCGAGGATCAGATTCACCACCAGGGTGCCTCCGAGCGTCAGCCAGGTCGCCGGAAGAGACACGAGTTTCGACATTTCCGCCGCGAGCGCCTGAGCGGCTTCCCGGCCACGGGTGCGAGTCGCCGTCGTAGGGGCGGTCATGCGTCCCTCCGCGTGAATGCGACGGCGGCGATCACGAGCAGCACCGCCACCCAGGCGGTCATCACCAGTCCTCCGGTGAGCGGGCTGATCTCGGCAGTGTTGTCGGCGAGCCTCCGAATGAACATGCGGACCCCGGCCATGTCGGGCAGGTAATTCGCCAGCGGAGTGATCTTGGTCAGCAGATAGGTGACGGTGACGACCGAGGTGTTCGCGATGAGCACCGCGAGCGGAATCACCCCGTGGCGGGTGAGCACGGTGATCCCGAAGGCAAGGAGCGCGGTGTACACCCAGTAGCAGACGACACCGGCCAGCCGCGGAACGTCGTCCGCTCCCATCGCAGGGGCGTGCTCGCCGAGCACCACGTGGATGACGCCCATGGTGGTCCCCGACGCGATGATCGCGAGTACCGCGGCGGCGATCGCGACCGCGGAGATTTTCGCGAGCAGGAACCGAAGGCGGGCGGGAACGGCGGTCAGGCTGGTGGTGATCTGGCGCCCGCCTCCGGATTCCGCGCTCTCGGTGGAGTACTCGCTGCTGATGGCGACGACACCGAGGGTGATCGCACCAACCACGCCGAACGCCAGTTCCTGATATCCGGTGTCGGCCCCGGCGACGGTCGCGGCGCCACGGGTGATCGTGCTGCGGGTCGACGACGCGGTGATTGCGGCGATCACGCTTGGCACGAGCACCCCGGCGGCCATCGCGATCCACACCGTCGGCAACGAGGCGAGCTTCGACGCCTCAGCCGCGAGCGCCCTCATGGCGCACCCCCCGTGGTGAGGGCGAAGAACGCGTCCTCGAGAGTGCGGTGAGAGCCGGTGATCTCGTCGAGGGTGCCATCCGCCACGACCTTGCCCTCGTTGATGACCACGACGTCATCCACGGTTTCCGCGAGCTCCCCCATGAGGTGGCTGGAGAGCAGCACGGTACGGCCGGACGCGGCGTGTTGGCGGAGGAAGGTCCTGATCCAGCGGATGCCGTCCGGGTCCAGCCCGTTCACCGGCTCGTCCAGGATCAGGATCTCCGGGTCTCCGAGCAGCGCCGCCGCCAGCCCGAGACGACGCGCCATGCCCAGGGAGTAGCTGCCGACCCGCCTCGATGCGGCGCTCGTCAGGCCCACGATGTCAAGGACCTCGTCGACGCGCGCCCGCGGCAGCCCTGCGGAGCGAGCCACCCACCGCAGGTGTGCCCGGCCCGTCCGCGCCCGATGCGCGCCGGAGCCGTCCAGCATGGCCCCGACCGTGGCGAGCGGATCACGAAGCTGCACGAACGGGACAGAATTAATGAGTGCCGTGCCGGAGGTCGCTCGATCCAGGCCCAGCAGAATGCGCAGCGTGGAACTTTTTCCCGCTCCGTTCGGGCCGAGAAAGCCGGTCACTCTTCCGGGGCGGGCCTGGAAGCCGATGCCGCTCAGAATCTCCTTGGAACCGCGCCGCTTGACGAGGCTGTCGATCGTAATCATGTTCACATGTGAACCCGGAACATGACCTCCGGTCATCGGACCGAAGACCGGACATCGTCTCGCGGCTCGGACCTGGGCCTCTCGGACCCAGGACTGATGCTTCATCCACGAGCGAGTCCTTAGACTTGGGGGATGGGGCCGGGTCAGGCACTTCCGAAACGCAGTCGGCGAGTCTGGCCACTGGCCATCGCCGTTCACGTCGTGCTCCTGCTCGCTCTTCTCGCGGTCGGCCGCGGGGGTACCGCCGCGGTCGTCCTCCCGGTAGTCATCGCCGCGCTGGCGTTGACGGTCACCGTGTGGGCGCTGTTTCACGCACGCCGGCAGCGAATCGCGTACGAAGCGCGCCTGACAGCATGGGCCGGCGAACGCGCGGCACAGGCCGAACGACTCCGCATCGCCCGCGAGTTGCACGACATCGTCTCTCACGGCCTCGGTCTGATCACTGTCCGCGCGAGCGCGGCACGCTATCCCGGCGCGGGGGATGACAGCTCCGCGGCGCTGTCGGACATCGAGCGCATCGGGCGGCAGACCACGACAGAGCTACGCCGGATGCTCAACGTGCTGCGTGACTCGACCGGCACGACCGCACCTCTGCGGCCCGCGGAATCCCTTCACGACCTGCCGGCCATCATCGAGGATGCCGAAAGGGCAGGCCCAACCGTCACTCTCAGGCTCGGCGAGATCGATGACATCAGCTCCGGCGCGCAACTCACGGTCTGCTCCATCGTGCGTGAGGCCCTCACGAACACCGCTCGGCATGCCGGGCCCACGAGCGCGAACGTGCACGTGCGTCGCGACGGCGACTGGGTGGTCACGAGCGTATGGGACGAAGGCCCTGTGGACGGATGGACACCTCACCCGGGAGCCGGGCATGGGATCGAGGGGCTCAGGGAGCGCGTCGCCGCCGTCGGCGGGACCTTTCGAGCCGAGCACGTCGAGAACGGGTTTCGCGTCACCGCCCGTATTCCCGAGGCTCGGACGTCATGAGTGACTGCGAGACTCCGATTCGCGTCGTCATCGCCGATGACCAGCCGTTGCTGCGTCACAGCCTGGCCGCCGTCATCAACGCCAATCACGACATGACGGTGGTCGGCGAGGCGGGCACAGGCGATGAGGTGGTCGAGTTCACCGCTGAACTCCATCCCGACGTCGTGCTGATGGACATCCGCATGCCGGGCACAGATGGAATCGCAGCCACCCGCCGCCTAATGGCCGACCCGGGCACTGAATCGGTGAAGGTCATCGTTCTCACGATGTTCGAGCTCGACGAGTATGTCCGCGCCGCCCTGCAAGCCGGCGCCAGCGGCTTTCTCCTCAAGGATGCCCACCCGGACGAACTCCTCGACGCGATTCGCCGAACGCATCAGGGCGAGTCGCTGTTCGCCCCGAGAGTCCTTACACGCCTGATCGAGGCCTACATCGCCCAGCCGGCGGTCGCGAAGCCGGGGAGCCTGGACGGTCTCACCGAGCGGGAGACCGAGGTCCTCACCCTGGTCGGCCACGGGCTCTCCAACGACGAGATCGCGACGACGCTCATGATCTCGATCAAAACCGTCAAGACCCACATCGGCAACCTGCTGAGCAAGCTCCAGGCACGAGATCGCGCGCATCTCGTCATCGCGGCCTACGAGAGCAACCTCGTCCAGTCGACACGTTGAATACGCGCCTGGGCGCGATCGAACACGTGCAGCCGACCGCGAACCGGCGCGCGCGTTCACTCGACAAGGAGCTGATTGCGCGCGAGCTCCCGGTACAGCGGGCTCTCCTTCATCAGATCATCGTGGCTGCCTTGCGCCGAGACACGGCCCTCGTCCAAGACGATGATGGAATCAGCGTCTCGAACGGTCGCGAGGCGATGAGCCACGATCACGAGAGTGCAGTTGTCCGCTGCCGACGCGATCGCCCGGCGGACGAGCATCTCGGTTCGTCCATCGAGATTCGCCGTCGACTCATCGAGGAGGAGGAGCCGGGGCCGTGCGAGAAGCGCGCGTCCGACGGCAAGCCGCTGACGCTCTCCACCCGACAGGGTCGCGCCGAACTCCCCGACCGGAGTGTCCAATCTCGTGGTCGAGACCCGAATCCTCTCCCCGAGTTCCAGGGCGTCCAGGACACCCCAGCAGTCGGCGTCCGTCGCCTTTGGCGCGATGAGCGTGAGATTCTCGCGAATCGTCCCTGGTAATACCGGCGAGTCCTGCTCGACGTACGCAACGCGGTCACGCACGAGTTCGTGAGGAAGATCTGCGATGTCCACGCCGTCGATGAGGATTCGGCCGGAAGTCGCATCGTAGAAGCGCACGATCAAGCTGAGAGCGGTGGTCTTGCCCGCTCCCGAAGGGCCGACCAAGGCGACACGCTGACCGGGATCGATATGAAAGGACACATCCGAGAGCGCGCCCCGCCGCGAGGAGCCGTTCACGGCCGCGGCCCGATAATCGAAGGTGACGTTCCTGAACGTGACGCTCGCCGCTCCTGCGCGCCCCTTGGACGTGCACGTGACCCGGTGATCGCCGGACTCGCTCGGCAGCTCGGTGATCTCCCGAATGCGATCGATCGCACCTATCGAGGAGCCAAGGGACCCCAAGGCGGAGAAGATCTGTCCGAGCGGGGCGATCAGCAGAAAAACGTACATAAGGAACGACACCATGTCGCCGATGGCGAGTTGACCGGCCGCGACCCTGAGGCCGCCGACCCCCAGCACCATCAGGACGGCGGCCTGCATGGTCAGAAGCGACATCGGCTCCAGGAGCGCTGTGATCCTTGCGACCTTCAGCCCCGCCTTGCGCGCGTCGTCGGCGGTGCGGATGATGGCCCGCTCTTCGGGATCGGTCACGTTCCCGGCGCGAATCGTCCTGATGCCCACAATGGCCCTGCTCAGCGCCGATGTGAGCTGACCGACGCTTTCCTGCAGTTCGCGGCTCACCTTCTTGACGCCCAGCGACATCCCAGTCGTGAGTATCGCGAAAACCGCGGCTATGCCCAGCGTCAGCCCGAAGAGTAAGGCATCGAGTAGCAGCAGTGCGGCCAGCGCGCCAACCATCGTGACGATTCCGCCGGCACTCGCGAGGACCCCCTGGGTCAATGCCAGGCGAATGACTGTCGTGTCGTTGGAGACACGAGAGACCAAGTCGCCGCTTCGGCGCTCGTCAAACTCACGGATCGGCAGCCGCAGCAACGAACGGATCAGCGTCCGCCGGGCGTTGAAAACAATGCCCTCCCCCATGCGGTAGAGGAGATATTGCTGCAGCGCGCTGAGAAGTCCTACGGCCAGGAGGAGCGCGCACGCCAGCAGAACATGCGGGATCAGGGACGTCCCGCCGGAGCCGCCGACCTCTTTCACCAGGCGGTTCACGACAACGGGAAGCAGCAACGACGCGGCGGCTCCCAGCAGGCTGACGACGATCCCGCCTGTGAGAAGTCCGCCATTGCCCCTCAGCAGGCCCAGCAGCACACGGAGCGACGAACGGGCTCCATCGCCACGTCGCATGTCACACCATCCAATCACGATTCAACGTCCGAGCGGAAGAACAAGATCACGGGTGGTCGCGCGACATCCGGAGGTCTGCGACCTCGGTCTTTCGGCCCGTTCGCATGGAAGACCCAGCACGACATGAGGCGCCAAGAGGCCGGCGGAAGAATGATTTCGGACTATCACAGGGAGTCTGCCGCAGACAATGTGACCGATCTCTCATTGCGAGGCGGATTGAGAAAGATGCATACCGTCATCAGAACCGCCGTCGCATCATGTCGATAAGCACCCCACTCCGAGTCAAGGGGATGACAGATAGTGAAGCGCATGGTATTCGCGCGCACATCCTCATTCTTCTAGGGCCCGGTCCGTCGAAAGCGAAAAAATATCGAGGCCGTCATCGGACGTCTCAACGCGAATCTGGCCGCTTCTCTGCCGGCGTGTTAGCGTGACCCCACGGCCCGCAGGCTTGGGGCAGAGAACAACAACTGCCGCCTATTGCGGGGGTCAGTAGGCGCTGACTGCGCCTATCTTGTGGTACCCGTTCTATTAGGAAGGAGGTGAGAGACATGGCTAAGCAGTCTTACGTCGCTCCGGTCCTGGAGGAAATTGGCGGGTTCCGTGAAGTGACAAATGGCTACCCCTGGTGGGACTATCGCGACCTCTTCGGTGGGCACACGTTCATCTCACCGTGAGTCCGGTGCGCGGGTGAGGTGATTCAGTTCACCTCACCCGCACATTTGCTTGGTCGACTCACCGGCGACGCAACTGGAACTCCAATGGTTGGGTGACGTCACGTGAAGTTTCTGGCTTTACCGGACCGAGACCTCGATCACCACATCGCCGGCCGTCTCAGCTGGGATGTCGAGCCGGATGTCGTCCGGCATCCTTCGGGAAGGCCCTGGATTCTCACGGACGATCTGTCGCACTGGGCGGTCCGGGACTTGGCGGACGGGACGAGGATCGCCGTTCCCGAAGCGAACAGCGACCCTGTCGTCGCGGCCGAAGTCGACGACCTCTCGACGAGTGCACGCGTCGACGACATCGCGAAGAGCCTGACGCTACACAGCTTCCTCCTTGTCTCGGCCGACGGGCAGCAGCGTCTGCAAGGCTCGTTGAGCACGCAAAGGCAGCTGTTCTGGAGCATGGTCAACGGTGTCGCGCTCGCCTCGAACAGCCCGCGTGTGCTGAGGGAGGTGACACAGCCCCAGGTCGATGAGACGTGGCTTGCACTCTCCCTGGTGAAGGCACTGCCCATCCACCCGTTCGCTCCGCGGACACCGTGGGTTGGTCTGTGCTCGCTGGGCATCGGCGAGTGGCTGCGGATCGACGCGCGGGGGTCGGCTCGGCCCGTGCGATGGTGGGTTCCTCCGGCTTCGGGCGAAGACTTCGCGTCGTCGGCCGACGCTGTTCGCGCGTCGCTGCGTGAAGCGGCCGGCGGAGCGATCCACAGCGGCGCCAGGCGCGTCAGTGCGGACCTGTCCGGCGGCCTGGACTCGACGAGCCTCTGTTTCCTGCTCGCGGACCTGGACGCGGAATTCACGACCTACAGAACGTCGTCCATGAGCCCATGGAATGACGAGACGACCCGTGCCCGCGAGGTTGCCCGAGACCTCCGGCTGCCCCTGCACGAGTTCCCGCCGCTGGCCGAACAGAGCACGGCGTTCGACCTGGATCCCGACCCGAGCCCGGCCTCCATCGCCGAAGGTCCTCTTGTCTGGGCCGCCTCCCGCGGCTACCTCGACCTCCTGGCGGATGAGCTCTGCCGGACCGGGGCGCACGTTCACTTCACCGGCCTCGGTGGCGACGAACTCTTCGACGTGGTTCCTGGCTTTTTCCGGGCTCTGTGGCGCGAGAATGCCGTCGCGGCCTTGAGGCGTATGCGCAGATTCCAACTCACGCAGAAGCAGCGTCTTGTTCCGCTTCTCAGGGGCGCGTCATCCCGGGAGAGCTATCAGAGATATTTCCTGCGTGTCGCTGCCTCGATCGCGCACGATGCCCCCTCGCGGCCCGAGGACGCGTACTCCTGGTTTCCGCCGGTGGTTCTCCCCCGGTGGATCACGACCAAGGCGAGAAACCTTATCGTTCAGGCATTCTTCGATGCGGCCACGTCGGCGCCCGAGCCCTTGGGCCGCGACCCGCTCGCACACCAGACCGTGGAGTCGGTCACTTTTCAAGGCAAGATACTCCGGCAGTTCTCCGAGGTGTACGGCCAGTACGACATTCGCTGGTGCGCGCCCTTCACCGACAGCCGGGTCGTGCGCGCGGTGCTCCGCGCCCCAGCATCCGCCCGGATCAGCGACTCTGTCGACAAGCCGCTGCTGGCGGCCACGATGAATGGAATCGCGCCAAGCGGCTTCTACGACAAGAGAGGCCGGGGAGACTTCACCTCGGATATCTACGCCGAGCATCGAGCCCGCCGGGACAAGCTCCTCGTCGAGTTCAAGGACAGCTGTCTGGTGGAGCGCGACCTCGTTCAGCGAGATTTGATCGAGCCGATTCTGGCTGAACCAGCGGCATCCGACATCGGGCTACTTGAAATTGAGAAGTTGGTCACCGCGGAGCGATGGCTGCGTGGAGTCGATTGATCACCCGTTTCCATCTTCACGACGAATAAGGGAATATCGTGGCTATCCAATTGAACAAGGGAGTTGTGCTCCAGGAAGTCGACGGGCAAGCGGTCCTGGTAGGGACCGGACGTAAAGCGGCCTACTGGCGCATCAACGGCACCGCACTATTGATGCTGAAACGCCTGCTCGACGGCGACACAGCCACCGAAGTGGTCGAGTCGATCGCTCAAATCCATGACATCGATCGCGTGCGGGTGAAAGCCGACATCGACCAGTTGGTCGCGGCTCTTGTCGAGGCGCGCCTCATTCGCGCCGACTCTTCGGACTGATCACGATGGAAACGGTCCATCCGGTCAGGTACCGGGCTCAAGCGCGCCTGGCCATCACCGTCGCACGGGTGCTGATCCTGCTTTCCCCAGATCGTCTTGCCGCCGTACTGACGTGCCTTTGCCGAGGCGTCGCTCACGCGTCGGCGACGGACGCCGGTGAAGCGCGGAACGTGGTGTGCGCGCTGAGCCCGCGCTGCGCCGGACAGGGATGCCTCCAACGTTCGGTGGCCGTCGTGATCTTGTGCCGCCTCCGGGGAAGCGCCCCCGATTGGCGCGCCGGATTCGCGATGCACCCGTTCACCGCTCACGCCTGGGTGGAGGTGGATGGCCGGCCGGTGGGAGAGCCCGAGAAGGTATCGGCCTATACGGTCGTTCACGCGTCCCGCGTCCGGCCTCGTCGGGCGAGGTCCCGGTCGTGACGTGAGGAACAGGACATCCCCGATGCTCCGGTTCAAGGTATCCCTGACGACTCATCACCGTGCCGGTGATCGGACCCGTCGTCGGTTCGGGATCGCGGGACGCAGTCGTCGCGGGCGTCGCCGGACAGGGCCGCGCCCTCGGGGGTCAGGTGGCCGTCCAGGCGCAGCTCGGGATAGGCGGCGTCCAGGCCGATGCCGGCGGCCGCGGCAAGCCCGAAGTCGCCCGTGGCGTCCAGGTGGTCGGCCACCGCCCGCAGGTCGGCCGACACGCCGCCCGCCGCGACGCCCTTGAGCCGCAGCTCGGGCGCGTACGACGGCTGGAGCTGGGCGGCCCAGGTCGCGGACGACCCGCCCTGCGAATAGCCCATGACGACGACGGGAGCGCTGCCGGACAGGTTCGCGCCCGGCACCCGGCGCCTCCGGCGGAGGTCGCGCGTGCGGTGCCCCCCAGTGCGGGCAGCAGGAGGAGAGACCCGATCACGGACAGGGTGGCGCGAACGGGAAGGTTCATGAAGCCGCCTTCCGGCTGTTGGATCCCATTCCGCAATCGGCGCCGCGGGCTGATCGTTACCCGGCGGTAACCGTGTGTCATGGACCCGATTGGCGGGACTTCACGCGCTCGTGTCAGGCACCATAACGTTCATGGACGCCGCATCGGTGAACCTGCTGCGCGAAGTGCTCGCCTCCACCGGATGGCTCGAACGCACCCGGGAGCTCGGCCTGGCCCTGCGGGCCACCCGGTCGGCCGGAGGGCTCCTCGTCGTCGGCACCCCCGAGGACGAGCCGTGGCACGTCACCGCCCATCTCTCCGACGAGGCCCGGCTGTCGGGGCTCGCCCAGCTCTCCCCCACGCTGGTCCGCTGGGCGCCGCCGCCCGGCGCGCCCGCCCACCTGCGGGTCGGGGTGGAGCGCCTGCGGAGCGCAGGCAGGGGCGAGACGCTCTTCGTGGTCACCGAGCAACGAACCCCCGTGCCCCTGCTCGAACGGGTGGACGACGCCCGCCGCAGCGGCGCCACGATCCTCGCCGTCGACGGCGGCGATCCCGAACTGGAGTCGCTGGCCCACGACGCGATCGCCGTACCGGCCGAGGGGGCCGTCCTGAGTTTCGACGCGGCGCAGCACCTGGTGAGCAGCGCGGCCGGGGAGATTCGGCGGCTCGGCCTGCGGGAACGCCTCGCCCGCCTGGCCGACCGGATCACCGGCCCCCGGGTGAGCGACTGAGCGACCGGCGCCCGGCGACGGGTCAGGACGCGGGCGAGCAGCGCCGGCGACGGCACGATGGCGAGCCGCTGGGAGACGGCTGAGGGCGTGAGGTGCGGCGCCTGCGCGGCCTTGACGACGCCGCCTCTGCGGGACACCCCGTGCAGGATCCGCAGCCGCCACGGGTCGATATCCATGCAGCAGGTCTTATGTTCGGATCAAGAATCCTTCATTTGCCCTTCACTCTCCGCAGGCAGGATCATCGGGTCATGACCATGTGCGTGGACGGCGAACCGTCCTGATGTCCACCTTCATCACGATCATCGGCACCGCGGGCGCCGTCGTCCTTCTGCTCGCGTACGCGTTGGTGTCGTCCGGCCGGATGTCCGCGGACAAGCTGCCCTACCAGTTGCTCAACTTCGGCGGGGCGGCCACCTTGATGATCAACAGCGCGTATTACTCGGCCTGGCCTTCGGCGGGCCTCAACCTGGTGTGGAGCGGCATCGGCGTGTGGACGCTCGGCCGGCTCGTCACCCGCCGCGCGACCGCCCGGCGGCACGCGGCGGAGCCCACACCGGCACCGGGACGGTGAGAACCGGGCCCGGTTGAGACTCTGGAAGGCCGGGCCCGGGTCGGGGGTCAGGGGGTCAGTCGTCCCATTCCTTGTCCTGCTCGGTCCAGCGCTTGTTGCGCTCGGCCGCCGTCTGCAGGGCGTTGGCGGCCGCGTCGCGGGAGTCGTAGGGACCGAGCCGGTCCTTGTTCGGGCAGCCCTTCTCGGGCTCGACGCTCATGTGCTTCAGGCAGAACCACCATTGATCGCTCACGTCCTTAATCGTGCCCCCTTGACGCGCAACTAGACTTGGCCGCATGACCACGCTGCTCCGCCCCGGGCGAATCTCGCCCACCCGCAAGGTTCCCGCCCACATCCCCCGGCCCGAGTACGTGGGGAAGGCCGAGCCCAAGAAGGGCGACAGCGACATCCAGACCCCCGAGACCATCGAGAAGATGCGGATCGCGGGCCGGATCGCCGCGCAGGCGCTCGAGGAGGTCGGCAGGCACGTCGCCCCCGGCGTGGCGACCGACGAACTCGACCGCATCGGGCACGAGTTCCTCTGCGACCACGGCGCCTACCCGTCGACGCTCGGCTACCGCGGCTACCCGAAGTCGCTGTGCACCTCGATCAACGAGGTGATCTGCCACGGGATCCCCGACGACACCGTGCTGCGTGACGGGGACATCGTCAACGTGGACATCACCGCCTACATCGGCGGCGTGCACGGCGACACCGACGCCACCTTCCTGGTCGGCGACGTCGACGAGGAGTCGCGCCTGCTGGTCGAGCGGACCCGTGAGGCGATGATGCGGGCGATCAAGGCCGTGGCGCCGGGCCGCCAGCTCAACATCGTCGGCCGGGTGATCGAGGCGTACGCCAAGCGCTTCGGCTACGGCGTCGTCCGCGACTTCACCGGGCACGGCATCTCGACCTCGTTCCACTCCGGGCTCGTCGTCCCCCACTACGACGACCCCTCGCTGTCGGTGACCCTGGTGCCGGGGATGACGTTCACGATCGAGCCCATGCTCACGCTCGGCACGATCGACTACGAGATCTGGCCCGACAAGTGGACCGCGGTGACCAAGGACCGCAAGCGCACCGCGCAGTTCGAGCACACTCTCGTGGTGACCGAGTCGGGCTACGAGATCCTCACGCTGCCGTAGGAGCGTGGGAGGCGGTGCCGCGGCGCCGCGCCGGTGTTCCGGCGACGCGCCGCGGCGTCTGTGTGAGGCGTCGCGCGGGTTCCTTGAACCGCGGGTCTCGGCGGGAGACGATCGCCGGCGGCCTACTCGGCGGCCCTGTCCCGCCTGTCCAGCTTCGCCAGGTAGTCGTTGTAGGCGTCCAGCTCCGCGTCCCCGGTGCCGCCGGACTTGGCGGCCGCGGCGTCGGCACGGCGGTCGGCACGGCGCGCGACGCGCTCGTCGTCGCGCCACCACTGGAAGCCGAGCGCGAGCAGCACGATCAGCGTGGGGATCTCGCCGAAGGCCCAGGCGATTGCGCCGCCGGTCTGCTGGTCGGCCAGCGAGGAGGCGCCCCAGGTGCGCCCGAGCTGGTCGTAGTAACCGGACGCCAGCACCGTCCCCATGCTCATCAGAGCGATTCCGAAGAACGCGTGGAACGGCATGGTCACCATGAGCAGCAGCAGCCGCCCGTAGTAGGGCAGCTTGTACGGCGCCGGGTCCACGCCGATGATCACCCAGAAGAACAGCGAGCCGCTCAGCAGGAAGTGCACGGTCATCGCGATGTGACCGAGGTGTTCCTCCATCGCCGCGGCGAACAGCGGGGTGAAGTACAGCGCGAACGTCGACACCACGAAGATCGCGGTCGCGATCGCGGGGTGGCTGACGAACTTCAGGACCCTGCTGTGCAGGATCACCGTGAGCCACTCGCGCGGGCCCCGGTCACCCCGGCGGGTGGCGGGCTTGAGCGCACGCAGCGCCAGCGTGACCGGCGCGCCCAGCACCAGGAAGATCGGGACCAGCATCGACAGGATCATGTGCTCGGTCATGTGCACGCTGAACAGCACGGGCGAGTAACGCGCCACGCCGCTCTGCGTGCTGAGGACGAGGACGACGACGCCGAGATACCAGCTGACCGTGCGGCCCAGGGGCCACTGGTCGCCCCGGCGGGCCAGCCGCACGACGCCCGCGCCGTACAGACCGGCCATGACGACGGCGAGCACGGCGAAGAACAGGTCGAACCACCACAGCGTCAGCAGGTTCGCGAACGTCATCGGCGGCGGGACCAGGTAGCCGAGCAGCTCGAAGGCGCGGTCGACCGGCGTGTCGACGGGCGGCGGGGCGGTCCGGGACAGCGCCACGGCCAGGCCGATCGTCGCCCCCATCAGCAGGACCTCGCCGAGGGCGAGGCGGAGGAAGGCGTGCGGCTCCCCCGTCGACAGCTTCGGCAGCGTACGACCCCGGTGGCGCCAGCCGACGAACCCGAGCACGCCGAACGCGACGATCTTGGCCAGCAGGAGCAGGCCGTAGTTCGAGGTGAACAGCTCGCCGACCGAGGTGAGGCGCGAGGCGGCGGCGGCGAGCCCCGAGACGCCGACCCCGGCGAAGCACCACAGCGCCATCCGGGAGAAGCGCGCGGCGGCGACGTCCAGGAGCGGCCGCCCACGCAGCGCGTGCACGCAGACCACCCCGAGACCGCCCACCCACAGGGCCAGGAAGAGCAGGTGCATGGCCACCGAGGTGGTGGCCAGCCCGTGGTTGGGTGAGGAGGAGGAGTGCCCGGTGAGCGCGGGCGGCAGCAGCGTCACGAGCGCGAAGACCAGCAGCCCCCCGGCGGTGCCCGCGGTGATCGCCCCCCGGGCGAACAGCGCGATGGCGACGGCGAACAGCACGACCAGGGTCAGCGCGATGCCCTGCGGCACCTGGCTCGCGTAGCTGGTGAGCTCGTTGCCGGCGAGGATCTGCCCCACCGGCGCGCCGAGGGTCTCCGACAGACTGAAGACCAGCGCCACCGCCGCGGCGACCGCCCAGGCCAGCGCGGACCACGACGCGCCCTTCACGTAACTCTGCGCCTGCTTGCCGAGCAGGCCCTTGTCGTTCGGCAGGAACCCCGCGGCCGCCGCGAGCAGGCCGACGGTCAGGACGCCGGAGACGTCCATCGCGAGCTTCGACAGCGGCAGCATCCAGCGGGTCAGCGTGCCCTCGTCGGGCAGGCCGGGGATGATGCGCGGCGTCGCGGCGCCGCCGAGCACCATCGCGATGACGAGTGCGCCGACGGCCGCGCAGAGCGCCGCGGCGGTCAGGCGCACCGCCTTGTTCACGGCTTCTTCCGCAGGCTCAGGAACATCCCGATGCCGACGCCGGCGATCCCGAAGATCACCGCCCATATCCACCCGGGGACGCCTCCCCGCCCGCCGTCATCGGCCTGCGCCGCGGGCGCCGTCGCGGGCGCGGCGGCCGCCGGCGCGGACGCCGGCGACGGGTCGCCGGGAGCGGCCGCCGAGGTCGCCGCCCCTATGGACTGGTCGCCGACCACGGTGAACGGAATCTCCCCCTCGAGCGGGTGCCCGTCGGGAGAGACCACACGCCAGGCGATCGTGTAGCGACCCGGAGGAACCGGCTCGGTCACCGCCTCGGTGACCTTGGGCCCGTCGACGACCGGCTCGCCTTTCTCATAGCTTTTGCCGTCCTCACCGCGGACGACCACGACCGGGAACTGAACGGAGTCCGCGAACTCGAGCGTGACCTTTTGCAAGGTCTTGACCTGCGCGTTCTTCTGCGGGTCGCTACTCTTGAGCGAAGTGTGCGCCTCGGCGGGCAGGGCCGGCGCGACACATAGCAGGAGAGCCGCCACGAGCGCGGCGAAGGCGGCGAGGAAGGGTGTCTTCATGGCACCTCCCAGGCTACCGACGCGGTGGTCCGGTCCATACCTCGCACCGGAAGACTGGGGATAACCCGAAGAAGACCCCTGATCACGCCGCAGCCGGCCCTCCGTGCCTGCCGGACGACGGCGCCCCGCTCGGCGGACCGGTGAACGGTGGCCGGCCGCTCCGTTCGCGGCCCGCGTCCGTCGTCGTGGCCCACGCGTCAGCAAGCTCTTGAGGTCCGCACGCTCATCGCATGAGACGCGAGCCGGGCCGGGGCGAGCAGCCTCCGGCCCGGCAGAACATGTCCCTGTCAGCCCCGATGCCCGCTTGCGCGGTCAGAGCTCGACGCAGGCGAGAGCACGCTGGTAGGCGACCACGCTCTGCTCTTCTTCGCCAGTCCGCCGGCGCATCTCCGCGAGCGTCATCCAGTCCTCGGCCGTCTTTCGCGTGGGCGGCGCGTTCTCCAGCCACTGGCCCACCGTGTCCAGCTCGGCAGCGGCCTCCTCGTCCTGATGGAGCAGGAAGTGCGCCTGACTGAGCAGGAGGGCTGCCCGTGTCTCCATCCACCCTGGAGTGCCGCGCACCAGGTCGACGACGGTCCGCGCGTATTCAACGGCCTGTTCGGGATGGTGAAGGACGATCTCCGCCCATGCGAGATCGAGGGCGCCGAGGGCCCTCTCGAAGGTGCTCGTGGCCGCGGACTCCATCTCCCGCTGCGCCCTGAGCAGGAGGTCGTACGCTTTCTCCGAGTCGTCGGGGCAGAGATTGAGGACCAGGTTCGCGTGCGCCTGCCGTAGGCGCGCCAGGTTGCGTGGCTCGCCGGTCTCGGACTGGATCGCCAGCGCACGCTCGATCAGGGTGAGGGCCTCTTCCCCGCGCCCCGCCTCCTCGGCCACATACGCGGCGTTCCAGCATGCTGCTACGGCGGCCCGGGGAGTCCCCAAGGCGTCGGCGGCCGCCAGCAACTCGGCGGCGAAATGCCCGGCCCGCAGCATGTCGCCCCGCCTGAGATAGACGCCCAGCAGCGTGGAGCCGAGCTCGATCAGCGCATCATTCCAACCAGACTTGCCCAGTGTCTCAAGCGCCTGCTCACCGACCCGGACGGCGGCGGAATAGTCACCCCGCTCCCGATGGCACCGGCACAGTGCCAGGGCCACCGCGATCTTGCGCTCCTGCGTCATCGTCTCCGCCTCCGACTCGCTGAGCTGCTCGTGCACGGAGATGGCCTCGGCGAGCTCGCCACACGCCTCGGAGGCCAGCGCGTAGCCGTACCGTGCCTCCACCCGCAGCGAGGCGAGCCCCTGGAGGTTGCCGTCGGCGAGCAGTTCGGCGTAGCGGCGGCGGGCCTCGTCGACCTCGCCGTTCTCCAACGCCATCTTGGCGAAGCTGAGGCCGACCTCGAGGTCCTCCATCTGCTCCGCCGTGACGCCGTTGACAAGGTAGGTGAGCGAGCAGTCGAGCTTCTGTGCGAGGAGTTCGAGCACGGCGGGGGTGGGGGTGCGCTTGCCGCTTTCGATCAGTGATACATAACTGTCTGAAAGTTCGGGGTGTGCCAACTGCGCTTGCGAGAGCCCACGCTGACGGCGAATCGCCTTGATGCGCTGTCCGACCAGATCTTGCGCCGCCATTGGCAACTCCTGCACTATTGTAGGCCCGGCAGTCTGAGCTGATGGGAGATCCACCGTGCGCCGCCTTACCCTGCCTGTTCTTACCCTCGTCATTTCGGCCGTACTGGCCGTTGCCGGCGATGTTACGCCAGCTACCGCCTCCACGTCTTCTGCGGAGACGAATTTGCTGGCCAACCAACTCTGCTGCTGATCAAGCCGCTTGGCAGCACGCCGGGACGCCGGAGACGAAGATCAGGCACTGTCCGGCATCCCTGCATCCTCTCCGGCGCTCCGGCGGACGCCGCTCCAAGTATTCACGTATTCAAAGCGGCCATGCCTCCAATCCAATCGAGCGATTACTTTCAGTCCGCCGCCGCATATCAACGCATCTCATTCCCGCGATTGTCGGAGCGGGTGAATTCAATCTCCCGGTGGCGCCAGATACCGACTGCACCTCGGTGACGCAATAAAATTGTCCGCGCCGGACCGCGTTCCTTTGTCCGGTGCCCGACCACCGAGGGTTCGCACCCGGCGCCCCTCTCGGACTCGGCCTCGGCTCGCCGGCCCGGAGGCAGGAGTCCAACCCGGCATGCGACCCGCTCAAGCGGCACGAAGCCGCGATCGCCCCCCTTCGTCACCCACGATGGAGCTGCCGCACGAAGGGGTCGCACGTGACACCGGGATGCCGATGACGTAGCTGCGGGGACATAGGGAGGCCGCGGCTCCAACGCACGCCTCCCCGCCAGAGCCTCGAACGCATCTCCACGTATCTAGACAAAATCTAGATACGTGATGGCATATTGAAGCTTCTGCCGATCTAGGTCCAACGATGTGCCCATAGGCGGCGTCACGGGGATGACTTCGTATTGAAGTAGCTGTACAAGAACGCCGAGGGACAGCACCGGCGGCCCGGCCACGAGGCTCCGCGCACCAGCCTCCCAATAGGGCCGGGCGATGCACTCAACGCGTCTGCGCCGTCACCGCATGGAGTCCAAAGTCGTATGGATAATGCGAATGAATGTGGAACATCTCAGGACTTACCGTCCCGTCTGCGGTTACTGGGTCCGCCTGCGGGCTGGCGCGACGGACGGCCCATCGAGCTGGGACCGCCGCTGCAGCGGGCGGCCCTGTGCGTACTCGTCGGGCATGAGGGACGCGTGGTCCCGAAGGACATGCTGATCAGTGGTCTCTGGGGGGATCGGCCCCCGAACACGGCCGAGCAGAGCGTCTACACCTACATCGCCGGCCTCCGGCGGGTGCTGGAGCCCCACCCCGGCACCCGCGGTCCATACGCCGTCCTGGTGAGCCGGTCGCGCGGCTACGCGCTGGAACGCGGGCAGATGCAGGTGGACGTGGCGGACTTCGAACGCCACCTGGCCGAGGCACGCCGGCTGCACAGCGCGGGCGACCACCGTGGCGGCCTGCGCGCGCTGGACGCCGCCCTGGCGCACTGGTCGGGGCCCGCCCTGTGCGGCGTGCCGGGTCCTTTCGCAGAGGCGGAACGGGCTCGTCTGGAGGAGTTGCGCCTGTCCGCGCGGGAGGACCACGCCGACACGCTGCTCGGCCTGGGACTGCACCAGGAGGCCGCGGCGGCGCTGACCGACCTGGCCGCGGAGGCTCCCCTGCGAGAGCGCACCCGCGACCTGCTCATGCTCGCGCTGTACCGCTGTGGCAGGCAGGCCGACGCCCTCCAGACGTACATGGACATCAAACGGCTGCTCGCGGAGCGGCTCGGCGTTGATCCCGGCACGGCCCTGCGTGAGCGGTACGAACTGATCCTGCGGGCCGATCCCTCGCTCGCGCGGGTGCAGGACCGCGCGAGCGGCGCCAAGGCCCCGGCGCGGCCTCCCCGCCAGCTGCCGAGGGCGGCGAGCGTTCTGGTGGGGCGGGCCGAGGAACTGGTCCGCCTGCGGTCCCTGCTCTCCCCCTGGGACGGCGGACCCCCGCAGGCGGTGGTCGCGATCACCGGGGCCCCCGGAGCGGGCAAGTCCGCACTGGCCGTCCGGGCCGCCCACGCCTCCTCCTCCGCGTTCCCGGACGGACAGCTGTACGTCAACCTCCAGGGGGCGACGCCGGGGGGCGAGCGCCTGAAGCCGATCGACGTGCTCGGCAGGCTCCTGCGCGCCCTGGGGCTGCCAGGCGGGGCCGTGCCGTCCGAGGAGGACGAGGCCGCCGCGGTGCTGCGCGACCGGCTGGAGGGACGCAGGACCCTGATCCTGCTCGACGACGCGGCGGGGCCCGAGCAGGTGCGCGCCCTGCTGGGCCTGCCGTCCGGCAACGCCGTGCTGATCACGAGCCGTGAGTCGCACGCGGAGACCGACGACTGCGTCCAGCTCGTGCTCGGGAGGCTGCTGCGGTCGGAGGCGGTCACCGTGCTGGCGAAGCTCGTCGGAGCGGAACGGATTGCGGCGGATCCGGCCGCCGCGGACCGCCTGGCGCACCTGTGCGACCTGCTGCCGCTGTCCCTGCGCCTGGCCGCCGCCCGGCTCGCCGAACGTCCCGACTGGACCGCGCGGGATCTGGGCACGAGGCTGGAGGACCGGCGGCGTACGCTGCACGAGCTGGAGTCGGGCCGAAGGGCCGTCCGCTCCAGTCTGGAGCTGAGCTACGAGGGTCTGGCCCACGGCGGCGAGCTCGATCGGCTGGCCGCGCGGACGATGTGCCACCTCGGCGTCCTGCATGTGGCGAGCCTGACCCCCGAGCTGGTGTCCGCCCTTCTCAGGGAACCGGTCGACGCCGCCGAGCGCGCCCTCGGCCGCCTCGCACGCGCGCACCTGCTGGAGATCTCGGGACCGGGCCGCTACCGCCTCCACGACCTCGTGCGGCTGTTCACGATCGAGCTCGCGGACGCCCGTCTCCTGCCGGAGGCGCGCAAGGACGCGCTCATGAGCGCGCTCGGCTTCTACGGGGCGACCGCACGCCACGCCAGCACGGTGCTCGATCCCCACCGCGTGCAGCTTCCCTGGCCCACCGTGCCACAGCGCCCGCTCGCGCTGACGTCGGCGGACGAGGCCAGGGACTGGCTGGAGGAGGAGCTGCCGGACGTGGTCGCCACCGCCGCACAGGCGATGCAGAGCGAGGACGACGACGTCGCACGGCTGGGGGCCTACGTCGGGTTCTCCCTCATGTGGCAGCTGACGAGGGGCGCGCACCGCCACGAGCAGCGCGACCTCAACAGGCAGGCCCTGGCCGTGGGCGAGCGGACCGGCGACCAGGAGATTCTGTCCCTGGCCCACGGCCAGTTCGCGCACGCGCTGGTGAACCTCGGCAGGGAAACCGAGGCCCTGCTGCACCAGCGTGCCGAGCTCGAGCTGAGACGCGCGCTACGCGACCGGTTCGGCGAGATGCGCGCCCTGGGCAACCTGGGCGTCGTCCTTCTCAAGCTCGAGCGATACGCGGAGGCGCGTGAGGGGGCGGAAGCCCAGCGGGCGATCGCCAGAGAGATCGGCTCCGAGGTCGGCGAGCGTCATTCGCTGCTGATCAGGGTGGTCGCCTGCCGGGAGCTGGGCGACCTGACGGCGGCCATGAGCCTGCTCGGCGAGGTGCTCGCACTCGCGCAGGCCGCGGGAGACCGTTACCACGAATCGGAAGGCCTCGCGTTGCTCTCCGAGCTGTGCCTGGACCGCGGCGATCCGCGGACGGCGAAGTCCTACCTCGAGCGCGGCCTGCGTCTGGCCCGGGAGATCGGCTACCGGGTCAGCGAGTGCGAGTCGCTCGCCATGCTCGCCAGAGTGCACCGTCTCCTGAACGAGCCGGCACGGGCCCTGGCCTACGCCCGGGAGGCGCTGGCGGCGCGGCAGCGATCCGCGGACGAGAATCTCTCCCGGTTGGCGGAAGACGAGCTGCGCGTCATCGAGACGGCCTTCCCCGAGCTGAGAGCGACCCGCGAGGTACCGCCCCGCGCGGCGCTCACCGGCTGATCGTCGGTTCGCAGGAGGGACAGGACGTCCATGGGGACGGCACATGGAGAAATCGGCGGGGGTGGCCTCCGGCTCCGGGTCCTCGGACCGGTGACCGTGTCGCTGGAGGACCGGCAGCTGAACCCGGGGCCGCCGTTGCAACGGGCCACCCTCTGGGTGCTCGCCGCACAGGCGGGCCACCTCGTCACGAAGGACAGGCTCATCGGCGCCCTGTGGGGCGCCGCCGCACCGAAGACGGCCGAGCAGAGCCTCTACACCTATGTGGCCGGGCTGAGGCGGCTGCTCGAACCGGAGCGCGGCAGGCGCGGGCCGTTCGCGTTGCTCACCCGGTCCGCGAACGGCTACAGCCTGGCGCGGGACGCGTGCCGGACCGACGCCGAGGAGTTCGAACAGCGCCTCGCGGAGGCTCGCCGCTACCAGGCCAAGGAGGACCTCAGCGCGTGGCTGCGCGAACTGCAGACCGCGCTGGGACTGTGGTCGGGCACCGCCCTGGGCGGCCTTCCCGGCCCTTTCTGCGAGGCGGCGCGAACCCGGCTGGAGAGCATGCGCCAGACGGCGCGGGAGGACCAGGCCGACGCGCTGCTGCGGCTGGGCCGGCGTCAGGAAGCGCTCGACGCGCTCGCCGGGCTGATCGCGGAGGCCCCGCTGCGGGAGCGGGCCCGGGAACTGCAGATGCTCGCGCTCTACCGCTGCGGGCGGCAGGCGGAGGCGCTGGAGGTCTTCCACGACACCAGGAGTCTGCTCGCCGAACACCTCGGCGTCGATCCCGGCGTATCCCTGCGGCGGGCATACGAGCTCATCCTCCGCGCGGATCCCTCCCTCGCGGCGGGGCCGTCTCCCATGGCGGTCACGGCTCCCGGAGAGATCGACCGGCCGCGTCAGCTTCCGCGCGATCCGCAGATCTTCGTGGGGCGAATGGAGACGCTGGTGCGACTGCGCGCTCTGCTCGCGCCCTGGGACGGGGGCGACTCGCAGGCGGTGGTGGCCGTCACCGGCACGGCGGGAGCGGGAAAGTCGACCCTCGCCGTACGCGCCGCTCACACGGTGAGCGATCACTATCCGGACGGCCAGCTGTACCTGAACCTGCTCGGGGCGACACCGGGAGTCGGACGGCTGAACCCCCTCGATCTGCTCGGCAGGCTGCTGCGGGGCTTGGGGGCGCGCCCGGACTCGGTCCCGTCCGATCCGGACGAGGCCGCGGCGATGCTCAGAGACCGCCTGGCGGGCCGCCGCACGCTGATCGTGCTCGACGACGCGTCCGGCCTGGACCAGGTCCGCCCTCTGCTGGGCCTGCCGGCCGGGAATGCCCTGCTCGTCACGAGCCGGGAGTCGTTCGCGGCGGCCGACGACTGCGTCCAGTTCGTCCTCGGCAGGATGCAGCGGTCGGAGTCGGTCGCCATGCTCGCGAAACTTGTCGGCGCCGGCCGGATCGCCGCCGATCCGGCCGCCGCCGCCGAACTGACCCACCTGTGCGGCGGACTGCCCCTCGCCCTGCGCCTCGCGGCGGCGCGTCTGATGGAGAACCGCCACACGCCCCTGACCGAGCTGAACGCCCGGCTGCGCGACGAACGGCGGGCGCTGCACGAGCTGGAGTCGGGCGATCTCGCGGTGCGCGCCAGCCTCCAGCTCAGCCACGATGTGCTGGCGGGAAGCGGGCACGAGCTCGACCGGGCGGCGGCGGCTGCCCTGTGCCATCTGGGCGTTCTGCGCACGCCGGACGCCACACCCGAGGTCGTGGCGGCCCTTCTCGAGGTGCCGCGGGACGCGGCGGAGCGCGCCGTGGCCCGCCTGGTGCGGGCGAATCTGGCCGAACCAGGCGAGCAGGGACGGTTCCGCCTCCATGACCTGGTCCGGCTGTTCGCGATGGAACTGGCCGAGCGGCGTCTGAGCGAGCGTGACAGCGACGACGCGCTCGACCGCGTGCTCGGCCTGTACGGCACGACCGCGCGCCTGGCGATGAAACTGATCGACCCGCATCGGGTGCATCCCCCGCACGAGTTCGCGACGTGTGAACCTCTTGCCATGACCGGCAGCACGGACGCGTCCGCGTGGCTGGAGCGGGAACGCCCCAACGTCCTCGCCGTCGCGGCACAGGGGATGGCCCGGCGCACTCCGTCCCTCGCGCGCTCCGGCGCGCACCTCGGCTTCTCCTTCCACTGGCCTCTTACCTTCGCCGGTCACCACCGGGACGTCATCACCCTCGGCCGCCAGGCGCTCGATGTGGGCGAACGGCTCGGGGACCCGGAGATCTCCGCCCTCGCGAACGGTTATCTCGCCCTCGGCCTGGGCCATACGGGACGCTACGAGGAGGCGCTCGCCCACCAGCGCGCCGAGGTGGACCTTCGCCGCACGTGCGGCGACTCCTTCGCGCGGATGAGGTCCCTGGGGAACCTCGCCATCGTGCTCAACGCGCTCGATCGGCACCAGGAGGCCCTGTCGTCGGCACGGGAGGAGCTGCGGATAGCGAGGGAGATCGGGGCGGCGGTGGGCGAACGCCACGCTCTCGTCTGCCTCGGCGCGGCACATCTCGGCCTGGGGGACGTGGCGGCGGCCATGGCCGCGTACGTCGAGATGGCGGCGCTCGCGAAAGAGGCCGGGGACGCCATGCATCGCTCGGACGCGCTGATGGGCATGGCCGAGGTGCACCTGAGGCAGGACGACCCCCGGTCCGGGGCGATGCTCTACGACGAGGCCCTCGTCCTCATCAGGGAGAACAGCTCCCGCGCCATGGAGCCGAGGTGCCTCGGCAAGCTGGGCAGGGCCGAACGCCTCATGGGCAGGCTCGACAGGGCGCGCGCGTACCTGCGGGAGACCTTGGCGGTCGCGCAGGAGTGCGGGGCCGGCTACTGGGTGGACTTCGCCCGCGAGGAGCTCGCCCTGCTCGGCGAGAGCCCGCAGGACGGTCCGTCGCGGACCGCGGACGGCTCAGCCGGCGCGGAGGGCGAGGAAGAGGTCGACGCGGTCGGCCATGGATGACAGGTCCTTGCCGGTGAGCTCCTCGACCCGCCTGATCCGGTAGCGCACCGTGTTGACGTGCACGTGCAGCCGTTCGGCGCAGGCGTTCCACGATCCCGTGGAGTCGAGGAACGCGCCGAGCGTGCGCACCAGCTCGGCCCCGTGCCTCCGGTCGTAGTCGAACAACGGCCCGAGCAGCCTCTCGGCGAACGAGAACCGCACGTCGCCGGGCACGGTCGCCAGCAGCAGCGCGTGGGTGTAGATCTCGTCGCTGGTGACCACTCCCCCGCCGCGCGCCTCGGCCATCCGCCGTGCGTGGCCCGCCTCCTCCACCCCGCCCCGGATGGCCTGCGCCCCGGTCAGCGCGCCGCTCAGCCCGGCCGACACCGTGATCGAGGACAGCCCGCCCGCGAGCACCGCCGTACGGGCGCGCAGCAGCGCCGCGAGTGCGGCGCGGTCGCCCCAGGGCGTGTCGCCGCGCAGGGGGACCAGCGCCACCGACGCGTCGGCGCCCGCGGCGGCCACCACCCCGCGGTCCAGCAGCTCCTCCACCACCTGACCGCCCAGCAGAGCGGGGTCGGGGCCCTCCTTCGCCCCGCGCCTGCTCGCCGTGGCCGTGACCACCGCGTACGGCTCGGCCGGGTCGATGCCGCACGTCCGCAGCCGGGCCGACAGCTCCGCGAGGTCGCCGCCCGCGCAGGCCAGGGCGATGAGCTGCTCGGCCAGCCGGCGCTCCACCCGGCGGCCCTCCTCCGCCCGCGTCCGCTCCATCGCGACGCACGCCGCCAGCTCGTAGCCGATCTCCACGTCGACCTCGCCCCGGCAGACCAGGGCCCAGCCGGCGGCCCGGTGCGATCGGCCCACGGCGAACAGCGTGAACGGCCCGCCGCGGTTCACGACGACCGGCAGGCGGACGGCGGCGAGGTAGTCGCGGGCCAGCCGTACGGCCCGCTCCTGCGGCAGGTCGCCCGCGACGACCGCGCCGCAGGCGGACACGACCGCGGCCGTGACGCCGAGCTCGGCCTCGACCAGGGTGAACAGCTCGCCGAGCCCGGCTCCTTCTGCCACCGCCGCGACGATCCTGCGGTGCCGCCCGAGGGCGCCGCGCAGGTCGCCCGCCTGGGCTGCGGCGACGCGCCTGCCGACGAGTTCGGTGACGGCACCGAACGACACCTCGACGGGCACTTCGAGCAGCGGCAGCCCGCGAGCCCGGCACGCCTCCACCAGGTCGCCGGGGACCGTGCCGAGCCGCGCGTCGCCCGCGCCGAGCGCGGCCACGCCCGCCTCGGACAGGGCGTCCACGAACCGGGCGGAGTCGTCGGGCGACTGGCGCCACATCAGGCCGGTCAGCACCAGTTCGCCGCCCGACAGGTATCGCCGGGGATCGGGCAGATCGGTGATGAGCACGCCCTTGATCTCGCGGTCCAGCCGCTCGTCGCCCGTGAGCAGGGTGAGCCGCAACTCCGGGGCGGCGAGCAGATCATGCAACAGCACGGAAGACAGCGTATTTGGAGATATCTACAAGCATCGACTACGCCCGTCCCCGGGTTTCATGGCCGCGCCGATAGGCCCCGTCCCCGCCCGGTTGCTGTACTACGACCGTGGAGCGGTGGATGGCGACTGAGACGGCGGCGGGCACGGCGACCGGAGCGGGGCGGCGTTCCGGCCTCGGCGAGAGCGCGCCGCGCCCCGACGGCACGCTGAAGGTGACCGGGGAGTTCGCGTACTCCTCGGACCTGTGGCTTGAGGGCATGCTCTGGGGTGCGACGCTGCGCAGCCCGCACCCGTCCGCCTGGATCCGCTCGATCGACGTCGGCCCCGCGCTCGCGATGCCCGGCGTGTTCGCCGTGCTCACCCACGAGGACGTGCCCGGGGAGAAGTTCTACGGGCTGGACGTCCGCGACCAGCCGGTGCTCGCCGTCGACCAGGTCCGCTACCAGGGCGAGCCGGTGGCGATCGTGGCCGCCGACCATCCGGAGACCGCCCGCCGCGCCGCCGCCGCGATCGTCGTGGACTACGAGAAGCGCGAGGCTGTGACCGATCCGCGCCGGGCCGCCTTCGACCCGTCCTGCCCCGCCGTACATCCGGAGGGCAACCTCGTACGGCACCAGCCCGTGAGGGTGGGCCAGACCTTCGATGCCGAGGTGGTCGTCACCGGCGAGTACGAGGTCGGCATGCAGGACCAGGCGTTCCTCGGGCCGGAGTCGGGCCTGGCCGTGCCGGCCGAGGACGGCGGGGTGGACCTGTTCGTCGCCACCCAGTGGCTGCACGTCGACCAGGACCAGGTGGCGCCGTGCCTGGGCCTGCCGAAGGAGAAGGTGCGGCTGACTCTCGCCGGAATCGGCGGAGCGTTCGGCGCCAGGGAGGACCTGTCGATGCAGGTCCACGCCTCGATGCTGGCGCTGCGGACGGGCCGCCCGGTGAAGATGGTGTACGGCCGCGAGGAGTCGTTCTTCGGCCACGTCCACCGGCATCCGGCGCGGATGCGCTACGAGCACGGCGCGACGTCCGACGGGCGGCTCGTCTACGTCAGGGCGGAGATCCTGCTCGACGGCGGGGCCTACTGCTCGTCCACCCCGGCCGTGGTGGGCAACGCCGCCTCGCTCGGCGTCGGTCCTTACGAGGTGGGCAACGTCTGGATCGACGCGTACGGCGTCTACACGAACAACCCGCCCTGCGGGGCGATGCGCGGGTTCGGGGCGGTCCAGGCATGCTACGCGTACGAGTCGCAGATGGACCGGCTCGCGGCGGCCTGCGGGCTGTCACCGGTCGAGATCCGGGTCCGCAACGCGGTGTCGCAGGGGTCGCGCCTGGCCACCGGGCAGGTGATCGACAGCCCCGCGCCGCTCGCGGACATGCTGAAGGAGCTGGCCGCGGTGCCGCTGCCGCCGGAACCGGCGGACGAGCGGCCCGACCTGCGCCTCCTGCCGGGCGGCGTCGCGCAGACCACCCACGGCGAGGGCGTGCGGCGCGGCGTGGGCTACGGCGTCGGCATAAAGAACATCTGCTTCTCGGAGGGCTTCGACGACTACTCGACGGCACGGGTGCGCGTCGAGCTCGCCGGGGCCGAGCCGCACGTGCTCGTGCACACCGCCGCCGCCGAGGTGGGCCAGGGGCTCGTCACCGTCCAGGCCCAGATCGCGCGTACGGAGCTCGGGATCGCCAGGGTCACGGTCGCCCCGGCCGACACCGCGGTCGGGTCGGCCGGGTCCTCCTCGGCCTCGCGCCAGTCGTACGTCACCGGCGGGGCGGTCAAGACGGCCTGCGAGGCGGTGCGGGCGCGCATCGACGCGCTGCGGGCGGCGCACCCGGAGCTGTCGCTGGAGGAGGTGCTGGAGCGGTTCGGGCCGGTCGAGGAGACGCGGGAGTATCGCCACCGGCCCACGTTCCCCATGGACCCCGTCACCGGCCAGGGCGACTCCCACACGCAGCTCGCGTTGTGCGTGCACCGGGCCGTGGTCGACGTCGACGTCGAGCTCGGCCTGGTCAAGGTCGTCGAGCTGGCCGCCGTGCAGGACGTCGGGAGGATCCTCAACCCGCTGGCGCTGGAGGGGCAGATCCACGGCGGCACCGCGCAGGGCCTGGGCCTGGCGCTGATGGAGGAGATTCAGGTCAGGGACGGCCGGGTGCTCAACCCCTCGTTCACCGACTATCTGATCCCCACGATCCTCGACATGCCGCCGATGCGGGTGTCGGTGCTGGAGAACCCCGACCCCCATGCGCCGTACGGCCTGCGGGGCGCGGGTGAGCCGCCCACGCTGTCGTCGACCCCGGCGGTGGCCGCGGCGGTCAGGGCCGCGACCGGGCTGGATCTCTCCCGTGTCCCGATCCGGCCCGAGGACGTCGCGCTCTCGCCCCTCGCCCGCTGAGCCCCGCCGCCATGCTCGGCGCGCCCGGGGCAGCCGGGGCGGCGGGCTCGGTTCCGCCGGCTCGGTTCCGCCCGCGCAGGTTGAGCCGGCGCAGGTTGAGCGGGCGCAGCTGGTGCCGGGTCGGGGTCAGTCGGCGATGTAGCTGATGGAGGTCACCTCGTAGCCGCGGCTCTTCGAGCCCCGCACGTGCATGAACATGCCGCCGCCCTCGTAGGAGTAGGCGCAGCCGTAGCCCTTGGGCTCGGAGCTGCAGCCCTGGAAGAAGTACTTGACGCCCTTCGGGTCGTACTTCGTCCGGAACAGCGTCTTCACCGCCGTGGTCGTGGCGATCTCCAGGCCCCGGTTGCGGTCGCCCTTGCGCCAGGCGTCGAACAGCTGCTTGGCCGCGGCGGACGGCGTGACGAGGTGGCGGGACTCGTACACCTTCGTGACCTTGGCGCCCGACACGATCATCAGGATGCCGTCGAGCCCGCCCGGCACGCGCACGCTGGTGTGGACGAACCGGCAGGCGTTGCCCGAGCAGCCCGCGAACTCGTCCGGAGCCCGGAAGGGGTAGGCGAAGAGCGTGGAGGCCGCGCCCGCGGTGGCGACCCGGGAGGCCGCGTGGCGGTCCGCGCGCAGCCACGCGCGGAACAGCTTCTTGGCGACGACCGCCGGTGCGGCCGTGCCGTGAGCGCCCGCTCTGACGGGGGCCTGCGCGGGGGCGTGCGCGGTGTGCGCGAGAGCCGGGGCGGCGGCGAGCAGGGAGGCGGGGACCAGGAACGCGGCGGTCGCGGCCGTGGCGGCCGCGCCTCGCAACCATCGTGCTGACACGTGCCGTACGCTACGAGGCTCTGCTTGCACCTGGATTGACCCCGGCTTGCACCGGCCGCTGCCGCCCTGCCGACGGCCATCCGGGCCGTAGCCGGCCTCCGACCGAGGTCAGGGGGACAGGCACCTCCGCCCGATGCCGGGCAGGGACGGTCACCGGCCTCAGCCTGACGCCGGGGACCTCTGGGCGGCCAGGCCGCGTCCCGCGGCGGACAGGCATCCGGCCAGCAGCGTCACACCGGACAGCACTCCGCTGACCACGGGCACCCATGCCACGGCCGAGGTGGCGGACATGACGAGCCCGGCGACCCCGAGCGCGGTGAGGACCGCACCGGGCACCATGATCGTCCGATCCCTCCAGATCGGCCCGAGGGCGACGAAGTGGACGCCGACGACGAGAGCGATCCAGGCGACGTTGCTCTCCTCGGGGCGGCTCAGGGCGCGCAGCACGGCGATGCCGCCGAACAGTGCGACGGCTTCGATCACGACGACCACCGCGAAGCCGAGGCCGAACATCTTCCCGGCCGTGCCGCCTCCCCCGATGCCGGGTTCGGCACCGGTGGACCTGGCACGCCCGACGGCGAGGACCCAGGTGGCGACGACGCCGGCCAGGGCGACGGCCGCGGCGATCCGGAGGACGAGCGCGAGAGAGTGACCAAGGGGTGGATGCGAGTTCACGAACACGAAGACGGTCCCAAAAACCGCACCTACCAACAAACCGGTCATCCGCTGCATGACGGCGACCCTACCGGTATCGCGATCAACGGCTGATCAGGTCCCGTCAGGACCGGTTGGCCGGGGCGAAGGCGCCCCGGCCGTCGGACGGCCGATTCGGCCCGATTCGGGCCTGATTCCGGGTGATTCAGGTCCGCTTCAGGTCCGCTTCAGGTCTGAGGGCGCGGGCCCGGACCATGATGCGCTCATTGGAACCCCTCAGGGCTGGGCTGCGCGCCGCCCTGCTGTCCCGTGCCGCCCTGCTGTCCCGTACCGCCCTGTTGCTGTTGGGTCCCACCCTGTTGGGTCCCGCCCGTCTGCGACCCACCCGGCTGGCCGCCCTCGTACACCGTGCCGCCCGGCTGCGTTCCACCAGGCTGCGTTCCACCAGGCTGAGTGCCACCCGGCTGGGTGCCACCGGGCTGAGTGCCACCCGGCTGGGTGCCACCGGGCTGAGTGCCACCCGGCTGCGTTCCACCGGGCTGGGTGCCTCCGGGCTGGCCGGTGTCGGTGGCGGCGGGCGATGCGGCCGGGTTCTGCTGGTTCGCGGGAGCGGATCCGGTCAGCAGCGCCATGATCGCATCGGCCTGGGCCTTGTCGAATCCCGCGATGCCGAGGCTGTCCTGGGTGATCTCCTGGGCCACCCGCGGGGCGGCCACCACCTTCTCCCCCACCACGATCGCGAGCTGCTGTTTGACCGTATCCCGGGTGAGCGCGGCGATCTGCTCCTGGCTGGAGGGGGACAGCACGAGCCTGATCGAGTAGGTGCCGTCGTTGTCCGTCACCTCCTCGATCTTCTGCACGGTCGTGACCGTGACCCCCGGATCGAGTTGGTAGCAGGAGGTGCCCTTGTCGTCCGGAATCGCGTCCGTTCCCGCGCAGGGCGCCGCCCCCACCCCGGTGACCGGGGCGAAGTGCACGGGCGTCAGCAGGGTGCGTACGGGCGTCTGCTTGAGCGGCGGGGCGTCCGGGTTGCGGGTCATCACCACGGCGACGGCGCCGAGGACGCCGGACATGACGACCACGAGCACGAGGGCCGCGACGAGAGCGATCGTCGTCCCCCTGGCCGCCCTCGGCTCTGTGGGGCCGTCGGGGGCGGGCGGCCCGTCACCCGGCTCTGCGGCCTCGCCTGGAGGCGCGCCATCGGGTGCGCCGGGCACGGCGGGCTCCACCGGCTCAGCGGGTAGGACGGGAGCACCTTCGACAGCGGGCACGCCACCGAGTTCGCCGGAGATCCCAGGCGGGTCGCCCGCTCCGCCCGGGCCCCCGAGCGGGTCACCCGGCCCATCCGGAATGCCGGGTCCGCCTGACAGACCGGGTCCACCTGACACGCCGAGAGGGTCAAACGGCCCACCGGGCACGCCCGGCACACCGAGAGGGTCAAACGGCCCGCCGGGCTCACCCGGCACACCTACCGGGCCGGCGAGCGTGTCGGCGAGCGGATCACCGGGCCTGCCCGGCGGCTCACCGCGTTCACCGAGCGGATCGTCGGACCCGCCGAACCCGCCGTACTCACTCCGCGCACCGCCCGGGTCACCGAGTGGATCAGCGAGTGAGCCGGCGAGCGGGTCGCCGAACCCAGCGCGCTCGTCGGGCACGCCGGGCGCCGGATGGCCTCCACCGGGGTCCCCGGGCCCGCCGTACGTGTCACCCGGTCCGCCGCCGGCGGGCGGCAGAACGGTCGTCTCCGCGGCGGCCCCGGTACCGCCGGACGTGCCCCCGAACCAGCCGCCCCATCCGCCGGACGCCTCGGCGGGCACGCCGCCGCGCTCCTCGGGGCCGGCCGGCTTGGGCATGGGCGCCGTCTCGGCTCCCGATGTCAGGCCGGGCCGCGGGCCGGGCTCTTCGTCTCCCGGCACGGGCGCGTTGTGCATTCCCTACCTCGATCCCTTACACCGCTCGCAGAGCCTACCGAGGTCTGCCAACTGCGGGTAACCGGGTGACCATGGAACGTTCAATGCGATCCTTTATTGACAATTTGTCATGAATATCCGCCAAATGGTTGCCCGTTGACCGATGCCCATACGGACGTCGGGAGCAGACAGTGAAGACATGAAGGTGGGAGTTCCCC
The DNA here is from genome assembly GCF_900156315.1 of Microbispora rosea. Classification (GTDB taxonomy): domain Bacteria; phylum Actinomycetota; class Actinomycetes; order Streptosporangiales; family Streptosporangiaceae; genus Microbispora; species Microbispora rosea. Next base: position 95,142 of record NZ_FTNI01000001.1, on the reverse strand, counting down.
GAGAGATCAAGACACACGAGTACCGGGTCGCGCTCACACCCGCGGGGGTCAACGAGTTCGCACGCAAGGGTCATCGGGTCCTCGTCGAGAAGGGCGCGGGACTCGGGTCGGCGATCCCGGACGAGGACTTCACCGCGGCGGGGGCCGTCATCCTCGGCACGGCGGACGAGGTGTGGGCCGAGGGCGACCTCGTCCTGAAGGTCAAGGAACCGGTGCCGGACGAGTACCACCGGATGCGCAAGGGCCAGGTGCTGTTCACCTATCTCCACCTGGCCGCCTCGGAGTCCTGTACCCGGGCCATGCTGGAGTCGGGCGTGACCGGCATCGCGTACGAGACCGTGCAGAAACCCGACCGCACGCTGCCGCTGCTCGCGCCCATGTCCGAGGTCGCCGGACGGCTGGCGCCGCAGGTGGGCGCCTACCATCTCATGCGCCAGGGCGGCGGGCGCGGCGTGCTGATGAGCGGCGTCCCCGGCACCTACCCGGCCAAGGTGGCGGTGATCGGCGCGGGCGTGTCGGGCATGAACGCCGCCGCGGTCGCCGTGGGCATGCGGGCCCAGGTGCTGCTGCTCGACCGCGACGTCGACCGGCTGCGCCATGCCGACCTCGTCTTCCGGGGAGGCTGCCAGACGGTGGCGTCCAACGCGTACGAGGTCGAGCGGGCGGTGGTGGACGCCGACCTGGTGATCGGCGCGGTGCTCGTGCCGGGCGCCAAGGCGCCGACCCTGGTGAGCAACGACCTCGTCTCACGGATGAAGCCGGGATCGGTGCTGGTGGACATCTCCATCGACCAGGGCGGCTGTTTCGAGGACTCGCGGCCGACCACCCACGCCGAGCCGGTCTACCGGGTGCACGGCTCGGTGTTCTACTGCGTGGCCAACATGCCGGGGGCGGTGCCGCACACCTCGACGTACGCGCTGACCAACGTCACGCTGCCGTACGCGCTGGCGATCGCCGATCTGGGCTGGCGCGAGGCGCTGACCGCCGACCCCGCGCTCGCCCACGGTCTGAGCACCCACGAGGGCCACCTCACGAGCCGCCCGGTGGCCGAGGCCCACGGGCTGGAGGCCGTGCCCGTGGACCGCGTGCTGGTTCCCTGAGTCCCTGGTGCAACGCACCGTGACGCGACGTGCCCTGACGCGACGTGCCCTGGCACCACGCACCGTGACACGACGCGCCCTGACGCGACGTGCCCTGGCACCACGCGCCGTGACACGACGCGCCCTGACGCGACGTGCCGTCAGGACGACGGGGCCGTGCTCGGCATGGGCTCCTGCGTGGCGTCCGTCTGCGGCGGCGGGAGCGGCTGCTCGTCGGTGGTGCCGATGCCGCCGGAGCAGGAGGCGCCGTACTCGGGAGTGTCGGTCGGGTTCTGCTTGTACTTCTTGACGAACTCGGGCAGCCGGGGGTCGTCCGCCGAGTCCAGCGCGATCTGGTGGTTCCAGGAGCTGGCGACGATCTTGGACGGCAGGTTGGGGTAGGGGCTCAGCAGCATGTAGTCGGCGGAGGCGATGGTCTTGAGCTTGTCCACCTCGGCCTTGGGCAGGTTGGGCTGGTAGGTGATCCACACCGCGCCGTGCTCCAGCGAGTGGACGCCGTGCTCGTTGTGAATCGGCTTGTCGTAGATGCCGCAGTTCTGCCAATAGAAGTTGTGCTGGCCACCGACGGGCGGGGTCTCCTTGTAGGCGACCTTCGTCCAGGAGTGGTCGGAGCCCTTGTAGGTGAAGGTCTTGACGGCGCTGAGCGACTTGGCCGAGCGGTCGTTGACCACGTAGACGGCGACGAGGGCGACCAGGACGACGATCACGAGACCGCCTATCCCCCACATGAGAAGTGCGGCGCGCCGCTCCTTGCGCTTCTGCTCGGCGCGCATGCGGGCGAGGTGGTCACGCCTCGCCTGCGCCTTCTCCTTCGTCATCGCTCCTCCATCTGCTGATCACCAACACCCCCGCTGCGTATGGAGAATAGTGGCTAAAGGTATTGCTTCGGGCAGGGCGACGTCCCTGGAGAGTAGCGTGTGGGCGGTGAGCACTGACATCGACGCCCCAGAGGACAACGCCGTGGAGACCGCTCCCCCGGCCCGGCGCCGCCTTCCCATCCTCGGGCTGGTCGTCGTCCTCCTCGCGGCGGCGGCGCTCGTGCTGTTCTTCACCAGGCAGGGGACGCCCGGGGACACCTCCCCCGACGCCGGGTTCGCCAGAGACATGGGGGTCCACCACGCGCAGGCGGTGGAGATGTCCTTCATCCTCAGGGACAAGACCTCCGACGAGGCGCTGCGCAGCCTGGCGTACGACATCATCACGACGCAGAGCACCCAGCGTGGAATTTTCATGGGCTGGCTGCAGCAGTGGGGCCTCGACCAGAGCTCCGACCGCCCGGCCATGGCCTGGATGTCCGGGCACGGGCACGGCGGGGCGGCCACGACCGCCCCGACGCCGGGAACGATGCCCGGCATGGCCACGGAGGAGGAGATGAACCGGCTCCGCCAGGCCACCGGCAGGGACGCCGAGATCCTCTTCCTCCAGCTCATGATCCGCCACCACCAGGGCGGCGTGGAGATGGCCGAGGGCCTGCTCAAGCTGTCGGACCGCGACGAGGTGCGCGCCCTGGCCCAGCACATCGTGGACGGCCAGAACGCCGAGATCCGCACGATGAAGGACCTGCTGGCCAAGCGGGGAGCCCAGCCGCTCCCCGCGCCGTGACCCTCTCCGGCCGCGGCCGGCGGTCCTTCAGTCCGCCCGCACGGCGTGGACCGCGGTGAAGGCCAGCAGCGAGCGGGCGGTCCTTTCCGGGTCCTCGAGTATGGGCGAGTGTCCGAGACCCGGCAGCAACTCGACTTCCGCGCCCGGGACGACGCGGTAGTCGGCGGCGGACGAGGATCGCCATCTCCGGTCGTCCTCGCCGAAGATCACCAGTAGCGGTCGGCCGAGGACCGCCAGCCGATCCGGCAGGGCACGCTGCTCCAGGTAGTCGCGGATGCCCTGCATCGTCGCGGTGAGCGTGTGGTAGGTCATCATGCGGACCTCGTCCAGCAGTTCCTGCGGGATCCGGTAGCCCGCGCGGCTGAACGCGGTGCCGGCGAAGCGGCGGAGCTGCTCGTCGGTCGGCGGCCATTGCGACGGTGTGATCACGGCGGACTCCGACGGGATGAAGGCGTGCATGCCGGGTCCGGTGTTGACGAGCGCGAGCGCGGTCACCAGGTCGGGCCGTCGCTCGGCGAGAGCGGTGGCGACCGCGCCGCCGCTGGAATGACCGGCCACGATCGCGCGCCCGACGCCGAGCCGGTCCAGTGCCTCACCGGCCCGGCGTGCCTGGTCCGGGACCGCGTAACTCGGGCCGGCCGGTTTGGCCGACCGGCCGTGCCCGAGCAGGTCGATCCTGATGACGCGATGCGATCCGGTCAGCAGCGGAACCAGCCGGTCCCACGAGCGGGTCGAGGAGGCGGACCCGTGGATGAGCAGGAGTGCCGGCGCGTCACGGGGACCGTCCTGGCACACATGGATGTCGCCGTCGTCCAGGGACAGTGTCGAGCTCTCGGTGGTCTCGTCGCCCACATGCGGATTGCCGTCGGAAACAGTCATGCGCCCACTGTCGCCGCCGGTGCGCGCCGGCGTCTTGAACGAATGTTCCCCTCGGTTGTCTCCCTCGGTTGCTTCCCTGCCGACTTCCGGCGGGTGGTCGTGCGAAGGTGGCGACTACGACATCGGCTTGTCCGATCGGACAATCGCAGGCGATTTTGGTTGTCCGATCGGCCGAGTACGGCGGCATGCTCGGCCTCTAGCCTCAGCGGCATGATGTCGCCGGAGAGCGTGCAGCGTTGGCTTGACGAGAACTTCGCCCGGCTCGTGGCCGAGCACGAGGTGCCGGGCGCCTCGATCGCGGTGCTCACCCAGGGGCAGGTGCTCACCTCGGCCGCAGGTGTCCTCAGCATGGCCACCGGAGTCGAGGCGACCACCGACTCGGTCTTCCAGATCGGGTCGATCACCAAGCTGTGGACCAGCGCCCTGGTCATGCAGCTGGTCGACGACGGCCTGGTCGACCTCGACGCTCCGCTGCGCACCTACCTGCCGGAGTTCACCGTCGGCGACGAGGCCGCGTCCGCCACGATCACCACCCGCCAGCTGCTGTGCCACGTCGCGGGCTTCGAGGGCGACGTCTTCACCGACACCGGCCGCGGCGAGGACGCCATCGAGAAGTACCTCGCCTCGATTCACGACATCCCGCAGCTCTACCCGCCGGGCGAGGTCTTCTCCTACAACAACACCGGCTTCGTGGTGCTCGGCCGCCTGGTCGAGGTGTTGCGCGGCAGACCCTTCGACCAGGTGCTGATCGAGCGCCTGGCCACCCCGCTCGGGCTCACCCACGTCTGTCCGAGCCCGTACGAGGCGATCCTCCACCGGACCGCCGTCGGCCACGTGCCCGGCCCCGACGGCACGATCGCGGCCGCACCGACCTGGGCGCTCGCGAGGTCCAACGCCCCCGCCGGCGCGATGCTCGCCATGACCCCGCGCGACCTGCTCGGCTTCATCGCCATGCACATGGCGGGCGGTACGGCGCCCGACGGCTCCGTCATACTCACGCCCGGCACCGTCACCTCCATGCAGCAGCCGCAGGTGAAAGTGCCCCGGCTCACCGGCATGGGCGGCTCGTGGGGCCTGGGCTGGGAAATGGAGGAGCACGACGGCCACGCCGTCATCGGCCACGACGGCGGGACCATCGGCCAGGCGGCCTTCCTCCGGTTCGTGCCGGAGCACGGCGTCGCGATCGCGCTGCTGACCAACGGCGGCGGCTTCTTCGGTGTCTTCACCGACGTGCTGGCGCACCTGCTCAAGGAGCTCACCGGCATCACCCTGCCGGGTCATCCGGTGCCGCCGGCCGAGCCGGAGACGATCGACCCGACGCCGTACCTGGGCCGCTACTCGGACACGATCTACGACTTCACCGTCAGCCAGGACGCCGACGGAGCGATCTGGCTCGACCGGGTGCCCAAGGACATCATCGCCGAGATCGGCGAGAAGCCCATGCGCACTCGACTGGTGCACTTCGAGGGCGACTCTCTGATCTCCCTTGAGTCGGCCCAGGGCATCCACCCCATCTTCGCCTTCATCGGACGCGACGACGCCGGCCTCGCAAAGTACATCCACTACGGCCGTGTGGTCGCCCGCGCCTGAGAGCTCGGATCGGCTCCGGCCCACCCCCCGGAAAAGGAACCACATGACTCCCATCCGTACGAGGGCTCTCACGGCGCTCGCCCTGGCGCTGACCGGCTCGGCCGGTCTCACCGCCTGCGGTGGCGACGGGTCCGACTCCGCCGCGCCAAGTGCCGCCGGCTACGCCGACGGCAAGACCTTCACCATCGACGTCTCCTCGGACCCGGGCGCCCTCGACCCACAGGGCTCGGTGGTGAGCACCCTGTACGGCATGACCCAGTTCGCCTACGACAACCTCGTGGCCACCGGCAAGGACGGCACGATCCTTCCGCAGCTGGCCAAGTCGTGGACCGTCGAGGGCACCACGGTCACCTTCACGATCAAGGACGGCGTCACCTGCTCGGACGGCACACCGTTCACGGCGCAGACGGTGGTCGACAACATCACGTACGTGGAGAACCCGGACAACAAGAGCCCGTTCCTGGGCGTCTTCATCCCCGCCGGCGCGACCGCCACGGCCTCGGGCTCGACCGTCACCGTCAAGCTGGCCGCGCCGGCTCCGTTCGTGCTGAACTCGTTCGCGAGCCTGCCGATGGTGTGCGACGGCGGCATGAAGAACCGTGCAAGCCTCAAGGCCGGGGTGAGCGGCACCGGCCCGTACGTCCTCACCGAGGCGGTTCCGTCCGACCACTACACCTACGAGGTCCGCAAGGGCTACACGTGGGGACCCGGCGGCGCCACCACGGCCGAGACCGGGATGCCGGCCAGGGTGATCTTCAAGGTCGTCGCGAACGAGACCACCTCCGCCAACGAGCTGCTCGCCGGCACCATCAACGCCGTCCAGATCGTCGGCCCCGACGCCGACCGCCTCGCCAAGGCGGGCCTGAAGTCCGCCGACACGCAGGCGGTCATCGGTGAGCAGTGGTACAACCACGCGGACGGTCACGCCACCGCCGACCCCGCGGTGCGGATGGCGCTGACCCAGGGGGTCGATCTCAAGCAGCTCCAGGTCGCCCTGACCTCCGGCAAGGGCCTGCCCGCGACCCAGCTGGCCGCCCTTCCGCCGGCCGCCTGCACCGGTGACGCGGTGACCGGCAACGTGCCCTCCTTCGACGCCGCCGCCGCCGGGGCCGCCCTCGACGCCGCCGGTTGGGCGAAGGGCCCGGACGGCATCCGCGTCAAGGACGGGAAGAAGCTCTCGCTCACCCTCATCTACCCCAACTCGCTCGGGACCGGCGGGGGCGCCGCCGCCGAGCTCGCGGTGGCGGCCTGGAAGGCGGTCGGCATCGAGGTCAAGGCCACGCAGCAGACCCAGACCGAGGCCTCCGGCGTGGTCTTCGGCACCGGCGCCTGGGACATCGTCTGGCTGCCGCTCGCCGTCAGCACCCCTGACCAGGTCATGCCGTTCGTCTCCGGCCCCGCGGCCCCGAAGGGCACGAACTTCTCCGCCATCGACAACCCCGACTACCTCGCCGCCGCCACCAAGGCGATGAAGGCCAACGGCGCCGAGGGGTGCAAGGACTGGTTCGCCGCGGAGCAGGCGCTCTACAAGGCCGCTGACATGGTGCCGTTCGCCAACAGCCCGATCCCGACCTTCCTCAAGGGAGCGACGCTCGACGTCATCGGCAGCATCGTCCCGACGAGCATCCGGATGCTCGGCTGACGATGAGCGAATCGACGTCGGCGACAGTCCCGCGCGGCCTCCCCGGCTGGCTGGGCGGCCTGTGGGCGCACAGGTGGTTCCGCTTCGCCGTCCGGCGGGCGGGACGCCTGTCGCTGTCGCTCTGGATCCTGGTGACCGCCTCGTTCCTGATGATTCATCTGATCCCGGGTGATCCGGTGCGGGCCGCGCTCGGGCCGACCGCGCCCGCGGACCTGGTGCTGGCACGTACGCGGGAGCTCGGTCTGCTCGACCCGCTCTGGCGGCAGTACGCCGACTACCTGGTGCACCTGTTCCACGGGGAGCTGGGCACCTCGATCACCAGCCGCCTTCCCGTGAGCGAGACGATCGCGCAGCGGCTGCCCGCGACGGCCCAGCTGGCCGTGGCCGCCTTCGTCCTCTCGATGCTCATCGCGGTGCCCCTGGGCGTCGTGATGGCGGTGCTCACCCGCCGGGGCAGGAGACGGCGCACGGAGCTCGCGTTCACGGGGACCAACATCGTGCTCGGCGCGATCCCCGACTTCCTGTTCGGCGTGGGGCTCGTCTACCTGCTCGCGGTGCAGACCCACCTCTTCCCTGTGGCGGGTCGCGACGGCCTCGATTCCTATGTGCTTCCGGTGCTCGCGCTGGCGATCGGTCCCGCCGCGGTCCTGTCGCGCATCGTCCGCGTGGAGATGCTCGCGGTGATGGAGGCCGACTACATCCGCACGGCGCGGGCCAAGCGGCTGACCCCGGTGCGGATCCATCTCCTGCACGCCCTGCCCAACGCGGTCACGGCGACGCTGACGCTCGGCGGTCTGCTGCTGAGCTCGCTCGTGGCCGGAACGGTCCTGGTGGAGAACGTGTTCGCCTGGCCCGGTCTCGGCTCCACGATCGTCTCCTCGATCACTACGAAGGACTATCCGCTGGTGCAGGGCACCGTGCTCGTCTACGGAGTCGGAGTCCTCTTGATCAACACCCTCGTCGACGTGGTGCTCGCGCTGCTCGACCCCCGTTCGGCGATCGGAGACAGCTGAGATGCGCGCGGCACGCGTCCTGCTCAGGCCCGTCGGCCTGGTCGGATTCGGCCTCCTCGTCCTCGTCCTGCTGGTCGCCGTGTTCGGACCGGTCCTGTGGGACGGACGAGCCACGGTCGTCGACACGGGAAACCTGCTCGCCGGGCCCTCGGCCGGCCACTGGATCGGCACCGACAACCTCGGCCGGGACCTCTTCTTCCGGGTGCTGGTGGCCACCAGGCTCTCGATCGCGCTGGCACTCGCGGCGACGGCGATCAGCATGGTGCTGGGCATCGTTCTGGGCGCCGCGCCCCTGCTGGTCGGGCGGCGCGCGGGCCGGCTCGTCATGGGAGCCGTCAACGTGCTGGTGGCCTTCCCCGGCCTGTTGCTCGTCCTGTTCTTCGCCGTCATCTTCGGCGTGGGCGCGCGAGGGGCGGCGCTCGCGGTGGGCCTGGCCGGAGCGCCCGCGTTCGCCCGGCTGTGTCACACGCTCATCGCCGGCATCTCGGAGCGGGACTACATCGCCGCGGCCCGCATCGCGGGCGTGAGCAGATTGCGCATCCTGCTGCGCCACGCGCTGCCGAACATCGCCCAGCCGCTCATCGTCAACGCGACGATGGCCGCCGGCGGGGCGCTGCTCACGTTCGCCGGGCTCTCGTTCCTGGGGCTGGGCGTGCAAGCTCCGTCCTACGACTGGGGCAAGCTCATGCAGGACGGGCTCAACGGCATCTACGTCCACCCCCTCGCCGCGCTCGGGCCGGGCATCGCCGTCATCCTCGCGGGCCTCGCGTTCAACCTCACGGGCGAGGCCTTCGCGGCCGCCTTCGGCATCGACGTGATCCCCGGCGTGGTGCGGCCGCGCCAGGTCCGGAACACCCCCGGCAAGATCCGCGGTTCAGGGGCCACGACGGCGTCCGCCGACGCCGGCACGGTCCTGTCGGTGGAAGACCTGCGGGTGACGATTCCCGCCGCCCGGAACCCGATCCGGGCGGTGCGGGGCGTCACCTTCGCCATCCGGGACGGCGAAGCCGTCGGTGTCGTCGGCGAGTCCGGCTCGGGCAAGTCCATGACGGCGCTGGCCCTGGCCCAGCTCATCGAGGAGCCGACGCGTGTCGAGGCGAATCACCTGGTCTTCGGAGGAGAAGACCTCATGGCCGCCGGCGATCCCGAGTCCCGGCGCAAGCGCCTCGGCACGTCGCTGGCCGTCGTCTTCCAGGACCCCATGACGTCCTTCAACCCGGTTCACCGGGTCGGTCCGCAACTGGCCGAGGTGAGCCGCTTTCACCAGGGCCTGAGCCGTAGGGCGGCCTTCGCCCGTGCGGTCGATCGCCTGCGTGCGGTCAAGGTCCGCGAGCCCGAGCGGCGCGCGAGGCAGTACCCCTTCGAGTTCTCCGGGGGAATGCGCCAGCGGGCGATGATCGGCATGGGCCTCATGGGGACCCCGCGGCTCATCATCGCCGATGAGCCGACCACCGCTCTCGATGTCACCGTGCAGCGACAGGTCCTCGAACTCCTCACCGAGGTGCGCCGCGACACCGGCGCCGCCCTCCTGCTCATCAGCCACGACGTCTCGGTCGTGACGGACGTGTGCGACCGGGTGCTGGTGATGTACGCCGGCCGCATCGTCGAGGAACTTCCGGCGCAGGACCTTCGGACGCTCGCCCGGCACCCGTACACGCGGGCGCTCGTCGCGGCCGTGCCGGACATGGAGACCGACCTGACCAAGCCGCTCGCCGTCATTCCCGGGTTGCCGATCGATCCCTCCCGGGTTCCGCCCGGCTGCGCCTTCGCGGCCCGCTGCCCGCTCGCCGACGACCACTGCCGCGCGGCCGAGCCCCGGCTCCAGGCCGACGCGGCGGGCAACCGCGTCGCGTGCCACAAGGCCGGGCAGGCGCTTCCCACCGACACCGCGGAGGTGACCGCATGAGCGAGCGGAGCGAGCGAATCAGTAGACACAGTGCGATTCGCGAATGCGACCCCGAGCCGTCCAGACGAGGGGGTGGCATGAGCGAGCGGAGCGAGCGAATCAGTAGACACAGTGCGATTCGCGAATGCGACCCCGAGCCGTCAGGCGAGGGGGTGGCATGAGCGTCCTCAGCTTCCGTGACGTCTCCGTCTGCTACGGCTCGCACACCGTGCTGAAGGGCGTCAGCCTCGACATCGCCCAGGGCGAGATCGTCGGCCTCGTCGGCGAGTCGGGGTCGGGGAAGTCGACCCTGGCCCGGGCCGCCGTCGGCCTGGCGCCCCTGACGGGCGGCCGGATCCTGCTCGACGATCGGCCGGTGCCGACCCGCGGGCGCGAGCGCCCCGTGCAGATGGTCTTCCAGGATCCGTACTCCTCGCTCGACCCGCGCATGACCGTGGGCGAGAGCATCGCCGAGGCCATGCGGGAGCGCCTCGGCAAACAGGCTCGGCGCGCGGAGATCGCGCGTCTCCTCGCGCTGGTCCATCTGGACGCGGCACGCGCCGACGACCGCCCGGGCCGGCTCTCCGGCGGCCAGCGCCAGCGGGTCGCGCTGGCCCGCGCCCTGGCCGCCCGGCCCGAGGTGATCCTCGCCGACGAGATCACCTCGGCGCTCGACGTCTCCGTGCAGGGCGCCGTGCTCAACCTCGTCCGTGAGATGCGGCGGGAACTGGATCTGTCCCTGCTGTTCATCTCCCACAACCTGGCGGTCGTCCGGTACGTCGCCGACCGCGTGGCGGTGATGTACGACGGAGAGATCGTCGAGCACGGCCCCACCACGCAGGTGCTCGGCTCGCCCCAGCACGAGTACACCCGCCATCTCCTCACCGCCGTTCCCGGCGCCGCGCACCGGGCGTCCGCGGGAAACAGGCACGACGTCCTCTCCCCCACCCCGAAGGAGCACACGTGACCACCACCATCGACCAGCCGCACTGGCAGAGCCGGCTCGACGAGCTCGCCGCCAAGCATGGCGTTCCGGGCGCCCAGCTGGGCATTCTCCGGCTCGGCGCCGACGGCGGCGACGACGAACTCGTCACCGCCGCCACAGGCGTGCTGCACGCCGGCACCGGCCAGCCGGCCACCACGGACTCGGTGTGGCAGATCGGCTCGATCTCCAAGGTGTGGACAGCGACCGTCGTCATGCAGCTCGTGGACGAGGGCAGGTTCGCCCTCGACACCCCGGTCATGGAGATCCTTCCGGAGTTCCGGCTGCGGGAGCCGGAGACCACCGCGGCCGTGACCGTCTGGCACCTGCTCACCCACACCAGCGGCATCGACGGCGATCTGTTCACCGACACCGGCCGGGGTGACGACGCGCTGGAGAAGTACGTCGCGCTGCTGGCCGACTCCGCGCAGAACCATCCGGTCGGCGCCACCTGGTCGTACTGCAACGCGGGATATTCGGTGCTCGGCCGGATCATCGAGGTCGTCACCGGCCAGACCTGGGACCAGGCGATCAGGGAGAGGCTCTTCTCCCCGCTCGGCCTCACCCACACCACGACCCTTCCCGAGGAGGCCATGGTCTTCGCCCACGCGATGGGCCACATCAAGGGTGGTGAGGAGCCGGTGGTCGCGCCGGTGTGGGGGGGACTGCCCCGCGCGGTCGGTCCGGCCGGCCTGATCACGGCGACCGTCACCGACGTGCTCGCCTTCGCCCGGATGCACATGACCGGCGGGCTCGCCGCCGACGGCACCCGCGTGCTGTCGGAGGAGAGCGTCGCGGCGATGTCGGCCTACCAGACCGACTGCCCCGAGAAGCACCTGCTCGGCGACTCGTGGGGCCTGGGCTGGTTCCGGTGCGACTGGCGAGGCCACCGGGCCCACGGGCACGACGGCAACACGGTCGGCCAGGCGGCGTTCCTGCGCATCCTGCCGGAAGCCGGCGTCGCGGTCGCGCTCACCACCAACGGCGGCCACACGCGCGACCTCTACGTCAACCTCTACGACGAGATCTTCAACGAGCTCACCGGTGTGAAGCTGCCCGAGCCGTTCGAGCCGCCCGCCGAGCCGGTGACGGCCGACGTGGCGCCGTACGCCGGCACGTACGAGCGCGAGTCGGTGCGCATGGAGGTGCTCGAGGACGAAGGCAAGCCGGTCCTGCGCGTCACGGTGATGGGCCCCCTGGCCGAGATCGAGGACATTCCCGTCGAGACCTACGAGATGATCCCGGTCGAGCGGGACGTGTACGCCGTCCGTCCCGAGGGCATGGAGTCGTGGGCGCCGGTGCGGTTCTACTCGCTGCCCACCGGCGAGGAGTACGTCCACTACGGCGCTCGCGCGACCCCGAAGAAGCTCGGCTGACCGTGCCCGGGACTTCGCATGGCTCCCTCAGCCCAGACGCGATCCTGACCGATCTCCGGGAGCTCGTCGAGTGCGAGCCGCCCTCCTCGGATCGGTGCGGCGCCCACGCCGGCCACGAACATGTCGTCGCCGGCAGGCTGCTCGTTCGCACGATGCCGGTTCGCGAGCCTGCCGCCGAACCGCTGGAGGGCGAGGCGTGAGCATCGAGGCTTCCTCCCTCGACGTGGCGGCGGACCAGGCGGCGAGATGGGCGGCGAAGGCAGGAGTGGTGATCCGGGAAGTCCGGGACCTCGACGAGGCCCACGCCGTGATCGACCTGCTCGTCGGGATCTGGGGCCGGCCGGAGAACCCGTTGATCACCGTCGAGTTCCTCCGTGCGCTGACGATGGCGGGCAACTACGTCGTCGGCGCCTATGACGGAGACCGGCTCATCGGCGTCTGCATCGGCTTCCACGCGGAGCCGGCGGCACGCACCCTGCACAGCCATATCGCGGGGGTGGCGCCGGGGCTGGCCGGCCGCGGCGTCGGGACGGCGCTCAAGCTGCACCAGCGCGCGTGGGCACTCGCGCGCGGCATCGGCACGATCGAGTGGACCTTCGATCCGCTGGTCGGCCGCAACGCCTACTTCAACATCGTCAAACTGGGGGCGCTCCCGGTTGAGTACCTGCCCAACTTCTACGGCGCGATGCACGACGCGATCAACGGCGGCGACGACACCGACCGGCTTCTGGTCCATTGGGAACTGCTCTCGCCGCGTGTCCTCGCCGCCTGCTCGGGAGCACCGTACAAACGCCCGGCCGGCGGCCCGTCGAGCAGGAGGGTGGCGGCTCCGGCCGATATCGAGGCCCTCCGTGCCGGCGACGCGGCCGCCGCCGGGGCCTGGCGCCGCCGGCTCCGCGGCGAGCTGGAGCCGCTGATGGCCTCCGGCGGTCGCGTCGTCGACTTCGACTTCACCCTCGGCTACCTCGTCGAGCTCCCCCGACCCCATGGAGAAACGTCATGAAGCTGCGCGGAATCGAACTTCGGCGTGTCTCGATGCCGCTCGTATCACCGTTCCGCACCTCGTTCGGCACGCAGACCAAGCGCGACATCCTCCTGCTCAAGGCCGTGACGGACGACGCCGAGGGCTGGGGGGAATGTGTGGCGCTCGCCGACCCGCTCTACTCGAGCGAGTACGTCGACTCGCAGGTGGACGTGCTGCGACGCTTCCTCCTGCCGAAGCTGGCGTCTCCCGAGGGGCAGGCCGCGATCGCGCGCTCGGGTGCGGCCGCCGTGGCCGGCCTGCTGCATCCGTTCAAGGGACAGCGCATGGCCAAGGCCGCCGTGGAGATGGCGATCCTCGACGCGGAACTCCGGGGGCTCGGCCGCTCGTTCGGTCGTGAGCTCGGCGCCGTCGCCGACCGGGTCCCCAGCGGTGTGTCGGTCGGCATCTACGACTCGGTCCCGCAGTTGCTGACGGTCGTCCAGGGGTTTCTGGACGCGGGGTACGTACGCATCAAGTTGAAGATCGAACCGGGGTGGGACCTGGTCCCGGTGGCCGCCGTGCGCGAGCGCTTCGGCGCGGACGTGCCGCTTCAGGTCGACGCCAACACGGCCTACACGCTTCGCGACGCGCGCCACCTCGCGAAGCTCGACGAGTTCGACCTGCTCCTGATCGAGCAGCCGCTGGAAGAAGAGGACGTTCTCGGGCACGCCGCGCTGGCCCGGCAGATGGCGACGCCGATCTGTCTCGACGAGTCCATCGTCTCCGCGCAGACCGCCGCCGCGGCGATCGCACTCGACGCCTGCCAGATCGTCAACATCAAGCCCGGTCGCGTCGGCGGGTACCTGGAGGCCCGGAGGATCCACGACCTGGCCGCGGCTCACGGACTCGCGGTCTGGTGCGGGGGCATGCTGGAGACGGGCATCGGCCGGGCGGCCAACGTCGCCCTGGCCGCCCTGCCCGGATTCACCCTGCCGGGGGACATCTCGGCCTCTGACCGCTTCTACCAGACGGACATCACCGAGCCGATCGTGATGGCGGACGGTCACATCGCGGTGCCCGCCGGCCCCGGGCTGGGTGTCACCCCCATCCCGGAGGTGCTGGACGCGGTGACGACGTCGGCCGAATGGATCCCCTTCTGATCATCGGCCGATCGGATCACACGCGGGCCCGGCCGCCTATACTTCCCGGCGTGAGCCGGCGTCCGCGTGCCAGCCTCGGTCGTGTGCTGGACGACCTCGGTACCACGCTGCTCGAACTGGTCATCGGCGACGTCGACCACCCGGGAGAGATCAGCGGACTCGTCATCTTCGACCCGCTCGACGAACCCGTGCTCCCGCCGCGCTCGCTCGTGCTAGGCGTCGGAGTCGACCCGGCCGGTGGCACGCTGGGCGGGCTGCTCCGCTCGCTCGGTGGCCATGACACGGTGGGCCTCGTCGTCCGGGCCCCGGTCGCCGTGACCCCCGAGGTGCGGGAGGCGGTCCTCGCGAGCGGCGTGGCCCTGATCGGACTGCGCCGGGGCGCCACGTGGGCGCAGCTCACCGCGCTCATCCGCTCGGTGCTCGCCGAAGGAGACATCGGAGTCATCGGGCACGAGTCGCTCGGGGGTCTCCCGTCCGGCGACCTCTTCGCCGTGGCGAACGCCGTGGCCGCGCTCCTCGACGCCCCCATCACCATCGAGGACCGCAACTCCCGTGTGCTCGCCTTCTCCGGGCGCCAGGACGAGGCGGACCCCTCCCGGGTGGAGACGGTCATCGGCCGGCAGGTGCCCGAGCGGTACGCCACGCGGCTGACGGAACTGGGCGTCTTCCGGGACCTCTACCGCTTCCAGTGGCCGGTCGTCGTCAAGCCACAGGATCTGGGCTACGACGGGATCACGGTGCAACGCGTCGCCATCGCGGTACGCGCCGGCGACGAGGTGCTCGGCTCGATCTGGGCCGCCATGGACGGCGACGTCGACGACGAGCGTACGGAGGCTCTGCTCGACGCGTCGAAGCTGGTCGCGCTGCATCTGCTGCGGATCCGCGCCGGTGCCGACGTCCAGCGGAGGCTGCGCACCGACCTCGTCGGAACCGTCCTGGAGGGGGGTGCCGGGGCGCGGGACGCGCTCGCGCGGCTCGGCCTTTCCGGCCGCCGTCTCGTCATCGTGAGCGCGGGCCTGCCGCCCGACGACGATCACTCCGGGGCGGACCAGAGCAGGGCCGCCCTGCTCGAACGGCTCGCGGACGCGCTGTCGGTGCATCTGTCGGTGACGGTGCCGTCGTCCGCGGTGGCGGCCGTCGGCGGCACGGTGTACGGCCTGCTGCCCGTGGTCGTCTCGACGGGCAGCCCGGAACAGCGGGCCGCCCGGCTCGCCGCCGACTTCGTGGAGCGGGTCGGTGGGAGCCTCCGCGCGTTCGTGGCGGTCGCCTCCGCGGGATCGGACATCAGCGGGATCGTCCAGGGAAGGGCCCAGGCCGACCGGGTGCTCAGGGTGATGCGAGAGGGCCACACCAACCTGCGGGTGGCCCGGCTCGACGACGTTCAGACGCTCGCCCTGGTCCTGGAGCTGCGCGACCTCGCCGCGGCGCGCGACGAGCGACCGGGCGGCGCGATCGCCCGTCTGATGGAGTACGACGAGCGGCACAACGCCGGGCTCGTCGAATCGCTGGACGCCTGGCTGGACGCCCTCGGTGATGTGGGCAAGGCGGCCAACGCGCTGTTCATCCACGCCAACACACTGCGCTACCGGCTCAGGCGCGTCGCCGAGGTGGGCGAGATCGACCTCGACGATCCGGAGCAGCGGTTCGCGGCGATGCTGCAACTGCGCATCCTTGCGCCGCGCTGACGATCGATCCCTGCGTCACCACGCGCTCGCGGCGGCCGTCCAACAGCAGGCCCGCGGGTAGGCCGGCCCTTCGGCCCGCTGATCGCGGCGGGCCGAAGGATCAAGAGGCCGACCTGACCGAGCACTACGAGGCGCGCAGTTCCTCGGCCAGCGCCGCGGCGAACGCGTCCACGTCGGCCTCGGTGGTGTCGAAGGCGCACATCCACCGCACCTCGACCACGCCCCCGCCCATCTGCTCCTTCCAGTTGTAGAACCGGAACCGCTTGCGCAGCCGGTCGGCCACGTCGACCGGCAGGACCGCGAAGACCGCGTTGGCCTCGACCGGGCGCGGCACGCTCACCCCGGGCAGGTCCCGTACGGCGTCCGCGAGCCGCCGGGCCATCGCGTTGGCCTGGCGGGCGTTGCGCAGCCACAGGTCGCCCCCGAGCAGGGCCTCGAACTGCACCGACACGAAGCGCATCTTCGAGGCGAGCTGCATGCTCGTCTTGCGCAGGTAGGGCAGGCCCCGCGACGCCTCCGGGTTCAGCACGACGACGGCCTCGCCCAGCAGCAGGCCGATCTTGGTGCCGCCGAACGACACCACGTCGACCCCCGCGTCCGTGGTCAGCGCGCGCAGCGGCACGTCCAGGGCGGCGGCGGCGTTGGTGATCCGCGACCCGTCGAGGTGGACGACCATCCCCAGCTCGTGGGCGTGGTCGCAGACCGCCTTGATCTCGGCCGGGGTGTAGACCGTGCCCAGCTCGGTCGTGTTGGAGATCGACACGGCCCGGGGCTGCGCATGGTGCACGTCGCCGAACCCCCACGCCTGCCGGTCGATCAGATCCGGCGTGAGCTTGCCGTCGGGGGTCGGCACGGTCAGCAGCTTCAGCCTGCCGGTGACCTCGGGGGCGCCGCCCTCGTCGGTGTTGATGTGCGCGGTCTCCGGGCAGACCACGGCCTCCCAGTGGGCACACATGGAGCGCAGCGACACGACGTTGGCCGCCGTGCCGTTGAACACGGGGAACACCTCGGCCTGCTCGCCGAAGTGCCTGCGGAAGACGCCCCAGACCGCCTCGGTGTAGACGTCGTCGCCGTAGGAGACCTGGTGTCCCCCGTTGGCGAGGGCGATCGCCTCCAGGACCTCGGGGTGCACCCCCGCGTAGTTGTCACTGGCGAACGTCCTGCTCGCCGGGTCGTGCCGGCGTACGGCATCGGTTGTCACGAGATGTCTCCCCATCGCGGTTTCGGGCCCCCGACCGGCCCGTTCAGGCCGGCCGCGGGTCCGGATCAGCAGCGTAGATCAGGGCACGAGGTCGATCCTGCGGCCGTTGACCGCAGCCGGCTCCTCGTCCCACAGGCCCGCGACCGCCGCCGCCAGGTCCTTCACATCGGTGAAGGTCCGATACGGCTTGTCCGGGTTCGCGGCCCTCATCTCATCGTGCACCAACGCGTTGACCACCAGGACCACCGCGGCGGCGGATGTGTCCTTCAGCGCGTCGGCCAGCGACAGCGTCCACGCCTCCGCGGCGGCCTTCGCGGCCGCGTACGCCGCGCCGCCCTGCGTCGGCTTCTGGGCGGCCCGGGCCGACACGATCGCGAAACGGCCGTTCCCGCTCTCCCGCAGCAGCGGCTCGAACTCCAGCGACACGTTCTGCAGGGTCCTGATCAGCAGGTCGTGCAGCAGGTCCCAGTCGTCGAGCGAGGTGTCGGCGAAGGTCTTCGACCCGCGCCAGCCGCCGACCAGGTGGACGACGCCGTCCACCCGCCCGTGCTCGGCCCGCACCCGCCCGGCCAGGCCGCGTACGGCGTCCCGGTCGAGCAGGTCGACGGCCAGGCAGCCCTCCGCGCCGGACTTGTCCACGCCGATGACCGTGTCCCCCAGCTCGGTGAACCTCCCGACGACGGCACGGCCTGCCGGACCGCCCGCCCCCGTGACCACGATCACCCTGCTCATCGCACGCCCCTCCCGATCTCACCCACGTGGTTCGCGCTCACGCCCGGATGCCCCGGGTCGACTCCACCACCTCGGTGAGCTTACGGCGCAGGGCCTCGTAGAACATGCTCAGGGGGAACTCGTCGGGCAGCACGGCGTCGACCATGGCCTTCTGCTCCGCGGGCAGCGCCTGGACGCCCTGCTTCCAGACCGAGGCCGGGTCGGGCTCGACGTACGTCGCGACCAGCTCGTGCGCGGCGAGCCAGTGGGCCCGCTTGGACCGGTCGATGCCGTCGCGGTAGAGCTTCTCCACCTCGCCGCGCAGGTCGGCGACGCCGTCGGCGACCCGCGACCAGTCGATCGTGAGCCGGTTGTCGGTCCACCGCACGATGCCCTGCCGGTGCAGGTAGGCGAACAGCAGCTGGCCGCCGAGCCCGTCGTAGTTGCGCACCCGCTCGCCGGTGATCGGGAAGCGGAACAGCCGGTCGAACAGGATGGCGTACTGCACGTACCGCGCGTGCGGCACGCCCGCGGCCTCCAGCTTCACGGCCTCGCCGTACGCCGTGAGGTCGCAGCGCAGCTCCTCCAGGCTGTAGAGCCAGTACGGCATGCGCTGCTTGATCATGAACGGGTCGAACGGCAGGTCGCCGTGGCTGTGCGTGCGGTCGTGGACGAGGTCCCAGAGCACGAACGTGTCCTGGGCGAGGTCCTGGGACGCCAGCAGCCGGGCGGCGTCCGGCGGCAGCTCCAGCTTCAGCGTGGCCGCGGCGGCCTCGCTGACCCGGCGGAACCGGGCGGCCTCGCGGTCGCAGAAGATGCCGCCCCAGGTGAAGCGCGGCGGGGTCTGGCGCACGACCACGGTCTCGGGGAACAGCACGGCCGAGTTGGTGTCGTAGCCGGAGGTGAAGTCGACGAAGGTGATCGGCACGAACATCGGGTTGTCGTAGCCGCCCGCCTCCAGCTCGGCCAGCCAGTCGGGCCACACCACCCTGATCCAGACCGCCTCGACGTTGCGGTCGGGGTTGCCGTTCTGGGTGTACATCGGGAAGACGACCAGGTGCTCCAGGCCGTCGATCCGCTGGGCGTCGGGGTGGAAGAGGTTCAGCGAGTCGAGGAAGTCGGGTTTGCCGAGGCCGGCGGCCACCCACGCGCGGAAGTCCTTCATCACTGCGTCGAGATACTCGGCGTCGTGCGGGAAGTGCGGCGCGAGCCGGGCGACGCCGTCGACGATCTCGCTGATGCACGCCACGGCCTCGTCGTGGTCGCCGGTGACCGAGCCGTCCTTGGCCTGGAGCGGGCGCAGCCGCTCCACGGCGGCCTTCAGCCGGCCGAACTCCTCCGCCACCTCGGGGCGGGACGCGCGGGCGGCGCCGGACGCCTCGGGCACCCGGGCGGCCCAGGTGACCAGGTTGCCCCACAGCTTCTCGTGGTCGTAGTCGCGGATCGAGTCGTCGCCGAACAGGTCGGAGTCGGCCAGGACGACCACCCGGCCCCTGCCGCGCCGTACGGCGGCGACGAGCGGGGCGCCCGCGGGATCGGCGGCCCCGGAGGTCGTGAACAGGACGCTCGCCTCGGCCGGCGCGCCGAGCGTGCCCGCGCGGTAGAAGCAGGCACGCCCGACCTCGGCCAGCAGGTCCTGGGCCACGCCGCCCGGCCCGGTCACGGCCTGCGCGGTCACGGCCTGCGCGGTGGGCACGCCGAGGACCCAGGTGGCCACGGTGTTGTGGCAGTTGCCGGGGTCCTGCACGGTCGTGTGCTCGACCGTCACCCCGAACCGGGCGAGCAGCTCGCCCAGGTTGCTGCCGTACTTCTCCTGCTCGTGCTCGGCCAGCACGATCAGCCCGCCGCCGCCCGCGACATACGCCTCGAGCGCGTCGATCTCCTCGGCGGAGAAGACGGGGCTGCCGACCCCGGTGGTGCGCTCCCAGCGCCCGGCCGAGGGGTGCGCGACCACGAAGACGTCACACCCGTCCAGCACGGCCGGGGTGATCGGGCCCTCGGTATGCGCGCGCACCGTGTGGCCGAGCCGCCGCAGCGCCCCGGCGGCCTCCGCATAGCTGTTGTCGTCGGGGTGGGCGGGATTCATGGACTCGGCGACCTCCCGCCGGATCGTCCACGCCTCGCTGTGCGCCTCGTCGAACAAGACCGCCGGGAAAGCCGTCATGAAAAATCTCCCGTACTGTGAGCCGTCTTCCGGAAAATATACACATATCCGGCCTTGCAGCGATAAGTCGCTCTAGCGGATGAGGAGCCATCATCCGAGCGGCGGACGAGTCCCCGGGGGTCGCTCACCTACCGTCACCGGCCGTAGGGAGAAAGACCCGAAGGGAAAGATCGATGTTCAAAATGTCCGACTCGGTGGCCTTCCGGCGCTCCGTCACCGGAGTCCTGCTGTTCGTCGCGCCGCTGCTGCAGTTCGTCGCGCTCCTCGTCGATCCCGGCACGTGGGGCGACGACCGCGAGATGGTCAGCTACGGCGACAACCCCGCCCTGGCCCAGCTGGAGTCGCTGCTCTACCACTGGAGCTGGGTGCTCGTCCCGATCGCGGCCTTCGGCCTGCTGCACCTGGTGCGCAGGAAGGCCGTCGTCTTCGGGCACATCGCCGGTGGCATGACGATCATCGGCTACATCAGCGTCTCGGCGCTGCTCCTCATGGACCCCGTGGAGTGGTGGTTCGGGCAGCACTACCCGGTCGAGCAGGGCCAGAAGATGTTCGACGAGGTGTTCAACCTGCCCGGCGTCATCTTCGGGTTCACGCTGCCGTGGATCTACCTCGGCATGATCGGCCTGCCGCTGCTCCTGCTGGCCGTCTGGCGCGCCGGCTTCGTCCACTGGTGGGTTTCGGCCGTCGTCGCCGTGGGCTACCTGGGCGCCATCGCGGTGCCGTACAGCCCGCTGACGATCCCGTTCTGGGGCGCCCCCGTCATCGCCATGGGCTACCTCGGCCTCAAGGTGCTGCGCATGACGAACGCCGATTGGGCGTCGTACTACCCGAGCGCCGACCCCGGCGTCACCACGCCCGACTCGTACGCGAACACGACCGCCTGAGCGCGGTCGCGCAGGTTCAGCTTCATGAGCACGCGGGCGACGTGGGTCTTGACCGTGGCCTCGCCGACGAAGAGCTCCTTGGCGATCTCGGCGTTGGTGAGGCCCCGGGCGAGCATCCGCAGCACCTCCAGTTCGCGCGGGGTGAGCTCGGCGAGCTGCGGCGGCCGGACCGGCTCGTGCCGGCCCGCGAAGGAGGCGATCACCCGGGTGGTGACGGCGGGGTCGAGCAGGCCGTCACCCGCGGCGACGACCCTGATGGCCTCCACGAGCTGCTCCGGCGGCGACACCTTCAGCAGGAAGCCGCTGGTGCCCGCGCGCAGCGCGGCGTACAGGTTCTCGTCGGTGTCGAACGTCGTCAGCATGATGACCTTGGGCGGCCGTGGCGCGGCGAGCAGCTGCCTGGCCGCGGTGAGCCCGTCCATGCGCGGCATCGAGATGTCCATGAGCACGACGTCGGGCTGCACCCGGCGGGCCAGGGCGACCGCCTCGGCGCCGTCGGCGGCCTCGCCCACGATCTCCATGCCGGGCTCGCTCTCGACCACCATGCGCAGGCCGGCCCGGATCATCGCCTGGTCGTCGGCGAGGACGATGCGGACGGTCAATTCGTGGCCTCGCTCATCGGCACTCCCTGGGAGATCGGCAGCGTCGCGCGGACGCGGTAACCGCCCTCCGGCAGCGGCCCGGCGTCCAGGGAGCCGCCGAACAGCTCGGCCCGCTCCCGCATGCCGATGAGCCCGTTGCCGGTGGACAGCGCCGGTCCGGCGCCCCCGCCGTCATCAATGATCTCGAGTTCCAGCCGTTCGGGGTGGTAGGCGATCCGGATGCGCACGTCGGCGTCCCCGGCGTACTTGACCGCGTTGGTGAGGGCCTCCTGCACGATCCGGTAGGCCGACAGATCGAGACCGGGCGCGAGCCGTACGGCGTCGCCCTCGACCCGCAGCGTGGCGCGCAGCCCGGAGGACCCGACGGTCGAGATGAGGTTGGGCACCATGTCGAGCCCCGGCTGGGGCAGCGCCTCGTCCTGCGGCATCCGCAGGGCGCCGAGCATGATCCGCAGCTCCTCGACCGCCTCCCGGCCCGCCTGCTCGATGCCGCTGAGCATCTCGGCCTCCTGAGAGGGGCCGTCTTCCTGCGCCGCGCCCATCCGCCGGCGCAGCACCCCGGCCTGCATGACCATCATGCTCACGCTGTGGGCCACCACGTCGTGCAGTTCCCTGGCGATCCGGTTGCGCTCGGCGGCGACGGCCTCGGCGGCCCGGCGTTCCCGCTCCGACTCCAGCCGCGCCGCCCGTTCGCTCATCCGGTGCGCCCGCAGGAGGTAGCCGTGCAGGGCCAGTCCCGTGGCGTACGCCGAGCCGAACATGACGGTGAGGTAGACGACCTCCTGGAACGGCAGGAACCGGTGGTCGACGGCCCCCGAGTCGAAGATCAGGATGCCCGCGAAAGCCCAGGCGCCGCCGTGCCTGACCGACAGGTGGGCGCCGATCGTGTGGAAGACGATGAGCAGCGCGGCGAGCTGCCAGACCGGGCATGACTCGTTGCCCTGCCGGTGCCAGGCGTACTGCGCGAGGATCATGAGGATGAAGACCGCCACCGGAGCCCTGCGGCGATACCAGACCAGGACGCCGGTGACCAGCGCCTGCCCGACCCACCACAGCTCGGGATTGCGGGCCGCTCCGTAGTCCATGGCGTCCGTGAACGCCTCAAGGGTGCCCAGCGCGATGATCGCGAGGCCGATCAGGAGGTCGACGCGGGGAACCGAGCGGAGGGGGGACAAGCGCATGCGCGCAGAGTAATCCTTGACGGCAGAGCGCGCATCAGGGAACAGACCTCCCGCAATCGGCCTGCAAGTAATCGTCAAGCGACGGCGCGATCATCGCGCTGTATCAAGTGGGTGTCGGTCACGAAACCCACCTTGTCGAGCACTGTCCGCGCTGAGACGCTTGAGGCGTTCCGAACAGGCATAGGAGAAGCAGATGCCCCGCCTGCACTCCCTTATCGCGGGGCTGGGCGCGCTGTCGGCGCTCGCGGCGCCCTTGCTCCACCCGCACCCCAGCGGTTCCACCGACCGGGTCACCCCTGGCGCGGTACGCGTGGAGTCCTCCTCGCATGTCCGCATCACGCTGCTCGACGACCGTGGCGTGATCAAGCAGTTGGCCCGGGACTACGACGTCGACCTGGCGAAGGGCAGCGGCTTCACGGTCACGCCCGACGGCGTGGTCGTCACCGCGACCCAGGTCGTGCAGGCCGCCGAGGATCCCCGGGTGTACGCCGCCAACCGGGTGTTCGCCGAATACTTCAAGGTGAAGATCCCGGCCGACTTCAAGCGGCACTCCCTGGACGACGTCGACCTCGACCGGCGGCTCCAGGCGTGCTATCCGCCGCAGCAGACCGACTCGACCTGCATCGCCGACGTCACGACCAACGTCAGCGTCTACCCCTACCTCGACCCGCCGCCGCCCGGGGGCCTGCCCGCGCAGATCCTGACCGCCGGGACCTCCCCCGCGTCCCCGGCCGTGCTGAAGGTCACCAAGGGCGGCGAGAAGCAGTCGCTGCCGACCGTTCCGCTGGGCACGACGATCGGCGGGGCGGTCGAGTCGCTCGACGTCATGTCGCTCCCGGGCAGGCCCTCGGCGAAGACCCCGCCCAAGCTCGACACCGCGCACCTCGACCCGCCGGGCAGCCGGACCTTCAAGGAGCGCGACAAGGTCGCCAAGCTGCTGGACGAGGGCGCGCCCGGCGCGGCCCTCATCGACGACGGCAAGAGCGAGGTCGTCGGGTTCGTCTCCGGGGGCGGCGGCGAACCGGCGACGATCACCCCCGCCGACGACATCCGCAGCGCGCTGGTCGCCGCCGGGGTCACCCCCCGCCGCGGCGCGGTCGACGTCGTGTACGAGAACGCGCTCGCCTCTTACCACAACAAGCTCTACAGCGGCGCGATACCGGCGCTGCAGCAGGTGCTCAACCTGCGGCCCGACCACGCGGTGGCGGCCGACCATCTGCGGGTCGCCCAGTCCAAGCAGGGCACCGCGGAGGACGCCGGCGCCAAACCGGCGGCGCGCCCGGTCGCCGTCACGCCGCCCAAGTCGTCGGTGCCGTTGTACGTGTGGGCGGCCGGCGGCGTCGCGGTCCTCGCCCTGCTGGCCGTGGGCGTCGTGCTGCTGCGCCGCAGGAGCACCGCACGCCCCGGCACCGGCGGCGAGACCGACCCCGGTGCCGCCGCACCCGGTGCCGCCGCGCAGGGGGAGTTCGCGGGCGAGGCCGGGTCCTACCCGCCGCCGGAGAACTCCTGGCCGCCGTACGCCGTGACCAGGGTGTTCGGGGCGGAGGCCGCCCGCTCTCCCGACGTCGTGGGGCCGCCGCCGGCTCCCGTGCCCGCGGATCCGTCCCCGCCCGGCGGGCATTCGTACCCCGCGGACCTGTCGCCGGCGCACGGGCACGCGCATCCGGAGGAGCCCTCGCCGCCGCGCGGGCACTCGTACCCGCCGAACCCGTCGCCGCCGCGGGGACAGGCGCAGCTGAAGTTCTGCACGCAGTGCGGCATGCGGCTGGGTCAGGGACACCGCTTCTGCGGCTTCTGCGGGAACCCAGCCGATTCGTGATCTACAGGACGTTCAAGGGGGAGACCGTATGACCGAGGGACCCGTGATGCCGCCGCTCGTCGGGCGGCGGCTCGGCGACTACACGGTCGAGGCGGTCGTCGGTCGGGGTGGCATGGCGACGGTCTACCGGGCCCGCGACCAGCGGCTCGGGCGGGCCGTGGCGCTGAAGGTGCTCGCGCCGCAGCTCGCGCACGACGATCGCTTCCGCGACCGGTTCGTGCGCGAGTCCCGGATGGTGGCGAGCATCGACCATCCCAACATCATCCCGGTGTACGAGGCCGGCGAGCGCGACGAGCTGCTGTTCATCGCCATGCGCTACGTCGAGGGCAGCGACATGCGCAAGCTCGTGCAGTCGGAGGGGCCGCTGCCGGTCGGGCGGGCCAACCCGCTGTTCGTGCAGATCGCCTCGGCGCTGGACGCCGCGCACGCCCACGGCCTGGTGCACCGCGATGTGAAACCGGCCAACATCCTGGTCACGCGGGCCGACCACGTCTATCTGACCGACTTCGGGCTCACCAAGAGCTCCTCGGCGGAGGCCGGGCTGACCAGCCACGGTCATTTCATGGGCACCCCCCGCTACGTCGCCCCCGAGCAGATCCGGGGACTGCCGGTCGACGGCCGGAGCGACATGTACGCGTTCGCCTGCGTGGTGTACGAGGCGCTCGCCGGGCAGCCGCCGTTCCAGCGGGACACCGAACTCGCGCTGCTCTACGCCCACGTGTCCCACGACCCGCCGCCGCTGACGCCGTACCGGCCTGACCTGCCGCACGCGGTGAACGCCGTGCTCACGCGGGCGCTGGCCAAGTCGCCGGGCGAGCGGTTCGAGACGTGCCAGGCGTTCGTGTCCGCGCTGCGCGACGCGATCAGCGGCGGTGCGGGCGACCCGGCGCCGGCCTCCCCGTCGTATCCTCCGGTCTCCACCTCCTACCCCCCGGTCTCGTATCCGCCGGTGTCTCCGGTCTCGCCGGAATCCGCCGGGACCCGTCCGCAGGGGTCCTACCCGCCGGCCACGCCCACCTCGTTCCCTCCCGGCACCAGGCCGCCCGTCACCCATCCCTCCGGCTCGACGCCCGGGGCGTCCCGCCCGCCCGTGAGCCATCCGACCGGCGCCGGGACCGCTGTGGGCCATGTACAGGGAGGGGTGCAGGGACAGGGGTCGTTCCCTCCCGGGTCGCCGCACTCGCACGCGACGGTCGCGTCGGCGGCCCCTCAGGGCCACCGGCGAGGGCTGCCGCTCGGACCGCTGATCGGCGGCCTGGCGATCCTGGTGTCCATCGCCGTCGCCGCCACGCTGCTGCTCACCAGGGGCGGGGACACCGCCGCGACGTGGAACACCTACCCGGGCAGCACCGCGGCGCCGTTCACCATGTCGTACCCCTCGGCCTGGGGCGAAGCCACGACGAACGCCGACCAGTGGATGATCGCCTCCCCTGCGGTGAACGAGTTCAACGCGCTGTTCGCGGTGCCGGGCAACACCGACTGGTCGAAGGTGACCCCCATCATCACGGGCCAGCCTGATCGGGCCGCGGGCGTGTTCGCCCAGGTCAGCAACACCCTGAGCACCTCCGACTCGCCGATGGAGCTCCAGGAGAGCCTGGGCCCCGCGCTGCCCGGCGTGGCCACCTACTACGGCGTGCCGGTACCGACGACTGTCGGGGCCAGGCCGGCGTTCCGGATCGAGGGCGTGCTCAGCGACCCCCAGCAGGCCTCGCGGCTCGAATTCATCACCTACGTCGTCCGGCAGGGCGACACCGGCACGACCGTGCTGATCACGTTCTTCTGCCCGGCGGGCAAGTTCAACCAGTCGAACATCGACCACATGGTGAACAGCATCACGTTCACGTCCTAGCCGGGTCCGCCGGGCCGCCCCCGGGCCTTGGCCGGGCTCCCCCCGCCGGCACACGTGATCGGTACCCGGCGGCAGGAGGAGCGCATGGCCGCCCCGGACGATCCGGAACGACCGATCACAGAAGCGGGCTGTGTTCCCGCCGGGTGCGCCAGTCCCGGGCGCCGTCGAGGACGGCCCGGTGGACCGCGCGGGCGATCCGCGCGCCCCAGACGGAGCGCGGGCCGCCGAACGCCTCCGCCGGACCGTCCTCCCGCACGGCGACGCACACGGCGTCCGACGCGGTTCCGGTGCAGGGGAATCCCGCCTCCAGCAGCGCCTGCGTCTTCGCCTCGGTGACCGTCATGACGGCGTTGACCAGCGCGGGGTCGGAGAACGCGACCGGCACGGCCACCAGGATGTTGATCGTCCCCGGGCGCGGCGCGCGCCCGCCGGTTTCCAGCACCCCGGCATCGCCCGCGCCGACGGTCTCCCGGGCGGACTCCGCTCCGGACTCCGGGGCGGTCTCCCGCGCGGACTCCGGGGCGGCGGGCAGGCCGGGGTCGGGCACGCCCTCGGGCGCGGCCGCCCAGGTCGGCACGCCCAGGCCGACCGTGGCGACGGCCTCCGCTCCCCCGTCTTCTGCCGCGGCGTACCGCTCCACCACCGCCGCCGTCATCATGCCGACGCCGGGACCGCCGGGGCCGAGCGCGTCCATGTGCTCGACCGGGTCCATGCGTGAGTAACCGGCGGCCACCTGCGCGTTCAGCACCCACTCCCGGCGGCCGACGCCGCCGCCCAGCATCGCCGAGGAGATCATCCGCCAGCCGGGCCCGAACCGCCACAACAGCGCGCCCAGCCGCAGGCCGTCCTCCATCCGGTATGTCAGGGACGGCCGAGGGAGGCCCGTCACGCCTCCTCCGCCATCGACGCGACCGACGGGCGGACCAGGTGGACGACCGGCCGCCCCTCGGGGCCGGGCTCCACCCGCACGCGGGCGCCGAAGTGCTCGGTCAGCAGCGGCTCGGCCAGCACCCGCGCGGGCGGCCCGGCCGCGACCGCCCGCCCGGCGGCGAGCAGCACGAGCGCGTCGGCGTACTGCGCGGCGAGACTGAGGTCGTGCAGCGTCGTCACGACGGTGAGGTCGTCGGCCAGGCGCAGCCGGTCGACGAGTTCGAGCACCTGCTGCTGGTGGCCCAGGTCGAGCGCCGTGGTCGGCTCGTCGAGCAGCAGCACCGGCGCCTGCTGCACCAGCGCCCTCGCGAGCACGACGCGCTGGCGCTCGCCGCCGGACAGGTGCCCGAGCGGCCGGGACGCGAAGCCGTCCAGGTCGAGCCGTTCCAGCACCGACCGCGTCACCTCACGGTCCCGCGCGCTCTCGCTGCCGAGATAGGCGATGTACGGCGTGCGGCCGAGCAACGCGTAGTCGTAGACCGTCATGTCGGGCGGCAGCGCCGGGCTCTGCGGGGCGTAGGCGATCAGCCGGGCCCGCCGGCGCGGGCGCAGGTCGTCCACGGCCGTCCCCTCGACGAGCACCTCGCCCTCCCTCGGCACCAGCCCGGCGACGGCCCGCAGGAGCGTGGACTTGCCCGCGCCGTTCGGGCCGATGACCGCCAGCCACTGGCCGGGCGCGGCCGACAGCGTGACGTCCGCGAGCACCCGCCGCCCGCCCAGCGTGACGCCCACGCCGCGCGCCTCGACGGCCGGTACGGCCCGCCCGCTCACGTCTCCACCCGCCGGGTCACGCGCAGGACGGTGACGAAGAACGGCGCCCCGACGAACGCCGTGACGACCCCGATCGGCAGTTCGGCCGGTGCCAGCACCGTACGCGCGATCGTGTCGGCCAGCACGAGGAACGCCGCGCCGCCGAGGAACGACAGCGGCAGCACGATCCGGTAGGACCAGCCGGCGAGCCGGCGGACCACGTGCGGCACCACGATGCCGACGAAGGCGATCAGCCCGCTGACCGCCACCGCCGACGCGGTGGCGAGCGAGGCGGCCAGCAGCACGACGAAGCGCACGCGCGCCGCGCGCAGGCCGAGGCTGACCGCCTCCTCGTCGCCGACCGACAGCACGTCGAGCAGCCGCCCGTGCAGCAGCATGACGACGGTGGACACCGCGGCGTACGGCGCGATCATGCGGAGCTGGTCCCAGCCACCGCCGACGTCGCCGAGGATCCAGGAGTAGATCCGCTGTAGTTCCTCCACCTTGAGCTGCTGCACGAAGGTCTGAATGGCGGTGAGGAACGAGGTGACCGCGACCCCGGCGAGCACGAGCGTCGCGGTGCCGCCGCCCCGGCCCGCCGTGTGGCCCAGCGCGTACGCGAGGAACACCCCGCCGACGGCCCCGGCGAAGGCGGCGATCGGCACCGCGCTCACCCCGGTATCGCCGCCCAGGAAGACCACGACGAGCGTCACCGTGAGGCCGGCTCCGGCCGCCGCCCCGAGCAGATAGGGATCGGCGAGCGGGTTGCGGAACACGCCCTGGTAGCCGGCCCCGGCCGTGGCGAGCAGCCCGCCCACGACGGCGGCGAGCAGCACCCGCGGCACCCGGAGCTGGAACAGCAGGCCCTCCTCGACCGGCGCGAGGCCCGAGTGCACGGACACCAGCGGCAGCCGGTCGAGCAGCGCGAGCGCGATGGCGCGGGGCGAGATGCCCGCCGCGCCCGCCATCAGGCCGAGGGCCAGACTGGCCGCCAGCACGACGGACGCGACGAACAGCGCCCGGCCGCGCGGCCGGGCCGGAGTCATGACGCCACCGCCGGCCTCACCGGCGTCACCGCGCACCGCGCCACCGGGGCCGTCCGCGTCGTCATCGCGCACCGCGCCACCAGGAGCGTCCGCGTCGTCACCGGCTCAGCTCGCCGCCTTCTGCACGGCGTCGCTGACGGCCTGGGCGAGGTCGACGACCCGAGGCCCCCAGCGGGAGGCGACGTCGTCGTCCAGACCCACCACGCGGCCCTTCTTCACGGCGGACAGACCGGACCAGCCCGGACGCTTGGCCAGCGCGGCGGCGTCCTGCCCGCAGCACTTGGTGTCGCCGAGGAAGATCAGGTCGGGGTCGGCCTTGGCGATGAACTCCGCCGACAGCTTGGGATAGCCGCCCGCCGCGTCCGGCGCCTCGTCGGCGATGTTCTTCAGCCCGAAGAGGCCGTAGACCTGCCCGAGGAACGTGCTCGACGTCGCCGCGTAGGGCGTGGTGTCCAGCTCGTGGTAGTAGGTCAGTTCCTTGTCCTTCGGCGCCGCCGCCGCGAGGGCGTCGATCTTCTGCTTGACGCCGCTCGCCACCTCGTCGGCCTTGGCCGCGTTGCCGGTGGCCGCGCCGAGGTCCCTGATCTGGTCGTAGGTGTCGTCCAGCTTGGCCGCGGCGGGTTCGAGCAGCACCGGCACGCCGACCTTGCCGAGCCCGGAGACCACGCCCTCCAGGTCGTTGGCGAGCACCACGAGGTCGGGCTTGGCGGCGACGATCGCCTCGACGTTGGGCTTGAACCCCGACAGCGAGGTCTTGGGCGCCTCGGGCGGGTAGTTCGACTGGTCGTCCGCGGCCGTCACCTGCGCGCCCGCGCCGATCGCGAACAGGATCTCGGTGGCCGTCGGGGACAGCGACACGATGTGCTCGGGCCTCTTGGCGATGGTCACCGCGCCGTTGCCCGCCTGGACCGTGACGGGGAAGGCGCCCTGTCCGGTGCCGTCCGAGGCGGCGGGGGTGGGGGTCGCGGACGTGGCGGCGCCGTCGCTCTGGCCGCAGCCGGCCAGAGCGAGCACGCCCAGCACCACACCCGCGACGGCCGTGCGTACGGGCCTCACGAGGTCCTCCATAAGGGGGAATGCCGGGAATCGAGGGACCCGCTGGAAGCGACGGATCACCCTTTTCCACGAGGGTCGATGGCGTCGGCGCGCAGCGCAGGCGACCTGGCTCGTCCCCGGGGTCGGGGAACCACAGTTGCGGGACAGCGCCGGGTTCTCACCGGACTTCGCTGCGCGGCGCGCGTCGGACGCAACGGTACCAATCCCTCACGCGGCGTCCACCCCCGCCCCGGAACCCGCCGCCGGGGGGGGCGGACGGCGCTCCACTCGGACGGGCCGTCTGCCTGGGCGTACGCCGGGGTGGTAGGGCAGGCCCTACCCCGGCGGTAGGGGGTCGCCCATGAGCTGAAGTAGGGACCGCGTCGCTGCGCCGGGCGGGGCCGCGGCGGGACGCTTGACGCGCAGCCCGAAGACCCCTGCCAGATGACCCACGCGCCCGAAGACCCCGCGCCAGAAGACCCTCTGCCAGAAGACCCCGAGAGCCGGAGGACCCGAATTCCCCGGCCCCGCCGCCCGCGGATCGCCCTCCGCGGCGGCCCGACACAGCGAAGGCGGCCCCCGTGTCCCTGACCATGCTTCCCCCTGCGGCCGAGAGGGCCCCGGCCGCGCCCGCGCCGCGGGACCGCTTCATCGACGTCCTACGCGTCTTCGGGATGGTCCTGGTGGTCGTCCAGCACTGGACGATGCCGGTCCTGTCGTACGCCCAGGGACGGCTCACCACGGGCAACGCCCTGGCGGCGATCCCGTACGTCACCTGGATCTCGCAGGTCATGCCGCTGGTCTTCTTCGCCGGGGGCGCGGCCAACGCGATCAGCTTCCGGTCGGCGGTGCGACGGGCGGGGGGCCCGCGAGCGCGGTCCGGCGCGGCGCGGGAGTGGACGGCGCGGCGGGTTCGCCGCCTGGCCTGGCCGGTGGTGCCGCTGGCGGTCGTGTGGCTGCCGCTCCCCCACCTCCTGGTGGCCCTCGGCGTTCCCGCGCAGCCGGTGGAGGTGGCCGCGCGGACGGTCGGCCAGCTGCTGTGGTTCCTGGCGGTCTACCTGCTGGCCGTGGTGGCCACACCGCGCCTGCTGCGGACGCGGACCGGGGTGGTCCTGCCGGTGCTTGCGGGCGGCGCGGTGCTGATGGACGTGGTCCGGTTCTCGGGCCTTGAGGCGGCCGGCTACCTCAACGTCGCCTTCGTCTGGCTGGCGGTCCACCAGGTCGGGTTCCGGTACGCCGAGGGCGGCCTGGAGTGGCTGACGGGCCGCCGGGCGGCCGGGCTCGCGGTGGCCGGGTTCGCGATGGTGGCGGCCCTGGTCGCGACCGGGCCCTACCCCGCCAGCATGATCGGGATGCCCGGGATGATCTCGAACATGGCCCCGCCGAGCGCCTGCCTGCTCGCGCTGTTCGCCGGTCAGCTCGGCCTGGCGATGCTGCTGCGCCCCGCCGTGAACGCGCTGGCGGCCCGCCCGAGGGCCGAGGCGGTGCTCAGCGCGCTGGCTCCGCGCATGATGACGGTCTACCTGTGGCACATGACCGCGCTCGTCGCCGTCGCGGGCGTGGCCACCATCGGGTTCGGGCTGACGACCCCGCAGGCCGGCTCGGCGGCCTGGTGGAGCGCCGTCCCGCTGTGGCTGGCCGTCCTGGCGCTGGTCCTGGTCGCGCTCACCGCGATGCTCGGCCGCTTCGAGGACCCCGCGGGCGCCGCAGCCCACCGGCACGTGCCGGCGGCCGTCCCGCTCGTCGGCGGCGCGCTGCTCACCCTCACGATCACCGGGTTCGCACCCGGTGCGGCGCCGGTGATCGCGTCCGTCGCCCTGATCGCGGGCCTCGCCCTGGTCAGCCGGCCCGCAGCTGCCGCTCCACGTCGTCGATGATCTCCTGCATGCGCAGGCCGTGGCGGGCGTCGAGCGGATGCCCGCCGCCGTCGCGCACCGTGCCGGCGAACTGCCGGACCACCTCGGGGAAGACGTCGCCGAGTTCGGAGCCGAGCAGTGTGGCGTTGCCGAGCCGTCCGTACACCTCGACGCGGCTGGGCGGGGTCTCGCCCTCGGCGGCCATGCTCAGCGACGCCTCGCTGACCGCGCCGCCCTCGTGCTCCAGCAGCAGGCCGACCCAGCCGAGCGGGTCGCCGTGCGCCTTGACCGCGACCACCCGGCCCAGCGCGGCGTCGAGCAGGTCGATCATGTGCGGGCCCACGTCGAGCACCGCCCCGCGCTCCAGCCGCCAGGGGGTGGCGAAGGGGCCGCCGCGCAGGCTTCCGGAGATGTTCGCGGCGTGCCCGCCGAAGGGCTCGATCCGCCGGGCCCGGTCCAGGAAGCCGGCCGTCGCCGCCGAGTAGCGGAACGTGAAGAGCATCTGGGAGGCGACGCCCGCCTCCTCGATCGCCCCGGCGAGCCGCCGGGCGCCGTCGAGGTCGGCCGCGAGCGGCTTCTCCAGCAGCAGCGCCCTGCCCGCCCGGGCCGCGCGCACGCCGAGCTCGGCCTGGACGGCGGGCGGCACGCAGAAGGCGACCGCCTCCGACGCCGCGAACAGGTCCTCCAGCCGCTCGAAGGAGGGCGCGCCGTGGGCGTCCGCCAGCGATCGCGCCGCCTCGGGCCTGCGCGCCCACACCCCGGACAGCGTCGTGTGCGGCCCGGCGGCGAGCGCGGGCGCGTGCACCATCTCCGCCCACGGTCCCGCACCGACGAGTCCCACCCGCACCGGCTCCATGACGGCCCCCTTTCCCGCGGGGGACCCTACTGCAGGCCGCAGCCGGGCGGTCAAGGGGGCCGTCGCGAGTGAAACCGGTCATACGGGCAAGATGGAGGCCCTATGAACGTCATCCTGCTGAGGCACGGCGAGACCGAGTGGAGCAGGGCCGGGCGGCACACGGGCCGCACCGACCTGCCACTGACACCCCACGGCGAGGAGGAGGCGCGCGCCCTGTCCCGCCTGGTGGCGGACCGGTCGTTCGCGCTGGTCCTCGTCAGTCCCGCGCAGCGGGCCCGCCGTACGGCCGAGCTGGCCGGCGCCGGGCCGTACGAGGTGGACCCGAATCTGTGGGAGTGGGACTACGGGGGTTACGAGGGAATCTCCACCCCCGACATCCGCGAGTCACGCCCCGGCTGGTACGTCTGGCGCGACGGCGTCGTCCCGGGAGACGGGGCGCACCCGGGTGAGACCGTCGAGCACGTCGGGGAGCGGGCGGACAAGGTCCTCACCCGGATCCGGTCGGCGGACGGGGACGTCCTGGTCGTCGCGCACGCGCACATCCTGCGTGTGCTGGCGGCCCGCTGGCTGGCGCTGCCCGCCGACCACGGCAGGAACTTCCGCCTCGACACCGGGACGTACTCCGTCCTCGGCTACGAGCACGACGAGCCCGTCCTGCTCCGCTGGAATGCGCCGGCCTGAAGACGTGCCGGCCTGAGTCACGCCTGTCCGATCGAACCTGTCCGATCACACGCGCCCGAGACGCGTGTCACACCTGGGCGACCGGCTGGGGCTGCGGGCCTCGGCCGGTGAGCCATTCCAGGACCTTGCGGTGGCCGCGCCGGGCGTCCTCGAAGTGCCCCCACCGCCAGTACCTGGGCTGCTCCCGTACCCCCGTGACCCATGTCCGGTAGGCCACCGACCTCGGCTGCCCATCCTCCGGGTCGGCCGGAGTGGCGACTCCGTAGGTGCGGATCACCACGCGGCCTCCGGGTGCGAACAGCACGTCGTCGGCCACCGGATAAAGAGTCATCTGGTCCAGCACGGGGTCCCCCTTGTGAGCTTTACTGGGACCCACTCTGCCGGATCCGTGTTACGCCTCCCGCGTCGCGCTGTTACGCCTGTGAGAAGCGGGTGAACACGGGGTCGCTCCAGAGCCGGTCAGACCAGCAGTCCGTCGAACTCGCCGTCCTTGACCCCGAGCACCAGAGCCCGTATCTCGTCACGTGTGTAGATGAGCGCCGGCCCGTCGGGATAGCGGGAGTTCCGGACGGCCACGCTGCCGTCGGGAAGCTCGGCCAGCTCCACGCAGTTGCCGGTCGAGTTGCTGTGGGCGCTTTTCCGCCAGGTGACCCCGGCGATGTCGGTTGCGGGCATCCCGTTATAAGCGTGCATTTATGTCTCTCTGAGAAGTTCGCCGAGGATCTCGGCAGTGCCGCCGGGCGTGGTGCTCTCCACGCACAGCTGCTCCATGGCCGTGAGGTAGGGATCGATGTCCTCACGTTTGTCCAGGTAGAGCGCACCCCAGAGCTGCTCGACGTAGACCACGTCCGAAAGGTCGGACTCCGGGAAGCGGAGGATGGTGAACGCGCCTCCCTCGGCCGCGTGCATCCCGTAGCGAAGGGGCATCACCTGAAGGGTGATGTTCGGCAGCGTGGACACCTCCAGCAAATGCTGGAGCTGTTCCCGCATCGTCGCACTCCCTCCGATGGGCCGCTTGAGCGCGGCCTCGTCGATGACGGCCCACAGCCGGGGGCCGTCCTTGCGCGTGAGCCTCTCCTGCCGCTGCATCCGCAGATGGACGCGCTGTTCGAGCTCGTCCTCCGGGGCGTCCGGATAACCGAGCAGGATGACCGAGCGGGCGTACGCCGCCGTCTGCAGCAGGCCGGGCACGAACTGCACCTCGTAGGTGCGGATCACGCTGGCGGCCTCCTCCAGGCCGACGTAGGTGACGAACCAGTTCGGCAGCACCTCGCCGAACTTGTGCCACCACCCGGGCGTGTTCGCCTCGCGGACCATCTCCAGCAGGCCACGCCTCTCGGCGTCGTCGTGGACGCCGTACAGCGTGAGGAGGTCTTCGACGTCACGTGTCTTGAACCCGACCCGGCCGAGCTCCATCCGGCTGATCTTCGACTCCGAGGCACGGATGTGGAATCCGGCGACCTCGCGGGTCAGCCCCCGCTGCTCACGCAGCCGGCGCAGGCTCGCGCCGAGCATGATGCGTCGAACGGTGGAACCGGATCCGGGCGGATCTATGGACACGTGCTATTCCTCCGCTTTGTGGACTGGTTCACAGTCTGTCAAAGATCGCCCCCTTCGTCCCAGTGGTGTTCGGGGGTAACCGTAGCGCTTGCACAACACGCTTGCACGTGCATTCGCTCTTGCACATGCACGGGAGTGTCCCTCATCATGATCCCGTGCAGTCCACGAACCTGACTCGTGGCCAGAACCAGTGGTCGGCGCTCGACTGGTGGCCGCCCATCGGCTGGTGGCCGGAGCCCGCCCGCGATCTCCTCGACCCCGGGTCGGCCGCCGCCAGCGCCACCTTCGTCCTGCCACCTCGTGCGGAATCGGTCCACTCGGCGCGCAGCTTCGCCACGGGGACCCTCGCGGGCTGGCAGCTGGCCGACCTGATCGACGGGATGGAACTTGTCGTCTCGGAGCTGGTCACCAACGCCCTGCGGCACGGCATGACACTCGCCGACGGCCGGGTGCGGGAGGCCATGCGGCTGTCGCTGATCCGGCGGGGAGCACACGTGACCTGCGCGATCACCGATCCGGGGTCGTCCGCGCCGGTGCTGCGGGACCCCACGCCCTTCGAGCCGGGCGGTCTCGGGCTGCACATCGTGGAATCGCTGAGCGTGTGCTGGGGATGGTGCCCGCTCGTCCCACAGGGCAAGGCGGTGTGGGCCGTACTGGCGGCCTGATCACCGGCCTGCGGCCGGACGGCGGGGCCACGCGCTTCGCCGTAGGCTTCGGCCGTCCCGGACGGGGAGTGCCGGCTCTCCTGCCGGGGACGCCGGAAAACCTAACCGGATCGCCAGATTTACCTATCGCCGGTCATGGTCCGCCGGCCGAAGAGCGCTCCCGTGCAGCCCGGAATGCATGGGAGCGCCCTCCGGCCGGCGGCCCGGATTCCCCGGAACCGCCCCTGAGGCCGGGCGCGGCACGCGATGATGGGCGGAGAGCGGGCCGCGACGGCCCGGCGGCGTGCTCGTTCCCCAGCGATCGGCGGAGAAATATCGTGATCTCGGGATTCGTGACTTTGCGCTCTTTGTTCGGTCACGGACCCCGGCGAGACGGTGATCTGCACTACGGTGGCTTCCTGGGACTCCCGAGAGATCTACGATGGACGATCACCTAATCGGCTGGCTGACCAGTCTTGACGAAGACAGGCTCGCCCGCGTGCTGGCGAACCGGCCGGACGCGATCGCCGCGCCGTGGCCCCGGCGACTGGACGCCCTCGCGCAACGTCTGACCGACACCTTCGCCGTCATGGAGGTCATGCGCGGCCTCCCCCTTCCCCCGCTCGAACTCCTGCAGGCGTGCCTGGTCATCGGCGGCCGTCCGACGGAGGACGAACTGGCCCGGTTCCTCGGGGTGAGCACCTCCGCGGTGATCCCCTGGCTCGACCATCTCTACGACCACGCCGTCGCCTGGCCCGGCCGCGACGGCAGGATCACCGTGGCCGAGGCCGTCGCCCGCTGGTGGACCGCGCCCTGCGGCCTGGGCGAGCCGCTCGGCGCGTACCTCGACTCCTGGAAGCTCAGCACCGACGCGCTGCGCCGCATGTGCCGCGTGCTCGACCTGTCCGCGCAGGGCGGCAGGCGCCAGGTGGTCGCCCGGATCACCGCGCTGCTCGGCGACTGCGAGCGCCTGGGGGCGCTTCTCGACGACGCCCCCGACGGCACGCTCGGCATGCTCGACGACTTCGCGTGGGACGGCCCGGTCCGCAGTGTGAACGGCAACCGGTTCATCACCCCGGGCACGCCGGAGAAGTGGGCCCTCGACCGCGGCCTGCTCTTCCGCACCCAGTGGGACCTGGCGGAGATGCCCCGCGAGGTCGCGCTGGCGCTGCGCGGGCCCGACTACCGCGGGCCGTTCACGCCGTACCCGCCCGACCTGGCCACGGCCGAGGCGGACGCCGACGGCGTCGAGCACGCGATGTGCCTTGCCGCGCCGCACGTGCTCGACCGGGCCACGGCGCTGCTGGAGAACGTCGACAAGACGCCGCTGCCGCTGCTCAAGAACGGCGGGGTCGGCGTGCGGGAGATCAAGCGCCTGGCCAGG
The DNA here is from genome assembly GCF_900156315.1 of Microbispora rosea. Lineage (GTDB taxonomy): Bacteria > Actinomycetota > Actinomycetes > Streptosporangiales > Streptosporangiaceae > Microbispora > Microbispora rosea. The sequence goes on along the minus strand of NZ_FTNI01000001.1, from coordinate 58,111 downwards.
GAGACCGGCTGCGCCGAGGACGAGACCCGGCTGCTGCTGGAGGTCTGCGCGGTCGCCCGGCTGATCGCGATCGACGAGGAGGCGGGCGGGCTGACGCCGGCCGGCCGGTACGACGCGTGGCGGCTGGAGGAGGCGCCCATGCGGCTGCGCGTCCTGCTGGCCGCCTGGTGGCGGATGGAGCGCTCGTCGTTGCGCCGGGTGGACGGCCGCCACCCCGCCGCGCTCGGCGACGACCCGGCCGGCGAGACGATCGCCAGGATCCGGTGGGCCCTGTTCGCGGCGCTCGCCGAGATCGCGGAGGGCAGGGCCTTCGCGACGCTGCCGGAGCTCGTGCAGCGGGTGCACTGGCGCGCCCCGCTACTCGACCGGGAACTGCTGGACGGCTGCGCGGCGGCCGTGCTCGCGGAGGCCCGCCTGCTGGGGCTCGTGGCCTGCGACGCGCTCACCGCTCTCGGCCGGGCCCTGGCCCCGCTCGCGGCCGTCGCCGGGGACGAGACGCGCGAATGCGCGCCCGAGGTCGAGCACGACCCCGCGCTGGCGAAGGCCGCCACGCACGCCATGGCCAGCGCCCAGCGCACGGCCCTGTTCGGCGCCGACCTCACCGCCGTGGTGACCGGCCCGCCGTCGGTCGAGCTCGCCGCGCTGCTCGACCGCGCCGCCGACCGCGAGTCGCAGGGCACGGCGTCGGTCTGGCGGTTCAGCCCCGCGAGCGTACGGCGGGCCCTGGACGGCGGGGACACGGCCGACACGCTCGTCGCCGACCTGTCGGAGGCCGGGACGCTCCCCCAGCCGCTGACCTACCTGATCAGGGACGTGGCGCGGCGGCACGGCGAGGTCACGGTGTCGTCGGTCGGCTGCATCGTCCAGGGCTCCGACCCCGCGCTGCTCGCCGAGATCGCCGCGCACCGCAAACTGGCCAAGCTGGGCCTGCGGCTGCTGGCGCCGACCGTGCTCGCCGGCGCGGCGCCCGCCGCGGCCACACTGGCCGCCCTCAGGGATGCGGGCTACGCCCCGGTGCCGGTGGACGACACCGGAGAGATCACCATCCGGCGCGAGCCGCAGGGCGGGCGGCTGATCCTCCTGCCCGGCGGCCGGGTCGCCGAGCTCGAACCTCCCGGCCCCCTGCTGGAGCCCCCGCCCGACCCGCGCGAGCACGCCAGGCGGCTGCTGGTCAGCGGCGGCCCGGTGGCGGCCACGGCGCAGCCCCGCCAGACGTGGGCCGTCATCGGGCGGATGGCGACCCGGCTCCCGGCGGCGCAGCAGTCCCTGCTCGGCTTCGTCGTGGACCGCGACGTCCGCGCGATGATCACGCTGGCCGACGGGGTCACCGCCACGGTCAGCCACGGCGAACTGCGCAGCGGCGTGCTCGACGCGTGGTGCGAGGAGGCCGGCGACTACCTGGAGTTCCCGCTCAACGAGATCGCCGCGGTCACCGCCGACTGCTGACGAACCTCAAGGGGACGCCTCAGCGGTCTCAGCGGACGCCGCAGCGGCGCAGCACGAGCAGGGCCAGCGCGCGGGTGACGTCGCGGACCTCCCGCAGGTCGACCTGCTCACGCGGGGCGTGCGCGAACCGGACGTCGCCCGGCCCGTAGTGCAGGGTCGGCACGCCCGCCCCCGCGTACAGGCGCAGGTCGCTCCCGTACGGCGCGGCGGTGCGGCCCGGCCGTCCCCCGGTCACGTCGGCCACGGCCCGGGCCGCCTCCTCCGCCAGCGGGTGCCCCTCGGGCAGCCGGCCACTGGCGAACTGCCCGCCCGGCCAGGTGACGCGTACGGGGTTGTCCCGCAGCCAGAGGTCGTCCAGATCGGCGAGGGCGCTCTCCAGGGCGGCGCGGGCGTCGGCCGGGTCCTCGTCGAGCCGGACGCCCAGCCGTCCCTCGGCCACGAGCAGGTCGGGCACCGTGCTCGCCCAGTCGCCCGCGCGCACGGTGCCGATCTCGATCGGGTACGGCAGCGGGTTGCCCGCGAACAGGGAGCCGGGGTCGGCGTTGCGCTCGCGTTCGAGCCGCCGGACGGCCTGCAGCACCGGCACAAACGCCTCGACGGCGTTGACCCCCTCGTAGCGGGTGGCGCCGTGCGCGGCCCGGCCGGCGACCTCCAGGCGGAAGGTCAGCGCGCCGGCGTTGGCGGTGATCAGCTTCCCGCTCGTCGGCTCGGTGATCACGGCCGCCTCCCCGGTGTGGCCCCTGGCCAGGGTGGCGAACGCGCCGAGCCCGCCGTCCTCCTCGCTGATCACGCAGTGGACGGCCAGCGGCCGCGCGAGCCGCACGCCGGTCGCGCGCAGCGCGCGCACCACGGCGAGGTTGGCGGCGAGACCGGCCTTCATGTCGCAGGCGCCCCGGCCGTGCAGGGTGGTCGCGGTCAGGCGCGCGCCGAAGGGGTCCTGCCCCTCCCACTTGCCCGGGTCGCCGATCGGCACCACGTCGGCGTGCCCCTGCAGGATCAGCGCGGGCGCGCCCTCACCCTCGGTGACGCCGACCACGCCGTATCCCTCGGCGCGCTCCGCCTCCATGCCGGGGAACCCCTCACGGGAGCGGAGATCGTCGAGGTCGAGCTTCCACATGTCGACGTCGAGGCCCCATTCGGTGAGCATGCGGGCGCACCTGTCCTGCAGGTCCGACTCGGCGTCGGTGCCGGTGATGCTCGGCACCCTGACCAGGTCGGCCAGCAGGCGCACCGTCTCCGCCTCGTCGAGGGCGTCCAGAACTCTCGCTTCGACATCCATGCCGGAGACTGTACGGCCTGCCACGACCGGCGTGGAGCCCCGGAATGCACGTGCATTCCGTCGTACGGTGGATCTTTCAGGAAGGAGTCCGGGATGGCGAGACTGACAGCCGGCTGGGTGGGCCGCCCGGGGGTCTGGCGCAGCCTGATCGCGTGGCCGGCCGTCGCTCCGTTCGCGCTGTGGGCCCTGCTGCGGCTGGTGCCCGGCGACGTCCATTTCCGCTGGGTGCAGCTGGTGGCGTTCACGCCGTACGTCGCCCTCGCCTCGGTCCTCGCGCCGCTGGTCGCGCTGCTCGTGCGGCGTCCCGTCGCGCTGGTCGCGGGCCTCGCGGTCACCGTGACGCTGGCGGCCTGCGTGCTGCCCCGCGCGCTGTCGGACACGTCCCCTCTCGGCTCGGCCGGTCCCGGCGTGCGGGCGGCCGGCGACGCCGGCCCGGCCCTGCGGATCCTGTCGGCCAACCTGCTCTACGGCTCGGTGCCGCCCGCCGCGCTGGTGGACCTCGTGCGGCGGCTGCGCCCCGACGTCCTGACGCTGCAGGAGCTGACCCCGCAGGCCTCGGCGGGCCTGCGCGCGGCGGGCCTGACCACGCTCCTGCCGTACGCGGACGACCGGGCCCAGGAGGGCTCCAGCGGCTCCGGGCTCTTCACTCGGTTCCCCCTGCGGCCGGCGGATCTCACGGCGGTGAACGGCCGCAGGCAGGCGGCGGGCATCGTCGAGGTTCCCGGCGCGGGACCCGTCGCCGTCGTGTCCGTGCACCCGTGCGCGCCGCGCTACGCGTTCCGGTTCAGGTGCTGGTCGAGGTCGCTCGCCTCGCTGCCCGGCCCGGGCGAGCTCGTACGGATCCTGTCCGGCGACTTCAACGCGACGCTCGACCACGCCCCGGTGCGGAGCCTGCTCGACGCGGGCTACCGGGACGCGGCCGACGCGACCGGCAACGGCCTCGCCGGCACCTGGCCTTACCGGAAGTCGTCGGACTTCGGTGGCCTGCCGGTGCCGCCCGTCACGATCGACCACATCCTGGTGGACCCGCGCGTCGCGGTCCGGGCGTTCGGCGTCCACCGGCTGCCGGAGACCGACCACCGGGCGATCTTCGCCGAGCTGGTCCTGCCCACGACCGGCACCTAGAGTCGCGGGGCCCGTTCCGACGTGGGGAAGGCGAACCGCGGCTCCGCCCCGGACCACCACGCCCCGATCGCGAACGCCGCCGCCGCCTCGACGTAGAGCGCACGGGACAGCCCTCCGCAGGGCATCGGCGTGCATCCCATCGACGTGATCAGCGCGGCGGTCCTGTCGAGGCTCACGGGGTCGTCGCCGCAGAACGGCACGGCCAGCGCGACCCCTTCGAACGCCGGCCGGGGCAGCGTCCAGATGCTGTCGTGGCACAGGTTGAACGCCTTGACCACGTGGGCGCCCGGCGCGGCGTCCGCCATCAGCCGGGCGACCGAGGTCGTGCCGCCCGTCGTCAGCACCGGCCCGTCGTCTCCCGGCCGGAGGGGATTCGAGCAGTCGACGACGGTCCGCCCGGCGAGGTCGGCCGCGAGCCCGTTCACCAGCCGCGGCGCCGCGCCGGCGGGAAGCGCCGCGAGGACGACATCGCCGTGGGCCGCCGCGTCCGCGAGCGTCCCGTCCTTCGCGGCGCCGATGCGAGCCGCCGTCGCGGCGGCCGCGGACCGGTCGCGTCCGCCGACGAGCACGTCGTGCCCGGCGCGGGCCCAGGCGCCGCCCAGTGCCGTGGCCATCGCGCCCGTGCCGAGGATGCCGATACGCATGAGGGGCTCCGTTTCCGAGGAATCAGGTGACGGTCCGCGACGCTAGGCGAACCGACGCACACCACACGGTGTCCTTCGCGGCGGGCAGGATGAGGCCATGGACGAGTTCCCCGACCGGCCGGCGTACACCTCCGACTGCCGGGCGCGCCTCGCGTTCGAGGTGCTCGCGAACCGCTGGGACAGCGTCGTGGTCTACACGCTCGGCGAGACCGGCCCGATGCGGCCACGGCGGCTGCGCGCCCGGATCGGCGGGATCTCTCCCAAGGTCCTCAACGAGGCGCTGCGCCGCCTGGAGCACAACGGCCTGGTCGAACGCCGGGCGTACGCCGAGGCGCCGCCCCGCGTCGACTACGCGCTGACGGAGGCGGGCACGGCCCTGCTCGCGCCCATGCGCGCGATGGGCATGTGGGCCGTGCGCCACGGAGACGCCGTGCTGGACGCCCAGGACCGCCACACGGCACGGGGACGGGAGCGGCGCCTCACGGGCGCGTGAGGGCTACCTGAGCGACACGCGGCCGAAGCGGGTCTCGAAGCCCTTGCCCACCGGGGCTGCGCACATGACCCCGGCGAGGGCCGGGGCCTGCGGCGGGAAGTAGGCCAGGCGCAGCAAGTGCTCCGGCTCCGCGCCGTTCACGCCGTATCGGACGGTCACGGCGTCGCCGGCTCGTTCGAGGTCGAACGTCGCGGAGACGAGTCCGCCGGGCGCGGGCGTGACGGACCAGTCGGAGAAGCCGCGGGTGACGACGACGCTGAGCTGGTGGCCGCCGTCGACGAACTCGACCCCCGCCTTGATCCAGTTCTCCTCGTCGATCCGCAGCACGGCTCCGGCCTGGTCGTACTGCTCGGCGTAGTCGGCCTCGAAGGTCACGGTCAGCCGCGCGTCCCCGGTGACCTGGCGGCCGAACATGTGGGCGGTGTCGTACGAGTAGCCGTAGTGCGTGGTCTGCCACAGGTCGGTCTGGGCGCCGGCGACGGCCCGCAGGCCCTCCCCCGTCTGCGACCAATCGGCGGGCTCGTTGATCCACGCGAAGTCGTCCAACGCCATGCCGGCCCCCTGCCGTCGCTTTGCCTGATCGTGCAATCAGAGCGCTTTCCGGGCGCCTGCGTCAAGGACGATCTACGCGGTCTTTAGATCGATTTGTCCACTTTACTTACTCTTTCCCTATACTCGTGCCTCACATCACCTTTTGCCCCAGTAAATCCCTTACATCGCAAAACCGTCGTATCCCCTTCCCCAGGGAACGCGCGACCCGCTTCCGGAGCCCTTCGCCCCACTTTTCCGAAGGTTGCTCCGCCGTACCCGGGCGCGCGTGCGGAACCCGCCTGCCAGCCGGGACTCCTCGACGACGCCAGGCCCCGTTCCCCCGAGGGCCGCCCCGCGACCGAGACGAAAGGAACCTCATGCGCAAGCGAGCCCGTCAGGTGATCATCACGGCGATGGCCGGAACCACACTCGTCGCCTGCGCGGCCACCGCCGCGGACGCCTCGGTGATCCCTCAGGCTCCCTCCTCCGCGCCACTCCCCCCAAGGGCGCCCGTCGTCTCCCCCGACACCGCCCGCCCGATCCCCACAGACCTGGCCGCACTGGGCGCGGCCTTCAACGAGGCCCTCCGCACGGCGTACGCGAAGGCGAAGAAGGCCGCCGCCCTGCCCTCCGGCGTCTCCACCGCCACGTCCTTCTGGGACGCCCAGACCGCGTCGGGCAAGCCGATGCGATACCGGACCATCGCCAGCCCCTACTGGCCCCTCGGCACCAAGGTGCGGATCACGTACAAGAAGAAGAGCGCGATCGGCGTCGTCGAGGACTTCGGCCCGGCCGAGTGGGCCGTGGCCCAGCACGACATCCCGGCGATCGTCGACCTGTCCGAGAAGATGATGGCCGACCTGACGGGCGTCGCCTCCAACACCGTCCACGTACGGTTCCAGGTGCTGAAGTGGGGCAAGGGCGGCGTCTACCGCCGCTCGGGAACGGGCCACGACCTGGCCATGGGCCGCCGGTGAGCCCCCGGCGCCGGTGAACCTCCGATGACGGTGCCCGGGCCGCTGCGCGTAAACTGCGAGCGTGGCTGACCCGAAGTTCGAGATCCAGATGCTCCACGACCGCGTGATGGTCAGGGTTCAGCGGGACCTTGAGGAGCGGCGCAGCAGCGCGGGCATCGTCATCCCGGCAACGGTCAAGATGGCCAACCGGCTCGTCTGGGGCGAGGTGTGCGGCGCCGGCGCCAACGTCAGGTCGGTCAAGACCGGCGACAAGGTCCTGTTCAACCCCGAGGACCAGTACGAGGTGGAGGTCCACGGCCAGCTCTACCTGGTGCTGCGCGAGCGCGACCTGCACGCCGTGGCGACGCAGCAGACCGACCACGGCACCGGCCTCTACCTCTGACCCCCCGACCTCTTGTCTGTGGCCTCCGGACCTCTGTCTCTGGCCTCCCGACCTCCCGCCGAGGTGAACCGTGACGCTTCAGGATGACCTCGTCGAGCTTCGCCGCGCGCTGCACCGGGAGCCGGAGATCGGTCTCGACCTGCCCCGCACGCAGGAGAAGGTGCTCGCGGCGCTCGACGGCCTGCCCCTGGAGATCACCACCGGCGAGCGCCTGTCGTCGGTGACCGCCGTCCTGCGCGGCGGCGGCCCCGGCCCCGCTGATCACCGCCCCGCCGTGCTGCTGCGCGCCGACATGGACGCGCTGCCGGTGCACGAGAAGACCGACGTGCCCTACCGGTCGCGATTCGACGGCCGCATGCACGCCTGCGGCCACGACCTGCACACGGCCATGCTGGTGGGGGCCGCCCGCCTGCTCAGCGAGCGCCGTGCCGACCTCGCCGGAGACGTGGTGCTGATGTTCCAGCCCGGTGAGGAGGGGGAAGAGGGCGCCCGGCTGATGATCGAGGAGGGCGTGCTCGACGCGGCCGGGGCCAGGCCCGTCGCGGCGTACGGCATGCACGTCTTCTCCACGACGATCCCGCGCGGGCTGTTCCTGACCAAGGGCGGGCCCGTGCTGGCCGCGGCCGACACGCTGACCGTGACCGTGCGCGGCAGGGGCGGCCACGGGTCCTCCCCTCACCGCGCCCTCGACCCGATCCCCGCCGCCTGCGAGATCGTGACGGCCCTGCAGACCCACGTCACCCGCGGCTACGACGTCTTCGACCCGGTCGTGGTGACGGTGGGCAGCTTCCACGCCGGCACCACCGACAACGTGATCCCGGACGAGGCCACGTTCGAGGCCACCGTGCGCACGTTCTCGGCCGGCTCACGCGACCGCGTCAGGGAGGGCCTGGTCCGCCTCGCCCGCGGCATCGGCGAGGCGCACGGCCTCACCGTCGACTGCGCGTTCGGCATCGGCTATCCGGTGACGGTGAACGACGACGCCGAGGCGGAGTTCGCCGCCCACACGGTGCGGGAGGCCCTCGGTCAGGATCGCTACTTCCCGCTGCCCACCCCGGCGACCGGCTCGGAGGACTTCTCGTACGTGCTGGAGCAGGTGCCCGGGGCGTTCCTCGTCGTCGGCGCCTGCCCGCCCGGCCGGGACCTCGCCACCGCCCCGGCCAACCACTCCGCGGAGGCGGAGTTCGACGACGCCATCCTGTCCGACGGCGCGACGCTGCTCACCGAACTCGCGGTCCGCAGGCTGGCCCGCGCCTGACGGTCAGCCGAGGAGCTCGCGGGCCTCCTGGATCAGGTCGACGCCGAAGGTCAGCCGGACCGACACCCAGATGATGGCCCCGGCGCAGAGCAGGGTGAGCGCGCTCGCGACGATGCGGACGAACCAGTTCTGCCGCTTCAGCCAGCCGGTCGCCGCCCTGACCTTGTCCTTGGCGAACGCCAGCAGCCGGGACGCCCAGGTGAACTCCGTGGCCAGCACGGCGAGCCCGGCGAAGACCACCAGCCAGCCCGGCCCCGGGAACGGCACCATGATCAGGCCGGTGATCACGAGCGCGGCGCCGACCACACCGATGACGATCCGCAGCGTCAACCGGCCCGCCGGAGTCGCACGGATCCGGTCGAGCCAGCCCGGCGGATCGGTAGTCCCCTCGTGTTCACCCGTACGACTGTCCTCAGCCGTCGCCACACGGCTCACCCCCATTCGCTGCCCACGATAGCCAGCACGCGACCGTGGCGGCGACCGGCGGGTTCACGCGTCCCCGAGGCAGGCGGCGGTCTGCTCGGCGATCTCCAGTTCCTCGTTGGTGGGCACCACCAGCACCGTCACCTCGGCGCCCTCCGGGGAGACCACCCTGGCCTCCGCCGACTCGGCGGTGTTGCGATCGGGATCGATCTCGATGCCGAGCCTGGTGAGCCCCGTCGTCGCGAGCGCGCGGACACGAGGGCTGTTCTCCCCCACCCCGCCCGTGAAGACGAGGGCGTCCACGTGGCCGAGCGCCGCGTAGTAGGCGCCGATGTAGGCCCGCACGCGGTAGCCGTAGACGTCGAGCGCGAGGCGGGCGTCCTCGTCGCCCGAGTCGGCCAGCCGCCAGACCTCCCGCATGTCGTTGACGCCGCACATGCCGAGCAGGCCGCTCTCCTTGTTGAGCGCCGCGTCGACACCGGCGAGGTCCATGCCGGCGACCCGGCCGAGGTAGGCGCCCAGAGCCGGGTCGACGTCCCCGGAGCGGGTGCCCATCACCAGCCCGGCGAGCGGGGTGATGCCCATCGAGGTGTCCACGCTGCGCCCGCCCCGCACCGCCGTCGCGCTCGCGCCGTTGCCGAGATGCAGCACGATCGAGTTCACCTCGTCGTACGGCCGGCCGAGCAGCGCGGCCGCCCGGCGGGAGACGTACGCCGTGGAGGTGCCGTGGAAACCGTAGCGGCGGACACCGAGCTTGCGGGTCCACTCGCGGGGGACGGCATAGGTGTGCGCGTGGGGCGGGATCGTGCCGTGGTAGGCGGTGTCGAAGACCGCGACGTGCGGCAGACCGGGAAAGGCCCGCCGGGCGACCCGGATCCCCTCCAGGTTCGCCGGGTTGTGCAGCGGCGCCAGCGGCGCCATCTCCTCGATGGCTCGCTCGACCTCGTCGTCGATCAGCACGGGCGTGACGAACCGGCTGCCCCCGTGGACGACCCGATGGCCCACGGCGGTCACGCCGTCGAGGGGCGGCCCGTGCTCGGCGAAGGCCGCGAGCACCGCCTTCAGCCCCTCCTCGTGGTCGGCCACCCGGCGCTCGGTCCGTACGCCGTCGTGGGTGAGCACGCTCTCGTCCTCGCCGATGCGCTCGATCAGCCCACCGGCCACGGCCCGCCGCGCCCCCATGTCGATGAGGCGGTACTTGATGGACGACGACCCCGTGTTCAGGACGAGGACCTGCCCGCTCACTGTGTCTCCTCCCGCGCCTGCGCGCTCACCGTACTTTTCCTCGCGCGTGCGCGCTCACTGTGCTTCCCGTCACGCGTGCGCGCTCACTGTGCTTCCCTGTGCGCCTGCGCCTGGATGGCCGTGATCGCGACGGTGTTGACGATGTCGCCCACGGTCGCGCCGCGGGACAGATCGTTGACCGGCTTGCGCAGGCCCTGCAGGACCGGCCCGATCGCGACCGCGCCGGCGCTGCGCTGCACGGCCTTGTAGAGGTTGTTGCCCGTGTTGAGGTCGGGCACCACGAACACCGTCGCCCGGCCGGCCACCGGGCTGCCAGGCATCTTGGTCCGCGCCACGCTCGGCTCGGCCGCGGCGTCGTACTGGATCGGGCCCTCGACGGGCAGGTCCGGCCGCAGCTCGCGGACCCGCGCGGTGGCCTCGCGCACCTTGTCCACCTCGGGCCCGGCGCCGGACTCGCCGGTCGAGTACGACAGCATCGCCACCCGCGGCTCGACCCCGAACCTGGCGGCCGTGGCGGCCGACGAGATCGCGATGTCCGCGAGCTGGGCCGCCGTGGGGTCGGGGACGACGGCGCAGTCGCCGTACACCAGGACCCGGTCGGCCAGGCACATGAAGAACACGCTCGACACCACGCCGACGCCCGGCGAGGTCTTGATGATCTCGAACGAGGGCCTGATCGTGTGGGCCGTGGTGTGGGCGGCGCCCGAGACCATGCCGTCGGCAAGCCCGAGGTGGACCATCATCGTGCCGAAGTAGGAGACGTCGGTGACGATGTCGCGGGCCTGCCCCGCCGTCACGCCCTTGTGCGCGCGCAGCCGGGCGTACTCCTCGGCGAACAGCTCGCGCAGCTCCGGGTCGAACGGGCTGACCACGCGGGCGCCGTCGACGGCCAGGCCCATCGTGGCCGCCGCCAGCCGGATCTCCCGCTCGTCGCCCAGCAGGGTCAGCTCGGCGACGCCCCGGCGCAGCAGGCTGTCGGCGGCGCGCAGGATCCGCGGCTCGGCGCCCTCCGGCAGCACGATGTGCCTGCGGTCGGCGCGGGCGCGGTCCAGCAGGTCGTACTCGAACATGAGCGGAGTGATCGCGGCGGCCTTGGTGACCTGCAGGCTGCGCAGCAGCGCCCCGCCGTCGACGTGCTCGGCGAAGACCCCGAGCGCGGTGTCGATCTTTCCCTTGGCGTCGGGGCTGAACCGGCCCTCGGCCTTCGACAGCTTGGTCGCGGTCTCGAACGTGCCGCCGCCGGTCGTGATGATCGGCAGCCGGATGTCCATGCCCTTCAGCAGGCGGACCACCGCGTCGGGCAGTTCCAGCCCGCCGTTGAGGATGATCGCCGACAGGGCGGGGAACGTGGGGGCCTTGTGCGCGGCCAGCAGGCCCGGCACCAGCGCGGCGGCCCGGTCGGCGGGGACGACGACCGCCAGGCCCTCGGTGAGGCGCTCCAGGATGTTCGGCAGCGACATCGCGCCGATCATCAGCCCGCCCGTCTCCCGGCCGAGCTGGTCGGCGTCACCGATGAACAGGTCGCCGTCGCAGGCGGCCATCAGGTCGCTGACCGTCGGCGCGGACAGCCGCCGCACCTCCGGCAGGACGTACGCGGGCACGCGGGCGGCGACCTCGTCCACCAGGCCGGGGACGACCCCCGTGACGACCGTCGCCAGCTCGGTGGCGTGCCGCTCGGCCAGCTCCTTGCGCGACATCTCGACGGCCGCGGCGATGTCGTCGGGGGTGCGGTCGAGCCCGGTCACCACGTTCATCACCGGCGTGCCCAGGTTGGCGGCGAGCTCGGCGTTGAACACGAACTCGGTGGGCGCGCCCACGTCGGTGTAGTCGGTGCCGATCACCACGACCGCGTCGCACCGCCCGGCGAGCGCCCGGTAGCGGGCCAGGATCTCCCCGGCCGCGCGCTCCTCGTCGGCGTGCACCTCCTCGTAGGTGACGCCGGTGCACATGGCGTACGGCAGGCCGATCCCGAAGCGGCTGCGCACGGTGTTGACCAGGCTGTCCTCGCGGCCCGACCGGACGACCGGCCGGAACACGCCGACCGTGCCCACCTGGCGGGTCAGCAGTTCGATCATGCCGAGGGCGATCGTGCCCTTGTTGCTCCTCGCGTCGCCGGCCGCGACGTAAACCCCGATCGCCATCGCGCAGTCACCCCTGTCCAGGCGCGGCCCGACGGCCCGCCCAGGCAAGGCTATGCGAAGGGCCCTGCGGAGATACCAGTCGAAGGTCACATCCGTAGGGCCCTTCCTCACTGGTCGTACGGTCTCCCAGGCGCGAAGGCGCCCGCGGCCCGCCCGCTTAGGCCGGGAGGCGGGCGAGGATGCCCTCCAGACCGCTGCCCGCCGTGTCCGGGTCGCCGGTGTCGAGGCCGTGCGTGACCTCGTGCCACGGGCCGAGCCGGTGCCACAGCAGTGCCCGTTCTGCGAGCTCCGGGGCGGCGCCGTACTCCGCCGCTACGGCCCGGGCGAACGCCGGCGGGGCGCCGTGGAGCGCCCATGCCAGATCGAGCGCCGGGTCACCGACGTGCGCGTCGCTGAAGTCGATGACGCCGCTCACCGTGCCGTCCCACATCAGCACATGCTCGGGCCCCAGGTCGCCATGGACCAGAGCGTGGGCGGGCAACGCGGCCACGGCGTCCAGCAACGCCGAAGCGACGTCTCGCCGGTCGCCCGGCAGGAGCGGTATGACGCGGGCGCCGAAGTCCTTCACCGTCGCCGCCCGCTCTCTCAGCACTTCCCGCGGCGGCGGCACACCGCGCCGTACGGCCTCTGCGGGATCTACCGCGTGCAGGGCCCGCAGGAACGCGCCCAGCGTCCGGCCGCCCGCGGCTTCGAAAGTCCCGAGCGGCTCACCGGCGACCATCTCATGCCGTACGACCAAGGGCTCCTGCCGCAGGACATGAGGGATCGGGACGGGCAGCGGCAGCCGCCGCGCGAGCCACGGCATCAGGCGGGTCTCCATGAGCAGCCGCGCAGCCACCTCCGGCCGCCTGGGACGGCGCTCCACCCACCGCCCCCGGACCAACCGCGCCTGGCTGTCCCATCCCGCCCCGCCCCACTCACCCGACACCCGTCACCGCTTCAATAGATCACCTGTGCGCCGTCCCAGCCCAACCCTTTTCCGGCCCTGGCTTCGGGGCCGGTGCGGACAGGTCGAACGAATGCATCCCGCGTGATTCACAAGGCTCGAAGCCATTGATCGAGGGCTGCGAAGTCTTCGTCGGTGAGCCCCCTGTATGACTCCACGCGGTGAAGGAGAGCCCGACCGCTATGGCGCGCGGAGACCCAGTCCCTGTCGGCGTCGGTGATCTCGTCGTCTACCCAGGCGAACGGGCGTCCGCCCGCCCGGTTCACCAGGGTCCGGGTCTTCCAGCAGAGCCCGAACCACTGGTCCTCACGTGTGTGGTGGTCGCCCAGACGAGTTCGCATCCGCTGTCAGCCATGATCGGTCTGCTGTCTCACCTCGTCTCATGCGAGACCGTCGAGCTCGGCTGCTCGCCGGAGGTCCTTGGGGCGGCCCATGGCCCGCCGCATCCGGATGAGGTCCTCCCGGGACACGTAGTGGACTTCCAGGCCGCCCGGGCCGTGTGCCGTGACCGCCCTGCCGAGGATCTCCCGGACACGCAGGTCGCCCCAGGGAAGCGCGGGGGTGCAGCAGTCGCCGCTCGCTCCGGGCGCGGTGAACTGCACTTTAGGGCGGAGCAGAGCATCCGGATGAGTCGCCATGGGGGCGCCCGTTTCGTCGGAGAGCCGGGCGTCGACGGACATGAAGGCGGCCGCCAGGGCCGGGGCGTGGACCGGTTCGCCGTCCCAGAGCAGATCCAGATCGCCGGTCAGCTCGGCGGATCCGTGCATGATGCCGGCGACCTGCCCGATCACCACGGCCTGGACGCCGTGGCGGTGGAGGGCTTCGAGCAGGGGAAACGGGTCGAATCCGAGGGCGCCGTCCGTGCCGATCGTGCCGACGTCGTCGTCGGCGTCCTCGTGGCCCAGGCCGGTGCCCGCCCGGTTGAGGGCGAGTTCACGCGTGCGCCGGGCGGCGGCGCGCAGTCGTTCCAGCGGTTCGTCGATCATCGGATTCATGCAACACCCGGCCGCCCTCGGGGCGCACGCGAATTTCCGCTGAGAACGGTCGGGTCGCTCGCGGACGGTTCGATCATTGCGTCAGGTCATGCGAACGTCACTCACGGTGATGCGCGGAGCCGTCTTCCCAGGTATGCTTCCAGATGCCGCCCCCTGCGAGGGGGAGAGGAAGTGAGCCCGGGCTTACCGCCGGAATTGACGGGAACCCGGGCTTCGCGTTCTCGGGATCATTCCCGGTTATGCGCGATCATTCGCAGATCACGCGCTCGGTCATGCGCTCGCCGCGCAGCAGACGCCACAACGAGTCATCCCCCGCCTCCGCTCTGGCGACTATTCCCGCGACCACATCGGGCAGCCAGAGGAGTTCCTCCGCGAGAGGATCGCCCCACTGAACATGCATGTCGTGCGGCAGCGCTTGCCGAGCGCGAAGGGCGTTGACCAAGTCAAGGTCCTCTTTGTCGCCTGCGGCGTTCCTACGTTCCATGACCACGTGCCGTATGTCATTGGACGCCAACTGCCACAGCAGCCGCTCCAGGCACTTACGCCGAACTCGCCTCTGCTTCGCAGGCAGGAGCCCGGCGCCGATCACGATGTTCAAGGTCGGCGACAGGGCTGCGACGGCACGCGCGATCGCCAGGCGCCGTTTCCGGTCTTCGTCTCGCCAGTGCAGCCGCGGCTGCTTGGTCAGTAGGAGGCCACGCAGGACCGCGCGGTATTCAGCGGCACGATCGACAGGGACGGCGACAGCGGCCAACACGTAAAGACCCTCTTCGAGACGCATGGACTCGTCCACATACGCACGTGACTCGCTGTACATGAACCATTACTTCACGTTGACATTCTGGTGTCCGCGTCATGAATCGGAGGACGGGACGGGACCCCGGAGGAGACCCAGGCCGTTCTCGTCGAGACAGGCAAGAGGCCGTACGGATGCGCCGCCGAGGTGGCGCATCCGTACGGCCGTTGTCGTGCTATCTCACGAGGCGGTGCAGGTCACCGGCGACGGGACGGCGTTGGTGCCGTTCCAGCTCGCCTGGAACCCGAACGTGGTGGACGCCCCGGCGCCCACCGAACCGTTGTAGCTCACGTTGGTGACCGTGACGTTCGCTCCGGACTGGCTGACCGTGCCGTTCCAGGACTGGCTGACCGTCTGGCCGTTGGCGAAGGCCCACTTGACGCTCCAGCCGCTGATCGAGGCGCTGCCGGTGTTGTTCACCGTGACCTCGCCCTGGAAGCCGCCCGGCCACTGGTTGACCACCTTGTACGTCGCCGAGCACCCCTTGCCGCCCGACGGGCTCGCCGAGGGCGACGGGCTCGGGGACGGGCTGCGCGAGGGCGACGCCGACGGACTCGGGGACGGCGACGGCGACGGCGAGGCCGAGGGCGACGCGGACGGGCTCGGGGACGGCGACTTCGACGGCGAGGCGGACGGCGACGGCGACGGGGAGGACCCGCCGGTGCGGTCGCCGTAGATGATGCCCCGGCCGTTGGTGCCGAGGTAGACCCGGCCGTAGATGCGCGGGTCGCCGGTCAGGGCCTCGCCCATGTTGCCGTACTGGTGCTGGTCGTCGTTGATGCGCACCCAGCTCGCGCCGGTGTCGTCGGACCGGAACAGGCCCTGCACGCCGTCCACGGTGCCGGCCAGGTAGAGGGCCTGGTAGGTCTTGCCGGGCGCCGCCTTGCCGAAGCCGACGTTGATCGAGCTGCTGACGTTGGACAGCTTGGTGAACGAGGCGCCCGAGTTGGTGGAGTGCCACAGGCCGCCCTCGCCGGCCAGCCAGATCTCACCCTCCTTGCCGGGCAGCGCCTTGAAGTGCACGCCGGTGGTGGGCAGCCCGGTCGCCGCGGTGGCGCTGAAGCTCGCGCCGCCGTTGGTGCTCACGTAGAACTTGCCGCCGGAGAAGGCGTAGAACTTCTGCGCGTTCACGCGGTCGGACTCGACGATCGCGCCCGCCGGGACGCCACTGGAGGCGCTCCAGCTGTTGCCGTAGCCGACGGAGTAGACGACCTGGATGCCGGGGTCGCCGGGCGCCCAGACGAAGCGGCTGCCGTCGGCCGCCGCGGCGACCGTGCCGCCGCTGTTGATCCCGCCCGGCTCGGTGCCCTGGAACCAGTTCGCGCCGCCGTCGGTGGAGAACGCCACGTGGCTGTCGTTCGGGCGGTCGGAGTCGGTGAAGTTGCCGGCCCGCACCATCACGCTCGGGTTGGTCTCGGCGTAGTCGAGCGAGGTCGTGGAGGTGAAGACGGGCTGGGTGAACATCATGGACGGCACGGCGTCGAGGTTGGTGTGCCGGAAGCCGCCGATGTCGCCCAGCGCGCTGACCAGCGGGGCGCCGCTCGGCGGGCTGATCAGGTCGAGTACGGCGGTCTCCTCCAGGCCCTTCACCATCGGCTTGATCGTGAACTGGCCGCCCGAGTCCCACTTGGTGAGGTCGGTGGTGCCGTAGATCGTCGCGCCGGTGCCGTACATCATCCGGTCGGAGTCGAACGGGTCGATCTCCACCGACTCGTTCATCCAGCCCAGCTTGGGCGTGACCTCCGGCGGCTGGGGGTTGGTCCCGAAGGTGAGCCACGGAGCGGCGGAGATGTCCATCTTGTAGCGGAAGCTGCGGTTCGGGTAGGACGTCCAGTCCCAGATGCGGGTCCAGGTCGCGCCGCTGTCGGTGCTCCTGAAGAAGATCGCGTCGGGCCACCAGGAGACCTGGGTGGCGACCATGATGGTCTTCGGATTCTGCCGGTCGATCGTCAGGCCGCTGTAGCCGAAGTAGTCGTCGCCGCTGCTGGACGGGATCGGGCTGATCTGGGTCCAGGCGCCGGTGGCGGTGGCATAGCGCCACACGTCGCCCTTGGCGCCGTCGTACGGGCCGCCGGTGTCGCTGGTGGCGATGTAGAGGTAGCCGTTGGCCGTGTCGAGCACGCCCTTGTGGGCGATGTAGCCGGTGGGCTGCCCCGCGACCCGCTCCCACGAGGTGCCGCCGTTGGTGGTGCGGTAGACCGTGTTGCTCTTGTCGGCCACGCCCACGTAGATCGTCTGCGTGGCGTTGCCCGACGTGCCGGTGCGCTTGTCGAAGGTCACCCAGACGACGCCCTGGTTGTCGCCGTTGTAGGCGTCCCCGGGGCTGGCGACGTAGTTGCCGACGTTCGGGAAGTTCGTCACCTTCGACCAGCTGGCGCCGGAGTCGGTGCTCCGCCACAGGCCGTTGCCGCTGGGCGCGCCGAAGTAGAGGACGCTGTTCTTGTTCGGGTCCACCGCGAGGCGCTCGCCCATGCCGCGGCCGGGCATGTTGCCGCCCAGCTTGAACGGCAGCGGGCTCACCTGCCAGGTGTCGCCCTTGTTCGACGAGCGCAGGATCGCGCCGTTGTTGGGGTCCCAGCTGTTGGTGTACATGCCGACGGCGGCGTACACCTTGTTGGCGTCCACCGGGTCGGGGACGATGCTGGCCACGCCGTTGTAGCCCCAGTTGGACTGCCCCACCCAGTCGAGCAGCGGCGTCCAGGTCTGGGAGGACTGGTTCCAGCGGTACGCGCCGCCGATGTCGGTGCGCGCGTAGATGAGGTCCTTCTGCGCGGGGCTGAAGACGATCCCGGGAACGAATCCGCCCCCGAGGATCTGCACGTTCTTGAACGTGTAGGGGTCGGCGGCCACGGCCGACACGGGGCTCATTCTGATCACGGCCGTGACCAGGGCCACGGCGGCGACCACGAGCAGGGTTGCGAATCTTCGCATGGACGGTTTCCCTCCGAGCACGGACAACCGGCCATGCACGACCAGGCGGGGACCCTGACCGTCCTTCTCCCACGTGCATGGAAATCTGAAGGGAAGATTCACACACCAGCGGAAGCGCCGTCAATAGTTTGGCGTCCAGACAAATTGCAACCGGTTTCACTCCGGCCCGAGCATCCGTTGGCGTGGAACATAATTCTGGTTATGACTACTGCTCTCGTGCTCGGCGGCGGAGGAGTCGCCGGCATCGCCTGGGAAGCGGGGATCGTCACCGGCCTGCGCCGTCTCGGCGTGGACCTGGGGACGGCGGACCGGATCATCGGCACCTCGGCCGGCTCGGTCGTCGGCACGCTCGTGGCCACCGGCGCCGACCTGGAGGAGGCGATCGCGCACCAGGCCGTGGTGGACACCGGCCCGCCTCCGGCCGTCGACCACATGGACGAGGTGATGCAGGCGTTCGCCATCATGTTCGACCCGACCCTCGACCGGCGGGAGGCCCGGCGCAGGGTCGGCCAGATGGCCCTCGCGGCCAGGGTCGACCACTACGCCGATCGGCTCGCGGCGGTCGGCGAGCGGCTGCCGGTGAAGGAGTGGCCCGAGCGCGAGCTGCTGATCACCAGCGTGGACGCGGCCACCGGCGAGTTCGTCGTATGGGACCGGACCTCCGGCGCGCCGCTGGTGCTCGCCGTCGCGTCGAGCTGCGCGGTGCCGATGGTCTTCCCGCCCGTGGAGATCAACGGCCGCAGGTACGTGGACGGAGGCGTCCGCTCCGCGACCAACGCCGACCTCGCGGAGGGCGCCCGCGCGCTCGTGGTGCTCGAACCGCTCGGCAACCTCACCCCCCGGGCCGTCCTCGAAGCCGAGATGACGAAGGCGGGGGCGTCCGCGTCGTACGTCGTCCACCCCGACGCGGCGTCCACCGCGGTGTTCGGCGAGAACGTCCTCGACCCGGCCCTGTGGGGGCCGGCCTTCGCGGCGGGGATCGACCAGGCCGCCGTGCTCGCCGAGCCGATCGCCGCCGTCTGGTCCTGACTCCGGATCCGCCCGCCGTACCCGCCGGAAGGCGCGCGGCGTCACGCGGGCGGCCGGCGCGGGAACGCTCCCGAGCCGGCCGCCCGAGACGGGACCGGTTTCTCACCGGTCCTCTTTCTCACCGGGCCTCTTTCTCACCGGGCCTCGGTGACCGCCTTGCTGACCGCGTTGGGGCCGTCGTACTGGCGGTCCGGAATGCGTTCCAGCGCGTCGATGACGTTGTCGTCCGCGCCATGGTCGCGGGCCGTACGGATCAGGTCCGACTTGCCGGCCGGATAGTCGACGCCCTTCAGGTGTTTCTGCAGCTGGATCGGGTTCGGTGCGGTCGCCATGACGTGCCTCCCTTCGTCGGTGTTCTCCTGCTCTCCCTCGCCTACCCGGTCACTCCCCCGTCACTCGGGACTCCGCCGCACACGTCCCCTGACGGGCTTTGCAGCGCCTTCACCTGCGGTTTTGTCACGATTGGGTATACGGGGCGCGCGTTTGTGAAACGACGGGACCTGCGGGTAGCTGGCATCGCGTGCCTGATGCCCAATTGCTGGCCGCACAGGATCTGCGGCTCGACGTCAACGTTCTGGACTACGTGATCCTCGCCCTGTACTTCCTCGTGGTGCTGGGAATCGGCTTCGCTGCCAAACGGGCCGTACGGACGAGTCTGGACTTCTTCCTCTCGGGCCGCGCGCTTCCCGCCTGGATCACCGGCTTGGCCTTCATGTCCGCCAACCTCGGCGCGACCGAGGTCCTCGGCATGGCGGCGAACGGCGCGCAGTACGGCGCGATGACCCTGCACTACTACTGGATCGGCGCGGTCCCCGCCATGGTGTTCCTCGGCGTCGTGATGATGCCGTTCTACTACCGGTCCAAGGTGCACAGCGTCCCGGAGTTCATGCGCCGCCGCTTCAACGGGGCGACCCAGCTGCTCAACGCCGGGACCTTCGCCGTCGCGCAGATCCTCATCGCCGGGATCAACCTGTACGCGCTGGCGCTCATCATGGACGCCATGCTCGGCTGGCCGCTGTGGCTGTCCATCCTCGTGTCGGCCGCGATCGTGCTGGCGTACATCACGCTCGGCGGCCTGTCTTCGGCGATCTACAACGAGGTCATGCAGTTCTTCGTGATCGTCGCGGGGCTCGTACCTGTGGTGATCATCGGACTGACGCGGGTCGGCGGCTTCTCCGGCCTCGGCGAGAAGGTCAAGCAGAGCGTGCTCGGCGAGGGCGGGCTGCACACCTGGGCGCACACCGCCGGCACCGACAACCCGCTCAACGCGAACTGGATCGGCCTGGTCTTCGGCCTCGGCTTCGTGCTGTCCTTCGGCTACTGGACCACGAACTTCGCCGAGGTGCAGCGCGCGCTGTCGGCCCGCAACACCAACGCCGCGCGGCTGACCCCGATCGTCGCGGCCTACCCGAAGCTCGTGATCCCGATCGTCACCGTCATCCCCGGCCTGGTCGCGGTGGTGCTGTTCGGCAACCTCGGCAAGGACGGCGGGCCGACGTACAACGAGGCGATCCCGCTGCTCATGAACGAGTTCCTGCCCAACGGTGTGCTCGGCGTCGCGGTGACCGGCCTGCTCGCGTCGTTCATGGCCGGCATGGCCGCCAACATCAGCGGCTTCAACACGGTCTTCACGCAGGACATCTGGAAGGCGCACGTCAACGGCGACCACCCCGACGAGTGGTACGTGCGGCTCGGCCGGATCGCCACCGTGGTCGGCGTCCTCGCCGGAATCGGCACGGCGTTCATCGCCGCCGGGTTCGGCAACATCATGAACTACCTGCAGTCGCTGTTCTCGTTCTTCAACGCCCCGCTGTTCGCGACGTTCATCATCGGCCTGTTCTGGCGGCGGATGACCGCCTGGGCGGGTTTCTGGGGCCTGCTGAGCGGCACGGTCTGCGCCTTCGCCTCGTACATCCTCTACAAGGCGGGCGTGTTCGACTTCGGCACCGAGCTGAACGCGAGCTTCTGGGGCGCCGGCATCGCCTTCGTGGTCGACGCGATCGTCTCCGTCGTGGTCACGCTCGCCACCACTCCCAAGCCGGAGAGCGAGCTGCACGGGCTCGTCTACGGCCTGAGCGACGCGTCCGTCTCCGACGACGCGCTGGCGGGAGACGCCGCCTGGTACCGCTCCCCCGTGATCCTCGGCGCCGGGGCTGTGGTCCTCGCCGCGGCGTTCTACCTGCCCTTCCTGTAGGAGGTTTGCATGGCCGCCCCGCAACGGCTCTTCGACATCCGCCGCGTGATCGGTGGTCTGTTCCTGGTGTACGGACTGATCCTCACGGTCACCGGGCTGCTCGACAGCGCCCAGGAGATCCAGAAGGCGGAGGGCATCCGCATCAACCTGTGGACGGGCGTCGCGATGCTCGTCGTCGGCGGCGCGTTCCTGCTCTGGGAGCGCCTGCGCCCGTCCGACGGTCCCGCCGCCTCCGACGAAGAGGAGTGAACCCGCCCTCCCCAGGCCGCGGTCGCATCCCCGTGCGGCCGCGGCCTTCCCTGTTAGGAGCCCTGCCCCATGCTCAGGGGCGTGCTCGGTCCCGCGTGTGTCAGTGTGACGGCGCGCCCTGTCCGCGAGCGGTGCCGGGGGCGGGGGCCTTACGGGCCGGTGCCCTCGTGACCACGGCGGGCGCAACCAGCACCGCCGGGATCGAGACCGTCGTCCCGTTGGACACGACGGCCGTGCCGTACACGGTCCTGCCGCCCGCGACCTCGACCGCCAGCCTGGCGGCGGCCGCCGCCTGGGCCGCGACGTCGGCGCGGACCGTGGCGGTCTGCGTGCCGGCCTGGACACGCCCCAGCGCGGCGGGCCGCCCGCCGTGCCCGATCAACGGCACCCCGGCCATCCCCGTCCGCGCCATCTCGGCCGCGACGGCCTCCGCCGCCGCGTCGCTCGCGCAGCACACGCCCGCCACCTTCGCGGGCCCGCCGAGCGCGGCGACGGCCGCCGCCACCTCGCGTACGGCCTCGTCGGGCCGGGTCAGGTCCCGTTCCCAGCCGATCGTCACCCGCCCGTCGAGCACGGCGTGCATGGCCCGCTTCACCGTCGCGGCGTACGGGTCTGTGGCGGGGCCGTTCAGGAGCAGCACCGGACCCGCGGCCTTCATGGCGCCGAGCAGCGCCAGCGCCTGCTCCCGCCCGACGCGCGCCGGATCGGTCGCCACGTAGGCGTCCACCGGCCCGTTCGCCAGCCGGTCGTACGCGACGATCTTCGCCCCGGACAGCTTGGCCCTGGCCACCCAGGGAGCGGCGGCCCCCGGGTCCACCGCGCCGAGGACCAGCACCCGCACGCCGTCGGCCAGCATCCGGCCGATCTGCCGCCCCTGCCTGGCCTGGTCGCCCGCGGCGTTCGCATACTGGACGTGGCAGCGCGGGCAGAGGGACGCCAGGGCCCGGGTGAACAGAGGCCGGTCGGGTCCCTCGCCGGGGAGCAGCAGGCCGACGGTGAAGCCCTCCCGCACGTCGCCGACCGCTCCGAGTTCCGCTCCTGGCTGCCGCCCGCCCTGCCCGCAGGCTGGAAGGGACATCAGGAGAAGCACGCAGACGCCCGCCAGTCGTCTCCCCACGGGGCACCCCCGATTCGTTGCGGAGCCACGTTTCGCAGAGCCGTCTTGTGGAGCGATGTCGCCTCAACAGTCACATACCCGGACATACGCCCCATGACTCTCGGAGGGCAGCCGCGCCTCAGCGCGGGCGATCACCGGAGGGCGATCGGGCGGCGATTACGCCCACGGCCGAAGGCCGCCGTTCACCTCAGTCCACCGATCCCCTCACCCACTAAGTTGTGAGAGACTCCACCATTGCGGGGCGGTAGCTCAGCCGGTCAGAGCATCGGACTCATAATCCGTGGGTCGTGGGTTCAAGTCCCACCCGCCCTACCACGTACGACCAGCCATCCGCGGCCTCACCTGCGGTTTCATGGTTGATCAAGCTTGTCCGGACATGCAGCCGACAGCCGCCGGAAGCAGCCGTATGCCACTGGTCGCGGAACATACGCGGAATGCTCGTGGCCTCGTTTCCCCAGGTGAGCCCGGCGATTTTGGCACCTCGCGGAACGATTCCATGCCCATACGCCGAAGGACCCCGAGAGTTGTCCCGGGGTCCTGTGGGTGAGTTCGAGCGCCTCATACGGCGAGCGCTTCCAAGATCCTGCGGTTGGCCATCTCACGTTGGCCCTCGATGCACTTGGCATAGACCCTGAGCATCACGTCGACGCCGTGCCCGGCCCGCTCCGCGGCTTCCGGTGCGTGGACCCCCGCGTTGAGCCAGAGGGACACAGCCGCGTGACGCAGGTCGTACGGCCGGGCCGCCAGGGGCGAGGCGACCGCCTCCGGAGGGAACGCGTAGCCTCGCGCCTCCTTCCAGACCTTCGAGACGGTTGAGCCGGAGAACGCCTTGCCGCTCGCGGTGCGGAACAGCCGGCCGTCCTCGGCCACGCCGTGTGTCTTGATGTGATCGCGCAGGATCGCCACCAGTTCCGGCGGAATGGGAACCGGCCGCGTCTCCTTCTCCTCCCGATGCTTCAGGCCGCGCTCGTCGTGCGTCTCCCCCGAGTCGGTATAACGCTTGCTGCTCTCCGGCCGGGTCCTGGCCAGGGTGAGCAGGCCCCAGCCCTTCTCGGGGAGGTGGCAGTCCTCCTCACGGAGGCCGGCGGCCTCACCCGGGCGCAGGCCGCCGAAGTACATCGCGGCGAACATCGCCATCATCATCGGACCGCGCGACCGTCCGACATATGTAACGGCGGTCAGCAGTTGCCGCGCCTGACGAGGGTTGACGACCGAGCGCCGATCGACCTCCCCGCCCGGCTTGGTGCGGCGCAGCTTCACCCGGTGGAGCGGATTTGCCGAAAGCTCCTCCCGTTCAACCGCGTACTCCAGGGCGTGATGGAACACGGCCCGCTTGCGCCGGTACGTCGAGGTGGCCGCCGCCTTGCCATCGAGGAGCAGCGCCAGGGCTTCCAGGGCCGCTCGTGCGTGCTTCGCGTCCTCCAAGGCGGTCAGGGGAAGCGAGGCCGCTTCCAACCAACGCAGGGCCGCCGTGACCTCCTGTGTGAGAGCCGGGCGACGCTCTACCGGCAAGAACGCGAAGTGCCGCAGGGCTCGGCGAAGGACCTCGTCGTCAGGACGGCCGGGATGCTCCTTGGTGAGCACGAGCGTGACGCTCGTCAGAGCGTCCGTCATACCCTCCCGTGACTTGGCCGCCGCGTGAGGCCACCAGGCGTGAACGTAGTCGACCGCGAAGGCGTACCAGGTGCGCACCTCCTTCGCCTTCGTCATCGAGGCCGGGAGGCCGCTCTCCAGGTCGAACGGCTCCCCCTTCTTCGCCGCCTGCCGTAGGTCCGAGAGGAAGCTCTCGGCGAGGCCCTTGGTCTTGAAGGTCGCGGACTTCTCGCACGGGCCGACGGTCCACCGCACAGTGTGGGAGACGATGCGGGGCTTCTTGCCCTCCCCCTGGGCGCGGGTGTTGATGCGAATCTCCCAGAACTTGACCTTGTAGGAGGAGGTCACGCCACCTCCCGCAGCGACTCAAGCCAGGTGGTGAACTCACTGCGGTAAATGCGGATCTCCCCGTTCGGGAGCTTGAAGCCCTCGGGTGCCCTACCGATCTCCCGCCACCGGTAGAAGGTCCGGGCGGACACGCCGAGTTCATCAAGGGCGGCGCTCCGCGCCGCCTCGCGGCCCCGCGCCCGCTCGGCGGCCGGGCATGCGGCCTGGGGGCCGGTCCCGGCCGCCGGCGGCTCGGGCCAGCGTCATACCTCTCCCTCGTCTTAGCCAGCTCCAGCGAGGCACCACGTAGCTGTAGGTTGCCCCGGTGGACGTAATCACCCTGCTGGAATGGCTACTAGAGCGTGACGTCAACGCCTTTCTCAGGGTGGATGCTGAGCGGGGCGGCACTCGCCCTTGGACCTTCCACGCCGTTGGCGGCGAAGACGAGGAGAAGTGGTGGGTCCGGGTAGACGCACGCTCTGCGGTGGAGTGCCTCCAGAAGGCGCGTGAGGCACTCAAGGCCCGTGGGCTCAACCCTCCTGAATCGCAGTCACATGGAACGGCTGACGCCTTCGGCGAGGGCTCTCCGGCTCCGGGGTGATCGCCCAGGCTCGCGCATCGTCTCTGTCCGTAGATGGCTGAGGTAGGGGCCTGATCACCCCGCCCGCCATGGACCCGGGACAAGCCGAGCAGACCAAGGCCGCCGGGTCCAGGTCGTTCGTCCAGTTGGGCGCTCCACCTGGACCCGGCGGCCTTGGCCCGCTTCCCCTTCGGGCGGGTCGACGGCAGACGGGGTGATCAGTCAAGCGGGGTGCGCATGCGGCAGGATGACACTGTGCGGCACGCAGACGAGCACGATGCTCTTGCCCGGGGCAACTGGAGGCTCTTACGCGAGGCCCTGACTCATCTAGCGCTGCCAGCCTCCGACCAGATCGAGTGGCTCGGGTCGGTGCTGTGCCCAGACGAGCTGGCCCTCGATTTCGACGAGGCATACCAACCTTCGTGGCAGTCGCGGGAGGCCGGGTGGATTAGTGACGAGGTGGCGGGCTACCTCGACCAGATCAACCGTCTAACTAACGACCTCACCGAGGAGGGCGACGAGCCCTGGAGCGCCGAAGGACTGCAATGCCATCCCACTTGGGAGCGCCTGAGAATCCTCGCTCGGGCGGCCCTTGCCCTCATGCCTCCAGCACCTTGGGCCAACTACTCAGACGACTAATTCCCGGGCCATTAGCGGGCCATTAGATAGGGTGACGAGGGGTCAACCACGGTCACTCATGACCGGTTCCGTGCCCAGGTCGGCGCCCATTCCGGCCGTGATCCATGCAATTCTCAAGCTGACAGCGCGTTAATTTCCCGCCACCCGCTCTCACGACCCAGGTTCATGTCAGAGACAGGTTCCCGGCCCTGGATCTTGAACTTTTAGGAACCCGCTTGCGCCGCCGGGCACCCTGCAAGGCAGCGCTTCGACCACGTCTTGCCATCCCCAGGAATGACCTAGATCCTTTACACGTGAACACGGTCAAGTGGCGGGCACGGCCGCCCTCGGGGTTGTACTTCGTGGTCCTCGCCGTAGCGATACTGATCAGTTTCTACGGGGCCAGCACGACCACTTGGTATTACGAGATCGTGTTCCTGATGTTCCCTACCTGGGTCGTGCTGGGCCTGTACTGGCTCATCCGCTTGTCCCTCGCAGCCCGATCAGAGTGGGCGGCTGTACGTCGGCACTCGCTCCGTTGGGCGCTTGCACCCCTCCTCTTTGTCTCCATGGTGGGAGCACTTGCGGTAGACGGTCCGCTGTGGGTGCGGTTCACGCTCTCCGAGCCCAGCATGCAGGCCTACGCCAAGGCGATCGCCGCAGGCGTCCCACCCGGCCCCGGGTGCCGCATGCTCGGGCTCTATTACGTCTGCCACAGTGAGCGCGTCGAGGGCGGCGCCCTGCTTGTGGTGAAGGACATCGGCATGATGGACCGGATGGGATTCGCATGGCTTCCGGGCGGTCGCGCGCCGTCTGATGATGGCTACGACAACGACTACACCCAATTCACCGGTCCCTGGTGGGGCTGGGAGGGATGGGACGGCCTCTAACCTGACCACGGCGACCCATGCATTCCAAGATCCGGAACATATGCGGAACGCCGCCTCTAGAGCGTGATCGAAGTCGCGGCGAGGCGCAGGTCAGGAGCCCACTCCCCCGACAAGATCAATTCCACTCATAATCCGTGGGTCGTGGGTTCAAGTCCCACCCGCCCTACTCCGTCACACCCCATCCGACCTGGGGTTTCTCGGTTCTCCTGGGCCTTGGGTCGAGAATTTGATCTTGTGTGGTTGCTCGCTGGCTGCTCTTGTGTACGGATTGTGCACGCGGTAGATCGTTTAGACCAGTATTTGTCAGCTCAGACGCCCGAGACGACCATCGGAAGATCAAGCCAGAACACCTCTCAAGGCTTCCAATCGGCGGCGATCAGGCCTTCAGCAAAGGGCCCTGCAAGCCCGCTCCGCTGACGATCAGTCCTCCGTGGCCGGCAGCTAAATAGTCAGCAAGCGCTCACCCGCCCGTTCGAGCCTCTAACGACTCGCGATACGGATCGATCATGGTCAGCCTCAGCCGAGGGGGCACATTTCATCGACACGCTGCGGCGGGCTCAACCCCCTCCTGTCCACCTCACCCCCCACGCTGGCCGGTCCTTTTCCCGTGCGGGCAAAGTGCGGTGACGACAAAGAGGCAGGCCCGCTGCAAGTCAGCGGGCCTGCCGGAGCCTCGGGTGGTTCAGGAGGTGGTGGCGGCTGTCCTGGTTGGCAGGCTGATCAGGCGGGCTTGCTGTGTGCTGCCGGGTCCAGTGGTGATGAGGGCGGCGGTGGATCGGCGGCGGCGCGGGCGACCTCGGGATAGACGCTGGTGTAGGTGTCGCGGGTGAACGTGCTGGAGACGTGGCCGAGGGTCTCCTGGACCACCTTGAGGTCGACCCCGGCGGCGAGCATGAGCGAGGCGGCGCCGTGGCGCAGGTCGTGCAGTCGCACCGGCGGCAGTTCGGCCTCGTGGGCGAGCAGGTAGTACTGATCGCCGCAACCAGTCGGCGGTGCCAGGCCAGCAACGTACCCGGCGTCACAAGCCGGTGGGACCGCAGCACAGTCGGCAGCACTCGCGCGAGAGCGGCCAGGACCGCCCTGTCGGCCCAGTCAGGCTTCGGCCGGACAGCCTGACGTCGCAGCACCACCACCTCATGACGAAGAACCATGATCTTCGCGTCCTTCGACCCATGGCTACGCGCCAGCAACACCAGCCAGCCGAAGACCCGAACCATGATCAGATACAGGAGACGAAAAGACACGGCCCGCGATCCTGCCCCACCGCACCCATCCGGCCAAACCGCAGATCAGACCTGCTGCAACGAGTTCTGGAGCGGCACAAGAATGAGAGCGCGAATGGAGCGAACCCTGGGCGGGCGCCCAGGCCGCTTGGGCCTACAGGTGCGGGCGTGCCGCTGTTTCAGCAGATCGCGGTGCCAGCGCAGGACGGTATCCGGATGGACGAGGAGCCGCAGCCGACGCAGGACCTCGCGGGGCAGCGATGTCAGGAGTGCGGCGAGGAAGGCTCGATCCTCGGGGGCGAATCTCACCCTGGTGTCGGCGCCGAGCTGCCGCTCAAGAACGGTGATCTGGTGGCGGAGGGCAACGATTTCAGCATCCTTGTCCCGATCGCCCATCGGCAGCAGCCGCAGCGCGGCAAAGGCATTCGCGACGGTCAGATAGGCCAGACGATAGAGCAGAAGTGATCGTTCTGCCGGTGTCAGCCCCTTTCGATAGCCGAAGCGAGCGCATGCCAGGAGAAACCTGGAAAGCCGGATGACCTGCGCGGATGACATTGTCGGCAGGCGCAGTCTCAGCGACGGCAGCCGCGGGCATGCACAGGCACGCGAGGTCAATCATGGCTTCCGCCGTCTGCCGGGGTGCTTGCTTTCCTTCGCTGCACTTGGTCGCGCCGGAACCGGGCTGGTGTCGTACCCACCTCGGCCCGGAACGCCCGTGAGAAGGCGGACTCGGACTGGTAGCCGACCTGGCCGGCGACGGTGGCAACCGTCGCATCGGTGGTGCTGAGCAGCTCCGTCGCGGCCATCAGCCGGGCACGGGCAAGGAAGGCTCCCACGGTCATCCCCGTGTCCTGGCTAAAGTGGCGCAGGAATGTCGCACGCGACATGGCTGCCGCGCGACTGAGCCGATCGATCGTCCAATCGGCTCCGGGCTCGTTCAACACGCCCTCGATGGCCTCGGCGATGCGACCATCGGTCGCCGCGGTCCACAACGTGGTCGTCGTGGTGTCGCCCCGCGAGGTCCGCAGCACCATCGCCAGGAGCACCGTGCACAGGGCCGAAAGAATTGCCGCGGTACCTTCGCCCTCGCGTCGCGCCTCTCCGCGCATCAAGGCACTCAACATCCGCAGCACCTCGTCGCTTTCGGCGGACTGCCCGAAAGAGACGTGCACCGGATCGGGCAAGCTCCGGAACAGCAGCGCGCCGGCACCCGCATCGAACGTGTAGTGCCCGCAGAACAGGTCGATGACTGCCGCTCCGCCGCGCTCGCTGCGCGTGGTCACGAATGCATCACCGGCGGTCTCGGTCGTACCCCGTAGGCTGCCCCGCCCGGACGTGATCACCCGATGCGGAGCCCCGCTCGGGATCATCACAACATCTCCGGGTCCCAAGTCGAGCAGGACAGTGCCGACCTGCAGCTGGCACTCACCCTCCAGCAGGACGTGGAACGGCGCCTCCAGCTCGCGGAGACGGGCGACGTCCATCTGGGTAGCCCCGCCCAGGAGACAGCGCTTGTCGAGGCTGGCCCTGAGCTGCGCCATGCGTAGCAAACGACTGATTGAGTCCATCATGAGACTTTGGGGCTGAAAAGTGAAACTGACAGATCTAGTTGTATCACTCCCCGATCAGCAGACTCAAAGGCATGGAAACCACCACAGCTCTCACCGCAGATGTCCTGGTCGTCGGCTTCGGCAAAGGCGGTAAGACCGCCGCACACGCGCTCACCGATGCCGCCAAGCGCGTCATCCTGATCGAACAGTCCGAGAACATGTACGGCGGAACCTGCCCGAACGTCGGCTGCGTCCCGACGAAGATGCTCGTCCACTACGCGAACTCGAGGCGCCTAGAGGATGACGCGCAGGAGTTCTTCGCCAACTCGACCGCCGGCGTCCGCGCCCTTACCAGCACGTTCCGCGCCGGCAACTTCGAGGCACTCGACGGCAAGGACACCGCGACGGTCATCACCGGCGCCGCCAGCTTCGTCGACCCGCACACCGTCGCCGTCGGCGAAGGAAGGGACCGTATCACGGTCACCGCTCCGACGATCTTGATCAACACCGGCTCCGAGCCGATCGTGCCGGCGATTCCGGGCCTCGCCGACAGTCCACACCTGATCAGCAGCACAGAGCTCACCCGCACGGCCAACCTGCCCGAGCGTCTCGTGGTCCTTGGAGGCGGGTACCTCGGACTTGAGTTCGCGGCCATCTACCAGCGCTTCGGTACGCACGTCACCGTCCTCGAAGCAGCAGATCGGCTTCTCCTGAGGGAGGACGAGGACATCGCCGAAGTCGCCACGGAGATCCTCGCCGGCGACGGTATCCGAATCATCACCGGCGCGAAGATCACCGAGGTCCGGGACGATGGCGCTGTCTCGACGATCATGTACGAAAAGGACGGACAGACCCATACCGTCGAGGCGAGCGCCCTGCTGCCCGCGACCGGCCGCAAACCCGTGACCGCCGATCTCCGGCTTGACGCCGCCGGTGTCCGGACCACACCGACAGGCGCGATCGAGGTCGACGAGTATCTCCGCAGCAGCCAGCCGCACATCTACGCCCTCGGCGACGTCAACGGCGGAGAACAGTTCACCTACATCTCCCTCGACGACGCGCGCATAGTGCTGGACCAGCTCATGGGCGAAGGCAAGCGCACCACGGCCGACCGAACAGCCGTGCCTCACACCCTGTTCATCACGCCACCGCTCGCCACCGTCGGGATGACCGAGACTCGGGCACGCGCCCAGGGACTGAACATCAAAGTCTCGCGGGAAAAGGTCGCAGACATCATCGCCATGCCTCGTGCCTACACCGTCGAGGAGACCCGCGGCGTAATGAAATTCATCGTGGACGCCGACACTGACCTCATCCTCGGCGCCGCACTACTCAGCATCGACGCACAGGAGATCATCAACACCGTCGCCCTCGCCATCCGGCACAACATCACGGCAACGGAACTGCGCGACTCGATCTACACTCACCCGAGTTCCACCGAAGCCTTCAACGAGGTCTTCGACAAGGTGATCTCCTGATCGCCACGGCTGTGCGAGCACCGCAAACCGGAACACCTTCGTCGGCCGGCTTGGCCCGTCACTGACCGAACAGGTGGCGTCGGTAGCTGCCCGACGAGACTCTCACCATCACTACAACACCACTACCGTCGACGTGATCGTGATCGGCATGGGACCGGGGGGACTGTAAGAAGAACCACTGGACAGACCCGACCGGGGGCGAAGCACTGGCCGGCCGGCTTGCCGAAGCCGTGTAGCGGCTTCAAATTTCATCGCAGAGAGCTTGACCTTACAGCCGGCCATCCTCGGCGACGCCGTCCGGACCTCCTTGGCCGTCGTCATCGAGGTTGGGAGGCCATCAGGACGGAAACGTCGGCCTTCCGACTATCGCCTGGCGAGCACCTCTCGGATCTGTGCAGCCTGCTGCGCTCGGACCCCGAAGGGGATCTCAAGCTTGGCGGGGTCCGCGAGGATGAATCCGTCATCGGGAGAACGGGGAATCGCATGGACGTGCAGATGAGACAGCGTCTGGCCTGGGATGTTGTCGTTCTGCAGGACCATGCTCCCCGGTGCTCCAAACGCCTCTCGAACGGCGGCGGTCACTTGAGCAACCACATCGAACAGCTCGGCTAGAAGATCGCGCGGGGCGGTATGAAGACTCGTCACATGCGCAGTCGGAAGCACGAGACAGTGACCAAGGTTTTTTGCTCGCTGCCAAGGGACGGGCAGAACGAACACGTTGGTGGTGCGGTAGGCGACGACCTCCCCGTCCACGTCACCGGCGCCGATGGGACAGACGGGACATGAGTTCATCCGCTGAATTCTCGGCCACTTCGGACTAACGCGTCTACCTGGACAGCTGGTGGGCCGGCTGTACGGCCACGACCAGCAGGTCAGACCCTGCCCGTTGCGTGCCCGTCAGCAGAGGGAACGCGAGGGACTCACGGCAGCCGGGGTACTCTCCACCGCAGGTCAGCGCTTCCCAGCTCAGAGGCCGAGTGCGTTAGAGACTTCCCAAGCTGACAGCGCGGGTTCGATTCCCGTCACCCGCTCCACCCACGAAGGCCCAGGTCAGGACAGGACTCCAGCCCCGGGCCTTGATGTTCCTGAAGTGGCTTCCAACGGTACGAGGTCGAACGCCGCTCCGGTGGGATCAGCTCGCCTCCCGCAGCGGCTGGAACTGGACGCTCAGCCGCATCTCCAGAGCCTCCGCCAGCCGCTCCAGCATCGGGATGGTGGGCATCGTCCCGCCCGCTTCGAACCGCGCCACCGCCGGCTGTTTCAGCCCTGTGCGTTCGGCCAGCTCTGCCTGGGTCAGCCCGAGCTGCTCACGCCGCAGCCGTACCGCCTCGCCCAGCTCGAACCTGATCCTGGCCGCCTCATATGCCGCTCCCCCACCGGGGCGGCTCATGATCTCAGCCTTTTTATCCGCCCAGGCTCTGCGCTCCCCCATGCCGCTCACTCCTCATCTGCGGTGTGGGCCCCAGCGATACACCGCTGCATGGCCCGCCACGCACGCTCGATCTCGGCCGACTCCCGTATCCGATGCTTACGGAACACCGTCAGCATGACGATCCGCCTCCCCGGAGCGATCCAGTAGGTGATCCGTACCGCCTCCCAGTGCAGATGGAACTGATGTTCACCGGCTTTTTGTAGAGTCCCTTTGGTTGAGTGGCATGCCTGAACCCCACAGAAGTCAGCATGCCGAGGAGCTATCCCCCGAGTTCCGTCGCAAAGTCCTGGACCTGCTGAAGGCTGGCCGCACCGTGCAGCAGGTGGCCGCCGATCTGCAGATCAGCAACCACACCGTCCGGCCGCCAGGTCACCGTTCTGCGTGCATGATGGGTGACGCAGTTACCATCGGAGCCGGTCCCGCCGTTTTAGGCAAACACCGTGCGACTCCGCCGCGTTTCGTACCTACGACTGCAGCGAACAGAAGCCAGACGCTCGACAACCGTCAGGCGCTTACCTTCAACTGGTGGACGCGCTGCTTGGACAGGCCCATGACGCGTGCCGTATCCGGCTCCGACCAATGGCTCGTCAGCATCTTCGCGGCCCTGACGGCTAGTTCCGCGGCGCGCTTGGTATGAGTTTCGGCCAGTTCCTTCTCACGGCTGTATTCCGCCACCACCCCTGCGACCTCCTCTGGAAGATCGAAGGTGAACTCCACGCCGGGGGTGCTTTCGGGCCACGCCCAGGCGTGGATCTCCGCCAGGTCGCGCTCCAGCTGAGACAAAGAGGCTGCCACTCCGACCCCTTCCACCTCCCCGGTAGGACAGCGCGACACCCACCGTCCGTTCTCGAAGGTGACGACATACTTGATCGTCTTGTTCATCGGCTCATCCTTTCTACGACCGCCTCCAGACGCTTGAGGGCTTCGCGGAAGAGCTCCGGGTCGCGATCCGGGTCGGCAGGGATCATAACGGGAACCGAGATAATGCCATCCTTGATCACACGCAACGCACACATGTCGCTCTTTAGGTGGTACAGCCAGTCAGCCGTGGCGCCTGCGGCTGCCACGATCGTTGCCACCTCGGCGAGCTGTCGCATGTGCGGGGGAAGGGCCTCGGCCATGACTTGATCCTACTCCACCAGGAGGGGTCTTCCTATTGGAGTAGGAGCAATCCTCCTAGTAGTGTGTAGCTAGATCTGTAGGACCTGTAGGCGCAGGTGCCGCCGGAAGTGGTGAAACCCACCAAGTTGGTATAGCACCCGACTCCCTGACAGGTGAGGTTCCCAGGTCACGAGGCGCGGCGAGCGCGTTGGCGGCTGACTTGCCCGGAAATACAGCCGTAGGCCATCGGCCGCGGGACAAACGCGTTTGCGGCTCGCCAGGGCCTACGGAGCCTCGTCCTTCTTCCATGGGCTGACGCCGAGTTTCCCGGTGGTGCCGAGATCGAGCTCCGGCGTCACCATCACCGGAGGAGCACCGGCCTTGGCGTTCACTCTTGCGTACGGCACATTCACGGAAATGCCGTCAGTGACGGTATTGCGCCACATCAGGCCTGCGGACGCGCTCTGGCCCGGCTTCAAGTTCACCGGCTGGGGCGGATCGTCGAAGCCGGTCACGGTGGAGATGCCGCCGTCACCGTGCAGGACCTCGACACCGGTGACCGGCTTTCTGGCCTCGTCGAGGAGCTGGAGCTGCGGGTAGCCGTCGAGGCGGTAGGCGCGGGTCGAGCAGTTCTCCAGATGGAGACCCACGACGCGGAGCCCCATGGCGGCGTCGGCATTGCCCAATGTGACGCGGATCCCGGAGGGCGGGCAGGGACCTGCCGCAGCGGGCGCCTCGTCCGCCGGGACGCTTCTGACCTTGGCTATTCGCGCACCCGCAACGGGAGGCCCCTGCGGAGGAAGCCGGCTTAGGGCGACCGTGCTTTCAACCGTCTGACCGGGCTCGACCGCTGGAACCGTCTGTTCCGTGCCTGCCAGCACCTCTCCGGAACGGGACACGAACGTGAAGGTGATGGTGTACGTGAAGGGTTCGGTTTCGTGGTTGGTGACCCGGAACTCGGCGGAGAACGGATAGAGGGCGCAGTTGCGGACCCCCCTACCCGGGCCGGTTATCCTGACGCCGTCCTTCTCCAGATCTTCGGAGCCGCCGGGAAGCTCCGAAGTGCCGGACCCGGGTGACATACCGGTGGACGGGGCCCCGCATGAGGGGTCGCCACGCCGGTCCGCCGAGTCGGGTCCCCGGGTCTGCTGAAAACCGTCGCTCCAGGCGGCGATGCTCTCCGATCCGCAGGCCGAGAGGAGCAAGACGCCGGCGAGCACGGCGGAAAGGCCGAGCGAACTGGTACCCATCCGGCCGTAAGGCATGAGAAGAACCTTAGGGCAGACAGGCCGCCGAGGCCCCCTCTGGGCGTGACCGTGCGAGGCCGGAGGTGCGTGGTCGATTGATCAGCTACAGGCAACGATCAGCGACAGGCAGGGTCCGGATCGCGCACCATGAACACGTCCACCTCGTCCTCGGTCTCGACCGTGAACCCGTGCCGCTCGTACAGCCGCCGGGCCGGACTGCCCTGCAACACGTTCAACCGGATCAGGGCGCCTTCTCGGTCACACCGTTCCAGCAGCCTGCCCAGCACGGCGGAGCCGACGCCCCTCCCCTGCAGCTCCGGAGCCAGGTAGAAGTGCTCCAGCCAGTAGGCGCCCTCGGCCGGTCGCAGCGCCACGCAGCCGGCCAAGGCATCGTTCACCTCGATCGTCCAGGTGTGCGCCGGCGCGAATCCGTCGCGCAGCCGCTGCCGTACGCGCTGCTCGTCGTATCGGCCGAGCCGCTCGAGATCCGCTTTGAGCACCACGGCCCGCAGCTCGGCCACCGCCTCGACGTCCGCCGTCGAAGCAGGCCGGAGCCTCCAGTCCACCACGATCACGATCGTATCGAGCGTGGCTTGCGCGACGTTTCCGGCGCGAGCTGTGCGAGCAGCCCGTCGACGAGGGCCCGAAGTCCCTGGGGGTAGGTGTCCTGCGCGGACAGCGTTCGCCATTGGTCGCCGATGGCGACCAGGCTGGGCATCCGCGACCTGTCGAGGCCGCTGAAGAGGGGGGCTTGGTCGGCGGGTCGCCCGTCCTCCGCCGGCTGGTGGGCGGAGTGGGCGCGGACGAGGATCTCGCCGACCGTGTAGTACCAGATGTGGCGGAAGACGTGCACGGCCTGTTCGGGTGTGCATCCGTGGTCGATGGCTCCGGCCACGATGGTCTCGACCATCCACACCGATTCGCCGAGCCGGCCGACGAACCCGTCGACCGTGAGGACCTCCGCGGCCCACGGCCAGGCCGCGAGGGCGTCGTGGACCAGGGCGGCGGTCGCGATGATGCGGTCGCGCGGGTCGCCGGGCAGGTCGGGTCGCGGGACCTGGTCCGCGTATTCGGTGATCAGCAGAAGCAGCAGGTCTTCTTTGTCCCGCACGTGGTGATAGAGGGTCATCGTCCCGATGCCGAGCTCCGCGGCCAGGCGGCGAATGCTCAGCTTTTCCCAGCCGTCCCGATCGATCAGCCGGCGGGCCGCCTCCAGGATCTGCGCGCGGGAGGTCACCGGTGGACGGCCGGTGCGGCCGTGCGGCGCATTGCTTCGGGACACCGTCCCATCATTCCGTCCGGCTGTTCCCTTCCGCCAATCGGGACTTCGACCATCGACACCCACCCCGCTTCCGATGTACTTTCAGTACGCGTACGAAAAGTGCGCCGCCAGAACCTGCCGGAGGAGTGCGGAACGGTGACACACACGCGATCAGCAAGCGGAACACCGGTCGTTCGTACGGCCGCTCGGCCAGGGCTCACCCTCGCCGCGGTGGCAGTGGTCCAGTTCATGGTGTCGGTGGACCTGTCGGTCGTGAATCTCGGACTTCCGCGGATCGCCGCGGGCCTCGGCTTCGGCGCGGTCGGCCTGACCTGGGTGATCCACGCCTACGCCCTCACCTTCGGGGGCCTCCTCCTGCTGGGCGGGAAGATCGCCGACCGCTACGGCCACAAACGGGTCCTGCTGCTCGGGCTCGCCGTCTTCGGCCTCGCCTCCCTGGCGGGCGGCTTCGCACAGGAGCCCGGCCATCTGGTGGCCGCCCGCGCCCTGCAGGGCATCGGGGCCGCCGCGCTGTCTCCGGCCGCGCTGGCGCTGCTGACCGTCACCTTCCCCTCCGGCAAGGCCCGTGTGCGGGCCTACGGCATATGGAGCGCGGTGAACGCCGCCGGCGGCGCCCTCGGCGTCCTGATCGGCGGTGTGCTCACCCAGTACGCGGGCTGGCGCTGGGTGATGTTCATCAGTGTCCCGATGGCCGCCGTCGCGCTGGCACTGGCCTGGCGGGGTGTCACCGGCGCTCCGCCCACGGCTCCCGGCGGCCGTCCGGACGTGCTGGGCGCCATCCTGGCGACGGCGGGGATGTCCCTGCTCGTGTTCGGCGTCGTCCGCACCGACCAGT
This sequence comes from Microbispora rosea, assembly GCF_900156315.1. GTDB lineage: Bacteria > Actinomycetota > Actinomycetes > Streptosporangiales > Streptosporangiaceae > Microbispora > Microbispora rosea. The sequence continues at coordinate 21,754 of NZ_FTNI01000001.1, read as the reverse complement.
ACGGGTGGACCTCGCCCGTCACCCTGACGACCCTGGTGACCGCCGTCACCCTGCTGGCGGCGTTCGTGCACGTCGAGCGGACCACCACCCGCGACCCGCTGATCCGGCTCGGCCTGCTGGCCAACCGCTCGGTCGCCGGCGCCAACTCCTACAACCTCCTGCTCGGCGCCGCCATGGCGTCGTCCTTCTACTTCGCGTCCCTCTACCTCCAGCAGGTGCTCCAGGTCAGCCCGACCGTGGCCGGGATCCAGTTGCTGCCCTTCGCGGTCGGCGTGATCGCCGGCGCCGCGGCCGCCATCAAGCTCGGCTACCGTCTCCCGCTCCGCACCATGCTGATCATCGGCGGGCTGGTGACCGCGACCGGGTTCGCCTGGTTCGGCCTGATCAGCGCCGACGGTTCCTTCCTCGCCGACGTCCTCGGCCCGTCGCTCGTCACCAGCGTCGGATTCGGGCTCTGCCTCGGACCGGTCGTCTCCGCCGCCACCGTGGGAGTCACGCCGAGCGAGTCGGGCATGGCCTCCGGACTGCTCTCCAGCTCACGCCAGATCGGCGCATCACTCGGACTGGCCGTTCTCGGCACGGCCGCCCACGCCCGCACCGGCCCGAGCACCACGGTCGAGGGCCTCACCGAGGGATACGCACTCGGCATGACACTCAGCGCCGCGCTCCTGGCCGGTGCCGTCCTCATCGCCTTCACCGTCCTGCGGCGTACGAGCACGGCGACGCCTGCGCGGCACGGCGGCCGCGACGTGGTCCCGGAACCGGAATGACCGGCCATGCCGCGCGATCTCGTGGTTGCCACGCCGCGGCCCGGGCACGGCTGCGGCCGACGGGCCTGGCGGCGAGCGGGGGGCTCGCTCCGGGCCGTTTCCTCGGCAGCCGTCACGGCAACCTCGAGAACCCGCGCGGTTTCGGTCAGCGATTCACCGTAATAACCGGGAAGGGGCCGGAGAGGGAGCTCCGGCCGCCGATGTGCGATCGCAACCCATGCAGCTCAATGATGTGGAAGGAATTCAGCCACCCGGGTAAAGGAGTTGTCGGCACAGGGAAACGGGCCGACAACATCTCCGATTACATGTGTTTTCTGCAGCGGAAAGCGGTTGTTTGCGCATTTCTGGGTGACGGGGCCTTTTCTTACCTCTAGCGTGAGAACGAGGGTCTGGATCCAAGGTTCGATGGATCGATTCGCGCTCCGTGTGGCCGGGTTTCCCGGGTGACAGTCACGGAGTCGACGGAGTGATACTCATGCTCAAGCAAGCACTGGCTGCTGGCGCGATCACGGCGTCGGCCCTCATCGTCCCGGTGACGATGCAGACGCAGCCGGCCAACGCGGCCGGCAGCACCGCACAGGTCATGCAGAACCCGGCGCAACCCTGCCCCGGAGGCAGGTGCCGTGAACGTGAGCGCCGCCGGACGTACGGCCACTACGGTCGTGAACGCGGCCGCGAGCGTGGCCGGTTCGAGGAGCGCGGACGCGAGCGCGGGCGCATGGAAGAGCGCGGACGCGAACGCGGACGATTCGAAGAGCGGGGCCGCGAGCGCGGGCGCTTCGAGGAACGCGGACGCGAACGCGGACGATTCGAAGAGCGGGGCCGTGAACGCGGGCGCTTCGAGGAACGCGGCCGTGAACGCGGGCGCATGGAAGAGCGCGGACGCGAACGCGGACGATTCGAAGAGCGGGGCCGCGAGCGCGGGCGCATGGAAGAACGCGGACGCGAACGCGGACGCATGGAAGAGCGCGGCCGATTCGAGGAACGCGGACCGCGGTAGCGGCATCAGCAGCGGGGAGAGAAGAGGCCCCAACAGCAGCAAGGACCGATAACCGCACATCGAACCTGCCGGACCCTCCCGCCCCACGAGGCAGCCGCCTCGCGGGGCTCTCCCCTGCCGCCGGGGCGTACGGCCCATTCATCGGCATTTCGGCCCGTCGCCGCCGTAAGCGGATTCCCAGACCTCAGCGAATGCGCAATTCACGTCGGCGACAGCGTCGCCCTTATCGAGACGCGGTTTCACCCGGAGGTATGCGGTAAACGGACACGTGCGAACGCGATTCCGCGGTGAACTCGGTCCCGATCCAGTCCGCGTGCCTGCTTTCCAGCTCGAACCCGGCCAGCTGGGCCATGAGATCGAGCTCGGCCGGCCAGATGTAGCGGTGGGGGCTGCGGAACAGCCGGGCCTGTCCGCTCTCGTCGAACCTGAAATGGTGCGACACGAGATGTTGCCGCAAAAGGTCGTAGGCGTCCAGGCCGATGTAGCCGGATTCGCGATGCCACACCACGGCGTCCTGGCCCGGTGGGAGCTTGCGCAGCTCGGGCACCCAGAGCTCGATCACGAAGCGGCCTCCGGGGGTCAGGTGGCGCGCGGCGTTGCGGAAGCACGCGACCTGCTCGGCCTGGGTCAGCAGGTTGGAGATCGTGTTGTAGACGAGGTAGACGAGCGTGTACTCGCCCGGGGCAGTGGCAGGGGCAGTGGCGGTGGCCATGTCGCCGACGACAACCGGGATCGTCGCTTCGTCCACTTTCGTGCGCAGCTGGTCGATCATCGGACGTGACAGCTCGATGCCGGTGACGGGCACGCCACGCTCGGCGAGCGGGACGGCCACCCGGCCGGTTCCGATCGCGAATTCGAGCGCCCGCCCGTCGCCGGCGAGCCCGGCGAGGCGGTCGACGGCCGGCCCGAGGACCTCGGGCGCGAACATCCCGGCGCCCGGCGTGTCGTAGTGCTGGGCGGTGTCGGTGTTCCAGATGTCCTCCTGCCGCATGCTCCCCAGGATCATCATCGGCGCACGCGACCGTCCAACGATTTTCCGTGCGCAAGGGCTCGACGCGGCCGGGACGTCTTCCACGACGCCCGGCGACCCTCGCGCCCACGGCGACGGCCGGGAGGGCCGGCGACCGGAGCGGCGGGAGATCAGATCTGCCGGTTGCGGCCCGCGAAGTATCCGGCCGCGATCTGCGACACCATGAGGCACAACACGAAGGCCAACGGCCCGTGCCAACCGCCGCTGTGCTGATAGAGCACTCCGACCAGGATGGGACCGGGAACCGACAGCAGGTAACCGACGCTCTGCGCGAAGGCGGACAGCCGGATCACCGTCGCGCCGTCCCTGCCGCGCATGGCGATCATGGTGAGCACCAGCGGGAAGGAGCAGTTGGCCACGCCGAGGAGCACCGCCCACAACCAGGGCGTGGCGGCGGGAGCCGCCCACAGCCCGGCGTACCCGGCGAGCCCGAACGCACCGAGCAGGACCGCGATGCCGCTTTGGTTCCGCAGCCGACCGGCGACGGCGGCCAGCACGAAGGACAGCGGCACCCCGAGCACCGAAGTGACGGCGAACAGCAGCCCGGCGGCCTCGGCGGACAGCCCGGCGTCACGGAAGATCTGGGGCAGCCAGCCCATGATGACGTACGCGGAGGTGGACTGCAGGCCGAAGAAGGCCGCGAGCGCCCAGGCCATGGGACTGCGCGCGACCCGTACGCGCGACCCGGCCTCCGCGGCGACGTCCCCTCCCGCCGTACGTTCGGCCTGCGGCCCGGTGCCCTGCCCGAGCTGATGCCCGCGCCGGGGCCCGGTCGGCCGCCGGCCGTCCCTCACGAGGGCGGCCCACGGCGGCACGGCGACGGCGGCGAGGACGGCCCAGGAGCCGAGACCGGCACGCCAGTCACCGCCGAACGCGCCGGCGAGCGGGACGGTGACGGCGGCGGCGGCCGAGGCCCCGAGGTTGAGCGCCATGGAGTACAGGCCGGTCATCATGCCGACCCGGTCCGGGAAGCGCTGCTTGACCACGACCGGCAACAGCACGTTGGCGACCGCGATCCCGGCCAGCGCGAGGCCGCTCAGCGTGAGGAAGACCGGGGTGCTGCCGACGAACGGACGCAGGGCGAGCCCGAGCGCGACCGCCGCCATCCCGGCGAGGACGACGCCGTCCGGTCCGTAACGGCGGGCCAGGCGGGGCGCGGCCGAGCCGACCAGCGCGAAGCACACCGCCGGCACGGACGTGAGCAGGCCGGCGACGGCGGCGCTCATCCCGAGAGCGGCGCGGGCCTCTTCGAGCACGGGCCCGAGGCTGGTGACCAAGGGGCGGAGGTTGAGCGCGGCCAGCACCAGTGCGGTGACCGCCAGGCGGCGTGTCCATGTGGCGGACCGGGCCGGGCCCTGCCGCTGCCTCACCGGGCTCCGCCGCGCCGCGCCGGCCTTCGGCCGCGTCCTGTCCCGGACCACACGCTCATCCCGGGCCACCGGCTCATCCTGGGCCACCGGCTCATCCCGAACCGCCGGCCCATTCCGGACCACTCCGTCATGCGGAGCCGGCGGATCCCCAACCGCCCTGTCATCCACGCGCTGTCATCCCGTAAACCACCTCGTCAGCCTCAAACGACCAGGTCATCCTAGAATCAGCGACTTTTTCCGAAATTCACCGGGTCGCCTTTGGGGCTGCGACGACCCTGCATGCTCGCAACCCGTCCGTCACATCGTTCCGGTTGGGGACTTGACACCCCTTTTGTGGCGGAAAAAACTCGGATCACTCCCGTTCCACAGCACTTCCCCGACAGCGGCCGGTGAGCTCAGCCGCGAAGGAGACAGGCATGAGGCGATTGTTCGCCGTTTTCGCGCTGGTCGCAGGCTTCCTCCTGGCGCCCGCGCATGCCGACGCCGCCGTCGTGGACGTGGCCCCGTCGGCCACCGCCTCCGCCTCCTACACCTCTCCCTGGGAGAGCGTGGCCGCCGTCAACGACGGCATCGACCCGGCTCGTTCCGACGAGACGCGGAACCGCCGCTGGGGCACCTGGCCCGAGGCCGGCGAGCAGTGGGCCCTGCTGACCTGGCCGTCCGCCCAGACGATCTCCTCGGTGCAGGTCTACTTCTTCGACGACGGAGGCGGCGTGCGGCTGCCGGCCTCGTGGAAGCTCCAGAGCTGGGACGGCGGAGCGTACGTCGACATCCCCGCCTCCTACCCCACCGCCGCCGACACCTACAACACCGTCACGTTCCCCGCCGTCACCACCACCCGGCTGCGCGTCGTCCTGCGTAGCGGCGAGGCGTCGGTCGGGCTCCTGGAGATCAGGGCGCTCGCCGACGCCGCCGGGCGGCAGAGCACCTGGAGCCCGCCCGCCGGCCTGGTCGCGCCGCTCGACGAGGTCTGGCGGCACGTCGAGTCCACCTACCCCGACCTGTACGGCTACCGCAACTACGCCTGGGACCAGATCATGGCCAACGGCGGCAGCGTCAACTACTGCGTCCGCTGGGACTCCGGCGCGCCGGTCTCGGCGGAGCTGCGCGACGACATCCAGGCCGCGCTCGCCAGGTCGTTCAAGAAGTGGATGGACGTGATGGCGGGCCACAACGGCTGGCCGTACGCGGACGTGCCGGTGAAGGTGGTCGGCTGGGCCGTACGCGACCGCGCCCTGCTGCAGTGGAGCGACGACTCGGTCGACGTGTACGTCGGCGACATGAGCGAGAACGCGCCGCAGTGCGCCGAGCCGTGCGGACGCCTGTTCGACCAGTCGGGCGCCTACCCGAACTGCCCGGGCGGCGCGTCCCACCACTACGACATGTCGCTGTGGCTCACCGAGGGCATGAACGGCGGCATGGGAGGCGCCTGGGGACAGCGCGTCGGCAGCGAGTATCTGACGGACAACCTCGGCAGCGACGACATCCACATCCTCCTCCACGAGATCGGGCACAGCTTCGGCCTGGACGACTTCTACGACTGGACCCCGGCCGGGCAGTGCTGCTTCCTCATGAAGGCGGGCTCCGCCACGTCGATCACCGAGTTCGACGCGTGGATGCTGCGCGACGTCTGGCGGCACCTGAAGAGCCGCTACGGCTACTGACGCCCGCCCGCGGCGCCAGCGTCGCGACCGATTTCGACATATGTCGAAAACAGCCCCGATCAAGACAGAACGGTCGTCCGAAGACATTCCGCATTTGCGTCCCTAGCATCGCCCTCTGCGGGCCGAATCTCCCGGCCCAGAGTCCCCCCGATCGTTCGTGGAAGGTTCTCGATGTCCTCATCGCGCCGGGTGACGCCTGGCCTCGTCCCGCCAGCCGCGTCACGCCGTAAGGGTGCCGCACGCCGCAGCGCGGCGGCGCTGGGCCTGGCCGTCGCCACCACCGTCACGGGGCTCGCCGTGAACTCGGCCCCCGCGACCGCGGCCGCCCCCGTCGGACCGGTGATCCAGGACGGCATGGCCCAGCCGGTGTTCTCGTCCAACAGGAACGACTGGATCCGCGAGGAGGTGTGGGTCGAGACCCCGGTCGACAGCGACGGCGACGGGCGGAACGACCGGGTGCACGCCGAGGTCACCCGCCTGCGGGAGACCGAGACGGCCGGCCTGAAGTCGCCCGTGGTCTACGAGGTCAGCCCCTACTACGCCGGCGGCAACGACATCGCCAACCACGACGTCGACCACGAGCTCCACCAGGCGGTCCGCCCGGGCAAGGGCTGGCTGAACCGCGGCGGCACGCTGCTCGACCCGGCCACCGACGAGCGCCTGTCCGCCGCGGCCGCGGACGATTCCGGGGACGGCGGCGCCGACGCGTCCCTCTCGGCGAGCGGCCCGCAGCCGGTCATCAGCACCAGCCACGAGTCCAACTGGCTGCCCCGCGGTTTCGCGGTGGTCCACGCCGAGTCGCTGGGCAGCGGCCAGTCCGACGGCTGCCCGACCACCGGCGGGCGCAACGAGACCATCGGCGCCAAGTCCGTCGTCGACTGGCTGAACGGCCGCGCGAAGGCGTACGACGCCTCCGGGCAGGAGGTCAAGGCGACCTGGACGACCGGCAAGGTCGGCATGATCGGCACCTCGTACAACGGCACCCTGCCCAACGCGGTCGCGAGCACCGGCGTCGACGGGCTGGAGGCCATCGTGCCGATCTCGGCGATCTCCAGCTGGTACGACTACTACCGGGCGAACGGCGCCGTCGTCGCCGCCGGCGGCTACCAGGGCGAGGACACCGACGTGCTCGCCGAGTACGTCTACACGCGCGCGGACCAGCAGGTCTGCCGGAGCGTCATCGAGGAGCTCGCGAAGGCGCAGGACCGCGAGACCGGCGACTACAACGCCTTCTGGGACGAGCGCAACTACATGAACGACGTGGACAAGGTCCACGCCGCGGTGCTGGTCGCGCACGGCCTCAACGACTGGAACGTCAAGACCAAGCACGCCGCGCAGTGGTACGAGGCGCTCAAGGCCCGCGGGGTGCCGCACAAGATCTACCTGCACCAGGGCGGGCACGGCGGCTCCCCCAGCGTCGACGTGCTCAACCGCTGGTTCACCCGCTACCTCTGGAATTACCAGAACGGCGTGGAGAACGACCCGCGCGCCCTCGTGCAGCGCGAGGACAGGACCCTGGTGCAGTACGCCGAGTGGCCCGACCCCGCCGCCGCGGACACCGAGCTCAACCTCGCCCCCGGCGACGGCGGCGCGGCCGGCGTGCTCACTCCGGACAAGACCCGTAAGGGCAAGCCGGTGACCGAGACGATCGTCGACGACGCCACCAAGCCGGCGCAGACCCTCGCCGACGCCGCCACCTCGCCCAACCGCCTGGCGTACAAGTCGGCGGCGCTGACCGCGCCGGCCAGGCTCAGCGGCACGCCGCGGGTGTCGCTGCGGATGTCCTTCGGCCAGCCGGCGGCGAACGTCACCGCGCTGCTCGTCGACTACGACCAGAACGGCAAGGCGAAGATCATCACCCGGGGCTGGACCGACCCGCAGAACCGCAAGTCGATCTGGCAGACCGAGCCGGTCAAGCCGGGCACGCCCTACCGCCTCGACTTCGACATGCAGCCGCACGACTACATCTTCCCCGCCGGGCACCGGCTCGGGGTCGTGCTGCTGTCGAGCGACTACGAGTACACCATCCGGCCCGCCCCCGGCGCGCTGCTGTACCTCGACACGACGAAGAGCACGGTGACGCTGCCGATCGTGGGCGGCGAAGGCGCGCTCGCCTCCGCCGGCTGACCGTCCTCTCTCGACACGCCGTCCCCCTCGGCCTGACCGGCCGGTGGGGACGGCGTTCGTGTGACTACAGCAGATCCTCGCGGTGCCTCCAGGCGAGGTCCAGCACGGCCGCGCCCGCCGCCTGCATCGGCTCGTCGCGGACGTGCCGGCGCACGGTCTCCGCGTCGAACGGGACGCGGCCGACGATCCGGCCCTCGCTGTTGGAGGCGGCGATTTCGCCGAAGACGGCGTCGAACGTCTCCGCCTCCAGCACGGTCACCGTGAGGAAGTCGGTCGCGAAGGTCAGCGGATCGACCCCCACGCCCAGCACGAGGGAACGCACCCGGCCGTCCTCGCGGGCGTCCGTCAGCAGCCGGTAAAGCGGCCAGCTCTCGTAGTCGAACCCGTCGCCGTACTCCTCTCCCCGCCCAAGGAACTCCTCGGCGTACTCGCGGACCACGCACTTCCACAGGTCGAGGTCGGCCTTCTCCGCGTCCGCGGACTCGTGCGCGGGCTGGAACACCCCGACCGGCATGACCTGGTAGAGCCCGCCGCCGTGCGCCACCCGGGCCGGGTCACGCCAGTGCAGGACGAACGACGTCTCGCCCGTACGGCGATCGTGGCGCAGCGTCAGGGTGGAGATCGCGCAGAGCGCGGGCCGCCGGCTCAGGTCGGTGGGATCGCCCACGAGCGCGCGGAACGGCAGCGGCCGCCCGCCCCCATGCCCGTCGAACCCCTGCCCGTCGAACCCCTGCCCGTCGGACTCATGCCCGGGGAGCTCGCGCGCGGCGAACTCGTGGGCGGCCGCCTCTCCCACGCTCACGCCGTCGAAGTAGCGTGCGCGGGTGAAGGTCAGCTCCGGCCAGGCGACGTCCAGCAGCCGGTAGCAGGTGCGGTCCTCGAAGAGCCGGGGGCGGGCGAGCGTCCCCAGCGCGTCCGGGTAGGCGTCCGCGCCCTCCGGCAGCAGAGCCGCCGCCTCCGGTTCGCGGCCCGTGACAGTGGGCGCGGGAGCGTCCTCCACCCAGCCGAGCCGCACCTCGCGCAGGTCGAGCGGCGTGGCCAGGGTCCATGGGGTCGCAGTCCAGCCGTCCCGGGTGAGCAGACGCGTCGATCCGGCCCTGGCCGGCCCGGGATAGAGCCGATCCGCCGCGACGGCCAGCTCGTGCCGGTGCCCGTCCAGGCGTCGCCGCACCTTCGCCCATTCCTGCCCCGACGGGCGCATCGGCACCTCCCCGCGCGATCTCACGAGCCCAGCACCCTAGCCGCTCACGCGAGCACTCTGCACAGCACGCCTTCCAGCTCCACGAGGCCGGCCTCAGTGGGCGACCGCCAGGCGATGATCCCGTCCGGCCGTACGAGCACGGCCCCGGTCGAGGTGATCCCGTACGCGGTGGGGAACCGGCCGTCCGGGTCGCCGAGCACCGGCCCGGCGCCGACGACGTACGTCTCGACGGGGACGCGCAGAGTCCGCGCGGCCTCGGCCGCCGCCTTCTCCCAGGCCCCTCCCCCGGCGCCGGCGAGCACCGTGAACCCGGTGCCGAACAGATCGCGGGCCGAGATCGGCGTGCCCTCCCGGCTGAGCCGAACATGGGGCGCCCGGGTCCCCGGACGTCCCGAAGGCGCGGCCGGATCCTCGAAGAGCGGGCGCTCCTCGCCCGGTTCGCGGACGAACGCCCCCGACGGGCAGACGTACCCGAACAGCCCGACCGCGGGATCCATGATCTCCGCGACCGTGTCGTCGCGCAGATGCGGCGTCTGCCGCTGAATCATGTTCGCGTACTGCTGCTCGGCGAGGGCGTCGGCGTACGGACGGCGCTCGGCGTCGTAGGAGGCGACCAGTCCGGGACCCGCGACACCGGCCAGCGTGTACGCGAGCCTCCAGGCGAGGTGATACCCGTCCATGACGGCGGTGTTGCCGCCCTGCCCGCCGGTCGGCGGCATCAGGTGGGCGGCGTCACCGGCGAGGAGGACCCGCCCGGAGTGGAAGGCGCCGGCGATGCGGGTGACATGCTCGCCCGAGGAGGACCACGCCGCGTCCACGATCGTCACGTCCAGGTCCGGCACGCCGCAGGCGATGCGGATCATCTCGGTGAGCCCGTCCCGATCGGGTTCCTCATCCGGGCCGAACACACAGCTCACGACGTACCTGCCGGGGTGATCGGTGGTGACCACGGTGACCGATCCGCCAGGCAGGGCGGGGTTGCGGAGGTAGAACAGGCCGAAGGCGGCTCCCTTGAGCGTGACGTCGAGATCGGCCTCGAACTGCAGGAACATCGTCCGGGCGGGCCGGGGCGAGGTCCGCCCGTGCGCCGCGATGCCGGCGGCTTCCCTGATCGTGCCCTTGTGGCCGTCCGCGCCGACCAGGAAGCGGGAGGTCACCGTCCGCCGCCGCCCGCCGGTGGTGTCGAGGAGCGTGGCGACGACCCCGTCCTCCTCCTGCCGGAACGACTCCAGGGTGGTGGAGAACCTGATCTCGGCTCCCAGCTGGACGGCCCTGCCGGCGAGGATGCGCTCCGCCCGTTCCTGACTTGTCGCAGCCATGGGAGCAGCAGATAAGGCGGATAAGTCCGGCGCGGTCTGCACGAAGTCGTGCAGGACCCTGCCGGTGACGCTTTCGGCGATCACGATGATGCTCTCGGTCCCCCCGGGCGGCGCGGCCTCCAGGAACCGTCCGGCCACACCGGCCGTGGCGAGCGCCTCCATCGTCGGAGGCATCTGGCCCCGCGCCTTCGGCTGGGTCGACAGTCCCGCATGGCGTTCCACGACGAGCGCGGACACCCCGTGCAGACCGAGGAACATCGCGGTGGACAGCCCGGCCAGACCCGCTCCGACGACGAGGACGGGTACGGACTCCATAGTCATGATCGGCCCCTCACGATAAGATTCGTCCGACTCTTGGGAAATCTCGACTCATCGAGATATCTACTTATGAACGATGTGGAGCGCTCGTGTCAACCCACCGATCCAAGGCCCTGCGATCCCTCATGGAGGCGATGCGCGAGAACGCCGGCCGCGGACTCGTGCTGCACCAGGCGATCGCGGACCGCTTCGGCCTCGGCCCGACCGATTTGAAGTGCCTCGATCTGGCCCGCCACGAGCCGGAGCTGACGGCGGGACGGCTGGCCGAGCTCACCGGCCTGAGCACGTCGGCCGTCACGTCGGTCGTCGACCGGCTCGAACGCGGCGGCTTCGTCGAACGGCGCCGGGACACCCTCGACCGCCGCAAGGTGCTGATCCACTCGACCGGACGACACGAGGCGGCACTTGAGGAGATCTTCAGCACCATGGAGGCGGAGTTCCTGGCGGTCGTCTCCGACTACGACGACGACCAGCTGGAGAAGTTCGTCGATTTCGTCCGCCGTCTCAACGCGCGGGCGCACCAGGTGACGGCCGCGCTCATCGCGCGTCCCCGCGACTGACCGCTGCGGCGACGCCGGCCGGTTCGCGCCGCGCGGGCCGGCCGGCCTTCGCGGACACGGTGGACCAGGCGCCCCACGCCCCTCCTCACAACGCCGGGTGTCCGTTTCGTTACGTTGACTGCCCTTGACCCTCCAACACAGGCAGGTATAAACACATACGAAACAACATCGAAACGGCGGTGAACCAACACGATGTACGCCGAGGAGCGGCAGCAGGAGATCCTGCGGGCGGCCCGCGACGCCGGCCGGGTCGACGTGGTGACGCTGGCCGAGCGGTTCGGCGTCACGACGGAGACGATCCGCCGCGACCTGACCGCACTGGAGCGCGCGGGCGTCCTGCGGCGCGTGCACGGCGGCGCGATCCCGGTCGAGCGCCTGGGGTTCGAGCCCGCACTGGCCGCCAGGGACGAGGTGCTGACGGCCGAGAAGGAGCGCATCGCCAAGGCCGCCCTGGCCGAACTCCCCGAGGACGGCTCCGTGGTCATCGACGCGGGCTCCACGACGAGCCGGCTCGTGCAGGCCCTCCCTCCGGACCGCGAGCTCACCGTCGTCGTGAACTCGCCTCCGCTGGCCACGGTGCTGGCGGCCCGCCCCAACCTGACCGTGCTCATGCTGGGCGGCCGGGTGCGCGGCCGGACGCTGGCGACCGTGGAGGACTGGGCCATCCAGCAGTTGTCACAGCTCAACGTGGACGTGGCCTTCATGGCAACCAACGGCTGCTCGGTGGCCAAGGGCCTGACCACCCCCGATCCGGCCGAGGCGGCGATCAAGCGGGCGATGATCGCCTGCGCCGACCGCGCCGTCCTGCTGGCCGATCACACCAAGTTCTCCGGCACCTATCTGGCGCGCTTCGCCACGCTCGGCGAGATCGACGTCGTCATCACCGACACCGGGCTCGACCCCGACCAGGCCGCCGCGCTGGCCGCCGCCGGGCCGGAGGTGGTCCGGGCGTGATCCTCACCCTGACCCTCAACCCCAGCCTCGACCGCACGATCGAGGTCGGCGAGCTCACCCGCGGTGCCGTCATCCGGGCGGCCGCCACCCACCTCGACCCCGGCGGCAAGGGCGTCAACGTGTCGCGGGCCCTGCTGGCCAACGACGTACGGTCGTGCGCGGTCATCCCGTACGGCGGCAGCGAGGGGCGCCGGCTCCTCGACCTGCTGTCGGCGGAGGGCATCGACATGATCCCCGTGCCGGTCGAGGGCCCCACCAGGTCCAACGTCGCGATCGCCGAGCCCGACGGCACCATCACCAAGGTCAACGAGCCGGGCACCGCGCTGACCCCCGCCGAGCTCGACACGCTGGCGGGCGCCGTGCTCGACGCCGCCCGGTCGGCCGACTGGGTGGTCGCCTCGGGCAGCCTCCCGCCCGGTGTGCCGGTGGACGTCTACGCCGGACTGTGCCGCCGGTTCGCCGAGGCCGGCATCAATCTGGCGGTCGACACCAGCGGCCCCGCCCTCGTGTCCGCGGTGAACGCCGGCCCCGCGCTGATCAAGCCGAACCGCGACGAGCTGGCCGAGGCGACCGGCACGTCGATCGCCTGTGTCGGCGACGTGCTCGACGCGGTCGGCAAGTTGCGCGCCATGGGCGCGCGGTCGGTCCTGACCAGCCTCGGGACGGACGGCGCGCTGCTGGTGGAGCACGACGACCAGGTCTGGTACGGCGAATGCGCGGTCGAGGAGCCGCGCAGCAGCGTGGGCGCGGGCGACGCCCTGCTGGCGGGCTTCCTCGCCGCGGGGGCCCGCGGCGCGACTGCCCTCGCCGAGGGCCTCGCCTGGGCCGGTGCCGCCGTGGGGCTGCCCGGCAGCCGGATGCCCGGCCCGGCCGACATCGATCGCACCAACGTCCGGATCGGTCCGCCCGACCCGGCCCGGCCGCTCACGCCACCTCCGCGCCCGGCGCCCGGGGGCGTGTGAGCCCCACACGGCGCCCGCCGGCTCACTCGCCCTCCCCCAGCCCGCTGTCGGCTCGGACTCACCCGCTCCGGCTCGAACGCTTCATCCGCTCCGTCCGCTCCGCGTCACACGACACATCCGGTCCGCTCGCTCATAACCCGGGGGATGACAGCGGTCCACCCCCCTCACAACCCGGCCAGCCAGGCCGGTCGCCCCCCAAAGGAGCACGTCAATGGCCACGCCCTATACCCCCACCGTCACCGGCACCGGTGTGCGGGCCACGATCCAGCGCTTCGGCGGCCATCTCGCCGGGATGATCATGCCCAACATCGGCGCCTTCATCGCCTGGGGCCTCATCACGGCCCTGTTCATCCCGACCGGGTGGCTGCCGAACAAGACACTCGCCGAGCTCGTCGGCCCGATAATCAGCACCCTCCTTCCGGTGCTCATCGGCTACACCGGTGGCCGGATGGTCCACGCACAGCGCGGCGCGGTCGTCGGCGCCGTCGCCACGATGGGCGTGGTCGTCGGGGCGGACGTTCCGATGTTCCTCGGCGCGATGATCATCGGCCCGCTGGCCGCGCTGATCCTCAAGTACGTCGACCGGTTCACCGCCGAACGGACCAAGGCCGGCTTCGAAATGCTGGTCGACAACTTCACCGCCGGCATCATCGGCGCCGTCATGGCGATCGCCGGTGTCCTCGCCATCGGCCCGATCGTGGAGAAGGTCACCGAGGTGGCGGGCAGCGGCGTCGAGTGGCTCATCAGCCACTCGCTCCTGCCGATCGCCTCGGTCATCATCGAGCCGGCCAAGGTGCTGTTCCTCAACAACGCGATCAACCACGGCGTGCTCGGGCCGCTGGGCGTCGCCGAGTCGGTCAAGCACGGCAAGTCGATCCTGTTCATGCTGGAGTCCAACCCCGGCCCGGGCCTCGGCCTGCTGATCGCCTACCTGCTGTTCGGCCCGAGGTCGCTGCGTCCCAGCACTCCGGCCGCGATGATCATCCACTTCTTCGGCGGCATCCACGAGATCTACTTCCCGTACGTGCTGATGAAGCCGCGGCTGATCCTCGCGGTGATCGCCGGCGGCGCCTCGGGCGTGCTCACCTTCCTGGTCACCGGGGCGGGCCTGGTCGCGACGCCGTCGCCGGGCAGCATCTTCGCCTACATGGCCGTGACCCCGAAGGGCGGCTGGTTCGGAGTGATCGCCGGGATCGTGATCGCGACGGCCGTCTCCTTCGCCGTCGCCGCCGCGCTGCTCGGCTTCGGCCGCGCCAACGGCGACCAGGCGGACGACCCGGCGCAGGGCACGGCTCCTAACGACACGAACACGAACGACACGAACACGAACGACACCACCATCACGAGCGGCGAGAACCGCGACACAACCGGCGAGACGGCGGCCGAGAGCGTGCCCGCCACCAAGGAGGCGTAGAACCGTGTCCAGCATCGAGGGCAAGGACGTCCGCAAGCTCATCGTGGCCTGCGACGCGGGCATGGGCAGCAGCGTCATGCTGGCGAGCACGCTGCGCAAGCAGCTCAAGGGCACCCCGGTCAGCGTGGAGCACACCCCGGTCAACTCGATCCCCGGGGACGCCGACGTGATCGTGTGCCACACCGGGCTGGCCGACCGGGCCAGGGCGAGCGCCCCCGGCGTCGTGCTCGTGCCGTTCCAGGTCTTCATCGGCGACCCGGCCGTGGCGCGGGTCGTCACCGCCATCAAGAACGGGGGAACGATCGATGGCTGACCGGGCCGGCACGGCCCCGCTCCCCCTCGATCCCCGCGCCGTACGGACGGCCGCGACCGCGACGGACGTCGAGGACGCCATCCGGCAGTGCGGCGCGGTCCTCCAAGAGGTCGGCGCGGTCGACGGGAGCTACACCGAGGCCATGCTCGAACGCGAGCGGTCGATCTCCACGTACGTCGGCGAGGGCGTCGCGATCCCCCACGGCACGCTGACCTCGAAGGAGGCGGTCCGCCACGACGCCCTCTGCGTGCTGCGCTTCCCCGACGGCGTCGACTGGCACGGCGAGCAGGTGACGGTGTGCGTCGGCATCGCGGCCCGCGGGGACGGCCATCTGCGGCTGCTGTCGGAGCTCGCCCAGATCCTGCTCGACCCGGACCGCGCCGCGGCCCTGCGCGGGGCCACCGAGGTCGACGAGGTCATCCATCTGCTGCAACCGGACGGAGAGGAAGACTCCGAGTGAAAGTCGCCCGTTTCCATGCTCCCGGGGACATCCGCCTGGAGGAGGTGCCCGAGCCCGTCGCCCACCCCGGCGAGGTCAAGATCCGCGTACGCAACTGCTCGACGTGCGGCACGGACGTGAAGATCTATCGGTTCGGACATCACCACATCAGGCCGCCCCGGGTGATGGGCCACGAGATCGCCGGGGAGATCGTGGAGCTCGGCGAGGGCGTCACCGGCTGGAGCCCGGGCGACCGGGTGCAGGTGATCGCCGCGATCCCGTGCGGCACGTGCGAGGAGTGCCGCCGGGGTCACCTCACGGTCTGCCCCAACCAGGAGTCGATGGGCTACCACTACGACGGCGGCTTCGCGCAGTACATGGTCGTGCCGGCCAAAGTGCTCGCCGTGGACGGGCTCAACCGCATCCCCGACGGGGTCGGGTTCGCCGAGGCGTCCCTCGCCGAGCCGCTCGCGTGCGTGCTCAACGGGCAGGAGCTGGCCCGCGTCGGCGAGGGCGACGACGTGGTCGTCGTCGGCTCGGGCCCGATCGGCTGCCTGCACGTGCGGCTGGCCCGCTCGCGCGGCGCGGCCCGGGTCTTCCTCGCCGACCTGAACGCCGAACGCCTCACGATGGCGGCCGACCTCGTGCGGCCGGACGCGGCGATCTGCTCCGGCGAGACCGACCTCGTGGACGAGGTGCTCAAGCTCACCGGGGGCCGGGGCGCCGACGTGGTGATCACCGCGGCGGCCTCCGGTGCGGCCCAGCAGCAGGCGTTGCAGATGGCGGCGCGGCAGGGCCGGATCAGCTTCTTCGGCGGACTGCCGAAGGACGACCCGATCATCGCGTGCGACTCCAACCTGGTGCACTACCGGGAGCTCACCATCGTCGGCGCCAACGGGTCGAGCCCCGCGCACAACGCCCGCGCCCTGCGGCTCATCGCCGAGGGGGCGGTGCCGGTCGCCGACCTGATCACCCATCGCCTCGGCCTGGACGAGGTCATGGACGCCATCGACGTCGTCGCCCGCGGCGCCGCCATCAAGGTCACCATCGAGCCCTGAAATCAAGCCCTGAGATCGAGCTCGTCAACCGAGCCCTGAGAGGAACGCGATGCCGGAAAGGACAGTGGCGGTCGCCTCGCGCTCCGGCCTGCACGCCCGACCCGCCAAGATCTTCGTCGAGGCGGCGGCGCGGCAGACGGTGCCCGTACGCATCCGTGTGGGCGGCGGGAAGGCCGTCCCCGCCAACAGCATGCTGGGCGTGCTGACCCTCGGCGCCGGGCACGGCACCGAGGTCACCCTGGAGGCCGAGGGCCCGGGGGCGGAGGAGGCCCTCGCCGCCCTCGCGGACCTGCTGTCCCGCGACCTGGACGCCGAAGGGGCCGAAGGGGCCGTCTGACCGCCTGCCGCGGACACGGGAACCGCCGCGACGATGGCCGCCGTGCGCTCCTTCGTGGAGACTGGGAGGGCGGGAAGGAGGACCGGCCGATGGCAGCGACACGGCGGACTGCGGGCAAGCAAGACGAGCGCGACGAGGCACGCTACCTGCACCGGCGGCCCGCTCCCGCGCTGCGTCCGCTGGTCGCGTGGTACAGCGGCTACCGCGAGGCCGGGGTTCCGCCGGCCACGCACCGCGGCCTGCCGTCGCCCTACCTGACGATGATCGTCACGCTCGACGATCCGCTCGTCGTCGCGGCGCACCCCGATCCGCGCACCCCTCCCGGGTCGTACGACACGCTGGTCGGCGGGCTGCACACCAGCCCCGCACTGATCACGCACGACGGGCGGCAGTCGGGCGTGCAGCTCGCGCTGACGCCGCTCGGTGCGCGGGCCCTGCTCGGGCTGCCCGCCGGGGAGCTGTCCGGCCTCGACCTGGACGGCGCCGAGGTGCTCGGCCGGCTGGCGGGCGAGCTGCGCGAGCGCCTGCTTGCGGCGCGGGGCTGGGACGAGCGCTTCGCCGTCCTCGACTCGGTCCTATCCCGGCACGCCCGCCCCACCCGGGCGCACCCGGCCGAGGTGGCGCGCGCGTGGCGGCGGATGCTGACCGCCGGCGGGCGGGTCACCGTGTCCGGTCTCGCCCACGAGACGGGATGGAGCACCAGGCACCTCAACGGCCGGTTCCGGGAGGAGATCGGCCTGTCCCCCAAGGAGGCGGCGCGGGTCGTGCGGTTCGACCGGGTCCGCCGTCTGCTGCAGGGCGCGGCGGCGTCCGGACGGCGGCTCACGCTGGCCGACGCGGCGGCCGAGTGCGGGTTCTACGACCAGGCGCATCTCGCCCGCGAGTTCGGCGCGTTCGCCGGGTGCTCGCCCAGTCGCTGGCTGGCCGATGAGGGCGGCCACGGCAGCGAGCTGTTCCGAAACGTCCAAGCCGGCCTGGGGGACGGCTCTCCAGACTCGGTGGCATGAACGACACCACACCAGCACCGCAGGTATGGCCCACGCTGCGGGCCAGGGAAGCACGCGCCCTGATCGCCTTCCTCGTCGAGGCGTTCGGCTTCGAGGAGACCGCCGTCTACGGCGAGGGCGACCACGTCGACCACGCCCAGCTCTCCTGGCCGCACGGCGGCGGGATCATGCTGGGCAGCGTCCGGGACACGCCGGACGACAAGTGGAGCCTCACCCCCGGCTCGTTCGGCGCGTACGCCGTGACCGACGATCCCGACGCGTTGTTCGCCCGGGCGACCGCCGCGGGGGCGCGGATCGTCCAGGAGCCGCACGACACCGACTACGGCTCCCGCGAGTTCGTCGTCCGCGACCGGGAGGACAACCTCTGGTCGTTCGGCACCTACCGCGGCGAGCCGCGGAGGGCGGCCCTTGAGACATCGCCCCAGCAGGCGGCCGGCGGCAGCGAATAGCGGCGTCCGCGAAAGGCCCGGCGGTTCCTTCGGCCGTGATGAGCCCAGCCGGGTCCGCGGGCGGCACGACCGCCACGGCGTTCTGCTCCCTCGGACCCGGCATGACGAGAGTCGCGACGCCCTGCCGCCGCGAAGAGGAGCGGTGAGTCACTCCGTGGGGTCGGGCCCCGTGACGGTCTCACCGCCGAGCATGGTGGTGACGACCTGTGTGCCGGGAAGCTCGTCGAGTGGGCAGGCGAGCGGGTCGCGGTCGAGGATGACCAGGTCGGCGTGGTTACCGGGTCGCAGCGATCCGATGTCGTCCCAGCGAAGGACGTGGGCGGCTTCGCTGGTCCACATGGCCAGTGCCCGGCGGCGGCTGATACCGGGGGTCGCCGCGGCGTCGCCGCCGGCGGCATAGCGGGGTTCGACGGCCAGAGCGATGTGTTCGAAGACGTTCTTGGGTCCCCAGTCGGTGCCGGCGGCGACGTGCAGGCCGGAGTCCAGGAGCCGGGCGAGGGGGATGAAGTCGGGGAGCAGGTGGGCGCCGAACCGTTCGCGAACGAGCTCTCCTTTGCCCCAGGAGAACGACATGGTGGTCGTGATGTCGAGGCCGAGGGCGGCGGCGCGTCGCACCAGGTCGGGTTCGGCGAAGGAGAAGTGCTGCAGCAGCCAGGCCCGGCCGTCGGTGGTGAGGGGCGCGTGCCCGAGCTCTTCGAGCCGGCCGAGCACGCCGTCGGTCTCGGCTTGGCCTGAGGTGACGATGTTGAGGCGCACCCCCTTCTCGTGGCAGTAGCGAATCGCCTGACCGACCTTTTCCAGGCTCACGGTGGACCGGCCTCGGGTCTGCCTGCCGTACGGGTCCTGGTACGCCTCGCGCATGCGGGCGAATCCCGGCCAGCACGGGCCGTACGGCGAGACGGTGACGCCGTCGACGCGGAACATGTGATCCGAGCGGTCGGTGAGGTCGCGAGCCCGGTCCAGCCGCTCCCGATAGCCGGGGGGTTGCAGCGGGTCGCTCCACACCACCCCGAAGGGCTCGGCCTCTGGGGCGCACAGCACCCTGAGAGTGAGCTGGTCCTGGTCGCGCAGCGACCGGTAGAACTCGATGAGCGAGAAGGTCATCAGGTGCGCCTCGTACACGGCGGTGACGCCGAGGGCGTTGAAGGCGCGCATCGCCCGCCGCGTCCCAGGGATGATCGCCTCGGGCTGCAGCAGCGGAAGCCGGCGGAGCAGGCCGTTCATGAACGGGTCGTCGCAGTAGTAGTTGGTCACCGAGCCGTGCAGGCGTCCGGTCGGACGGCCGGCCGCGTCCTTCTCGATCCAGACGTCGCCGACGCGATCCGGGGTGGCGTGGCTGATGTCCAGCAGGTCGAGCGCGAGGCTGTTCATGGCGCAGACGTTCGGCACCACCGGTGCCCACGCCTGGATGAACACCGGATGCCGAGGCGCCGCGCGGTCGAGGACGTCGCGGTGCGGCAGGACGCCCTCGACGAGATCGCGATAGGACCGGCGGATGAAGTAGTGCGGTTCGCCGACGGGAGTGGTCATGATCCACTCACCCGGTGGGGTCACGGCCGCCCGGGCGGCGATCCGGGCCACGATGTCCTCGTGGCAGCTCACGTCCGTGAGGTCGACCAGCGGCTCCGCGAGCGCGCCGAAGTGCATCAGGTGCGGGTGGGTGTCGATCAGGCCGGGGATGACGATGCCGCCGCCGAGGTCGGCCACCCGGGCGCCGGTTCCGGCCTGAGCGCGGACGGCGTCGCTGTCGCCCACGGCCAGCACCCGGCCGTCGCGGATGGCGATGGCCTCGGCGATGGTGCCGCGTTCGTCGCAGGTGATGATGCGGCCGCCGACCAGTACGGTCGTGTCCATTGGTCCTCCGTGCTTCCGCTGCCGGTCTCCGATGGGCGCCTCCTTCAGTGCTTGGTGGCGTTCACCACCCACCAACGGCACGCGACCCGACGACGGCGTCCTTCTCGTAGGGCCGCAACGCGGCGGTCACCCGGCGGGGAGGCCGGCGCGACCAGGGCGTCAGGTGGAGAGTTGCCGGGCCCGTCCGAAGGTGCGGCCGAGCAGCACGTAGCCCAGCGCGTACGGGGCGGCGCCGGCGATCTCGATGACGGATGTGATCATCGAGTGCGGTCCGAAGCCGAACAGGGACGCGGTTCCGCCGATCGCGTAGACGACGCCGCCGAATCCCAGGAGCAGGCCGGTCAACCGTTGTCCGTACCGGTTGAGCAGCAGGGCGAGCAAGACGTATCCCAGCGGGAAGACGATGTTCGCGGCCAGCACGATGATGCCGCCCTCGATGTCGATGTCCTTGGAGGTGTGCACGAGGTCGGGCGCGTACTTGGCGGTCACCGGGTTGTGGCCGCCGTCGAAGACGATCAGACCGAACCAGAGCATGGTCCCGGCCAGGGCGGTGTACAGCGTGGTGAGTCCGCGCGGACCGAACCTGTTCATGACCAGAGCCAGGACACCGGCCAGGCAGGTCGCCTGGATCAGCAGGCTGATGGCCTCCATGGAATGGGTGAAGGCGTACCACTGGGCGCCCGCCGCGATGTCGTGTCCGTCGCGGGCGGGGTGCAGGACGACGGTGAGCAGGAAGAACGGGCCCCCGATCATCGCGGTGAGCCTCACCATCGCCCGTACATACCGGGTGCCGTCCTCGGCGCCGTGGTGATGGAGGGGCCGGGCGGATGTCGTCGTGCCGGCGCCCTCGTGCGCCGAGCGGTGGCTACTCATCGTCGTTCTCCTGGATCTCGTTGCATTGCGGGGTGCGCGTCTGATGCGCGACCGGCGGCGACGGTGGACAGGGGGCGCCCCCGAGTGCGCCGCCGAGTCGGTGGAAGGTGTGCACGATTCGATAACCCGTACACCCATGTACGAGTTTCAGGCTAGCACCTAAGTCGTACCTATATGTACGACTTAGGTGCTAGCAGTCCTCCAGGTCGCCGCCATAGGGAGAGGCGCGCGCGGTCGCGGCACGGTGGCGAGGAGGTCTGGCGCCTTGAGAGGGCACCCTGGCGGAGGCCCTGCCGAGCCGCGTGACCCGAGCCGCGTGGCCGCGCGGCGTCGGCTCGCGCGGCGTGCTCGCGGCGTCGGCCCGGGGGCGGGCCGGGGGCGGGCCGGTGACGGCGGTGGTTACGGGGCGGGTGTGGGTACGGCCGTGCCGGGCGCGGTGAGGGCGGCGAGCAGCGTCGCGGAGATGACCCGTGGGGCGTCGCCGGCGTCCAGTCTGCCGGCGGCGGTGTCCTCCGCCGCGGCGTGCATCAGGCTGAACACGGTCGTGACGAGCCACCGTTCGGGCAGGTCGTCGCGGAAGACGCCGGAGCGTCGCCCGCGATCGACGATCGCCTGGACCCTGTGCAGGGCCTGGTCGTGGACGGCCCGGATCCGCTCCGGGGGCAGTTCGCGATGGGCGGCCAGCAGCACGGAGTGCAGTTGGTGGACGATCTGCCATGAGGCGCCGACGAGCCG
>NZ_FTNI01000009.1 GCF_900156315.1 Microbispora rosea | reverse complement strand
TGTCGGCCACGGTCATCGACAGCTGGCCGGGGGTGGTGGTGGGCTGGATGTTCACCGACACATCCACGCCGCCGGTGGCGGGGTCGTCGTCGGCCATGGCGGGGGTGGCCGCGCCGGCGAGGGCCAGGCCGAGCACCGACGCGGCGAGTATCCGGGTGGTCATTCTCATGGGAATCGCTCCATCTATGGGGGGCGGGGCCGGCCTGCTGGTCGGCCGGCCGGCCCCGGGTTGTGCTACGGCGGTGTATGCGGCTCAGCCGCAGCTGGACGCGCCGTGGGCGGCGTCGTAGGACGAGGTGACCTGCTTGCCGCCGATCGTGGCGGTCGCCTTCACGGTGACCGTGCCGGCGTCGACCTGCCCGGCCCGGGTGTTGAAGGACTGGTAGGCCTGCTTGCCCGGAGCGACGTCGGCCACGGTCTTCTTGCCGAACGCGGTGTTCAGCTCCACGGTCGCCGGCACGTCACCGGCGTTGACGGCCGTCACGGCGACGTACGCCAAGGTGCCCGTGCAGCGGGACGAGGCGGTCACGGTCAGCGGCACCACGGGAGCCTTGTCGACCGTGACGGTCTCGTTGTTGTAGTTCTTGCCGTTGCCGTCCGGCTTGTAGTTCTTCTCGATGTTGCCCGCGAGGTCCATGGCGAACCAGTGCACCTCGGTGGTCTTGTCGACCGTGATCTTCGCGGCGCCCTCACGCATGCCCGACGAGGTCAGCTTGGGCGAGCTCAGCGTCGGCCGGCTGCCGTCGAGGGTGTAGTAGACGTTCGCCGGCTCGTCCACGCTGAAGGTGAACGTGGCCGAGGTGTCGGTCCTGTCGGTCACCACGAGCTTCGACTCGGGCCTCTGCTTGTCCTTCTGGTACATCTGGGCGACTTCGAGGATGCCGATCTGGCCGTTGGAGAACTCCATCGCCTCCTCGTGGCCCTCATCGAACGGGGGCTGGAAGCCGACCGCGTTGTACCTGTTGGTCGCCGGGTCGTAGACGTCGGCCCCGACCTCGAAGTCCCAGCCGATGATGCCCTTGTTGTACCAGAACTCGTCGGCGCTGTTGCCGGCCGCCGAGTAGAGCACGTCGATCACCGGGCCGGTGCGCCCCGGCCAGATGGCCGTGCCGCGCCAGCCCTGCACGGCCGACAGGATGTGGGTGGAGGCGTTCCAGAAGTACTCCTCCGTGCCCAGGTCCGGCCGCGGCAGCGTCTCCCGCCCGGCGGTCTTGTACGCCCCCGGAGGCCACATGAAGTAGCCGCCGTAGGAGTGGGTGTTCATCGCGAACTTGATGTTCGGGAACTTCTCCGTGAGCCACACCTCGTTGCGCGTCTCCGGCTCCGACAGCTCCGACGGCCCGGCGTAGGTGTCGCCGGTGCAGGTGGTCGAGCCGCCGTTGTATCCGTCGTAGACGCTGCCCACCGAGAAGTTGCGGTTGAGGTCGACGCCCCAGGAGTTGCGCCGCCCGGGGTCCGACCCGTCGGCGGCGCAGTAGTTGACCATGTTCCTGCGCTGCATGTTGTAGTCGTACATCGAGTAGTGGGCGCCGTCGGGGTTCATCGTCGGCACGATGAAGATGTCGAGGTTGTTCACCAGCTTCTTGGTGTCCGCGTCGAGCGCGTAGTTGCGCAGCAGCCGCTCGGCGGTCTCCACACAGGTCAGCGGGGTCACCCACTCGCGGGCGTGCTCCTGGCAGTAGAGGAACACCCCGGTCTTCGAGCCGTCCCGGCTCTTGCCGATGCGCAGTGCCTTCATCTGGAACGGCTGACGCGAGACGGTCGCCGGCGCCTTGAGGTTGTCGGTCAGCTTCGTCGCCGGGGCCGCCGCCACCACACCGGCGCCCGTGCTGGTCCGGTAGAGGGCGGCGGTCAGCAGCGCCGAAGCGGCGGAGTCGCCGTTGAGCGCGGCGACCACCTGGGCGGCCGTGCTGGTGACCGCGCCGGAGGCGTCAGTGGCCAGGTTCACCACGACGTCCTTGCCGTTGACGGCGACGGAGAGCGGGGCCGAGGCGGTCCCGGGGTTCGCCAGCGCCACGCTGACGTCGTTGCCGCCCTCGCTGCCGTACGCCTTCGACGTCACGTAGAACGTGCTCGCCAGCGCGCTTCCCGAGCCCGTGCCGAACTGCGCCTGCGCCTGGCGGCGGTAGCCGTTCGTCTTGTTCGGGAGGTCGACGATCTCCGAGATGTTCGGGAACTGCTTGGCCAGCGCGACGATCCGGCCGGTGACCTCGGTGGGGTCCATGTAGTGGTCGACGAAGTCCTGCACGTAGTGCTTGCTCGGCGCCTTGCGCGGCTCGCCCAGCCACTTGGTGACCGGCACGGTGACCGAGCCGCCCCGGCTGCTGGTGATCGTGACCTGGGTGGGGGTCTCCGTGATCGGCAGCGGCGAGTTGAACCGGTGGTACATGTACTGCCCCGCGTCGGTGAAGCGGGACATCGTCGTCGAGCCGCCGGAGTCGGGGGCCGTGCCGGGGCCGCTGTCCCAGGTGGCGGTGAGCACGGTCTGGGCGTCGGTCGCGCTCGTCTTCACCTCCACCGACAGGAAACGCTGGTTGTCGAGGCTGGTGAACCACTCGGCGCGCAGCGGGGTCAGCGTGTCGGTCTCCGCCGCGTCGGCCGACGCGGCGGCGAGGGCCTGCCGCCGTTCCGCCAGGTTCGCGGTGTAGTCGCTCTGGTCGGAGATGGCGTCGCGGACGTCGAAGCCCTGGTCGCGCAGACTCCGCGCCTCCTCGGGGCTGAGCACGGCGTGCACCTCGATGCCGCCGTCGACGGGCTTGCTGTATTCGGCCAGGTCGACGCCCAGGGCGAGCAGCCTGTCCACGCCCGACTGGTCGGCGACGACGACGCGCATCAGCGCGACGCCGTTCTGTGCGGTGCTGGACGCCCGATCGGGCGGGACCGGATCCGTAGAGGGATCGGCGAGCGCCGGGAGGGCGTTCAGAGTGATCGCCAGGGGGAGTGCGAGCGCGGCGGCATAGCGACGCGCTCTCCGGGGAGAGCTACTCATCGAGTTTCCTCCATATGGCGTGCCTTTCCGGGGAGGGGGGTCAGCCCGGAGTGGATCACGCGAAGTCGAGGGAAGTCTTCGTCACCCCGAAAAGCACGTCAAGGCACATGAACCCCACAAATTCGGGATTTTTCCGTAACGAGACGATCTAGTGCCCGATTGGGTATTTAGTGCCTCTTGCTATCCGGGTCGGTATGGGTAACGGTCCCGGAACACCTCGGTACGGTGATCACATCAGCACGAGGCGTACGGCCTCGGTGACGGGCACGCCCCCGCCGATGAGTTCGAGGACGCGATGCCGCGTCTCCGGAGCGTCGATCAGCGCGGCGATCACGGCGGCCACGTCGTCGCGCGGCACGGCTCCGGAGGGAAGCGGCGGGTCGGCGAGCGTCACCAGACCAGTCCCCGGCCCGTCGGTGAGCCGCCCCGGCCGCAGGACCGTCCAGTCGAGCGGGCGGGCCCGCAGATCCTCTTCCGCCGCCGTCTTCGCGGTGATGTAGGCCGCCCAGACCTCGTCGCTCCCCGGCGCGGGCGGCGATCCCGCGCCCATCGAGGAGATCTGGATGAAGCGGGACACGCCTGCCCGTTCGGCCGCGTCGGCGAGCAGCACCGAGGCACCCTGGTCCACGGTGAACTTGCGCGCGACGCCGCTGCCGGGTCCCGCCCCGGCGGCGAAGACGACGGCTCCCGCCCCCAGCAGGATCTCGGCCACCTTCTCCGGCGTGGTCCGCTCCAGGTCGCACACCGCCGCCTCGGCGCCGGCCGCCTCCACGTCCGCGACCTGATCCGGGTTGCGGATCAGTCCCACGGGCGCGTCGCCCCGCCCGCTCAGCAGGCGTGCCAGCCGAAGGGCGATTTTCCCGTGTCCGCCCGCGATCACCACGCGCATGCGCTCACCTCCGCGCCGATCCTGCCATGACCTCTCCCGGCGGGTGGCGCAGGCCGCGCCGTCACTTGCCCGTCTTCGCTGGTCAATGGTTACTTCTTGTGATACTCATGTCACTGCAAGTAATCGGCAAAGTGTCTGTGGAGATGTCATGCTCTTGGGCGTACTCGCGGTCGCGGCGGCCGTCGGGCTGGTGGCCGTGGCGGCCCTTCTCTTCCGCGCGCTGGGCCGGGGCACCGACGACCGCGATCCCGGCGGCGCGTCCGCCGGTCACGCCGGGTCGATGCTCTCCTCGCTGTTCCTGCTCGTGTTCGCCATCGCGATCGTCGTGCCGTGGACCACGGCCGACTCCGCACGGCAGAACACCTACTCCGAGACCCAGGCGCTCGTGGAGGCCTACTGGGCCGCCGCGCCGCTCCCGGCCCCCGACGCCGCCCAGGTGCGCGAGGGACTCCGCGAGTACGCGAGATACGTCGTCGAGGACGAGTGGCCGCAGATGACGACCGGACACCTCGGCACCGAGGGGACGTCGCGGCTGGAGGCGCTGCGTGCCCACGTGACCGAACTGCCGGCCACAACCGAGGCGGCGCACGACGCCAGGGACGCCGTGCTGGAGCGGATGGCGGACCTGTTCGCCGCCCGGCGGCAGCGCGCCGCCGACGCGGGCACCGAGCCGCCCCCCGGCGTCATGCTGCTGACGGTGCTCACGGGCGTCCTCGTCGTGGTCTTCCCGTTCCTGGCCGGGGCACGGCCCCGGGGGCTCACGCTCGTGCCGGTGCTGGCGATGGCGGTCCTGCTCGGCGTCGGCGTCTATCTCGCCTGGAACATCTCCCGCCCCTTCAGCGGCGGCCTGGCGGTGAAGCCCGAGGCGTTCGTGAGCGCCCTGCACGAGTTCCAGCGGATCCCCGAGGGCCGCTGACATGGGCAGGACGGCGGGCCCGCGCGTGGCCGTCGCGGTCGCGGCCGTTTCCGCCTGTGCCGCGCTGACCTGCGCCACGCTGACCGCCGCGGCACCCGCCCCGGTCCGGGCCGAGCGGCAGGACGCGGGCACGGCCGGCAGTACGGCGGGGAGCACGGTGACCGGGGGGGTGGTGCGGGCAGCCGCCGGTGCGTCCCTCGCGGCAGACGATCCGAACGGACCGGGCCTGCGGGTCGGCGTCTGCCTCGACGTCGACGTGATCGTCGACCTGCACGCCGAGGTCGGCATCGGAAGGCCGGGCTGCACGCCGCCGACACCCGTGCCACCGCCGACCCCTGAGCCGCCGCCCGCGCCGAAGCCTCTGGTGCCGGCGCCCGAGAAGCCCGCACCGGCACCCCGGCACTCCCCGCATCGGGTGGCGGCCGCGCCCCGGCCCGCGGCGGCGCCGTCCCCGAGCCCTCGTCCGACGCCGCGGCCCACTCCGTCGCCGTCACCGGTCTACCGGGTGCCGGCCATGCGCGCGATCGCACCCGTACGGCACCGCAACCCCCTGGGGACGCTCACCGTTGTCATCGTCCTGTCGGTGGCGATCGCCGCCGCCGGTGCCGCCGCCTTCCGCCGGTAGGGAAACCGGTAGGAGGGTGCGGTCGCGGTCGCGCCGGGGGAGCAGGCAGTTCCTCGACGGAGCGGGCAGCAGGAGCTGAGGCGGCCCTCATCGCCGGAATGTGCCGGAAGGGGGGTCGGTGAGCGCGGCGCCGAACACCCACGGCGAGGTCTGGGCGATGAAGTCGCCGGGAAATCCGAGGGTGAACTCGGTGGCCTGTTCCAGGCGCGTGCGCACTTCAGGGGGGAGGGCGAGGCCGGCGGCGGCGAGATTGTCACGTAGCTGGTCGGCGGAACGTGCCCCGACGATCGGATGGACGGCGGGAGAGCGGCTCATCGTCCACGCGATCGCGACCTGCGCCGGGGTCGCGCCGAGGTCGTCGGCGGCCTCCTGCACGGCCCGGGCGACGGCGTGGTCGCGGGCCGAGAGCGACTCGGCCTTCAGCCGTCCCGTGGGCACGGCCCCGTCCTGGGGGGTGTGTACGCGGGGCAGTGTGTACTTGCCGGACAGCACCCCGCCGCCGAGCGGGCTCCATGCCGTGACGGCGAGTCCGAGGGACTCGGCCATGGGGAGCAGTTCCCGTTCGACGTCACGTTGCAGCAGGCTGTACGGCACCTGCAGGCCGATGAAGGGACTCCAGCCGCGCCACTCGGCGAGGGTGTTGGCGCGGGCCACCACCCAGGCGGGGGCGTCGGAGATCCCCACGTAGAGCACCTTGCCGGCCTGGACGGCGTCGTCCAGTGCGCGCATGGTCTCCTCGATGGGCGTGTCACGGTCCCACATGTGCACCCAGTAGAGGTCGAGATAGTCCGTACGCAGCCGGCGCAGGCTGGTCTCCAGGGAAGCCCGGAGGTTCTTCCTGTGGTTCCCCGCGGCGTTCGGGTCGGAGCGGTCGCGAGAGACGGTGTACTTCGTGCCGAGGACGAACGACTCGCGCCTGCCCTCGAGCAGCTCGCCGAGGATCTCCTCGCTGGCTCCGTCGCGGTAGTTGACGGCCGTGTCGATCATGTTGCCGCCGGCCTCGGCGTACAGGTCGAGCATCCGCCGGCACTCGGCCGGCGGCGCGCCCACCCCGCCCTGCTCTCCGAAGGTCATCGCGCCAAGGATCAGTTCGGACACCCGAAGACCGCTCGTGCCCAAGGTGCGGTACCTCATGCCGATGGCTGAATGTGTCATGGGAGAACCATACACGGTGTATGGACGATATGTCTGTACATGACGTCTGTACATGGCGTTCATACATGGCGTCCGTACAGCACGTCGGTATCCTGAGGGGCATGTCTTCGAAGCCCGGTGCGCGGCCGGCCCGTAGATCGGCCGCGGAGCCGGCGTCCACCGGGTTGCGGGAGCGGATCCTGTCCGCGACCCGCGAGCTGCTGCGGGAGCGCCGCTTCGACACCCTCAGCGTCGCCGACATCCTCACCGCCGCGGAGGTCTCCCGGGCGAGCTTCTACTTCTACTTCCCGAGCAAGCAGGCCGTGCTCGGCGAACTGGTGCGCGACGCCGTCGCGCAGGGACAGCAGGCCGCCGACCCCTGGATCGGCGGGTCGCAGGACCCCGTCGCCGCGCTGCGTGCGGGGGTGCGGGACGGCGCCCGGCTGTGGCGCGACAACGCGGGCATCCTCATGGCGATCGTGGAGAGCCAGGGCTCGGACGAGGGGCTGCGAGCTCTCTGGCTGGAACAGATGGACCTGTTCACCGACGCCGCCGCGGCCCGTATCGAGTCCGACCCGCAGGTCCGCGGGCGGCTCGGGGACATGGACGTGCGCGCGGTCGCCGCGTCGCTGACCTGGATGGGTGAACGGCTCTACTATCTGGCCGCGGCCGGTGTCCCCCCGTTCGACGACGAGAGGGTCCTCGTCGACGTCCTCACCAACGCCTGGGCATCGATCCTCTACGGCCGGCCGGTCGCCCCGCCCAACCCGACTCCCAGGGCGGAGCAGGTGTAGCGGAGCCGGCGTCGCCTCCGAGGACGGCGCCGGCTCCGCGCGCTCTCATTCAGGACCGGTTCGCCCGGGCCACGACCTCCTCGCTCGTCAGCGGGCTGCTCGGGTGGTGGCTCAGGCACAGCGGCGTACGGACCTTCGTGAACGACCCGCCCTCGAAGGCCGCGTAGAACTGGCCGGACCGCAGCCGTGCCACGTCGGGGACGTCGCCGCCCTTGGCCCTGGCCAGCTCCCGCGCCGCCGTGATCTGGGCCGGCGCGTTGAGCAGGCCGAAGAACTGGGTGGCGGCGTTGCCCGTGATCCGGTTGTGCAGGCCCTTCGGCGCCTGGGTGGCGAACACCAGCCCGAGTCCGTACTTGCGGGCCTGCGCGGCGAGGGCGAGCGTGCTCTGGGTGCACACGGTCGCCGTCCCGGACGGCGCGAACGTCTGGGCCTCGTCCATCACGAACAGCCCGCCGAGCGGCCGGTCTCCGGCGGGATGCCGCTTGATCCAGGAGAACAGCGCCATCTGCAGCTGGTTGACGAAGCCCTGCCGCTGAGCGTCGGAGGCCAAGCCGGTGAGGCTGATCACCGACACGCGGGCCCGCTTGCCTTCCGGCGGCGTCAGCAGGACGCCCGGATCGACGGGCGTCCCGGTCCCCGCGAACAGCGGATCGCTGATCGTCTCCGCCCTCAGGTGCTGGGCCATCTCGGTCGCGAGCCTGGCCGCGCCTTCGAGAGTGCTCACGCCGTCCGGCAGGTCGTCGAGCAGGGCGATCAGGCCGGCGAGGCTCGTGCCGCCGCGCCGTCCGTAGTGGGCGACGGCCTCGCGGAGCACCGCCTGGCCGAGATGCGCCTTGGCCGTCTTGGCCTCCAGCTTCGCCCGGGGCACGAGCGCGGCGAGGGCGGCGTCCACCGCCTCGCCGAACTCGTCCGGGTCGTCGGCGACGCTGCCGAAGTCGGGCAGCGGCTGGAAGCTCAGCGGCCGTCCCGACTCCTTGCGCGGCGTCCAGATCACCACGTCGGTGTTCGCCAGGTAGTCGTCGGCCCTGGCCGCGTCGCCCTCGCCCCACTCCGCGGGTGGCTCCGGCCACCGGTCGCCGAGCCGCGCGAGGTCGTTGTTCGCGTC
Organism: Microbispora rosea; assembly: GCF_900156315.1. Classification (GTDB taxonomy): domain Bacteria; phylum Actinomycetota; class Actinomycetes; order Streptosporangiales; family Streptosporangiaceae; genus Microbispora; species Microbispora rosea. The sequence continues at coordinate 259,508 of NZ_FTNI01000009.1, read as the reverse complement.
GAGGACGATCGCCGAGACTCCCTGAAGGGCGCACTCCTCAACGAGGCGGCGGATCAGCACCGTCTTGCCGGAGCCCGAGCCGGCGAAGATCGCCATGTGCTTGCGCAGGGTCTCCAGCTGGACGCGCACCGGCCGGCCGTCCGATGTCGCCGCCCCGATCGTCAGGTTGGGAGCCTCAGGGCCCTCGTCCGACGACAGCGGCCGTCGCGGGCGGGGAACGGCCGCCACCTCCGCCGCCGGTATCTCGACGGCCGGTGTCTCGACGGCCGGCGTCTCCGCGACCGGTGTCTCCACGGCCGCCACCTCGACGGCCGGTAGCTCCGTGTCCGGTGCATTGGCCGGTGCTTCGGCCGGTGACGCCACAGCGAGGTCCGAGGCGGCGGGCAGCGGCGGCCAGACCTGCAGATCGGGAACGGCCGGACCGAGGGTGACGCCGGAAACCGCGGCGCTCGCACCGACAGGTTCCGGCACACCGCCGGAGGCCGGGGACGCCGCGATGTCGAAGGCCGGGGACTGCGCGGTACCGGAAGCCGCGGCAGATGTGTCGGCGGCAGGCGTGTCACCGGAGGGCAGCGGCGGCGCGTCGGCCACCGGCAGCGTCGTGAGTCCTGGCACCCTCTCCAGACGGAGCAGACGCCGTTCGGGATTGGCGGTGCGCCGGGGGCGGTCCTGCGACCGGCTCGGCCGGGCGGACAGTCCGGTGCCGGACACGCGGGGAACGGCCGCGTCGCTCAGCGCCTCGGCGAACAGCTTCACTTCGCTCGTCGGCTTACGCGAGACGAGCCACGCCCGGAGGTCCGGCGAGTTTTCCGTCAGCAGGGTGCGAAGCGCGGAGAAGATCCTCAAGTCATCCTCTTCGACCTGGAGCACTCGGCCGCCCGCCTGCTCGAAGGCGGCCAGGGCCTGCTGGGTGGCCGGTCCCTTGGCCCAGCTCTGGTTCCTGAGCACGAACAGCTTGCGCGCGGGGATCCGCTCGTCGAGCCCGGCCGCCGTTGACGCGGTCTTCAGCCGGTTGAGCGCGGCGGTGTGATGGGATGCCGAGATGGCGCGGAAGCACCAGTGGGCCTCGTTCTCCGTCTCCTCGTCCAGCGTCCGTCGCAGGCGGGCGTGCAGGGGCGGCTTCGTGCTCGGGGGCGGGTCCTGGGTGAACAGGCGCCCGTCCTCGCCCTGCTCGGCGATCCAGGCGGACAGCCCGGCCGACAGCAGGCCCGGCATCACGACGTCCTCGGTGATCGGGTCCAGTGCCTCCACCACGTCCGCCCGCTGCCGCAGCTCCGCGAACCGCCTGTCGAGCGCGCCGAAGTCGGGTTCCGGCTTCGGGCGCGGCTGGATAGGAACGACCTTGTCCGGTAGGGAGCCGGTCAGCCGTTCCAACTCCGTGACCTGCCCGCTCGCCAGGCATGACCGGACGTGCTGGTCGATCCGGATGAGCAACTGGCGGGGCGTGTACTGGTTCGCCTCCTCGAACGCCTCCGGCTTCACCGGCCACGTCGGATACGGCGGCGTGAACCCCACCGCGCCGTACTGCGCGCTGAACCGCTTCGCGACCAGCGCACGGCCCGTTTCCGCGTCCGGGATCGTCCCCAGCGGCAGGGTCATCCGGAAGCGGTCCTGGACGGTGTCCGTGGCATGTTCTTCGATCAACGTCCACGTGAGGGGGAGGCAGGACAGGACCGTCAGCGTGCGGCGGGTCATCTCGCGAAGGGTCATCAGGCCGCCCGCGACGCGTTCGACCGTCCGGCGGTGCTCGGGGTCCTCTGCCGATCCGCCCCCGGTGCGGGTCGCGGACTGGGCGATCAGCGTGTCGACCTGGTCTACGGCGATGACGGAGGGACCGGTCAGCGCGAGAAGCATGGACAGGTCGTGGACGATCTCCTGCGGTGTCTTCCCGACTGTCCGGAACCCCCACTCCGCGCGCTCGCCGGGCTCACTCTGCGGCGCCGAGATGAGGTAGGCGTCACCGATGTCCTGCGCGGCCAGGTCGTGCGAGGCCCGCAGGGTGAGGGCCCGTGCGGTGTCCTGCACATCGCGGCCGACGTGCGGGTCGTATCGACGCAGGGCGTTGATGAAGGCGTCCAGGTCGGCACGGGACAGGGGGACGTCGCCGATGATCGGGCCGCGTGCCGCCTGTGGCACCTCGGCGAGCACGCAGAGACGCCACAGGAGTTCCCTCAGTTGACTGCCGTCCCCGGCCATCGGCCGGGAGAGGCTGTCGAGCATGGAGAGCAGCACGCTCTCCCAGAAGTCCTTCGCGTCGAGCAGGCTGACGAGGAAGAAGTAGGCGTCCTCTTCGTGCACTTTCTGGCGGACCCAGCCAAGGAGATGTGTTTTGCCCGTTCCCCGCTGGCCCTGTATCGCGACGCCGATCGGGCTGGCGGCGACGCTCTCCTCCGCCTCCAGCAGGCCGTCCAGGATGACCTGCGCGGCGTTCCGGTGTATCCCCTCGACATGGAACGGCAACGGGCGCCACACGTCGTCGGCGACCCGCGTGTAGTTGAATCGCAGGGTCCGAAGGGCGTCGAGTTCGTCGCTCGTCATCATGCTCCGATCAGGATGAGGTGCTTGGCCTGGTCCCCGATCACGACAGCCGCGCCCCTGTCCTCGTCGGTGAGCATCTTCTGGTTGGACTCGGGCACGAGACGTACGTCCGGAAGGCCGATCATGTGACGGAGGGCGGCGTCGACCACGTTCCTGGGGGCGTCGCCCAGGAGGGGACGTAGCCGGGTCAGGCTGACCCAGGCGTTCGGCCTGTCGGCGAGCTGCGCGTACGCCTTCCGGATCAAGGTCTCGACGTCCTCGGACGCGGGCACCCTCTCGATCGGCGGCGGCGCGATCGATTGCTGCGCGATCGGTTCTGCCGTCGTCTCCTCCGTCGTCTCTGGCATCGACGACTCGTGCACCCCGGAAACGGGGCCCTCCACCCGGCCGAAGATCTCGGCGAGGCTGGTCTCGCTCCGGTCGATGTGCCGCTGGAGGTTGCCGACGAGGGCCTTGACCGCAGCCGCGGCGAAGCCGGTGCCCGGCGCGCTGATGCCGTCCCGGACGAGCTCCGACGCGTGGTGCCAGCCCTTGTCGGTCAGCACGTGGCTGAAAGAGCGCCCCGTTCTCCGGCTGGTGACGAATCCGCCGTCGTTGAGGGCGGTCCGCTCCTTGCCCGTGACGGTGACGCCGTACTTCTCCTTGAGCTCGGGATTGGACACCTCCCGGTCCTCTGCCATCAGGATCAGTAGGGCGCAGGTCGCGGAGAAGGACAGGGGTTTGTCAGGCATGGGGTGACCCTTCGAACGTTCCATTGCGGCACTGGTGGAGGAAGCGTTCCAACTCGGCGAGCACGGTGCTGACACGTTTCAGCACCTGCTCGTTGGTGAATCGGCGGACGGCGTAGCCGTCCCGGCGCAGGCGCTGGTCGCGCAGTCCGTCGGCGGCGCGGCGGAGCGGACCGAGATGCTCGGGACCGTCGATTTCGACCACGCATCGTTCGGTACGCCAGAGCAGGTCGACGCGGATCGGGTTGCTGAGCGGCCCTGAGGCGTGGAGCTGGTTCCACTCGCGGCCCGCCGCCCAGTCGCACGGCGACAGTGCCGCCTCCAACCGCCGTTCGGCGGCGCTGCCCGGGTGCGGCAGCCCGGCGAGAGGCGGATAGGTGAGCGCCGGCAGCGGAGACTCCTCGGCGCCGCCCGGCTCGATCTCGCGGACGAGCGTCGCCACATCCTCGGGGATCGGGGCGGCCACGGACTCGATCCGGTCGACGGAGCGCGGCGGCGGCCCGGTGAGCCAGACGCCGAACCCGCCGTGGTGGGCGAGCCATTCGCAGGCCGCGACCAGCACCTCCTCGGCGGCGGGCGGGAGCCCGGAGGGAACCCGCACGAGGATCGCGGCCTCCGGCCGCCGGTAGCCCGAGCGGAGCACCCGGGCCAGCCCCGCGGCGCGGATCTCGGGCGGGAACGTCCCGGCCCGGCCCGCCGTACGGCCTTCGGCCACGGCCCCGCGCGTGACCCCGCCCAGGGCGGCCCGCTCGTGCAGGGCCCGTGCGGCGAGGTGGGCGAGGAAGGGCGCGAAGTGCCTTGTGCCGGAGCCCGTGCGCAGGGCGAGGGCACGGACGGCGGCGACGGCCGCGCCGCCGGTTCCGGTGATGCCGCCGGCCTCGGGCAGCCAGGCGGGGAACATCGCGAGCGCGGCGGACTCCAGCTCGCGCAGCACGTCGGCGACCACGTCCGCAGGGGTCGGGGCCGGGCGGGGGACGTAGGTGACCAGCGCGGGCGCGTCGTCGGGCAGGGGGTCGACCGCCAGCGTGACGGCGTCCGGGTCGCCGTGCAGGTGCACGTCTTGTCCCGCGTGCAGATACACGACCCGGCCCGTGGGTAGCTCCCTCCACGAGCGCGCCACGCCGTCCCCGCCCTGTTGTTGAAGATCCGACAATCTTGACCCGGCAGAGGGTATCGGGCACTGAGGGGACCGTCCACAAAATCGGGAATTTCCGGTTTTGCGCTGCTGGGAGCCGGGGCCGCCGCCGCGGCGGACACGGCCGCCGCACCCGCGAGCAGCGGGGAGGCGCGCGGACTACGCCGTCTCGGATCTGATCAGGCGGAGGAACGCCTTGATGCCCGACAGGACCTCCTGGTTGTCGGTGAGACGGCTGAGGGAGTCCTCGAACGTCCTGCCCATGGCGTCGAGCCGGCGGTCGAGGTCGTCCGCGCGCACCGTGGCCGCGCGGAACCCGGCGCGGGTCTCCGAGGTGAGGGCGTCGAGGCGCTCGGCCAGTTCGGCGGCGCGGGCCTCGGACTCCTCGGCCCGTCTCTCCAGCGCCTCGACCCGCCCGGCGAGCGTGACGACGTCCTCACGCGGAAATCGGACCTCCTCCAGCATGGTGGCCATCCGGCTGCGCAGGTGCGAGAACCAGGCTCCGGCGGGCCTGAAGAAGGTGGCGACCAGGTAGAAGACGGCGAAGTAGTAGCCGACGGTCTCACCGGAGAAGTAGGTGACGACCGCGAGCAGGGCGGCCGACAGCAGGTGGGCGGCGACGGCCGCCCGGCGCATGCGCACGGCGATGCGGAGGGCCTCCGTCTCGCGCTCCGGCGAGACCTCCACTCCACGCTCGCGGCTGACCCGTATCTCGTGGATCAGGGAACGGGCCTGGAAGTACAGGTTCCACGGCACGGTCAGGAGCACTGTCAGCCAGAGCAGGCACAGCGCTCCGAACCCGAGCGAGACGACCACCGGCAGCGGCACGTCCACCACGTAGACCAGGACGATTCCGGCGATCGTGGAGACGATCGCGAGAAGGACGATCCCGCTTCTGCTCACGGCCACTCTTTCTCTCGGCGTTCCGACACGTCAGCGTCGCCGCCGGACCGGCGCGCGGGCATGAGCGCAATCACCCGGATCGACCTGAGTACGACCGCTCAACGGAGAAGGGGGTGGCCCGGAACGGGCCACCCCCAGTCGTCACTCCGTGCAGGTCACTCCGAGAAGACCGGGACTCCGTCGCGGACGAGCTTCCAGTTCGGCTCGGCGAACGAGGCCGGGTCGATGGTGCCGGTCGCGGCGGCGTACTCGATCAGCGCCTGGCGGATCTCCACCTGGGCGTTGTAGACCACCGGGGCGGTCGAGACGTGCGGGAAGCCGCCGCCGCCCGACTGGCGGTAGTTGTTGATGGCCACGACGAACTGCTGGTCGGCGGTGACGGGCTTGCCCTGGTAGGACAGGCCGACGACGCGCTGGCCGACCGGCTTGGAGATGTCGATGTCGTACGTCACGCCGGAGAGCTGGTCGTAGTTGTAGTCGGGCGTGCCGCCGGCGTTGGTGAGCGTGGCGAGGTCGATCGGCGCGCCCGGGGCGACCTGGGCGAAGTACTTCGCCGAATACTCCAGGAAGTCCTTGATCTGTGTGCCGTTGAGCTTGATGCCGAGCAGGGTGTTGTCGTAGACGTACAGCCCGGCCATGTCGCGGACGCTGACCGGCCCGGCCGGGAACACGGCGGTGCGGCTGAACGGCGCGGCGATCGACAGCACGGGCAGCGAGGCGTCGGCGGTGCCGGCGAGGGCCTTGCTGACGAGGTCGGTCTGGACCTTCTGGATGTAGTCGAGGATCGGCGTGTCCTTGTACGGCGACTCGGCCGCCGACAGCTCCTGGGTGGACTGGGCGATGACCTTGTTGACGTAGCCGACGGTCTTGTCGTGCGCGTCCTTCATCAGCGCGACAATCTTCGGGTCCTCGGCCACCGTGTTGGTGTTGAGCGTGGTGGACGACTTGCCGGTCACCGTCCACTTCCCGCGCTCCTTGGCGAGCGTGAAGTCGACGACGCTGAGGCGCTGGCCCCACTTGCTGGGCTCGGTCAGCAGCACCTGCTGCCCGGTGACCTTGTTGGTGACGAAGCGCTGGGGCACCTCGTTGTGCGCGTGGCCGAACAGCACGGCGTCGATGCCCGGCACCTGCTCGGCGACCATGGCGGCGGCGTTCTCCACCGGCAGGTCGGAGCCGTAGGACGACAGGCCGTCGTCGCCCGCGTGGGCGGTGACCAGCACCACGTCGGCGCCGCGGTCGCGGATGACCGGCACCCACTTCTTGGCGGTCGCGACGAGGTCGAGGAACTTCAGTTTGCCGTCGACGTTCGCCTTGTCCCAGATCGCGACGCCGGGGTTGGTGAGGCCGAGCACGCCCACCTTGATCGGCTTCTCGCCCTTGACCTTCATGGTCTTGATGACGTACGGCTCGTAGGCCGGCTGGCCGGTCGTGGCCGAGACGGCGTTGGCGCCGAGGACCGGCGCCTTCATCTGCTTGACCCATGCGCCGAGCAGCGGCAGGCCGTAGTTGAACTCGTGGTTGCCCAGCGTCACGGCGTCGTACCCGATGGCGTTCATGGCCTTGGCCATGGGGTGGATCGCGCCGGTCGAGGTGATCGGCTCGATCTTCGCGTAGTAGTAGTCCAGCGGCGTGCCCTGGAGGGTGTCACCGGAGTCGAACAGCATGGTGTGGTCGGCGCCGCGGTCGGCCCTGATCTTCGACACCATCGTCGAGATCTTCGCCAGGCCCACGTCGTTGTGCGCGCTGTCGTCGTACTCCGCGTTCTTGTAGTAGTCCCAGTTGAGCGCGTTTCCGTGGATGTCGGAGCTGGCCATGACGGTGATCTTGACCGTGTGGCTCGGGGCCGCTGTGGCGGGGGTGCCGGGCAGGAGGAGACCGAGGGCCACGACGCCGGCGCCCGCGGTCAGCCTGATCGCTGAACTCATGCTGCGTGACGATAGTGACTCGCCATTACCAAGTGGTCACGAAGTCCTTAACCGGACATGTCGCTACAAGGTGACACGCTTGTCACCCAGGGCGAGTCACGCCGTGGGTAGGACGAGTGGGATGGCGGACAAACTCGAGACCTACCGGGCCAAGCGCGACGCGACGCGTACCCGCGAGCCGATCCCCACCGAAGGACCGCTGCCGCGGGGCGAGGACGACACGTTCGTCATCCAGGAGCACCACGCCCGGTCGCTGCACTGGGACCTGCGCCTGGAGCGGGGCGGCGTGCTGGTCTCCTGGGCGATTCCCAAGGGCCTGCCGCCCGACCCCGCGACCAACCACCTCGCCGTCCACACCGAGGACCACCCCATGGAGTACGCCCGGTTCGAGGGCGAGATCCCCAAGGGCGAGTACGGCGGCGGCACGATGACGATCTGGGACCGCGGCCACTACGCGACCGAGAAGTGGAGCGACCGCGAGGTCAAGATCGTGCTGAGCGGCTCCCGGGTCGCGGGCCGCTACGTGCTGTTCCAGACCCGGGGGCGCAACTGGATGATCCGCCGGATGGACCCGCCCAGCGGGCGGTGGGAGCCTCCGCCCGCCTCGCTCGCGCCGATGACGCCGGTGACCCGCGCCCGCGTGCCGCGCGACCCCGAGGCGTACGCCTGGGAGTTCTGGTGGGGCGGCACGCGAGCGCTCGCCTACGTGGAGGGCGGCCGGCTCGCGCTGCGCGACGCGGCCGGCGCGGACGTCACCGGCGAGCACCGCTGGCTGCGCCCGCTGGCCGAGTCGTTCGGCAGCAGGGCCGTCGTGCTGGACGGCGAGGTCGTCACGTTCGCGGGCACCCCCGTCTACGTCGCCTACGACCTGCTCTACGACGACGGCCGGTCGTTGCTCGGCGAGCCGTTCGAGCGCCGCCGCGCGGGGCTGGAGGACCTCGCGGTGAACGGGCCGCGCTGGCAGACGGCGCCGTCCTGGCCCGGGGAGGCCGACGCGGTGCGGCGGGCGGCGGCCGAGCAGGGCATGCCCGGTGTCGTGGGCAAGCGCCTCGACTCCGCGTACGCGCCGGGGGAGGAGTCCCCCGCCTGGGTGCGGCCGCCCGGGAAGGCCCAGGGTAAGGCCGGTGGTGCGGGGTAGGGAGGACGAGGGGGAGGTGGCGAGATGTCCGAGCAGCACCACCCGGTCACCGGCGAGCACAAGTACGAGCAGGAGATCTCCTCTTCCGAGGAGCACGAGGAGCGCCCCGGACGCAGCCTGATCACGACCGACCACGAGGTCATCAGGCGTTGGGCCGAGGAACGGGACGCCAGACCCGTCACCGTTACCGGCACAGAGCATGAGGGCCGTCCCGGCGTCCTCCGGTTCGACTTCCAGGGCTACGGCGGCGAAGACCTGAAGGAGATCTCCTGGGACGAGTGGTTCACGACGTTCGAGGAGCGCAACCTCAACTTCATCTACCAGGAGCACCGCAAGGACGGCAGCCCGAGCAACTTCTTCCGGCTGGAGAACCCCGAGCGCGAGGACGCCTGAGCCCCTTCCGCCCAGCCGTCCTGTGTTAGTGCGTGCCGCCGTCCCGGGTTCGCTCGCCGTCCTGTGCGGCGGGGCCGGCCGACCGGAGCAGGCCGAGCTCGGCGGCGTAGTCCTCCAGCTTGGTCCGCAGCTGCCGGCGTCCCCGGTGCAGCCGCGACATGACCGTGCCGATGGGGACGTCCGTGATCTGGGCGATCTCCTTGTAGGCGAAGCCCTCCACGTCGGCGAGGTAGACCGCCAGCCGGAAGTCCTCGGGCAGCTCCTGCAGCGCATGCTTCACCCGCGAGTCGGGCAGCCCGTCCAGGGCCTCCACCTCGGCGGACCTGAGTCCCGACGAGGTGTGCGAGGCCGCCTCGGCGAGCTGCCAGTCCTCGACGTCCTCGGCCGCAGACCGCTGCGGCTGCCGCTGCTGCCTGCGGTAGGTGTTGATGTAGGTGTTGGTCAGGATGCGGTACAGCCAGGCCCGCAGGTTCGTGCCCTCGCGGAACTGATGGAAGTTGCTGAAGGCCCGCATGTAGACGTCCTGCACCAGGTCTTCGGCGTCGGCGGGGTTTCGGGCGAGCCGTAGGGCGCCGGCGTAGATCTGGTCGATGTACGGCAGCGCGTCCCGCTCGAACCGCAGCCGCCGTCGTTCGACCGCCGTGTCGTCGACGATCGTCATGTCCCCACCTCCTTGAGAGCCTTCCTCTATCAGTTACGACCGCTTTGTCCGGTCCGGTCGCACGGTTCGCCTACCCCTGGTCTCCCTTTCAACACGGTTCGCCGGTCTGTTTTCGGCTATCGCGCCCGCTCCTCGCGGCCTGACCGAATGCCCGCGCCGCCCGAGGGTACGCGAAGACGGAGAGGCAGCAGCCCGAGGAGGAGGCCATGCCGAAGGACAACGCGGGGCCGGAGCACGTGATCCCGGAGCGGCTGCCGCCGCTGGCGCAGTCACCCGACGTGGAGCCCGGGACGGACCTGGACGGAGGCGCGTCCGGCGACTGGCACGCCCCCGGCGCCGACTCGCCCGACGACGTCGAGGAACCCGCCGACGAGTGACCCGTGTCGGACGAGCGTTCAGGCGGCGTCGCGGCGACCGGCCGGCGGGACCCTGCCACCGGGAGCAGGGCCTCCCGGAGCAGGGCCTCCCGGAGCAGGGCCGCCGGGCGTGGGGCCTCCGGGCTTACGGTCTCCGGGAGGCGGCGGGGCGAGGTCGGCGCCACGTGGCGTCCGGTACGGCTCGCGCGCCCGCAGGTCCACTGTCTGGATGGTCCGGCTGATGTCGGTGGGCGTGACCAGGCCGACGAGGTGACCGTCGTCGTCGAGCACCACGGCCCGGCCGTCCGCGCCGCCGCTCATCCGCTGGAGCAACTCGGTGAGCAGGTCGCCGGGGTGCGCGGTGGGCACCTCCGACGGCGGGCACGCGACGTCCCGCAGCCGGGTGGTCGGCCGGTCGCCGGGCGGCACCCGCCGGACGCGGCCCAGGGTCACCAGCCCCGCGAAGCGGCCGTCGTCGTCCAGCAGCGGATAGGTGGACAGGTGGCGGCGCAGCACGAGCCGGTCGACCAACCCGGCCACGGTCTCGTCAGGATGGGCGACGACCGGGTCGCGCGACATCACCTCGCCCACTGTGATCCCGTGCAGAGCGGCGTCGATCTGCGTCTGCTGCTCCTCCGCGGTGGCCGCGTTCACCAGGAACAGGCCGATCAGGGCCAGCCAGAATCCCTGGAGGCCGAGGCCGGAGACGAGGTTGAGGAAGCCGAGCGCGATCAGGATGTAGCCGAAGATTCGGCCCGCCCGCGCGGCGGCCACGGCGGCCCGCATGCGGTCGTGCCAGCGGGCCCACAGGAAGGCGCGCAGCACCCGGCCGCCGTCCAGCGGCGCGGCGGGCACCAGATTGAACACGGCGAGCAGCACGTTCACCGCGGCCAGATAGGCGAACATGCCGCTGACCAGCGGCGGCGCCGCGATGGCCGAGACTCCCCAGGACACGAGGGCGAAGAGGCCGCCGAGCACGACGCTGGTCAACGGCCCCACCCCGGCGATCTTGAGGTCGGCGCCGGGGGAGCGGGGCTCGCCGCGCAGTTCGGCCACCCCGCCGAGCAGCCAGAGCGTGATGCCGTTGACCTCCACTCCGTGCCGCCTGGCGACGATCGCGTGGGCCAGCTCGTGCGCGAGCAGTGAGGCCAGGAAGAGCAGGGCCGACACCACCGCGGCCAGCACGTACGCCGCCATGGGCAGACCGGGAAAGGCGATGGGGAAGCGCCCGAAGGCCAGCCCGATGACCAGGATCACGACGATCACGATGACACTGATGTTGAGCCCGACCGGGACCCCGCCCACTCGGCCGAGACTGATCGACGATCGCATCCTGCCACCCCCCTCCGCTGTGACTGGCCTACCCACAAAGGTGCAGGTCACGCGAGGGTCGGCGACCTGGCGACCCTTGACGAACGGTCAGCGGGGCCGCCGCCGGGATCGCCGTGCGGAAATTGCGCAACTCTGTAAGAAACGGGACCCTCTCGTGGCGTTCCGGCGGCGTAACCGTGGGCGACGTCTGACCGGACTCTGGCTAATGTTGTTGCACTGCGTTGCATACCGACCGTCGAAGGACTGTCGTCATGTCGGATCCATGGGCTGTGAAACGCCAGCTGGCCGACGCGCTGAACGAACACGACCTGGAGGCCCTGCTCGATACCTTCAGCCCGGACGCCGTCCTCGTCTCGCCTTTCGGAGTGGCGGAGGGACATGAGCAGATCGGGTGGATGTACGAGCAGATTTTCAAGAGCTTTCCCGACTTCCAGCTGATCGTGTGGTACGAGGCCGTCGGCTGTGAAGCGCCCCTGATGGTGGAGTGGACGGCCACGGGGACGCACCTCGGGCCGATCCTGCTGCCGGACGGGGGCGAGCTGGAGGGGACCGGTCGCCCGGTCACCTTCCGGGGCACCTGCGCGTCCTTCATTGAGGACGGCAAGATCAAAACGCATCGGGAGTACTTCGACCAGTTGGAGCTGTACACCCAGCTCGGTCTGTGCCTCACGCAAGCCACGGAAGCCTCCGGCTGAGCGCTTCGGGCGCATGGAGCGCGGGGCGCCGGCCGCCCCGGTAGCGCCCCGGTAGCGCCCCGGTAGCGCGGCGGCGGCCGCGGACCTCGCCAGGTAGTCCGCGACCGCCGCCGGCGGATCACCTCAGATAGATGTTCGGCCTGACCGGGGCGGACATGCCGTCGCCCAGGAAGAAGCCAGTGTGCGGCGGCTGGTTGTAGGCGGTGTTCTGCCAGGCGACCGCCAGGCGGTATGTGGGGTCGTGCATCAGCGTGTAGACCTGGCGGTTCGTCGCCGTGGTCGTGCTGTAGATCCGCAGGGCGGTGTTGTCGCTCGTCGGCCAGACGACCTCCTCGCGCCAGTCGCCGAACAGGTCGGCCGACAGCGACGGGGTGGACTTGGTGCCGTTGTTGGAGTGGACGCCGCTGGCGGTCAGCAGTCTCGTGTCGCCGCCGGTGCCGTACTTGTCGATGTGGGTGCCGTCGAGCAGTTCCCTGACCGGGTCGGCGTCCCACCAGGCGAGGAAGTTCGCCGAACCCGGCTTGCGCCCGAGGTTCTGCCCCCTGGTGTTGAAGATGCCGCTGACGCCGGACGACCACGACTCGGCGCCCGGGCTGCCGGACCAGACGTCGTCGGAGACGCCGCGGCCGTTGTCGCAGCCGCAGGAGGCGTTGCTCCAGATGATCGAGCCGGTGCGGGCGTCGGCCATCCACGCCGCGGCCTTGCTGGTGTCCTCGTCCACCTTGAACACCTCCAGCCCGGCGCGCGACGGGTCGAGGTCGCCGACGTGCAAGGCGTCGCCGTGGCCGTTGCGGGTGTTCCACAGCGCCGAGCCGTTGTCGTTGATCGCCATCGCGCCGAAGACGATCTCGTCCCTGCCGTCGGCGTCCACGTCGGCGACGGCCAGGTTGTGGTTGCCCTGGCCGGTGTACTGGCTGCCGGCGGAGTCGGAGTCGAACTTCCACCGCTCGACCAGGGAGCCGTTGCGGAAGTCCCAGGCCGCGATGACCGTACGGGTGTAGTAGCCGCGCGACATGACCAGCGACGGGCGGGCGCCGTCGAGGTAGGCGGTGGCCGCGAGGAACCGGTCCACCCGGTTGCCGTACGAGTCGCCCCACGAGGAGACCGTCCCGCGCGGCGGGTCGTAGTTCACCGTGGACATGGCCGCGCCGGTCTGGCCGTTGAACATGGTCAGATATTCGGGACCGGACAGGACGTAGCCGGAGGAGTTGCGGTAGTCGGCCGAGGAACTGCCGATGACCCTCCCGGCGCCGTCCCTGGTGCCGTCGGCGGTCTTCATCGCCACCTCGGCCTTGCCGTCGCCGTCGTAGTCGTACACCTGGAACTGCGTGTAGTGGGCGCCGGCGCGGATGTTGCGGCCGAGGTCGATGCGCCACATCCGGGTGCCGTTCAGCTTGTACGCGTCGACGAACACGTCGCCGGTGTAGCCGGACTGGGAGTTGTCCTTGGCGTTGGACGGGTCCCACTTCAGCACGAACTCGTACTGCCCGTCGCCGTCGAGGTCGCCGACGCTCGCGTCGTTGGCGCTGTAGGAGTAGCCGACTCCGTCGGGTGTGGTGCCGCCGGACGGCGGCTGGATGGGCACGTCGAGGTGGTCGCCGCCGGTGAAACGCAGCGACGTCTCAGACGCCGCCTGCTCCGCGCCGTTCACCACGGCCCGCACCGTGTACGCGGCGTCGGCGGCGGCCCCGGAGTCGAAGTAGTTCGTGGAGTTGGTGATCGGCGAGGAGTTCAGCTTCGTCGAGCCCCGGTAGACGTTGAACCCGGTGCCGATGCTCTCGGTGCCGAGCAGGCGCCAGGAGACCAGGTTGCCGCTGCCCGACCGCACGCTGATCAGGCCGCGGTCGAGGTCCTCCATCTGCCGCGCGCCCGCCGGGATGCTCGTGGGGCTGGGGGAGGGACTGGGCGTGGGGCTGGGCGTGGGGCTGGGCGTCGGGCTCGCCGAAGGGCTTGCGGAAGGGCTCGCGGAGGGCGACCGGGTCGGGCTCGCGCTGGGACTCGCGGAGGGGCTGCTCGTGACCCCGCCGGTGCAGGTGGTGCCGTTCAGCGCGAAGCTCGCGGGCACGGGGTTGGACGAGTCGTTCCATGAGCCGTTGAAGCCGAACGACGTCGTGCCGCCGGTGGGGATCGAGGCGTTGTAGCCGGCGTCCTTGGCGCTGACCTGCGCACCGCTCTGGGTGACCGTGGCGTTCCACGCCTGCGTGACGGCCTGGCCCGCCGTGAACGACCAGGTGAGCGTCCAGCCGTTGACGGCGTCGCCGAGATTGGTGATCGCGACGTTGGCTCCGAATCCGCCCTGCCACTGGTTGGTCACCTGGTAGTCCACCCGGCAGCCCGCCGCCGCCGAGGCGGGCAGGGCCTGCAGGACCCCGGTCCCGGCGAGCGCGGCGGCCGAGGCCACGGCGGCGACCAGAGCGGATCTTCGTCGTGTGGTCATCTGGAACTCCATGAGGGGGTGCCGACGGGGGCGCGGGGTTCGGCCGTGCGGGCGCCGGAGGCGTGGGAGTGATCGCGACTCTCCGATGCGGGACCTCCGTGGTCGGGCCGGGCCCCGGCGGGTACGGTCGCGGGTGCGGTGCGACGGGATAGCGCCGGGTGCGTCATCACAACGCGAAACCGGCGGGGTGGTCAATCAGCCCGGTTCACCGATGTGAACGCAATCATCCGAGGCATCCAGGAATCGGCGATCTGCGGCTGGTAGGAGCCGCTGCGGGCGTGTCACCTGCACATCGACGCCGGGCGCCGATCATTGTAACTTTCAGCGACGCCGGCTTTCCGGGACTGTGAACGATCACAGATCTGACCTCTCGCCCACCGCTTCGAGGCTCGTACGGAGCCGCTGCATCCGCCCCGCCGTTCCGGTTCGAAATCCCAGAAGGGAGCCGTCGCGTGTCCGGCCGGGGAGGAGATCCGCTCATGCCACAGCCCGCCACGGTGATCGTCGTCGGCGCGGGGCTCGCGGGCCTCGCCTGCGCCTGGCACCTGCGTCAGGAGGGGGTGCCGGTGCGCGTCCTGGAGGCGTCCGACGGAGTGGGCGGCCGGATCCGCACCGACGTGGTGGACGGCTTCCGGCTCGCCTGGGGCTACCAGATCTTCAACACCAGCTACCCCGAGGCCCGCCGGGTCCTCGACATCGCCGCGCTGGACCTGCGGCGGTTCACCAACGGAGCGATGATCTTCAAGGACGGCCGGCGCGAGCGGGTCGCGCTGCCCTGGCGGCATCCCCGGCACGCGCTCAGCGGCCTGCTCGCCCCGGTGGGCACGCCGTTCGACAAGGCGGTGCTCGCCGCGGTGACCGCCCGCGACCTGCTGCTCCCCGACTTCCTCGTACGGCGGCGCGGCAGCGCCGGGCGCACCACCCTGGCCGAGCTGCGGCGCTGGGGCGCGTCCCCCGAGATCGTCGAGAACCTGTTCCGCCCCCTCCTCGCGGGAGTCGTGCTGGAACGGGAGCTGGAGACCTCCGGCCGGATCTTCCACCTCCTGTGGCGGTCGTTCTCCCGCGGCAGGATCGGCGTGCCGGCCCTCGGCATGGAGCGGATTCCCGCGCAGCTCGCCGCCCGCCTGCCGGAGGACGCGATCTCTCTGGAGACGCCGGTGAGCGCGCTGACGGCCGACGGCGTGGCCCTCGCGGGCGGGGGCGAGATCGCGGGCGCGGCCGTGGTGGTGGCGGTGGATCCGCCCACCGCGGCGCGGCTGGTGCCCGGTCTGCCGGTGCCCGCGATGCGGCCGGTCACGACCTTCTACCACGCCGCCCCCGCCTCGCCCCTCGGCGAGCCCACGCTGGTCGTGGACGTGGAGGGGATCGTCACCGACACGATCGTGATCACCGACGCCGCGCCCGGGTACTCCGCGGACGGCCGCGCGCTGATCGCCACCTCGGTCCTCGGCGTACACGGGGACCGGGACGAGCCGCGGGTGCGGACCCGGCTCACCGAGATCTACGGCGACACCTCGTCGTGGGAGCACGTCGCGACCTACGCGATCGAGGCGGCCCTGCCCGCAATGCCGCCCCCGATGCCGTTGCGCCGCCCGGTTCGTCTTGAGGCGGTGGGGCTGGGCGCCGGGCGCTACGTGTGCGGCGACCACCGGGACACCGGCTCCCACCAGGGCGCGCTGGTCTCCGGACGGCGGGCCGCCCGGGCGGTGCTTGAGGACCTGCGCCGGGCGGCGCGGGTGCGGCGCCGTCGCGCCGCCCCGGCCCCGGCCCGTCAGCCCTGAGCCCGCCGCGCCTACCCGTCGCCGTTGCCGGGCAGGTCGAGCCAGCGCTGCATGCGGACGATGAGCTCCTCGGCGTCCACCGGCTTGGTGACGTAGTCGCTCGCGCCCGACGACAGCGTCTTCTCCCGGTCGCCGTGCATGGCCTTGGCGGTGACCGCGATGATCGGCAGCCGGGCGAAGCGCGGCATGGAGCGGATGGCGGTGGTGGCGGCGTAGCCGTCCATCTCCGGCATCATGACGTCCATCAGCACCAGGTCCACGTCGTCGTTGCGCATCAGCATCTCGATGCCCTTGCGGCCGTTCTCCGCGTACAGCACCTGCATGCCGTGCAGTTCGAGGATCGTGGTGAGCGCGAAGACGTTGCGCACGTCGTCGTCCACGACCAGCACCTTGCGGCCCACGAGCGCGCTGTCGACCTCCCCGAGCTCCTGCGCCCCCTCCTCCGAGGCCGGCTGCACGAGCGGCAGGACGCTGCCGGGCTCCTCGGCGGACAGGTGCAGGGCGATCCGCTCGCGCAGCTCGTCGAGGCTGGGCAGGCGCTCCAGCGGCTGGTTGCGGGAGCGCACCTGCAGCAGGTCCTCCTGCGGGCGCGACAGCTTGCGCGAGTGGTGCGCGAGCACGGGCAGCGCGCGCAGCGCGGGATCGGCGTCGAGCCCCTTGAGGAAGTCGGCCGCGGCGTCGTGCGGCATGCCGAGGTCGAGCACGACGCAGTGCACGCTCTCCTGACGCAGCATCGACAGCGCGGACTGGGCGTGGCTCGCGGTCGACACCTGGACCGGCCCGTGGGTGTCGTGCAGGTCGGCCGCGACGCTCTGGGCGAGCATGGACAGCAGGCCGCCGGGCTTGGCCTCGACGACCAGCAGGCGGCGTCCCGCCCTGCCGTTCCTGCCGCCCGAGGTCTGCGCCGCCGCGGGCCCATCGTGCGCGGTGACGAAGTGCCCTGCGACAGAGTCCCCCGCGACAGGGTGCTCGGTGAAGGAGTACCCGGTGAGGGAGTGCTCGGTGACGGAGGGAGAGGCGATCAGCCGCGGCTCGTCCTCCCGCGTCTCGGGTTCGTCCCGCTGCCTGCCGTCGAAGTGGGCCAGCGGGAGGTAGAGCGTGAACGTGCTGCCCTCACCCAGCGTGCTGGCCGCGCGGATCTCGCCGCCGAGCAGGGTCGCGATCTCGCGGCTGATCGACAGGCCGAGGCCGGTGCCGCCGTACTTGCGGCTGGTGGTGCCGTCGGCCTGCTGGAAGGCGTCGAAGATCTGCGAGAGGTTCTCCGCGGCGATGCCGATGCCGGTGTCGATCACATGGCAGGCCAGGATCTCCTGGCCGGCGGCGCCCGGCAGGTCCACGTCGGCCGCTCGTTCGATGCGCAGCTCGACCGAGCCCGACTCGGTGAACTTGACCGCGTTCGACAGCAGGTTGCGCAGCACCTGCCGCAGCCGCTGCTCGTCGGTGAGCAGCTGGGCCGGCACGTCGGAGGCCACCGTCACCTCGAACCGCAGCCCCTTCTGGGTGGTCAGCGGGCGGAAGTTGGCGTCCACGTAGTCGAGCAGCTGACGCAGGCTGACCGGCTCCGGCGTGACGTCCATCTTGCCGGCCTCGATCTTGGACAGGTCGAGGATGTCGTTGATGAGCTGGAGCAGGTCGGTACCGGCCGAGTGGATGACGTTGGCGTATTCCACCTGCTTGGGGGTGAGATTGCGGGTGGGGTTCTGGGAGAGGAGCTGCGCCAGGATGAGCAGCGAGTTGAGCGGGGTGCGCAGCTCGTGGCTCATGTTGGCGAGGAACTCGCTCTTGTACTTGGACGCGAGCGCGAGCTGCTGGGCCCGGTCCTCCAGCTCCTGGCGCGCCTGCTCGATCTCGCTGTTCTTGGTCTCGATGTCGCGGTTCTGCTGGGCCAGCAGCTCCGCCTTCTCCTCCAGCTCGGCGTTCGAGCGCTGCAGCTCCTCCTGCCGCACCTGCAGCTCGGTGGCGAGCCGCTGCGACTCGGCCAGCAGCGCGTCGGTTCGGGCGTTGGCCACGATCGTGTTGACGTTGACGCCGATCGTCTCGACGAGCTGCTCGAGGAAGGCGCGGTGGATGCTGGCGAAGCGCCCCAGGCTGGCCAGCTCGATCACGCCGAGCACCTGGTCCTCGACCACGATCGGCAGCACGACGAGGGTGACCGGTGCGGCCTCGCCGAGACTGGACGACACGCTCAGGTAGCCCGGCGGGATGTCCTCCACCAGGATCGTCCGCCTGGACTGCGCGGCCTGGCCGACAAGCGACTCACCGAACGCGTAGCGGCGCGAGGTGTCGCGGTGGCCGTAGCAGCCGACCACCCGCAGCTCCGCGCCCGCCGGGGTCTCCTCGGCCAGCAGGAACGTGCCCTGCTGCGCGTTGACCAGCGGGGCCAGCTCGTTCATGACCAGCTCGGCGACCGCCGACAGGTCGCGGTGGCCCTGCATCAGCCCGGAGATGCGGGCGAGGTTGGTCTTGAGCCAGTCCTGCTCCTGGTTGGCCATGGTCGACTCGCGCAGGGACTCCACCATGGAGTTGACGTTGTCCTTGAGGTCGGCCAGCTCGCCCTCGGCGTCCACGGTGATCGACCGGGTCAGGTCGCCGGAGGTGACCGCGCTGGTTACCTCGGCGATCGCGCGCACCTGGCGGGTGAGGTTGCCGGCCAGCTCGTTGACGTTCTCGGTCAGGCGCTTCCAGGTGCCGGACACGCCCTCGACCTCGGCCTGGCCGCCCAGCCGGCCCTCGCTGCCCACCTCGCGGGCCACGCGGGTGACCTCGGCGGCGAACGAGGACAGCTGGTCGACCATCGTGTTGATGGTCGTCTTCAGCGCGAGGATCTCACCCCGGGCGACGACGTCGATCTTCTTGGTCAGGTCGCCCTGGGCGACGGCCGTGGTCACCAGGGCGATCGCGCGCACCTGGTTGGTGAGGTTGTCGGCCATCGAGTTGACGTTGTCGGTGAGGTCCTTCCAGGTGCCCGCCACGTTGGGCACCCGGGCCTGGCCGCCGAGCTGGCCCTCGGTGCCCACCTCGCGGGCGACGCGGGTGACCTCGTCGGCGAACGCGCTCAGCGTGTCGACCATGGTGTTGATGGTCTGGGCGAGCGCGGCGACCTCGCCCTTGGCCTCGACGGTGATCTTCTGCGACAGGTCGCCCTTGGCGACCGCCGTGGCGACCTGGGCGATCGAGCGCACCTGACTGGTGAGGTTGGACGCCATCACGTTGACGGAGTCGGTCAGGTCCTTCCAGGTGCCCGACACGCCGCGTACGGTGGCCTGGCCGCCCAGCCGGCCCTCCGTGCCCACCTCGCGGGCGACGCGGGTGACCTCGTCGGCGAAGGAGGACAGCTGGTCGACCATCGTGTTGATGGTCTCCTTCAACTCCAGGATCTCGCCGCGGGCGTCGACGCGGATCTTCTGCGACAGGTCGCCCTTGGCGACCGCGGTGGTCACCTCGGCGATGCTGCGGACCTGGTCGGTGAGGTTGTCGGCCATGACGTTCACCGACTCGGTCAGCGCCTTCCAGGTGCCGGAGACGCCCTTGACGTCGGCCTGGCCGCCCAGCCGTCCCTCGGTGCCGACCTCGCGGGCGACGCGGGTGACCTCGTCGGCGAACGACGAGAGCTGGTCGACCATGGTGTTGATGGTCTGGGCGAGCGCGGCGACCTCGCCCTTGGCCTCGACGGTGATCTTCTGCGACAGGTCGCCCTTGGCGACCGCGGTGGCGACCTGGGAGATGTTGCGGACCTGGCTGGTGAGGTTGCCGGCCATGAAGTTCACCGAGTCGGTGAGGTCGCGCCAGGTGCCGGAGACGCCCTTGACGTCGGCCTGGCCGCCGAGCTGTCCCTCGGTGCCGACCTCGCGGGCGACGCGGGTGACCTCGTCGGCGAACGACGAGAGCTGGTCGACCATGGTGTTGACGGTGTTCTTGAGTTCGAGGATCTCGCCGCGGGCGTCGACGGTGATCTTCTGGGAGAGGTCGCCCTTGGCGACGGCGGTGGTGACCTCGGCGATGGAGCGGACCTGGCTGGTGAGGTTGCCCGCCATCGCGTTCACCGAGTCGGTCAGGTCCTTCCAGGTGCCGGACACCGCCGGCACCTCGGCCTGGCCGCCGAGCTGTCCCTCGGTGCCGACCTCCCGCGCCACGCGCGTCACCTCGGAGGTGAACAGGGAGAGCTGGTCGACCATCCCGTTGAAGACGGTCGCGATCTCCGTCAGCAGGCCGTCTCCGTCCTCGGGAAGCCGGGTGCCGAAGTCGCCGTCCCGTACGGCGGTGAGGCCGGCCAGGAGCTGCCGCAGATCCAGTTCGGGGTCACCGCCGGCGGCGCGCGCTGATCGCGACCGCTTCGCGGTGCCTGCCCTCTCGACCATGTCCACCCTCGCGATCACCGTCATGAACAGGAAAAGAAAGCATATAAACCACTGCAGAACGCTTCGGCTCCCGTGACTGCGGGCGCGGACGCAGCAGGTACACCGGCCTGCAAGGCTACCGGGCGGACGATCTCCGGGGAGCGTCCCCGCAGGCGACGTGTCGGTGTCGATCGCGACTTCGGGATACATCCGCGGCGTGCACGTGCCGCGCCGCTCAGCCGGTGGAGTCGCGGCCGGCGTCGAACACCTTCTCGTAGTGGTCGCGCGCCTGCTCGACCACCGAGTCGTCGAGCCACGCGACCGGCTCGACCCGGTCGATGAGCGGCTCGTGGTCGGGACCGCGGCCCACCATGTGGCCGGTCAGCACCCATGCGTGCCGTTCCTCGTCCTTCTCGGCCAGGTGCGTGTACTTGCAGATCTGACGGGCCAGCCAGTCACGCAGGGGGAGGGTCCACCAGCGCTCGGCGTCGAGCACGGTCACCGACAGGCCGGGCAGCTCCAGGCGGCTCTCGTAGTCGACGCTCGGCTTGCCGGCGTCGGCGTCGGGCCCCTTGGAATACCGCAGGTACAGGCCGGGCCGGTGCTCCACGAGCTCGGTCAGCTCGTCGAGGTTCTTGATGGTGGGTATTCCGCTCACTTCACCCCTCCGCGGTCCCGCTCCGTCCGATCCACCTCAATACGGACCGCCACGAAGTCCGAAACGGGCCGTCCGCAACCATCCCCCGGCGGCGCTGTCCTCCCCTCCCCACCCGCCGGAAGGGCAAACCCGCACCATGGGAGCGCGCAGAGGGCCCGTGCAAGGTCAGGGAGGAGCTCCTCGCCGCGGGCGCCCGGCCGTCGCCCGCGCTCGACCGCCTGGTGCTCTGCGTGGTCGGCGCCTTCCTGGCGCTGCTGCGCGCCTGGGTGGACGGCGACATCTCCGCCACCCCCGCAGAACTCGACGCCACCTTCCGCACCGCCGTCATCCCCGGCGTGCGGCCCATGCTGGTCCAGCGATAGTCGCCGGGATCAGATGCCGGGCTTCTTGGCCTGGTAGAGCCAGGCGTCGAACAAGGGGCGGAGGTTCTGCCCACTGAGCTTCTCCGCGAGGCCGACGAAGTCGGCCGTGGTCGCGGTGCCGTGCCTGTTCTGCTGCACCCAGGTCTTCAGCAGCGGGAAGAACACCTTGTCCCCGATCTTCGTACGCAGGGCGTGGACGGTCATCGCGCCCCGGAGATACACCGCGTCCTCGTCGAACATGTGCGCCTGGCCGGGATCGCCGGTCTTCAGGTGCCAGAAGTGGCCGGTCTTCCGGTAGTGCCGGTCGAAGATCTCCTTGGCGGACGGCCCGCCGTGCTGCTCCTGGTAGAGCCATTCGGCGTACGTCGCGAAGCCCTCGTTGAGCCAGATGTCGCGCCAGCTGCGCACGCCGACGCTGTCGCCGAACCACTGGTGCGCCAGCTCGTGCACGATCTCCAGGTTGTCGCTCGGGCCGCCGCTGTAGACGGGCCGGCCCTGCGTCTCCAGCGCGGTCACCGAGCCGTCGCCGTCGGCGATGCCGCCCGTGGAGGAGAACGGGTAGGGGCCGAAGAGCCCGGTCTCCCAGGCCACCGCCTTCGCCGTGAAGTCGTGCAGGTTCTCCGACTCGTCCGCCAGCGACGGGTCGTAGGCGGTCACGTTGGGCATGCCGTCGACCGTGCCCTCGCTGACCACGAAGCGCCCGATGGCGACCGTGGCGAGGTAGGGCGCCATCGGCTGCCTCATCTCCCACCGCACGGTCCTGTAGCCGTCGTCGTCCGCGCCGTCGGTCCCCGTACGCTCGCCGTTGGCCAGCACGGTGAGGTCCTCGGGCGCGGACACCCGGAAGGAGAAGGTGGCCTTGTCAGCCGGGCTGTCGTTGGCCGGGAACCAGCTGCGCGCGCCGTCCGGCTGGGACGCCACGAACGCGCCGTCCCTGGTCCTGATCCATCCCTGCTGACCGGTCGCGTCCGAGACCGCCTTCGGGGCGCCGGCATAGGAGACCGCGACCGTGAACGTGCTTCCCGCCCTCAGCCCGTTCGGCGGGGTGACGACCAGTTCCTGGCCGTCGCGCCGGTATGCGGCCCGGGCGCCGTCCACCAGTACGCCGCTGATCGGCGGCCCGGAGAAGTCGAGGTTGAACTGCGACAGGTTCTGGGCGGCGGTCGCGGTGATCGTCGTGGTGGCGTCCAACTTATGGCCGTCGGGATCGAACCGCAGGCGCAGGTCGTAGTGCCCGACGTCGTAGCCGCCGTTGCCCTGGAGGGGATAGTAGGGGTCGCCCGTCCCCGCCGCCCCGGGGAGGAAGGTGACCGGCTCCGCGGCGGCCGGGGCGGCCGGAACGGCCGAGGACGCGATCAGGGTGAGCCCCGCGGCGAGGGCGGCTAATTTACGCACCATTCCCCCATAATGGGGATTTTTGCCGGAAAGCGGTAATTTAGTCACATTCGTCACTTTTATGGCGATTTTCGCACGAGTCACACGGGTCACTCACCCGGTCATCGCCGCGTCCACGAGGTCGAGGGCGAGATCCTGCGCGTGCCGCACCGGCAGACCGGCGTCGGTGAACCAGTCGTCGGTGGCCTCCGGATGCGGGCCGACCACGGCGACCCGGCCCGCGCCGTACGGCGTGACGAGGGCGGCGACGGCGCCGTTGGGGTAGGTGGCGAGGACGCTGGCCCTGTTGCCCGGTTCGAGCAGGAAGCAGGGGCCGTCCTGGAAGAACACGGTCCTGTCCTGGCTGCGCCACCGCACGTCGACGAGCGTGTCCTCCTCGTCCTCCACCGTCGCGCCCGGCGTGGCGATGTACTGGTCGGTGTCGCCCGGCAGCAGGGCGAAGCCCGGGGTGGCTCCTGCGAGGTAGCCGCCGAGGCAGAAGCCGAGATAGCGGCCGCCGCGGGCGACGAAGTCGCGGAGCGGGCCGCGATGCCGCTTGAGGTGCCGGTAGCCGCGTGCCAGGTCACCCCCGCCGGGCTGGGCGTACACGGCGGCCGCGGCCAGCGCCTCCGCCGAGAGCGGGATCTCCTCGTGCGGGCCCGTGTAGCGGACGTCGAAGCCCCAGCGACTCCCCTCCAGCAACCCGGCGACCGCCTCCGAGCAGCCGGGAAGCGAGGCCGGGCCCCGGTAGACGAGCGCGATCGGCCGTCCGGAGCTCGACGGCGGGGCCTTCTCCTGGCGGAAGAGGCGGCCCAGGACTCCGCGTACGCCGGTGGATCCCATGGTGTTCCTCGCACATCTCTCAGGCGGGGGCGGCCTGCGCCGGAATGCCTCGCCAGCTCGTGCCCGGCGTGAGCCGCTCGCCCTTCATCAGCAGCGACAGAGCGCCGAGCGACACGTCCTCGCCCACCACCGAGTCGTAGAGCACGACGGCGCGGGCGCCGATGCTCGCGCCGGACCGCACGGTCACGGCGGACATCTTCATGACCCGGTCCTCGAAGAGGTGGGTCTGCAGGGACACCCCCGATCCGATCGCGACGTCGTCGCCGATCTCCACCAGGTCGAACTCGGTCATATAGGTGGTCGCTATGCAGGTGCGCCTGCCGATGCGGGCCCCGAACCAGCGCAGCACGGGCGGGAGGAACGGGGTGCCGGCCAGCAGCGCGACCCCGGCCGGAACCGCGGCGGCCTCGTACAGCCCGGTGACGAACTCCGTGCGCCGGACGAACCTGCTCCACAACGGCTCCACCCTCGGCCGGTAGACGCCGATGAGACATCGCTTGAACCCGGCGCAGCAGCCGATCACCGCCAGCCCCGCCGCACAGGCGACGAGCGGCGCGGCGGCCACGACCGCGGGCAGGGCCAGGACGCGGGCGAGCGCGTGCACGCCCAGCAGGTAAAGGTAGAAGCCGGTGCCGAACAGCGTCGCCGGAAGGGTGGCGCGGAAGAACTCGACGCCCAGGCGGTGGAGCACCAGCCGGCGGGGCGGCCGGAACGTCTGCTCCTCGGAGAACGCGCCGCTGTCCTGCCGCACGGGAAGGTGAATCGGGGGAGAGCCGAGCCACGAGGTGCCCTCGGGGACGCCGTCGTGCGGCGGGATCGTGCTGACGCCCACCAGCGACCCCGGTCCCATGCGCGTGCCCGCCGGGATGACCGCGGCGTTGCCGACGAACGCCCGCCTGCCCACCTCGGTCGGCAGGAAGGCGACCCGGCCCCGGGCGAAGCCCGCGGCTCCCACGCTCGCCATGTCCGCGACGAAGCTCTCCTCCCTCAGCGTCAGGAGATCGGGGTCGAGCTGCGCGGCCGTGGACACCTCCGAGCGGCGGCCGACCCGCGCGCCGAGCAGCCGCAGCCACGGGGAGGTGTACAGCGTGCCGTAGAGCGAGTTGGTCGACCGCAGGCTGAACTCCAGGAGCTTGTCCACCGCCCACTTGCGTACGCCGAGCCAGGAACGCGCCGGGTGGACGCCGACCGGCGCCTTCCGCAGGACCAGGCGCTTGCCGGCGGCCACCGCCGCGCAGACGACGACCACGTACAGCGGGCCCGCCACCAGGACGGCGGCCGGGCCGGCCGCGAGACCCCAAGCGGCCACGGACGCCCAGACGAGCAGGACGCTCGGCACGATCGAGGCCACCGCGACCGCCTCGAGGCAGCAGAGGACCGCCACCGCCGCGGCCACGTGCCGCGCCTTCCACCCGGCCGGGGCGGGGGCGCCCAGCATCGTCTCCACCATGGGCCCGAGCGACTCCACGCGGCTCGGCGGCGATCCGGCCCACCGCGCTCCCTCCGGCACCGTCTCGCCCTGCGTCAGCGCCGACTGGTCGCCGAGCCCGGCGTGGGCGCCGACCCGCGTGCCCGGGCCGAGCACGGCGCCGTTCCCGACGAACGCGTGCGGACCGACCTCCACGGGCGCGACGACCACCCATCCGTCCACCACCAGCCACGCGTGCAGGGAGGAGCGATATCCGACCGAGGCGCCCGCGCCGATCCGCAGCAGCGCCGGGAGGTTGACGTCGGCCGTCGCGACGGCGGCGCCGGCCCCGACCCGCGCGCCGAGCAGCCGCAGGTACGCCCCCATCATCGGGGAGCCGCTCAGCAGCGGCAGCGGGGAGACCGACAGCAGCAGCTGCAGCGCCCACAACCGCACGTAGGTGACGCTCCACAGCGGATATCGGCCGGGCCGGACGCCGGCCGTCAGCGGCCGGGCGAGCAGCACCGGCAGCAGCCAGTGCACCATGACATACGCGGTCATCGCGGCCAGCGCCAGCGAGGAGAGCAGCTCGGCGCCCTGACCGGGCAGCAGCAGCCACCCCTCGTCCCTCCTGGGGACGCCGGGGACCGGGCGAGGGTTGGTCCATCCGTACAACGTGACGGACAGCGGCAGCGTGATCACGAGCAGCAGCACGTAGATGACCGCGCCCTGCGCGGCCCCGGCCGGCGCGATCCGGCGGCGGCCGTGCCGCAGGGGAGCCGGGCGGGGCGGGGCGGCCGGCTCCGGCACCCCCGTACGGGTGCCCGGGCGTGCGGCGATCAGGTGCGCGGCGAGGCCGCGCACGGTGGGGTTGGCGTAGAGGTCGCGGACGGCGAGGCTCGCGCCGATCTCACCGGCGCGCAGCAGGGACACCACGCTGGCCGCCAGCAGGGAGTGACCGCCGAGGTCGGTGAAGAAGTCCGCCTCGACCGACAACGCCTCGGGGGCGAGGCCGAACGTCTCGGCCCACACCGCGCGCAGGTGTGTCTCCAGCTCGCCCTCGGCGGGCGTCACCGGGCCGGCGCCCACGAGGCGGCGGCCGGTCGGCGGGGGCAGCCTCCGGCGGTCCACCTTGCCGCTGGGCATGGCCGGCAGCGCGGCCACGACGTCCAGGAACGAGGGCAGCATGTACGACGGAAGCCGGCGGCGCAGCCGGTCGTGGAGCCGCCCGGAGAGGGCCCGGTAGCCGTCGCCGTCCCCGTCGCCCGGCGCGGGCACGACGTAGGCGGCGAGTTCGCCGGTGGAGGCGGCGGCGCCGGGCACGGGCACGAGGGCGGCCACGGCCTCGGCGACGCCGGCGTCCTCCAGCAGCACGTTCTCGATCTCGCCGAGGTCCACCCGGTGTCCCCGGATCTTCACCTCGGAGTCGGCGCGGCCCAGATACTCGATGTCCCCGGTCGCGGTCACACGGCCCAGGTCTCCGGTGCAATAGAGCCTCCCGCCCGCAGAGGCGAGCGGATGCTCGATGAAGCGGTCGGCGGTCAGGTCCGGACGGCCGACGTAGCCGCGGGCGACGCCCGGCCCCCCGATGCAGATCTCGCCGACCTCGCCGTCCGGCACCGGGTCGCGTCGCTCGTCGAGCAGCACCACCGAATAGGTCGGCAACGGCCGGCCGATGGTGACCGGCCGCCCCGGCAGCAGCTCGGCGCAGGTCGCGGTGACGGTCGCCTCCGTCGGCCCGTACGTGTTGAGGATCCGGCGGCCCGGCCGGCTCCACCGCTCCACCAGGCGGGGCGGGCAGGGCTCGCCCCCGACGATCAACGTGCGCAGGCGTGGCAGCTCGCGCGGGATCGTCGCGAGCAGCGTCGGCACGCAGTAGAGCACCGTGATCTCGCTGCGGTCCAGGAAGTCCGCGAGCTCCGCGCCGAACTGCGGTAAGTCTGCCGGGCCAGCGACGAGGGCGGCCCCGGCCGACCACGTCGGCCAGATCTCCTCGATGGAGAAGTCGAAGGAGATCGTCATCCCCTGGTAGACCCGGTCGTGCGGCCGCACGCCGTACAGGCCGGGCACGACGTCGAGGAAGTTGCCGATGCTCGACTGCGCCACCTCGACGCCCTTCGGCCGGCCGCTCGACCCGGAGGTGTACATGACGTACGCGATCGGATCGTCGCCGGCCGCGCCGTCGAGCGGGCGGGTGGCCGGCGCGGCGGCGGCGAGACCGGCGGAGGCGTCGAGGTCGAGCACGCGGTGGCCCGGCGCGACGGCGGGCGACCCGTCCGCCGTGGTGAGCACGAGGTCGACCCCGGCGTCGTCGAGGATGTAGCCGACCCGGTCCGGCGGCGACTGCGGGTCGATCGGCACGAACGCCGCGCCCGCCTTGCCGACCGCGAGCAGCGCCACGTATGTGTGCACCGACCTCGGCAGCAGGATCGCGACGCGGGATCCGCAGCCGATCCGCAGGCCGCGCAGCAGGTGCGCCAGCCGGTTCGCCCGCGCGTCCAGCGCGGCGTAGGTCAGCCTCAGCCGCCCGCACTCCAGCGCCGTCGCCCCGGGCGTCAGGTCGCACCGCGCCTCGAAGACGTGGTGCAGCCGTCCGTGTGACCGCCTGGGCGAGATCCGCGAACCGTTCCCGGCCCGTGCTGTTCGCGATGCGTGACTCGGCATGATCACCCTTTGGCCGATCGCGTATGGCGTGGGCGGGTTCGTCGATGCGCACGAAGAGCGTCCGGCGCGACCCGCGGGACGGACGCGGAATCAGGTCCGCCGTGGGATCTCCTGATGCCCGATGAGACCGCCGCGCGGCGGTCGTCCTATGGACTGTGTGCCCCCGATGCCGTCACGCTCCGGCAGCGAATTCCCTAGACAGGGCAAAAGAACGGCGACGACCGCCGCACCGGTCTCAGTGGCGCCGCTCGCGCTCGGCGAGGAGGCGGGCGGTCTCGCCGGAGACCTCGCTGGCGAGGACCGCCGCGACCACGTCGATCAGATGGCTGGTGAACAGGCGGTCGTCCCTCGCCGGGGGGCCGCTCGCGCGGCGGGCCAGCTCGACGTACGTCATGCGGATAGCCATGAAGCGCTGGTGCAGGCGCACGGCGGCCGGGGGAAGCAGGGGGGCGACCAGCTCACGCCAGCGTCCGATGCTGCCGCCGCCGTCCTCGGGGAGGCTGGGCGGCATGCGGTGGACCAGCTGCTCCATCACGCGCAGGTAGTCGCGCCCGCCGCCGGGGTCGGCCAGTTTGGCGGCGGCCGGGCGGACGAGCGCGGCGGCGAGCGTGCGGAGCGCCTCGGCCGGCGGCAGCGGGCCGCGTGCCTCGTACTCGTCCAGGAGCTGGTGACGCCGCGCCTCGATCTCCGGCCGGTGCTTGGCGAGCACCGCCTTCAGCAGCCCGGAGCGGTCGCCGAAGTGGTACTGCAACGCGGTGGAGTTGCGCTGTCCGGCGGCGGCGTTGATCTCGCGCAGCGAGACGGCGTCGATGCCGCGCTCGGCGAACAGGCGCTCGGCGGCGTCCACGAGCCTCCGGACCGTCGTCTCCGCCGGCATCGCGCCTCCCTTGTCGCTCGTACGCCCGAAGGATACGGTATTTCAGGCGATCGCATTATTTGACGTGTCAGCCGCATTACCGTGCCCGAGGGAGGATCATGGCCATCGACTTCACGCTCGCCCCCGAGCACGAGGAGATACGCGCGCGGGTGCGGGCGTTCGTCCAGGAGACGGTGATCCCGGCGGTCAAGCCGTTCGAGGACTCCGAGGAGAAGGTCCTCACCCGTGAGGAGTACCTGCGCACGATCTTCGACCTGCGTCGCAGGGCCAGGCAGGAGGGGCTCTGGCTGCCGCACATGCCCAAGGAGTGGGGCGGCATGGGCCTCGGCCACGTCGAGCTGGCCATGGTGCAGGCCGAAGCGGCCAAGACGAGGCTCGGACCGTGGGTGCTCAACTGCGCGGCCCCCGACGAGGGCAACATGCACACGCTGCTGCACTGGGGCACCGACGAGCAGAAGGAGCGCTACCTGCGGCCGCTGCTCGACGGCGTGAAGATGTCGTGCTTCGCGATGACCGAGCCCGAGGTGGCCGGCTCCGATCCCACGCTCATCCGCACGAGCGCCGTGAAGGACGGCGACGAGTGGGTGATCAACGGGCACAAGTGGTTCATCTCCAACGCGCGCAGGGCGAGCTTCGCGATCCTGATCGCCAAGACCGAGTTCGACCTGCCGGAGGGCGCGCGGGGCGCCAACACGGCCTTCCTGGTGGACCTGCCGGCCGACGGCTGGAACGACGTACGCGAGATCGAGACCATGCACGGCTCGACCGGCCACAGCGAGATCGTCATCACCGACCTGCGCCTGCCGGACTCCGCCGTGCTCGGCGGGCGGGGCAACGGCCACCGCCTGGGGCAGTACCGCCTCGGCCCGGCCAGGCTGGCGCACTGCATGCGGTGGATCTCGCAGGCGGAGACGGCCCTTGACATGATGGTGGGCAGGGCCCTGGACAGGTTCAGCCACGGGTCGCTGCTCGCCGACAAGCAGGGCGTGCAGTGGATGATCGCCGACTCGGCCATGGAGCTCTACCAGTGCAAGCTCATGGTCCTGCACGCCGCCTCGAAGATCGACAAGGGTGAGGACTTCCGCACGGAGGTCTCGATGGCCAAGCACTTCGTGGCGAACAGCCTCAACCGGATCGTCGACCGGGCCATCCAGGTCCACGGGGCGCTCGGCTACTCGACCGACACCCCGCTGGCGCACATGTTCCAGCACGCGCGATGGGCGCGGTTCGCGGACGGCGCCGACGAGATCCACCAGATGCGCATCGCCGAACGCACTATCGAGGCCTATCGGGCCACCGGCTCGACCAGGTCCGCGACGGGAGGGCTGCCGCTGTGAACATCGACGACATCTCCGGCAAGGTCGCGCTCGTCACCGGGGGCGCGGGCGGCATCGGCGCGGGTGTGGCCCGCCGCCTGGCGGCGTACGGCGCGCACGTGGTGCTGGCGGACGTCGACGCCGAGGCCGGCGCGCGCACCGCCGAGGAGATCGGCGCCGCGTTCGTCCGGACCGACGTGTCGCGGCTGGAGGACAACCAGGCCGCGGTCGCGCTCGCGGTCGAGCGGCACGGCGGGCTCGACCTCGCCTTCCTCAACGCGGGCGTCGCCTCGGGCTGCGGGCTCGGCGAGGACTTCGACCTCGCCCGCTACCGGCGCGTGATGGGGATCAACCTCGACGGCGTCGTCTTCGGTGTGCACGCCGCGCTGCCGGCGATGCGGGCCGGGGGCGTGATCGTGGCGACCGCCAGCATGGCGGGGATCGTGGGCATTCCGCAGGATCCCGTCTACGCGGCCAACAAGCACGCGGTCGTCGGGCTCGTCCGCTCGCTCGGCCCGCAGCTGGAGCCCCTCGGCATCCGGGTGCAGGGGCTGTGCCCGTCGTTCGCGGACACCGGGATCCTGGACGGCGACATCAAAGCGCTGCTGGACGAGATGAAGTTCCCGATCCTCGACGTCGAGACGGTCGTCGAAGCGTTCTTCTCGCTGCTGGCGAGCGAGAGCACCGGCGAGTGCTGGTTCGTCGTGCCGGGCCGGGAGAGCCAGCCCTTCCTCTTCCGCCGCGCCCCCGGACCCCGGTGAGCCGGTATGACCAACTTGTCGGTTTTTGGGCGGTGATTCGGTAGCGTGCCGCTGTCGATTCGGCGGCGGAACGAGGGCGACGATGGCCACCTGGGCGGACTTCCAGTACGAGATCTACCTCAACGGCATGACCGGTGCCGTGCCCCGGCTGCCGACCGATCTGACCCGGCTGGAGGAGATGGCCGAGCGGCGGCTCGGGCCCGGCCCCTTCGGCTACGTCGCCGGCAGTGCGGGCAGCGGGCGCACCGAGCGCGCCAACCGCGAGGCGCTCGACCGCTGGCGGATCGTGCCGCGGATGCTCCGCGACGTGCGTGAACGCGACCTGTCGGTGACCGTGCTGGGCAGGAGGCTGCCCGCGCCGCTGGCGCTCGCGCCGATCGGCGTGCTGTCGATCATGCATCCGGAGGCCGAGCGGGCCGCTGCCCGCGCGGCCGCCGCGACGGGCGTGCCCTTCATCCTGTCGTCGGCCTCCAGCACGCCGATGGAGGACGTCGCGGCGGCCATGGGCGACGGCGAGCGGTGGTTCCAGCTCTACTGGGGCAAGGATCGCGAGGTCAGCCTCAGCTTCCTCGCCCGGGCCAAGGCGGCGGGGTTCACCGTGCTGGTCGTCACCCTCGACACGCCGCTGCTGGCCTGGCGGCCCCGCGATCTCGACCAGGCCTACCTGCCGTTCCTGCGCGGCGTCGGCACCGCCAACTACTTCACCGACCCGGCGTTCCAGGCCGGGCTCGCCCGGCCGGTGCACGAGGACCCGAACGCCGCCGTCCTGCACTTCGTGGGGATGTTCGGCGACCCGGGCAAGACGTGGCCGGACCTCGCGCTGCTGCGCGAGCGCTGGGACGGCCCGATCGTGCTGAAGGGCGTCCTGCACCCGGACGACGCCCGTCTGGCGGCCGACGCGGGCATGGACGGCGTCGTCGTCTCCAACCACGGGGGACGCCAGGTCAACGGCTCGATCGGGGCGGCCGACGCCCTGCCGGCCGTCGCCGACGCCGTGGCCGACCGGCTCACCGTGCTGTTCGACGGCGGCATCCGCACCGGGGACGACGTGGTCAAGGCGCTCGCGCTCGGCGCGAGGACCGTGCTGCTCGGCCGCCCGTACGCGTACGGGCTGGGCCTGGACGGGCAGGCGGGGGTGGAGCACGTGATCCGCTGCGTGCTGGCGGAGACCGACCTCACGCTGGCCCTCTCCGGCTGCCGGGGATCCGCCGCGCTCACTCCCGATCTGCTCACGCGGATCTGACCCGGCCCCCGCGTCCCCGGTCCCCGGAGTGCTCGGAAATCGCGCTGCCCCGGCGGCGGCCGTTCGGCGTGACGGCGGCATGAGGGGGGCATGGCGGGGGCATGGCGGGGGCATGGCGGGGGCACGGGCCGGACGAGCGGCACCCGGGAGCCGTTCGCAGCCGAGAGGCGGTGTGGCGTGTGGCCGGCAGGGATGAGCGCGGGGGCAACGGGCAGGGCCGGCCGTCGGCGGCGTACACCGGACACGCCGCCGACGACGAGCTCGCGGTCAGGCTGAGCGATCTCGCGCGGACCCTGCAGGGCGAGGACACCGCGCAGGAGACGCTGGACGCCATCGTCGCCGCGGCCGTCGACACGGTCCCCGGTGCCCAGCACGCGGGGCTGACGGTCGTCATCCGCCGCCGCGAGGTCGAGACCCAGGCCGCGACCGGCGACATCGTGGGGGAGGTGGACAGGGCGCAGTACGAGACGGGCGAGGGACCGTGCCTCGACGCCACTTATCGGCACAGGACGGTGCGGCTGTCGGACATGACCCAGGAGAAGCGGTGGCCGGAGTTCACCCGCCGCGCCGTCGATCTCGGCGTGAAGAGCATGCTCTCCTTCCAGCTGTACGTCCAGAAGGACAACCTGGGCGCCCTGAACCTGTACTCCTCGGAGAAGAACGCCTTCGACGACGAGTCCGAACATGTCGGCCTGCTGTTCGCGGCCCACGCGGCGGTGGCGATGTCGGGAGCGCGGCAGCAGGAGCAACTGCGGAACGCGCTCGCGGTCCGCGACCTCATCGGCCAGGCGAAGGGCGTCCTCATGGAACGCCACAAGCTGACCGCGGATCAGGCGTTCGCGCTGCTCGTACGCGCCAGCCAGGAGACCAACACCAAGCTGGCCGACATCGCCGAGTATCTGGTGGACACCGGGGTGCTGCGCGCCCGTGGAGATCGTTGACCGGGCGGGGCGGGATCAGCGGCGCGGCTGCCGGAAATCCGCCGGGGGCAGCGGGAGCGCGGCCGGATACAAGGTCGGGAGCAGGCCGACGATGTCCAGGAGCCTGTGGGCGATCCGGCTCGGATTGACCACCGTGAGGCGGCATCCCCCCTCGGCCGCGGCGGTCCGGCTCATGAGCAACGCACGTACGCCGGACGCGTCGAGAAAGGTGACTCCCGCGAGGTCGACCTCGATGCGGGTCGGCCGCTGCCGCCGCAGGACCTGGAGCACGCCCCTGTACAGCCGGCCGGACGTGCTGATGTCGATCTCACCGCACGCGATGATCCGCGTCATCCCCGCCCACGGGGCCCCGGCGGAAGGTTCGGACGCCGAAGGAGGAGCGGAGGGGACTTCGGGACCCATCGGGCACTCCCGTCGTTGCGGCCGAGCGCATCCCCTCACCTCTGAAGGTCGCGACCAGCCCATACATGTCTAACCACAAACGGGCAGGTCAAACCATTCCCGCACTACCGGCAAAGCCTCGGGCAAGCCGTACGGGCGGCGCCGGAGGGCCGCCGCGCCCGGCCCCCCGGCGTCTCGATCAGGTGGCCGAGCCGAGGTCCTCGGCCAGGGCCTCCTCCTCCAGTTCCTCCCGCCGCGCGGCGGCCGGCTCGGTGGCGGCCATCTCGGCCGCCTGGGCGCGCTCGGCCTCGCCGAGCTGCCGGTGCGCGGTGGTGAGGACGAGCGCACCGAGGAGCACGGCAGCGGCCCCCAAGTAGAACGGCGCGTGCTGGCTGTCGAGGCGCTCGGCGAGTTTGCCCGCGACGAAGGGCGCGAGGCCGCCGCCGATGAAGCGGATGAACCCGTACGATGCGGAGGCGATGGGCCGCTCCACGGGCGAGATGGTCATGACCGCCTGGGTGGTGACCGTGTTGTTGACGCCGATGAAGACGCCGGCGACGATCACGCCGCAGATCACGACGATCCGGTTGTCGGTGAACAGCGCGATCACCAGGATGTCGAGGCTGAACAGCACGAGGTTGGCGTACAGCGTGCGGGCGATGCCGAAGCGGGCCTGCAGCCGCGGGGCGCCGAAGACCGAGAAGATCGCGACGAGGATTCCCCAGCCGGTGAAGACGAGGCCGAGCTGGTGCTCGTCGAGCTCCATCGGGTAGGGCGCGTAGCCCAGCACGGTGAAGAAGCCCCAGTTGTAGCAGAGCGCGGTCAGGCCCAGGATGAGCAGGCCGCGGTGACGCAGGGCCTTGATCGGGGCCGCGATGCTGGTCTTCTTCGCCGGGGTGGGCGTGGGCCGCACCAGGGTGACGGTGGCGATCAGCGCGATCGCCATCAGGACCGCGACGCCGTAGAACGGGCCGCGCCAGCTGATGCCGCCGAGTACGCCGCCCAGCAGGGGCCCGACCGCGATGCCGACGCCGAGCGCGGTCTCGTACAGGATGATCGCTCCGGCGAAGCCGCCGCTGCTCGACGCGACGATGACGGCGAGCGAGGTGGCGATGAACAGGGCGTTGCCGAGGCCCCAGCCGGCGCGGAAGCCGACGATGCCGCCGATGCTGCCGGACGTCCCGGCGAGGGCGGCGAACACCACGATCAGGGCGAGGCCCACGATGAGGGTGCGCTTGGCGCCGATGCGGCTGGAGACCCAGCCGGTGACCAGCATCGCCACGGCGGTGACGACCAGATAGCTCGTGAACAGCAGCGACACCTGGCTGGGCGTGGCGTGCAGTTTCGTACTGAGGGCGGGCAGGATCGGGTCCACCAGCCCGATCCCCATGAACGAGATCACGCAGGCGAAGGCGACCGCCCAGACCGCCTTCGGCTGCTTGAAGGGGTTGGAGACAGGGGCATGAGCAGAGCTCACCGGACCTCCTGGGAAGAAGCGAGGGGGAGCGCCCTGATCCCTACTCGTCTGCCGTGCCCTCGAGCAGGCGCCGGAGCAGGGGGAGGAACTCGCCGGCGACCCGCGTCAGCTCGCGCAGCTCGCCGGGGGACAGCGTGCCGAGCATCTCGGTGAGCCGCTCTCTGCGCCGGCGGCGCCGCTCGGCCAGCAGCGCCCGGCCGGCGTCGGTGACGCTGACCCGCACCGCGCGTCCGTCGAGGTCGTCGACCGCCCTGCACACCAGGCCTTCACGTTCAAGGCGCTGCACGAGCTGGGTCATCGACGGCTGGGTGACGGACTGGCGCGCGGCCAGGACGCTCAGCCGCTGCGGGCCGTTGCGGTCCAGGTACGACAGGGTCGTCGCGGCCGTGAGGCTGAGGTCGCCCTGCACGGACAGCCGCCGCACGGTGAGCACCGCGAGTTCGTCCAGGACGGCGGCGACCGCCTGGGGCTCCTCGGGGGGATCGGCGCTCGGGGTGACGGACACTGGTGTTCCTCCGGACGGGAAGTGAATTGCATAGGAAGCTTATACAACTGTCCGGAGTGCGCCGCATCGCCCCCCTCACCCAGGCTTCGCCCCCTCGCCCGCCTTGGGCGGGAGCGGCAGCGCCGGGCCGGTCAGCCGCGCCTGGCGGGAGGCCAGCCGTGACCCCAGCCGCCCTGGGCCATCGTCTGGAACGCCCACCCCTCCTCGGTGCGCACCAGCAGGTCGCCGTAGTGCATGCTCTCCCGCCGGCCCTCGACCGTCATCGTCGCCGTGGTCTCCACGAACACGAGGTTGGGGCTGAGGAAGTGCGGCGTCCGCACCGACTCCATGCCGAGCTCCGCCGTCCCGCCGCCCATGGCCTCCCGCATCGCCTCGACGTACTCCTCGCGCGTCCACTGCCGTACGGCCGCGAAGCCGCCCGGCACGTCGGTGGCCAGGTTCATCGGGAAGACCGCGAGATCGGCCAGCCGCTCGATCGTCCCCTGCTCGGCGAGCGCGTCGTACTGGGCGAACCAGTCCTCGACGCTCTTCAGTTCCTCGTCGCTCGGCTCGTACACGCACTCGGTCCTTTCTCTCCGTACGCTGTACCGTACAGCATACGGTACGAGCGCGATCGGGTCAGGCCGGCTCGTCCACCAGCTCCCGCCTGGTGTCCTCCTGTGCCATGGCGCTCAGTTGCGCGGCGTCCCGGCCGGGAGAGACCCCGAAGACCTTGCGGTACTCCCGGCTGAACTGTGACGGGCTTTCGTAACCGACGAAATAGCCGATGTCCGCCACGTTCCCCGACCGGGTCATGAGCAGAGTGCGGGCTGTCTGGAGACGGATCTGCTTCTGGAACTGGACCGGCGTCATCGACGTCGCCGCGCGGAAGTGCCGGTGAAAGGACGACGCGCTCATCCCGCAGAGCCCTGCCAGATCCGTGACGGAGAGCTGCTCCCGGTAGTGCTCGCGGATCCAGCGGATTCCCCGGGAGATGTGCGCGAGATTGCCGTCGACGAGGCCGATCTGCCGCACGAGCGCCCCCTGGTCGCCGTTGATGAGCCACCAGAGGATCTCCCGCTGGTATCCGGGCGCGAGCACGCGCAGGTCGTCCGGCCGGTCCGCGATGCGCAGCAGGCGTACGACGGGATCCAGCAACTCCGGTGAGGCGTCGCTCACCGCCATTCCGGTGAACGCCGGGGGCTTGCCGGCCGCGCCCGCCTCCAGCAGGAGCGGCGCGATGTCCGCCGGGCGCAGGGACATGCTGAAGACGACGAACGGCCTGTCCGGGCTGGCTTCCAGGGCCTGGCCGATCACCGGGAGGTCAACCGACACGACGAGGTACTGCCCGGCGCGGTAGTCGTACGGGACCCCGTTGAGCACCGTGCGTTTGACCCCCTGCGCGACGATCGCGAGCGACGGCGTGGAGAACGTGCCGACCGGGAACGTGGGCCGGTCCACGGACGCGATGGTCACTCCGTCCACGATCCCCCTGCGAAGGCCGACGGCGGTGTGGCGCGTGATCAGCCCCCGCATCTCGTCAAGCAGGTCCATGCGCGCCAGTCAACCAGCCCTGACCGGCTGACATCACCATGCCCGAGGGAGCCCGGCGCGCGAGATTGACAGGATCGTGCAAGGCGGCGGCAGGATCGGGTTCACGGCACGGCGGGCCGGCTTGGTGGGATGAAGAGGTCAGCAGCCCCGAATCCAGAAGGCAAGAACGACATGAAACGCAGAACTCTCGGCGCCACCGGAATGTCCGTCAGCGAGCTCTCCCTCGGCGCGATGATGTTCGGCAGCATGGGAAACCGCGACCACGACGACGCGATCCGCGTCATCCACCGCGCACTCGACGCCGGCATCAACGTCATCGACACCGCCGACGTCTACTCCCGGGGTGAGTGTGAGGAGATCGTCGGGAAGGCGATCAAGGGCCGCCGCGACGACCTCGTCATCGCCACGAAGTTCGGGCTGCCGATGGGCGAGGACCCCAACCGGCGAGGCGGTTCCCGGCGGTGGATCGTCCGCGCGGTCGAGGACAGCCTGCGTCGCCTGGACATCGATCACATCGACCTCTACCAGATGCACCGCCCCGACCATGAGACGGACGTCGGCGAGACGCT
This sequence comes from Microbispora rosea, assembly GCF_900156315.1. Classification (GTDB taxonomy): domain Bacteria; phylum Actinomycetota; class Actinomycetes; order Streptosporangiales; family Streptosporangiaceae; genus Microbispora; species Microbispora rosea. The sequence continues at coordinate 222,237 of NZ_FTNI01000009.1, read as the reverse complement.
GTCGGCCCTGACCGACCTCGTCGGCGCCGGGAAGATCCGGGCGTTCGGCTCCTCCATGTTCCCCGCGGAGCTGATCACGGAGGCACAGTGGACGGCGCAGCGCACGGGGACATACCGGTTCCTGACCGAGCAGTCGATGTACTCCGTGTTCACCCGCAAGCCCGAGGGCGCGGTGTTCCCGACCGCCCAGCGCCACGGGCTCGGCGTCCTCACCTTCAGCCCCCTCAACGGCGGATGGCTGTCCGGCCGGGCCGATCTCACGACCGGCCACCGGGCCTCGTCCCAGCCGTCCCGGTACGACCCGGAGACGCCGACCGGCAGGCTCAAGGCCGCCGCGCTCACGGAGCTCGCCGCCCTCGCCGGCGAGGCCGCCATGACGCTGCCGCAACTCGCGGTCGCCTTCGCCCGCGCGCACCCGGCCGTCACGTCCGTGCTGATCGGGCCGCGCACCGCCGACCAGCTCGATGGACTCCTGCCCGGCGCCGACGTGGACCTGACCGACGACATCCTGGACCGCATCGACGCCATCGTGCCGCCGGGAACGGACCTCAACCCCGAGGACAACTACGCCACCACGCCGCCCGCGCTGCAGGACGCCCGGCTTCGGCGCCGGTGAGCCATACGCATGGATCGGTGAAGGATGAAGCGGGTCAGAGCGGGGGCGTGCTGGAGCCGCGTACGACGAGTGTCGTCGGCAGGACCCGGGGCGGCGGGGTGTCCGCACCGTTGATCATGGAGACCACCGCCTCCGCGGCGGCGGTGCCGAACCCCGCCTTGTCCTGGGCGACGGTCGTCAGGCCCGGCGGCACGAGCGCGGCCACCTCGATGTCGTCGAACCCCACCAGGGCGATGTCCTCGGGCACCTTCAGGCCGGCCTCGCCGATCGCGCGCAGCGCGCCGACGGCCATCTCGTCGCCCGCGACGAACACGGCGTCGGGCCGATCGTCGGCCTCCAGCAGGCGGCGCATCGCGGCGTGGCCGCCCGACAGGTAGAAGTCGCCCTCGACGACGAACTCGGGCCGGTGCGGCAGCCCCAGCCGGGACAGCTCGTCCTGGTAGCCCCGCAGGCGCTCGGCGCCCGGGCGCGTGTGCGCCGGGCCGGTGATCGTGGCGATGGCCCGCCGTCCCCGCTCGTGCAGGTGCTGTACGGCCAGGCGGGCGCCGCCCGCGTTGTCGGAGGTCACATAGGTGGCGCGGGAACCCTCGACGGGACGGTCGAGGCTGACGCAGGGGATGCCCGATTCGGACAGCCGCCGCAGTGAGGGATCCCAGGTGCCGCTGTCGATCATCACGACGCCGTCCAGGTTGTGCCTGCGCACGGCGCGCACGTAGGCGTCTTCCGCTCTCTCCCCGCCCGTGTCCCCGCTGGTGGCGAGCATGAGAAGGTGATATCCGCGCCCGCTGAGCGCCGTCTTCAGGCCGATGAGGATTTCCTGGAAGAACGGATGCCGCCAGCCGGGCCGGCGGTGGTCGGTGTCCCACACCAGGCCGACCATGAAGGACTTCTTGGTGGCCAGGGTGCGGGCCGACTCGTTGGGCTGATAGCCGATTTGGCGGGCCGTCCGCAGAACCTGCTCCCTGGTATTCGCGTTCACCACCTCGGGGTTGTTGAACACGCGGGAGACGGTCGCGGGAGACACGCCGCACAGGCGCGCCAGCTCTCTGATCGTTGCCACGGACCAAACGCTATCGCATCTCGCTGTAACCGGTTTCATGCAACCGGTTTCCCCAAAATAGGCAACCGCAGGAGAGCACGTCAACCAGTAAGCCGAATTTCCTCCCGTCACGTTTTCGTGACTTGACAACGTCCCGTCTTCTTATGTGTGATGGCGGACATCGGCTGGTGCTTTTTCGTTGCCACGGGCCCGGCCGCCATCGTGTCTCGCAGCCGCTTCCCTTTCTCCTGCGAGGGAGTTCAGGTGTCCGCTGCGGAACTCCGTCTGCCCGCGTATGTGCCCGCCGTACGGCTCGGCGGGTCCCGCGGCCTTCGGGGGAACGGTCCCATCGCCCGCACGGCATGCCGCCGTGCCCGGGCTGTTCACCGAAGCGGGCACGGAACCTGGAGCAAAGACGGAATGACGGCGACCGACGAACGCCTCGCCATGCCGCGGACCTTTCCCGCCGGCTTCGTGTGGGGCACGGCCACCGCGGCGTACCAGATAGAGGGGGCCGTCGACACCGACGGCCGGGGGCCCTCGATTTGGGACACCTTCTGCCGGGTGCCCGGCGCGGTGGCACGGGGCGAGTCGGGTGAGTTCGCCTGCGACCACTATCACCGCTGGCAAGAGGATGTCGATCTCATGAAAGACCTGGGGGCGGGGGCCTACCGATTCTCCGTTGCGTGGCCGCGGGTGCTGCCCGACGGCCGCGGACCGGTGAACCGGCGAGGGCTCGACTTCTACCGGCGGCTCGTCGACGCCCTGCGCGAGGGCGGAATCGAGCCGTACGTGACCCTCTACCACTGGGACCTGCCGCAGGCGCTGGAAGACCGCGGGGGCTGGCGGGTCCGCGACACCGCCGAGCGCTTCGCCGACTACGCCGAGGTGATGTACGACGCGCTCGGCGGCTCGGTCTCGAACTGGATCACGCTCAACGAGCCCTACTGCTCGTCCATCGTCGGCTACGGCGAGGGCCGGCACGCGCCGGGCGCCAAGGAGGGGCACGGCGCGCTGGCCGCGGCCCACCACCTGCTGCTCGGCCACGGCCTGGCCGTCGCGCGCCTGCGCGAGATGGCCAGGCCCGGTCAGCAGATCGGGGTGACGCTCAACATGTCGCCGACCGTCCCGGTGACCTCCTCGCCGGAGGACGTCCGGGCCGCGCGGCGGATGGATCTGCTGGTCAACCGGCAGTTCACCGAACCGCTGTTCGGCGGGGCCTACGCCGCCGACATGGGGGAGACGTTCGGCCGGATCACCGACTTCTCCTTCCGCAGGGACGGCGACCTGGACGTCATCGGCGCGCCGCTGGACTTCCTCGGGGTGAACTACTACTACCGGCTGCACGTGGAGGCCGCGCCGTACGAGGAGGCCGACCCTGCCCTGCGCTCGGCGTTCGACCTGGGCGTGCGCACGGTCACGCCGGAGGACGCGCGCACCAGCGGGCTGGGCTGGGTGGTGGAGCCCGAGGGGCTGTACGAGACCCTCGTCGGGCTGACCTCCCGCTATCCGGACCTGCCGCCCGTCTACATCACGGAGAACGGGTACGGCGACGACGGCGTGATCGAGGACAGCGGGCGCATCGACTACCTGCGCGACCACCTGACCGCGACCCGCGACGCGATGGAGGCCGGCGCGGACGTGCGGGGCTACTTCTGCTGGTCGCTGATGGACAACTTCGAGTGGGCGCGGGGCTACTCCGCCAGGTTCGGGCTGGTGCACGTGGACTACGACACCCAGGTGCGCACGCCGAAGGCCAGCTTCCACTGGATGCGCGACTTCATCACCGACCCGGTCGTCACCGCTCCTGTCACGACGGGCCCGGTCGACATCCTGGTCGCCGGCACCCCGGGGGGTGAGCGCCCGGCGGGGGACTGAGGGGGCCCGCCGTGCTACGGGGTTGACCGGCCGTGTCCTCGGCGCGTGCCGGTCAACTCCGCCTTTGACGCGCCGAATTCCGACTTATCGGATACCGTTGATCAAGGTACGAGCGCATCAGGGGCAGGGATGAACATGGAGCAGGGTCCCCCGGGAATCGACGTGACGATCCCCAGCGTCGCCCGGATCTACGACTACCTCCTCGGCGGCAAGGACAATTTCGCCGTGGACCGGGCGGCGGCCGAGAAGCTCATCGAGCTGACCCCGAACGCGCGGGAAGGCGTGCAGACCAACAGGCGCTTCCTCCGCCGGGCCGTGACCCTCATGGCCCGGGAGGGCATCCGCCAGTTTCTCGACATCGGCGCCGGGCTGCCGACGCAGGAGAACGTCCATCAGGTCGCGCTCCGCGAAGCCCCCGACGCGCGGGTGGTCTACGTCGACAACGACCCGATCGTGCTGGCCCACGGCCGGGCCCTGCTGGCCGACAACAGCCAGACGATCGTCGTGGACGGCGACCTGCGCGAGCCCGAGGCCATCCTCGGCGACCCCCGGATCACCGAGCACATCGACTTCGGCAAGCCGGTGGGCCTGCTCATGGTGGCCGTGCTGCACTTCGTCCCGGACACCGGGGACGCCGAGCGCATCGTCGCCACGCTGCGCGACCGGCTCGCCCCCGGAAGCGCGATGGCCATCAGCCACCTGTCGTACGGCGACCTCGACGAGGAGAAGATCCGCGAGGGACGCGAGCTGTACAAGAACACCTCCGCCGGGGCGGTCACCCCGCGGACCCACGCGGAACTGCTGCGGTTCTTCGACGGGTTCGACCTGGTGGAGCCGGGTCTGGTCGTGACAGAGGAGTGGCGGCCGGAGCCCGACGAGCCGAGGCTGCCGAGGATCCCGGGCGTGGACGGCTACGTCGGCGTCGGCCTGCTGCGCTGACCGGGCCCGGTGGGAAAGCGCGGTGAGAAAGCGCGGCGAGAGGGCCCGCTGAGAAAGCGCGGTGGGAGGGCCCGCCGCGGGCGGGCGGCGGGCCGGTCACCGGATCAGGCGGCCGCGATCCACAGGTCGGGGCCGAACACCTCGTAGTGGATGCCGGATGCGGGCACGCCCAGCTCGACCAGCTGCGCGCGCACGGCCCGCATGAACGGCAGCGGCCCGCACAGGCAGGCCACGACGTCCCCGGGCAGGTCGATCGCCGATAGGTCGGCCCGGCCCAGCGCGGTGACATGGCCGGCGACATGGCCGGCGGCGTGCGCCGCGTCGTCCACCTGGTCCAGCGGCAGGTCCTCGTACCACCGGTGAAGGGTGGCGCCGGGCAGGGCCGCGACCAGGTCCGCGAGCTCCTCGCGATGGACGTGCGCGTCCGGCGAGCGGTCGGCGTGCACGACCAGCACCCGTCGCTCCGACCCCGTGGCGGCCAGGTGGTCGAGCATCGACAGGATGGGGGTGACCCCGATCCCCGCCGAGGCGAGCAGCAGCGGGCCGTCGCCCTCGGGCAGGGTCAGGTCGCCGAAGGGCGCGGACACCGAGAGCACGTCACCGGCCCGGACATGCCCGTACAGCCAGTTGGAGACCTCGCCCTCGGGTGCTCCCTCGTCGCGCACCCGCTTGACCGTGATCCGCCAGTCGCCGCGCTGCGGGGCGTTCGACAGGCTGTACTGCCGGATCTGCCGCGCCCCGTCGGGCAGCGTCACCTGCACGCTGACGTACTGACCCGGCCGGAAGGGCATCGGCAGGTCCGGGCGCAGGAGGAAGGCGACCACGTCGGCCGTCTCGTCACGGCGCTCGATCACCGTGGCCCGCGTCCAGCCCCGGCCCGCCTCGCGGTAGAGGGCACGCTCCAGGCCGATCAGCGTCTCGGCCATGAGCCAGTAGACCTCGTCCCACGCCTGGGCGACCTCGGGCGTCACGGCGTCGCCCAGCACCTCGCCGATCGCGCCGAACAGGTACTTGTGCACCACGGCGTACTGCTCCTCGGTGACGCCGAGAGAGGCGTGCTTGTTGGCGATCCTGGAGAGCATCGTGCCGGGAAGCTCCCCAGGACGCTCCACCAGCACGGTCGCGAACGCGGCGATCGAGCCCGCGAGCGCGACGCGCTGCTCCCCGTTGGCCTGGTTGCCGCGGTTGAACAGGTCGCGCAGCAGCTCGGGGTTGTCGGCGAACATGGTGTCGTAGAAGCGGGCGGTGATGTCCTGGATCGCGCCCGCGATCACGGGCAGGGTCGCGCGGATGGTCGCGGCCGACTCCGGGGAGAGCATGAGATCCTCCAAATTGGTATCTAAGATGCAAATTTAACGCCATGAACCTGCTTGTTCTTCCCATTTGTGCAGGTCAGGAGAGGCTGAGCAGCACCGGCCTCGTCGACGAGGAGGTCAGTTGGTCCACCGTGATGGGATCGAGGGAGGCGTAGAAGGCCTGCTGCGCCGCGCGCAGCGCCCCGCGCAGGCTGCAGACGGCCCGCAGCGGACAGGGGATCTCCCCCTCGCAGGTGACGACCTCCTCCTCTCCCTCAAGCTCGCGGACCAACCAGCCGATCGAGGCCGTACGGCCGAACTCGGTCAGCTCCAGGCCGCCCCCGCGCCCCCGGCGGGCCTCCACGATGCCGAGGTGCTGCAGGCGGGCGATGGCCTTGGCGGTGTGGTTGTAGGGGATCGCCATCGCGTCGGCCACCTGGCGGGTGGTGAGTGACGCCCCCGGGTCCAGGACCGCCAGGCGCATGGTGACACGCAGGGCCAGGTCCGTGAACTTCGTCAACCGCACACCTCAGACGCTAGCAAATCGGCATGTAGCACTCCAATTTGGGGTGCTTCGTACGCAGGCTGAATGTCGGTGGCCGGTTCTAGGGTGAGACGACACGAGGTCCGCGACGAGAACGGGAATCCCATGACCACTCTTGCCGATCGCCCGAACACCGCGCTGCTGGTCGTCGACGTCCAGAACGGCGTGGTGGCCGGCGCCCCCCACCGCGACGCGGTGATCGCGAACATCGACACCCTGATCGGCAAGGCGCGCGCGGAGGACGTGCCGGTGATCTGGGTGCAGCACTCCGACGACCACGATCTCCAGCGGGGCAGCGAGAACTGGCAGTACGTGCCCGAGCTGGTCCGCGAGGACGCGGAGCCGCTCGTCCACAAGAGGTACGGCGACTCGTTCGAGGACACCGACCTGGAGGCGCTGCTCGCCGAGCGCGGGGTGGGCCGTCTCGTCGTCACGGGCGCCCAGACCGACGCGTGCATCCGCTCGACCCTCCACGGGGCGTTCGTCCGGGGATACGACGTGACGCTGGTCGGCGACGCACACACCACCGAGGACCTCACCGCCTACGGCGCGCCGTCCCCCGAGCAGGTGATCGCGCACACGAACCTCTACTGGCAGTGGCAGAGTGCCCCCGGCCGCCGCGGGGGGACCGTCGGCACGGCGGAGGTGACCTTCGCCGCCGACGCGGGCTGAGGTGCCGGCGCGACTGAGCTCCGGCGCGACTGAGTTCCGGCGCGACTGAGGTTCGGGTGCGGGCTCATGTTCCGGCGCGGGCTGGGGTTCCGGCGCGGCTGCGGGGGCATCACCGGGGTTGAGCGGGCCGCGGGGGACGGCGCCGCTCACCGCCGAACGTGAGCGTGGTGGACGTGACCGCAGCCGCCTGTCCCGAAGACCTCGTCCGGGCCGTCCGGGCGGTGGGCGTGCGCGACGAGCGCCTGCTCCGGGCCGTGCGCTCGACCCCGAGGGCCGGTTTCGTCCCCGCCGAACACGTCGCCCACGCGTACGAGGACGTGCCGATCCCCATCGCGCACGGGCAGGTGACCACCCAGCCGTCGCTGTCGGCCACGATGATCGAGGGACTCGGCCTGACCGGCCGGGAGCACGTGCTGGAGGTCGGCAGCGGTCTCGGCTACCAGACCGCGCTGCTCGCCCGCATGACCGCCGACGTGGTCAGCGTCGAGCTGTGGCCCGACCTGGTGCGCGGGGCGCGCCGAAACCTCGCCCGGCAGGGCATCCGCAACGTGGAGGTGCTCGTCGGCGACGGCGGCCGGGGGGTGCCCGAGCAGGCCCCCTACGACGCCGTCATCGTCTCGGCCGCCTTTCCCACGGTCCCCGCGCCGCTGGTGGAGCAGTTGCGGCTCGGCGGACGCCTGGTGCAGCCCATCGGCACGGGCGGCCGGGAGGAGGTCGTGCTGTTCGAGCGCACGGTCATCGGCCTCGAACCGCGCCAGGTTCTCATGCTGGCCCGCTTCGTCCGCCTCCACGGCCGCTACGGCTACCCCTCCTGACCGCCCGGAAGCCGCGCGCCGGGGATGCGGCCGGCCAGGGCGGCGTGGCGGTCCCTGAGCTCGCGCTTGAGGATCTTGCCGCTGGGGTTCTTCGGCAGCGCGTCCACGAACGCGACGGCCTTGGGCACCTTGAACGCGGCCAGCCGCGCCCGGACGTGGGCCCGCAGCTCCTCCTCGGTGACGGTCGTGCCCGGCCTGGTCACCACGATCGCGACGACCGCCTCGATCCAGCTCGGGTGGCGGACCCCGACGACGGCCACCTCCGCGACCGCCGGATGCTCGTAGACCACCTCCTCGACCTCGCGGCTGGCGACGTTCTCCCCGCCGGTCTTGATCATGTCCTTGATCCGGTCGACGACCGTGAGGTAGCCCTCCTCGTCCATCACCCCGAGGTCACCCGAGTGGAACCAGCCGCCGCGGAAGGCCTCGGCGGTCTTCCCGGGGTCGTCCAGGTAGCCGAGGATCGCGTGCGGGCTGCGGTGCACGATCTCCCCGATCTCGCCGGGAGGGACGTCGTTCCCGTCGGCGTCCACGACCCGCGTCTCGACGTTCAGCGCGGCCTGGCCGGCCGAGCCCGCCTTGCGGATCTGGTCCTCCGGCTGGAGCATCACCGCGACCGGCGCCATCTCGGTCTGGCCGTAGAAGTTCCACAGGCGCACGTCCGGCAGCCGCTCGCCGATCTCCCGCAGCACCTCGACCGGCATGATCGCCGCGCCGTAGTAGCCCTTGCGCAGTGAGGACAGATCGCGCCGGCCGAAGTCCGGGTGGCGCAGCAGCGAGATCCACACCGTGGGCGGCGCGAAGAACTTGGTCACGCGGTGGCGCTCGATCGCCTCCAGCACGGTGGCCGGGTCGGCCCCGGGAAGGATGTGGCTGGAGGCGCCGAGCTGGATGTCCGGCACCAGGAAGCAGTGCTGCTGGGCGCAGTGGAACAGGGGCATCGCGTGCAGTTCGACGTCGTCGCGGGTCATGCCGCCGTCGATGACGCAGCTCGCGTACTGGGCGATCAGCGCGGCGTGCGACAGCACGGCGCCCTTCGGGCGAGACTCCGTGCCCGAGGTGTAAAGGATCTGCGCGGGGTCGTCGGGCCCGATCGGCACGACCGGCTCGGCCGCGTCCTCCACCAGCAACGCGTCGAACGGCTCCCAGCCCTCCTCGGGCGCCGTGCCGTACACCATGCGCAGCCGCAGTCCGGCGGCCTGCTTGGCCGCGTCCCGCGCCACCGGCAGCAGCGCGTCCTGCGCGATCAGCGCGACCGCGCCGGAGTGGGACAGGACGTAGGCGATCTCGGCGGCGCCGAGCATGAAGTTGACCGGCACGAGGACGGCCCCGGCGCGGGCCACGCCGAAGATGGTCCGCACGTAGTCCACGCTGTTGCGCGAGAGCACGGCCACGCGGTCCCCGGGACGCACGCCCCGGGCGGTCAGCGCGCCCGCCACCCGCGTGACGTCCTCGTCGAGCTCCGCGTAGGTGCGAACCTGCGCGGCGTCCGCGACGGCCAGCCGGGCGGGATGCCGCCGGGCGGAGCGCCGGAGCAGGTCCGCGAGCGACTGGCGGCGGGCGAGGGCGACATCCGGCGAGGCGGGGGACATGAGCGGCTCCAGCACCTGAACAGAGGAAACTTCTGGATCAGACTAGTGAGAACCGATCGCCTTGGGGAGAGGGCCGCACCGCGCCTCACGAAGCCGCCGGGGGTCGTGGTAGTCCTGTCCTCGTGCCGATCACAGACGAGGAACTGGCCCTGACGGCGGCCCAGGCCGGAGCAGCCGTCGTACGCGCCATGTGGGGGACATCGCTGACCCGCGTGGCCAAGTCCCCGGACGACTTCCGCCGTCACGGCGGCGGCCTGCGCCGCCCCCTTCGCCGGTGAGGCGTTCTGGACGGACGGCGCTCACGCGTACGTCCGCCGCGAGGCCGGGGACGAGCGGCTCAGGCCGTCGGCCGAGTCGCGACTGGTGGACGTCAACCTCGATCCGCCGTTCCCGAACGCGCCGGCCTTCCGGGCCACCGGGCTCCTCGCCGACCCGGGTTTCGCCGAGCGCTTCCGCCCGCGGGTCGTCTCCACCACCCTGGCGGTGGCGTGGGTCGCCGCCGGCCGGCGCGCCGCGTACGTCACCGACGGCCACCTGCGTGACAGCGTGCACTTCGCGAGCGGGATCGCGCTGTGCCAGGCCGCCGGTTGCGTGGTGACCGGCGTCCACGGGGAGCCGCTGCACACCGGCGCGGGCGGGCTCGTCGTGGCGGCCGACCGGGAGACGCACCGCGCGCTGCTGGAGATCATCGCCCGCGGCGACCGGTGAGGTCGGGCGGCCGCCGGCGGAGCGGCCGCGGTGGTCAGATGCTCTCGGGCTCGCCCTCGTCCACCTGGTAGGTCGTCTCCCAGGAGGCGCCGCAGTGGCAACTGCTCCGCTCCAGCAGCTGGCCGTCCTCGGTGACGGCGTAACCGTCGTTGAGTCGGACGTGGACGTGCACGCTCATGGGAGTCGCCTTCGTGGTCGTCGGCTGTTCGGGGCCCTGGGGCCGAACCCCGAGGCTTATGACGTGTTATATACCAATTTGGGTGATTTTTGACTAGAAAGTCAATGTGAGGCGTGGTGGATTTTGTCAAGCAGCGCCGCCGCCGCGGCGCCCCCGGGCGCTCCGCTCACCGCCACGGTCTCCCACATCGGAACGGGGTCGGCGAGTTCCAGGAAGCGCACGCGAGCGGTCTTCGCGGAGAACGACCGGGGCACCAGGGCGACGCCGAGGCCGTTCCCCACGAGATCGAGCAGGGAGTGGACGTCGGTGACCTCCAGGGCCACATGGCGGTCGACGCCGGCGGCGGCGAGCGCCTCGTCGGCCCGCGTCCGGGTGCCCCAGTCGGGCGGGAAGTCCACGAACCGCTCGCCCCGCAGCGCCTTCAGCCCCACCTTCCCGGGCGTGGCCAGCGGGTGCCCCGGCGCGCAGGCCAGCACGAGCGGCTCGGCCGCGAGGGGGGTCACCACGACGTCGTCGGGCTCGTGCGCCGGACGGGACACCAGGGCGAGGTCGAGGCGGCCCTCGCGCACCTGCTCGATCAGCTCGCCCGAGCCACCGTGGCGCAGCCGGATGTCGAGGCCGGGATGGGACTCCACGAACCCGGCGAGCACGGCCGGCAGGTTCACCGCGTGCAGGCACTGCAGCGAGCCGATGGACAGCGATCCGCGCAGCAGGCCCTGGACGGCGGCCACGGCGTCACGGGCCGCGTCGCTCGCGGCGAGCGCCCGCCTGGCCTCCACCAGCAGCGCCCGGCCCTCGGGTGTGAGCCGCACCTGCCGGGTGTTGCGCCGGAACAGGTCGGCGCCCAGCTCCCGTTCGAGCGCCCGGATGGACGCCGACAGGCCGGACTGCGCGATGCGCAGACGATCAGCCGCTCGTGTGAAATGGCTCTCCTCGGCGACCGCCACGAAGTACCTGAGCTGCCGCAACTCCACCGCTTATCACCCACGCTGCTCAATGCGATCGGAATCTTCTGTTGGACGGCTTAATGCCGAATCCGCAGGATAGGACACAGAACTCTGATCTGTGTCACTTCGAAGGGGGATCTTCTTATGCGGACTCGCCGCATCGGCGACGTGCAGGTCGGCGCGATCGGTCTCGGGGGCATGCCGATGTCCATCGAGGGGCGGCCCGACGAGCAGCGCTCCATCGCGACCATCCACGCGGCCCTGGACGCCGGGGTGACGCTCATCGACACTGCCGACGCCTACCACCTCCACGCGAACGAGGTGGGCCACAACGAGACGCTGATCGCCAAGGCGCTGGCGAGCTACGACGGCGACACCTCGGACGTGCTGGTCGCCACCAAGGGCGGCCACCTGCGTCCGGGTGACGGCTCGTGGACGCTCAACGGCTCGCCGGACTACATCAAGCAGGCGTGCGACGCCTCGCTCAAGCGGCTGGGCGTCGACGCGATCGGCCTCTACCAGTTCCACCGGCCCGACCCGCGGGTGCCGTACGCGGACTCGGTCGGGGCGATCCGCGACCTGCTGGACGCGGGCAAGATCCGCTACGCCGGCATCTCGAACGCGAACCCCGAGCAGATCCGCCAGGCCAACGACATCCTCGGCGGCCGTCTGGTCAGCGTGCAGAACCAGTTCTCCCCGTCCTTCCGCTCCAGCGAGCCGGAGCTGGAGCTGTGCGCGGAGATGGGCATCGCGTTCCTGCCTTGGAGCCCGCTCGGCGGCATCTCCCAGGCGGGCGAGCTGGGCTCGCGCTTCGCGCCGTTCGCGGAGGTGGCGCGGGCCCACGACGTGAGCCCGCAGCAGGTGTGCCTGGCCTGGATGCTGGCCAAGGCACCGGTGGTGATCCCGATCCCCGGCTCGTCGCGGCCGGAGACGATCCTCGACTCGGTGAAGGCGGTGGACCTGGAGCTGTCGCCCGAGGAGCTGGGCCGGCTCGACGCGGCGGGCTGAGGATCGGCGCGCCCGTCCGGATCAGCTCACTCGTCCGCCCATTGACGGTGCCGGGCCGCCGCGGCCAGCGCGGCGGCCCGCGCCGTCTCGGTCGGCGTGAACGGCAGGTCCGGCCGCCGCGCCACCAGCACGCCGCCGCCGGGCACGGGGATGATCATCACGGTCGGCCCTTCCCCGGGAGCGGGCTCGCCCGGTCCCGGTCTGCCGATGTCCGCCGTGCGCAGCAACTCGGTCATGGCCGCGACCAGCTCGCCCGGGTCGTCGCGTACGCGCCGGCCCAGCAGCAGGGCCTGGATGCCGGGGTCGATGAGGTCCCTGACCTGGGCGGGAACGATGACGGCGTCCGCCCCGCCGGCCCGGTCGACCGCGCGCCACAGGTCGAGGGGCGTCAGGGAGGCCGGGGCCTCGACGATGAACTCGTCCAGGGCGTCGCCGCCTTCCGGCAGCGTCGACGCGCTCCCGGCGGGCGCGATCTGCAGGGCGAGGATGTTGCAGCGCAGCCGGGCGAACGCCCCGGCGAGCGCGGCGAGGCGGCCGGGGCGCTCGGCGACCCTGGCGCGCACCCGCCACAGGCTCGTGGGCTGCTCCGCCCTGACCCGCAGGCGTGGCCGTACGGCTCCCGGCGCCGACAGCCGCCGGTGCACGGCCGAGCCGAGGATCAGCGCCAGGCCGAGGCCGACGAGGACCACCGGGCCGGGGTCCCGGTGGCCGAGCAGGGTGGTCAGCACGTGGGCGAGGCCGACGGCGAGGAAGAGCGCGGCAAGCTCCGCGACCTCCCGCCGCCAGGATCGCCGGTGATGCGGGTGCCGGGGATGCGGGCCGGGAGACGCGTGACCGCCCCCGTCGGCGGCATTTCTCGGTTCGCTCATACCCCGGAAGTCTGACCAGGCGTTGTTACGCGGTCACCGTCTGTGGAGTGTCGCCCGCATTAATCCGCTTTCACACGCCCGCCTTCCTCGCCGCCAGATCATCAGGGTGCCGGTCAGCCCGTCCTGATCCACAGGCAGAACGGGTGTCCCGCCGGATCGAGGTAGACCCGCACGTCGTCCTGCGGCTGGTGGCCGGCGAGGGTCGCGCCCGCTTCGACGGCGTGGGCCCCGGCCGTGCCGAGGTCGTCCACCTCGATGTCCAGATGGAGCATCATCTGCTGCTCCCCGGACGCCGCGGGCCACACGGGCCGCTCGTACCGCTTCTCGGTCTGGAACGACAGGCCGGTCCCGCCGCCGGGCGGGCGCAGCGTCACCCATCCGGGCTCGTCGTCGCCGATCGGCCAGCCCAGCAGCCGCTGGTAGAAGAGCGCCAGCTCGCGTGCGTCGGGTGCGTCGAGCACCGCCGCCGTCAGGGTCATGCGTGGTGTCATGCGTCCTCCTGAGGTCGTCGTCATGGCGCTGCCCTGTTGCCCGCGGGTGAATCTCGGGGGATGATCTTCGTCGTACGGCATCGTGGGAGCGATCCCACCGAGGAGGGGCGACGTATGGACGACTTCGGATACGCACCGGCGGGCATCGATCCCGCCGTCCCCAGCGTCGCCCGGATGTACGACTACTACCTGGGCGGCAAGGACAACTTCCCGTCCGACCGCGAGGCCGCGGAGAAGATGCTCGCCATCGGCCGCCAGATGGGCAACGACGGGCGGGAGATCGCCCGGGAGAACCGCGGCTTCCTCGGCCGCGCCGTGCGGCAGCTGGCCGAGTCGGGCGTCACCCAGTTCATCGACATCGGCGCCGGGCTGCCCACCCAGGAGAACGTCCACCAGGTCGCGCAGCGGCACGCCCCGGGCTCGCGCGTCGTGTACGTGGACAACGACCCGGTCGTCCTCGTCCACGCGCGGGCGCTGCTGGCCGACAACCCGGACACGATCGTCATGAGCGGCGACCTGCGCGACCCCGGCGCCATCTTCGACGACCCGGAGGTGCGGGCCCACATCGACTTCACCCGGCCGTTCGCCGTGCTCCTGGTCTCGGTGCTGCACTTCGTGACCGAGGACGAGACCGCCGCCCGCACCGTGGCGGAGATCCGGGAACGGCTGGTCCCGGGCGGCCACCTGGTGCTGTCGCACATCTACAAGGGCGACATCCAGGAGGAGGTCGTCGAGGCGAGTAAGCAGGTCTACTCGGCGACCTCGTCCGGCGGGCTTGCGGGCCGGTCCCTGGCGCGGATCGCGTCCTTTTTCGACGGGCTGGAGATCCTGGAGCCCGGCCTGGTCCCCGTTCAGGCGTGGCGGCCCGACGTCCCGTGGGAGGTGCCGGCGGACCCGGGCGACTCCGGCATCCTGGGGGCCGTCGCCCGCAAGCCCTGACCGGGCCGGGCCCGTCGCCGGCGCGGGTGGTCAGGCGCTGACGGCCTTCTTGTAGAGGCGCGTCGCCAGCGGGATGAACACGACCAGGATGACGGCGATCCAGAGCAGCGACGCGGGAACGGCGTGCTGCAGGGGCCAGGCGTCCGCGGTCTTCATCGCGGCGCTGGTGTTGCCGAAGAGCTCACGCGCGGCCTGGGTGATGGTCGAGACGGGGTTCCACTCGGCGACGACGCGGAGCGGCGCAGGCAGATCGGAGCTGTCGAGGAAGGCGTTGGAGACGAACATTAGTGGAAAGGAGAGCGTGGTGGCGATGTTGTTGAAGCTCTCCGGGGTGCGCAGCGCCAGCGCGACGGTCGCGGTGAACCAGGAGAACGCGTAGGCGAACAGCAGCAGCAGCCCGAAGCCGAGGACGGCCTCGTGCGGCGCGGTGTGCACCCGCCAGCCGACGATCAGTCCCATCACCGCCATGACGACCAGGCTGGCGAGGTTCATCAGCAGGTCGCTGACGGTCTGGCCGATCAGCACCCCGGACGGGGCCATGGGCAGCGAGCGGAACCGGTCGAAGATCCCCTTCTGCAGGTCCAGGGTCAGTGTGTAGCCCGTGACCTGCGCGCTCACGAGCACGGCCTGGACGAAGATGCCGGGGAGCAGGAACTCCCGATAGGACATCCCCGGGACGTCGATGACGCTGCCGAAGACGTAGGCGAACATCAGCACGAACACGATCGGAAACATGATCGCGGAGCCGAGCAGGTCGGGCGAGCGCCTGATCTTCCGGGTGTTGCGCCTGGCGATGGTCCAGCCGTCGGCGATGGGCATGGTGAGCGCGTTCATCGGGTGGCCTCCCGGGCCTGGGGGTCGGTGCCGGACGCCTGGTGCCCGGTCAGGGTGAGGTAGACGTCGTCGAGGGTGGGCCGCCGCAGGCCGGCGTCGCGCACCCGCACTCCGGCGTCGGCGAGCAGGCCGAGGACCTGGCGCAGCGACTCGGGACCGTCGGTGACCGCGACGGTGATCTGGAGCGATTCCGGCACGGTCCGCACGGCGCCGGCGGCGAACCGGGCGAGGGCCTGCCGGGCGGTCTCCAACTCGGCGGCGTCGGTCACGGTCAGCTCGATGCGGCTGCCGCCGACCTGGTCCTTGAGCTCGTCGGCGGTGCCGCGGGCGATGGCGCGGCCGTGGTCGACCACCATGATCTGGTCGGCGAGGTGGTCGGCCTCCTCCATGTACTGGGTGGTGAGCAGCAGCGTGCTGCCCGCCGCGACGAGCTCCGAGATGGTGTCCCACAACGCGGCACGGGCGCGGGGGTCCAGCCCCGTGGTGGGCTCGTCCAGGAACAGCACCGGCGGGTCGGCGACCAGGGCGCCGGCGAGGTCGACGCGGCGGCGCATGCCGCCGGAGTAGCCCTTCACCGGGCGGTTGGCCGCGTCGGTGAGGTCGAAGCGTTCGAGCAGCTCGCGGGCGCGGGCCTTGCTGCGCTTCGCGCCCAGGTGGTAAAGCCGCCCGATCATCTCCAGGTTCTCGGCGCCGGTCAGGTGCTCGTCGACGGCGGCGTACTGGCCGGACAGTCCGATGGACGAGCGCAGCCGCCGGGCGTCGCCGACGACGTCGTAGCCGGCGACGGTGGCGCGGCCGCCGTCGGGACGCAGCAGGGTGGTCAGGACCCGCACCGTCGTGGTCTTGCCGGCGCCGTTCGGGCCGAGCAGGGCGAGCACCGTCCCTCGCGGGACGGTGAAGCTCAGCCCGTCGAGAGCGGTCACCTCGCCGTATCTCTTGACCAGTCCTTCGGCCGTGATCGCGTCGCTCATAGGGGGTCTCCTCAATCGTGTTCGGAGGTCAGGACCGGTGGATGTCGACGTCGCCCCAGTTGGTGTTCACGTGCACCTCGACGACCCTGTCGGTGGTCTCGGGGCCTTCCGCGGCGTCGAGGGTGTTGCGCACCACGCCGTTCTTGGAGTGCAGGTCCAGCCACGCGGCCGTGCCCTCGGTGATGCCGACGCCGACCTTGCCGTAGCCGGTCTCGAGGCGCATGGCGCCGCTCACCGCCGCGTGCACCCGGATCCCGCCGTGCGCGGTCCTGGCGGTGAGGCCGGCCTGCGCGCGGTCGACGATGATGTCACCGTGGGCGGTCTTCAGCTGCAGGTCACCGGCCGCTTCGCCGAGGGTGATGGCGCCGGTGGAGGTTCTCAGCGCGCCGGGGCCGTCGATGGTTCCGATCCGGATCGTCCCGGTGGAGGTGGTCACCTCTGCGGGGCCGATCACCCGGTCGACGGAGATGTCGCCGTACGACGCCTTGATCTCCAGGGGGCCGGTCTCCTCCAGGCGCAGGTCGCCGTACGAGCTCTGCAGGACGGTCTGGCCGAGCGGGCCGGTGGCGATGAGCTCCGCGGCGCCCTGGAGCTCGACGCGGGAGCCGGCGGGCAGTTCGACGGTCACCTCGATGGAGCCGCGCCAGGGCAGCAGGTATCGCAGGGCCTTGGGCTTGGGGTCCTTGATCAGCAGCCGTCCGGCGGAGAACTCGACGATGATCCGCTCGGCGGCCTGCACGCTCGCCTCGCTGGACGGGGTGCTGGGGCGCACCTCCACCACGGTGTCGGCGCGGTCGCTCGCGTGCACGCGGACCTGGCCCATGTAGATCTGGATGTCGGCGATGATCGGCTCGGGGGTGTCGAAAGCAGGCATGGCGGAGCCCTCCTCACGGGTCCGGTGGAACATCCCGGCCTCGGGGCCGGGCGAAGAGTGGTGGCGGGTGACGAGGCCGGGCGCCGCTAGCGCACCCAGCCGGTGTAGCTGCGCCCGCTGCGGGGCTGCTGCGGCCGGTCGGCGGGACCACTACCGGCGCCCGGCTCGAACGCGGCGGAGACGGCGCGGACCAGCCAGGCGTTGACCGAGATCGCCTGCCGGGCGGCCGCCTCCTCCACCCGCACCTTGAGGTGCTCGGGCAGCCGCAGGGTGACCCGCGCGGTGCCGCCCTCCTCGCCGGACGACAGACCGGCGGGCGGGACGGCCTCCGGTGCTCCGGGCGGTGCTGCCGGCGGCGCGGGTTCCGTCCCGCCGGTCGTGCCCTCCGGCGACGGGCCCGGCTGCGGTGGCGTCACCACGAACGCCGGGTCGCCGCCGCGCAGCCGCACGTCGACCGATCCCGGTGCGAGATCACGGGTGATCTCGTCCGCCGCCGCCGACAGCGCCTCCAGCAGGGTGAGCCTGGTCGCCGATTCGAGGGCGCTCGTGAGGCGTTCGGCAAGCGCGCGGGCGTCGGGCCCGCCCGCCTCGGCGGCGACGGCGAGCTGACGGCGGAGGTTCTCGACGTACGGCATCAGATCCATGGCTCAACTATGACGCCACTCTGACGTCACGTCAATCGTGAATGACGTCATTGTGCATCCCGGTGATGTCATGGCAATGTCACGGCTCGGGTGACAGCGGCAGGAAACGGCGCGGGACGACGCCGCTCTCAGGCACCGGCCGGCTCGTCTACCGGCCCGGCTCGTGCGGGGATCAGCGCAGGGCGCGGGTGAGCACGTCGAGGGTGATCTCGATGATGTCGTCCGGGTCCGCGTCCGCCGAGGGCTCCGGGTCGTGTGCCGCCGCGTCGGGCATGAGGCGGCGGGCTCCCGCCCGCACCACGCCCCACGCCAGCTCGGCCCTCAGCGCCGGATGGTCGGCCCCGGCCTCGCGCAGCGCGTCGGCGAGCGGTGCGATCAGCTCGCCGTGCAGCTCGTCCACCCGGACGCGGCACTCGCCCGGCAGCCCGATCGCCTGCAGCGCCGGGATCAGCGCGTAGTCGGGGCTGCCGACGAAGTCGAGCGCGGCCCTGCCGTACGCGCGGATCCTGGCGGGGAGCGAGGCGTCCGGGCCGGCGGGGGCGATGGCGGCGCGCAGGCGGGCCGACCAGCGGGGAAAGGCGTCCTCCACGAGCTGCGCCAGGATGTCGGCGGTGGAGGAGAAGTAGCGGTAGACGCTGGAGCGGGCCAGGCCGATCCGGGCGCCGACGGCCGCGGGAGTGAGCCCGTGCACGCCCTCGGCGGCCAGGATCTCCCGCGCCGCCTCCAGCAGGGCGGCGTGCTGGTTGGCCCGGTGGTCCGCGACGGTCGCCGCGCTGATCCTCGGCATTACCCCCTCCAGGGTCGCTATGTGTCCAGGTCGCGGCCTCCAGTATCCGGCCCGCCCGCCGTGGCCCGCTCCGGCGACTCGTCCTTCGCGACAGGGGTGCGGGGGAGCAGGAGGGTGACGCCGACCCCGGCCAGCAGCGTCAGCGCCGTGATGAACGTGACCCTGCGGGTCGCCTCGGAGGCGGCGTCGACCGCCACCGCGCGGATCACGGGGTCGCGGAGCGCGGGGATGGCGGCGCCGGCACTCTCCTCGACCGCGCGCGCCGCACTCGTGCGCACCTGCTCGGGCCGGTCGGCGAGCCCGCGCTCGACGGCCGAGCCGAGCCCCGACACCAGCACCCCGCCGAGGACGGCGACTCCCAGCGCCGCGCCGAGCTGGCGGACCGTGCTCTGGAGCGCGGACGCGCCGCCGGACAGCCGCGCGGGCACGTCGGCCATGAGGACGCCGGTGAGCTGTGCGGTGGCGAAGCCGATGCCCGCGCCGTAGAGGAGCAGCCACGGCACGGGCCGCCAGGCGCCCATGTCCGGAGACAGGGACAGGCCGATCCCGGCCGCGCCGACGGCCTCCACGGCGAGGCCGATCCGCACGATGGTCCGCGGCGACCACTTCTTCGACAGCGGGGGGACCAGTCCGCCCGCGAGAAAGGTGCCGAGGGCCAGCGCGGCGATGACGAGGCCGGCCCGGAAGGCGGTGTAGCCGAGCGCGGACTGCAGGAAGAGCGGCAGCACGAGGATCATGCCGAACTCGCCGAGCGCTACGATCACCGCCGCCATCGCGCCGTAGCGGAAACTCGGCAGCTCGAACAGCGTCAGGTCGACGAGCACGGGCAGGCCGGCGCGCTCGCGCCGCCGTTCGCGCACGACGAGGGCGACCAGCGCGAGGATGCCGATGCCGAAGGCGAACGGCACGGGGGAGACGCTCTCGAACCGCAGGCCGAACAGGTCCGCGGTCCGCCGCGGCTCGAACCAGCCGTACTTCTGGCCCTCGATCAGCGCGAAGACGACGCCGGTCGTGCCGAGCACGGCGAGGACGAGCCCGGCCAGGTCGCCGCCCGTCGCGTGGCCGTCCCGCGACTCGGGCACCCGCAACGATCCGAGCAGGAGCAGCGCGCCGATGGGCAGGTTGATCCAGAACGCGGCCCGCCAGCCGTGCTCGGTGACGAGCCAGCCCCCCGCCAGCGGGCCGGCGGCGGCCATGCCGCCGATGATGGAGCCCCAGACCGCGAAGGCGATCACCCGCTGACGTCCCACGTAGACGCGGTTGATGATCGCGAGGGTCATCGGCACGGCCATCGCCGCCCCCACGCCCTGCACGGCTCGTACGCCGATGAGCATGGGCCCGTTCACCGACGTCGCCGCCAGCACGCTCGCCAGCAGGAAGACCGCGACCCCCAGGGCGAACAGGCGCCGCCTGCCGTACCGGTCGCCGGCCCGGCCGAACGGGATGAGCAGCGCGGCGAACATCAGCGAGTAGATCGAGTTGACCCACTCCACGTCGGTGGCGCCGAGGCCCAGGTCGGAGATGATCGCGGGCACCGCCACGTTCACGATCGTGGCGTCGATGACGACCATCGACACGCCCGTGGCGAGCACGACGAGGGGGACCCAGCTCTGGCGCGAGGTTGGCGACGACATGTCGCGAACTATAGCAACACGATGTCGCCAACCTGCTCACGAAGTGGCGCGGCGGGCGCGGGCGCGGCGCTTGCCCTCGTGCATGGCCTGGACGCGGGCGACCGGGATCGTGTGGCCCTCCTCGATCAGGTCGCGGGGGAGCCGCTGGGGTTCCGGCATGAGCGCGGCCCAGGGGTCGCCGTCCCGCAGCAGCTCCGCGGCCGTGTGGACGGTGAAGTCGCCGGGGGCGACCCGCTCCAGGTCGTCCCAGGCCACCGGGAACGACACGGGAACGCCGGGCCGTACGCGCGGGCTGTAGGCCGCCACCACGGTCGCCCCGCCCGACCGGGTCGAGTCGATGAAGACCCTGTCCCCGCGGTCCTCCCGGATGAACGCCGTCGTGGCGAGGGCGGGATCGAGGCGCTCGGCGCGCACGCCGAGGGCGCGGGTGGCCGCGGCGACGTCCACCGTGGTGTGCGCCTCCAGCGGCACGAACACGTGCAGGCCCTTGGCGCCGCTGGTCTTCACCGCGCCCGACAGACCGGCGTCGGCCAGCGCCCGGCCGATCAGGCGCGCGGCGGCGACGGCCTGCGGGAAGGCCTCGGCCGACGGCGGGTCGATGTCGAGGACGAGATGGGTGGGGCGGTCCCAGTCGCCGGCGTGGACGAGGGCGGGGTGATACTCCACCGCCCTCTGGTTGGCGAGCCACAGCAGGGTGCGCCGGTCGTCGCACAGGGCGTACGACACGCGCCGCTGCGACGACTCGGCCCAGACGGTGACCGTCCGCACGAAGTCCGGGGCGTAGGAGGGCACGTTCTTCTGCATGAACGGCGCCTGGCCCTGCCGCACCCGGACCACCGACAGCGGCCGCTCGCGCAGCACCGGGATGACGCGGTCGCGGACCGCGTCCAGGTAGTCGACCAGGTCGCGTTTGGTCGCGCCCGCGCCGTCGAACAGCGGCTGGTCGAGGTTGGTCAGCGTGACTCCGTCGCGCACCTCATCGCTGGTCATCCGATCACCATGCCCCCGCTCGGGCCCGGGAATCAACCGTCCAGCGGGGCCAGGTAGCCGCGCAGCACCTTCTTCAGTTCGCGCACTTCGGCCTCCCGCTCCTCCTCGGCTGCCGCGACCACGACCGGCGTCATCGCCTGGAAGATCTGCACGAGCACGCGCGCGCTGCGGGTCCGCTCCGACGAGGACAGGCGGGGAGCCCGTACGGTGAGGATCGCCTCGACCCGGCCGAGCAGCGCCGACTGGATCGGCCCGGCCGCCGTCGCGAGGCCCGGCGGCATGTCCGGGCGGGCGAACAGCGCCTTAAACCCCGGGTTGGCGACGTTGAACGCCACCAGGGGATCGACGACCCGGTCGATCAGGTCGTCCAGGTCCCTGGCGGCGAGGTCGGCCGGGGCGAACGCCTCCCCGTGCGCGTCGCGCATCTGGGCGGTGAACCGGTCGGCGAGCGCCTGCGCGACGGCCTCCTTGCTGCGGAAGAACTGGTAGAGCGAGCCGGGGGAGATCCCGGCCGCCGCCGCGATGGCGTTCGTGGTCGTCTTCTCGTAGCCCTGCTCGGCGAACACCGCCGCCGCCGCGTCGAGGATCTCGCTCATCCGTCGCTCGCCGCGCGCCTGCCGCCGCCGGGGCCGCGCCTCCTCGCTCTCCATGGCACCCCTCATTGCGAATACGAGTTGTTGCTCGTATTCTCACCTAAAACACGAATGATCGCTCGTAAAACTATCAGGGGGAGCTCGTGCCGGCCGGAATCGTCGTACGCAGAGCGGGGTGGGTCGTCGTGGTGAGCGCGTTGATCACGCTCGTCGCCGGGGTCGTCGGCGCCGGGACCATCGGCGCGCTGTCCCTCAACAGGTTCGAGGCGCCGGGCTCGGAGTCGGCGCGGGCGCGCGACGACCTCGCCCGGCTGTTCCGCACCGGCAGCCCCAACGTGGCGTTGCTGGTCACCGCCCGCCAAGGGACGGTCGACAGCGGCCCCGTCGAGGCCGCCGGGCGGGCGCTGACCCGGGAGCTCGCGGCCTATCCCGGCGTCGGCGACGCCTGGTCGTACTGGACGAGAGACGCGCCTGCGACGCTGCGCTCCGGCGACGGGCGGCAGGCCATGGTGCTCGCCTGGGTGCCCGGCGACGCCGACAGGGTGCGCCGTGCCGTGCTGCCGGCCCTGACCCCGCGCTTCACCCGGAGCGACGCCGTGATCGACGTCCGGGCCGGGGGCTCGGACGAGGTCTTCCGCGCCGTCATGGAACAGGCCCGGCAGGACTTCGTCCGGGCCGAGCTTGTCGTACTGCCGATGGTCCTGCTGCTGCTGTGGCTGGTGTACCGGCGGCTCGCGGCGGCCCTGGTCACCCTCGGCGTCGGGATCTTCGCCGTGGCCGGGTCGCTGGCGCTGCTGCGCGGCGTCGTGCTCCTTACCGAGGTCTCGACGTTCGCCTCGAACATCGCCCTGGTCATGGGCGTCGGGCTCGGGGTCGACTACGGGCTGTTCGTGATCTTCCGGTTCCGCGAGGAGCTGCGGCGCGGCCTGCCGGTGCCCGAGGCGGTGACGCGGACCGTCCGCACCGCTGGGCGCACGGTGCTGTTCAGTGGGGTCACCGTCGCCGCCTCGCTGTCGGTGCTGTTCGCCTTCCCCTTCCCGTTCCTGCGCTCCTTCGCGTACGCGGGGGTCGCGGTCGTGGTCGCCGCGGTGATCGGTGCGACCGGCGTGCTCCCGGCCGCGCTGGTCCTGCTGGGTCACGCAGTCGCCCGTGCCGGCTCCGCCCGGGTCGAGCGCCGCGGGTTCTGGCACGGTCTAGCCCTGCGCGTCGTGCGCCGTCCGCTGGCGTTCGGCGGGGCGGCGCTGGCGGTCGTGCTGCTGCTCGGGTCGCCCTTCCTCGGCGTCCGCTTCGGGCTGCCCGACGACCGGGTGCTGCCGTCCTCGGCGCCTGTGCGGCAGATGTACGACCAGGTCAGGGCGGGCTTCTCACAGGAGGAGGCCGACGCGGTCCACGTGGTCGCGCCGGAGGGGAACGCCGCCCAGGCGGGGCCGTACGCCGCCGCGCTGTCGCGGGTCGAGGGGGTGGTGCGGGTGGACTCGGCCGCCGGGTCCTACGCGGCCGGCCGGCCGGTCCCGGGGCCCGCGGATACGCGTTTCGCCGCCGCGCGCGGCACCTGGCTGTCGGTGGTGGCGGCGAGCGACCGTCTCGACGCCGACGCGTCCGGGCTGGTGCGCCGGGTGCGGGCCGTCCCGGCGCCCTTCGCGGTGGAGGTGGGCGGCTACCCCGCGGAGCTGACCGACTACCGGGACGGCGTGACCGCGCGCCTGCCGCTGATCGGCCTGCTGATCGTGCTGGTCACGTTCGCGGTGCTCTTCGTCATGACCGGCAGCGTCGTGGCGCCGCTGAAGGCGTCGGCGCTCAACCTGCTGAGCCTGTCGGTGATGTTCGGTGCGCTGGTGTTCGTCTTCCAGGACGGCCATCTGTCCGAGCTGCTCGGCTTCACGCCGACCGGGTCCATCGAGCCGAGCATCCCCATCCTGATGTTCTGCGTGGCCTACGGGCTGTCGATGGACTACGAGGTCTTCCTGCTCGCGCGCATCAAAGAGGAGTGGGACCAGACGGGCGACGCCGTGGCGTCCGTGCCCGCGGGCATCGCCCGCAGCGCGCCGCTGGTCACCGCGGCCGCCGCCATCCTGGCCGCCTCGTTCGCGGCGTACGCCACGGGACGGGTGGTGTTCCTGCAGCAGCTCGGCGTCGGCATGGCGCTCACGGTCGCCGTCGACGCGACGCTGATCCGCGGCGTGCTCGTGCCGGCGCTGATGCGGCTGGCGGGTCCGGCCAACTGGTGGGCCCCGGCGCGGCTGCGCCGCCTGCATAGGCGGCTTGGTGTCTCTAGATGTGAGACATAATTGCTCAAATATCGAGACGTGTGGAAGGGTGTCCACATGGCACAAGAAACGGCCGTGTACACCCACGGCTTTCACGAGTCCGTCCTGCGCTCCCACCGCTGGCGCACGGCCGCCAACTCCGCGGCGTACCTGCTGGGCGCGCTGAAGCCCCACATGCGGATCCTGGACGTCGGCTGCGGCCCCGGCACCATCACCGCGGACCTGGCCGAACTGGTGCCGCAGGGCGAGGTGATCGGCCTCGACACCGGGCCCGGCATCCTGGAGCAGGCCCGCCGCGAGGCGGAGCGGCGCGGACTGGGCAACGTGAGCTTCACGACCGGCGACGTGCACGCGCTCGACTACCCCGACGCCTCCTTCTGCGTGGTGCACGCCCACCAGGTGCTGCAGCACGTCGGCGACCCGGTGGCCGCGCTGCGCGAGATGCGTCGGGTGACCAAGCCGCGCGGGATCGTCGCGGTGCGCGACTCCGACTACGCCGGCTTCGTCTGGTATCCGCAGATTCCGGCCCTGGACGACTGGCTGGACCTCTACCGCCGGGTGGCCCGCGCCAACGGCGGCGATCCCGACGCCGGGCGCCGCCTGCGCGCCTGGGCCAGGGAGGCCGGATTCAGCGACATCACCTCGTCGTCGTCCACCTGGTGCTACGCCACCCCGGAGGAACGGGACTGGTGGGGCGGGCTGTGGGCCGACCGCACGGTCCAGTCCTCCTACGCGGACCGTGCGGTCGAGGGCGGCCACGCCACGCGGGACGACCTGCGGCGGATCGCCGACGGCTGGCGGGAGTGGGCCGCGAGCGAGGACGCCTGGTTCAGCGTCCTGCACGGCGAGATCCTCTGCCGCGTGACCTGAGCGGTGCACCCGGGGGGACGCCCCCCGGACCCCGGTCCGGCCGCGCCATGCTTGCCTCCGGCGCCTACGGGGGACGGTGCCAGTGGGTGCTTGAGGGGGGGCGGCGATGAGGTTGCGGATCGTGGCAGGGACGGCCAACCGCCCGCTCGCCGCCGCCGTCGCGGCCGCGCTGGACCAGGAGCCGTCCGTCCCGGTGGTCGAGCGGTTCCCGGACGGCGAGTCGCGGCCGGTCGTCACCGGTGTCAGAGGCGCGGATGTCTATATGGTCCAGCCCACCGGGCCGTCCGTCGACGAGCACGTCATGGGGGCGCTGCTGCTCGCCGACGCCTGCCGGCGGGGCGGCGCGGCCCGGCTGACGGCGGTCGTGCCCTACGTGGGATACGCCCGGCAGGACCGGCGCCGCCGCGAAGGGGAGGCGATCGGGCTGCGGGTGGTGGTGGCCGCGCTCGCCTCGGCCGGGGTCGAGCGCCTGATCGCGGTCGACCCGCACACGGCCGCGCTGGAGGCGGTGTGTCCGATGCCGGTGGAGACGCTGACGGCGGTGCCCGCCCTCGCCCGCACCGCCGGGCGCGGCCTGCCGGAGGAGGCGGTGGTGGTCGCGCCCGACCTCGGCGCGATCAAGCTCGCCCGCCACTACGCCCGCCTGCTGGCGCGGCCCGTCGCGCTGGTGCGCAAGACGCGGCTGACCGGGGCGGACGTGCGGGCCGAGCAGGTCTTCGGCGACGTCACCGGCCGCCCCGCGCTGGTCGTCGACGACATGATCAGCACGGGCGCGACGATCGAGGCGGCCGTCGAGGCCCTGCTCGCACAGGGAGCGGTGCCGCCGTTCGCCGTCGCCGCGACGCACGGCCTGTTCGCCGGGGACGCGTGGGATCGACTGCGCCGTGCGGAGATCCGGGGCCTGATCCGGGGCCTGGTCGTCACCGACACCCTGCCGCAGGACGAGACGGCCCTGCCGTCGCTGGAGGTGTGCCCGGTCGCCCCGCTGCTGGCCGAGGCGATCGGCCGCCTCCACCGGGACGAGGGTATGGACGACCTGCTGTCCGGCGCCTGACGCCGCCCGGTGTCGGCGGGCGGCCAGGGGGGAGTATGGAAGTGTGACGTCCAGGACGCGGAGCCGTACGGCGGCGGACAGGGACCCGGCGTGCCTGCCGGACCGCGCGCGCCGTCTCGTCGAGACCCTGGGCGGCCGGTTCTCCCGCGAAATGGGCATCGACGTCGACCGGGGGGACCGCGAGGTCGAGCGGTGGCTGCTCGCGGCGACGCTGTTCGGCGCGCGGATCTCCGCCGCGATCGCCGTACGGACCTACCGGGCGATGGCCGAGGCGGGGGTGCGCGGGATCTCCGACGTCGAAGGCCGCACGTGGGAGGAGCTGGTCGAGATCCTCGACCGCGGCGGTTACGCCCGCTACGACTACCGCACGGCCACCCGGCTGCTCCGCCTCGCCGAGTCGGTGGGCGGCGAGGCCGGCGCGCTGCGCGGTGGCGGCCTGGACGAGACCCGCGCCGCGCTCGGCGCGCTGCCGGGCTGGGGCCCGGTGACGGTCGCGCTGTTCCTGCGCGAACTGCGCGGCGTCTGGCCCGGGGTGGACCCGCCGCCGGACGACCGGGCACTGGAAGCCGGGCGGCACGCCGGGCTGTTCGGTGCGGGGCACCACCCCCTCGATCGGCTGCGGGAGATCGCCGGCGAGGCGGGGCTGGACGTGCGCGACCTCGAAGCCGCCCTCGTCCGCCTGTGGCTGGCCCACCACAGGGACTTTCCCCACTGTCCTGGCGGCGCCCGTTGTGCGGTACTCACCGAGGAGGGGTGAGATGCGGTCGGCGGCGGGGGACCCGGTGACGCTGTTCCTGTGCGGCGACGTCATGCTGGGCCGGGGCGTCGACCAGATCCTTCCGCACCCCGGCGATCCCGCGCTCGAGGAGTCGTCCGTCCGGGACGCCCGTGCGTACGTCGAATTGGCGGAGGCGGCCAACGGCCCGATTCCGCGGCCGGGCGGTTACTCCTGGCCCTGGGGCGACGCCCTGGAGGTGCTGGACGAGGCCGCCCCCGACGTACGCGTGCTGAACCTGGAGACGAGTGTCACCCGCAGCCGCGACTTCGCGCCGGGCAAGCAGGTGCACTACCGAATGAACCCGGCCAACATCCCCGCTCTTGCCGTGGCCCGGCCCGACGTGTGCGTGCTGGCCAACAACCACGTGCTCGACTTCGGCGTACGCGGGCTCGCCGAGACGCTGGACGCGCTGGCGGAGGCGGGGCTCGACCAGGCGGGTGCGGGACGGGACGAGGACGAGGCGCGACGGCCCGCGATCGTGGCCCTGCCGGGCGGCGGGCGGGTCCTGGTGTTCGCGGTCGCGATGCCGTCCAGCGGCGTCCCCGGGGGATGGGCGGCGGTCCGCGACCGGCCCGGGGTGGCCTTCCTCGCCGGGCCGTCCCGCGACGCCGCGGCGGAGACGGTCCATTGTGTCCGGCAGGCCAGGCGGCCGGGGGACATCGTGGTCGTCTCCATCCATTGGGGTTCCAACTGGGGCTACGAGGTCGAGGACGACCAGGTCGCGTTCGCGCACGCGCTGGTCGAGGGCGGCGTCGACCTCGTCCACGGCCACTCCTCGCACCACCCCCGCCCGGCCGAGGTGTACCGGGACCGGCTGATCCTCTACGGCTGCGGCGACTTTATCGACGACTACGAGGGCATCGCCGGTTACGAGGAGTTCCGCGACGACCTGCGGCTGCTGTATTTCGCGACGGCCGAGGCGGCGTCGGGGCGGCTGCTGGAGCTGCGGATGGCGCCGATGCGGGCCGTGCGGATGCGGTTGCGGCACGCCTGCCCGGAGGACCGCGAGTGGCTGCGGGCGACGCTCGACGGCGTCTGCCGGGACTTCGGCGCGCGGGTCCTGCCGGCGCCCGGCGGCACGCTCGCCCTCGCACCGGCCGCGTAGGAGGTGGTCACGATGCTGGTCCGAGAGATCATGACGACGCCGGTGGTGACGGTCCGGCGCACGGCGACGATCAAGCAGGCCGTCCGCCTGCTGTACGAGCAGGACATCACGGCCGCTCCGGTGGTGAACTCGGCCGGGCGCATGGTCGGGATCGTCAGCGAGATGGACCTGCTGCGCGGGGAGTTCGGGGCCAACCCCCGGGCCTTCCTGCGTCCCGAGGCCCTGCCCACCGGCAGGCCGCCCGCGCTCGTCGAGGAGGTCATGACGCCGCGCGTCGCCACCGTCGGGGACGGCGCCGACACCATGGACCTGGTCGAACTGATGATCACGACCGGGGTGAAGAGCGTCCCCGTCCTGCGCGACGACGAGCTCGTGGGGATCGTCAGCCGCCGCGACCTGATGGGCCTGCTGGCCCAGGGGGACGAGCGGATCCGCGAGGACGTGCTCGCGGCGCTGCGCGACTGCGCCGACACCGCGTCGTTCGGCGCGGCCGTCCGGGACGGGGTCGTCGAGCTGTACGGCCCGGGCGACGAGCGGTCGGCCCGCATCGCCGAACTGGTCGCCAGGACCGTCCCCGGAGTGGCCGACGTCGTCTTCCCCGAGGGCCTCGTCAGCTAGGTCGCCGGGTGCGCGCCGTCCCGCCGTACCGCCCGGCGCGGGCGTCAGGCGTCACGCCTTCCGAGCAGGACGAGCGCGGCGAGCGCGGCGGCCGCGAGCCACAGGCAGAAGACACCGAATCCGGCCCACGGGGTCAGCACGCCCGGGGCCGAGGACATGATCCGCATCCCCGCCACGCTCGTGACGTAGGGCATGAGCCGCGCGCCGGCCCCGTCCGGGAGCGTCCCGGCGAGCTGCGGCAGCACGAAGAGCGCCACGATGACGGCCACGACGCCGCCCGCGGTGTGCCTGACCAGGGCGCCGAGGGCGAGCCCGAACAGTCCGGTCCCGGTGAGGTAGAGGGCGCATCCGGCGACCATGCGCAGGACGCCGGGCTCCTCCGGGGACGCGCCGTGGGAGCCGAGCACGGCCTGCCCCACCAGGAACGCCGCCAGGCACGTGAGCAGGTTGACGGCGAAGGTGAACACGGCGAACGTGGCCGCCTTGGCCGCCAGCATGCGCCCTCTGCGCGGCACCGCGAGCAGGGTGGTGCGGATCATGCCGGTGCGGTACTCCGAGCTGATCGCGAGGACGCCCAGCGAGGCCACGATGAGGGACGCGAACGGCGCCGCGCCCAGGGCCGTCCGGGTCGCCTCGCCCGCCGGCAATCGCTCCGCGTCGCGGGAGGCGATGGCGCTGTTGAGGTAGGCGAAGGAGACCATGACCACGACGAGGCCGGCCGTCGTCCACACGGTGGAGCGGATGGAGCGGAGCTTGACCCATTCGGAGCGCAGGAGGCCGATCATGGCCGCCCCGTCGTGAACTCGGCGCTGGCCTGGGTCAGCTCCATGTAGGCGGCCTCCAGGGACGGCTGCACCTCGACGAGCTCGTGCAATGCGATCCCGGCCGCCGCCGCGGCCTCGCCGGCCGCCCGTGCGCTGATGCCGGTGATCCGCACGTGGTCGCCGTGCGCGGTGGTGCTCCCCTCGGGCAGGTGCGACGCCAGCAGGGCCGTATCGGCACAGCGCACCCGTACGTATCCCTGAGAACTGCGCCGGATGAAGTCGGAGACGCCCGCGTCCGCGAGGAGCCGTCCCCTGCCGATGACGATCAGGTGATCGGCGGTCTGCGCCATCTCGCTCATCAGGTGGCTGGAGACCAGCACGGTGCGCCCCTCCGCGGCCAGGCGGCGCATGAGCGTGCGCACCCACACGATCCCCTCGGGGTCGAGCCCGTTGACCGGCTCGTCGAACAGCAGCACCTCCGGATCGCCGAGCAGCGCTCCTGCGATGCCCAGCCGCTGGAACATGCCGAGGGAGAACCCGCCGAGCCTGCGGTCGGCCACCGAGGCCAGCCCGACCTCCTCGAGCACCTCGCCGACCCTGGAGGCGGGCAGCCCGTTGCTGTACGCGAGACACAGCAGGTGGTTACGGGCCGAGCGGCCGCCGTGCACGGACCTGGCGTCGAGCAGCGCCCCCACCTTCCGAAGCGGCTGCTCGAACTCCCGGTAGGGCCTGCCGTCGATGTGCGCGTCGCCTGCGGTGGGCCGGTCCAGCCCGAGGATCATGCGCATCGTGGTTGACTTACCCGCTCCGTTCGGACCGAGGAAGCCGGTGACCCGGCCGCTTTTCACCGTGAAGGACAGCCCGTTCACGGCGAAGGTCCGGCCGTAGCGCTTGGTGAGATTCGCTGCGGTGATCACCCGTCCAGCCTCGCGGCCGGGCCTGCGGAAATCGTCCTCCGGCGGCACGGTCTCCCGCTGGGAGCCCGGCACCGGTGACCGGCGGCGCTAGGAGCGTGGTCCTGGGTCTCCTATTCGCCCGGGGTGATGAGGCCCGACTCGTAGGCGGTGATCACGGCCTGCGCCCGGTCGCGCGCTCCGATCTTCGCGAAGACGTTGGTGACGTGGTTCTTCACGGTGGAAGGCGCCAGGAGGAGAGCCGTTGCGATCTCGGAGTTGGACAGTCCCCTGCCGATGAGCAGAAGCACCTCGCGTTCGCGCTCGCTCAGCGCGCCCACCGCGCCCGCCGCGCCATGGCCAGCGAACCCGCGCGGCCTGCCGGCCCGGACGAACGCGCCGATCAGCCGGGTCAGCAGACGCGGCGCCACCGCCGACTCGCCTCCGTGAACGACTCGCACGCTCTCGACCAGGTCCTCGGGCGAGATGTCCTTGGGCAGGAATCCGGACGCGCCCGCGCGCAACATGTCCACGACGTACTCGTCCATGTCGTACATGCTCAGCGCCAGCACCCGGACTCCCGGCAGCGCCGCCGTGATCTGTTCGGTGGCGGCGATTCCGTCCAGGCCCGGCATGTGCACATCCATCAGCACCACGTCAGGACGCAGCTCGGCGCAGAGACGCACAGCCTGCTCGCCGTCGCCTGCCTCACCCGCGACGCACATGTCGCCCTGCGCGTTCACGATCATTCCGAATCCCTTGCGGACCAAGACCTGATCATCCACGAGCAGCACTGTGATCATCTTCCGGCCTCCTCTCCCGCATGGCGAGGGGCAGACGGGCATGCACCCGGAAGCCTCCCTCAGGCCGGGGTCCGGTCGTCAGAACCCCCTCGATCAGCGCCACCCGTTCGGCCATCCCGCGCAGCCCGAAACCACCACGGCTTCGCACCGGCGTTCCCGTCCCGTCATCGGTGACCTCCACCTCGACGGAGCCCGGCAGGTACGAGAGCCGGACGCGCGCACGCGCCGCCGGGGCATGCCTGCGTACGTTGGTCAGCGCCTCCTGGACGATCCGGTACACCGCGTGGTCGACGGCCGCGGGGAGGGGCACGGCCTCGCCGGTGACGTCCAGCTCCGCGGGCAGCCGGGCCTGCTCGACCAGCGCGGGCACGCCCGCGACGCCGATTCCGGTGTGATCCATGGGTTCCGCCGTGTCATCGGCCCTCAGCACATGCAGCAGTTGCCGCATCTCGGCCATGGCCTGCCGGGCGGTGCGCTCGGCCGTCACGAACGCCTCCTCCGCCGCGGCCCGATCGCTCGCCATCGTCGTGCGCCCTGCCCCGACCAGCACGTTGATCACGGTGATGTGGTGAGCGACCACGTCGTGCAGTTCTCTGGCGATGCGGCGCCGCTCGGCCGACACGGCGGTCTCTGCCGCTCGCCGCTTCCGGCGCTCCAGCAGCCAGTGCCGCGACAGCAGCAGCCTGCCGAGCAGGACGGCCGCGAGGATCTGCATGACGTTGCCCACCGGATTCACCGGATTGACCATCATGACGATCGTGACGTAGCCGACCGTGAGCGCCGTACCCGTCAGCCACACCTTCTCGCCGTGGCGGCCCAGACTGTACAGCGCGATCGTGGCCGCGGCCCCGACCAGCAGCGGTGCGGCCGCACCCGCGGCGACCAGCGCGGACATCGCCGCCAGATCCGCCCCCATGGTGATCGCGGCGACCAGGGCGGGCCGGGATCTGCGCACGAGCAGGGCCGGCGCTGCGACCGCGAGTCCCGCTGACACGTACGCCGGCCCCCGGAGCGTGAGAGCAGTGATCACGACGGCCAAGACCACGAGCCCCGCGTCGACCACATGGGGCCGGCTGACCGCCGCCCAGCCACCACGGTGAATCATGTTCCGACGCTACCCAGGCGGCACGGCCGCTGGAATGGTCAGATCGTGACGTCACGCAAGAAGGCCGGCCAGGACGCCGGTGCCGCCGCGCCGAAGGCTCTAGCCGAGCCGGTCGAGCACGTCCGCGGTTAGCCGTTCGAGCGCGGTGACCTGTTCGCGGGTGAGGCCGTCGAAGAACAGGCGGCGCACGGTCTCCACGTGCCCGGGGGCGGCGGCGGTGATGGCCCTGCGGCCCTGCTCGGTGATCACGACGTACGCGCCGCGGCCGTCGTCCACGCACTCCTCGCGCCGGACGAGCCCTCGGCGCTGCATCCGGGTCAGCTGGTGGGACAGCCGGCTCTGTTCCCATTGCAGGTCGCGCTGCAGCTCGTACGGCCGCAGCCGTCCTTCCTCCCGGTCGGTGAGGTGCACGAGGACGTCGTAGTCCGCCAGGGACAGACCCGAGTCCGCCTGCAGCTGCCGGTTGAGCCGGGCCGTCAGGCGGCCCTGCATGCGCAGGTACGCCCGCCAGGCGCGCTGCTCGTCCGCGTCGAGCCACCGAGGGCTGTTCATGGTCCCCAGGCTAGCCGGAATCAATGACTCGTCATGTATGTTGTCAGGCACCAGTAGATGACACATCATCTACATGGCGCCGAGGAAAGGGCACCCCATGACCACGACCACGCTGAACCCTCGTGTGGACGTCCGCCGGGCGGCCGAGCGTTTCGCCACCCGCATCTCCTGGCTTGACTCCAAGCACTCGTTCTCGTTCGGCGGCCACTACGACCCCGACAACACCCACCACGGGCTGCTGCTGGTCAACAACGACGACGTCGTCCACCCGGGCACCGGCTTCGAGACCCACCCGCACCGCGACATGGAGATCGTCACCTGGGTGCTCCAGGGCTCCCTGGTCCACCAGGACTCCGAGGGGCACAACGGCGTCATCTACCCGGGCCTGGCCCAGCGCATGAGTGCCGGCACCGGCATCCTGCACTCGGAGAAGAACGACTCCTGGCGGCTGACCGGCGGCGACACCCACGACAAGCCGGTGCACTTCGTTCAGATGTGGGTGGTCCCCGACGAGCCCGGCATCACGCCCGGCTACGAGCAGCTGGAGATCGAGAACGAGCTGCTGGCAGGCGGCCTGGTGCCGGTCGCCAGCGGCATGGACAAGCACGCCGGCGAGGCGGCGATCCGCATCAAGAACCGGTACGCCGCGCTGTACGCCGCACGCCTCCAGCCGGGTCAGAGCGTGGAGCTGCCCGAGGCGCCGTTCCTGCACCTGTTCGTACCCCGGGGGACCGTCACCCTGGAGGGTGCGGGCACTCTGGAGACCGGCGACGCCGTGCGGTTCACCGCCACCGGCGGGCAGAAGGTCACCGCGACGGAGCCCGCCGAGATCCTGGTGTGGGAGATGCACGCGACGATCGCCGCCTGACGACGACCACGGAAGAAGGAAAGCCGATGCAGCAGTCAGAACCGCAGGTCGCCGACAACCCGGAGGCGAGCCGCTTCGAGATCACCGTGGACGGCGCCCTCGCCGGGTTCGCCGAATACCGGCTCCATGGGCAGAGGATCTCCTTCACCCACACGGAGATCGACCCGGCCTTCGGGGGCCGCGGCCTCGGCTCGACGCTGGTCCGGGCGGCGCTCGACGCCGCCCGGGACGCCGGGCTGTCGGTCCTGCCGTTCTGCCCGTTCGTGAAGCGGTACATCGAGCGGCACCCGGACTACCTCGACCTGGTGCCCGCCGATCAGCGGGCCAGGTTCTTCGACGGCGGGGAGGGCTCGAAGTGACCCCCGGGGAGCCGGCGCTGTACGGCTGCACCGTCGCTGACGGCACGGAGCCGGAGAGCGTGCTCCTGCCCGGCCACGACGTGCCGCTCGGCCGCTACACGACCGTGCGGCGGCTGCTCCCGCAGCGCCCGCGCCGGATGGTCGGCGCCTGGTGCTTCGTCGACCACTTCGGGCCCGACGACGTGACCGGCCGGCCGGGCATGCAGGTGCCGCCGCACCCGCACACCGGCCTGCAGACGGTCACGTGGCTCGCGGAGGGGGAGATCCTGCACCGCGACAGCCTCGGCAACGTCCAGTCGATCGTGCCCGGGCAGCTCAACCTGATGACCGCCGCCCACGGCATCGCCCATTCGGAGCAGACGCCGCCGGAGCACCCGCCGGGCATGCACGGCCTGCAGCTGTGGGTCGCGCTGCCGGAGGAGGCCCGGCACGGCGAGGCGCGGTTCGAGCACCACGCCGCCCTGCCCGTGCTGCGCGACGGGGACGTCACGGTGACCGTCGTGGTGGGCGAGGCCGGGCCGCTGCGCTCGCCCGCCCTCGTGCACACCCCGCTGCTCGGGGCCGAGGTGCTGTTCGAGGGGCCGGGAGAGCACAGGCTGCCGGTGGACCCGTCCTTCGAGACTGCGGTGTTGGTCATGTCGGGCACGGCCGACGTGGCCGGGGTCTCGCTGAGCCCGGGCTCGCTGCTCTATCTCGGCCAGGGCCGTACGGCGGTGCCGATGGAGGCGGCCGGTCCGGCCCGGCTGTTCGTGCTGGGCGGCACGCCGTTCGAGGAGCCCCTGGTGATGTGGTGGAACTTCGTCGGCCGTTCGCACGAGGAGATCGCGCGGGCGCGCGACGACTGGATGAGGGGCGGCCGCTTCGGCGTCGTCCCGGGCGGGCAGGAGCCGCTGCCCGCTCCCGAGATGCCCACCGTGCGGCTGAAGGCCCGCGACCGGCACGGCCGCGTCCTCAGCTGACGGACGAGCCCGCCCGCCTTCTGGTGAAGCAGGTCAGCACGGCCAGCGCGGAGACGGCGGTCATGCAGGCCAGCGCCCAGCGGTAGCCGGTCACGAGCTGCTCGACCGCCGTGGACGAGACGTGGGACAGCGTTCCCGCGAAGACGGCGTCGTGCAGCCCGGCCGGCAGCGGCACCGTGATGATCGACAGCACCAGCGCGGTGCCGACCACCACCCCGGTGTTCTGCAGCATCAGACGCATGGCGTTCACGATCCCCAGCCGGTGCGACGGCACCCCGTCGAGGATCGCGGTCGTGTTGGAGGGCAGGAACATGCCCGAGCCGACGCCGATCAGCACGAGGGCGGCCATGAGCGCCGTCGACGAGACGCCGGGGGAGATCAGGCACAGCAGGGAAGCCAGGCCCGCCGTCGTCAGCGAGGTCGCGGCGACGGCCACCGTGCGCGGGCCGAGACGGCGCAGCAGGAAGCCCGACGCGACCGACGCCGCCATCGCCGCGATCGAGAGCGGCAGCACCTTCACCGCCGCGCGCACCGGGTCCTCCCCGCGGACGGCCTGGAAGAACAGCGACACGAGGAGCACCACTCCGACCCGGGCGGTCGAGTTGAGGAACGACGCCAGCGTCCCGAGGGCGAACGTGACGTCGCGGAACATCCGGATGTCCACCACGGGATGACGGGCCCGCAGCTCACGCACGACGAACAGCGGCAGCGTCACGGCGAACACGACGAGCCCGGACACCACCATCGGATGTCCCCAGCCGAGCCTGGTCACCTCCGACAGCGCGAGCAGCAGGCCGCCGAGACAGGCGAGCACGAGCGCGTTGCCCGACAGGTCGAGCCCCTGGTCGCGGCCCTGCGGCGGCCCGGGACGCAGGGCCACCGCGCCCCAGACCAGGCACGCGATGCCGAGGGGCACGTTGTACCAGAACACCCAGCGCCAGCCGAGGTGCTCGGTGAACAGGCCCCCGAGCGCCGGGCCGGCGAGCTGGGCGATGGAGAAGGACGCGGTGTAGACGCCCATCCCCTCGCCGAGCCGCGACTTGGGGAAGGCGTCGGTCACCAGGGCGGCGCTGTTGGTCAGCAGCATGGCCCCGCCCGCCGCCTGCAGCACGCGCAGCGCCACGATGACCCACGCGCTCGGTGCGAGCCCGGCCAGCAGGCTGGCGACGGTGTAGGTGGCCAGGCCGCCGAGGTACATCGCCCGCCGCCCGAACAGGTCGGCGAGCCGGCCGAACACGACCATGAGCACGGTCGTCGTGAGCTGGAAGGCGAGCAGGATCCAGCTCGCGGCGTCCGCACTCGCGTGCGTCTGCCGTACGACCTCGGGGAGCGCCACGTTGAGCGCGCTGCCGCCGAGCGCGGTCAGGACGCT
Source organism: Microbispora rosea (assembly GCF_900156315.1). Classification (GTDB taxonomy): domain Bacteria; phylum Actinomycetota; class Actinomycetes; order Streptosporangiales; family Streptosporangiaceae; genus Microbispora; species Microbispora rosea. The sequence goes on along the minus strand of NZ_FTNI01000009.1, from coordinate 186,013 downwards.
GGCCATGCTCACGACCGACAGCGTCCGCCAGGCGCGGCGCAGCCGCTCCCGCTCGCCGGGGTCCGCCGCGATGGTCTGCGGCACGGCCGTCATCGAACGGCGAGCTGGATCATGACCGGCTCCTCCCTACCGAATTCTAGATTCCATTACTAGAATCACGTTCACACGCGGTCCGGTCAAGGTCGAGTCAAGGGAGCAGCGCATGGGCGGAATCATGGAAGGCCGTGTCGTGATCGTCACCGGTGCCGCGCGGGGCATCGGGCGGGGACACGCGCTGGAGTTCGCGCGCCAGGGCGCCAGGGTCGTCGTGAACGACCTCGGCGCGGAGGTCGACGGCACCGGGTCGTCCACCGGCGCCGCGGGCGAGGTGGTCGAGGAGATCAGAGCCATGGGCGGCGAGGCTGTGGTCGACGGTGAGGACGTCTCCGACTTCGACGGCGCGCACCGCATGATCGAAAGGGCCGTGGAGACCTTCGGCGACCTGCACGTCCTGGTCAACAACGCGGGCATCCTGCGCGACCGGATGCTCGTCAACATGACCGCCGACGAGTGGGACGCGGTCATCCGGGTGCACCTGCGCGGCACCTTCGCCCCGCTGCGGCACGCCGCCGCCTACTGGAGGTCCAGGGCCAAGGCCGGAGAGCCGGTGGACGCCCGGGTGATCAACACCACGTCGTCGTCCGGCATCTACGGCAACCCGGGCCAGGGCAACTACGGCGCGGCCAAGGCGGGAATCGCGTCGCTGACGATCATCGCGGCCAAGGAACTGGCGCGTTACGGCGTGACGGTCAACGCGGTCGCGCCCGCCGCGCTCACCCGGATGACCGAGAACCTCATCCCGGGCGGGCGGCGGCCCGTCGAGGGCGGCTTCGATCCCTCGGCGCCGGACAACATCGCGCCGCTGGTGGTCTGGCTGGCGAGCGCGCAGTCGCGGGGGATCACGGGCCGCGTCTTCAACGTGCGCGGCGGGCACATCAGCGTCGCCGAGGGCTGGCACGCCGGGCCGGGGGTGGACAAGGACGCCCGGTGGGATCCGGCCGAGCTGGGCGAGGTGATCCCCGCCCTGGTGGACAAGGCCGCGCCGAACGCCCTCACCAGCGGGCGCATCCCGGAGGGGGAGGGCTGACATGCCGCTCGACCACGGTCTGATCGGGGTGGAGAGCGCGCCGCACGAGCGGTCGTGGACGTCCGCCGACACCCTGCTGTACGCGCTGGGCGTCGGGGCGGGCACCGAGGAGCTCGCCTTCACCACGGAGAACTCGGCGGGGATCCGGCAGCGGGTGCTGCCGACCTTCGCGGTCCTGGCCGCCCAGGCCCCCACCGGACGGCGGCTCGGCGACTTCGACCCGGCCATGCTCGTGCACGCCGAGCAGGCGTTCGAACTGCACCGCGAGCTGCCGCCCGCCGGTCGCGTGCGGACCACCTCGACGGTGACCGGCATCTACGACAAGGGCTCGGGGGCGCTGGTGACGACCGAGGCCAGGGCGGCGGACGCCGAAAGCGGCGAGTCGCTGATCACGAGCCGCAGCTCGGTGTTCATCCGCGGCGAGGGCGGCTTCGGGGGCGAGCGCGGCCCCCGCGACGAGTGGGCCGAGCCCGGCAGGCCGCCGGACCACACGGTGACGTACGAGACCCGCGAGGACCAGGCGCTGCTCTACCGGCTGTCCGGGGACCGCAACCCGCTGCACTCCGACCCCGTCTTCGCCGCCCGCGCCGGCTTCCCCCGGCCGATCCTGCACGGGCTGTGCACGTACGGGATCACCGGGCGGGCGCTGCTGCACGCGGTGGCGGGGTCGGATCCGGCTCGCTTCGCGGCCATGTCGGGACGGTTCAGCAAGCCGGTCTTCCCCGGCGAGACGCTGACCGTCTCGATCTGGACGTCCGGCGACGGTGCGACGGCCCTGTTCCGCACGGCGAAGGACGACGGCACCGTCGTCATCGACCGGGGCAGGGCGGCCTTCCGCCCCGCCTGACGTGGAGGCGCGGGCCGTCACCGGGGCCAGGGCGCCGGGGTCAGCTCCCGGCGACCCCCGCTTCCAACGCACCTGCGGCGCCGGTCGTGCCTTCGTGGGTGGCCAGGGGGTCGCCGAAGCGGCGGATCAGCGCGATCGCCGCCTCGACGACCTCATGGGCCTCCTCCTCGGTCTCGCTGGTCGCGACCTCGCGGCCGGCCTCGCCGATCACGCTGGTGAGGACCGAGACCGTGAGGCGGTCGGTCGGCGTGTTCGCCGCGCCGAGCAGGACGGCGTTCTGCCGGACCCACTCCCGGCCGCGGGTGCGCCGCATCAGCTCGAACCCGGGCGGCCCGTCGCCGTCCATGAACAGCCGGGCCAGGTCGCGCCGCTGCCAGGACCCTTCCAGGAACGCCCTGGCCCCCTCGATGAACAGCTCGACGGGGTCCTTCACGCCCGCCTGCTTGGCCGCGGCGACGCCGGCGGCGGCGGCCTCCTCGTGGGCGGCCTGGTGCTCCTCGTACAGCGCGAGGAACAGCTCGGTCTTGCCCCCGAAGTGGTGGTAGAGGCTGCCGACGCTGGAGCCGGCGCGCTCGACGACGTCCGCGACGTTGGCGTCGGCGAAGCCGTGCTCGGAGAAGACCTCGCGGGCGGCCTGAAGCATGCTCTTACGCGTCTGGGCGGTGCGGCTCCACTCCCACGAGCCGCTCTTGCCGCCGGGCTTGCGTGCCATCTGGGCTCCTTGTTTCCGGGGACGGACGGTCCACGGCCGGCGCGTTTTCCAGGGACGGCACCATCGTAGCCGGTCGAATTCTAGAAACTGATTCCAGACCTCTTGACACCCCTTCGGCGGGGAACCAGGCTGGAACCGATTCCTAGAGAGAAATTCTAGAAAAGAGTCGCGTCGATGGACTTCTCCCTGAGCCCAGAGGAACTGCAGATCCGTGACACCATCCGCGCGTTCGTGGAGCGGGAGATCATGCCGCTCGAACCCGAGGTGCTGCGCAGCGAGCGCGCCGGCGGCCCCGGGCTCGATCCCGGGGTCCTCCGCGACCTGCGGCTCAAGGCGAAGAAGATGGGCTTCTGGGGCATCAACACCCCCGAGGAGTACGGCGGAGCCGCCCTGGGCGCGGTCATGTCCGCGATCATCGCCATGGAGATGGGACGGACGTTCGTGCCGTTCAGCTTCGGCGGGTCGGCCGACAACATCCTCTACGCCGGCACCGAGGAGCAGAAGCAGCGCTACCTCATCCCGACCATCGAGGGCGAACGCCGTTCCTGCTTCGCCATCACCGAGCCGGGCGCGGGGTCGGACGCCCGCAACATCCGTACGCGTGCCGTCAAGGACGGCGGCGACTGGGTCATCAACGGTGAGAAGACCTTCATCACCGGTGGCAACGAGGCCGACTTCGTGATGGTGTTCGCCGTGACCGACCCGGACAGGGGCGCGAACGGCGGCGTCACCTGCTTCCTCGCCGACCGCGACATGGGCTGGAAGTCCGAGCCGATCCCGACGATGGGGCAGTGGGGCCCGGCCTCGCTGGTGTTCGAGGACGTCAGGGTGCCGGAGGAGAACATCCTCGGCGAGCTCGGCAGGGGCTTCGAACTGGCCATGCAGTGGATCGGCCAGGGCCGCTACATGATCCCGGCGCGGGCGGTCGGCTCGGCCGAGCGCATGCTGCAGATGGCGATCGACTACGCCAAGATCCGCATGTCGATGGGCAAGCCGATCGCCGAATACCAGGCGATCCAGTGGATGATCGCCGACTCGCAGGTGGAGATCGAGGCGGCCAAGTGGCTCACGCTGCACGCCGCCTGGCGCGTCCAGCAGGGCATGGACGCCCGGCACGCCTCCTCGATCGCCAAGCTGAACGGCGCCGTCATGGCCAACCAGGTCGTCGACCGCGTGCTGCAGATCCACGGGGGCATGGGCTACACCAAGGAACTGCCGATCGAACGGTGGTATCGCGAGCTGCGCCTGTTGCGGATCTTCGAGGGCACCGACGAGATCCAGCGCCGGACGATCGCCCGCAACCTGCTCAGGGGCCACGCCCGCCTCGGCACGATCGGGGAGTGAGGATGCCGGTAGGAGAGCTGTTCAACCCCCGGTCGATCGCCCTGGTCGGGGCGACGGACAAGTCCGGCTGGTCGATCAGCACGCTGACCAACCTCCGTACGCACGGCTTCCGCGGGCCCGTGCACCTGGTCAACCCGCGCGGCGGCGTCGTGCACGGCGAGCAGGCCCACCGCAGCCTGTCCGACATCCCCGGCCAGGTCGACCTCGCGTACGTGATGGTGCCGACCACGGCCGTGCTGCCCGTGCTGCGCGAGGGGGCCAAGCTCGGCATCCGTCACTACGTGATCCTCACGGCGGGCTTCGGCGAGACCGGGCCGGAGGGCGCCGCCCTGGAGGCGGAGATCGTCGACTTCGCTCGGGAGAGCGACCTCACCGTGCTCGGCCCCAACGGCAACGGCTTCATCAACGCCGCCGCCGACGTCACGCCGTACGGCCTGCCGATCCCGTCCCCGCTGCTGCGCGGGTCGGTCGGGGTGGTGCTGCAGAGCGGCGCTCTGGCCAGCTCGGTGCTCGGCTTCGCCCAGGCGCGCAACGTCGGGGTCAGCCTGCTCACCTCGATGGGCAACGAGTCGCTCGTCACCGTCACCGACGTGATCGACTACCTGGTGGACGACCCGGCGACCAAGGCCATCGCGCTGTTCCTCGAGTCGGTCCGCGACCCGGCCGCGTTCTCCCGGGCGGCGCGCCGGGCGCTGCTCGCGGGCAAGCCGATCGTCGCGCTGAAGATCGGCCGCAGCCGGCTCGCCTCCCGCACCGCCCAGGCCCACACCGGCGCGCTCGTGGGCGACGACAACGTGATCGACGCGGCGTTCCGGCAGCTCGGGGTGGTGCGGGTGCGGTCGCTTGAGGACCTCATCATCACCGCGGGCCTGCTCGCCGAGGTGGGCCCGTTGCCAGGCCCGCGGATCGGCGTCGTCACGCCCTCGGGCGGCGCGTCGGAGATCATCGCCGACCGGGCCGAGGACGAGGGACTGGAGCTGCCGGCGTTCGCCCCGGAGACCGTCGCCCGGCTGCGGGAGATCGTGCCCGCCTTCGGGACCGTGCAGAACCCCCTCGACGTCACCGGCTACGTGCTCATCGACCGCACGCTGCTCGGCCGCGCGCTGGAGGCCGTCACCGCCGATCCCGGGGTGGACGCGGTCATGCTGCTGTCGGACCTCCCGCGCGTCGCCCCGCCCGACCCCGCCCCCGTGTACGCCACGTTCTCGGCGAGCGCCAGGCGCATGGCCGAGGCGCCGATGCCGGTCGTCGTCGTGAGCAACGTGCTGACCGACGTCACCGAGTTCGGCCGCGACGTCCAGCGGCAGGCCGGGTTCCCGTACGTCGCGGGCGGCATCGAGCACGGCATGCACGCCATCGGCGCCGCCGTCCGATGGGGGCGGGCCTACCGCGCCGCGGTCGAGGCGGCGGACGCGGCCGTCCCGGCCGAGGCCGCGGTGAGCGCCCCGGCGGTCGAGCCGGGGACCGGCGTGTGGGCCGAGCACCGCGCCGCCGCTCTGCTGTCGTCGGCCGGGATCCCGGTCGTGCCCGGCGAGCTGGTGCACGACGAGGAGTCGGCGGTGGCGGCGGCGGTCGGGTTCGGCTACCCGGTCGTCCTCAAGGCCGCCGCGGAAGGGCTGGGGCACAAGAGCGACATCGGCGGGGTCCGGCTGGGCCTGTCCGGCGCGCGGGACGTCGAGCGGGCCTACCGCGAGGTCGTGGCCGCCGCCGCGGCGGTCCCCGGCGCCGGCCGGGTGGGCGCGCTCGTCCAGCCGCAGCGCGGCGGCGGCGTGGAACTGCTGGTGGGCATCGTACGGGACCCGGCGTGGGGGCTCACCCTGGCCGTCGGCCTGGGCGGGATCTGGGTGGAGGCGCTGCGTGACACGGCGCTGCGCGTCCTGCCGGTGGACGCGGCCGAGGCGCGGCGGGCGCTGGACGAGCTGCGCGGCGCCGCGCTGCTGCGGGGCGCTCGTGGCACCGAGCCCGCCGATCTCGACGCCGTCGCGGCGGTCGTGGCCCGGGTCGCCGCCTTCGCCGGGAGCCTCGGCGACGACCTGGAGTCGCTGGAGATCAACCCCCTGCTCGTGCGGGGCTCCCACGTGGAGGCGCTCGACGCGCTCATCACCTGGCGAGACCGGCCCGGCCGCTGAGCTCGTACGCCTGTGCGCGGCGCGCACCGCCGCGCACAGGCGGTTCGCGCGGCGCGAGGTGGTTCTCAGGAAGGGGCATCGAGCGGACGAACGGCGGTGACGTAGTAGAGCACCGGTCCCACCGTGCCCGTGCTCTCGACGCGAAAGCCGGCGCCGGGAACCAGGTCGGCGAGCAGTTCCGGCATGGTGGGCCGCATGGCGGGACCGGCAAGCACGGCCGCGAGGCGGGCGGCGAGGGGGTTGGCCGGCGGGCGGAACTCGGCGATCAGCAGCCGGCCACCCGGCCGCAGGACGCGGAACATCTCCCTTACGGCGGTGCCGCGGGCGGAGACGGGCATGTGATGAACGGCGAAGCTGGAAACCGCGATGTCGAACGAGGCGTCGGGGAAAGGCATCGCCTGCCCCTCGCCCACCTGATAGGAGCAGTTGTCAGGTGAACGCCGACGGGCGTGGCCGATCATCGCCGGCGACGGGTCGAGGCCGGTCACCCGCCCTTCGCGACCCACAATCGGAGCCAGCATCCGGGTCAGGTAGCCGGTGCCGCATCCGACGTCCACGATCTGATGGCCCTGCTCGGCGCCCGACAGCGCGGCCAGACGCGTGAAAACGCCGCGGCGGCGTCCGAGGAAGCCGATTTCGGCCAGAACGTCGTAACCCCGCGGGTAATCGATCGTGCCGCCCCCGTCGCTGTGTCTTGAGTGACCGTGGAGGAGCTTTCCTGCGCTCAAGGGATTCTCCTTCTTGTTTCGGAACAATGTGTTCGGTTATAAATGATCGATTCGGGGCCGTGAGACGGTCAACAAGCAGATCCGGCAGGCTGTGCCGTACGGGACAGGGAAGGAAAAGGTGTCCGGAAGCCCGCGGCGGGAGAGCTCCGACCGACGGGTGCGGCGCACCCGCCGGGCCGTTCAGCAGGCGTTGACAGAGCTGATCCTGGAGAAGGGCTACGAGACGGTGACGGTCACGGACCTGATAAACCGCGCCAACGTCGGACGCTCGACCTTCTACGCACACTTCACCGACAAACAGGATGTGCTGTTCAGCAACCTGGACGAACTATCCGACCTCCTCCATCTTGCTCCCGCGTCCCGGCCGGGCGTGTTGTTCGCCTTCAGCCTGCCGATGTTCGAGCACCTTCAGGAGCAGCGCCGACTGGTGCGAGCACTGCTCGGACGGCGCGGGGGCGGCGTCGTGATGGCGCGCGGAGAGCAGATCATGGCCGCGGTCGTCCGTGACGAACTGCTGGCGGGCCTCCCCTCGGGAAGCACACCGCCGGCTTCGCTCGATCTGATGATCACCTGCGTCGTCGGGGCGTTCATGGCGCTGCTGCGCAAGTGGGCCGACGGCGAACTGACCGCCACCCCCGCCGAGATGGACGCGGCGTTCCGCGCGGTGGTGACGCCGGGCGTGGAGGAGGCGTTGGCCGCGAGTCCGCGAGGTCGCGGGCCCGCGCCCGGCTGACGGGGGGGATTGCGCTGCGGGCTCGGCCGGTGATCTCGCCGAGGCTTCAGCCGTGAGCGTCGGCCCGTCTCAGCTCCGCGTCCAGATCCACGCCTGGCTGTCCTCGTCGTACGAGGGGTTGCCGCCGACCGCGAACACCCGGTTTTCTCCGGGGATCGTGGCCAGGTCGAACACCTCCGGGTCGTTGTGGACCCTCGGGGTTTTCTCGTACGTCCAGCGGCGTCCGTCCCAGCGCTCCACGGTGGGTCCGCTGTCCCCGTCACCGGTCAGCGCCCAGAGACCCCCGGAGACGCCGGACGTCCCGGACACCACTCGGGGATGGCGCAGGCCCGGCGGCAGTGCCACGGACTGCCAGGCGCGGCCGTCCCAGCGCAGGATCGGGCCGCTCCGTCTGTTCTCGCCGGGGCTGCTCACGGCCCAGGCCTCGGCGTGCCCGGTCGCGGCGACGCTCTCCATCACGGCGCCGGCTCCGGCCGTTCTGGTCTCCGTCCAGGTCCCGCCGGACAGAGACGGAACCACCTCGGGCCGGGTGACCGCCGCCGGTGTGCCCGCCGTGGAGGCGGGGGAGTCGCGTGCGTCCACGCCGTCGCCCGAGCATCCGATCGCGGCGGCGCCCAGCGCACCGATCACGGCGAGCCGTCCGATCGCGCTGATTTCCGGTCGCATCGCCCAATGATCGGGGCATCGCGGCGAGATGTCCCCGGAATCGATGAAGCGGGCATCCTCGGACCCCTCTCAGACCCCTGTTCGGGCGGGGCTCCGCGGCTCGCTCATCAACCGGCGGGGGTGAAGCCTAACTGTTGGGTGATGCATCCGCGGTGCGGTCGCCGAGCAGTAGTGCGGCGACCGCCTCCGGGGCCTCGTGCATCGCGTCGTGGCCGGTCGGGAGGTCGTGGACCTGCCATCCGGGATCGGCCTGGAGCCGGGTGCGGAGTTCGGCGAACGGCGTCCGGTCTTCCCATCCCGAGCAGTAGACGAACTCCCGGCGGAGCACCTGGGCCGGCGTGCCTGTGAGCCGGATCGCCTGCAGGAACGAGGCGAGGGGATGAGGACGGCGGCGGGGATCGCCGCCGTCCGGCGGACGGACGGCGTAGCCCGTGCCCGCGGCGCCGGCCGCGATCACTTCCCGGAAGTACTCGTTCGCCGACGACCACCACGACTCGCCATCGCGCGGGACGAAGGCGTCGAGATGCACCAGCCGTGAGATCCGCCCGTCGGCGCGATCGGCGGCGGCGGCGATCACCATCCCGGCGTAGCTGTGGCCGACAAGCGTCGCGCTGGTGATGTGGGCACGATCGAGGAGCCGCAACACGTCGTCGGCGTGCGTGTCGAGGTTGGCAGTCGCGACCGTCGCGTTGTCGTCGTCCGGCCGCAGACCGGTCAGGGTCAGGGCGTGAACGGTATGACCTGCGCCCTCCAGCAGCGGAACCACCGCCTCATACGCCCAGGAGCCCTTCCAACCGCCGGGCACAAGAACGAACGTCGCCATGCGTTTCTCCTTCTCTCGCAAGCGGCGGCATCGAGGCACGCTGCCCCGATGCCAGGTGGTGCGGCCGGGCTGCTCTGCACGACCGGGAACCACGTCCGCATGGAGGAAGTGTCACGAGATCGCGGTGTGGCCGGCCACCGATAGGATGCCAATCGATGCCCGTTCGCCGCCAACCTCGCCCGACGGCCGGTGTGACGTCACATCTGTGGCCGTCCGGCGGGCGGCACCTCTGGCCGTCCGGTGAAGTCAGCGCAGTGCAGTCGCACGCACGGGGACACCTGGTGTACGCGGCGAGCGGCGTCTTGGCAGTCCACACCGAGCGCGGCACCTCGATCGTTCCCGCGAACCGGGTCGCCTGGACTCCGGCCGGGTTCACGCACTACCACCGCGCCCACGGCGACACCGACATGCGGATCGTCTTTGTCGCGCCGTCCCTCGCCCGGCTCATACCAGAGCGTCCCGTCGTGTTCCTGGCCTCCAACCTCGCCCGAGAGGTCCTGCTCGCCCTGACCGGCCCCCGCAACTACGACGACGACGCGCCCGCCTACAGCCGCTCCGCGCGCCTTCGCCTTCTTCGCGTCCTCGTCGACGACCTGCGCGAGGCACACGAACAGCCGCTGCACCTGCCGGAGCCACGGGACGACCGGCTGCAGGCCATCGCCCGGATGCTGCATGAGAATCCGGCGGACAACGCCCCGCTGGCCGAGCTCGGGAAGACGATCGGAGCCAGCACCCGCACTCTCAGCCGCCTGTTCCGCAAGGAACTCGGCATGACCTTCTACGAGTGGCGCACGCAGCTGCGCATCCACCACGCGCTCGTGCTCCTCGCCGACGGCCACGACACCACCCAGACCGCCTACGCCTGTGGATGGGCCAACCCGAGCGGCTTCATCGCGGCGTTCACCGACATCATCGGAACGACCCCGGGCCGCTACCGAACCGGTCGCCAGACCACCATTCCTGCGCGCCTGAAAAGCGCGATTAGCGACGTCGGGTAGGGCCGTTCCGCTGGCCTCCGTCAAGTGACCGGTATGTGGCCGGCGGTGAAACTCCCAGCTCGGTCAGCCCAAGCGGCGAACGTACGTGTGACAGGGCCGACGCGCCGCGGAATATGTCCCGGTAATTGTTTGACAGCGCATTTCGAGTGGCTCACGATCACATCGAAATCGGTTTCATGGGACGCCCCCCTGAGGGGGATCGATGCGTTTTCTGCGGGCTTCGTCGGGGATCGGTATTGCCGGGCTTCTCCTGGCCGCGTCGTTCACGGCGCCCGCCCGGGCGGCGCCCGCGGACGTGCCGGCCGGTTACGACTGCGCGGTGACCTACGCCAGCCTGGGGTGGACCACCGGTTTCACGACCAGAGTGACGATCACCAACACCGGGACCCGGGTGTTCAGCCCCTGGATCCTGCAGTTCGTCTTCCCCGGAAGCCAGACCCTGATGCAAGGGTGGAACGCGACCTTCTCCGAGACCCCGCCGAGCGTCCAGGCCGCCAGTCCGATCTGGCAGCAGAGCATCGATCCCGGCACGAGCTTCTGGATCGGCTTCAACGCAAACGGGGCCGACGAACACCCCACCGGCTTCACGCTCAACGGCGTCCCCTGCGCGGTGACCTTTGGGCCCTACTGAGGCGGCGCCGTTCCCCATCGAAGCGGCCTTTGGCCGTCAGGCCGAACCCGGGCCGGGGAGGAGGTCGGCGTGCATCGGCTCTCCGCAGTGGCTGCAGCGTGGGTCGACGTGGGCGATCTGGCCGCAGGCATGGTGACGGTAGAGGACGGGAGGCGTTCTTCGTCGGCCTCGGTCTGGAGGCCGCTCCGAAGATGGCCGTCGAAGGCGAGTTCCTGGACCCGGTGATCGGTATGACCGGCGCCCGCACCGAGATCGTCATGCTGCGAGCGCCCGGCGGAGGCGCGACGCTGGAGCTGTCGAGCTTCACGCGGCCGGATCACCTCCCGGGTTCGCCTGCCGCGCCGGCCAACGAGCTGGGCCTGCGCAACGTCGCCTTCGAGGTGCACGACCTTCACGCCGCGGTCGAGCACGCCGCCGCCGACGGCTACGGCCTGGTGGGAGGCGTCGGCGAATACGAAGGCGTATGGCGGATGGCCTACGTCCGCGGGCCCGAAGGAATCATCGTCTCGCTGGCCGAGCGCATCGAGAAGTAGGGAGACGTCATGAGCACGAGCGTGACCGACGAACAGATCCGGGTTCTGGCCGCGACCGCGAAGCCCTACAGCCTGGCGCTCCTTTCGTGGGGGCCGGAGAGGACCATGGACGGCGCTGACGCGATCGAGCTCGAACACCAGCGGCGTATGGTGTCGCTGCGCGCCGAGGGGGTGATCGCGATCCTGTGCCCGGTCGCCTCCGGCACCGTGTCCGGCGTCGCAATCATGACCTTGCCGGCCGAGGAAGCCGCGGAGATCATGGCCGGGGACCCCTGCGTTCGAGCCGGGATGATGCGCTGCGAGGTTCACCCGTGCCACGGCTTCCCCGGAGACGCCCTCCCCGTATGAGCATGCCGCCGAACGGGTTCAGAACTGTAGTTCGGCCCAGTCGACGGTGAGGGGGATCGGGTTGCTCACGACGGGAGCCTCCCCGGGCTCGTCCTTCATGAGGGTGCCGATGTGCTTGTAGAGCATCGCCGCCCGGTCCAGCCGATAGCGTTCGATCGCCGATACGCCGGTGCCGTCGATACGGACGATCCAGTAGTGCGGGATGCCGGCCTTGGCATACTCGCCGAGCTTGTCGGTCGTGTCCTGGGTCTCCGATCCCGGAGACACGATCTCCACGACAAGCAGCGCGTGCTCGGCGCGCAGACGCTCGCCCCGCTCTCGGTCGAGGCACCGGTAGAGCGCGACGTCGGGCCTGCGGTTGAGCAACGGCACGTCCCTCAGCCGCAGATCCACGTCGTTGTTGACGGTGAGGCACTCATGCCCCTTGCCCATGGCGGCGCGGGCATGTCGCTCCAGCAGGTTCGCCAGTCGCCTGCCGGCGGTCTGGTGATCAGGCGTGGGAGCCGCGCAGTAGACCACGTAGCCGTCGACGATCTCGATGGCCTTGGCGATCTCCTCGGGGAGCGCGTCGTACTCCTCCGCGGTGACGCGGTCGGGTTGAGGGCGAATGCTGAGAAGCCAACTGTCATCCGGCAGAGCTGTCATCCAGCGTCTCCTCGTCACTGTCCACTCGACGGAGCCAAGCCTACGGTCTGACGTGCCGAAGCGCCGCCGACGGAGCTGTCAGGGAGTCGGAGACGGCTGCACTCCGAAGGGGCCGCCACGGGGTCGGTGGGCATTCCCTCCGGCCTCGTTGTCCCAGCTGTCCAGACCCCAGGCCGAGCGCGCTTCACTCGTCAGTCTCCACGCCAACTCCGTGTTCGTGCCGAGGGCCGAGCGAGCGGACGCCAGCCTGTCGAACAGGCACTGCCCGTGTGAGTCGTCGGCGGCGGATCTCACCCGGTCCTCGTCCAGGTGTTCGTTGAACACGTCTTCCAACGTCATCGACAGATACAGGAAGGCGATCAGTTCTCGGCGCAGGAGATCCGCTTCCGAATCGGGCTTCCGCTGATTTTTGGGCGGTGCGGCCCGGACGTCATGGAGCAGGTCGGACAGCTCCTTCTCGGCGTAATATCTGACCTTGACCCTGTGGAGCACGTGCAGCAGCGCAGTGTCGTTCCTGATCGCCTCGATCTGGCTCAATACTCCCGTTTTCCGCCGGACGTCGTCTCTGACCATGTGCCTCACGATCGAATCGAACTCGTCGGGCTTCCCGCGTTCCGTGGCCGATCGGATGACGTGCCGAGCCGAACGAATAAGGTCGCGGGCCAACCCGCCGGAGAGTGCATGGCACAGCGCCACGTACGGCTCCGACAATCCGATCACCCGCCTGTAGAGCATGCGCCGTGACTCCCGATAGCTGAGCAGCTCCACTCGCAGAATCTCGTCGAAAGAGCTGTCGAAAGCGTCGCGAAGACGTATGCCCCTGCGTTCGAATGCCGTCAACGCGTCATCGGACACGGTTATGAGGAAGTAAACCCCGGGAACCCCGAAGATGCTTTTGATCTCGTTGAGGAACTTCTCTCCCTGATCGGCGGAGGAGATCTTGTCGAGTTCGTCTATGCCGATCACGACACGGCCTCCCTGTCTCCGTGCATGTGCGGACGTCATGCTAGCGAACACGCGGAACAGGCGAACGATCTCGGGATATCCCAGGGGCTGCTCCGTTCGGGAGACGCCGCGCGATCTCTGCCCGTCGAGACCCAGGCCCAGCTTCGTCCCGAGGCTCGCCTTCAGGGTCCCGGACCACGATTCGGTGTGCGTCTGGAGATATCTGATCCGGGCGAGATTTCGTAGCGCGGCCCTCCGCAACCGGCGGTCCGCGCGGAGCCTCGACCACTGTTTCACGAAAATTATCCCGCAGGCGCCGTAGAAGTACAGCACGACGGGGCCCCCGGTGACTAGCGCCACGGGCGACAGCGCGTGCTGCGGAGACGATCCGGAAAGATTGTGGAGCCCAAACCAGACCATTCCGCCGAATATCGCGTTCACGGGGATGCCGAACACGATCAATATGAACAGCTGTCCCAGTAGAAGCCGGCCCCGCCCTCTCCGCCCGACCTTGACGGCGACGGAGCGGCACAGCGCCGCGAACACATGGAGCACAAAATCGCGAGCCAGGTAGTCGACGGGCGCCGACACCAGGCAGCAGATGTCCGCGGAGGAGGCGTGCCGTCGAGGGGCGCAATAGAGCCGCAGCAACGACGACTTCCCCGCCCCGCGCGGTCCGGCTATTCCGATGCTCCCGCCGGTGAGCTGGCGGATGAGCTCGCCCACCTCCCGCTCGACGGGCGTCGGGACGTAATACAACGTGCTGTGCAGATCCCCGAGGCCGGGACTGGCCTTGACGGCGAAACGCCGGCTCAACCTGTCTTCGCGCGCCTGGTTCAACGCCAGACGGAGAGTGGGAACGACCAGGTCGCGCTCGACGACGGCGGACAGGAGCGCCTGCCGTCGCGAGATGTAGAACTTGCGATCCCAATTGCCGGTGACGATGAACAGGAATCGCTGCCCGGTCATCGTCTTCCGTACGCGCAGATGAATCGCGACGAGTGCGGCGGCCAGCAGTATCAGGCCGCCGACGAACCGGAGTTCGCCGAGAACGTCGAACAGGCCGCCCACCAGCAGGCCGATCGACAGGATCACACCGCCCGCGATGCCTCCATACGCGGCCAACCGGGGCACAACGCGGTTCCATGTGTCGTCCGCGGCGTCCTGCCTGGCGGTGCTGAGAGCCGCTTGATAGTCGCTGAGCGCACTGCAAAACCGGTCGTACTCGTCCGGGGCTTCACGTGCGATCTGTTCGAGCATGCCGGAGGCGATCTCGAGCAGCTGGCCTCCCTCGACGCCCACATCGGCCATCGAGTTTCGGATTTCCTCCTGGATCAGCATTCTCTTCAGGAGCCGCCGGAGTCTCGGCCGGAGCGCTCTGTCCGGAGAAATCTCTTCTTCTCCGCTGAGAATTTCATCGATCAGATCGAGGAAATCTTCGAGCCGCCGCTGAATGCTCATCTGCTGCTCCTGTGCCTTCCGGGCTCCCCGGAAGGTTCGGCCGGCTGGACGTCAACGCCCCGACATGTAGTCGCCGGGCGAGCGTCGGCCATTACAGCGGCGTACGCCGCCGTCGGCCCTCCGGCAGCGGGGGAGGGCCGACAGGGCCGGGCGGGGTCAGGGGCGGTGGCCGGCCAGGACGAGCGTGGCGGCGGAGGCGAACATGCCGCCGTTGCCGAGGACGACGCTGACTTCGGCGTCGGGCACCTGGGCGGCGGCCTCGCCGCGCAGTTGCCGTACGGACTCCTGGATGGCGAACATCCCGTACATGCCGGTGTGGGTGTAGGAGAGCCCGCCGCCGTTGGTGTTGAGCGGCAGGCGGCCGCCGGGGGAGGTGTGGCCCTCCGCGATGAACGGCCCTGCCTCGCCGCGCTTGACGAAGCCGAGGTCCTCCAGCCCGTAGATGGGCACGTGCGCGAAGGCATCGTAGATCATCAGGTGGTCCACGTCGTCGTGCGAGATGCCCGCCTCGGCGAAGGCGGCCTCGCCGGAGCGCCGGAAGGCGGCCGAGGTGGTGAAGTCCTCCATCTGGGAGATGATCGGCGACTCGGCCGACTCGCCGGAGCCGAGCAGGTGGACCGGCGACCTGCGGGCGCGCTCCTCGGTCGTCACGATCAGCGCGCCGCCTCCGTCGGTGACGAGGCAGCACTCCAGCAGGTGGAAGGGGTAGGCGACCATCCGGGACGCGAGCACGTCCTCGACGGTGATCATGTCCTGGTACATGGCCCGGGGGTTGCGGTGCGCCCATCGGCGCTGCGCGACGGCGACCTCCGCGAGCTGCTCGTGCGTGAGCCCGGTCTCCTTCATGTAGCGCAGTGCCGTCAGCGTGAACATGGTGGGCGGGCCGAGCACGCCGTACGGCAGCTCGAACTGGCCGATCAGCGAGTCGGGGCCGAGGGCCGGCCGGGGCGCGCCGACCCGCGACCGCCCGGACTCGCCGTGCGTGATGAGCACGGTGGTGCACATCCCGGCCCGGATGGCCGCCGCGGCGTGCCGCACGTGGAAGAGGAAGGACGAGCCGCCCACCCCGGTGCCGTCGAGCCAGGCCGGAGCGATCCCGAGCGCGTGGGCGATCTGGATCGGGCCGGGCACGCCGACGGTGGCGACGCCGTCGATGTCGTCCTTGGTCATCCCGGCGTCGGCGAGCGCGTTGCGCGCGGCCTGGAGGTGGAGCTGCGCGGTGGACATGTGGGGCAGCTTGCCGAGCTCGTCGGTCTCGGCCGCGCCCGCGATGACGATGTTCATCGGTTGGGACCCCCAGCGGGCTCGAAGAGGGGAACGTGCACGTCGCCGCGTTGCTCGAACACCACGCGCAGCTCCATGTCCAGGGGCAGGTTCTCCGGCATGATCTCGACACCCACGATGTTCGTCATCATGCGCACGCCCTCCTCCAGCTCCACGACCGCGATCGCGTACGGCCCCTCCTGCTCGAAGCCGGGAGCCGGGCGATGGCTGATCACGTACGAGTAGAGGGTCGCCCTGCCGCAGGAGGTCACCCATGTGACGTCGTCCGAGCCGCAGTGCGGGCAGGCGGGCCGTGGATAGAAGTAGTGCCGCGAACAGGCGCTGCAGCGCTGGATCCGCAGGAGTCCCTCCGCCGTGCCGTCCCAGAACGGCTGGGTCTCCGGCGTCGGCTTCGGGACGGGTTTGTGCGATGCGGTCATCGTTCTCCTCCGAGGCGGAGTAAGTCTTAGAGTCGGATTCTAGAACTCCAATCTAGAGATGGCGAGGGTCCGTTGTCACGGGCTCGGGACGCCGTTGCCGCGCCGGCCCCGACCGGCCAGCAGATCGTCGAGGGACGGCACCGGCTCGGGAGCGCGCGGCCCCGGCTGGGCGAGCTGGACCAGGACCCCGTGCGCCTCCTTCGGGTGGAGGAAGACCTCGCGCCAGCGGGGTTCGGCGAGGTTGAGGCCGAACAGCCGATAACCGCGCTCGCGCAGCGCCGCCACGGCGGCCTCGATGTCGGCGACGTGGAAGTTGAGGTGGTGGACCCCGCCTCTGCCGCGCGTGAGGTCGAAGAAGCTGTCGAAGAACGAGGACCCGGCCAGCGGCTCCATCAGCTCGATCTTGCTCCCGTTGGCGTAGCTGAGCTGGAGCGTCCGGTAGCCGTTCACCACGTTGTCGCCACCGCCGAGGTAAACACCTCCCAGCAGGTCGCGGTAGATCGGCAGCAGGTCCCGGATGCGCGGCGCGGCGACGGCCGTGTGGTCGAAGGCCGCGTCCAGCCCGGCCAGCTCCTCGGCGATGTCCACCTCGTCCTCCTTCGATCGAAATCCTAGAATCTCATTCTAGTCATTCCGTGCCGAAGAAACACATGCTCACAGCCCCTTGACTCTGGGCGTGAGGAGGCGCAGCATTCGTGGAAATGAATTCTAGAGCTTGCTTCTAGAACTCATCGCTGGGACGGGGGACGACGAGAAAGGCGTGTCTATGGGCCTGTCCTACGTACGCGAGCTCGACGAGTACCCCACGGGTGCGCGTCGCATGAAGATCCTCACGATGGCCGTGCTGGCCGTCCTCATCGGCTCCTATGAGGCGCAGATCGCCCCCGTGGTCCCGCTGCTCCTGAAGGACCTCGACATCTCCCTCGCGACGTACGGTGCGGTGTCCGGGGCGGCGGCGGTCGCGGGGGCCGTCGCGTCGGCGCTCGGCGGCAGGCTCACCGACCGGATCGGCAGGGTGCGCCTGCTGGTCCCGCTGATGCTGCTGACCGCCGTGTGCTGCTTCGCCATGACGCTCGTCCACAGCTCAAGGGACCTGCTGATCGCCAGGATCGTGCTGGCCTTCGTCGACGGAGTGGCGATGGCGAGCACCGCGCCGCTGGTCCGCGACTTCTCGCCGCGCCTCGGCAGGGCCCAGGCGTTCGGCTTCTGGACCTGGGGCCCGGTGGGGGCCAACTTCCTCGCCGCCGCCGTCGCGGGCTGGACGCTGCCGATCTTCGACGACTCCTGGCGGTCGCAGTTCGTCATCATGGGCTGCTTCTCGCTGGTCATCTCGATCGTCATCGCCTTCAACATCGCCGACCTGTCGCCCGAGCTGCGCGCGCAGATCCAGCACACCGAGCGCAAGGCCGCCGACGTCGTCGACCTGACCAGGCCGGCCAGGGTCTCCTCGCTGTTCGTGCGGCCCAACATCTGGGCCCACGTGGTCGGCATCTCGCTGTGGCTGGTGCTCTACATCACGCTCACGCTCTTCGGGCAGACCATGCTGGTCGGCGCTCTGGGCATCACGGCCGCCGAGGCGTCCACGATCATGGCGTGCTTCTGGAGCCTCAACCTGATCACGCTGATCGTCGCCGGCCGCGTCTCCGACCGCACCCAGCTGCGCAAGCCGATCACGCTCGCCGGCACCGTCGCGGCCGTGCTGGTCACCGCCTACCTGGCGTACATCCTCGGCGGCGAAGGCGTCTCCAGCGGCATGCTCATGATCGTCGGCGCGCTGCTCGGCGGCTCGCTCGGCGTGGCGTACGCCCCCTGGATGGCCAACTACTCCGAGGACGCCGAGGACGTCGACCCCCGGCTGCAGGGCACGGCATGGGGCCTGTTCGGCTTCCTCACCAAGGCGATCGCCGTGGTCGGCCTGCTGGTCATCCCGCACGTGGTCGAGGCCACGAGCTGGCAGACCTGGCTGGTGGTCTCGCTGGTGTGCCTGGCGCTGTTCGCTCCCGCCGTCTTCCTGTTCCACGGCCCCTGGCGGCGCGAGCGCGCCGCGACCGTGGACGGCCAGGAGGCCAGGGTCGCGGTGGCCGAATAGCGGTCAGGCCTGCGGGTAGCCGCCGAGGCCCTTGCCGAGCAGGCCGAAGACCCGTTCGACGTCCGCGCGGTGGGCGCGCCCGATCTCCTCGTCGGGCCCGCCCTCCCGGACCCGCTGCCGCAGCCGCCGGTAGAGCGCCCGCTGCGCGCCGACCAGCGTCGAGGCGACGATGCGGGGCAGCGGGTCGCCGGGCTCCGCGCCCGCCTCGGCCGCCAGCGCGTCGGCGAGCACCCGGGTGATCCGCTCGTTGACCTCGTGCATCTTCCGCTCCAAGGAGGGGTTGCCGCTGACGAGGTCGAAGAAGCTGCGCGGATGGACGAGGTCGCGCCGCATGCCCGGGATGAGCCTGGTCTGCGCCAGGCACATCGCGCGGAAGGAGTCGAGGATGGAGAACCCGGCCGGGCGGTCGGTGACCGCCGCCAGCGACATGGCCTCCCGGTCCTCGGCCCGGTAGAAGACCAGGTCCTCCTTGGTCGGGAAGTGGTTGAACACCGTCTTCTTCGACACCTGCGCGGCCGCCGCGATCTCGTCCACGGTGACCTCGTCGAACCCCCGGGCCCGGAAGAGCGCGTTCGCGGTGTCGGCGATGAGCTGCCGGGTCTGGTTCTTCTTCAGCTCCCGCAGTCCGCCCGCTCTCATGGGCACAGCGTATCGGCCTTCCTTGGTTACACCTGGTGTACTGTTACACCAAGTGTAATTGATGGGGAGGCGGGATGACGCATCCGGCGGTGGAAACCACCGGCCTGGCCAAGCATTACGGCGACGTCGAGGCCGTACGCGGCATCGACCTGACCGTGCACAGAGGGGAGATCTTCGGCTTCCTCGGCCCGAACGGCGCCGGGAAGTCCACGACGATCAGCATGCTCTGCACCCTGACCACGCCCACGGCCGGCGCGGCGCGCGTGGCGGGCTACGACGTGGTGCACGAACGCGACAGCGTGCGGCGTTCCATCGGGCTGGTGTTTCAGGACCCGACGCTCGACGGCTATCTGACGGCGGAGCGCAACCTGCGTTTCCATGCCGAGCTGTACGGCGTGCCCCGCGCGGACGTCGGTCCGCGGCTGCGGGGAGTGCTCGAGATGGTGGGGCTGTGGGACAGGCGCGCGGCCAAGGTCGCGACGTTCTCGGGCGGCATGAGGCGGCGACTGGAGATCGCCCGCGGCCTGCTGCACTCGCCGCGGGTGCTGTTCCTCGACGAGCCCACCGTCGGCCTGGACCCGCAGACCAGGAGCTCCATCTGGTCCTACATCCGGGAGCTGAAGGAGGCCGAGGACATCACGGTCTTCCTGACCACGCACTACATGGACGAGGCCGAGCACTGCGACCGCATCGCCATCATGGACGGCGGCCGGATCATCGCGCTCGACACCCCCACCGCGCTGAAGGCCGGCGTCGGCAAGGACCGCGTCCAGATCCAGACCGACGACGGCGCGGCGGCCGTCGCCGTCCTGGACGAGCGGTTCGGCATCAAGGCCGTCGCGTCCCGCGACGTCGTCGTGTTCCAGGTGGAGGAGGGGGAGCGGTTCGTGCCGGAGCTGTTCTCCCGCTCGGGGCTGTCGATCCGGTCCGTCAGCGTGGCCAGGCCCAGCCTGGACGACGTCTTCATGTCCTACACCGGCCGGTCGATCCGCGACGCGGAGTCGTCCGGCGGCGCGCGCGGCCCGGCCGCGCTCGCCGCGGCGCGAGGAGGCCGGCGATGACGCTGCCCATCACGGCGGTCCGGGTGCCGGGGCGCAGCGCGATGAGCGAGCTGCGCGCCGTCAAGGTGGTCTGGCAGCGCGAGATCATCCGCTTCTTCAACGGCCCGCTGCGCATCCTCACCTCTCTCGTGCAGCCGTTCCTGTTCCTGTTCGTCCTCGGCACCGGCCTGTCCCAGCTCACCTCGGGCGGCACCGGCGGGCTCGGCCTGCGGACCTTCCTCTATCCGGGCATCCTCGCCATGGCCGTCCTGTTCACCGCGATGTCCTCGGCCGCCTCGATCGTCTGGGACCGGGAGTTCGGCTTCCTGCGCGAGATGCTGGTCGCGCCGGTGTCCCGTGGGTCAATCGTCCTCGGCAAATGCCTGGGCGGAGCGACCGTCGCGGCCTTCCAGGGCCTCGTCGTCATCTGCATCGCGGGTCCCGTGGGCGTGCCGTACGCGCCGGGGCTGATGCTCGGCGTGTTCGGCATCCAGGTGCTGCTGGCCTTCACCATCACGGCCTTCGGGGTCGCGATGTCCGTGCGGGTCAAGCAGATGCAGTCGTTCATGGCGCTCAACCAGCTGCTGATCATGCCGTTGTACTTCATGTCGGGCGCGATGTTCCCCGCCTCGAACCTGCCCGTGTGGCTGACCGCGCTCAACCGGATCGACCCCCTCTCGTACGCCGTGGACCCCATCAGGCGGCTCGTCTTCGCGCACCTGGACCTGACGCCCGCCGTACGGGCCCGGCTCGCGCCGGGGCTGACGTGGGGCGGGTGGCACGTGCCCATCGCCGTCGAGGTGGCCGTCCTCGCCGTCCTCGGGCTCGCCCTGCTCGCGACCGCGATCGCCCAATTCGGTCGGGCCGACTGAGCGCAACGGCCGGCCGGGCCGGCAAGCGGTACAGCGCAGCTCGGCGAGAAGTTCCGACTATCGGAACGACCGGTTCTACTTTGCGTGTTCATTAAGTAACTTTCCGCAAGGGATACCGGCTCGCCGAGCGAGGAGGCCGTGCATGACCGCGGACACCGTGGACACGTCCATCAAGGGGATCACCGGCGTCGGTGACACCGGCGGCGTCGCCGCCGTCACGAGCGCCGTCCGGGGACGGGTCGACGAGCTGCTGGCCGGTTTCCTCGACGCCCGGCGTCCCCCGGTCGGCGATCCGGACGTCGCCGAGGGCTACCGGCTGCTGCGCGAGTTCGTGGTCGAGGGCGGCAAGCGCATCAGGCCGCTGCTGTGCTACTGGGGCTGGCGGGGCGCGGGCGGCGATGAGCCGCACGAGGACCGGGCCGTCATCACCGGCGCGGCGCTGGAGCTCTATCACGCCGGTCTGCTCATCCACGACGACGTCATGGACGGCAGCGAGCTGCGCCGCGGGCGCCCGACCATCCACAGGGGGCTCGCCGGGACTCCGCGGTGGGAGGGGGCGGAGGCCTTCGGCCAGTCCGCGGCCATCCTGCTCGGCGTGCTCGCGCAGGCCTGGGCGGACGAACTGCTCGCGGACGCCGCCGCCGGCGATGTGCGGGGGCGGGCGGCGCGCGAGCTGTTCAACCGGATGCGCACCGAGGTCGTCACCGGGCAGTACCTCGACATCCTGGCGCACGCCCGCGCCGACGCGGACGTCGAACAGGCCCTGACGGTCATTCGCTACAAGACGGCCCGCTACACCGTGGAGCGCCCGCTGCAGATCGGCGCGGCCCTCGCCGGGGCCCCGCCCGCCCTGCTGGAGGCGTACTCCCGGTTCGGCCTGCCGCTCGGAGAGGCGTTCCAGCTGCGCGACGACGTCCTCGGCGTCTTCGGCGACCCCGCCGTCACCGGCAAGCCGGTCCTCGACGACCTGCGCGAGGGGAAGCGGACCGTGCTCATGGCGTACGCGTACGCGCGGGCGCGAGGGCCGGAACGGGACCTGCTGCGGACCTGGCACGGCAGCCCCGGCCTGGACGAACGCCGGGCGGCCGAGCTCCGGCGGATCATCGTGGACACCGGCGCCCTCGGCGAGGTCGAGGACCTGATCGCCCTGCGGGCCGGGCAGGCGCTCGACGCGCTGCGCCACTGCGCGATCGCGCCGGAGGCGGCGCAGGCGCTCACGGTGCTCACCGAGCGGCTGACCCGTCGCGTCCGGTGAGACGCGCGACCGGCAGACCGCCTCTTTCTTGACTCCCGCCGCCGGAACCGCTCCGGCCGCCTCCGCGCGCGGCCGTACGGGCGGCCGGCGATGCGGTGTGGCCCTGCCCGGGCCGGCAGGACCCTGATCTCTGCTCCCCCCTCCGCCGCTCGGCGACGAGCGTGTCCAGTCACCGAACAACCGGCCGCCGTGCCGATCACAGATGGGGTGATGTGCTGTGACCGAAAACACCATGCCGACCGACAACCGGTTGAGCCTCAGCACCAGGGCCGCGCGCAACCTGGCCACCACGACCAAGACGCCGCCGCAGATGCAGGAGATCACCTCCCGGCATCTGCTGCGCGTGCTGCCCTGGGTCGAGGCGGTGGGCGGCGCCTACCGGGTCAACCGGCGGCTGACCTACCAGATGGCCGACGGGCGGGTGACGTTCGTCTCGACCGGGGCGGACGTGCGGGTCATCTCCGCCGAGTTGTGCGAGCTTCCTGCCCTGCACGGCTTCGGCGACGCCGACGTGCTCGCCGCCATGGCCGACCTGTTCATCCAGCGGGAGTACGAGGCCGGCCAGGTCATCGCGCGGGCCGGCACCCCGATGGACGAGGTCGTGCTCCTCGCCCACGGCAAGGTGGACAGGCTCGGCGAGGGGGCGTACGGCAACGAGACGCGCCTCGGGGTGCTGGCCGACGGCGAGTACGTCGGCGAGCAGATGCTGGTGAACGCGGACGCGCGGTGGGAGTGGACGGTCAAGACCGTGACGCCGTGCACCGTGCTCGCGCTCGGCCGGGAGGAGTTCGAACGGCTGCTCACCCTGTCGGACGGCCTGCGTGAGCACGTGCAGGCCTACCGGGAGGACCCGGACCGGCCGGTGAACCGGTATGGGGAGGCGGAGATCGCTCTGGCGGCGGGGCATGTGGGTGAGGCGACGCTGCCGGGGACGTTCGTGGACTACGAGCTGGGGCCGCGTGAGTACGAGCTGAGTGTGGCGCAGACGATTTTGCGGGTGCACTCGCGGGTGGCGGATCTGTACAACGAGCCGATGAACCAGACCGAGCAGCAGTTGCGGCTGACGATCGAGGCGTTGCGGGAGCGTCAGGAGCACGAGCTGGTCAACAACCGCGACTTCGGCCTGCTGCACAACGCCGACCTCAAGCACCGCATCCACACCCGTTCCGGCCCGCCCACCCCCGACGACCTCGACGAGCTGCTCGCCACGGTCTGGAAGAACCCGAACGTCATGTTCGCCCACCCCAAGGCGATCGCGGCCTTCGCCCGCCAGTGCAACGCCCGGGGCATCTACCCGCAGACGGTGGAGTTCAACGGCCAGAAGGCGCCGGCCTGGCGCGGGGTGCCGATGCTGCCGTGCAGCAAGATCCCGGTCAACGACAAGGGCATCAGCTCGATCATGGTCATGCGCCTGGGGGAGAAGGACCAGGGCGTGGTCGGCCTGCGCCGCACCGGGCTGGTGGACGAGTACGAGCCGGGCCTGTCGGTGCGCTTCATGGGCGTCGACGACAAGGCGATCATCTCCTACCTGGTCACCACCTACTACTCGGCGGCCGTCCTGGTCCCCGACGCCCTCGCCATCCTGGAGAGCGTCGAGGTCCTCTGATGTCCTCCTACCGGCTGCCGGACTTCTACCTCCCGTATCCGCCCCGGCTGAACCCGCATGTGGAGACCGCCCGGGCGCACACGCGGGGGTGGGCGGCGGACATGGGAATGCTCGACGACCCGGACATCTGGAGCGAGGAGTCGCTCGAAGCGATGGACTACGGCCTGATGTGCGCCTACACCCATCCCGACTGCTCCGCCCCCGAACTGGACCTGGTCACGGACTGGTACGTGTGGGTCTTCTACTTCGACGACCACTTCCTGGAGACGTTCAAACGCAGCAGGGACCTGGACGGCGCCCAGGACTACCTGGACCGGCTCGACGCGTTCATGACGGACGACCCGCCCGAGCCGGCCAACCCCGTGGAGCGGGGCCTGGCCGACCTGTGGCCCCGGACCGTGCCCGCCATGTCGCAGGCGTGGCGGCGCCGGTTCGTCCGGGTCACCCGCGACCTGCTGCAGGAGTCGATGTGGGAGCTGTTCCACATCGAGCGCGAGGCCGTCTCCAACCCGATCGAGTACATCGAGGAACGCAGGAAGGTGGGCGGCGCCCCGTGGTCGGCCGCGCTGGTGGAGCACGCCGCCGGCGCGGAGCTGCCGGCCCGGCTGGCGGACTCCCGGCCGATCCGGGTGCTGACGGAGTCGTTCGCCGACGCCGTGCACTTGCGCAACGACCTGTTCTCCTACGAGCGCGAGGTGCTGCAGGAGGGTGAGCTGTCCAACTGCGTCCTGGTCTGCGAGCGTTTCTTCGGCTGCGAGACCGCTCGGGCCGTGGAGATCACCAACGACCTGCTCACCTCCCGGCTGCACCAGTTCGAGCACGCCGCGCTGACCGAGCTGCCGGCCCTGTTCGCCGACGAAGGGGTCCTGCCGCCCGAGCAGGCGCTGGTCCTGAGCTACGTCAAGGGACTGCAGGACTGGCAGGCGGGAGGACACGCCTGGCACACCGCCTCCAGCCGATACACCAAGACGGCAGGAGGAAGCGGGTTCCTCGGGATGAACGTGGCCCGCGCCCACGTCACGGGCGCGGGCGGCCTGCGCAACCACACCCACCGGCCCTTCTCGGAGGCGGCGGTGCGGCTGCCGGAGCCGTACATGCCGTTCGAGGTGCGCGACAACCCGCACCTGGACGCGGCGCGCGCGGCGGACGTCGAATGGTGTGCCGCGATGGGCTTCTTCGACGGGGTCCCCGGCATTCCGGCGACCGCCGTGTGGAGCGAGCCGCAACTCGTCGGCTTCGACCTCGCCCTGTGCGCGTCCGGCATCGACCCGGACGCCACGGCCGACGAACTGGTCCTGGCCACCAACTGGCTGGCCTGGGGGACGTACGGCGACGACTACTACCCCCGGGTCTACGGGGCGGCGCGCGACCTGGTGGGCGCGAAGCTCGGCAACCGGCGGCTCAAGGAGTTCATGCCGCTGGACCTCGTCCCGCGCCTGGCCCCGATGACGGGGCTGGAACGCGGGCTGGCCGACCTGTGGCCGCGCACCGCAGGGCCGCTGCCCGAGGGCTCCCGCAGGGCCTTCCGCGTCGCCGTCGAGGAGATGATCGACAGCTGGGTGTGGGAGCTGGCCAACCAGGCCCAGCACCGCGTGCCCGATCCGGTCGACTACATCGAGATGCGGCGCAGGACGTTCGGCTCGCAGATGACGATGAGCCTGGCCAGGCTGGCGCCGGGCCGGGTCATCCCCGCCGAGATCCACCGGACCCGCGAGTTCCTCGGCATGACCGACGCCGCGCAGGACTACGCGTGCCTGCTGAACGACCTGTTCTCCTACCGGAAGGAGGTCCAGTTCGAGGGGGAGCTGCACAACGCCGTCGTGGTGCTCGGCACCTTCCTCGACCGCGCGCCCGACGAGGCGGTGACCGTGGTGGACGCGCTGATGACCAGCCGGATGAGACAGTTCGAGCACATCACCACCGTCGACCTGCCCGCCCTGCTCGACCGCATCGAGGCGGGGGAGACCGTGCGGGAGTCGGTCGGGGGGTACGTGTCCGACCTGCGCAACTGGATGGCGGCGATCCTGCGCTGGCACCGGCGGTCCCGGCGCTACTTCGAGGAGGAGCTGCGCAGGGGGCCGGCGGCCCGGTGGTCCCAGGGCCCGACGGGCCTCGGCACGGCCACCGCACGCATCCTCTCCCTGGCGCCGCCGGCACACAGGGCGCCGCCGGCGCTCACGGCGTCGTCGGATCACAGGGCGCCGGCGCTCGCGGCGTCGTCCGTGACGGCGCCCGCTCTCACGCGGTCTGACCTCGCGGCGCCGGCCCACCCGCTTCCGGCGGGGGCGCCATGACCGCGTCGCGCCTGACCCTGAGCACGGCCGCCGCGCGCAACCTGGCGACCACCACCAAGACGCCGCCGCAGATGCGGGAGATCACCCCCCGGCACCTGCTGCGGGTGCTCCCGTGGACCGAGGTCCAGGGCGGCGTCTACCGGGTCAACCGCCGGCTCACCTGCACGGTGGGGGACGGGCGGGTGAGCTTCGTCTCCACCGGGGCGCGGGTGCGGGTCATCCCGGCCGAGCTGGGCGAACTGCCGTCCCTGCACGGCTACGGCGACCTCGACATCCTCGGGGCACTGGCGGACCGGTTCGTCCAGCACGACCTGGGCCCGGGCGAGCCGGTGCCGCCGGGACAGGTCGTGCTCGTCGCCCACGGCAAGATCGCACGCGTCGGCCCCGGACCGTACGGCGGCGAGGCCCTGCTCCAGGTCCTGGCCGACGGCGACCACCTGGGAGACCTCATCGGCGCGGCGGCCGCGCCCGCCAGGGCCCTCACCTCCTGCATCCTCCTCGTCCTCGACCGGTCGGCGCTGGACAACCTGACCGCGCTCTCGGGCGGCCTGCGCGAACATCTCGCCCGTCCTCCCGCCGCACGGCCGGTGAACCGGTATGGGGAGGCGGAGATCGCTCTGGCGGCGGGGCATGTGGGCGAGGCGACGCTGCCGGGGACGTTCGTGGACTACGAGCTGGGGCCGCGTGAGTACGAGCTGAGTGTGGCGCAGACGATTTTGCGGGTGCACTCGCGGGTGGCGGATCTGTACAACGAGCCGATGAACCAGACCGAGCAGCAGTTGCGGCTGACGATCGAGGCGTTGCGGGAGCGTCAGGAGCACGAGCTGGTCAACAACCGCGACTTCGGCCTGCTGCACAACGCCGACCTCAAGCACCGCATCCACACCCGTTCCGGCCCGCCCACCCCCGACGACCTCGACGAGCTGCTCGCCCGCCGGCGCAGCTCGCACTACTTCCTCGCCCATCCCCGGGCCATCGCCGCCTTCGGACGGCAGTGCACCCGGCGCGGGCTGTATCCGGACGTCACCGAGGTGAACGGGGCGACGGTCATGGCGTGGCGCGGGGTGCCGATCCTGCCCTGCGACAAGATCCCGATCAGCGAGGGCGGGCTCAGCTCGATCATGGTGATGCGCACCGGGGCGGACAAACAGGGGGTCGTCGGCCTGCGCCGCACCGGGCTGACGGACGAGTACGAGCCCGGCCTGTCGGTGCGCTTCATGGGCGTCGACGACAAGGCGATCATCTCCTACCTGGTCACCACCTACTACTCGGCGGCCGTCCTGGTTCCCGACGCTCTCGGCGTGCTGGAGAGCGTCGAGGTGAACTGAGAAACGCTTGCGGCCGGGGCGCTCCCCGAGAGCCCCGGCCGCAGGCGGCCCCTCGGATCAGGCCAGCTCAAGACCGCCGTCCAGGGTGAGGACCTGGCCGGTGAGCCAGGTCGCGGCCGGATCGGCGAGGTGGAGGATCCACTCGGCAACCTCTCCGGGCTCACCACGCCTGCCGAGGGGGATGCGGCGGGCCTCGTCCTGCTTGGTCTGCTCGACGACGGCCGCGGGAAGACCGGCGGCGGTGAGTGCCTCACTCTCGGTCGGTCCGGGGGCCAGGGCGTTGACCCGGATGCCGTCTCCGGCGAGCTCCAGCGCCCAACTGCGGGTGAGCTGCTCGATCGCGGCTTTCGACGCGGCGTAATGCGCCGCGCCGGGCAGCGGGCGGTGGCCGTAGGTGCTCGAGATGTTGACGATCGACCCGCGTGTTTCGCGCAGGTGGGGCAACACGGCCCGGGCGAGCAGGCTGGGCGCGGTGACGTTGAGGTCGAACAGGTCGGTGACGCGCGCCGCCGTCGTCTCGGCCAGCGGCATGACCGCGGTCGCGCCGGCGTTGTTGACCAGCACGTCCACCCGGCCCCAGCGGCCGGCGGCCGTACGCGCGATCGTCTCGGGCGCATCCGCGGCGCGCAGGTCCGCGGCGAGCACGGCGATGCCCGGATGCTGCCGGGCGGTCTCCTCGAGGGCGTGTGCGCGGCGGCCCACCCCGAGGACCCGCGCTCCCGCAAGGGCGAAGGCGAGGGCGGCGGCGCGTCCGATGCCCGAGCCCGCACCGGTGACGACGACGACCTGGCCGGCGAAGCGGCCGTCAGCGTGTCCAGTCAACGCGACTCCAGTGTTCGATGTTCGATGAACAACGAACAAGCTACCATTGGCCCATGAAGCAGGCGCACCACCCCGAACTGGACGAGATCTCGCTCACCGCGGTCATGGCGGCGCTGAGCGATCCGATCCGGGTTGGCCTGGTCCTGCTGCTGGCCGACGGGCGGGAGCGTGGATGGGGGGAGCTGCGGGCCCCCGTCGCCAAGTCGACGCTCAGCCATCACCTGCGGGTCCTGCGCGACGCCGGGATCACGCGCACCCGTCAGGAGGGCACCCGCTGCTTCGTCGTGCTCCGCCGCGACGACCTGGAGACCCGCTTCCCCGGCCTGCTCGCCCCCGTGCTGGCCGCGGCCGAATGCGACGGGGTCGGCCGCCAGGTCGAGCTGGCGGCCTCGGCGTAGCAACCGCGTTCTCCCCTCATGCGCGGCGCGGCGCGGCTAAGGTGACCGCTGGCCGATCAAGATGTGCTTCGAGCGTCGCGGGGTGGGGTTGTTCGTACCGTTGGATCGCGCCCGCCGAGCGGAGGCGGCCTCCGCCCTGGGCAGCCTGGAACGCGGGATGGAGATCCTCCTGTGCCTGGCCGCCGGCATGCGGCCGATGAACCTTACCCAGGTGCACAGGTCCACCGGGTTCTCCAAGACCACCACTCATCGCCTGCTCGGGACCCTGCAGCGGCGGGGCCTGGTCACGCGTACGGGCGGCGACTACACGGTCGGCGGACGCCTCGCCGACCTCGTGGCGCCGCGCGGCTGGGCGGTCCAGGGCCGTCGCCTGCCCGGCTCACGCAGGGCGGTCCTGCCGCATCTGCTCCAGCTCTACGAGGTGACCCGGCAGACGGTCAACCTGGCCGTGCCGGACGGGTCCGAGGTCGCGTACGTCGAGCGGTTGTACGGGCACAACCGGGTGAAGTCGCCGTCGGACGGCGTCGACCGGGCGCCGCTGCACTGCACGGCCACGGGCAAGGTGCTGCTCGCCTACGACGCCGGTCTGCGCGCCGCGTTCCTCGCCGCTCCGGCCCCGCGCCGGATGACCGGCCGTACGGTGACCGCGCCGGTCGCGCTGGAACGCGAGCTCGCGGCCGTCCGCGGCGAGGGCGTGGGGTACGCGCGGGAGGAGTTCGCCGAGGGGGTGTGCTGCGTCGCCGCGCCCGTCTTCGGCCCGGACGGCGGGGTGTGCATGGCCGTCGCGGTCGCCGCGCCGGTGGGGGCGGCGGCGCTGCCGCGCCTGGGCGCGGCCGTGCGCAGAACCGCCCACCAGATCACCGGCGCCCTCCTCCTGTGATCCCCGCTTGCGGGATTGGGGCCGCAGGGCTCGGGGAAGGCTCGATCGAGCCGAGCGGCGGGACCTGGGCCGCTCCGGCCGCCGGCGCCGCGGACCGGCGTAGCCGTCGTGGTCTCGGGGAGAGTCATGCGTCGAGAACCGTACGCGTCCCGCCTGATCGGCCGGGCCGGTCTCGTCGCTGTGTCGGTGACCGTGCTGCTCACGGCGTGCGGGACGCAGGAGCCGCAGACGCGGCCGGGACCTGCGGCCGCGGGCGGCCCGGTGTCCACCACGATCCCCGCGGACACGGATTCCACGGCCACGGTTTCCACAGCGCCCTCGCCCAGCCCCTCGGTCGTCGCGGCCTCGGACCACCCGGACGCGTGCCGGAACGCCGACTGCGAGGTGGCGGTCCGCCAGGGAGACCGGTTGCGGCTCGACCGGAAGACCGGCCTCGACGCGATCACGATCGCCTCACTCGACCAGGGCGTGTTGCGGCTGCGCTTCGAGGCGGGCGCGGGCGCCTTCCACGTCGAGGGCATGAACACCGGCGTCAGCCAGAGCTGCGTCAACGGCCGCTGCCGGACGGAGGGCGGGCTGACGCTGGCGATGGGACGGCCCGGCAGGATCGGCGACATCCTCCTGCGGCTCGCGAGCGTGGCGCCCGACCACGCGGTGCTGGTCCTGTCGCCGGCGTGACCGTGACCGGCGCGCCCGGCTCGGCTGTCCCGACTTCGGAAATCCCCAGCCTCCGTTAACCGCGAGGCCACCACGCCTCCCTACGGTCGCGGCCATGGCATGGAAGAGCAGGGTCAACGCCGCCGTCGAAGGGATGACCGGTTACGTCATCACGCGAGCCCGGCCACGGGCCGTACCCGCCGCGGAGCCGAGAGACGAGCCACGCCCGCCCGCGGATCCGGCCGCCGACCGCCTGCTGCGCGCACCCGTCTTCGTGCTCTCACCGGTCAGGTCCGGCTCGACGCTCCTGCGCGTGCTGCTGAACAGCCACAGCAGGATCCACGCGCCGCACGAACTGCACGTCCGGCGGATCGCCGTGACCCTCACCACCGATCCCGTACGGCAGGCCATGGAGGCGGCCGGCCACCGTACGAGCGACATCGAGCACATCCTGTGGGACCGCCTGCTGCACCGGGAGCTGGTCCGGAGCGGCAAGCAGGTCCTGGTGGACAAGACGCCCAGCAACGTCTTCGCCTACCGCCGCATCACGACGTGCTGGCCGGATGCCCGGTTCGTCTTCCTCCTGCGCCACCCCGCCTCGATCGCCAGATCGTGGCACGAGGCGGATCCGCGGGCGCGGCCGATGGACGAGGCCGTACGGCACACGTTGCAGTACATGCGCCACCTGGAGGAGGCCAGGCGGCGTCACGACGGCATCGATGTCCGCTACGAGCGGCTCGTCGACGACACCGAAGGCGAGCTGCGGCGACTGTGCGCCTGGCTCGGCGTGGAGTACGAGCCCGGGATGGTCCGGTACGGCGACAAGGACCACGGCGACTTCGTGAAGGGCATCGGCGACTGGCGCGACAAGATCCGGAGCGGGCGGGTCCAGCCGGGCCGTCCGCTGCCCGCCCCGGAGGAGGTGCCGGAGGCCCTGCGAGAGATCGCGGCCGCCTGGCGCTACCTGTGATTCCCGATCACCAGTGGAACCAGTGAATGCGACGGCAACTGCTGCACACGAAGCAGGTGGCGTCGCGATTGGCCCAGTCGAGATTCATGAACGTCATGCCCGTCGTCTGGAGTTTCCACCGGCGCACCTCGAACAACTCGTTCTCGCACGTGTCGCATTTCAGATTGCGGCCGTTGGGGAGCGCGACCGGCTGCGGTTCGTCCATGCCTTTCATGCTATGTCGCACATTGTAGGTTTCTCTGGCGATGCGATTGGGTGTCGTTGTTCCGGGAGCTCGACCGGATGAAACGGCCGTTACGGTGGCCGTTGTGGATGTCTATGGTGCGATCGCCTCGTTCGCCGCGATCGTGGCGCTGCTCACGCTGACGCCCGGTCTGGATACGGCTCTGATCCTGCGTACGTCGTTGCTCGCCGGCCGGAGGCCGGCCTGGGCCGTCGTGCTCGGCATTCAGCTCGGCACTCTGCTGTGGGGCCTGCTCACGGCAGCCGGCCTGTCGGCTCTCCTCACCGCCTCTCAGGTGGCGTACGAGGTGGTGCGGTGGGCCGGTGTGGCGTACCTGATCTGGATGGGCGGCAGGATGCTCTGGCACAGCCGTACGAGCGGGGCCGACGACGCGGCGCCGCCCGATCCGGCGGACGCCGGGTGGGGACGGGCGTTCCGGCGGGGCCTGCTGACCAACCTGCTCAACCCCAAGGTGGGTGCCTTCTACGTCGCGGTGCTGCCCCAGTTCATGCCGCAGGGGGTGTCGCACGCGGTGATGGGCGTGCTGCTGGCGGGCGTCCACGTCTGCGAGGGGCTGGTGTGGAGCGCCGTGCTCATCGGGTTCACCGGCATCCTGCGCGGCTGGCTGCGCAGGCCGCCGGTCAAGCGCGCCCTGGACCGGCTCACCGGCCTCATCGTCATCGGCTTCGGTCTGCGCCTGGCGATCCAGCAGTCCTGACCGCCCACCTCGAATCGAAAGGGCGCCGATGACAGTCGACGAAGCGCGTGCGCACTACCTGCGGTTCCTCGAATCCCATCAGTGGCTCGCGAACGCGCTGACCTGGACTGTCGTGCACCCCTGGGCTGAAGCGCCGCCACCGGTCGACCTGATCGCGTCGAGACTGACCGGCGGGGGCAGCGCCGAAATTGTCGAGCTGCGGATACGGGAAACGGATCTCTATCCCATGGAGGTTGTCTTCGCCGGCGCTTCGGGGCCGTCGATGATGCTTCTCGAAGCAAACGGGGCGTACACGAGCGGCCCGGAGGTCATACGCAGGCTCAGCGAGAACGCTCGCGTATGGTCGTTGTCCTGGCATGTCAACGGTGGGGAACGGCTGACCTATGCGGCCGGTGGCGAGATCCTCGCGGAGGTTCCCGGGCTGTATCCCACGCTGCTGACCGGATCGCGCCCCGAGGCCGTCGCCGACGCGATCGGCCCTCTTCTGGACACGGTCGTGAGCCGTCGGTATCCGGTGACTAATCAGGCGGAGGCATGGGCGCACAAAACGGCCGCCATGGCCGTCATGGAGTCGTCCACCGGCGCCCGCATGAACGCTGAGTGGGCCGACGACATGCGGCAGGCGATCCTCATCGACCCTCCGCTCAGCGCGCCGTTCGAAGGGCTCGGGTTCGGACATGCGGAGCCGGACCTCGACGCCCGGCTGCGACACGCCCCCGAGTTCGCCCGGCGGGCGGTCCTGCTCCTGCTGACCCGGCACCTCACCGGACGGTTCGGACTGGACGATCCGTCGATCGCGGCCGCGCTCGACGCAGTCGCCGGTGGCGGACCGCTCGGGGAGGAACTGCGGTGGGATCTGCTGGAGACGCAGCTGCGGCTGCATGACGGCTGGATGCCCGTCATCCCCGAAGCGGACGCCCCCGACCGTGCCGAGAGGCTGCGCGCGGCGGCCATGGTCGCGGTCAGGCTCGCGCTGCTCGACGCCGCTGAGCGGGCGGAGAATTTCCAGGCCCTCACCTGTGCCCGGTCGGTCCTAGCGGGCGAATGGCCGTGCCTCCGGTCGGCTGTGGAGGAACTGCTGCCAGGTGAGACCTAGCCCGGGGTCCCGGCGTACGGGCCGACGCCGCACACTTCGGGGACGGAGGCGATCGGGACGTCCTCGGTGAGGGCGCGGACCAGCAGGGCCTCGACGCCGCGCAGCATCGCCTCGGCGGTGTCCTGGGGCAGGTAGGCGGTGTCCACGATGAGGCTGAGCTTCCCGGTGTCGGGGGCCGAGACGACGGTGAAGAACGCCTTGAACCGGACACCCGGCCAGGCGTTCGTCACGTACGTGCCGGTCCTCTCGGTGAGGCGGGCCACGTCCTCGTCGCGGTCGACGGGAGGCAGGCCCGGCCAGGTGCCGACGGTCCGCCTGTCGTTGAAGAACGCGTCGAGGTCGGGCTCCCGGCCGCGGCGGCGGCCGATCTCCTCGCGCATGGCCTGCATCTCGAACGGGTCGTAGTGCGCGTTGCGGTACGCCCTGAGCGCCCCGCGCTGCGCGGCCCGGCAGGCGGCGGCGAAGTCCGTGGCGGGAAGGTCGAGCACGAACAGGCCGTCCTGTTCCACGGTGCCGACCATCGCGCGGGTACGCGCGTCGCGGCGGTTGCTGTGCACGAGCTGCATGACCGCGCGCGGGCGGCCGCTCACGACGGCCAGCACGGTGGCGCAGGCGGCGAGCAGCACGCTGGTCGTGCTCATCGTCCAGCGCTCCGCCAGCCGCTGCGCCGCGACGGCGAGCGCCACCGACTCCATGCCGACCTCGATGAACCGCGGGTCGTCCGCGTCATGCGGCGGATGGTCGAACACGTCCAGCGGTCCGTCCGCCAGCACGGAGTGCCAGTAGCGGACGGACTTGGCCGAGCGGGCGGGGTACGGCTCCTCGCGCTCCGCGGCGGCCTGGTCCATCGGCTGCCACTCGGCCGGCTGCAGCTTCTCTCCGCGCAGCAGTGCCTTCCACTCCTCCGACAGCGTGTTGAGCGCCTGGAAGTCCACCGCCAGATGGGAGAAGGCGAGCGCCAGCGCCATCGGGCGGTCGTTCTTGACGACGACGGCGCCGCGCAGCGGCAGGTCGCGGTCGTGCGCGAAGGGCGTCCGGCCCAGCTCGCCCGCGACCCGCTCGGCGACCCGCAGCGCCGGGTCCTGTCCCGCGTCCACCAGGTCCACGGTCAGCTCGCCGCCGCGGCCGACCCGCTGCACGGGCCCTTCCGGAGTGAGGGCGAAGGTCGTCCGCAGGCTCTCGTGGCGTTCGAGCAGCACGCGCAGCGCCTCCAGGACGCTGCCGAGATCACGTCTGCCGTACACCGGGAGCACCCAGGGGCAGCTCAGGAAGGTCTGGCTGTCGCCCATCAGGTGCACTGCGCGCCACATCAGTCGCTGTCCCCAGGTCAGCGGCGCCTGGCCCTCCCGCGTGCCGCTGAACGCCACCGTCACCATGAGCCCGTCATCCCTTGGGAGGCCGGCTCGTCGGCGAGGCCGATCTCCCCACTGTCACCGAAAAGTTTCGACACGATGCTCGCTCCATGATCGGCACGGGAATGCCAGTTGGTCCGGTTTTGGTCACACCGGAAGGCCGCCGTGCAACGGAAGAATAGGCAACGAGGGTGGAAGGGCGACAGTGAAAGTCGGAAGTCTTCCGCCGAAAGCTTTCGACAAGCTCTGGCACAGCGTGCTCCGAAGCTGCGGCTACCTCTTGTCCGGCACGACGATCGTGATCTTGTTGCGGGCGGTGTCGATGCGGTTGGCGGGTGGCGCGCCGTCGGTCTCGTCGTCGCGGAGCATCGTCTCGCTCTGCCGCTGCTCCAGTTGCGCCCGCTTGCTGGAGAGGAAGGCCGCCGCGAACTCGTCGAATCCGGTGGCCGAGATGGACCGGCCGGACTTGCGGACCTTGGCCGCCCATCGCCACAGGCGTTCGAGCAGGGCTAGAAGAATCAGCGCGCACGCCAGCATCTCCATGATCCCGACCGTACCTCCCGTCCGCTCCGGTGTTCCTCGTTCTCGAGGATCCGGTCTGGCCCAGGGGGGCCGGGCAAGGCCGCAGGAAGAGATCGTTTGTCGGCCGGGCCTCGTACGATGTGGCCTATGACCAGGCACGGTTTCACACTCACGGCGGAAGGCCCGTTCGACTTCGGCGCCACACTGAGCTTCGTCGAGGACTGGCCGGCCACCAGCGGGCTGCCCTCCGACGGGCGGGCGCTGCGCTTCGCCTACTGCGCGGAGTCCGACTGGCTGCCGATCGGCGTGACCGTGACCGCCGCGCCCGAGGGGGTCGCCGTCGCCACGACGCGGGCCGCCGGGCCGCGGATCCGGGCCGAGGTGGCCCGCATCCTTTCCCTCGACGTGGACGGCTCCGGTTTCGCCGCGGTGGGCGAGGCCGATCCGGTGCTCGGCGACCTGCAGGGCAAGAGTCCCGGCCTGCGCCCGCTCTGCTTCTGGAGCCCCTGGGAGGCGGCGTGCTGGGCGGTGATTGTGCAGCGTACGTCGATGCTCGTCGCCGCCCGGCTCAAACAGCGCATCGCGGAGCGGTACGGCGCGAAGGTCGTCGTGGACGGGGAGACCTACACCGCCTTTCCTCCGCCCATGACGCTGCTGCAGGCCGGCGGTCTCGGCCTGCCCGCGCAGAAGGAGGAGTGGCTGCGCGGGCTGGCCCAGGCGGCGCTCGACGGCGTGCTCACCACCGAGCACCTGCGCGCGCTCGACCCCCAGGAGGCGCTGGCGGAGCTCCGTGCCCTGCCCGGCGTGGGGCCGTTCTCCGCCGGCCTGATCCTGATCCGCGGCGCGGGCGCGCCGGACGCGTTCCCGGGCGACGAGCCACGCCTGTTCGCGATCCTGCGCGAGGCGTACGGCCTGCCGGAGGACGCTCCGCCTGCCGCGTACCGGAAGGTGGCCGACGTCTGGCGGCCCTACCGCTCCTGGGCCTCCTTCCTCTTCCGCGCCTCCGGCTACGGACTCGTGACCGACGACCGGGCGCCGGGCCGGCCGGCGCGAGGCCGCTGAATTCTCCGCACGCGGCATCGGAAAAGACGATGAAAGGGCCGGGCGCCCTCCGTCACGCATCGGGACGCTGTCTTGTCTGAGCTGGTGTACGGCCGGATCGAGCCGGCCACCGTCTCGCGAAGGAAGCCCGATGAGCACAGAGCACGCTCACGTCCACCACCTTGAGAACCCCAGCAAGAGCGGGCCGCCGCCGAAGATCGACGTGGTCGGCACCGTGCCGGGGGCCCCGCCCGCGCCGGAGGGGGCCGAGGCGATGACGATCCTGGTCACGCTGGCGCCGGACAGCCCTGGTGCGCCGCCTCACCGGCACTCCGGGCCCGCGTACGGGTTCGTGGTCAAGGGAGCCATCGACTTCGAGCTCGAAGGCGAGCCCGCGCGGGTCGTCCGGGCCGGTGAGACGTTCTGGGAGCCCGGCGGGGACGTGATCCACTACCAGGACGGCAACCACCTCGCCGACGAGGAGTCGGTGTTCGTGGTGACGATGTTCTGCGCGCCCGGCCAGCCGATGTTGACCGTGGTCGGCCCGGAGGAGCTGGAAGCCCGGCGAGACCGTCGGGCGCCGCGGTCATGACCCGGGTTTCGCTGACCGCACTCGCCCGTGACCTGCTCGCACTCGCCCGGGAGGCGGACACCGGTCGCAGTGCCACCACCGTGCACGGCGGGCACGACCGTTCGCTGCGGCAGACCGTGATGGCCTTGCGACAGGGCGAGCACATCCACGAACACGAGCATCCCGGCGAGGTCACGGTGCACGTGCTGTACGGCCGTGTGCGGCTCGTCGCCGGGCGCGACTCGTGGGACGGGCGGCCCGGCGATCTGCTGGCCATGCCCGAACGCCGCCACCGCGTGGAGGCCGTACAGGATTGCGCGTTCCTGTTCACCACCGCGCGGTGAGAACGAGGCGCGGTGAGAACGAGGCGCGGTGAGAACGAGAAGGCGGGAACCGGCACCGGTTCCCGCCTTCGGCCTCCGCACGCCCGGCTCGCCGTTCCCGCGCATGCGCCACCGACGTGCGCCCGGGGCATCGACGCGCGGCCGGGGCATCGACGCGCGGCCGGGGCATCGACGCGCGGCCGGGGCATCGACGCGCGGCCGGCGCGCGTGGGTGCTCGTGAGCGCACGCACCGCCGGTTCGGCATCAGGGGCGTGACGAGCCGAAGAGCGCGCTCGCCGAGCTCGGCTCCCAACCGCGGCAGGCGTTCGTCAGCGCGACTCGGGCGGCACGTACTCGAAGGTGGGGCCGGCCGTGGTGCCGTCCGCGTCGGGCATCAGCAACAGGGCTTCGGCCTGGGCCTTGACCGCGTACATCGTGCCGACGGCGGCCCCCAGCATCTTCGGCTCGCCGTCGAAGGCCTGCTCCAGCTGGTTCAGCAGCGTGCAGTAGGTGCGGTTGAACTCGTCCTGCGCGGTGCGGATCGCGCTGCCCGGCGCGTGATCGGACAGCCGCGGATTGGGCCGCATCGGGCGCACGGCGGACGGGTTGACCGAGACCGGCTCACCGGTGGGCCCGGACTGCGGGGTGTCGCCGCGCCGGTAGCGCCGTCCGAGTTGGAGTTCCCTGAAGCGGTAGTAGTGGGCGACCTCGTCCCGGTCGGGGTGGAAGACGTCCTGGTCACCGTCCCAGACCTCGCCCCGGGCCGTACCCTCGCCCTGCTCGACGATCTCCTTCAGCGCCCCCAGCGCCGACTCCAGGTCCTCCACCGCGAACACCCACCCCGCGGTGTGCCGGAAATGGCTGCCGCTCACCTGGCGCGCGGGGTCGCCGCAGAAGACCTCCCGCTCGCCGAGCCGCTCGCACAGGTGGCGCAGGCCCTGTTCGATCGCGTCGTAGAACTGCCCGATCGTCTCGTAGCCGTCGCCTTCCGCCGGGGCGCCGGGCGGGGCCGGCCGTTCCAGGCGCAGGAACATCTCCAGGGCCTCCGGGCCGAACGGGAGCAACGACAGCTCCAGGTCGCTGTGGGGCAGCCGCCGGGGGTACGGCGGCAACATCTCCGGGATGTCGAGGCGCGGCCGGCCGCCGACGGCGTTGAGCAGGTTCGCGGCCAGAGCCAGGTGCAGCATCTCCTCGGCGAAGACGCTGCCCACCACCTCCACGGCCTCCGGGTTGTGCTCCGGATCGAGGGAGTACAGCGCGCACAGGTATGGCGGCAACGTCGCGTGTTCCAGTTCGACCGCCCATTGAAGGTGCTCACGCAGGCTGTCGAGGGTGTCGATCGGCGCCGGCCCGGCCGCGGCGACCGTTCCCTGCGGTTCCAGATCCTTCGTCAAAGTCCTACCTCTCCGGCGACAGTGTTCGTGTCCATGACCGCCCGGCGGCCTGGGTCTGCGGCGCTCGCCGCACCCCGTGGTGCCGACCGGTCGCAGGCTAAGACCGGACAGCCGCCGGACTTGTGACAGCCGCCGTGAACGTCTTCGCGGTTCACGAGCTCCTCCTTCGAATTCGTCCGTTGACGGATGGTGTGGCATTTCGTACGTTCCGCGTAGGCCGCACCCCGGGCGACCCGGACGGAAGGGGTTGCAGTGACCGCCGAGCTGGATCCGAACGGGACCGAGCCGACCATTGGGCCCACCATCGGGCCCACTCTTGAGCCCGGCATCGGGCCGGGTATCGGGCCGGAAATCGTGCCGGGGCCACTGGGCACGCCACCACCGGAGTTCGCCCGCAGACGCGAGTGCGGGCCGCTGGAGCCGGCGACCATGCCCAGTGGCGACCGCGTCCCGATGGCCGTGCGGTACGAGGACGTCCGGGCCCTGCTGGCCTCGCCCGCATCCAGCCGCAACCTGCGCATCCCCGGACTGCCGCGGTTCGTGAGCGGCGTCGGCATCGACGACGACCCGGACGCGCTGATCAACCAGGATCCGCCGGAGCACACGCGCTACCGCCGGATCATGCAGGGCACCTTCACCCCGCGCCAGATCGAACCGTGGCGTCCTCGAATCGCGGCGACCGCCCGAGAGCTCCTCGACGGCCTGGGCGACCGCTTCGAGCTGGTCCAGGAGTACGCGCTGCGGCTGCCGGCCCACGTCATCTGCGAGATGCTCGGCGTGCCGATCGACCACTACGAGCGGTTCGTCCAGTGGACGGACATGTTCCTCACCACCTCCACGGCCACCGAGCAGGCGCGTTACGAGGGCTACGGCGACTTCATGGCCTACGCCGCCGAACTGGTCGCCCAGCATCGCCTCTCGCCGGGCGAGGACCTCATCGACCTGCTCATCCAGGCCAGGGACGCCGACGACCGGCTGTCGGAGGGCGAGCTCGTCAACACGGTCTTCTCACTGATCACGGCCGGGTACGAGACGACCGCCTCGATGATCGCCCGTGGCGTGTTCCGGTTGCTCCTCCACCCAGGCCAGTGGGACGAGCTGGTCGCGGACCCGAGCCTGACGGCCACCGCCGTCGAGGAGGTCCTGCGTTTCGACGGGCCGCCCGCCAGCGCCTTCATGCGCCGCATCACCGAGGACATCGACCTGCCCAGCGGCCCGCTGAGCGCGGGGACGGTCGTCATGCCCAACCTGAACGCGGCCAACCACGACCCGCAGGCGTTTCCCGAGCCCGGCCGGTTCGACATCCACCGTTTCACCCACCACCCTCCCAACCCGCATGTGGCATTCGGTTACGGCGCGCACCGCTGCCTGGCCGCCAGCCTCGCCAGGGTCGAGCTCACCGAGGCCGTCAGAGCCCTGGTCACCCGCCGGCCCGCTCTCCGCCTCACCGGCGCGCCCGAGTCGGTGACGTGGACCGACGGCCTGGTCCTCCGGCCGGTCGCCCTGCACGTCACCTCTGCGGCGGACGCCTGACGAGCCGGGGCGGGCCCGCCTTGACGGGTCAGGCATGACCTGGTTCGGGGCCGTTTCTAGGCGGCGGGGTCGCTGGGCCGGAGGTCGTCTTCGAGCACCTCGACCGCGGCGAGCAGACCGCGCAGGCCGATCTCCTCGCGTTCGGCGTCTGCCGGGTCGAACAGCCAGTCGGTGACCTGCAGGCCGGCGGCGTCCTCAGGACGGCTGGACTCGACCTGAATCACCTCCGCCTCGACCTCGATTTCGAGCTCGTGCAGGAATTCGTTCTCGTCGCTCGGTGCGGCCATCGTTCCTCTCTCCGTGTCGTGGACGGACGGCTCGCCGGGGCGGGACGCGATGACCGCGGGGACCCGTGCGGCTCGGCTGGGGCAAGCGGCGCCGGCGGGACAGTGGCCCCGGCGGGACAGTGGCCCCGGTGGGACAGCGGCGCCGGTGGGACAGCGGCGCGGCCGGTGACGGCGGTCATCGCGTGCGCGCCCTCGGGCATGAACGGCCTCGTCGGCCTACTTGCCGGTGGCGGAGCGGCCGAGCCAGTCGCGGTAGCCGATGGTGCCGAGGCTGGCGTCGCCGATCGGGACCAGCGACCGCTCGGTGAGCTCGCTGCCGAAGTAACGCGCGTGCGGGTCGGTGACCACCTCGCGCGGGTCGCCCCAGGCGGTCAGCGCCTGCTGGAAGAACTCGTCCATCCAGAACTGCTCGGGCCCGGCGATCTCGACCCTGCCGTTCAGCGGCGATCCCAGGGCGGTCCGGCGAACCGCCTCGGCGACGTCGTCGCCCGCGATGGGCTGGAAGAGCACATGCGCCATGTGCACCTTGCCGTCCACCGTGGCGTCGTCCGCGATGCCGCGGTCGAACTCGAAGAACTGGGTCGAGTGCACGAGCGAGAACGGGATCCCCGACTTCTCGATGAGCTGCTCCTGGGCGATCTTCGCCGCGAAGTAGCCGTTGTCCGGCATCCTCTCGGTTCCCACGATCGACACCGCGACGTGGTGACCCACGCCCGCGTCCGCCTCGGCCGCGAGCAGGTTGCCCGTGGAGGTCTCGAAGAACTTCAGCACCGCGGTCCGCTCGAACGACGGCGAGTTCGACACGTCGACCACCACCTGCGCACCCACCAGCACCTCGGCGAGCCCCTCGCCGGTCAGGGTGTTGACGCCGGTGTTCGGCGAGGCCGCCACCGCCTCGTGGCCCTGCTCGCCCAGCTTCTTCACCAGCTTCGACCCGATCAGGCCGGTGCCGCCGATAACGACGATCTTCATCGCGCTCTCTTTCTGTCCGCCGGGCCGCCTCGTTGCCACCCGGTCGCCAGCTAAGACCGGACAGCCCCCGAGGTTGTGACAGCAGCCGCAAAGTTCACGTCAACTCGTCACCGGTCACGT
The DNA here is from genome assembly GCF_900156315.1 of Microbispora rosea. Classification (GTDB taxonomy): domain Bacteria; phylum Actinomycetota; class Actinomycetes; order Streptosporangiales; family Streptosporangiaceae; genus Microbispora; species Microbispora rosea. The sequence goes on along the minus strand of NZ_FTNI01000009.1, from coordinate 144,638 downwards.
GAGAGGGGTCATGACGACGTGCTCGCCGTACGGGACCCGGCGGCCGCCGACCAGATCGTGGCCGCGACCAGCAGAACGCAGACCGCCGCGATCGCCGCGACCGTGCCGGCGACGCCGATCCAGGGCGTCGCGAGCGGCAGCGACAGGACGATGACGACGCACGCCAGAACCGCGGCGGGGACCATGACGGGCTTTGCGACGACAAGCACGTGCACCGCCCACAGCAGGGCGAGACAGACCCCCACCGGTACGGCGACCGCGTAGCCGAGCGCCGGCGACGACGCCGCGACGTCGTGCCCGTTCCGCTCCACCGCCACCTCGAGCCCGGCGCCGAGGGCGGCCAGAGCCGCGAAAATCCCATAGTGGCCGTATCCCCACAGGTAGGACCGATTACGGCGGTCGCTGAGACCGTCTCCGGCGGGCCCGAGGAAATACAGCCACCACAGAGCGAACAGCAGGATGAGACCGGCGATCGCGATCACGACGAAGGAGCCGCCGACCGCGTCCGCCTCGAGTGCTCTTCCGACCCCTCTGCTCGCGGCCAGCACGCTCTCACCGAGCAGGATGATCGTGAACAGGCCGTAGCGCTCGGCGATGTGGTGCGGATGCCAGTGGGTGGCCCTGGCCCGCTCCGCCCACCACGGCACCGCGAGCTCCAGGGCGGCCAGGCAGACGAAGAACGGCAGGCCGAAGGACGAGGGCAGGACTCCGGTCTCCACGAGGACGAGCCGCGACAGCCAGCCCATCTGCAGGAGGGCGATGCCACCGGCGTAGCGGAACGCGGTGCGGCGCCTCGCCGGGTCTTCGAGACCGGCCCGCAGCCACTGGGCGACGAGCCCGATTCTCATCACGAGGTAGCCCAGCGTGATGACTCCATACTCGGAGCGGCTCGCCGCGGCGGGCACGCCGGCGGCGAGCACCAGCACGCCGGCCATCTGCACCATGGTCAGCAGCCGGTAGGCGACGTCGTCGGTGTCGTAGGACGAGGCGAACCAGGTGAAGTTCATCCACGCCCACCAGATCGCGAAGAACACCTGAAGGAACGGCACCAGCCCCGCCAGGCTGTGACCGTCGGCGATGTCGTGCGCGAACTGGGCGGTGACGGCCGCGACGGCGACGACGAAGGTGAGATCGAACAGCAGCTCAAGCTGACTCGAGACGCGGTGCGGCTCATCGATGGCGCGGGCGCTCATCCGTACCCGGATCCGGATCGTGGTGCCTGCTGGTGGCAAGGTCCTGCTCCTGTCGCTGCGCAACGTACGGTCGCCTCGAAGACAGGGCAGAGTATCCGATCTGTGACAACGCGGGGCCGAGACCGTGCGCGGTAGAAGAGCACGCGGCAGGGCGTCGGCGGGTCAGCGTGCGAGCCACTCCCGATAGGTGGTCGTGGCGATGACGGCTCCGTCCTTGGCGACGAGGGCGGAGCCCGGGGCGGCGGCGTACAAGCCGGCGCTGTCGTCGGTGACGACGGTGCGGCGGTCGCCACGGGCGGCGAGGGTGATCCTGCCCAGTTCGTCGAGCGCGAAGACCTCGGGGCCCGCGATGTCCAGCGTGCCTCGCAGCGGGACTCCCACGCTGACGTCGGCCACGGCCCGGGCGACGTCCTCGGCGGCCATGGGCTGCATGAGGGTGGCCGGCAGCCGGACGGTGTGCTCGTCGGAGGTCCAGGACAGCACCGTGTCGATGAACTCGAAGAACTGGGTGGAACGCACGATCGAGTACGGCACCGGGCCTGCCTTGAGCAGGTCCTCCTGCAGCACCTTCGCCCGGTAGTAGACCGAGCCGGGCACCAGGTCGGCGCCCACGATCGACAGGATGACCGCGTGGCCGACGCCGGCCGCCTCGGCGCCGGTCAGCAGGGTGTCCATCGTCTTGCGGAAGAAGGCGGGCGAGGCGTCGTCGAAGCTCTGTGGCTTCGTCAGGTTGACGACGACGTCGGCGCCGGTCAGCGCCTCGGGCACGCCCTGGCCGGTGAGCAGGTCCACACCGGTGGACCTCGAGTGCGGCACCGCCTCGTGTCCACGCGCGTTCAGAATCTCGACCACCCGGGATCCGATGAGGCCGGTTCCCCCGATGACAGCGATCTTCATGTCCTGGCCTTCCTGGTGCTCGGACACGACGATACGTGCCGGCGGGCCGGGTCGAGCCGGGGCCCTCGGGCACGCGGGTGATGGAACGGCCTCGCTCGTCGTCGGCATTGCCGACGCTCGACGGAGGGTCTGAGAAAGGGCGTGAGACACCCGCGCGCAATCGTTTGACGATTGCGCCGCCCTTTCCCGCCCGAGCCTTCGGGACGTACGGCAGGCGTGTCGAGAGGTATCGCAAGTTGCTTGCGTTAACAATCGATGTCGCTTACGTTGAAGATCGGCAACGGAGCCGATATCGAGTGCGATTCCACGGGTGGCGTGGCCGTCAAGGCCGACGGTGGCGAGCCCGCGGCGCACGTGTACCGACGTTCCGGGTCGGGTGACCCACAGCTTCCAGTCCTGATTCGGCTGAGGTGCTCAAGGGTGTGATGGAGGACGTTGACGCAGTCCGGCTCCGTCCTGATCGTCCGCGCCGACAGTGATTTCAATGGGGCGTACCCCGAGGGCTGGGAGCGGCGGCATCGGACCAGTGACTCGGATGCGAGGTCCCGCGCATACCGACGTCGCCGACGCGACCGATCAGTGAAAGGGCTACGCCGACTGCCGCTTCCGGCCTGCTCGGTGATCCGCGGCTTCCTCGCACCGTCGAGACCACGACGAGAACCCTGACACGCGCCGACGGCCGCACCCAGCGGTTCAGACGAACAGGGCGAACGTGCGACGGACGGAGGTGCAGGCACAGAACCAACCGCGCATCCACCGACGATCCAGGTCGGCCAGTTCGGGGCCTGTCCACTGCCGACGATGAAGGAGTTTCGGTATGACGTTATGGAATGACGGCAGCGTGCGCCCCACGGGCGTGCGCCGGCTTTCGGCGGCGATCACCGCCGGAGTCATGGCGATGGCGGCGGTGTCGCTCGCGCCGCCGCTGCCGGCGGCAGCGGACACCCCGTGGCTGAACGTGTCCGAGGACGGCTACGCGTCGTTCAATGTCCCTGACGCCTACGTCCAGGCCAACGCGGGCCAGGTGTCACAGGTGGTCATCGAGGGCAACTTCGGTCCCTCCTTCGCCTGGGCGGAGTACGGTCTGACCCGCCGGGGCGACGTCTGGTCGGGGGCCCTCGGTCCGCTCAAGCCGGGCCTGTACTACTACCAGGTCACCGGTGACGACACCAAGAGCTTCAAGGATCCGACGAACGCCGCCGGCGTGGGCTCCAAGCCTCTCTGGAGCACCTTCTTGGTTCAGGGTGATTCGGCGCGCCTGCTGGCGGACGCGCCTCAGGGGCAGGGCGGCAAGGTCGAGACCCTGACCTATGAGGTGAGGAAGAAGGAGCGGTCGGCGCTGGTCTGGACGCCGCCGGGCTACCAGGCCAAGGGACCCGGTCCCAAGGGACCCGGACCTCAGGGGCCGAAGGGTCCGGGGCCCAAGGGGTATCCGGTGCTGTACTTGCAGTCCGGCGCGGACAGGAGCGCCGGCGACTGGCTCGACCTCGGCCGGGCCAAGCAGATCCTCGACAATCTGTCGATCCAGGGCTCGGTGGAGGCGGTGGTGGTCGTGATCAGCGATGGTGACGGGCCGGGCGGCGACAAGGATCTGAAGGATCTGCGCAGGGCGGTCGGGGACAGGTACGACGTCCTGCGGGACCCGGCGCATCAGGCGATCGCGGGGGTGGGCGAGGGCGGGACGCAGGCGCTGCGTGCCGCGTTGACCAGCCCGGGTCAGTTCGCCTACGCCGGCTCGTTCTCCGGTCTTTTGGAGGACGGCGTCGGCCGGGTGGACGCCAAGGCGATCAACCGTGAGGTGAAGCTGGCGCGTCTGTACACCGGGAACGTGACCGACCCGGCCTACAACGCGACCAACCGCCTGACCAAGGCGCTGGACCGCGCCGGCGTCAGGTATGAGTTCGACGGCGTCAACCCTGACGGCGGGGCGAACTGGAACGCCTGGCAGGAGAATCTGATCGATTTCCTGCCCAGGCTGTTCCGCACCGTGTCGGATCACGGTCCGAGCGCCGGTCACGGGCCGTTGAAGGGCGAGTTCCACCCGCCGGCGGCCGGCACGACCCCGACGCCGTTCGTGGCGGAGGACGGCTTCGTCACCTTCGAGACCACGACCGACTTCAAGGACGCGCAGCACGTAACCGTGTGGGCCAACGTGGCTCCCGGCGGAAGCTGGCTGCGCCTTCCGATGTCCCGTGAGGGCGACCGGTGGCGGACGACCGTGGGTCCGCTGGACCCGTGGTTCTACTACTACCGGCTGATCGTGGATCGGGTCTCGGTCAAGGACGCGTCGAACCCGACGAAGGTGACCTCCGAACCGGCCTGGAGCACCTTCCTCGTTCCCGGTGAGAGGTCGCGTCTGCTCTCGGATGTTCCCGCCGGTCAGGGCGGAAAGGTCGAGAGCCTGACCTACCGCAGCAACGTGGCGAACCAGGACAGGACCGCGCTGGTGTGGACCCCGCCCGGTTACGATGCGACCCGCGCGGAGCCGTACCCCGTCTTCTATCTCCAGCACGGCAGCGGTCAGAGCTACACCGACTGGGTGGAGATGGGCCGCGCCAAGCAGATCCTCGACCACGAGTTCCTGGACGGCGACCTGGTGCCGATGGTGGTCGTGATGGGCAACGGCAACGTGCCCGACTTCAACAAGGAGTTGCTGGAGAACATCGTTCCCGCGGCTCGCTCCCACTACAACGTCTCCAGCGACCCGTCGCAGCAGGCCCTCGCCGGCCTCTCGATGGGCGGTGTGCAGACGCTGGGGGTGCTCAAGGCGCACCCTGGTGAGTTCGCCTATGTCGCGGCGTTCTCGGCCTGGTTCGGTGACGGCGCCGGCGTCGACGTGGCGGCGATCAACAGCGGGACCAAGCTGTTGCGCCTGTACGTCGGCGACCAGACCGACTTCGTCCAGCCATTGTTCATGGGGTCCCTCACCACCCTGAACAACCTCGGCATCCACTACGAGTTCGACGGGATCACCCCCGGACCGCACGGCTGGGACGTGTGGCAGAAGAACCTCATCGACCTGGCGCCCCGTCTGTTCAAGCGCTAGAAGGTCTCGTACGAGGCGACCACCATCGGCCGTACGCATAAGGATCGGCACGAAGGACGGGGCGCGGGGTTGTGCCACCCGTGCCCCGTCCCGGCCGATCGCGAAGTCCGCGAGCAAGCACGAAAGATCGCGAACGTCGCCACCGACCGGCTTGAGGCATTGAAGGCTCAGAATTCATAGGACTGGGAACCGGGCCAGTCCAAGGGGCTTATGTCACTCCGGGATTCCCGGCGCTTTCCGGGGCCACTGCATCTGGTGGCGGCGGCTTGACGCTGGCGAAGGACCTGTGTGATCGTGAGATTTGCGCTGACATCTGCTTTGCGCCGGTGAGACGAGTCCTCCACCGACACATTACAGATTTCAGCGACAAGTGCCGTTTCCTGATAGGCGGTCCTGTCGTGCCTGCGTTTCTTGCTGCGCTGATTACTGCTGTTCCCTGGCTGACCTGCGCATTCGTGTGCTGCCTCGTCTTGACATACGTCGCGGCTGTTCTGATGGCCCTGCTCCATTCCGACCCGCGGCGAAGGGCTGACGCAAGAGCAGTCCTGGACCGTCACGCGTTCACTGTGCTCCGGCGGCATAAACCGTAGGATCCACGGCGATCGCCGCTCGCTTCGCCCGCGGTGAACCTACGGGGCCGCCGAGCTCAGGAGTGGGTGGACGAGCGTCCGGATCCCTACCCGGCGATGGGTGGGCGTCGCTCCCGTCGCGGCTGACGGGGGCGGCCGGGCCCCGGCCGGTGACCTCGCCGGAGCACGGCCGTGGCCCGGCGAGGTCACCGTGTCGCGCGGGGTCAGCCGGCGGCGACGAGCGAGGAGGCCCCGGCCGGCGACGGCACGGCGGCCCGCGGCCGGGTGTAGCCGGCAGGCCGCAGCGGGCCGGGGTCGTCGTGCGTCACCGGCAGCAGCGGCATCACCTGCTCGCCGAACCGGTATGTCTCCTCCAGCAGCGGATTGCCCGAGACGATGAACGAGTCGATCCCCAGGGCGTGATACTCGCGGATGCGCGCGGCGACCGACTCGGGGCTGCCGACCAGCGCGATGCCGGGACCTCCGCGGATCAGGCCGAAGCCCGACCAGACGTTCGGGTAGACCTCGAGCTCCTGGGCGAAGCGCGGCTTGACGCCCTTGTGGAAGGCGAGCTGCCGCGCCTGCCCCACGGACTCCTGCTTCGCCGAATCGGCCTGCACCCGCGCGACGACGCTGTCGTCGACGTGGTCGAGCATGTCCTGCGCCGCCGCCCAGGCCTGCTCGTCGGTGTCCCGGACGATCAGGTTCAGCCGGATCCCGAAACGGATCGAGCGGCCGTGCCTCGCGGCCCGGGCGCGTACGTCCGCGATCAGCTCCGCGGTCTCGGCGGGCGGCTCGCCCCACGTGAGGTAGTTGTCGATGTGCTTGGCCGCCACGTCGCGGGCGATCGGTGAGGCGCCGCCGAACCACAACGGCGGGTACGGATCCTGCAGCGACAGGAACGCGGCCTCCGCCCCCCGCACCTTGAGGTGCTTGCCGTCGAAGTCGACGCGTTCCCCGCGCATCAGCGCCCGGTAGACGGTGAGGAACTCGTCGGTGTGCGCGTACCGCTCCTCGTGCTTGAGGTGCACGCCGGCGGCCTCGAGCCCGATGTGCCCGCTCACGATGTTCAGGATTACCCGGCCGCCGGAGTTCTGGTCGAGCGTCGTCGCGAGCTTCACCAGCGACGTCGGCGTGTACACCGAGGGGTGCACCGCGATCACGAACTTCATCCGGCGGGTGGTGGGCACCAGCGAGGCCGCCGTGATCCAGGGATCCATGCCGCCGGTCGGCTGGGTGGCGAGCAGCGCGCCGTAGAAGCCGTTGACGTCGATCGACTTCGCCCATGCCTGGACGTACTCGAAGTCGACCGGCCGCTTCCATCTCGGGTCCCACGGATACCTGCCGTCGTTGGCGATCAGGTACCAGAGGATTTCCAGCCTGCGCTCCGGGAGCGGAGGGAGAAGGTCGGTCTCGGTCATCGGCGCGCTCCGTGGGTCGTACATGGTCGTCGTTCTCAGGGGGCGATCGGCTTCGATCCGCCCAGGGCGGCGGCGTGGATCTCCAGGGTGGCCGTCTCCTCGATCGTGGCGACGAGGCGGGCGGTGCTCATCGGGCTGTCGTCGAAGGCGAGCAGCCCGTGGTTGGCCAGCAGGACGGCCTTGGTGTCGGGGTGCTCGGCGAGCAGGCCGGCGATGGACGCGCCGAGGTCGCCGTTGTTGCGCGCGCGGTACGGCGCGCAGGGGATGTCGCGGGTCTGCCCGCGGTTGACCAGCGGCTCGTAGTTGGCCGGGATCGGCCGATGGGCCAGGGCGAACGCGGTCGCGTGCGTCGAGTGCGTGTGGATGACGGCGTTCACCTCCGGACGGGTGTAGGCGAGGATGTGCATCTGGAGCACCTGCCGCACCCCGGGGCCGAGCTTGCCCGCGACCAGGTCGCCGTCCAGGGTGATCACTCCGAAGTCCTGCTCGCCGATGTCGGCGGGCAGCCCCTTCGCGTTGATCAGCAGGTGGCCGGGGGAGTCCGGCAGCCGGACGCTCGCGTTCGCCGAGTACGGATTCTGCAGCGCGCCCAGTTGGTGCAGCACGCGCACCGCCTGGACGAGCTCGGCACGTACGGCCGCGTCGGCCGGGGTCAGCGCAGGCTCACCGGCCTTCAGCCACTCGCCCTCGCGGACGGGGGCGGTCAGGGTTGAGGTCATGGTCTTCCTTCGTGTCGCGGGTCGGGCACGTTTTATGACGGGGGTCAGTCGTGGGTGCGGGTCGCGCCGAAGTGCCAGTGCAGGACCCGTCGTTCGATGAACAGGAACGCGGAATTGAGGGCGTAGCCGAGCATCGCGATGGTGACCGCGCCGACGATGAGGTCGGTCACCTGGAAACTCTGCTGCTGGATCATCAGGAGGTGCCCGAGGCCGTCGTTGCCGGCGATCATGCCGACGACGACCGAGATCACCAGTGAGGCGGCGAGCGCCGAGCGGAGCCCCACGAAGATCGAGGGGGCGGCGGCCGGGATCACGATCTCGGCCATCGTCTGCCGCCAGGTCAGCCCGAAGGTACGCGCGGTGTCCATCATCGTGCGGTGCGTAGAGCCCGCGCCCGAGTAGGCGTTGAGCAGGATGTGGAAGAACGCCGCCAGCGCGACCACGCTGATCTTCATAGCGTCGTCGATGCCGAGGTAGAGGATCAGCAGGGGGATGACCGCCGAGATCGGCATCGGCCGCAGCAGTTCGAGCGGGGGTTCGAGCAGCACGTAGACGAGCCGTACGCGGGCCATGAGTACCCCGATCACCACGGCCAGCACGGCGGCGACGCCGTAGCCGATCAGCATCGTGCGCAGGGTCTGCAGGGTCGCCGTCAGGAGCGGCCCGCCGAGGATCTGGTCCCACCACTGGACGGCGACGTCGGTCACGGTGGCGTACCTGGGCGAGGGGTTCGCCGTGGCGTATCGCTGCCAAGCGACCAGGGCCGCGGCGAACACGAGCCAGCCGAAGGCCCTGCTGCGCAGCGCGCGCAGGAACCAGGGGCGGCGCTTCGGCGCCCCCGCCGTGCCGGGGATCGCATCGGGGGTCGCGGGGAGCGGCATGGCGCCGGCGGTCCTCGTCACTGTGGGGTTGGTGGTCATTCGCCGGAGTCCTCTCCGTCCAGGACCAGGTGCAGCAGTTCACGCCGGTGGTGCAGGAACTCCGGCGACTCCCGCGTGGTCAGCTGGCCGCGCGGGCGGGGCAGACCGGTCCGTACGTCGGCCAGCACCCCGCGCCCTTCGGGATGCAGCACCACGACCCGGTCGGCCAGGTAGACCGCCTCGTCGATGTCGTGGGTCACGAACACCACGGTCAGCCCCTCCTCGGCCCAGGCATGCAGGAGGACGTCCTGCAGCTTGGCGCGGCTCAGGGCGTCCACGCCGCTGAACGCCTCGTCCATGAACAGCAGTTGTGGTCGCGCGGCCAGCGCGCGGGCGATGGCCGCACGCTGCTGCATGCCGCCGGACAGCTCCCACGGGTACCGGTCGGCCGCGTGGCCGAGGCCCACCAGGCCGAGGTAGTGCGCCACCAGCTCGTCGTGACCGCCTTCGGCCGGTTCGTACGCGTGCCGCAGCCCGAACCGGACGTTGCCCGCCACCGTCTTCCACGGCAGCAGGGACTGGGCGTAGTCCTGGAAGACGCAGCGCGCCTGGCGCGGCGGCCCGTCGATCGGTTGCCCGGCCACCCGGATCTGTCCCGCAGTGGCGGGGAGGAGGCCGCTGAGCAGCCGCAGCAGCGTGGACTTGCCGCATCCGGACCGCCCGACGAGGGCGACGAACTCCCCGGCGCCGATGTCCAGGGACAGCCCGCGCAGGGCGGTCACCTCCCGTCGGCGGGTGCGGTAGGTCTTCGCGACGTCGTCCGCCGTCAGCAGGGTCGCGGCGCTTCCGGTCGCGCTGTGCTCGGTCCCGGCCGCGGTGGGCGCGGCTGATGTCGCCATCGAGGCTCCCGGCGTTCGTGAGGATGATCAGGGGTTGGCGGCCGTGGCGGTGGGCCACAGATAGGGCGTGAGGTCGAAGGGCTTCTTCAGCGCGCCGAACCGCGCGCCCGTCTCGATCCACGCGTTCTCGGCGGCCACGTCGAACGGGCCGCTCAGCTCGCCGCTGGTCGCCGCCGACGCCTTGTCCAGCGCGCCGGGATACTTGGCCTCCAGCTTCGTGACGTCCGCGCCGCCGTACTTCACCAGCAGCGAGTTCTGCTCCTGTGGGGTGGACGACTGGAACGCGGTCACGCCCTGCCGCACGGCCCGGACGAAGCGCTGGACCAGGTCCGGGTGCGCCTCGGCGAAGGTGTGCAGCGCGCCGTAGCCGGACGTCGCCGCGCCCTCGGGCACGCCGGAGTCGAAGGTGCCGGCGACCGTGAGGCCGTACTGCGCCTCCCACGCGGTGACGTACGCGCCGCTGGTGGCCGCGGCGTCGAGCGTGCCCTGCGCCACCAGGCCACCGGAGGTGGTGCGGTCCTGCACGGTGGTGTACTTCGGGCCGTTCGGGTCGAGGCCCTGGTCCGCGAGCCACTTCTTGATCTGTACGGTGGTCAGCGCCTGCGCCGGCACCCCGAGCTTCTTGCCCGCGAGGTCCTTCGCCGAGGTGATGCCGCTGCCCGGCTTCGTCACGATGACGTTGACCGGCTGCCCGGGCTTCAACGCGTTGGCCGGGTTGATGATCGTCAGCTTGAAGCCCTGCTCGATCGCGGCCGCCCAGGCGAAGATGTCGGCCCACGCGATGTCGATGGAGCCGCCCTCGGTGGCCGCGACGAGCGCGGGGCCCCCGCTGAGCGTCACGAGCTCGACCTTGATCCGCTGCTTGTCGAAGAACCCCTTCTCGATCGCGGAGTAGACACCCGGGGGCGAGCCGGCGATGACGCCCACGCGGACGGTGTCCACGCTCTGCGCGGCCGACCCGGTCTCCGACGACGCCGCCGACGTGCCGCAGGAGGCCACCAACAACAGCGTGCCGACGGCGGCGACCGCCGTCAGGAACGACGGACGGCGGACGCGTGCACGACCGGCGGGCCGGGCCGAGGACCCACGGCCGCCGGAGGGGGATGTGCTGATCAACTCATGGCCTTTCGAGATGGCAAGGGGGGCCGGCGGGCACCGCGCGGCTCACCGCCGCTACCGGCCCGGACGGGCGTGGTGAAGAAGGACGACGCGGGGATGACGGGCGGCCGGGAGTCAGTGCCGCGCGGCCAGCCGCTCGTACGCGAGCCGCAGCGGCTCGGGGTCGATCCAGGAATCGAGGTCGAAGTCGGCGCTCAGGAAGCCGTAGCGCAGCAGGAACGCCTTCTGGATCCGCAGCAGGTCCACCCGCTCCTCGTCCAGCGTGGGGTGGAGCGTGCGGTGGAATCCCTCCCGGTAGGCGAGGAGCACGCCCTCCGCGCCCGATCCGGTCTCGGCCGCCAGCACCTCGCGTACGCCGTCCAGGTCGCCCGCCGCCCAGTCGGCCGCGCGCAGCGTCTCGACCAGGAACTCGACCACCAGCTCGGGGTGCGACTGCAGCAGGTCCTCGTGCACGGTGATCGGCCGCGGGGTTCCGTTGTTGACCCTGGACCGCCGCCACGGCACCGCGTCCAGGTCGATGCCGACCACCAGATCGCGAACGCGGGCGGCTTCCAGCGCCGCGGCGCCCTTGGCGTAGACCGCGTCGACCCGTCCGGCCGCCAGCTCGTCCAGCTCCCGGAACCGTGGCGCGGCGCGCTCGGCGCGGACGCGGCCCGGAGGCACGACCGGGTCGAGCGGCACCTCGACGAACTCCACGTCGTCGAGCGTCAGCCCGGCGAGTCCGAGCGCACCCTTGAATCCGTGCAGGGCCATGGCACGCGCGTGGCTGGTGTCCCTCGTGGCGGCCCATCCGGGGACGGCGATCCGCGCACCCCGCAGGGCGGCCGGCGAGGTGATCGGAGAGTCGGGGCGGACCACGATCGACTGTCCCTCGTCGATCCAGGTGAGCCCGACCAGGCGGGTCCTGACGCCCTCGGCCCGTGCCGCGATGGCGGGCACGTTGCCCCCTTCGCGGATCAGGCCGACGAGGTCGTGGTCGTAGTGGTGCCGGGCGATCTCCAGCGGCGCGTCCTGGAGGATTCCGATCTCGACGCCCAGGTCCGCGTACCGCGTGGCCAGCCGGCCGAGCGCGTAGGCGAGCCCACTGGCCGTCGGGACGGGACAACGGGTGAACCAGAGGGTGTCCACGGACTCGGCCGTCGCGGGCATGCTCCGCCCCTTTCCGCACCGTCTCCAGCGAGATGGCGCGTATTCCTAGTAACTCTGTAGGAATAGTAGGAGACGTATACGAATGGGGGCAAGGTCCTGTGATGCGCGTCACGAGTCAGGGGTGGCGGCCGCGAACGCCTTGACGTACCGGGACCAGGGCTCAGGCAGGGCGGCGAGCCGGGCGGTGCCGGCCCGGCCCCGGGCATGCGGAGGACGATCCAGCTCAGGAGAGAAGAAGGATGGGAAGAGGAGCGCGTCCTGAGGGAATGGTTTCCTCGACGAGGTGACGATTGGGCAACGCCCTGTACATCACCTCGGAGCGGTGGGCAGGGTGGTGCCTCATGACAACCCGACCCGCTACCCCTGCGAAGAGCGTGCCACTGGGCGTACTTACCGCGCTGGGATGGCAGGACTGCCACGTGGTCACGGTACGTGCGCTCAGCACATGGCGAGTAGTTGTGTGTGAGCTGAACGAGGCCGAGCACACCCTGCGGCAGGAAATCGGGTTGGTGCCCGCGGCAGACACCCTGCTGCTGCACTGCCGGGCGCATGTCGACCCGTCGTTCCTCACGCGGCCGTCACCAGTGCGTATCCGCGGAGCCATCGCCGCGAGGGCCTCATGGCGGTCGGTGATGACGAACTTGGCCGAGTTCGCCGCCTTCGGTGCCCGCGTGGGTGTCCTGCCGGCGAAAGTCGCGCGTCGGGATGCGGTGCAAGTCGAGGCCATGTACTACGGCTTCGGCTTGGTGACCGCCGAAGAGCCCTACGAGATGATCCAGGCGCCTGACACCTTCGTCGGCGCCGGGCTCGGTCCCGGACGCACCTGGGTCCACCGCCTCGTCGAAGAAATCGTCTATGACGCCATACTGTCGCAGCAGACCGTCAGTGCCGGGACCTGGGCAGCCAGGCATTCATGAAATCGGGCGGCTTCCATGTGAGGCGGTACTCGTCTTTCATCCACCAGTAGCAGCCCAGCGCATCTCTGATCGCCCGTTCCCATGAGTCCGGGCCGGTGATTTGCTGGTGAAGTTCCTCCAGAATGCTGATGTTGTGGATGGCCAGGCTCAGCTCAGCGCAGGTGGCGAACCGGTCCATGGTGCGGTTACCGCATTCGGCGCACCAGCAGCGCCACAAATTTTCATCCAGATCCTCATGGCCCCGGGCAAGCGCCCAGCCTTCGGCGATGCGTCCAGCGTTCATGAACGTCATCAATCGCGGGACGATCGCATGTCTCGCCGGCACTGGTGGGGGAGGAGGACCTTTCTTGTTGGCGGGATACAGATGCCGCAATGCGGATGTAACTCCGACCGCAGCCCAAGCAGCACCGTAGGCGATCGCCCCTAATCCGGAGATGTCCGTACACAGGAGGCTGATCGGTACCTGTGCCTGGTCTAGTAGCTGTTTCAGCCCGCTGACCGCCTTCTGCGTGCCGAGCGGGTCGGTGGCGTGCTCCAAGACGAGCGCCACTGGCACCTGGTGCTGATTCACCTCGCCGGTCAACAACTTCACGCCGGGCTCCGCAAGCCAGGAGATGTGAAGCGGGAGGACAGCACACACATTGTCTCCGGCCATAGTCGTCTGCTCCAGGATCGCGACCAAGGCCGCTCGATCGCCTTCTCCCACGTACCCGGAATCGGTGAGCACAATTGCCGTATCCAGGGCACGTTGGCTCTCGATCCAGGCAGGATCAAACCTCGCCGTTCCCCGCGGTCGGTTGCGCCCTGCGTAACGACGACGATCGACCAGGATCGGGCAGGTCGGCTTTCGAGTTATCCCGGCTGCGGCGATCAGTGCACCGGCTCCGCTTACTACAATCCCAGCGTTGTCGTCGTGGCCTACCGACGAAAAGACTTCTGCCTTATCGGCTGGGACTTGTGCGAGCAGGCGGCTGGTTGAACCCCACTCATTGCGGTTACGATCCTCAGACCATTGGCTTGCGTCGGTGGTGTCCACTGCGATCTGACCCCTCCGTCCCTCGCCTCAGAAGGAGCATCTCGATCCTTTTCGACATTCACCGCACGTCCGCCGACAGTCAAGACAGATTTGAATTCCCTATCCGTGACAGATAAGGGCCTGATCGGCTCTTCTTCGAAGCAGCCCGCGATGTTCCCGGAGTACGCGGTAGGAATCAGAGCTTGTGAACGTGTGCCCTGCTCCCTCCATGAGGGCCGGGGCGCTGGCATGTGAGCGTGTACTGGCGCCGGGAGGATAAAGCGCTACTACGAGAAGCTCGACGTCCCCGGTGTCGATGACGGCCGCGCGTAGATGACGGCGTGACCAGGCGGCAACTGGCGTTCTTGGGGCGGGTCTCATACCGCAGAGTCCCGGAAGCGGTGCACGACCCCACCCGCGCCAGCGACTGACTGATCGTTCAGGCCCGGACGGCTCTGACCGCCAGGACTGAGGGAATGGAGTTTTCGAGCGGCTCGGTCACCCGGTCGATGTTCAGTCCCGCGTCGATGAACGCGTTGATCAGGTCGGGCAGTGGCACGTGGCTCATGCCCACCCGGTCGCGGACTCCGCCCTCGCGCCACCATGGCGACCGTTTGTGCCACCCGTTCAGGCGGTATGTGGGGTGGATGATCATCGCTCCATCCGGGCGCGGCTCGATGTGAGGGCCGTTGAAGCACGGGTGCACGCCGTAGAACAGCAGCGTCCCACCTGGCAGCAGTACCCGCGCGACTTCCTTCACCAGGCCGGCGAAGTCGTCCATGTCGGTGGAGACCCACAGCGCGGTTACCGTGGCGAAGGTGCCCGGGGCGAACGGGAGCATCGTGGCGTCAGCGTGCAGGAGTGGGGCGTGATCCCTGTTGCGGGCTCGGCGTAGCTGGTCGGCCGAGCGGTCCAACCCGATGACGGTGCGGCCGGTGGAGCGGATGGCCTGGAGGTAAAGGCCGGTACCGCAACCGATGTCCAGGCACAGACCGTTCCCAGGTCCGAGAAGATCGACGATCCAGGGGATGTTGGTGCCGGCGCTGGGCCCGATGTAGTCGTCGTACCATTCGGCCTGGCCGTCATATCGGGCGGTCATGATTCATTCATACACGGGGATCCGCTGCTTCGCGTGGCCTTGGGGTTCCTGAACGGGAGCACACCTATGGGGTGAAGAGCGATACGCTCGACGACTCGGGCTGGAGCATTGCGGCGGATCTCGTCGGCGTCGATATTGAGGGCCATTTTTCGGCTGGGTCATTGCTGCGTCATCCAGGGCGGCGTGTGCTTCGGGTGGCGTGGGAACATGGTGAGCTCCTCCGCGTAGGCCCATTGGGGAATCTGGAAGTCGTCCCGAATGGGAACTCCCTGTCGAAGGTCTGCATCGATGCCGTGTACGCCCTCCTGCGGCGGCTGTATTCAAGCTCGCATCTGAACCAGGTACCCTCCTCAGGCTTGTATTCGGCTCGCTTGAGCTGATGAAACAGCTCATCCAGGCCGTCCACGTCCTGCGCCTGCTCGGAACCGCTGGCTAACGTGTAGACAGTCAGGGTGGTGCTGAATGTGCCGAGCTGGCGTCGAAGTATTCGTGCATTTCGCCAGCGCTTGGGCGCTTGGGAGACCACAAGTTCCCCAATTTCGACGCAGAGCTTGTGCGTTCGGTCATGCGACATGGTGCGCAGGAGCACAAGCGCACCTACCGGCGCTGGCAGCGCGAAGCGCCGATGCACCTGTGGCAGCTCGATCTGGTCGGCGGGGTGCCGCTGGCCGACGGACGGGAATGCTCGCGACCACCTGACGTCCCCCGCCGTACCAGGTTGGCGTGCTCAAGCGCCCACCCGGGATCGCCTTCTGCGGAATCGGGTCAGGACAGCAGGCCGCGTTCCAGCGCCGTCATCACCGCCGCCGTGCGGTCCGAGACGCCGAGCTTCCTGAAACAACGCAGCAGGTACGTCTTGACGGTCGCCTCGCTGATGAACAGTTGGTCGCCGATCTCGGCGTTGGTCAGGCCCTGGCCGACCAGCCGCAGCGCCGCGCACTCGCGCTCCGACAGCGCCGGCTGTACGGGAGTCCTGGCGCGGAAGAGCTTGCCCGCGAGCGATGGGGTGAGCACGGTCTCCCCGCGGGCGGCGCCCTGAACCGCGCCGATCAGCTCCTGCCGCGAGCTGCCCTTCAGCAGGTAGCCGGCCGCGCCCGCCTCCACCGCCCGGAGGATGTCGGTGTCGTCCTCGTACGTGGTGAGGATGACGACCTTGCTGCCCGGCAGCCGCCCCAGTATGTTCCGAGTGGCGGCGACACCGTCCATGCCGCCCATGCGCAGGTCCAGCAGGATGACGTCCGGCCGCAGCACGTCCGCCTGGACGACCGCCTCTTCTCCTGAGCCGGCCTCGCCGATGACAGTGATGCCGTCGGCGGACTCCAGCATCGCGATGAGGCCCTCGCGGACCACCGGATGGTCGTCGGCCAGCAAGACCTTGATCAGCTGTCCATCAGCCACGGGCCGCCTCCATGGGGATGTGCACCTCGACAGTCGTGCCCGCGCCCGGCCGGCTGCCGATCGTCACCGTTCCGTCGATCTCCGCCACCCGGGCCCGCATGCCGCGCAGGCCGTACCCGCCCTGGGCGTCGTCCGGGTCGAAGCCCTCGCCGTCGTCCCGGATGAGCAGGCGCACGGCGTCCGGCTCGAAGGTCACCTCCACGTCCACGCCGCGGGCCCGCCCGGCGTGCTTGCGGACGTTGGCGATCGCCTCCTGCACAGCGCGCAGCAGGACGACGTTGACGGGCATCGGCAAGGGCGCCTCCTGCCCGTGCACCGAGGTGCGCACGTCGAGACCGGTCTCGGCGACCAGGCCGTCCGCGTGCCTGCGTACGGCCTGCACCAGCGACCCTCCGCGCAAGGTGGGCGGCGTGCGAGCGGCGACGAAGTCCCGCGCCTCGGCAAGGGAGTCCTTGGCCACCTGCCCGGCCCGCGACAGATGGCCGGCCGCCTGTTCCGGCTCGTCACGCATTCTGGACTCCGCGGCATGGATCAGGCTGATGATGCTGGTCAGGCCCTGGGCCAGGGTGTCGTGGATCTCCCGGGCCAGGCGTTCGCGTTCGGCCGAGATGCCGGCCTCGTGCGACAGCCTGGCCACCCGCTCCCGGCTGCGCCGCAACTCCTCAATGAGCTGGGCGCGTTCCTTGCTCTGCTGGGTCACCCGCTTGATCCACAACCCGAGCAGGATCGACAGCGCGAAGCTCAGCAGCGAGATCGCCAGCACGCCCCAGACATCCGCACCGTCGGCCCAGACCAGCGTCAGAGGAAAGAGGTTGACGACCCCGAGCAGGCCGACGGCCCACGTCATCGGCAGGCTCATGATCAGCATGGGAGACACGGCGAACAACGCGAAGGAGCCGATGAGGCCGAACGTCGTGGTGATGCAGAACAGCAGCACCAGCCCGAACGCGAACACCAGGTTGCGCGGCCCGTACGTCTTTTCGATCATCGGGCGACGGCCGAGCATGGCATACCAAGGCACGATGAGCGTCAGCGCGCCGATCGCGAGGGAGTGGCCGAGCCCGGAGTCGGCCGAGATGAACAGCAGCACCGATGTGACCAGGTAGGAGACCGCGAAGAAGGCGTCCCACAGACCGAACCAGCCGATCCTCAGCTCGGCCTCCTCGCTCTGCCGTCCGTTCGCCTCAGGCCGTACTCGCACGTCATCAGTCGTACCACGCCCGCACGTGTCCATCGATCGGTTGACAACCGGACCAGCCGTTCGGTCGTCTCGGCGCGAACGCCGGATTTCTAGCGTGGGAAGCGCGAAACGTGCAATCGGCACGGATATCCAGCGATTCGGAGAATCAGTCCCCTATGAGTCAGTTCCTTGCCGCCCTCATCGCGAGCGGAACCATTCTGCTCATCATCCTGGCCACCGACCTGGGACAACGCCGCATCACCATCATGCGGATGTCGCGCTCGGTGATCGCCGTGGCCGTCATCATCGCCATTTTCGTCCATTCCTTCCCGACGCAGGGAAACGACCTGTCGCTGCAACTCGTGGGAGTCGGCACCGGACTGATCGGCGGTCTGATCGCCGGCGCGCTGCTGCCCGCCCACCGGCGTGAATCCGGTGAGCTTTACACCGTCGGGGGCATCGGATACGCGCTGGTGTGGATCGTGGTGTCCGCCGGGCGGGTGATCTTCGCCTACGGGGCCGAGCACTGGTTCGCCGAGGGCCTGGTCCGCTTCTCCATCGACTACCGGATCAGCGGGGCCGACACCTACGCCAATGCCTTCGTGTTCATGTCGCTGGCCATGGTCCTGGCGCGCACCGCCGTGCTGGTGACCAAGATGCGCAAGCTCAAGGCGGCGGCCCAGCCGCACCTCGCCGTCAGCCGCTGAAGGAAGGCGACGACAATGAGCGATCTTAGGCTCCGGCCGCCCCGCAACCGCGTCGCCTGCCGGTCGATCGGCTGGTGGAGCGCGCAGGCCGCGGTGTTCGCCCTCCCCTTGCCGCTCACCTTCGCGATCCTGTGGGCGAGCATCCCCCCGACCCGTGAACTGTTCATGTGGCTCACCCTGATCTCCCTCGTGCCCGGCCTGCTCTACGTGGCCGTCATGCCGTACTGGCGCTACCGGGTGCACCGATGGGAGGTCACTGGCGAGGCGGTCTACGCGGCCTCCGGATGGCTCTGGCAACAGTGGCGGGTCGTGCCGCTGTCCCGAGTGCAGACCGTGGACACGCTGCGCGGGCCGTTGCAGCAGCTGTTCGGACTGTCCGGCGTCAGCGTGACCACCGCCTCCTCCTCCGCGGTCCGGATCAACGGACTCGACCGCGAGATCGGCGACGAACTGGTGGCGTACCTGACCAGCCGCACCCACGTCGTACCGGGGGACAACGCATGACCTCCACCGCCACCCCGCACCGCGGGCGGCTGAGCGGCCGGCTGATCGTGGTCAGCCTGGGCGTCCCGGCCGCGCCGCTCGCCCTGTTCCTGCTCAGCCTGCTCGTCGCAGGCGGTGAGACGAACCTGCAGGTCCTCATCACTCTCGGCTCGTTGTTCCTCACCTGCCTGGTCGTCGGCGGGTTCGGGCTGGCACGGCTGCTGACCACCCGCTACCACCTCACTGGAGAACGGCTGGAGCTCAGCTCGGGCCTGCTCTTCCGCAGCCGCCACGCTGTCCCGCCGGCACGCGTGCGCAGCGTCGACGTGACCGCCAACCCGCTGCAACGCCTGCTCGGCCTCACCACGCTCAGGATCGACACCGGCGGGCAGGGCGGCGGGGGGCTCAAGCTGGACGGTTTGACCGCGGCGGACGCCGCCGAGTTGCGCCGCCGGATCCTCCAGTGGCGCGAGACGGGTCACGCCCTGAACGTGACCGAGGACGCCGGCCTCATCTGCGAGCTGGATCGTGCCTGGCTGCGGTACGCGCCGCTCACCGTCTGGGGGGTCGGCGGCGTCCTGGCCGCGGCGGGCAGCGTCTACCGCACCCTGCACGAGATGAAAATAGACCCGCTCGAACTCGGCGCCGTCCAGGACCTCGTTCGCCGTTTCGGCTCGGTCCCGCTCTGGTACGGCCTCCTGCTGGCCACGCTCGCCCTCATCGCCCTCGGCGCGGCCTGCTCGACGCTCACCTTCATCGAGAACTGGAGCGGGTACGAGCTGCGGCGCGCGGAAGGAGGCGTCCTGCGGGTGCGCCGCGGCCTGCTGGCCACCCGGTCCGTGAGCATGGAGGAGAGCCGACTGCGCGGCGTCGAGTTGGTCGAGCCGATCCCGCTGCGCTGGGCCGGGGGCGCCAAGCTCAACGCCGTCACCAGTGGCCTGGGCGACCGGGACGAAAACCGCAACCGCCGCGCCCTGACCCCGCCGGTCCCCCGCGCAGAAGCCCTCCGGGTCGCCGGCCAGGTACTCACGGAAGAGTGGCTGCTCAACAGGGCGGGTCTGACGCCGCACCCCCGCGCCGCGCTGCGCAGGCGGATCAACCGGGCGCTGATCGCGGCGGTCCTCGTCGCCGCCGCCCTCGCCGGTCTCGGGCTGTGGCTCGGCCAGGCGTTCGTCACCGCCGGCTGGATCACCGGCGTGCTGCTGGCGCCGATCCTGACGGTCTTCGCCTGCGACGCCCACCGCACCCTCGGCCACGGACTGCGTGGCCACCATCTCGCCATGGCGTACGGGACGTTCGCCCGGCGGACCGTCGTTCTCCGGCGGGACGGGATCATCGGCTGGATGGTCACCCGATCGCCGTTCCAGCGCCGCACCGGGCTGCTCACTCTCGGAGCCACCACCGCGGCGGGGGACGGCGTCTACAAGGTCCGGGATGTGTCCGTGGACCAGGGCCTGGAGCTGGCGGAGGCCGCGGTGCCCCGTCTGCTAGCCCCGTTCGTCGAAAGCGTGGCGTCGAATTCACCAGGGCGGAGGATGCGCGCCGGCGCCCGCTGAAGAACCCTGGAGAGTGCACTCCAGTTCCTCGACCGCGTCCGTGCCGGACGCGGTCACGCGCTCGGAGCCGCCGTCGCTGGCGTTGGGGGCCGGTAGCGACTTGGCGCAATTGTCCTTCTGGCTTCCGTTTGAGTTGTGAGTGAACTCCTTTTAGTCCGCCGACTCGCCTGAGGACCCACCTCCACCTAACGAGTCGCATTACAGGTATCTCGCTCCGGAGCTGCACATGGTGCCTAACACGAAGCTCCTGAATGCCGCAGGCGCCGTATCTCGCACGGCTCGGCTCGGCGTGCAGCAGATATCTAATACGTCGGCCGATACTTCAGGTGGCGCCATCGCCAACCTAATGATCGCTGATCATCATGGGCTCTGCGCCCAGCCTGGCCGCGCACCAGGCCCGACCCGAGGAACTGGCCGCGTGGATCCGCGCCCACTGGCACATCGAGGCCCTACACCACATCCGCGACGTCACCAACATCATCGCCCAAGCCAAGCGCCGCCATGCCCAAGACTCCACCCCCTGCCTCCTCACTCTTGGCCCCGCGACTCTTGGCCTCGCGTAATCAAACCAGACAAAACGAGAGAACACCGGAGCCCTGGCCCCGGCGAAGGCCACCTGAAAACGCTCCCCTCCCTTGGATAAGTGCTTCGTGACCGGCCGCCCGAGCCGGCCGAAAGGGCTGCGAATAACCTGGTTGGGAAGGTGAGGAACCGTGATGACCGAAGACCATCGGGACGCCGCGCTTTCCCCCTCGGAGCAGGCGACCATGCGAGAACTGCTCGACGCCGACCGTCAGATGACCACGGCCCGCGTCGCCATGCTGGGCCGTGACCGGGACGAGATCGTCGAATCGTCGGCGCTGACGGCCTCCGACGACGAGCATGACCCCGAGGGAACGTCCACCGCCTTCGAGCGGGCCCACGTCCAGGCCCTCCTCGAACAGGCCCTGACACACCTCGCCGATCTGGACCTCGCCTTCGAGCGGCTACGCGAGGGGAGCTACGGGATCTGCGAGAAATGCGGGCAACGCATCGGCATCGAGCGCCTGATGGCCCTCCCGGCTACCAAGACCTGCGTCATCTGCGCGTCCGGCCGCCGCTGAGCTGTTGAGGGGTATCCCGTGGGATCCGACGTCAACAGGGATGACTAGAGAACGCTATCGACTCGTTGGGTGCCCTCCCAGGTCCTCAGCCTCGGATATTCGCTTGGGAATGCAATCAGGTGCACCCAACAGGTGAATCGTACGGAATGGGATCGCCGTCTGTTGGTGAGTGGGGACGGGAAAGGACTCGTCGGCCGCTGCGTTCAGTCCAGCGTGGGTCAGCCGGCCCTTGTCGACGAAGCCGAGGGGATGCTCAGGCTCGCGTGCCATCACTGCGGCAACGGCCTCACGGAGCCCGACGACGGTCTCGCAGATGGCCAAGACATCATCAGTTGTCAGCTCTGGCGGCTCGCAAGGGCTCGACACCGCGCCTCAATTCGCTCCCTTCCCCGGCCAGCGGCACAGGGAAGGTCTGGGATGCCCAAGGTCGTGGAGGATCTCCCCCGCCCCTATGGATCACCTGCCCCTGGCTGGCCGGTCCCTCGCTGTGCACTGGGTGTGGGGACGGTGGACGTGAGGGGGCTCCACGACCGCCAAGCCGGGGGAGGTCAGATGATCAGACGGCTACCCACCGAGACAGGGGCGTGGGGGGATCGATGCGGGGACGTGGCCGACGACCCGTGTTGCTCCACTGGACGCCTCCGGCGGAGGCGCGCTCCGGCTCCGGGATGCCCGCGAGCTGGAGAGCGCGGGCCGGAATTGGCTGGGGTCGGAGCCCGCGCATCCCTTCCGATGTCGACCCGGGCGGAGCCCAGGAGGCACGCCCAGAGCGCCGCCATTCCTGAGGAAATCCTGAGAAATCCTGCCGAAACGTGATCGTTGATCTACGGCAACAGATCGTGCTGACACTGACCTCCACAGATCATGGAGGTGGCTGTGAGCTACAGCAGGCGCGGATTCCTGACCGCAGTGGGTGCCACTGGAGGCGCTGGAGCACTCCTGGCGACGATGGGCGCGCTCGGTCTCGCACCCACCGCGGAGGCGGCGACCGGTGCTTCATTCGTCCCCCCGCAGCCGTCCGACTTCACACTCACCGGCAGAGGCGCCAAGAAGGTTGTCGTGCTCGGCGCCGGGATTGCCGGCCTGGCCACGGCGTACGAGCTTGGCAAGGCGGGCTACGACTGCACCGTCATCGAGGCCCTCGACCGGGTCGGCGGCCGCAACTGGACGATCAGGGGCGGCGACAGGATCACTGAGATCGACGGCTCCACCCAGATCGCTCGGTTCTCCGACGGTCTCTACCTCAACGCCGGGCCGGCCCGGCTCGCCCAGTGGATGGTCACCGTCGACTACTGCCGCGAGCTCGGCGTCGATCTGGAGGTCTTCACCAACTCCAACGCCCAGGCGTACATCTTCAACGAGGCCGCCGGAATGACCGCGCCGGTCCGCTGGCGCACGGCGAAGGCCGACGTGTACGGCTACATCTCCGAGCTGCTGTCGACCGCCACCGACGCCGGCGCGCTGGACGGCAAGCTGACCGCGGACGACAAGGAGCGCCTCCTGACCTTCCTGCGCGGGTTCGGCTCGATCGGCACCAAGGCGAGCGGTTTCACCTACACGGGCGGCGAACGCCGGGGATACAGCACCGACCCGGGCGCGGGCGAGCAGCCGGGCACGGAACTGGGCCCGGTGCCGTCCCTGTCGGAGGTGCTCGCCAGCGGCGTCGGCCAGCGGTTCTCCTTCGAGTTCGGCTATGACCAGGCGATGCTGATGTTCCAGCCGGTCGGCGGCATGGACGCCATCCCCAAGGCGTTCGCCGAAGCCGTCGGCAAGAACAAGATCTTGCTGCGCTCGAAGGTCACGAAGATCACCGACCTGGCGGACGGGGTCGAGGTCGAATACCAGGACAGTCACGGCAGGACGCGCACGATCAAGGCCGATCTCTGCGTGGCCGCGATGCCGCCGCACATCCTGGCGAGGACGCCGCACAACCTCGGGCCCGACGTGCAGGCCGCGCTGTCCACGCCGGTCGTCACGTCATCCGGCAAGATCGGCCTGGAGTACCGCCGGCGCTGGTGGGAGACCGACGAGAACATCTACGGCGGCATCACCAACACCGACCTTGACCTATCCGTCCTCTGGTATCCCTCCTACGGGTACGGTGGGCGGCGCGGGCTCGTCGTCGGCTACTACAACAACGGCGCCAACGCGGACGCCTACGCCGCGCTCACCCACCCGCAGAGGGAGAAGCGCGCGATCGAGCAGGGCATGAAGATCCACGGCGCGAAGTACCGCGACGAGCTGGTGAGCTCCGCCTCGGTCTCCTGGAAGCTCCAGCCGAACATCGAGGGCGCCTGGGTCAGCTGGCCGTCCCGCCTCGGCGGCTACCAACTGCTCAACAGACCGGCCGGCCACGTCCACTTCGCGGGTGACTGGCTCAGCTACATGATCGCTTGGCAGGCGGGTGCGCTGGAGTCCGCCCGCAAGACGGTCACCGACATCCATCAGCGGGTCCTGGCGAACTGACTCGGAAGGCGCCACCGGCCGCCGGGCGGACGTCGTCACGCCCGGCGGCCGGAGGCGACTCGAACCGATGGCCACGGTGACCTCATCGTTTTCTTGCGTGCACGACCGGACCGCGCGGCTGGTACTCCACATCCAGCCCGGCGCACACTCCCACACCCAACGGATTCCTACCGTGTGTAATCCCACCGCCGATCCACCAGTGGTAGCGCCAGCCCTGCGGCCCGAACTCCACCCACACATCGACCCATCCGTCAGCGGCCGACCCCATCGACACCAAGGCCACCCCCTGGTACTCGCGGACACCGCTTGTGATCCCGAGATGACCAGTTCACCCTGTAGCCGCTCAGCGAGCACTTCGACCGGAGACGTCCCGCTCACCGCTTGACCCCGATCCCGCCCAGGAACGGGACATCAGGGTCCGAGGTCAGCACCCGCTCATCCGGCCGCCACCGCCGCAGGTTCACCCGACCCGGCTCAACCAACTCCAGACCCTCGAAGAACCAGCGGACCTAACCCGCCGAACGCGGCACCACCGGCGCGTTCGCCCGCTCATACGGCCGAGCCGCCGCCGCGTACTCCGGCCGCGCCTTCACATGCGTGACCACCAGATACGACCCCGGCGCCATCGCTTCCACCAGCGCCCCGACCACCCCGTAAGGGTCCTGATCCTCAGGGATGAAGTGCATCACGGCCACCAGCAGCACCGCCACCGGCCGCGACAGATCCAAAAGCCCGCCTACCTCCGGATCGGCCTGTCTACGCCAAGTGCATCGAGGGGCAACGCGAGATGGCCAACCGCAAGATCTTGGACGCGCTCGCCGTATGAAGGACCTTAAGCGATCGACAGGACCCCGGGAGATCTCTCGGGGTCCTTCGCCGTACGGGCCTCGAACCATTCCACGAGGCGCCGAAACGCCGGGGTGAGAATGCCCAGGTCAAGCGGGGGATGGGCTGATGAGCGGAGCGCGCCCTGAGGGATTCGAACCCCCGACCGTCGGATTAGAAGTGGATCGCCGTTTCTCGGCCAAAGGATGCGCTGACCTGCAGGTGATCGCTCAGTCTCTCTCGCCTGGAGCAAGGCTATTCCGAGCATGTTCCGGATCTTGCCGCACGTGTCTAAGGGCCGACTCGGGGTGCGATTGCTGACATCCTGCTTGCAGACCGGGCTGACCATTAGGGCGTACGGCCGCGACCTGGGCGACAGGCAGCCCGTGAGTGGCCGTGAGTTCCCCCTCTTGACCGCCCTTAATGGCACGGCGATCATGCCCTCGACCTGCTGCGGCAAGAGTATGCATAATCTTTCCTTATCTCTGTGATAGCCACCCGACCGTGGATCCATCAAGGGCAAGAGGCGCTCCTCGGCGACTCCTCACCAGACGTGCGAGCGAGCGCGCTTCAACGAGGAGTCGCGCGAAGTACACGACCGTCTATGTCAGCCACTGTCCCGTTTCGCCCTCGCCCCCAGGTAACTCAGCAGTTGGCCGGCCCTCGCTCATCGCTGTGCACCTGGTCCAGCCAGGCCCGCCGGTGTCTCTACACAGTCGTGACCGCTCATCCGCAGCCCATCAACCTGACCCAGCGGCGGGAGGGAGACGCACGGCTGTCACTGACTCTCTCACTCCATACATATGGCAGGACGCAGTGTCATTGGTAAGGTTTCTTTCGTCGCCAGACGTCTAGACCAGGGAGACAAGATGTCAGAGGATGAGCGGTCTGGCAGCATCTTTGAGGCGCGGGCTGAGCACCTTACCCGCGGCGAGCTGGAATCCTGGACCGCCCTCTCAGAGCGCGAAACCAAAGTAGTAGCTAAACTGAAGGCTACTGGCGCCAAACTACTGATTGGACCTCGCGGTTCCGGTAAATCTACGCTAATGCTTCTCGCTTACTATCAGCTCCTGGATAGCGGTGACGTTTTTCCTGTCTACGTCAACTACGCTAAACATCTTGCGCTTGAGCCGATCTTTAAGGCTCGCCCTGATGCCACAGAGCTTTTTAGACAGTGGGTTCTTGCAAAGGTGATCCTCGGCCTTCACGAAACAGAGGCATCGACAGGAAGAACAACTCCAGGAGAGTCAACCGACCGCCTAGCGGCGTCACGGGAGTTTATAGAAAGCCTCGAAGTTGGAATCGTTCCCAACGAATTCCAACGAGTGTCTCCCACTCAGTTAATTTCACACATTAATGCTTATGTGGCATCGGCTGGACGCAAGAGAGCAGTATTGCTGTTTGACGATGCAGCGCACGCCTTCTCTGCACAACAGCAGCGTGAGTTCTTCGAGATCTTTCGGCAACTCCGCACACGAACGATCGCTCCGAAGGCGGCCGTATATCCAGGAGTTACTAACTACTCCGCAAACATGCATGTCGGCCACGATGCAGAGGTACTTGAGGCTTGGTACCGGGCGGACGATCCAGCTTTCTTGGAAACAATGCAAGCGGTGTTGAGTCGGCGACTTCCGTCCGAGATGCACGAGGAATTCCACGGCGACCGCGTTGAACTACTGCACTACCTAGCTCTGGCCTCATTCGGCATGCCGCGTAGCTTCCTTACGATGATTCAAGAAGTGCTCGACTACGATGAAGACGAGGGAGCACATAAGCCTCCTACAAGGCGACGTGCAGATCTAGCCATTGAGAGAAATGTGTCGATCGTCCGCACCGTATTCGAAAGCACTGGGGAAAAAATACCCAGGTACTCAAACTTGATCACGGAAGGTCGACGTCTCGAAGATTCGTTTCTGAAGAATCTATCTCGCTTCAATGCAAGTAAGGGTGTGGGCCAGAAGACAGTGACCATAGGAGTAAAGCGCCCACTTACGAAAGAGTTCCAGCATGTTGTAGACCTCATGGCATACGCGGGAATAATTCGGACGCTCGACTCCCAGTCTCGAGGGAGCGCCGGGGTGTTCGAGCGCTACGAGATGCATTCTTCGTTCATCATCAACGCCAATGCGCTCTCCCTAGGGCGAAGCCCATCAACACGTGAGATCGTAAGTGCGTTGATCAGACGTCCGCCATCTACCCTAGTGCGGGGTAAACCCGAGACCTTCCTCGGCGATGACTACCGGTCGCGATGCACATTGAACCTTACCCCATGCAGCAATTGTGGTGCGGCCCGCGTAAGTGAAGATGCCCAATTCTGCATGAAGTGCGGAAAGCCGCTGACTGATAAGTCAATTTACCATGAGATTCTTCAGCGCCCTCTTAGCGACCTGCCAATTCCAGAGAAGAAGAAGAAAGCACTGGCGAAGACAAGCCTTAGCTCCATTCAAGACGTTCTGCTTGACGTCGAATTCAAGGAACTGTTGCGAGGACCCTATATCGGACCTGTCTGGGCTAAAAAAATATATTCTGCCGCCGAGGAGTACGTGAGTGTCTAACTCACCGGAGGTTCGCGTATGCGACTCGAGTCCAAGCGTATTATTAGACATCGCCTCCGCTTGTCAGCCGCATACGGAAAGTCGCCAGGCACCTATTGATGATTACTATGATGCAGCTGAATCAATCACGCTAGTAGGAAAACCAAACCTCCTAGCAGACCATTCGGTACTCGGCCGACTACTGTTGCTCGGTCATGTTGGAGCGACAGAAGCCTACCTTCGATCGTTACTCGTGGGTCTTCTTAATATATGCCCACTGTGCAAAGCCCATGCCGGTGCTCAAGTCATCCCCTTCGCCAGCGTCCACTATTACGATGCCAATGAGGTCGCTTACGGACTATTCGATGGGACCAGTTTGGCGGGCGGGCCGGAGATCAAAAAGGTGGTCAAGAAACTGACCGATATCGACCTTCCGAACAATGGAGCTTTACATACTGCTCTTCGGAAGTTCGATGTGTTGTGCCATCTTAGACATGCTGCGGTCCATGCCCATGGGAGCATTGGCACCGGAAATGCGGCAGCACTCGGCGTCGCCAATGCCGGTCGCCGCTTAATTCTGGACATTGACCTAGCCAGGGTTCATGAAGCTGCCATGATATGCCGAAGCCTCGTCCAGGAGATGAATCAGCACCTTTTTCAGTCAACCTTCAAAAAGTGGCGCGACAAAGGTTTACTTGTTCGCGACTATTCCGCAGATCGACAGCGATTCCAATCTCTGTATTCATTGTTCCGAAGTAAGCGCGACGTGCCATCGAAGGCACTGCCACCAAAGGCGGCATATCAACGACTTATGTCTTAATTTCGTGCGCCTTGCTATGCGCGCGGCCCGGCCCCTGCTCTTCTCTCGTCCTCCTCGTAGCTGCCGACCCCCGGGACGGGACCGCCGTGTCAAGGGTGAGCGAAGCTGATCGCGAAGCGACGCCGCAGGCGCCCTTGACTCGGCGGGCACGGCCGGGACACTTGAGCAGCGAGGAGGACGGTGGTCACCAGGTATCGAAAGCAGATGATCCGGCGTCACCGCGGACCGCGAGCATGCCGTTCGGCGCACCGCCTGTTGAGATGCCCTTACAGATAGTCCCGCCAAAACGAGACCGTTGCATGCGGCTGCCATGTCTCGGTGCGTTCGGGGCGCGGGTCCTGGAACTCCTGGTTAATGTAGTCGAGCAGGTTGGTCCCGTAGTAAATGATGTCCGTGCCCCGCATGGATAGGACCGGATGTCCGAAGGTTCCACGTCCGGCCGGCAGGAACCGATGCGCATAGACCGGGACCATTCTGGGAACATCCGCCAATCGCACCCGGGCTATTTCGACAGCCGCAAGAGGGTCGTTCGGCCGCTCGCCCCAACTCGATCGCCAGTGGCCACGCTCGACGTCCCACAGGAGATAGTTGACTGGCCACTCGACATGTTTGCGCAGCGCCTCAGGGTCACCGTTGCGCCAGTCGGGCCAGGGGTTCTCCCACGTCTGGCCCTCTTCCCAAGGCTGACGCACGGGTAACCCTGCTGCCAGGAAAGCGTGGTGGTCGTCGGCGAACTCGAATCCGTACTCGTGCTCGATGCGAGCAAACCCCGCCTCGGAAAGTCCTTCCTCAATTTCACAGCAGCCCAGCTGAGCCAGGCGACGCGCGGCTTCCGTACCCAGCCGGGAACCCTCTTTACCGACCACCCTCCGAACATAGCGCCTACAGCTTGTAGCGCTGGCCTAGCCAGGGGGCACGTGTCAGCGATAGCGGGTGGAACCGGGGGTCTGGCGGTGTGTGTTGCCGATGTCAGCGGGCTTATTGGTGGGCGGAGGAGAGTAAGGCGGGCGGCCCGAGCTGCCGGCGGCCGGGACCGGCCGCCAGGCCGCATGCCCGGCCGCCGAGCGGGCGTAGGGCCGCGAGGCGGCGCGCAGCGCCGCCCTTGACCGGCTCCAGGCCGAGGCAGAGGGACAAGTTCTTTCGGCAACTGAAGGGAGGGCGGCATGAGAAAGGACGACAAGCTGATGACGGTCCCCGAGATCCTCGACGAACTCGGCGTGTCCGTCCGCACCTTCTACCGCTGGCGCGAGATCGGCAAGGCACCCCAGGGCTTCAAGCTCCCCAACGGCGAGATTCGCATTTACCGCAGCGAGTTCGCCGCCTGGTTGGAAAGCCTCCGGGAGGCGGCGTGAACCCGACCTACAACGTGAAGTTCTGGGAGATCCGCGCGAACAAGACTTCCCAGGGGCCAGGGAAGCCGAAGCGGGTCGTCTCGCACACCGTGCGGTGGACAGTGGACACCCGCGAGAAGTCCTCGACGTTCCGAACGAAGGGCCTGGCCGAGAGCTACCTGTCGGACCTGCGGCAGGCCGCCAAGCGCGGCGAAGCCTTCGACCTTGAGACCGGGCTCCCTGAATCCATGGTGAAGGCGAAGAACGCTCGCACGTGGTTCGCCTTCGCCGTCGCCTACGTCGAGACCCGCTGGCCTCACTCGGCGGCCAAGAGTCGGGAGGGCATGACAGACGCGCTCTCCAACGTCACGCCCGTGCTCACCAGCGACCGGCCGGGCCGACCCGATGACGAGGCCCTACGGCGCGCTCTCCGAGAGTTCGCGCTCGTGCCGGCTGGCCGTCGTCCGGCTCCTACGCCTGAGATCGCGGGCGCGCTGCGCTGGCTGGAAGCGGCTTCGTTGCCTCTCACTGCCTTGGAGGACGCGAAGCATGCACGGGCGGCCCTGGAGGCTCTCGCGCTCCTCCTCGACGGCTCCGCAGCGGCAGCCTCGACCTACCGGCGCAAGCGGGCCGTGTTCCATCACGCCCTGGACTACGCCGTAGAGCTGGAAGAGCTTTCGGCAAATCCGCTCGACCGGGTGAAGCTACGCCGTCCCAAGTCGACGGATGAGATCGATCGGCGCGCGGTGGTGAATCCCGCCCAGGCGCGCGAGCTGTTGACGGCCGTGACCTACTGCGGCCGGACGCGGGGGCCAATGTTGGCGGCCATGTTCGCCTGCATGTACTTCGGCGGCCTGCGTCCGGCTGAGGCGGCCGGGCTGCGTGAGAAGGACTGTCATCTTCCCGAATCCGGCTGGGGCCTGCTCACCCTGGAGAAGACCAAGCCGCAGAGCAACAAGCGCTTCACCGACTCGGGCAAGACCCACGACGATCGCGGGCTCAAGCACCGCAGCGAGAAGGACACGCGGCAGGTACCGATCCCGCCCGAACTGGTCGCCATCCTCCGCGAGCACATCGAGCGGCACGGCGTCGGTGACGACGGACGGCTCTTCCGTACGAGGACGGGTGGTCTCATCTCCGGCTCGGCCTACTCGAAGGTCTGGAAGGAGGCACGGAGCTACGCCTTCACGCCGAGCAGGTCGCCTCTCCTCTCGCTGCCCGGCCGTACGACCTGCGCCACGCGGCCGTCTCGCTGTGGCTGAACGCGGGAGTCCATGCGCCGGAAGCCGCAGAGCGGGCCGGCCATGGCATAGACGTGATGCTCAGGGTCTACGCCAAGTGCATCGACGGCCAACGCGACGTCGCCAATCGGCGCATAGAGAGCGCGCTCGTCGGGTGACCCTGTCAGTCGCCATCCAGGTGAAGCTCCAGCGCGGGATTCGCTGCGCACTGTCGGGCAAGGTCCTCGAACTTGCGGATCACCCGGACGTCTTCGGCTGTCACGGCGAAGGCTCGAAGCCGAGCAAGCTCTTCGATGAACTGCGGCATCTCAGCCGATGTCAGGATCACGCTCCCGTACGGGTCGATTCTCTCCAGCATCGGATTCATGCTGCGCCCACGGATCTGATCGACGAGGCGAACGAACGAATCATTGTGATCCAACGCCGTGGCAGCGGGCGTAAGCCTCCTGCTCTTGGGGCTGGACCCTGGTTGTTCCACCCGCATCAGCACGGCGTCGACGCCCATGATCACACCTTACTCAGGGCCCGGTTCCCCGCCGGGCCCTTCGGCGTGCCTGGGCCCCGGGATCGTTCCGGAGAGCGGCGGAATCCGCCTGGCGACCTGCGGAAACGTGGCCAAGATCATTCCGGATATATTCCGGGAGTGGCCGCCTGGGGCTGCATCTGGTGGCGTCCGGCTGCATCCTCCGTGACGGCCCGATCATGTGAAAGGCCAGCTCAGAGGGCATCTGGGCTGGATGGGGGAGCGCGCCCTGAGGGATTCGAACCCCCGACCGTCGGATTAGAAGTCCGATGCTCTATCCAGCTGAGCTAAGGGCGCTCGTGCCTAATTCTGCATGATCCGGGGACCGGGTACACACCCGGTTTCCCGGACATGGGCCGGCGCATGCCGCCTGTGGGCCTGTGGGCCTGGTCGCCGGGGCCGCCCGGCCTGCGTCGATGCCACTCGGACACGCGCCCGTGCCCCCTCTGGGGGATGGCCCGATTCGGCGCAGGAAGGCCAGGAGGGGTTCCACGTGCCCGCGCAGGCCATCCTCGAAGGCCGCGACCCCGTCCCTTCGATGCCGGTGGCCGTCATGCCTTCTCGCCCCGTGGATGATCGTCCGCATGGCGAGACGTTTTCCTGTTCTTCGTGCTTTCCGGCGGAAATGTGATCGCCTGCGGGGCTAAAATCCAGCGCCATGTCCGTACGCGAGATCCCGCTCATCGGAGACGTCTCCGAGGGGGTCGTGCGGGTGGGGGCGACGGTGCGGCGGCCGATGCGTTCCACGTCGCCGTCGGTCCACGCGCTGCTGCGCCACCTGGAGTCCGCCGGGTTCGACCGGGCGCCGCGCGTTCTCGGCACCGACGAACGGGGCAGGGCGATCCTCACGTACGTCGAGGGTGTGGTGCCCGCGCATCCCCTGCCGGCGTACGCGGTGAGCGACGAGGCGCTGATCACTCTGGCCCGGCTGCTGCGGCGCTTCCACGACGCGGCGGCCTCGTTCCGCCCGCCGCCCGGCGCCGTCTGGGAGGACGGCTCGGCGCCGGAGGGCCCCGCCGAGCTCGTGGGCCACTGCGACGTCACCCCGGCCAACGTCGTCTTCCGGAAGACGACGCATGAGCTCCTGCCGTACGCGCTGATCGACTTCGACATGGCCAGGCCGACGACGCGGCTGTTCGACGTGGTCACCACGCTGCGGCACTGGGCGCCGCTGGCCGATCCGCTGGACCGCGACCCGGTGCAGCGGTTCCTGGACGCGGCGGCCCGTGTGCGGGCGTTCTGCGACGCGTACGGCCTGCCGCCGCGGGACCGGCTCATGCTGGTGGAGACGGCCAGGATGCGGTTCGGCCGCTCCTACGCGCTCATGCGGGACCGGGCCAGGACGCTCGGCGGCGGCTGGGCGCGCATGTGGGACGGCGGCGCGGGCGGGCGGATCAGGCGTGCCGCGGCCTGGCTCGACGCCAACGAGGACGCGATCCAGCGCCGCCTCCTCGGCGACGAGCCCCTCTCATGACAAACGGGCACGTACGGCAGAATGCCTGCGTGACCCGGATCATGGACGGTGCCACGGCGGCGGGACTGCTCGCCGGGGCCGCGATCGACGCCGCGGTGGGAGATCCCCGGCGCGGTCATCCCGTCGCGGTGTTCGGCAGCCGGGCCGCCGCCCTCGAAAAGCGCATATATCGCGACTCGCGGTTAGCGGGCCTGGCCTACACCACCGTCTGCGTCGGCGCGGCGACGGCCGCGGGACTGCTCGCCGAGCGGGTGACCCGGTCGAGCCCGATCGCACGCGCCGCGGTCACCGCCGCCGCCACGTGGGCGGTGCTCGGCGGCACGACGCTGGGCAGGGAGGGCACGCTGATGGCCCGCTCGTTGCGGGAGGGCGACCTGGCCGCCGCCCGCGCACGCCTTCCCCATCTGTGCGGACGCGATCCGTCCGGGCTCGACGCCGCGGAGCTCGCGCGGGGCACGGTCGAGTCGATCGCGGAGAACACCTCGGACGCCGTCGTCGCCCCGCTCGTGTGGGGGGCGCTCTTCGGCGTGCCCGGCCTGCTCGGCTACCGCGCGGTGAACACGCTCGACGCGATGGTGGGCCACCGGTCGCCGCGCTACGCGAGGTTCGGCTGGGCCTCGGCCCGGCTGGACGACGTGGCCAACTACGTGCCGGCCCGGCTGACGGCCCTGCTCACCACGGGTCTCGCCGGTCTGGTGGGCGGCTCTCCCCGCCGCGCGGCCGCCGTGTCGATCAGGGACGGGCACCGCCATCCCAGCCCCAACTCCGGGCGCTGCGAGGCGGCCTTCGCCGGCGCCCTCGGCGTGCGTCTCGGCGGGGCCAACGACTACGGCGGCAGGGTGGAGCACCGTCCGGAGCTGGGCGACGGTCCCCGCCCGTCCGTCTCGGACATCCCCAGGTCCGTACGGCTGGCGCACGCGGTGTCGTACGCGTCGGTGGGCCTGGCCGTCGCCGCACGCCTGGTGCGCGGACGGGCACGCCGAAGGGAAGATCGACGATGAGCGTGCTCGTCCTGCTGCTGGTCTCCGCGGTCGTCTTCAGTCTCGCGGTCGCGGTGATCCTCGTCGTCGTGCTGGCGGTGCGCGCGTCGCGGCGGCCCGCGCCGCCACCACGAGACCGGAATGATCCGTCCCAGGATTGGTAGGTACGCCGGCATGAGCGGAGGAAATCGAGGGAGCCGGGAAAACGGCGGAAGCGGGGAGAACCGGGTCCTGCTGGTCTTCGACGGCGACTGCGCCTTCTGCCAGGCGTGCGTGAACGCCGGGCACCGGATCCTGCCGTACATGCCCGCCGTGCGGGCGTGGCAGGGCCTCGACCTCGACGCGACGGGCCTGACGCGCGCGGAGGTCGAGACGTCCGTGCAGCTGCTCGGCCCGGACGGGCTGCGCGCCCACGGCGCGCGAGCCATTGCGCTGCTCCTCGTCCTGCAGCCGCGTACGGCCTGGCGCGTGGCCGGCCGGGTGATGCTGACGCCACCGGTGAGCTGGGTGGCAGAGGCGGGCTACCGGCTGGTCTCGCGCTACCGCCATCTGCTGCCCGGCTCCGCCACGTGCGGCACGTCTTGACCTCCGCTTTGCCGAAGGTGCGAACGAACGCGACCGGCAAGTGTCCGGAAGCGGGCATACCCCGCGGCTGACGGGAGCGCCACCATTGCGGCATGACAGCAGTGGTGGAGACCGAAGGACTGACGAAGTTCTACGGTACGAGACGAGGCCTCGAGGACCTCACCCTCGAAATCCGGCCGGGCGAGGTCTTCGGCTATCTGGGGCCCAACGGCGCCGGCAAGACGACGACGATCCGGCTGCTCCTCGACGTGATCCGGCCGACGTCGGGCCGGGCGACCGTCCTCGGCGCCGACACCCGCGATCCGCGCGTACGCGCCAGGATCGGCTACCTCCCGGGCGAGCTTGCCCTGGAGGGCCGGGAGCGGGCCCGCAACTACCTGCAGTTCCTCGCCGACGTGCGCGGCGGGGTGAGCCGCGGCAGGATCGACGAACTGGCCGAGCGGCTCGACGCCGACCTGTCCGTCAGGATGGGGGAGCTGTCCAAGGGCAACAAGCAGAAGGTCGGGCTCATCCAGGCGTTCATGCACGAGCCCGAGCTGCTCATCCTGGACGAGCCGACGAGCGGGCTCGACCCGCTGGTGCAGCAGGAGTTCCTGGCCATGGTCCGGGAGGCGCGCACGGCCGGCCACACGATCCTCATGTCGTCGCACGTGCTCGCCGAGGTGGAGCACGTGGCCGACCGGGTGGGCATCGTGCGGGCGGGCCGTCTCGTCGCGGTCGAGGACATCGCCGCGCTGCGCGAGCGGGCCGTACGGCACGTGGAGCTCCACTTCGACGCGCCGGTCCCGAAGGAGTCGTTCGAAGGGCTTCCCGGCGTACGCGACGTGGTCGTCCAGGGGGCGAGCCTGCGCTGCACGATCGACGGCAGGCCCGACGCGCTGATCAAGGCGGCGGCCCGCTACACCGTGGTCCACATGGTCAGCGCCGAGCCGGACCTGGAGGAGATCTTCCTGACCTACTACAGCGAGGAGGAGGGCCGTCATGCCCACGCTGGTGCGTAAGACCCTGGTGGAGTATCGCCGCGCCCTCATCGGATGGACGGTCGGGCTGTGCGCGTTCCTCACGATGTACATCTCGATCTACGCGAGCATGATGAACGACCCCGAGACGTTCAGCAAACAGGCCATCGCCAAATATCCCGGCGCGTTCAGGGACCTGATGGGCGGCATGTCCGACATCGCGACCGGGCGCGGCTACCTGCAGGCGGTCGCCTACCAGCTCCTCGGCCCGCTGCTGTTCACCATGTGCGCCGCGATCCTCGGCAACCGGGCCATCGCCGGCCCGGAGGAGGCCAGAACGCTGGAGCTCACGCTGACGCTGCCGATCGACCGCAGGCGGCTGCTCCTGGAGCGCTGGGCCGCGCTGGCGCTCGGCCTGCTCGCCGTGGCGCTGGTGACGCTGGCCGTCGCCACCGGGGCGGCGTCCGCCGCCCACATGGACGTGCCGTTCGGCAGCATCCTCGCCGCGCACACGGGGCTGTTCCTGCTCGTGCTGTTCTTCGGGACGCTGACGCTGTGCGTGGGCGCGGCCTTCGGGCGCAAGCAGGTCGCGCTCGCCGTGGTCGGCGTCTGGGGCGTCGCCGGATACATCGTCGAGACCATGGGCAGGAGCATCGACGCCATCTCCTGGCTGCGCTGGCTCTCGCCCGTCCACTACTACCTCGACGGCAGGCCGCTCTATCAGGGCTGGCCGTACGGTGACTACCTTGTCCTGCTGGGTGCGACGGCCGTCCTGCTCATGACGGCGCTGCTCGCCTTCGAACGGCGTGACGTAGGAGTCTGATGGACAGCGTTCTCGCTCGCGTGAGCGAGGCGACCGGGGTGCCCGCCGACTTACTCGGCGGGTTCCTGTCGGTTCTGGCCGCGTCGGCCGCCACCGGCAGGTTGCCCGGTCGCGCCGACATGGACGGCTTGCGCGAGTGCGGCGCCCTCGCCGCCGAGCGCGGCATTCCGCTGCGGGTGCTCGCCGACGCCTGCCTGCACGCCGCCGAGATCACCGCCGGCGGGGCCTTCGGCGCCGTACGCCGCGGGATGGCCGCCTACATCGAGGGATACGAGGAGGCCCAGCGCGCCGCACTCCGGCAGGAGGAGGAGGCCCGTCGCCTGTTCGTCGACGACCTGCTGCAGGGCAGGGCGGACGCCGAACGCGCCGAGCACTTCGGCCTGCGGCTCGCCGGGGGATACATCGTGACCGTGGCGAGGCCGCGGCCCCCGGTGGCGGCCGGGGATCCGCTGGCCGCGAGGATCGAGCAGGCGATGGTGGCGAGGTTCGGCTCGCACAACATCCTGGTCGCGGTCCGCGAGGGCCTGCTGGTGTGCGTGGCTCCGGCCGCGCTGGCCGCCGCGAGCGGCGAGTTCACCCACCACGTGCGTGCCGCGCTCACCGACTGGCGGGTGGGGGTGGGCCGCCCCCACCAGGGCCCCGGCGGCATCGTCACCTCCTACCGGGAGGCGGTCAACGCGATCGACCTCGGCGAGCGGCTCGGCCTGCGGGCCCAGGTGCTCAAGGCGGCCGATCTGCTGGTCTTCCCGGTGCTGCTGCGGGACAGGGACGCGATCGTGGACCTCGTCTCCACCGTGCTCGGGCCGCTGACCTCCGCGCGCGGCGGGCCCGAGCCGCTGCTGGAGACGCTGGAGGCGATCTTCGCCTCC
The DNA here is from genome assembly GCF_900156315.1 of Microbispora rosea. Classification (GTDB taxonomy): domain Bacteria; phylum Actinomycetota; class Actinomycetes; order Streptosporangiales; family Streptosporangiaceae; genus Microbispora; species Microbispora rosea. The sequence goes on along the minus strand of NZ_FTNI01000009.1, from coordinate 107,878 downwards.
CAGGGCAACCACACGGCGGCGGCGCGCAGGCTCGGCGTCAGCACCCGGGCGATCACCTACCGGCTGGAGCGGATCAGGAGGCTGACGGGCTTCTCACCGAGCGATCCCACACAGCGGTTCACCCTGGAGACGGCCGTGCTCGGGGCCCGCCTGCTGGAGTGGCCGGCCCACCCTCTGGCCTGATCGAGGCATCCCCCGCCACTTTCAAGGTATAGGCGGCGGGGGAACTTGCGGCAAGACCCCGGCGACAGCGCACAATCGGGGGCCGTGAGCCGGGTCGGCCCACGGGTCCAGGCCCCGCCGACGCCCGAGCAACGCCGGCGGATGATCGAGGGCACGGTCGCCGTCCAGTTCGCCGCGATCCCCGCGGCGGCCGAGGGCTGCGACGTCATCGTGGCGGGCGGGGCCATGTCGATGGCCGCCCACTCGGTGGCGGAGCGGCTGGGGATCGCCTACGTCTACGTGAGCTACTGCCCGGTCACGCTGCCGTCGCCGCACCATGCCCCCGTGCCCGTCTGGGGGCAGGCGCCGGCGGACGCGACGGCAGGCAACCGCGCGCTGTGGGCCGAGGACGCGCGGCGCTGGAACGGCACCGTCGGCGCCGCGATCAACGCACACCGGGCCGCGGCCCGCGCGCTCGGACGCCGCGTGATCGTGCTGCGCGGCTGGGCCGGCCTGTCCCCGGCGGACGACGGACCCGATTGCCTGCCGGTCGACGAGGTCGACCAGCAGGCGCTGTTCCCCCGGGTCGCCGCCGTCGTCCACCACGGCGGCGCGGGCACCACGACCGCCGCCGCGCTGGCCGGGGCGCCCCAGGTCGTCGTGCCGCAGCTCTACGACCAGCACTACTGGGCGCGGCGGGCCGGCGATCTCGGGATCGGGATCGCGGATCCGCCCGCCGCGCCGACCGCCGAGTCGCTGGCCGAGGCGCTCGGCCGGGTCCTCCATCCCGATGTGGCGGCCCGCGCCGCGTCTGTGGCGGGCGAGGTGCGCACCGACGGCGCCGAGGTCGCCGCGCAGCGCCTGATCGATGGCGCCTGATCGATGGCGCCTGATCGCCATGGCGGCGTGAGGGCGGCTGTCCGCAGGTCAGGGGACGAGCAGCAGCTTGCCGGTCGTCCGCCTGCCTTCCAGGTCGTCGTGGGCGCGCCGGGCCTCGGCGAGCGGGTAGCGCTGGGAGATGTGCACCTTCACGGCGCCGGAGGCGACCCAGCCGAGCAGGTCGTTCGCCCGTGACAGCAGTTCCTCGCGTGTCGCCGTGTAGTGCGCGAGCGTGGGCCGGGTGAGGAACAACGAGCCGCCCGCGTTGAGCCGCTGCGGGTCGAACGGCGGGACGGGACCGCTGGCCGCGCCGTACAGCGCCATCATGCCGCGCGGCCGCAGCGACGCGAGCGACCCGTCGAACGTGGCGGCGCCGACCCCGTCGTAGACGACGTGCACCCCGGCGCCGTCGGTGATCTCCTTGACGGCCTCGGTGAAGCCCTCGTAGCCGACGACCTCGTCGGCGCCGGCCTGCCGCGCGAGCTTCTCCTTCTCCGCGCTGGAGACCGTGCCGATCACGCGGGCGCCGCGCAGCTTGGCCATCTGGACGAGCAGCAGGCCCATGCCGCCCGCCGCCGCGTGCACGAGCACGTCGTCGCCCGACCGGATCGCGTACGTGGAGTGGGTCAGGTAGTGCGCGGTCAGCCCCTGGAGCAGCACCGCCGCGGCCAGATCCGGCGCCAGCCCGTCGGGCAGCCGGACCACCTTGTCCGCCGGGATCACGGCCTTGGCCGCGTACGCGCCGATCGCGCTCGCGGAGCCGACCCGGTCGCCGGGCACGACGTCGGTCACCCCGGGCCCGACGGCCGTGACGGTCCCGGCCGTCTCCGAGCCCGGGACCAGCGGGAGCGGCAGCGGATAGCGGCCCTCGCGGTGGTAGACGTCGATGAAGTTGACGCCCGTCGCGGCCACCTCGACCAGCACCTCACCCGGGCCGGGCTCGGGATCGGGCCGCTCCGCGTACTCCAGCACCGAAGAATCACCGTAAGCGGGGACGACGATGGCACGCATGCGCAACTCCTGTCTTCGGGCTCGGTTCCTGTGATCCCCAACCGGCCGCGCCTCGCCCGTTGTTCCCGGCGGAGAAGGGTTGGTCAGAAGCCCGTCAGGGTGAGCTTGCCGATGGCGGTGCCCGATTCGAGGATCCGGTGGGCCTCACGCAGGTTGGCGGCGTTGACCGGACCGAGGTCGCGGCCGGCGGTGGTGGTGAGGACCCCGGCGTCCACGAGCCGGGCGACCCGGTCGAGGATGCGGTGCTGGTCCACCTGACGCGGCGTCGGGAACAGCGAGTGGGTGAACATGAGCTCCCAATGGAACGAGATGCTCTTCGGCTTGAGCACGCCGATGTCGAGGGAGTCGTGATCGTCGATGGCGACGACCGCGCCGAAGGGGGTGAGCGCCTCGGCGTAGGCCGTGAGGTTGCGGTCGGTGCCGATCGTGCTGAAGACGTAGTCCACGCCGCCGGGCGCGACCTCGGCCAGTTGCTTCGCCAGCGGTCCCCGGTGGTCCACGATGTGGTGGGCGCCCATCCGGCGGGCGAACTCCACCGTCTCGGGCCGGGAGGCCGTGCCGATCACGGTGAGCCCGGTCAGGGCGCGGGCGAGCTGCACGGCGATGGAGCCGACGCCGCCCGCGGCCGCGGTCACCAGCAGCGTCCCGGTCTGGCCGAGCGCGTCGCCGCGCAGGCCCAGCCGCTCGAACAGGCCCTCCCAGGCCGTGAGCGAGGTCAGCGGCAGCGCGGCGGCCTCGGTGAAGGACAAGGTGGCGGGCTTGCGGCCGACGAGGCGCTCGTCCACCACGTGGAAGCGGGAGTTCGCACCGGGCCGGTTGAGCGCGCCGGCGTAGTAGACCTCGTCGCCGGCCTCGAACAGCTCCACCTCGTCGCCCACGGCGACCACGGTGCCCGCGGCGTCCCAGCCGAGCACCTTGGGCTCGCCGCCCGGGTCGCTGTTGCGCCGGACCTTGTAGTCCACCGGGTTCACGGCGACGGCCTCCACCCGGACCAGCAGGTCGCGCGGGCCGGGTTGCGGCACCGGCAGCTCCACGTCCAGCAGGCTTTCCGGGTCGTCGATGGGAAGGCTGCGCCGGAAGGCGACGGCGGGCATGGTCCCGTTCTGGGTTTCGGTCATGTCTGTCCCCCTGCGCTACATGAATGCCGTGCCGGTTCGTACGGCTCGGCGGTATCACCTGCACGCTATCCACCGACGGCTGGTTACCCGCAAGGGACATGAGTACCCATCGGGAACCATCGAGGTCAGGAGGCTAGTCCTGGCCGGGGAAGCGGTCGATGTTGCGCTCCACCCACGTCCGCAGGTGGGCGAGCGGGACGTTGGCGTCCCGGCCGAGCGGAGTGAGGCTGTATTCCACCCGCAGCGGCACCTCGGGATACACGTCGCGGTGGATCAGGCCGTGGTCCTCCAGACGGCGCAGGGTCTGGGTGAGCACCTTGGGGCTGACGCCCTGGAGCCGGGCGCGCAGCGCGCCGAAACGCTGCGGCCCGTCGTCCAGGGCGCCCAGGGCCAGCGCGCTCCACTTGTTGGCCAGCAGGTCGAGCATGTTGCGGCACGGGCAGGCGGCCGAGTAGACGTCCTTGGGGTCGTCGCAGCCGGCCTTCACGGTGTTCATGGCACGCATGCTGCGACGATACCCAAAGGGAACTGAGATTCGCGTAGTGACCGGAGTCGGCTCAAAGGGGGGCGCGGGAGACCAGCCGCCGCAGCAGCGGCAGATCGACGCTCTCCAGTGTCGGCACCGCCGTCACCGCGTTCGTCCCGCTCGTCGTGTTCGTTCCGCTCCCCGCGCCCGAGGGCCCGACCACGATGACGGCGCACCCGGCGGACCGGGCCGAGGCGACGCCGGTCGGGCTGTCCTCGATCGCCACGCACGCGGCCGGGTCGACGCCGAGCCGCGCGGCGGCGGCCAGGTACGGATCGGGTGCGGGCTTGTTCCTGGCGCTGTCCCCGGCGGCCACCGACAGGCGGAAGCGGTGCCCGCCGACGGTCTCGAGCACCAGGTCCACGACCGGCCGGGGGGACGCGCTGACCAGTCCCGCCGGGATCCCGGCCGCGTGCAGGGCCTCCAGCAGCGCGACCGCGCCGGGAAGCATGGTCACCCCGTTCTTCAGCCGGCGGGTGAACGCGTCCGTCAGCAGGGACTCCACGGCCCCCGCCCCCGGACCTCCGGAGATGTGCAGGGCGGCGTCCTCGACCGACAGGCCGAACAGCGCCTCCCGGTCGGCCTCCCCGAGAGGGGAGCCCAGGCCGTCCGCGACCTCCACGCAGGCGTCCCACCACAGGTCCTCGGTGTCCACCAGCGTGCCGTCCATGTCGAACAGGACCGCCGCCGGGCACGCCCTAGACGACATCGGGTTCGGGGACCGCCGTCGCGGCTCCGGTCTCCGAGCGGGCCGACACGAGCACGGGCCGCTCGACCAGCCCGACCCGTACGGCGGTTCCGGGCGCGAAGCGCGCCGAGTCGTGGCCGGGGACGTCGGCCAGCACCTCGGTGCCGTCGCCGAGATGGACCCGCAGGCGGGCGGTGGAGCCGCGGAACGACGACACCATGACGATCCCGTCGCCCTCGGCGCCGGACGCGTCGACCGGCGTGACCAGCACGGCCTCGGGCCGCACCAGCACGTCCACCTGCGCCGTGTCCGGCGCCCGGCCCTCCACGGGCAGCGTCTGCCCGAGGACGGTGACCCGGTCGCCCGACACCAGGCCGGTCAGGTGGTTCATCGCGCCGACGAACTCGGCGACGAACGGGGTCGCCGGCCGGTCGTACAGGGTGGCGGGGTCGGCGACCTGCTCCAGGCGGCCGTCGCGCAGCACGGCGACCCGGTCGGCCATCGACAGCGCCTCCTCCTGGTCGTGCGTCACGAAGATCGTCGTGATGCCGAGGGAGAGCTGCAGGCGGCGGATCTCCTCGCGCAGCGTGACCCGCACCTTGGCGTCCAGCGCCGACAACGGCTCGTCCAGCAGCAGCACCCTGGGCTCCAGGGCGAGCGCGCGGGCCAGCGCCACGCGCTGCTGCTGGCCGCCGGACAGCTGGTGGGGGTAGCGTTCGCCGACCGAGGGCAGGCCGACCAGTTCGAGCAGCTCCTGCGCGCGGGCGTGCCGCTTGGCGGTGGGCGCCTTGCGCACCCGCATGCCGAAGCTCACGTTGTCCCGGGCGTTGAGGTTGGGGAAGAGGCTGTAGGACTGGAAGACCATGCCCGCGTCGCGCCGGTTGGCCGGCACGCGCGTGATGTCGGCGCCGTCCACCAGCACCTCGCCCTCGTCGGGCTGCTCGAAGCCGGCCAGGCAGCGCAGCGCGGTGGTCTTGCCGCACCCCGACGGGCCGAGCAGTGCGATCAGCTCGCCGGGCTCCACCGTGAGGTCGAGCCCGTCCAGCGCGACCGTGCTGCCGAACCGCCGCCGCAGGCCGCGGAACTCGACCCGGGCGCCGTTCATGATCCACTCCTTTGCCTCGCGCCGGCGGAGGACAGGGCGAGCAACAGCAGCCAGGTGATCAGCAGGCTGAACACCGAGACGGCCACCGACACCTGCGCCTGAGAGCCGGAGATCCGGTAAATCCAGTTGGGGAAGGTCTCGAAGCTGAGTAGCCGGGCGATCGTGAACTCCCCGAGCACCAGCGCCAGCGTGAGGAACGACGCGCTCGCCATCGCCGACCGCATGTTGGGGATGATCACCCGCAGCAGCACGTGGGGCCACGACGCCCCGAGGTTCCTGGCCGCCTCCGACAGCGTGCGCACGTCGATGGCGCCCAGGCCCGCGTCGAGCGAGCGGTAGGCGAACGGCAGCGCGAGCACGACGTAGGCGAGCACGAGCACCACCGGGAAGTCCGGGTTCTGCACCGCGATCATCGTCTGGTACAGGGGCGTGGTCGCCAGGTAGTCGGGCCCCCACCGCAGCACGGTGCTGATCCCGGCCACGAACGTGATCGGGGGCACGACCAGCGGCAGCGTGCAGACCACCTCGAGCACCGGCCGCAGCCGCGGCGCGCCGAGCCGTACGGCCACCGCGGCGGGCAGCGTCAGCAGCAGCACGAGCACGATCGTGGCGACCCCGAGCCCGAGCGACAGCAGGAGGCTGCCGCCGAAGCCCTCGGCCGAGAAGATCTGGCCGTACGCGTCGAGCGAGAAGCCCTGGTTCGGCACCTCGACCGTGAAGACGAACGACGCGATCAGCGGGACGAGGAAGTAGACGGCGGCGAGCACGAGGACGACCCCGCGCCACACCCGGGGACGCCGCGGCCGGCCGCCGCGCGCGGGCGCCGTTCCGGTGGCGACCTGCGTGGTCACCTGAGGGGTCAGCGAAGCCATCGGGCGCTCCTTCGCTGCAGCGGGAGGTAGACGGCCATGACCAGGCCCGCGACCACGATCATGTCAAGGCTGAGGGCCAGCGCGACGTTCTCGTGGCCGATCAGGACGTTGCCGGTGAGCGCGTCGGCGATCTTCAGCGTGACCAGCGGGACGGTGGACCCGACCATGGCCTGCGCCGTGGCGTAGGCGGAGAACGCGCCGCCGAACAGCAGCACGACCCCGCCGAGCAGCGCCGGTGTCAGCACCGGAATCCCGACGTACCGCCAGAACTGCCAGGTGCTCGCGCCGTTGTTCTGCGCGGCCTCACGCCACTGCGGGCGCAGCCCGTCGAGCGCGGGCACGACCGTGAGGACCTGCAGGGGGATGGAGAAGTACAGGTAGACCAGGGTGAGACCCCAGAAGTTGTACAGGCTCCACCCGTGCTGGCCGAGGCCGAGTGTGGTGGTGACGACGCCCGAGTTGCCGAGCGTGGCGATCCAGGCGAAGGCCAGCGGCACGCCGCCGAAGTTGGCCAGCACGCCGGAGGCGGTCAGCACCGCCTCGCGCAGCGTACGGAACCTGGAGGTCACCACGGCCTGGGCGAGGAAGGTGCCGAGCACCCCGCCCAGCACCGCCACCAGCGCCGAGATCTTGACGCTCCCGAGCAGGGCGGTCAGGTACGCGCCCTGGAGCGACTCGGTGAGGTTGGCGGTGCTGAACGCGCCCTCCTTGGTGAACGTGCCACCGAGGAGGACCAGCATCGGCACGCCGAAGACGATGACGACGAAGACCAGCAGCGGCACGGCCGCCCACCGGCTCTTCGATCGCGTACGGCTGTCGCGCACGATCTCAGCCCGAGACCGCCGCGCCCCACCCGCTCGCCAGGACTTCCTTGGCCTTGTTGACCTGGTCCGGAGTCGGGAAGGAGGGGGTGCCCTCGACCTTGGGGAGCTGGGCGACCATGGCGGCGTCCGCGCTGCCGTCCTCCTGCATGGAGGGCAGCAGCACCGGGCGGGCGTAGCCCTTCAGCCACAGGTTCTGGCCCTCGGCGCTGTAGAGGAACTCCTGCCAGAGGCGGGCGGCGGCGGGGTGCGGCGCCCACTTGTTGATCGCCTGGGCGTAGAAGTTGGCGTACTGGCCGTCGGCGGGGATGGCGATCTTCCAGTCCACGCCCTTGGAGGAGAACTCCTTGGCGTAGCTGGCCTGCAGGTAGTCCCAGTCGAGGGTGATCGGGGTCTCGCCCTTCTCCACCGTGGCGGGGGTCGCCTCGACCGGGTTGAAGTTGCCGTTCTCCTTGAGCTTCTTGAAGAAGTCGATGCCGGGCTGGATGTCGTCGAACGAGCCCTGGTTGGCGAGCGAGGCGGCGTAGACGCCGGCGAAGGCGGCGCCGGCCTTGGTCGGGTCGCCGTTCAGCGCGACCATGCCCTTGTATTCGGGCTTGAGCAGGTCGGCGAACGTCTGGGGGCAGGTCTTGACCCGCTTGGCGTCGCAGCCGATGGAGATGTAGCCGCCGTAGTCGTAGTACCAGGCGCCGCCGGTCTCCTTCTGGCCGTCGGGGATCTTGTCCCAGCTCTGCACCTTGTAGGGCGCGAACAGGCCCTCCTGGGCGCCGCTGAGCGCGAAGGCGCTGCCGAGGTCGAGCACGTCGGGGGCGCGGTCCTGGCCCTTGAGGGTCTTGACCGCGTTGATCTCGTCCTGGCTGGAGCCGTCGGGGTTGTCGCTAGTGATCTTGATGCCGTACTTGGCCTCGAACGCCTTGATGACCTCGCCGTAGTTGGCCCAGTCCGGCGGCAGCGCGATGGTGTTGAGCTTCCCTTCCTTCTTGGCGGCCTCCACCAGCTTGTCCAGCCCGCCGAAGTCCTGGGCGGAGGTCGCGGAGGCGGCCTTGGAATCACCCGCCCCCGAGCCGCCGCCGGCGGTCGTGGGGGCGGCGCCGCATGCCGCGATCACTGAGGTGGTTATCGTGAGCGCGGCCACGAGGCCGGCGGTACGTGTGGACAACGGTCCCTCCCACTGTGGTGCGTGGATCGAACTTAGGCGAACTTGTACAAACAAGCCAGAGCTAGTAAGTCGCATATCGATGTCAGTCGCGTGAACGGAAGGGCTCAGCACGATGGCGCGCTACGAACAGATTGCGAGTGACCTGCGGGACGCCATCGTCAGGGGGGACTATCCGATAGGCGCTCAGCTCCCTTCCGAGGCTGAGCTGGCCTTACGGTATTCGGCGGCGCGCGGGACCGTTCGCCAGGCCGTCGCCCTGCTCGCCGCCGAGGGACTGGTGGGGTCCCGGCAGGGCGCGCGGCGCATCGTGCTCGGCAGCGAACGCAGCCAGAGCTTCGCCGAGCTGCACAGCTTCGCCCAGTGGGCCCGCTCGATGGGCTACCGCGCCAGCGGCACCGTGCTGTCCTCCCGGCGCCGCCCTTGCTCGCCCTCCGAGGCCGTACGGCTGTCGCTGGAGCCGGGGGAGGAGGTGCTCGACGTGCTGCGGCTGCGGCGGCTCGACGGCGAGCCGGTGCTGGTCGAGCGCACCGTCTACGCCGGCTGGATCGCCCCCGCCGTCGAGCGGCTCGACCCCGAGTGCGAGTCGGTGACCCAGGAGCTCTACGAGTCGGTCGGCCTCGTCTTCGCGTACGGCGAGCACCTGATCGACGCCGTGGCGGCCGGCAGCGAGGACGCCCGGCTGCTCGACGTGCGGCGGGGCAGCCCCCTGCTGCGCCAGCGCCGCGTCACCACCACCCAGGAGGGCAGGCCCGTCGAGTGCTCCGACGACCGCTACCGCGCCGGCAGCGTGACCTTCAGCATCCGCAACTCCACCGCCGCCAACCCCCTCGTCCGCCGCGCCGGCGACTGATTCGGCGGCCTCGGGGGCACACCGCGGCCTGCGGCGTCACCCTCGCGGGGGGTCAGGCCCGCGGGGTCGAGTTCCATCGGAGCCTCCTCGGTCAGTGGAACCGATGGCCGTCGGCCAGCCGGAAACGGACCTGCTGCCCGGGGCGGGCCTGCGCCGCCCGGTCGACGTGGTGGTCGCGCACCACCGCGATGACGGGATATCCGCCGGTCACGGGGTGATCCGCGAGGAAGAGCGTCGGCTGCCCCGACGGCGGCACCTGCAGCGCGCCGAGGACCATGCCCTCGCTCGGCAGCTCCCCGTCGCGCGCGCGCTCGAGGCGTGGCCCGCGCAGCCGCATGCCGACCCGGTCGCTGTGCGGGGTGACCTCGTACGGCTCGGCGCACAGGGCCGCCAGGGCGCCGGGGGTGAACCAGTCGTGGCGTGGTCCCGGTATCACGTCCAGCATGAGGAGGCCGGACTCCGGCTCGGGCACCGGGGCGAGATCGGCCGCGGGAAACGCCGCGGGCGCCGGCCCGACCGGGAGCACCGATCCGGCCGCCGGGCGTGCCGGGCCGAGGCCGGAGAGCAGGTCGGTGGCCCGTGACCCCAGCACCTCGGGGACGTCGATCCCGCCGCGGACGGCGAGGTAGGTGCGCAGCCCGCGGGGCGGCACACCGAGCCGCAGTGTGGCCCCGTCCGGGAGGTGCTCGACCGACGCGTGCCCGACGCCGCGCATGCGTCCGTCCGGGGAGGTGACGGTGGCGGGACACGGGGCGCCGGTGAGCGCCACGAGCAGGTCGCCGGCGGCGCGCACCTTCAGCCCGCCCAGGGTGACCTCCAGGCAGGCGGCGTCCTCGGGATTGGCCAGCAGGCGGTTGGCCAGCCGCAGCGCGCCCCGGTCGGCGGCGCCGGAACGCCCGACGCCGAGATGGCTGTGCCGGCGCCGCCCGAGGTCCTGCACCGTGGTGAGGGGACCTGGGGCGAGCACCACCAGCGCCCGCCGAGGCTCGCCCGCCGTCGCCCCGCTCACGTCGCCCCGCTCACGGCAGCGCCTCCGCGAACCGCACCCGGACCCCCGGGCGCAGCAGGGCGGGCGGGTCGGCCGCGATGTCCCACACCACGGTCTCGGTGCGGCCGATCAGCTGCCAGCCGCCTGGGGACTCGCGCGGGTAGACGCCGCTGAACTCTCCGGCGAGCGCCACGGCGCCGGTCGGCACGCGTACGCGCGACTCCGTCCGCCGGGGCACGGCCAGCCGGGGGTCGCCGCCGATCATGTAGCCGAAGCCGGGGGCGAACCCGCAGAAGGCGACCGTCCAGGGGGTCTGGGTGTGCGCGGCCGCCACCTCGCGTTCGGTGAGCCCGGTCAGCCGGGCCACGTCGGCGAGGTCGTCGCCGTCGTACAGGACGGGGATCACCACCTCCTCGGTCGTCACGCGGCGGCCTCCGGCCGGTCGTGCGGCCAGGACGGCGGACTCCACCTCGGCGTGGCGCGTCGGCGGCTCGAACCGGACGAGCAGCGTACGCGCCGCGGGGACGAGGTCGACGATTCCGGGCGGGGTGTCGGCCGCGAGGGCGTCGTAGAGGGCGACCACCTCCTCGAGACGGCCGAGCTCGACCAGGACGGCGTGCTCGCCGCAGCGGTGCAGCCGCGCGTTCACATCGCCCCCCTTGTGAACGGCGCCGGCTCCGCGGCGAACGGCGCCAGGCCGATGCCGTTCTCCTTGAGCGCGTCACGGACCTCGATCGCCATGGCGACGGCGCCGGGGCTGTCGCCGTGCACGCAGATCGAGTCCGCCGTGACGGTGAGCGGCGTCCCGTCGAGGGCCTCGACCGGTTCGCCCCTCGCCATGCGTACGCTGCGCTCGGCGACCAGGGCGGGGTCGTGCAGGACGGCGCCGGGCACGCCGCGCGGCACCAGCCTGCCCTCGCGGGTGTAGGCGCGGTCGGCGAAGCATTCCGCGACCGTGGTGAGGCCGGCCCCGGCGGCCTGGCGCAGCCACGCCGAGCCGGGGAGGCCGAGCACGGGCAGGCCGGGGTCGTAGGCCCGCACGGCCGCGACCACCGCGGCGGCCTGCGCCTCGTGGTGCACGATCGCGTTGTAGAGCGCGCCGTGCGGCTTGACGTACCTGACCCTGGTGCCCGCCACCCGCGCGAAGGCGTCCAGCGCCCCGATCTGGTAGATGACGTCGTCGGCGAGTTCGACGGGCGGCACGTCGACGAAGCGCCGCCCGAAGCCCGCCAGGTCGCGGTAGCCGACCTGGGCGCCGATCACCACACCGCGCGCGGCCGCGGTCTCGCAGGTGCGCCGCATGATCACCGGGTCTCCCGCGTGGAACCCGCAGGCGACGTTGGCGCTCGTGACGATCGACAGCAACGCGTCGTCGTCGCCGAGCGTCCACCGGCCGAAGCCCTCGCCCAGGTCGGAGTTGAGGTCGACGCTCATGGTCGGATAGGACACGTCAGCTCCAGAGCGCGCTGATCCCGCTGAGGGAGTTCCAGCCGAGGTAGATGGTCAGCGCCCAGGCGAGCACACCGATGCCGAGCAGCCAGACCGGGTAGCGGTACCCGCCCATGAGATCACGGCGGCGGGCGGCGACCCAGAGGATCACCGCCAGGCCGACGGGCAGGATGAGGCCGTTGAGCGCTCCGGCCAGGATCAGGAGGTTGGCCGGAGCCTTGCCGATGAGGAGGAAGACCGCGGTCGAGACCACGATGAAGGCCACCGTGATCCACGAGCGGTAGCGGTCCGTCCGGGGCGAGAAGCTGGCGAGGAAGGACACCGACGTGTACGAGGCGCCGATGACCGAGGTGATGGCGGCGGCCCACAGGACGACGCCGAACAGCCTCAGGCCCAGCTCGCCCGCCGCGCTCGCGAAGATGTCGGCGGCCGGGTTCGCGGAGTCCGCGGCGAGCCGGAACCCTCCGGCCACCACGCCGAGCGAGGCGAGGAAGAGGATCACCCGCATGACTCCGGTGACCAGGATGCCGGTGATCGAGCCGCGGGAGATCTGCCCGGCGTTCCGCGGTCCGGTCACGCCCGCGTCGATCAGCCGGTGCGCGCCCGCGTAGGTGATGTAGCCCCCGACCGTGCCGCCGATCAGCGTCGTGACGGCGAGGAAGTCGACCGTGTCCGGCAGGACCGTCTGCCGCAGGGCCTCGCCCACCGGCGGGTGGGAGACGATCGCCACGTACAGCGTCAGCGCCACCATCACGACGCCGAGGACGACGACGATCCGGTCGACGGCCACCCCGGCCCGCCTGCTGAGGAAGATGGCGACGGCGATCAGGGCGGACACCGTGCCGCCGATCTTGACGTCGATCCCCGCGAGGGCGTTCAGGCCGAGTGCCGCGCCGCCGACGTTGCCGACGTTGAACACCAGGCCGCCGAAGGCCACGAGGACGGCCAGGACATATCCCGAGCCGGGCAGCACCCGGTTGCCCAGCGTCTGGGCGCGCATCCCGGAGACGCCGATCACCCGCCAGACGTTCAGCTGGACGGCGATGTCGACGAGGATCGAAGCGACGATCACGAACGCGAACGCCGCCCCGAGCCGCGCCGTGAACGTCGTCGTCTGGGTGATGAAGCCGGGGCCGATGGCGCTCGTGGCCATGAGGAACATCGCGCCGAGCAGCGCCGAGCGCCGCCCTCCGCTCGTGATGCCCGGGGACGAGGCCGTCTGGGTGCCGGGGGGTGGGTTCATGCGGGACTCCTTTGCTCACCTTCCCTGGAAATTAGAGGATTGTTCAACGATTCATCAAGCCTCTTGTGGGTTACTTCTGAGCTACAACTCCCTGTGATCATGTGAAATCCAATCGTGATCACGGGATCCTGCCGGCGTGCCACGACCTAAGCTGGGAGTGATCCGGCGGTCGAGAAGGGGTTGCGGCGATGACGGCTATGGCGGACTGGGCGGCACGGTTGAGCGCGGCTCGGCCGGTGCTCGATCGGGCCAGCGCCGCGGAGCTGGTCGCCGACGTCCTGCGGGAGAACGTCATCGACGGCTCCCTGCCGCCGGGCACCCGCCTGTCGGAGGAGACGATCGGCAACCTGCTCGGCGTCTCCCGCAACACGCTCAGAGAGGCGTTCAGGCTGCTGTCGCACGAGAACCTGCTGGTGCACGAGCTGCACCGCGGAGTCTTCGTCCGCAAGCTCGCCGCGGCCGACGTGGCGGACATCTACGCGATGCGCCGCATCCTGGAGACGGCGGGCGTACGGGCGGTCGTCACGGCCCCGCGGGAGGCCGTGGAGGAGGTGGGGCGCCACGTCGAGGAGGGGCGGGCGGCCGCGGAGAACGGCGACTGGGCGGCCGTCGGCACCGCCAACATGCGGTTCCACCGCGCGATCACCGCGCTGCTCGCCAGTCCCCGGGTGGACGAGACCATGGCGCGCCTGCTCGCCGAGCTGCGGCTGGCCTTCCATGTGATGGGCGAGCTCAGGACCTTCCACGAGCCCTATCTGGGGGACAACGCGCGCATCGCCACGCTGCTGAGCGACGGCGACCACGAGCGGGCCGAGCGGGAGCTGCTCGCGTACTTCGACATCGCGGAGGCCCAGCTCCTGGCGGCCTACGCGGAACACGCGGGCTGAGTCACGGAGCCGGTCCCGGCCCGCCCGCCGCACCCGCGGCACGGCGCGGGCGGGCCGTGCTCGGTCCCGGCGCCCGCGCCGGGCACGCCGATACCGTCGGCACTCTGCTGTCCCGCGCGCCGGACAGGTGCCTCCTGTTCCGGCAGAACCGGACGCGGAGCCGCCGCGTCCTATGCATATGCGGACGCGGATTCTGGGTGTGACGGCGGCGCTGGCCGCGATGGCTCTGCCGGCGGCGTGCGCGTCGACCACCCCCCGCGATCTCGAGACCTGGAACGAGACCGACACCGCGAACGCCACGGCCGCCGCGCGGGAGCGGCCGTCGCCCTCCTGCCTGACCGGCTCGCCCACGCCGGAGCCGGACGAGGAGGGCGGGCGGGCGGGCGCATGGCGCGTCGCCTACTACGACTACCGTGACCGCGTCCGGGGCCTGGCCGTGACCCGCGAGGGGACCGTGTGGGCGGCCGGCGCGCGCGTGCCGGAGCCGTGCGGGCCCGAGACGAAGGCGCCGCTGGTGCTGCGCGGGGACGGCGGGCGGTGGCGCGAGGTTCCGGCCCCGCCGCTGACCGAGCCGCGCGCCGTGGCCGCCTCCTCCGACCGCGACGTGTGGCTGTTCGGCGAGAACGCCGCCGCGCGCTGGAACGGTCGGAGGTGGACCGCGGCGCCCGGTCCGGGTGCGGAGCCGCAGCGGGTGCACGCGGCGGCCTCCGGCGACGTCTGGGCGATCCTGAACGCGAACTTCCTGGACGGGGCAGGGGGAGCCGAGGGTGCCTGGGCGTCCCGGGCGGAGCTGCGGCACTGGGACGGCGCGGCCTGGCGAACGGCCCGGCCGCCGCTGGTGGCCAAGGGTCTGGACGGCCTCCCCGGCGGCGAGGTCTGGGTTGCCGGTTCCAGCCGCGGCCGGGCCGCCGTCGCCCGCTGGAACGGCTGGTCCTGGAGCACGGTCCCGCTCCCCGCGGTCCCCGCGCTGCACCGCGGCCAGCTCTCCGAGCTCGTGGACGTCGCGGTGGACGGGTCGGGCAGGGTGGCGGCCGTCGGCTGGGTCGCGTGGGTCTGCGGCACCGAGGAGGAGGACGTGACCTACTGCGGCAGCACGCTGTTTCTGCGGCGGGAGAACGGACGGTGGAGCTACAGCCTGCCGTCCGAACCCGAGCTCGATCCTCAGCTGCGGCTGGAGGCGGACGGCAAGGGCGGCTTCTGGCTGTTCTACGCGAAGAACGAGTGGAACACGTCGATTGGCCACCTGTCTGGCGGAAAGTGGACGTACGGGACGTTTCCGGCGGGTCCGCTCGGGCACACCCGGGTGGCGGCCGTCGCCGGCGAGCCGGGGACGGCGCGCGTCTGGGCGGCGGTGGTGGACGACACCGAACGAGAGGAGCCGCCCTATCGGGGCGGCGGGATCTGGCTCGGCGAGTGATCCGCGGGCGGGCGCGCTTCCTGGGATTTCGCACCCGGGAACGGACCGCGCCGACTTGCGTTCACCGTCCTGGGAACGTATGTTCGAAGTAGCGGCGATTCTGCCCGAATCATCCGCCCGTCTTCCCCCGGGTGGCCACGAAGCCACAGGGAGAAGGAGTCTTGAGCAGACTTTACGGCGATCCGATCGAGGTGTGGGTCCGGGACGGACACCCTGCTCAGTTCGTCTGGCGTGACCGGCTCTACACCGTCCGCGAGATCCAGGACCACTGGGTGGTCGCCAGGGAATGGTGGAAGACCTCGGACGCCGATCCCGGCGAGCGGCGCTTCTGGCGAGTGGGGGCCGCGGCCGGCAAGGAGGTCGGGACCTATGAACTGCGCTTCGACACCGCCAGTGGCGGCTGGCTCCTGCTGAGGGCCTGGGACTGATGGGAACGCTCCAGCCACCCACGACGACCGGGGGACGGGCCGCTGGAGGACGGAACGCCGGACGGGCCGGGGGACGGACGGGGGTGCGCCTATGACGCACGCCTTCGCCCACCTGCACGTGGCGTCCGCCTTCTCGCTGCGGTACGGCACCGCGTTCCCGGCCGCCCTCGTCCGGCGGGCCGCCGAGCACGGCATGGACACGCTGGCGCTGACCGACCGCGACGGCCTCTACGGCGCGGTCAAGCACGTCATCGCCTGCCACGAGCAGGGCGTCCGCCCGGTCGTCGGGGTCGATCTCGCCCTCGACGGCGCCTCTGCCACGCCGGGTTCTTCCGGGCCGGGTTCTTCCACACCGGACGACCTGTTCGGCGGCGGCCTGCCGTCCGGCCGCACGCCGCGGGGCCGCCACAGCGGACACGGGCACGGCCGGGGGACGGCGGCCGATCCGGCGCGGGTCGTCGTGCTCGCGCACTCGGACGGCTGGGCCTCGCTGTGCCGCCTGGTCACGGCCGCCCACCAGGCGGGGGAGCGCGGCGCGCCGTACGTCACGCCGGGGATGGTGGCCGAGCACGCGACCGGCCCGGACGGCGGGCCGCGGCTGACCGTGCTGCTCGGGCCCCGCTCCGGCGTCGGCCGCGCGGTGGCCGAGCGGCGCGACGACCAGGCCAGGGCCCTGCTGGCCGCCTGGCGCGCGGTGGTCCCCGACCTGGTCGTGGAGGTGTCCGACCTGTACGGCTATCGCGACGCGAACACCGCCGCCCGCATGATCGGGCTGGCCGACTCGATGGGCGTGCCGGTCGTGCTGACCAACGCGGTCCGCTACCTGGACGCCGCCGACCACCAGGTGGGCAACGTGCTCGACGCGGCGCGCAAGCTGGTGCCCCTCGACGGGCGGCACCTCGACGACCCCACGGCCCACGCGTATCTGAAGGACGGCGCCGAGATGGCGCGGGTGGCCGCGCGGATCTGCGGCGGCGACACCGGCCGGGCCGAGCGGCTGCTGGCCGAGACGCGCCGTGTGGCCGGCCGGTGCGTGCTCGACCCCGTCGAGATCGCACCCCTGCTCGACCCCGAACGGCCCCGGCTCCACCTGCCGGAGGTCGGCGAGGATCCGGTGCCCCTGCTGCGGCGCCGCTGCGAGGAGGGGCTGGCCCGGCGGGGCCTGGAGCGCTCGGCCGAGGCCCGCGACCGGCTCGCCGCCGAGCTCCACGTCATCGAGAAGAAGCGGCTGTCGGGCTACTTCACGTCCGTCGCCGGCATCACGGACATGATCCGGGCGATGGGCGTGCGGTGCGCGATCCGCGGTTCGGGGGCGGGCAGCCTGGTCAACTACCTGATCGGCATCGGCGAGGTGAACCCGATCGAACACGGCCTGCTGATGGAGCGCTTCCTGTCGGAGGGCCGCAAGGGCCTGCCCGACATCGACATCGACGTGGAGTCGGCCCGCCGCCTCGACTGCTACCGCGCGATCCTCGACCGGTACGGCGAGGACCGGGTGGCCTGCGTGTCGATGATGGAGACCTACCGCGCCCGCAGCGCGATCAGGGACGTCGGCGCCGCGATGGGCCTGCCGCCGCACGAGATCGACGTCATCGCCAAGGCGTTCCCGCAGGTGCGGGCCAGGCAGATCAGGGCCGCGCTGTCCGACCTGCCGGAGCTGCGCGACAGCGGGCTGAACGACCGGTCGCTGGAGACCGTGTTCCGCCTGGCCGAGCGGCTCGACGGGCTGCCCCGGCACATCGCGCTGCATCCCTGCGGCGTGCTGATCGGCAACTCCACGCTGCGCGACCGCACGCCGGTCGAGCGCAGCCTGCTGGAGTTCCCGATGTCGCAGTTCGACAAGGACGACGTCGAGGAGGCGGGCCTGCTCAAGCTCGACGTGCTCGGCGTGCGCATGCAGTCGGCGCTCGCCTACGCCCTCCAGGAGGTCGAACGGGTCGAGAACCGGAAGATCGACCTGGACGCCGTCCCGCGCGACGACCGGGAGACCTACGACATGATCCGCCGCAGCCGCACGATCGGCTGCTTCCAGATCGAGTCGCCGGGGCAGCGCGAACTGGTCGCGAAGCTGGAGCCGCGCACGATGCACGACCTGATCGTGGACATCTCGCTGTTCCGCCCGGGACCGGTCAACTCCGACATGGTCACCCCCTACCTGGAGACCCGGCACGGCTTCCGCGAGGCGCGCTACCCGCACGAGTCGCTGCGCGACGCGCTCAGGGAGACCAACGGGGTGGTCGTCTTCCACGAGCAGGTCATGAAGGTCATCGACGTCATGACCGGGTCGGGGCTGTCGGAGGCCGACCGGGCCCGCCGCGCGCTCGGGACGCCGGAGGGCCGCGAGGCCGTACGCGCCTGGTTCGTGCCGCTCGCGAGGGAGAACGGCTACGCCCACGACGTCGTCGAGCGGGCGTGGAAGGTGCTCGACGCGTTCGGCGGGTTCGGGTTCTGCAAGGCGCACGCGGCGGCCTTCGCGCTGCCCACCTACCAGTCGGCCTGGCTGAAACGGCACCACACGGCCGCGTTCCTCGCGGGCGTGCTCACTCACGACCCCGGCATGTACCCGAGCCGGGTCATCCTCGACGAGGCCCGCCAGTGCGGGGTGGACGTCCTGCCTCTCGACGTCAACCGGTCGGGGAAGACCTGGCTGGTCGAGCGTACGGGCCCGGCGGAGGGCGGTCCCGGGGAGTTCGGCCGCGGATACGGCCTGCGGGTGCCGTTCTCGGCCGTCCGGGGGGTGAGCGGGGCCGAGGTGGACCGCATGGTCGCGGGCCGTCCCTACACCTCGCTGGCCGACTTCTGGGAGCGGGCCCGGCCCTCACGGCCGGTCGCCGAGCGGATCGTGGAGGTCGGCGGGTTCGACGCGCTGCACGGCCTGCGGCCGGGGGAGCCGCGCTGGCGGCCGGGACGGCTGACCAGGCGCGACCTGATCGCCCAGGTCGGCGCGCTCGACCGCGGCTCTCCCGCGGGCGCGGAGGGGCAGCTCCCGATGGGATTCACCGAACACGTCATGCCCGGAGAACTGCCGGAGATGACCGAGGCCGAGGCCGTCGAGGCCGAGCTGGAGATCCTCGGCATGGACGTGAGCCACCACGTCATGGACTTCTACCGCGACCTGCTCGACGCGATCGGCGTGACGCGGGCCAGGGATCTGCTCCGGCAGCGCAACGGCGCGGAGATCCTGGTCGCGGGGGTGAAGGTCGCCACTCAGACGCCCGCCGTGCGGTCGGGGCAGCGGGTCATCTTCACCACTCTGGACGACTCCACCGGCCCGATCGACCTGACGTTCTTCGAGTCGGTGCAGGCGCACACGGCCGCGACCGTGTTCGGGTCGTGGCTGCTCATGGCCAGGGGGGTGGTGCGCCGCACCGGGGGCCGGGCGGTCTCGCTGCGCGCCGTCCACTGCTGGAACCTCGCCGACCTCGACCGGGTGTGGCGCACCCAGGGGCTCGACGCCGTACGCGCCCTGATCAGCGAGGTGCCCGTGCCCGGCGCAGGGGTGGGCGGACGGCCCATCGAGTACGGCAACGGCTTCCGGGTGTCGCCCTACTCCGACAACGGAGCCCCGCCGGCCGTACGCGAGGGGCGGTTCCTCGGCCAGCCGTCCGCGCCCCAGCGGCGGCTCTGGCACGCCAGCTCCGGCAGCTCGGGCCCGCCGCCCGGCCGGTGATCCTCCTCGCCGCCGTCCGTGGGCACGGCGCCCGCCCGGCCTCCCGCGGGTGCCGCCGGCATGCCGGACGGCCGTTCTCCGTGGCCGAGGCGGACCTGCGGCCGCACGGCGGGCCGTGCCGCCCGGTTCCCGCCCGTGCCCGTGTGCCGGGCGGTGATCTCGTGGACGGCCGACGCGCACAGGAGCGCCGCGACGGCGACCGCGGCGGCCTGGGGTGTGCCAAGGCCGGTCAGCCCGTCCCGTGCCGGGCCGGCGAACACGAGCCCGAGCGCGGCCAGCCAGCTCACCCACCAGCAGGAGAGGACGACCAGCCACCGCGTCCGGTCCCTGCCGTCGTACGGCTCGCCCCGCGCGGGACCGCTCCGGCGGGGGCGCCCCGCCGGGCCCTCGCGCCAGGCCAGGTCGGCGAGGAACGGCGGGACCACGAGGTTGACTCCGGGCACGAGGCACGCCGCCGCGAGCACGACGGGCGGCGTGGCCGGGCGCACCGCCCGCAGCCACGACAGGTAGGCGGCGGCGCACGCCACGGTGGCGCCGATCATCAGCAGAACCAGCACGGCGAACGCCGTGGCCGCGCCGCTGACGGTCCGGGCGGCGGGAGAGGCGGGATCGCCTCCGAAGGCCGCGATCTGCGCGGCCAGCCGCCTGCCCCGGCTCTCCTCGAACACGGCGAGAGCGGCCACAGACACGACCTGAGCGGCGAGGGCCGCGTACACGCCGGCGGCCGCCCGGCTCAGCGCTGACGATGTGGACCGCATCTGTTCTCCCCCCGCGCCGGGTGTGTGACCTGCCTCACTCTTATCCCGTCCGCGATCGCGCTAATCCGGTCCGGGACCACCTCGCGAGGAAGGGCGGTCCACGCGATCAAGCGAGAACAGAACCCCGCTCCGACCGGAAGACCCGCTCAATCACCCTTGATGAGCTCGGGGCACATTTCGGCGACGATGCGGGCCAGCTCGGTACGGGATGCGATGTTGAGTTTGCTGAACATCCGGCGTAGGTGGGTGGACACCGTGTGCGGCGACAGGAACATCCGCTGGGCGATCTGGCGGTTGGTCATCCCCCTGATGATCAGGCTGGCGACGGCGCGTTCCGTGTCGGTGAGGCTGTCCCAGCCGAAGGCCGGCCGCTCGACCTGACTCCAGTGGCGACGGCGCACACCAAGCGCCCGCAGCCGGGCTCGCACCCGCGCCACGTCCCAGAGCGCACCGATACGCCCGTAGCCGTCGAGCGCCTCATCCAGGCTGTCGACGGCCTTCGCGATGGAGTCGGGGTCGGACGCGGTGGCCAGCAGGACACCGAGGTCTTCGGCGACCAAGGCGCGTGCCCACGGTTCGGGTTGATCGGCGGCGGCGGCCAACGCACCGGCGTCCTGGTAGAAGAGGCCGCGGGCGTGGGCGAACGTGACGGCGAAGACGGGAAAGTCCGGGTTGTTCCGGGCCAGATACTCGGCCGTGTCAAGGATGGCCCGCGCATACGGACGGTTCGCCGCGGCCAGGGCCAGCCGGGTCATCCAGGCGGCCGTGAGAGGCGTCGTGAGGAGTGCCCAGCGCCGTTTCTCCTCGTCGGTGTAGATGGCGTCGAGTATGTCGACCGCGCGCCCGGGATCTCCCTGGGCTTCGGCCACCGCCGCCATCACCCACTTCTCCCACACGGATCCGTACAACATCTCGGGCGCGGCCTGGATGGACTGGAAGCGTTCGATGTGCCGGACCGCGGCGTCGATGTCGCCCTGCCGCAGGGCGATGACAGCGAGGATGGACAGCCCGACGCGGATGAACCCGTGGGTGCCGAGTTCTTCGGCGGTCATGCTCCCGGCCTGGGCCTCGGCGGCCGCGTCGTCAAGTCGGCCGGTGCCCAGATGCAGAACGGAGCGGAACAGCGCGGGTTGTGCGGCGAGCACGGTCAGCCCGAGGTCGTTGATCTCCTCCTCGGCGGCCTGGATGGCGACGTCGGCCGCGTCGAACTCACGCATGGCCCTGTAGTAGAGGCTCAGTATCAGGCGCGTGTACGGGCGCTGGATGGCTTCGGCGGTGCCGCGGTCGGTGATGCGCAGGGCTTCGCAAAGGTGCGTGAACGAGTCGGCGATCCGCCCGTCGACCATGGCGAACTGCGCGAGCAGCAGGAGTGCTCCGACGACCGCCGCATCGGCGTGCTGCTCGCGGTCGGCCAGAACGGCTTCCGCCTGCCGCCGTCCTTTCCGGAAGTCGTTCAGACAGGTAAGCCCCCAGAACATCGTCCATTCGGCGATGCCGCGAAGGTCCTCGGGCAGGTCTTCGCGGGCGAGCAGGTTTTCGGTCTCGGATATCGCGTCCGCCGGCCGGCCGTTCAAAAGCAGGATGTGCGCCAGCGCGCATCGCAGGCGAGCAGCGGGGCGGGGTGGGGCCCTGCCGAGTGCGGAACGGGCGAGATCGGCCGCCTCGGCCAGCCGTCCGATGACCGTCAGGGCGTCGACGGCTGTGGCGGCGCGACCGAACCAGTCGGGGTCGGCGGAGTCGCTGAGTTCGAGCGCCCGCAGGGCGAGGTCGGCGGCGGTCTGCGGTGAGGACCGCAGCACCTCGCGCGCCGCCCGGTCGAGCCCGAGCAGCGCGGAGGTATCGCCGCGACCGGCACTGTGGATGAGGTGCGCGGCGGCGGGAACCGCCGACCCGCCACGTTTGAGCAGCATCGTTCCCGCATCGTGGTGCATGGCCCGGCGTACGGAGTCGGGGATGGTCCCGATCACCGCCTGCCACAGCAGGTCGTGCCGGAAGGACAGTTCGCCGCCGGCGGGTTCGACGATGCCCGCCGACATCGCCTCCTCCAGCATCGGCAGCAGAGCGCTGGTCGATTCGCCGAGCATTTCGGCCAGATCCTTCACCGAGAACGACCGGCCGAGGATCGCGGCGCATTGAAGCAGGTACCTGGTCCGTGCCGACAGTCCTTCCAGGCGTTCCTGCATGATCGCCTGAGTGCGTGGCGGGGACGCCGCCATCCGCGCGCGGCCGTCGGCGATCTGGAAGACGCCCTCCCTTGTGAACTTCTCCAGGAGATCGACGAGCAGGAAGGCATTGCCGTCGACGATGCCGGCCAGGGCCAGCACGTCCGGCTCGGGTGTGGCCCCGAGGACGTCGGTGACGACGTCGGCCACCGCTGCCTCGTCCAGCGGCCCCAGCGTGATCCGGGTCGCGCCGTCACGTTCCAGCAGGTCGAACAGACAGTTGAGGCGGGGGCAGTCGCCGCTGCCGGTCGTACGGGCCAGCATCCACACGAGCGGATAGGAGGCGAGGTCTCTGGTCATCGACCGCAGCGCCAGCAGGGTGATCGGATCAGCCCAGTGCAGGTCGTCCAACGCCAGGAGCATCGGTTCCCGGGCCACCCGCTGCTCCAGCTGTCCCTGCAGGTGTTCCACCAGCAGCAGCCGCTGATCGGCGTGACTGTAGACGCTCATCTGAGCGGCCACGGGAAGCGCATAGCTCGATTCCCCGAGCGCCGAGGTGAGCGGGGCGAGGGGGATCAGCTGGGTCAGTTCGTCCGCCGCGCCCTGCGCGACTCCCAGCTCCGCCCTTGCCGCGGCGGTGGTGGTGATGCCGAGCATGCGGCTCTTGCCGACGCCCGACCGGCCTTCGACCAGGAGGACCGCACCCCGGCCTACCCTGGCTTCCTGCAGCACTCCGGCGACAATGGTCCACTCGCGGGCGCGACCGCGCCAACCGGGCCACGATGATCGGCAGAAATCGGACCAATCATCAGTTCCGCGATCGGCATCGGTCAAATGCCCCATAAATCCATAAATCACCCATATGTCGGTCGTGTCAAGCGCGAGGCCGGAGGGGCCTGCGACGCCTCCGTCTTCGTGACATCCCCTTTGCCGGCACGCCGTCACCCACTCGCGAATGTAATGCCTCTACCTGGATTTATCCTCTTTGGTTCCGGACCAGCCGGGCCGGAAGCTGGGCGATCGCCTCGGATGGCTCGGTCGTCTATTTCCGGAAAACGGTCGGCAGGACCTTTCGGCGGGCGTCGAAACGACGCGGCCCTAGCCTGCACGGGCACATGCCCTCGCACCCTGGAGGCCGTTCATGACCGACGCCCCGCCGACCGACGACCGCGAGCCCGCGCGGGTCGTGGCCGAGATGATCGACCACGTGCTCCGCCTGGCGGCGACCTGGACCGCCTGGGACGGCCTGCCGGTGCCCTCGGAAGATCGGATCTACACCCCGCACAAGGCGATCCGCCGGGTGGCCGACCATCTCGTGGACCATCTGGCGGAGATCGAGGACCGGCTGGCCGGCCGCGTGCCCCTGCCCGACCACTGGCATGCGTCGATGATCACTACTGCGGCCGACCTCGCTCCGTTCACCGAGCAGGATCTCGACGAGGCCCGCAGCAGGCTCACCCGGCTCGCCCGGATCTGGACGGCCCGTCTGGAGGTGCTGAGCCCGGAGCAGCTCGACCACTCGCCCGGGGCGGGCTGGACACTCCGCCAGGTCGCCTTCCACCTCGGCGGGTCGGTCTACTACGCCGACGCGGTGGGCGACCTGTCGCTCAGGAGGTGAGCGCGCGGACGACCTCGGCGGCGGGACCCGGCGGAAGGGCCGCGTGCACCAGTTCCACCCGGTGGACGATCCTCGGCGCGACCAGCGGCACCCGGACCCCGCACGGCGCGGCGGACGCGGGCAGCAGGGTCAGGCCGTGCCCGGCCGCGGCCAGGCGCGCCGCGACGGCCGGGTCGTGGCCCTCGTAACGGATGCCGGGCCGCAGCCCGTCGAGCCGTGCCACCGCGCGCAGGCGGTCGAGCGGCATCACCTCGGGGGCGTCCACCCACAGGGCGTCGGCCAGGTCGTCCAGCCGCAGGCCGGGCCGGCCCGCCAGCGGATGTCCTTCGGGCAGCACGACCACCAGCTCCTCCTCCCGTACGCCCACGGTGGTGAGCGGCCCCGTGTCGGGGAGGTTCAGCGGGTCGGAGGGCGCGGCCGGGCCGTCGGCCAGCGCGAGGTCGGCCTCGCCCGAGGCCACCAGCGCCACGGCCGTCGCCGCGCCCGCGATGCGCAGCGTCGTCACCCCGGCCAGCGCCGCCGCCGTGTCCGCGGTGAGGGCGAGCGGGCCTGCGGCGACGGTGAGGGCCCGCGGCTGCGCGGACAGCCGCGCCACGTCCGCCCGCGCGGCCCGCAGCCGCAGCAGCAGCGGACCCGCGTGCTCCAGCAGGCGCTCGCCCGCCCGGGTCGGCCGTACGGGACGGCGGGTCAGCAGCGGCACCCCGAGGTCGGCCTCCAGCGCGGCGATCTGCTGGGACACCGCGGGCTGGGTGTAGCCGAGCCGGTCGGCCGCGGCCGAGAACGACCCCTCGGCGACCACGGTCACGAACGTGCTCAGCAGATGAGGGTCCACGACATCAGCATCCCTTATACGAACACCGGAAATCATCATTTGTCATTAAGTTCGCACGTCGCCAGCATGGAGGTCATGAGACCCCGCATCGCGCTGGTGGGCGACCGGTCACCCGCCGTCCGTTCCCACACCCGCATCCCGCTCATCCTCGACGCGCTACGCGAGCGTGAGGGGCTGGACCTCGACGCCTACTGGATCAGGACCGACGAGGTCGCGGATCTCGGCGGGTTCGACGGCGTCTGGATCCTGCTCGGCAGCCCCTACCGCAGCGAGCAGGGCGCGATCACGGCCGCGCGGACCGCCAGGGAGAACGCGATCCCGCTGCTCGGCACCTGCGCCGGTTTTCAGCACGCGCTGCTGGAGTACGCCCGTCACGTGTGCGGGCTGAGCGTGAGCCACGCGGAGAACGACCCGGCCGCCCCCGACCCGCTGATCAGGCAGCTCGCCTGCTCCCTCGCCGGTCACGAGGCGGCGGTCCGGCTCGTCCCCGGCTCGCTCGCCGAGCGGATCGTCGGCGCCGACCGGACCGTGGAGCGCTACTTCTGCTCCTACGGCCCCGATCCCGCCTATCTCGAAACGCTGGAGGCGCACGGCCTGCGCTTCACCGGCCACGACGAGGAAGGAGAGGCGCGGGTGGCCGAGCTGCCCGGCCACCCCTTCTATCTGGTCACGCTGTTCCAGCCCGAGCTGGCCGAACGGCAGCCGCACCCGCTGGTGCGGGCCTTCGCCGTCGCCGCCGCCGGGCGGGCCGCGCTCACCCGAGGACCAGATCCCGTACGGCTCTGAGCGTGGGCTCGTCACGGGGGCCCATGACGAGCAGCGTGGTGACCGGGCTGCGGCGCCACAGCTCCAGCCGCTCCCGGATGCGGCCGAGCGGCCCGAGGAGCGCGATGCCGTCGGCCAGTTCGTCGGGGATGGCCGCGAACGCCTCGTCACGGCGGCCGGCCAGGTACAGCTCCTGGATGCGGCGGGCCTGCTCCGCGTAGCCCATGCGGCCGATGATGTCGGCGTGGAAGTTGCGGGTCTTGGCCCCCATGCCGCCGATGTAGAGCGTCAGCATCATCTTCACGCCGTCGAGTGCGGCCCTCAGATCGTCGGTGACGACCACCATGACCATGGCGGCGACGTCGAAGGCCGGTTTAGCGCCGGACAGGGCGTCGCCGTACATCGCCTCGATCTTCTCGGGGAAGGCGAACAGCGGCAGCCAGCCCTGCCCGATCTCGGCGGCGAGCGCGACGTTCTTCGGGCCCTCCGCGCCCAGGTAGACGGGGATCTCGGGCCGCAGCGGGTGGGTGATCAGCTTGAGCGGCTTGCCGAGGCCGCCGGGCAGCGGAAGCGGATAGTGCGGGCCCGGGCTGGTCACCGGCTCCTCCCGCCGCCAGACCTTCCGCATGATCTCCACGTACTCGCGGGTGCGGGCGAGCGGCGCGGCGAACGGCTGGCCGTACCAGCCCTCGACGACCTGCGGGCCCGAGGCGCCGACGCCGAGCAGCAGCCGGCCACCCGTGAGGTGGTCGAGCGTCATCGCGGTCATCGCGGTCGTCACCGGGGGCCGGGCGGACAACTGGGCGACGCTGGTGCCGAGCTTGATGCGGCTGGTCCTCGCGCCATACCAGGCCAGCGGGGTGAACGCGTCGCTGCCGTACGCCTCGGCGGTCCACACCGACTCGTAGCCGAGGCGCTCGGCGGCCAGCACCACCTCGGTCGCGTCGTCGGCGTTCCGCTGCCAGTACCCGAGGTTCAGCCCGAGTCTCAGATCATCGGCCACACGCGTGATTAGAACACGTTCTATGAATCCGGGCCAGACTCCGGATAGGCGCGGGCGAGGTGCTCGGCGACCGCGGCCGCGGCGGCTCCGGCGTCGCCGTCCTCGATCGCCCGGTGAATGCGCCGGTGGTCGTCCTGCAGGCCGCCGGTGTCGCCGAGCCGTACGACCGCGTCCACGGCGTAGCGGCGCAGGGCGTCGCGCAGCGCGCGCACCACCGCCACGATCAGCCGGTTGCCCGCCGCCTCGGCGAGGGCGAGGTGGAACGCGATGTCGTGCTCGACGAACTCGGCGGGGTCGCGGGCGGCGTCCATGGCCGCGATCGCCTCCGCCATCCGTGCCGTCGCGGTGCGCGCGGGAGCCGCCGCCGCGCGGGCCGCCGCCCACTGCTCGATCATCAGCCGGGTGTCGATCACCTCGCGCATCGAGAGCGTGGCGAGGCCGAGGTGCAGCCGGAGCAGGTCGGTGAGCGCGTCTCCCGGACGGGAGGTGAGCACCGCCCCGGCGTCCGGGCCCCGGCCGGCCTGCGACGCGACCACCCCGAGGGTCTCCAGCACGCGCAGCGCCTCCCTGACCGACGACCGGCCCACGCCGAGCTGCTCGGCGAGCTGCCGTTCGCCCGGGAGCCGGTCGCCCACGGTCAGGCCGTCGGCCGCGATCCGCTCCTCGATGCGGGCGAGCACCTCCTCGAAGGCGCGCGGCCGGGCGTCCGTACGCCGGCGTTCTCCGGTGGTCACCTCGGCTCCTCACGACGCCGGTGTCGCCGCGGGCGCACCAGGATGTATGGTCTGACCATATTTGGTCTGACCATACACGCCGGGAGGGCATGTGCGGGTAGCCCTGTTCGTCACCTGCGTCAACGACACGCTCTTCCCGGACACCGGGCGGGCGGTCGTGCGCCTGCTGCGCCGCCTCGGCGTCGAGGCCGACTTCCCCCGCGCCCAGACCTGCTGCGGCCAGATGCACGCCAACACCGGCTACCGGGACGAGGCCGTACGGCTGGCCCGGCGCAGCGTGGCGGCGCTGCGCGGCTACGACGCGGTCGTCGTCCCCTCGGGCTCGTGCGCGGCCATGATCCGCGAGCAGTACCCGAAGCTGGCCGGGTCGTCCGGTCCCTTCGCCGACGCGGTGGCGCAGGTCGTGCCGAAGACGTACGAGCTGACCGAGTTCCTGGTCGACGTGCTAGGGGTGACCGACGTGGGGGCCTACTTCCCCCACAAGGTCACCTACCACCCGACGTGCCACTCCCTGCGCGGCATCCACCTGGGAGACCGTCCGCTCACACTGCTGCGCCAGGTCAAGGGACTCGAACTGGTGCCGCTGCCGGGCGCGGAGGAGTGCTGCGGCTTCGGCGGCACCTTCGCGCTGAAGAACGCCGAGGTGTCGGCGGCGATGTGCGCCGACAAGGTGCGCGCGGTCCTCGACACCGGCGCCGAGGTGCTGTGCGCCGCCGACAACTCCTGCCTGATGCACATCGGCGGGATGCTCGGCCGCCAGAAGTCGGGCGTGCGGGTGACGCACCTGGCCGAGATCCTCTGCTCGACCGAGACGGCGGGGGCCCGATGAGCGTCACCTTCCTCGGCATGCCGCCGACGCGGCCCTTCCCCCGCAACGCCGCGAGAGCCCTGCGGGACTCGCAGCTGCGGTTCAACCTGCGCAAGGCGACCAGGACGATCAGGGCCAGGCGGGCGAGCGTCGTCGCGGAGGCGCCCGACTGGGCCGGGTTGCGCGAGGCCGGCCGGGCGATCAAGGAGCACACGCTCCGCAATCTCGACAGATACCTGGTGCGGCTGGAGGAGGCGGTCACGGCCGCCGGGGGCCACGTGCACTGGGCCGCCGACGCGGCCGAGGCCAACCGGATCGTCGCCGGGCTGGTGAAGGCCACGGGCGAGACCGAGGTCGTCAAGGTCAAGTCGATGGCCACCCAGGAGATCGGCCTCAACGAGGCGCTGCTCGAGCATGGCATCACCGCCTACGAGACCGACCTCGCCGAGCTCATCGTGCAACTGGGCGACGACCAGCCCTCGCACATCCTCGTCCCGGCGATCCACCGCAACCGCGCGGAGATCCGGGAGATCTTCGCCGAGCACATGGCCGGCTGGGGCAGGCCCGCCCCCGAGGACCTGACCGACGACCCCGCGGCGCTGGCCGAGGCGGCCAGGCTCCACCTGCGTGAGCGCTTCCTGAAGACCAAGGTGGCGATCTCCGGGGCCAACTTCGCGATCGCCGAGACCGGCACGATGGTCGTGCTGGAGTCCGAGGGCAACGGCCGCATGTGCCTCACGCTGCCGCGCACCCTGATCAGCGTGGTCGGCATAGAGAAGGTGCTGCCGACCTGGCGCGACCTGGAGGTCTTCCTGCAACTGCTGCCCCGCAGCTCCACGGGGGAGCGGATGAACCCCTACACCTCCATGTGGACCGGCGCGGCCGAGGGCCAGGAGTTCCACCTGGTGCTGCTCGACAACGGCCGCACCGGCGTCCTCGCCGACGAGGTGGGCCGGCAGGCGCTGCGCTGCATCCGCTGCTCGGCCTGCCTCAACGTCTGCCCGGTGTACGAGCGGGCGGGCGGCCACGCGTACGGGTCGGTCTATCCCGGGCCGATCGGGGCGATCCTGACGCCGCAGCTGCGCGGCATGGGGTCCGAGCTCGACCGCTCGCTGCCGTACGCCTCCTCGCTGTGCGGCGCCTGCTACGAGGTCTGCCCGGTGGCCATCGACATCCCGTCCGTGCTGGTGGACCTGCGGTCCCGGGCCCGCCACCCCTGGCCGGAGCGCGCCGGGATGGCGGCGGCCGGGTGGGTGCTCGAGCGGTCGGGACGGCTCGCGCGCCTGCAGCGCGCCGCGGGACGGCTGCGCCGGCTCACTCCTCGGCGGTTGCCGGGGCCGCTCGCCGGCTGGACCGACACCAGGGACCTGCCGGAGATGCCGGAAGAGTCGTTCCGCGAGTGGTGGGACCGCACGGACGGAGGACGCCGATGAGTTCCCGCGACCTGATCCTCGCCCGGGTCCGCCGCGCCCTCGCGGGCGTGCCCGACGTCGAGATCACCCGCGCCTACCGCGGGCCCTCGGAGAGGCCGGGCGAGATCGGCCTGTTCGAGGAGCGGGTCCGCGACTACCACGCCGTGGTCCACCTCGTGGACGAGCCGGGCGTGGCGGAGCGCGTCGCGCTGTCACTCGCCGCGCGCGGGGCGCGGCGGGTCGTCGTGCCGGCCGGGTTCCCCGCGCCGTGGCTCGCCGCCGCGGACGCGGAGGCGGTCGCCGACGACCCGCCGCTGAGCGCCGCCGACCTCGGCGCCGTGGACGGCGTGCTCACCACCTGCGCGGTCGCGATCGCGGAGACCGGAACGATCGTCCTCGACGCCGGGCCGGGCCAGGGCAGGCGGGCGCTCTCGCTGGTGCCCGACTATCACCTGTGCGTGGTGCGGACCGCCCAGATCGTCGCGGGCGTGCCGGACGCCGTCGCCCGGCTCGCCCCCGCGCGGCCCCTGACCTGGATCAGCGGCCCCTCGGCGACCAGCGACATCGAGCTGAACCGGGTCGAGGGCGTGCACGGCCCCCGCACGCTCGAAGTGCTGATCGTGACCTGAGCTCCACCCGGGCCCGAGGTTTCGGTCAGAAGCGCAGCAGCGCGCCGATCCCGTCGGGCGACTCCAGCCGCGGGACGAACCACAGCTCGGCGTCGGTCGCGGCCACCGCCCGCGCGAGGGCGGCGTCCGCGCGTTCCCGCATGGGCTCCCCGACCCCCCAGGCGGCCAGCTCCGCCGGGTCGGTGGACAACTGCGTGGGCTCAGGGCCGATCCACATCATGGCGGTGGAGGACGGGTCGTCGTGCATCAGCACCGTGCCCACCCGCCGGTCGCGCAGCGCGCGTGCCGTCTCCGTCAGGCCCGCCACGGCGTTGCCCGCCGCGTACGTGTCCAGCAGTTCCTCGCAGCGCCGCTCGGTCCAGGCCCGGCAGGCCCCTTCGACCGCCCGGCGGAAGTGGTCCAGGTCGGCGCCCGGGGCCCGGCTGCCGTGCTCGGCCACCGTCAGTCGCCGTACGACGTCCTTGGCGAGGTAGTCGGTCACGAGCCCGCGGGCCTTGGGATCGCCGGCCAGCACCACGACCTCCGCGCCGATGCCGTGCGCCTCCTTCTCCACCACCTCGGCGAGGGCCACGGCGTTGCGGCGCCAGCCCTCCTCGACCTCCCGGTCGAAGTTGGCCTGCGACCGGCCGCCCTGGCCGGTTTTCTGGAGCGACCGGTCCGGGTCCGCCACCTCCACGGTCAGCTCGCGCCGCCGCCCGTCGGCCACCACGGTGACGTCGCCCCCGGCCCGGTCGGCCAGCACCTCGACATGCGGGACGTGCTCGCCGCGCTGCGCGAGCAGCGGCACCACGTGGGGGAGCGGTGACCACCGTGCGGTCTGACGGCGCGGACGGTGGGCGAGCGCCTCGGTGAACACGACCTCGCCGTCCCTGGCGAAGGCCGCGCGCCCGGGCGCGGCCCACACCGGGTCGGACATCAGCTCCCCGATGGGATCGAGGGCCGAGGCCGGCGCCCCCTCCTCGGCGAGCCGCTCCCTGAGCTGCGCCCACCGGCGCTGGACCACGTTGGCCGCGCCCTCGGACGACCGGTCGGTGTCCACGTATACCGAGGCGTACGGGCCGCTCCGCTCGTACAACCCGCGGATGAAGTCCAGTCTCACGGGCCCTCCCTACCAGCGCTGGCGTTCCACTCCGAGTCCGAGGGCCTCCGCGACCTCCGCGATGTTGTGAAATGTCATTTCGGGCAGCCGCCGTACGGCGTCGATCACGGCGTCGGGGGCGTTCTTGTGCTCGGCGTGGGCGAGCAGCTTGGCCGGGTCGGCGGGGAAGCCGGCGTCGCTGAGCCAGGTGGCGAGGTGGCTGCGGCGCTCCACGTCGGCGGGGGTGATGCCGAGCGGCGTCCCGGGCTCGCGACCGGGCGGGTGCCGACGGGGCGGCGACATGTCTTCTTCGGGCTGCTGCGTCGGCTCGGGCTCGCGCCACTCCTCCACCCGGGTGCGTCCGGCGCCCTGCACGAGGCCTTGCGTCTCGTGCTTCTGCTCCTCGTCGAGCCGGCGGCCGTGTTTGTCGCTGCCGCGCTGGATACTCATGACCTCACCTCCCGATTAGGGTCACTGACGTGCCTCGTACCCGGACCGCCTGCCCCAAACATCGGGAGCGGTGAGGCCGTGTCCCACATAATCCCCGGCGGGCGAAAAATCCGCTCATGTGATGGAGTGACGCATTGTTCGACGAGCGCCTGACGATCAACACGGAACGGCTGATCCTGCGGCCGTTCGGTCCCGGGGACGCGGGCCAGGTGCGGGCCGTCATCGAGGACGGAGCGCACACCACGGCGCTGCCCCCGGGCGCGCCCGGGCACGCGACCGGCATCGCGCAGTGGCTGTCGTACGGCGTGCACGAGCTGTGGCGCTCGGGCCAGGGCATCCACCTCGCCATGCACGCGCGGGACGGCGTGGTCGGGTCGATCAGCGTCTTCAAGGCCCAGTGGGGCACGGGCATCGCCGAGGTGGGATACGGCGTGCATCCCGCCTACCGCCGCAGGGGATACGCGACCGAGGCGGTCCGCGGTCTCGTCGGCCGCCTGCTCGGGGAGGGCCCGCTGCGGCGGATCGAACTGCGGGCGAACGCCGACAACCTCGCGTCGATCAGGGTCGCGGAGAAGGCCGGCTTCATCCGCGAGGGACTGCTCCGCGGCGCGGGATTCGAGGACGACGGCCCCCACGACCTGGTGGTCTTCGGACGGCTGCGCGGCGACGAGCGGTCGGTCCCGCGCCGCAGGATCGAGAGCGAGCGGCTGGTCCTGCGGCCCTTCGCCCGGCAGGACGCCTTCGACGTGGCCGACGCGGTCAAGGGCGATCCCGAGATCGCCCGGTGGATGCCGTGGGCCGAGGGTTACACGCTGGAGCGGGCGCTGGAGTGGTGCACCCGGCTCGCGCACGCGAACGGCCCCGGCTATGGTGGCAACTTCGCGATACAGCCGAAGGACGGGGAACGGCTCGCCGGAGCCATCGGCGTGCAGCGTGAGGACCACGAACGCGGGGACGCCGAGCTGGGCTACTGGATCGCGCCGTGGGCCCGCCGCAGGGGATACGCGGTGGAGGCCACGCGACTGGCGACGGCCTACCTGTTCGACCTCGGGTTCCACCGGGTCCACCTGCTGGTCGCGACGGGCAACCGCGCCAGCCAGGCGGTCGCCAGGAAGGCCGGGTTCATCGAGGAGGGCATCATGCGGCGGGCGCTGCCGGTCCCGGGAGGCTGGGCCGACGCCGTCCTGTTCGGCATGCTCAACGGGGAAATTTCATGGCAATAGGTAAAGAATCCCCCTAGTCCCTGTGCCCATCGGTCAAGTGGCCACCATGATTGGGGGCCGGAAGGCTATCCTCGCCAGCCGTGAGCCTCCCGCCGGCCGGCGAGTGCGCGTCCAGAAGCGGGAGATCCCGTCCCGGCATGCACACGGGCGGCGCCGGCCCGGACGGGGCGGGGGATTGTGAACGACACGCAGGTCAACTGCAGGGGAGATCAGCCAGATGAAACCGCCGCTGCTGCTCATCGGCCACGGCACCCACGATGAGACCGGCGTCGCCGAGTTCGGCAGGTTCGTTCACCGCCTCCGCTGCCGCCTTGACGGGCTTCCCGCCGAGGTGAGCGGCGGCTTCATCACGAACGCCCGCCCCCCGCTCGGCGACTCCATCTCCTCTCTCGTGGCCCGGGGGCACCACCACCTGATCGCGGTCCCGCTCAGCCTGACCGGCGACCGGCGCGCGCTCGGCGACATCCCCGGCACCATGGCCCTGGAGCAGGAGCGGCACCCCACGCTCGAATACGACCTCGGCCGCCCCCTCGGGCCCGACCCGCGGGTGCTCAAGCTCCTCGCGGAGCGGCTCGCCGACGCCCGGGCGGAGATGCCGCGGTTCGTGACCGACGAGCCGCCCGCCGAGATCGCGCCCGGCGAGACCGCGGTCGTGCTGGTCGGGCACGGCTCCACCGACCCCGCCGTCAACGCCGAGGTCCACCGGGTCTCGCGGCTGTTCTGGGAGACCCACGCCGCCGACCTGCTGACCGTCGAGACCGCATACGTGTCGCACACCCGCCCCGGCGTGCCGGGCGGCCTGGAGCGCTGCCGCAGGCTCGGCGCCAAGCGCGTGATCGTCCTGCCGTACGTCCTGTTCGCCGGCGGAGTCCTCGAACGCATCTGGGCGCAGGCACTGGCCTACGGCGCCAACCACGAGGGCCTCGACATCCGCTGCGCCGAGGTGATCGGCGACTGCGAGGGCCTCGCCGACGTGGTGATCGACAGGTATGAGGAGGCGCTCGCCGGAGGCGGTCAGTCCTCGGCGCCGGCCGCGCGCCGCCCGTCCGCGGTGCTGCCGGTGACCCGGCCGTTCCCCGCGGGCCGTACGCCGGTGGACCCGGGCGCCGAGAGGGACGCCGGCCTCGTGACCGCCATCGCCCCGCGGCTGAGCGGGGCGAGGGAGACCGGCGGTGCGCCGCTGACCCCCTCGCTCGTGGACCCTGCCCCCCTGGACCTGGAACCGCTCGACGTGGACGCCTTCGAGGCCGAGGCGTTCGACGAGACGTTCGACGCCGAGACGCCGGAACCGGAAGCGGACGGCGAGATCGAGGCCGATAGCATGATCGGCGCGGTCGGCCGCGGCGAGGCGGGGGAGGAGCTCCGCGGCGATGCGCCGGACGGGCCGCTCGCCCAGCCCGGAATCGCCAGCGCGGTGTAGCCGCCGCGCAGAAGGAGAGAGCATGACGTCCCTCGGCGAGACGATCGGCGCCATCCGCCCGGTCGAGCCCGGCCCCATGGCGGAGGCCAGGGCCCACCAGGACCGGCTCACCAAGCCGAGCGGCTCGCTCGGGGTGCTCGAGGACGTCGCGGTGCGGCTCGCCGGCATCGCCGGAACCTGCCCGCCGCCGCTCCCGGTCCCGGCCGCCCTGGCGATCTTCGCCGCCGACCACGGCGTGCACGCGCAGGGGGTGAGCCCCTGGCCGCAGGAGGTCACCGCGCAGATGGTGGCCAACTTCACCGCGGGAGGCGCGGTCGCCAACGTCTTCGCCGCCGAGGTGGGCGCGTCGGTGACCGTCGTGGACGTGGGCGTCGCGGCCGACCTGCCGCCCGCGCCCCGGCTGCTCGCCCGCAAGGTCGCGTACGGCACGGCCGACCTGTCGCAGGGGCCCGCCATGACGGAGGAACAGGCCACCGCCGCCCTGACGGCCGGGATCGAGGTCGCCCGCGACCTGGTGGACGCGGGTGGCCGCTGTCTGGTCACCGGAGACATGGGCATCGCGAACACCACCGCCTCTGCCGCCCTGATCTGCGCCTTCACCGGCAGGCCCGCCGCCGAGGTCACCGGCCGGGGGACCGGCGTCGACGACGCCACCTACGAGCACAAGATCGAGATCGTACGGCGTGGCCTGCGGGCCAACGGGATCACCGAGGCGGGAGCCGTACCGGGCGGGCCCGGCGAGGCGCTGCGCGTGCTCGCGGCGGTCGGCGGCCTGGAGCACGCGGCGATCGCCGGTTTCGTGCTCGGCGCCGCCGCGGCCCGGGTGCCCGTCATCCTCGACGGGGTGATCGCCGGAGCCGCGGCCCTGGTGGCCGGCGCGCTCGCGCCCGACGCCGTCGGCTACTGCCTGGCCGGGCACCGCTCGGCCGAGCCCGGCCACACGGCCGCGCTGGCCCATCTGGGCCTCGACCCGCTCGTCGACCTGCGGCTTCGGCTCGGGGAGGGAACCGGCGGGCTGCTCGCCCACCCCCTGATCAGCGCGGCCGCGCGGGTCATGCACGAGGTCGCCACCTTCGACTCCGCGGGCGTGGCGGACAAGGGCGAGTGAGGCGCCGCCGGCCCGCGGCGACCGCCCTGTGGACTCACAAGTCTCATCCTGTGAATGTCGCCCGAGCCCAGCGGGTAGGTTTGCCTCCTAACAATGCACACTTGACGCTCTAGGGAGACAGGGGTCATGGCGCCCTACCTGCTCGGCCTCCGCCTCGACGGGCGGCGGGTGCTCGTGGTCGGCGGGGGACGCGTCGCTCAGCGACGGGTCCCCGCACTGCTCGACGCCGGAGCCTCCGTCACCCTGGTCTCGCCCAGTGTCACGCCGGCGCTGGACGACCTCATCGCCACGGGCCGGGTGACCTGGGAGCGACGGCCCTACCAGGTCGGCGACTGCGACGGCGCCTGGCTGGTGCACGCCTGCACCGACCATCGCGACGTCAACACCGCGGTCGCCGCCGAGGCCGAGGCGAAGCGCATCTGGTGCGTGCGGGCCGACGACAAGGACGCCTCCGCGGCCTGGACTCCCGCCAGCGGCCGGGTGGACGAGGTCGGCGTGGCGGTCACCGCGGGTGGCGACCCCCGCCGCGCGGCCGGCATCCGCGACGCGATCGTGGGCGCGCTACGCGACGGCACCGTGGACGCGCGGCGGCACCGCACCAAGCCCGTCGGCGTCGCGCTGGTGGGCGGCGGCCCCGGCGACCCCGGCCTGATCACGGTGCGGGGACGTCAGCTCCTGGCGCAGGCCGACGTGGTCGTGGCCGACCGCCTCGCGCCGCGCGCGCTCCTGGACGAGCTGTCGCCCGACGTCGAGCTGATCGACGCGGCGAAGGTGCCGTACGGCCGGTCGCTGTCCCAGGAGAAGATCAACGAACTGCTCATCGAGCACGCGCGCAAGGGCAGGTTCGTCGTACGGCTGAAGGGCGGCGACCCGTTCGTCTTCGGCCGCGGCGGCGAGGAGATGATCGCCTGCGCCCGGGCGGGCATCCCGGTGACCGTGGTGCCCGGGATCACCAGCGCGGTCGCGGTCCCCGGCGCCGCCGGAGTCCCGGTCACCCATCGCGGGGTGAGCCAGGAGTTCCACGTCATCTCCGTGCACGTCGCGCCCGGCGACCCCAGGTCCACCGTCGACTGGCCCGGGTTGGCGGGATCGTCGGGAACCCTGATACTTCTCATGGCGGTCGAACGGATCAAGGAGATCGCCGAAACGCTGGTCCGAGACGGACGTTCACCGGAAACTCCCGTGATGGTGGTACAGGACGGTACTCTTCCGACGCAGCGAGCCGTTGCCGCGACGCTGTCGACCGTGGCGGAACGGGTGACCGCGGCCGGAGTGCGGCCTCCGGCGATCGTGATCGTCGGCGAGGTCGTCAAGGTCGGCCAGGAGATCGATATGGTGCGAGCGGAGCGGATCCCGTGAGATCGGCAGCCAGGAACACGCCCGACCACGGGACCGGCGCGGGTTCGGGCGACGCCGTGACCGAGGAGCCGGACATCGCGGGGCCGGATCTCGCTGACCGGGACGCCGGGGAGCACCCGGAGTCGCCGGGGGAGCAGACCGTCGCGTTCCGCCCGATCCGCGACGACGAGGACATGATCGAGGACGCCCCCGTGCGGCCCGGTGAGGAGTGCGAGGGCGAGCCTGCGGACGCCGACGGCGAACAGGACCCGGCAGACGCGGCGGCCGCCGAGGCCGCGCAGGACGCGCAGAGCCTTGAGGACGACCCGGAGGGCGCCGAAGACGCGGAGCACACCGACGACGCCGATGGCATGGAGGACATCGAGCGAGCCGAGGACGGCGAGGACGAGCCCGACGGCGATCGGGTCCGGTCCTTCCCGATGCCGGAGCCGGTCTCGGCGGCGCTGACCGAGGCGCTCAACCAGCTCCGTACGGCGGTGAAGGGCCTGCACTTCGGTCTCGACGTGCCGGGTTCCGAGGAGGCGCGCAAGGCGCAGGCGTCGGTCCTGGCGCAGCTCGACGACTACGTCATCCCGCGGGTCCACATGAGCACCGCGCCCGCGCTGATCGTCGTGGCCGGTTCGACGGGGGCGGGCAAGTCCACCATCGTCAACTCGCTCGCCGGAGGGAAGGTCTCGGCCACGGGAGTGCGCCGTCCCACCACGGCGACGCCCGTGATCGTCTGCCATCCCGACGACCACGAGTGGTACGCGCGGGGCGACCTTCTCGGCGGTCTGAGAAGGCTCGACGAACCCACGCGGGACGCCCCGCCCGGCAGCGTGGTGCTGACGTCGAGCCCGTCCCTGCCCCGGGGACTCGCGCTGCTCGACACGCCCGACATCGACTCGGTCGTGGAGGAGCACCACGAGATCGCGCACCGCATGCTGGACGCCGCCGACCTGTGGGTGTTCGTCACCACGGCGTCCCGGTACGCCGACGCGCCGTCCTGGGGCCTGCTGCGCCGGGCCAAGGAACGCGGGGCGCGCCTGGTCATCGTGCTGTCCCGCGTGCCGCACAGGTCCCGCGAGGTCGTCGTCAAGCACTTCGGCCGGATGCTGAAGGAATACGGCCTGGGCGAGGTCGAGTGCTTCGTCATCAACGAGACGTCCGTACGCGACGGGCGGCTGCCCGAGATCGAGATCGCGGATCTCCGCATCTGGATGTCCGCCCTGTCGGCGGACGACGAGCGGCGTGAGGCGGCGGTCAAGTCGACGCTGAACGGCGTTCTGAACAGCTTCCGCACCCGGCTGCCCGCGCTCGCCCGGCACCTCGAAACCCAGGTCGCCCTGCGTGCCGATCTGCGCTCCGACGTCGACGCGGCCTACATGGGCGCCCTGACGCGGATCGACGAGGCGACCAGGGACGGCTCGCTGCTGCGCGGGGAGGTGCTCGCGCGGTGGCAGGACTTCGCCGGCACGGGCGACCTCATGCGCACCCTCCAGCTGCGCCGCGGCGCCAAGGGCCACCAGCAGGGCCCGGAGCGGGTGCGCGGGCTGAAGGCCGCCCTGCGGGCGGGCCTCGAAGCGCTGGTCAACTCGGCCGTCCAGCAGGCCGCGGAGGAGGTCGTGGCGCGCTGGCGGCAGCGGGCGGGCGCGGGCGACCGGCTGGCCGCGACACCGGGGCTCGGCCGCCCGGCGGAGGAGATCGCCCGCAGGACCACCAGGACCATCACCGCCTGGCAGGACCACGTCACCGAACTCATCCGCACCGAGGGCGTGACCAAGCGGTCGGTGGCCAAGCTGATCTCCTTCGACGTGGAGTCGCTCTCGCTGATCTTCATGATCGGCCTGCTCGGCTACGGCGCCACGGACGCCCCGGCGGGCGCGGGCGCCGGCGCACTGCCCCAGCGGCTGCTGCGCGGCCTGCTCGGCGCCGAGTCGCTGCGCAACATCAGCGCCAAGGCCCGCAGCGATCTGCGCGCCCGCGTCGGCCTGCTCTTCGACGAGGAGACCCTCCGATACGTCGACGCGCTCGACAGCGCCGGAATCCCGGACGAGGCCGCGGCGACGCGGCTCTACCAGGCAACGTACAACCTCGAGGTCGCACGATGACGGAGCCGATCCGGCAGATCACGCCGGGGTACGTCTCCGCACCACGGTGAGGAATCCATGACGGCTGTCAGCACCGCCGAAACGCAGCACGGGCTCGGCTCCAGGCTCGCCGCCCTGGCCAAGATCGTTGAGCTGGGGCAGGGCCGGCTCGACCCGGCGCTGGTCACAGAGGCGGCCCAGCTCCTGCTGCGCGCCGGCGACCGGCTCAAGCTGTCGTCCGACCACACGGTCGTGGCGCTCGCCGGGGGCACCGGGAGCGGGAAGTCGTCCCTGTTCAACGCCGTCTCCGGGCTGGAGCTCTCGCCCATCGGCGTACGCAGGCCGACCACGGCGCGCACCCACGCCTGCGTGTGGGGCATCGACGGCGCGGGCCCGCTGCTCGACTGGCTGCAGATCCAGTGGCGGCACCGGTTCGCCCGCGCCAGCGCCCTCGACAAGGGCGAGAGCCAGCTGCACGGGCTCATCCTGCTCGACCTGCCCGACCACGACTCGATCCGCGCGCTCACCGACCACGAGGCCCACCGGCTGATCCAGGTGGCCGATCTCATCGTGTGGGTGCTCGACCCGCAGAAGTACGCCGACGCCTCGGTGCACCGGCGTTACGTGACCGAGCTGAACGGGCACGACGCGGTGACGGTCTTCGTGCTCAACCAGTCCGACCGGCTCACCCCGGAGGAGCAGGCGGAGTGCGTGGCCGACCTGGAGGAGCTTCTCCGGCGTGAGGGCGTCACCCGTCCCCGGGTGGTCGCGACGTCCGCCACCACCGGCAAGGGCGTCGACAGCCTGAAGGCCGTCCTGGCCGAGTCCGTGGCCGCCCGGCGTGCGGCCTACCAGCGCCTGGAGGCCGACCTCGACCGGCTGGTGCTGCGCCTGGTGAAGGACGTGCCGGAGTTGCTGCGGGTGGAGTCCACGGTGGACGGCGCGCGGCGCGCCGGGCTGGTCGAGGCGCTGTGCGACGCGATCGGCGTCTCCGCTCTCGGCGAGGCCCTCGAGAACGTGTACGCCGTCCGGTCCGCCGAATGGGTCGGCTGGCCGTACGCGCGGTGGGCGGCCCGGCTGCGGCCCGACCCGCTCAAGAGCCTGCGTCTGGGGGCCGTGAAGGACGACATCCGCGGCCTTGTCGCGAGTTCGGTCACCGCTCAGCCCGCCGAGGTGGACAACGCGGTGCAGACGCTCGCCGACGGGCTGACTGCAGGCATGCCGGAGGTGTGGCGCGACGGCGTGCGCGAGGCGGCCCGCTCGCGGGTGGACGAGCTTCCCGAGGCGCTGTCGGGCGAGCTGTCGGAGGTGGCTCCGCCGCTCGACCGGGTCCCGGTCTGGTGGTGGCTGCTCAAGATCTGGCAGTACCTCCTGGTGCTCATGTTCGTCGCGAGCCTCGCCTGGGCGGGCGCGATCCTCGCGTACGGCGTCTTCAAGGCCGGCCGTCCGCCGGCCGAGGTCCTCGGCGACGTGGCCGTGCTGCCCTGGGTGGGGCTGATGATGATCAGCGTCCTCGGGCTCGGCCTGTTCTCGGCCATGTCGAGCAGGAACTTCGTGGTGCTCGCCGCGGGCAAGGAGCGCGACCGGCTGGAGCACGACATGAGACGCCGCGTGGGCGTCCTGGCGCAGGACATGGTCGTCCAGCCGCTCGAACGCGAGCTGAACCGCTACAACGAGTTCTTCGGCGCGATGGCGGCCGCCCGGCGCTGAACGCCTTTCGCTGAACGCCTGCCGCCCGACGGACGCGGCGGGCGTCGAACACCTGCCGCCGGACGGGCGCGGCCGGGCGTCGAACGCCTGCCGCGGGACGCGCCGCCCTGCGCCGCCCCGCGCCGGACGTCCTGCCCCGCGCCGGACGTCCCGCCCCCCGCTCCCGGTCGAGCGGGGCGGCCCCGGAGCGTTGTCCACAGGCGTGGCTTCATCCACAGAACGGGTTTCTGGCCCGTGAGGCGGTGCGATGCGCGGCCAGTGTGTCCCCCGAGCCCGGCGAGTGACCGGGCCGGGGAGGCACTTCGATGAACGACATCTACGTCACGCTGAGCGGGAACGTCACCGACGATCCCCGGCAGTATCAGTTCCGCGACGGCTCGCGTGTCACCTCGATGCGGATGGCCGTCAA
This sequence comes from Microbispora rosea, assembly GCF_900156315.1. Classification (GTDB taxonomy): domain Bacteria; phylum Actinomycetota; class Actinomycetes; order Streptosporangiales; family Streptosporangiaceae; genus Microbispora; species Microbispora rosea. Next base: position 67,058 of record NZ_FTNI01000009.1, on the reverse strand, counting down.
CAGGCGCGTCCTCGACCAGCAGACCAACACCTGGCAGACCAGGGACACCACCTACTACACCGTGCGCTGCTACCGCGGGCTGGCGGACAACGTGCAGCAGTCGATCCGCAGGGGACACCCGGTCGTGGTGTACGGCAAGTTGCGGATCAAGCAGTTCGAGCGCGACGGCGAGCAGCGGTTCTGGGCGGAGATCGAGGCCAGTTCGGTGGGCCATGACCTGAAGTGGGGCATCGCCACGTTCGAGAAGCCGATCCGGGCCTACTCGGCGGGCGCGCCGAGCGACGGCGAGCGCCACGCGATGGAAGACGCAACGCGGGAATGGGAGCTGACCGCTCCCAGCGGTTCCAGCGGGCCAAGCGGGCTCAGTGGGCTCAGTGCGGCGTCCGTCGCCGGCGGAGACGACGAGGCGTTCGATGCCCTCGTCGGCGCGCGGGGCGCGAACGACGCGGCTTCGTCGGTGGCCGGAACGCCGGCGGCCGCCGGAGCCTGGCAGGGCGACGAGGCGCCGCGGACCGGCGGCGCGGGGGAGATCGACGCCGAGGAAGGCACAACAGGAAGCACGACGGACGCGGCCTCGGACGGGGAGATGGACGCGGCCTCGGACGGGGCGACGGACGCGGCCTCGGACGGGGCGACGGACCCGGAGCGTGCCGTGCGGGACAACGGCGACGCCGCCTGGCTCCCGCCCGCGCTGGCGGCCTAGTGGGGTGTCCACGGGCCTCACGTGCCTCACGGGCCTTGGCCGGGTCGGTCCCTGTCCTGAAATCACCGATCTGTACTATGACCGGGCCAAACTTCGAGAGACAGAGGAGTCAGGCGTGCTGCTGGTCTGCCCCGACGCGTACATCGCCCGGCGTGCGATGAGCCTGCCCGACGATCCGGCCGGCACCCTGCGCGCGGCGGGGCCGAAGCCGCTGGGGCGGGCATGAGGTTCGTCCACGAGACGCTGCCGCAGCGCGTCGTCTTCGCCTCCGGCGCCTCGCCGGAGGCGGTCGCCGAGGAGGTCTCCCTCCTCGGCGCCCGGCGGGCCATGCTGATCGCCTCCGGCCGCGCGGCCGCGCTCGCCGACCCGATCGCGGCACGGCTGCCGGTCGTGCTGCGGCATGAGGAGGTCGTCATGCACGTCCCGGTCGAGGTGGCCGGACGGGCGCGGACGGCCGCCGCGGCAGCCGAGGCCGACGTCGTGGTCACCGTGGGCGGAGGCTCCGCCACCGGACTGGGCAAGGCCGTCGCCATGATGACCGGCCTGCCGGTCATCGCCGTCCCGACCACCTACGCCGGCTCCGAGGCGACCAACGTCTGGGGCCTGACCGAGGGCGGGACCAAGACCACCGGCGTCGACGACAAGGTGCTGCCGCGCTCGATCGTCTACGACGCCGGGCTGCTCACCTCGCTGCCCGCCGACATGAGCGTGGCGTCGGGGCTCAACGCGCTGGCCCACTGCGTCGACTCGATGTGGGGACCGCGAGCGGACCCGGTCGACCGGGCACTGGCGGGCGAGGGCGTCCGCGCCCTGGCCGCCGGGCTGCCCGTCGTCGCGGCGGACAGCGGCGCGATCGAGGGCATCGAACAGACGCTGTACGGCGCCTACCTCGCCGCGGTGGCGTTCGCGTCGGCCGGCTCGGGGCTGCACCACAAGATCTGCCACGTGCTCGGCGGCATGTTCGATCTGCCCCACGCGCAGACCCACGCCGTCGTGCTCCCGCACGTGCTGGCCTTCAATGCTCCGAGCGCGCCCGAGGCCGAGCGGCGCATCGCGGCGGCCTTCGGCGCCGCCACCGCCGTCGGAGGGCTGGCGGCGCTGCGGGCGGAGGTCGGCGCCCCCCGTGCGCTGAAGGACTATGGAATGCCCGAGGAAGGCATCGCCAAGGCGGTCGCGCCGATCATGGCCGCCCTACCGGCAGGCAACCCGACCCTCGTGACCGAAGAGAACCTCACCGCGCTGTTGCGTGCCGCGTGGGAAGGAGAGCGTCGATGAGCATCCACGTGAACCCGGGATCGGCCCAGGCCGGCGCTCAGGGCCGCGTCCACCGGGAGATCGATCCCGGGCAGGAGGCCGTCGAGGCCAAGCTGGTCGAGAACGTCGTCGCCTCCTTCGCCGACTGCCCGGACCCGCGGCTGAAGGAGCTGATGGTCGCACTGGTCAAGCACCTGCACGCTTTCATCCGCGAGGTGCGGCTGACCGAGCAGGAGTGGGGCGCCGCGATCGACTTCCTCACCAGGGCCGGTCACATCACCGACGACGTGCGTCAGGAGTTCATCCTGCTGTCGGACACCCTCGGCGCCTCGATGCAGACCATCAACGTCAACAACGCGGCCTACAAGGACGCCACGGAGGCGACGGTCTTCGGCCCGTTCTTCGTCGGGGACGCCCCGCACGTCGAGCTGGGCGGCGATGTCGCCTTCGGCGCGCCCGGAGAGCCGTGCTGGGTCGAGGGCACGGTGACCGACACCGACGGCAACCCGCTCCCGGGCGCGCGCATCGAGGTCTGGGAGGCCGACGAGGCCGGCCTCTATGACGTGCAGTACGACGGGGGCAAGCGCACCGCGCGCGGCCACCTGTTCTCGGCCGAGGACGGCGGTTACCGGTTCTGGGCGCTGACCCCGACGCCCTATCCGATCCCGGACGACGGCCCGGTCGGGCAGATGCTCACCGCGGTCGGCCGATCCCCGCTGCGGGCAGCGCACCTGCACTTCATGGTCAGCCACGACAACGGGCGCACGCTGGTGACGCACATCTTCCCCGAGGGCGACCCGATCGGCTGGAACGACTCCGTCTTCGGAGTCAAGGAGTCGCTGATCAAGAAGTTCGAGCGGCAGCCGTCCGGCACTCCGATCCCTGACGGGCGAACGATCGAGGGCACCTGGAGCAAGGTGCGATTCGACATCGTGCTCGCCCCGCCGGGCGTCTGACGGGCGTTGTCGTCTTCACCCCGCCGGGCGTCTGACGGGCGTTCTCGTCTTAACCCCCGCCCGGCGCGTGACGGGCGTCCTCGTCTCGAAACCCGGGCGTCTTCGTCTTGAGACCCTGCCGAGGGCTTCGACCTTCGGGACCCGGAGCCGTCTCCGCTCCCACGCCCGCGTTCCCACGCCCGCGTTCCCACGCCCGCGTTCCCACGCCCGCGTTCCCACGCTCCCACGCCTCCCGCTCCCACTGGGCTGTCCGCTCTGCCGCTGGGCCTCCGCGCCCGTGTTCTGCGGGATCATCCCGGCCATACTCGGGGTATGGGGAAGAGCTATGAGCGAATAGACGGGAGATTGCGTGCCTTCATCGAGGCGCAGCACATCTTCTTCACCGCGACCGCGCCGCTGGACGGCGAGGGCACCGTCAACCTTTCACCCAAGGGCCTGACCGGCTCGTTCGCCGTGATCGACGAACTCACCGTGGCCTACCTGGACTTCGCCGGCAGCAACGCCGAGACGATCGCCCACCTGCGCGAGAACGGCCGCATCACCCTGATGTGGTGCGCCTTCGACGGCCCTCCTGCCATCGTGCGGGTGCACGGTCGCGGAGAGCCGGTCTTCCGCGACGATCCACGGTGGGCCGGGCTGATGCGCTACTTCCCGGACGTCGACCCGAGCCGGCACGGCCTGCGGGCGATCATCGTCGTGACCGCCGAGAAGATCCGTGACACGTGCGGGTACGCCGTCCCGTTCATGACCTATGAAGGGGACCGCCCGCTGCACGGGTCGCGGTTCGAACGCGAGACCGACGAGTCGCTCGACGCGTACTTCCACAAGAAGGAGCACGTCACGACCAGTATCGACGGCCTGCCGGGGCTGCCTCTGCCGCTGCCGCCGCTTCCCCGCACCACATAGCATTCGGTGGGCGAAGCCGGCCTGCTCGCCGCCCCAGGACGACGCGAAGCCCGGGTCAGGCAATCCGCCGCAGATGCGCGTCTAGCCCATCAGATGCAGATGGCCATCGTGTCAAGGTAGCGGTTCCCGTCGCGCATCGCACACTCCGCAACTATTGTGTTACTCATCGTGAGATTGGCTTCGGCCACTGGGGGGCGGGATGACGGCAACCGGTCAGACCTCGACCAGACCGCGAAGCGCGATCTGCTCGCGAAACCGCTGGCCGCTGCTGGCCCAGCCGCCCGCCCTCGTGTCCTATGTGTGCGCGATCGTGGCGTTCGATGCGGTCCTGATCGCGGTGCTGGCGAAGTCGACCGCGTTCCACGCTCCCCATCTCGCCATGTTCGGGGCGCTCACCGTGTGCGGTGCGGTGTGCATCGAGGCCACCCGCCGCCTCGGCATGCCGGCCGGTGTGTCCCGTGACCTGCTGTCCGCCTGGTGGTTGCCGGTGGCGTTCCTGCTTCCGCCGGTCTACGCCCTGCTCGCGCCCATACCGATGCAGATCCTGCTCCAGCTCAGGGTCCGGGCGACCGTGCTGTACCGCCGCGTGTTCAGCGCGGCGGCGATCGGGCTCGCGGCGGCGTCCGCCTCGGCCGTCTTCCACCGCTGGGTCCCCTTCCCCACGGATCTGTCCGCGGGGAAGGGGGAGCCGATCGCGGTCGCGGCGGCCTGCGCGGTCCTGTTCACGGTGCTCAACACCGCGCTGATCGCGGTCGCGGCGCACGCGTCCGACCCGGAGACCCGCTGGGGCGAGGTTCTGTGGGACCGCGAGCGCGTCCTGCTCGACGCGGTCGAGCTCTGCCTCGGTGTGCTCGTCGCCGTCGTCTGCGGCCTCAACCTGGCGCTGCTGCTGCTCGTGCTGCCGCCCGTCGTGCTGCTGCAGCGAAGCCTGCTGCACGCCCAGCTCCAGGCCGCGGCCCGTACGGACCCGAAGACGGGCCTGCTGAACGCGGCCGCCTGGCAGCGGGAGGCGGACACGGAGATCGTCAGGGCCCAGCGGACCGGGGACGCCCTCGCGCTGGTCCTGGTGGACATCGACCACTTCAAGAAGGTCAACGACACCTACGGCCACCTGGTGGGCGACCAGGTCCTCGCCCAGGTGGCCGCCACCCTCCGTACGCAGCTGCGCGAGTACGACGTGGTGGGGCGGTTCGGCGGCGAGGAGTTCGTCGTGCTGCTGCCCGGCGCCGACGTGCACGAGGCGAGGCGGGTGGCCGAGCGGCTCCGCGCCCGGGTGGGCCGGATGGTGGTCCCCGCCGAGCAGGCGACGGTCACGGTCACGGTCTCCGCCGGGGTGGCCATCATGAACGTCCACGGTGAGGACCTGATCGAGCTGCTGGCCGCCGCCGACCTCGCCCTCTACCGCGCGAAAGAGCTCGGCAGGGACAGGGTCTGTCTCCCTGCCGCCCCAGTGGCCCCACCTCCCCGCAGCGCGGACGGCGCTGCCGGTGCGATCCCCTAGGCTTGAAGGCATGCCGGAGTACATCTACACGTTGCAGCGCGTGCGCAAAGCGCACGGTGACAAGGTGGTTCTCGACGACGTCACGCTGTCGTTCCTGCCAGGGGCCAAGATCGGTGTCCTGGGCCCGAACGGCACGGGCAAGTCGACGCTGCTCAAGATGATGGCGGGGCTGGAGCAGCCGTCCAACGGCGAGGCCCGGCTGATGCCCGGCTTCACGGTCGGCATCCTGCTGCAGGAGCCGTCGCTCAACGAGTCGAAGACCGTCCTCGGGAACGTCGAGGAGGGCGTCGCCGAGACCAAGGCGATGCTCGACCGGTTCAACGAGATCGCCGAGCAGATGGCCACCGACTACAGCGACGAGCTGCTGGAGGAGATGGGCCGCCTGCAGGACGCGCTCGACCACCGCAACGCGTGGGACCTCGACAGCCAGCTCGAACAGGCCATGGACGCGCTGCGCTGCCCGCCGCCCGACGCCGAGGTGACCAAGCTCAGCGGTGGCGAGCGGCGCCGGGTCGCGCTGTGCAAGCTGCTGCTGGAGCAGCCCGACCTGCTGCTGCTCGACGAGCCCACCAACCACCTCGACGCAGAGAGCGTGCAGTGGCTGGAGCAGCACCTGGAGAAGTACCCCGGCACCGTCCTGGCCGTCACCCACGACCGCTACTTCCTCGACAACGTGGCCGGCTGGATCCTCGAGCTCGACCGCGGCCGGTGCTACGCCTACGAGGGCAACTACTCCACCTACCTGGAGGCCAAGGCCGCGCGTCTGAAGGTCGAGGGCCAGAAGGACGTCAAGCGCAAGAAGCGCCTGGAGGAGGAGTTGGAGTGGGTGCGCTCCAACGCGCGCGCCCGCCAGACCAAGAGCCGCGCCCGTCTCCAGCGCTACGAGGAGATGGCCGCCGAAGCCGACAAGTACCGCAAGCTCGACTTCGAGGAGATCCAGATCCCGCCGGGCCCCCGCCTGGGCACGACGGTCATCCGGGCCGAGAAGCTGAGCAAGGGCTTCGGCGACCGGCTGCTCATGGACGAGCTGTCCTTCGACCTGCCGCGCAACGGCATCGTCGGCATCATCGGCCCGAACGGCGTCGGCAAGACCACGCTGTTCCGGATGATCACGGGGTCCGAGACTCCGGACACCGGGTCCATCACGGTCGGCGATACCGTCAAGATCTCCTACGTGGATCAGAGCAGGGCCGGGATCGAGCCGAACAAGAACGTCTGGCAGGTCGTCTCCGACGGGCTCGACCACATCAAGGTCGGCAACGTCGAGATGCCCTCCCGGGCGTACGTCGCGGCGTTCGGCTTCAAGGGCCCCGACCAGCAGAAGCTCGCGGGCATCCTGTCCGGCGGCGAGCGCAACCGGCTCAACCTCGCGCTCACCCTCAAGCAGGGCGGCAACGTGCTGCTCCTGGACGAGCCCACCAACGACCTCGACACCGAGACGCTGTCCAGCCTGGAGAACGCGCTGCTCGACTTCCCGGGCTGCGCCGTGATCACCTCGCACGACCGGTGGTTCCTCGACCGCATCGCCACCCACATCCTGGCGTGGGAAGAGGGCTCGAACTGGTTCTGGTTCGAGGGCAACTACGCCGACTACGAGAAGAACAAGGTCGAGCGGCTGGGCGCGGACGCCGCCCGCCCGCACCGCGTCACCTACCGCAAGCTCACCCGCGACTGAGCGAGTCCACTTCCGCGGGCCTCCGTGCCCCGCCGCCGGGCGGGGGACGGAGGCCCGTTAGGTTTGACCGGTGACCGAGCTACGCCATCCTCCAGAGCAGCTGACCCGCTTCGTCTTCGAGCGCAAGGTGCGCTTCGCCGACATCGACAGCTTCGGTCACGTCAACAACGTCCGCTTCCTCGACTACCTCGAGGACGCGCGGGTGTCGATGCTGTGGGAGCGGCCCCGTGAGATCGACGGCCGCCGGCAGGACCTGGTGGTCGCCCGGCACGAGATCGACTACCGGCGGCCCCTGACCTTCCGCGCCGATCCCGTGCGCGTCGAAGTGTGGGTCACCGAGATCTCCCGGGTGCGTTTCACCCTCGCGTACGAGATCCGCGACGACGAGACGCTCTACGCCGAGGCGCGCACCGTCATGGTCGCCTACGACGCCACGGCGGCCCGCCCCCGCAGGCTCGACGAGGACGAGCTGGCGTATCTCAAGCAGTTCTTCGCCGTCGCTCCGTGACCGGCCACGGCGGCCGGAGCCGGCGGCCGGTCCGGAGAGACGGGGCGGGATCAGCCGGTGAGCAGCCAGGCCGCCGTGTCGGCGGGAAGGGCGGTGCCGTCGAGCGGGCCGCTGGTGATCAGCACCTGGTCGTGGGGCGGGAGCGCGACGGCGCCCTCGCCGCAGTTGATCACACAGATCAGGCGGCCCCGCTGGAAGAGCAGCGTCTCCTCCGGCGACTCCAGCCAGGTGATCGCGTCGGGCAGCGTGCCGCGCAGCTCCCGCCGCGTCTGCAGCACCCGGCGGTAGAACCAGAGCGTCGAGGACGGGTCGGCCGCCTGCCGTTCGGCCGTGAGGTCTGTCCAGTCGGCCGGCTGCGGCAGCCACGATCCGCCGGACCCGAAGCCGTACGGCCGCTCGGTGCCCGACCAGGGCAGCGGCACCCGGCAGCCGTCGCGGCCCGGCACCTCGCCGTTCGACCGGGCGAAGATCGGGTCCTGGCGCGCCTCCGGAGGCAGGTCGGTGACCTCGGGCAGCCCGAGCTCCTCACCCTGGTACAGGTACGCCGACCCCGGCAGGGCGAGCATGGCGAGCAGCGCGGCGCGGGCCCGTGCCAGACCGGCCCCCGGGTCGAGGGACCCCTGGCCATAGCGGGTCACGTGCCGTACGACGTCGTGGTTCGACAGCACCCAGGTCGGTGAGGCGACGGCCTTGAGGGTGTCGTCGATGACCTTCCTGAAGGCCGTGGCCGACCAGGGGGCCTCCAGCCAGGCGAAGTTGAAGCTCTGGTGCAGCTCGTCGGGCCGCACGTACAACGCGAGGTCCTCGGCCGAGTCGGTCCAGACCTCGCCGACGGCGACGCGGGTGCCGGGATAGGAGTCGAGCACCCGCCGCCAGTCGCGATAGATGTCGTGCACCTCCGGCCGGCTCCAGATCGGCGACCTGGAGGTGAAGCCCGGGTCGGTGTCGGGCAGCCCCTCCGCCTTGATCAGGCCCATTGCGACGTCGATCCGGAAGCCGTCCACCCCCCGGTCGAGCCAGAACCGCAGGACGTCGAGGAACTCCTCCCGCACCTCGGGGTTGCGCCAGTTGAAGTCGGGCTGCTCGGGCGCGAACAGGTGGAGGTACCACTGCCCGTCGGGCACCTGGGTCCACGCCGGGCCGCCGAAGGTCGACAGCCAGTTGTTCGGCTCTCCGTGGCCGCTTCCACCGCCCTCGGGGCCGCCGTCCCTGAACATGTACCGCTCGCGCTCCTGGGAGCCCCTGGGGGACGCCAGGGCCTTCTGGAACCACGGGTGGGCCGACGAGCTGTGGTTCGGCACGATGTCCACCATCAGCCGCAGGCCGTGCGCGTGCGCGTCGGCGACCAGGTCGTCGAAATCGGCCAGCGACCCGAACAACGGATCGACGTCGCGGTAGTCCGCCACGTCGTAGCCGCCGTCGGCCATGGGGGAGGGATAGAAGGGGGTCAGCCAGATCGCGTCGACGCCGAGCTCGGCGAGGTACGGCAGGCGGTCGCGGATTCCCGCCAGGTCGCCCGTACCGTCGCCGGAGGCGTCGGCGAAACTGCGGACGTAGATCTCATAGACAACGGCATCACGCCACCAGGGGGTTGTTTCCATGAGTCTTGGGCTGCCCGCTGCTTCCGTTACTTATGCGTTGACCATGCTGTGGGCGGCGTAGACGAGGTAGTCCCACAGCTCCTTCTCGCGCTCGGCCGGCAGGCCGAGGGAACGCACGGCGTCGCCCATATGCCTGAGCCAGGCGTCTCGTGCCGCCTCGTCGACGACGAACGGCACGTGCCGCATCCGCAGCCGGGGATGGCCGCGCCGCTCGCTGTAGGTCCTCGGGCCGCCCCAGTACTGGATGAGGAACAGGCGCAACCGCTCCTCCGCGCCGCTGAGGTCCTCCTCGGGGTACATCGGGCGCAACAGGGGGTCTTCCGCGACGCCCTCGTAGAACCGGCGGACGAGGCGCTCGAAGGCCTCCTCGCCGCCGACCGCGTCGTAGAAGGACAGGGTCTGCTCGCTGGTCACGGTTTCAGCCTAAGACAGTTACCGATCGGTAAGGTCAGGCGGCGAAGGTGAGGCTCTTCTCGTCGAAGGCCCGTTTCACCCGCAGGCGCAGCTCGCGGGCGACCTCCAGGTGCCGCGCCGGCACGGTCTTCGCGCTGATCCGGAAGATGACGGACGAGCCCGAGACCGACTCCAGGCCGAAGACCTGCGGTTCCTCGACGATGACCGTGTCCCGGTACTCCGGGTCCTCCCACATGTCGTGTGCGAGGCCGTTCAGCAGCTCGCGGACCGTCGCCACGTCGCTGTCGTACGGCACCGGCACGTCCACCAGGGCCCTCGACCAGCCCTGCGACTCGTTGCCGATCCGGGTGATCGTGCCGTTGCGCACGTACCAGACCTTGCCGTCGGAGTCGCGCAGGCGGGTGATGCGGAGCGTGACGGCCTCCACCGTGCCGACGGCCACCCCGGTGTCGATCACGTCGCCCACGCCGTACTGGTCCTCCAGCAGCATGAACATGCCGGCGATGAAGTCCTTGACGAGCTCCTGGGCGCCGAAGCCGACCGCCACTCCGATGATGCCGACGCTCGTGAGCAGCGGCGCCAGCTCGACCCCGAGCTTCGCGAAGATCATCAATGCCGCGGTGCCCAGGATCACGACGGACGCGAGGCTCCGCAGCACCGAGCCCATCGTCTCGGCGCGTGCCCTGCGGCGCTCCGTCATGATCGCCGCCGCTGCCTCCGTGCTCGTCAGCACGCTCTTGCCGCGCAGCCGTTCCGGCAGCACGCCGACGCTGGCCCGCACGGTGAGCCGGGTGATCAGCCGGTGCACGACGTTCCTGACGACCAGCGCTCCGGCCAGGATGAGGGCGATCAGCAGCAGCACGTCCACGATGCCCGCCACGAGCTGCACCCAGGCGGGGAAGTCCTTCTCCGGAAAGGCGCTGTTCAGGACGGTGCAGAAGATGCCGTCGTTGTTGTCACACGCCTTCGCCACCTGCTGGCCGATCACATCGAGATCCGGCACGGTCGGCTCTGGGGTGGGCGTTGCGGGCGACAGTGGTAACACGAGGTGGATCCCCCCCGGATCGGATCAGCGGCAGTTCTTGAACGTAGCCAATACTGCCGACTGATCCGGCCTCCGTCACATCGCCGGGGAAGACGGAAGCGCGTCCCGTCCGGGGCCGCGGAGGGCGGACCGGACACGCTCCAGTGACGGTGTGGCAGGACGCGGGCGCGCACCCGGAAGCGCGCTCGACGCCCTTCTCCAAGTGGGGATCCCCCCCGATCGCCGCCCGGCCCCACCTGCTCGACAGGGCCGGACGGCGGTCCATGGCGACCGGCGATCCGGTCGGTCCGCCCGCGAGACGCGGACGGGTCGGGGCGGGCGGGACGCCGCAGCGTCGCCGTCGCACCGGGGCGGCGTGACGGCCACGCTCCGCACCGGGCGTCCTGCCCGCCCCCCAGGTCGTGTCTGACAGATCATGGCCCTGCTGTGCGTGGCCCAGGCGGCGCCTCGCTGCGTTCTCGCCCCACCCACGAAGATTGCTCGCAAGCTCACAATCTCCGCGGGGGCCGGAATCGTCGCCCATAGCTCCGCTATGGGCTCCTCCTCCGCCTTGCGATGCATCCACCTGGATCCACGCTCGACGGGCAGCATCTGTCAGACACTCCCCAAGGCCGCGGTGGATGCGGCGGCCCACGGCGACTGCGCTTTCGCCGGCTTTCATCTCGGGGCCGCCGCCTTCCCCTACTCGCTCACCGCGGCAAGCACGCGGGCCACCTTCGTGGCCGCTCCGGCGGGGTCGTCCGCCCGGTGCATCCGCTCACCCCAGGACCACCAGTAGTCGGCCGCCTGACAGACGACGTTCTCCGTGAGGCTCGTCGCGTCGGGGTTGATCACGCGTACGTAGGCGCGGCCCGACGGTGTGCGCACGACTCGCGCGAGCAGACCCCGCGCATCGAGTTCGGCCACCAGATGTTCGAGGCGCCGGAAATCGTCCTCCCCCACCGTAGGTCCTCCTTCATTTCCGTTCGCGGGCGGAATGCGTACTTTGCGTTCCCGTCTGTTCACTCTGGTGCGCCAAAGATGGCTCACAGAAGTGCTCGGGTCAACGAGGGCGAGAAGCCGCTGAGGTGGAGGAAAACCCATGTTGGTTGAAAGAAAACCCCTATCGGGAGACGATCCTTAGTCGGCACGTTCAGGTTGGGGGCTTGGCTGCGCCAACTATGGTCCATCATTATGGTGTCGGCGGAGTGCGACGAGTAAGTCACTCTCCGTCACGAAGCGAGGACCGCTCGAGACCACGGGCTGCGACTGCGGCCGGCCACGAGAGAGGGGCCGGAATGTCCGGCAGGCAACACAGGGAGACGGAGATCGCGCGCCGGATCCGGGCGCGGGGCCTGGCCACCGGGCGCAGCCTGGCCCAGATCGCCGAGGAAATCCACAACGACTGCGGGCCGCAGTTCGGCACGACTCGGATCAAGGCGCATCGCCTCTCGCACGGGGTGGCGCTCGCCGATGTGATCGAGCAGGTACGCGCTCTCTTCGAGAAGGACGGAAAAGCCGTCCCCGGCATCGGTGAGACGCTACTGTCCGCGTACGAGTCGGGCATGAAGCGGCCCGGCCCGGAGTATCTCCACTACCTGTGCTCGGTCTACCGGGTGGAACCCCTGGCCCTCGGGTTCGAAAGCCCGTGCATCTGCGGCCACGGACATCTGGCCGAATCAGGTGGCGGGGCAGCAGACCAGGACAGACCTATCACTTCACCCGCTCCGTGGGGTGCGCCGCCCCCGTCGGGCGGCGGCACCCATCCGGTGGACGGGGGCGAGGAGGACGAGAACGTGCTACGGAGGACGCTGTTGAAGCTCCTCGCCGGCGGCACCGTCGGGGCGGTTGGGCTCGAAGGGCTCAACGAAGAGGTGCTCGGCGCGGTGGAGAACCTCCGCCGGCGGATGGACGAGACGATGGTCGCCGCCACCGTCTCGCCGGCGATGCTCGACCAGTGGGAGCAGGCCACGTTCGGCTTCGGGCGGCAGTACATGAACACCCCGCCCGTACGACTGCTCTGCGACGTCATGCTGGAGTTCACCGCCGTACGCAAGGCCCTGGACCGCCGGCAGCCCATCGACGTGCAGGAGCGGCTGTGCCGGATGGCCGCCCAACTGGCCGGGCTCTCGGGGATGATCATGATCGACCTCGGGGACCAGCGGATGGCCCGCTCGTTCTTCCGCACCGGCCGGATGGCGGCGGACGAGACCGGCGACCGGGCCCTGCGAGCCTGGGTCACCGCCCGCGAGGCGCTGGTCCCGCTCTACTACGGCGACCCGCGTGAGGCGCTCACGCTGGCGAAGAAGAGCCGCGACCTGGCCGGCCACACCCCTTGTGCGGCGCGGACCATGGCGCCCGTCGTCGAGGCGAGGGCGCTGGCGAAGATCGCCGGTGTCAACGGCTCGCGGCACGAGGTGGTCGAGCAGGCCAAGCGGGCCCTGCACCGTGCGCGGGCGGCCTTCCAGCAGATGAACGACAGCGACCGGGAGGACCCGGCGTTCGGCTACACCGAGCGGCAGCTCTACTTCTACCAGGGCGACGTCCTGGTGAAGCTGGGGCAGACGGTGGAGGCCGACGTGATCCTGCAGCAGGCGCTCGACAAGTACACCGACGAGGACCTGCTCGACCAGACCCTGATCCGGTTCGACCGGGCGATGTGCCGGCTCATCGACGGCGACGTCGAGGCCGCGCTCAAGCTGGGCGAGGAGGCCATCGAGCTGGTCGACAAGGACTACCGGACCGACCTGCTGCTCAAACCGGCGTACGACCTGGTGAAGGAGGTCAGGGCCAAGCACGGCGACTCGCCCCGGCTCCAGGCCTTCTGCGAGATGCTCAAGCAGAGCCGGGTCACGATCCCGCCGGAGCTGCTCCGGGACGCCGGGTGACGTGGGTACCGAGGAGGACGTGTGGCAGGAGACGCGCTGGCGGGAGATCTCGAGCCGGGAGATCCCGTGAGAGGCGGGGAGAGCGGGCCCGCGCCGCTGAGGATCCGGCGATACCGCTGGTCCGACCTCGACGCGGTGTGGTCCCTCCATCAGATCGGCCTGGCCCAGGTGGGCGTGGTGCCGGGTGACGGCGTCTACTACGACGACGACTTCCCCCGGATCACCGAGGTCTACCTGACCGCGGGGGGCGACTTCCTGGTGGGGGAGGTGCCCGGGGTGGGGCTCGTGGCGATGGGCGGCCTGCGGCGCATCGACGCCGACACGGCCGAGATGTGCCGGCTCCGGGTCCACCCCGATCACCAGCGGCGCGGCTACGGCGGGCGGATCACGCAGGAGCTTGAGGATCGGGCGCGCGGGCTGGGCTACAGGACGTTGCGCGGCGACACCACCTTGCGTCAGGTCGCCGCGCTGGAGCTCTACCGCAAATCCGGGTGGCGGGAGCTGCGGCGCGAGGTACGTGGCGACAACGTGGTGATTTACATCGAGAAGCAGCTGAATTCCGTAGTCTCGCCACTTTTCTCCCGATAGATAATGCTTCCATCCCTTGGCGGACAGCTGATCCCTGCGAATACTTGTGCCTTGTCCGCAAGAGTGGGGAAAGAGGCATGATGAAGAAGATCATTATCCGCAAGCCGGGAACGACCAAGCTCAGCGGCACCTCGAGCGTGATCCACAAGGGGTGAGGGACCACCCGAGCCACATCTGGGTCCGGGGAGACCTCTCCCGGGACCGCGTGGCGGCCCTTCGCGCGCTCGTCCGGGAGGTGCCGCCTCCTGTGGCGCCCGTCGTCAACGGGCACCGCCGGCTACGCGGTCCGTACACGATCGGTGGCGCGATCCTGCGTGCCCTCGTCCCGGTCGCCTTGGAGCGTTCCCCGGGCCTGGTGGCGGAACACGACATCGAGATCCGCGCCGTCGCACCGAGCCTGCGCCCTGTGGTGCCGGCGCGGCGGCAGACCATCGAGGCCCGCCTGACCGAGGACGAGCGGATTCTGGTGCCCGCGCCGCGTCGCACGCTGCGAATCGCCAACGGGATCGCCGAGTTCGTCCGCGACTGCCTCGAAGGGCCGCGGACGCTGCTCGTGGACAATCTGCACGAGGCGGATCCGGCCGACCGCGAGCTGCTGCGCGTCCTGGCGCGCCGGGTGCCGGATCTGACCCTGGCCATCGGCTCTGCGGAGCCTCCGGGGGAGAGCACGGGGGAGGGCGCGCGGCTGGTGGAGGCGCGGGCCCAGGGCGGGCCGCCCGACGACTACGTCGCCTCGGACTGTACCTCCGACGACCCCCGGGCCTACCGCGCGTACCTGTCGCTGCCGCCGGAGGAACGCGCGCGCCGGCACGGCCGCCGCGCCGCCGAGCTCAGGGCCCACCCCGCGGCGGCGGAGCACGCCCTGGGCGCCGTGCCGTACCACCTGGAGCACGGCGGCGACGTGGACGCGGCGGTGCAGGCCCTGTGGGCCGCGGTGGACCACTGCGTCACCGAGGGCTTTCTGCACGCGGTCGTGGAGCTGGGGTCGCGCGGCCTGCGGCTGGTGGAGCCGGGGTCCGACCTGTGGTGGCGCTTCACCCACCGCACCGCGACCGCCCTGGCGGGGCTGGGCCGGCGGGCACACGCGCAGGAGCTGTACGACCAGGCCCGGAGGGTCAGCGTCGATCCGGCCGTGCACGCCGCCGCCGCGTACGGCACGGCGATGCTCGACGCGCGCGACCGCGATCCGGCGCGGCGCGACCTGGCCAGGGCCAGAGCCTGGATCAACGAGGCGATAGCGATCTCCACGCTGCTGCCCGACCGGCGGACGCGGGCCTTCAAGCTCGGGTTCGACCAGAACGGCCGTGCGCTGATCGAGCTGCGGGAGGGGCGGGCCGACGAGGCGCTCGGCCTGGTGCGGTCGGCCATCGACCTGGCCGAGTGTGACCTTCCGCCGCAGGCCCACCCCGTGCACCGGATGGTGCTGTTCGCCAACCGCGCGCAGCTTCTCGCGCGCCTGGGCCGCGGGGAGGAGGCGCTGGCCGACCTCGACCGTGCCGTCGCGATCGACCCCGGCTTCCCCGACCACTATCTCGACCGGGGCAACCTGCTGTTCGAGATGGGACGTACGGACGAGGCGCTGGCGGACTACGAGACGGCGATGCGGGTGAGCCCGCCGCTGCCCGAGGCGTACTACAACCGGGCGGAGCTGCGCCTGGCCGCCGGGGATCTGGACGGCGCCCGCGCCGACCTCGACCACGTGATCGAGCTCGACCCCGGCTACCTCGACGCGTACGTCAACCGGGCCGGCGTGCTGGAGATGCTCGGCGAGCACGAAGCCGCCAGGCGCGACGTCGAGGCGGGGCTCGCCCTCGACCCCGGCAACGCGCACCTGCACGGCGTGCTCGGGCAGCTGGAGACCGAGGCGGGCCGCTACGCGGAGGCCGCCCTGGCCTTCGACGCGGCGCTGGCCACCGACGCCCGCCTGGCCTCGGCCTGGGCGAACCGCGCGACCCTGCGGTTCGAGACCGGCGACGCGCCGGGCGCCGTCGACGACCTGACCCGGGCGATCGAGCTGGGTGAGGACGCGGCGCTGTACTTCAACCGGGCCACCGCGCTCGACGCGCTCGGCCGCGGCAGGGAGGCGCTGCTCGATCTGCGCCGTGCGCTGGCCCTGGCCCCCGACGACCCCGACGTGCGCGCGGCGCTGGAGCGGCACGAGAAGGCGGGATGAGGCGAGGGAGCGCTCACGGCGGCCGGCCGGCCGGTTGTCCGCCGTCTTCGTCTCCACCGGCCCGCGCCCGCTGACCGGCTGGCCCTACCCTTGAAGCCGACACCGTCCCCCGTCGAGGATCTGAGCATGAGCGCTGAATATGTGCTGACCCTGTCCTGTCCGGACCGGCCCGGAGTGGTCGCGGCCGTCTCCGGGCTGCTGGCCGGGAAGGGGTGCAACATCATCGAGAGCCAGCAGTTCGGCGACCCGGTCGAGGAGCGGTTCTTCATGCGCGTGCAGTTCTCCAGCGGGCGCGCCTTCGACGAGCTGCAGGCCGCGTTCGCCTCGCTCGCGTCGGAGTTCGCCATGGAGTTCCAGCTTTTCGACCTCGCGGTGCGGACGCGGGCGCTGGTGCTCGTCAGCCGGTTCGACCACTGTCTCAACGACCTGCTCTACCGGGTGCGCTCGGGCCTGCTGCCCATCGAGATCGTGGGCGTCTCGTCCAACCACCCCGACCTGCGCCCCCTCACCCAGTCGTACGGCGTGGACTATCACCACCTGCCGGTCACCGCGGAGACCAAGCCGCGGCAGGAGGCGGAGATCCTCACGCTGGTCGACCACTATCAGGCCGACCTGGTCGTGCTCGCCCGCTACATGCAGGTGCTCTCACAGGAGATGTGCGCCAAGCTCGCCGGGCGCATGATCAACATCCACCACTCGTTCCTGCCGTCGTTCAAGGGTGCCAAGCCGTACCACCAGGCGTACTCCCGGGGCGTGAAGTTGATCGGCGCCACGGCGCACTACGTGACGCCCGACCTCGACGAGGGGCCGATCATCGAGCAGGAGGTCGCGCGGGTGAACCACACCCACTCACCCGAGGACCTCGCCGCGATCGGCCGTGACCTCGAATGCCAGGCGCTGGCCCGGGCCGTCCGCTGGCACGCGGAGCACCGCGTGCTGCTGGACGGCCACAAGACCGTCATCTTCCCGCGCTGACCTCCGCGACTCAGCCGACCTTCAGGCCGGTGTGCCGGGCCAGGAACGCGAGCTGGTCGGCCGAGAGCTCGACCGACCTGCTCACGGCCCGGGCGCCGTGCCCCACCTCGGTCTCGTTGCGCAGCAGGATCGGCCGGTCGCCCGCCTGGGCGTGCTGCAGGGCCGCCGCCATCTTCCACGCGTGCAGGGGATGGACGCGGGTGTCGGAGCCGAACACGGCGAACAGCGTGGCCGGGTACGACACCCCCTCACGCACGTGGTGGTACGGCGAGTAGCCCCACAGCCAGGCGAACTCCTCCGGCACGTCGGCCGAGCCGTACTCGACGTTCCAGGTCGCCCCGAGACCGAACTTCTCATACCTGATCATGTCGAGCAGCGGGGCCAGGCAGACGACGGCCGCGTACAGGTCGGGGCGCTGGGTGAGCGCCGCGCCGACGAGCAGGCCGCCGTTGGAGCCGCCGGAGATGGCGAGCCGGTCCTGGCTGGTGACGCCGGTGGCGATGAGGTGCTCGGCCGCGGCGTGCAGGTCGTCGAAGACGTTCTGCTTCTTGCCGAGCATGCCGTCCCGGTGCCACTGCTCGCCCTCCTCGCCGCCGCCGCGAAGCTGGGCGACCGCGTAGACGCCGCCCGCCTCGACCCACGCCAGCGTCGTGGCCGAGAACCCGGGGTTCATCGGGACCCCGAAGCCGCCGTAGCCGTACAGGATGGTGGGACGGGGCCCGGAGCCGGGGCGCGAGGTGATCAGCATGCGCACCTCGGTGCCGTCCTTGGACCGGTAGACCACCTGCTCGGTCGTCGCCTCGGGCACCTCCACCGCGCCGGGAGGCGCCTCCCAGAGCGAGGTCTCGCCGGTCAGCGCGTCGTAGTGGTACACCGCGGTCGGGGTGATGCCGTCGGTGTAGCTGAACCAGGCCTCGTGCCCGCCCTCCGGACGCTCGAAGATCCCCCCGATGGAGCCGAGCCCGGGCAGCGGGACCTCGCCGATCCGCTCGCCGCTCTCCAGGGCGTGGACGGAGATCTCACCGATCGCGTGGCGGGTCCAGCCGACGAGCAGGACCGGCTCGTCCATGCCGTCGAGGATCGCGAAGTCGGACAGCACCGCCTCGGCGTCCTCGGGGATCAGGTCGCGCCAGTGCTCACGGCCGGGCGTCTCCGGCGACGTGACGCAGACGCGGCCACGCGAGGCGTCGAGGTCGGTGAAGACGTAGAGCCGCCCGTCGCGGCCGAAGTGGAGCCCGGTCTGGGCGTCGACGTCCTGCTGCACCGTGATCAGCTCCGGCGCCTGCGGCGACGAGGCGACCAGGTCGGCCACCCACAGGTCGTTGCGCGGAGCGGTTCCCCGCGAGGCGGAGACCGACAGCCATCTGCCGTCGAGGGAGACCGAGACCCCGTAGTAGTTGGTCTTCTCCAGGCCTTCGCCGAAGATCAGCACGTCGTCGTCGGGAGAGGTGCCGAGACGGTGCAGGTAGACGCGGCGGTGGTACTGCTCCTCGCCGGCGGGGACCAGCGAGGGCGCGAGCCTGCGCACGTAGTAGAACGCCTCCCCGCCGGGCAGCCAGGCCACAGGGGAGTAGCGGCAGCGGTCGATCGGCCCTTCGACGATTTCTCCGGTCGCCACGTCGACGACGTACAGGCGCGACTCCTCGTCACCGCCGACCGAGATCTGGTACGCCAGCCGGTTGCCCTCCTTGTCCGGCTGGTAGGAGTCGAGCGTGGTCAGGCCGGAGGGGTCGAGGGCGGTGGGGTCGAGCAGCACCCGCTCGCCGTCCCCGTCCGCGACGTACAGGACCGGGTGCTCCTGGTCGGGGGCCCGGCGGGTGAAGAAGCGGCGCTCGCCGCGCCAGGACGGCGTCCCCACCGACCCGGAACGCAGCAGCTCGGCGATGCGCTCCCGGAAGTGGTCGCGCCCCTCGAGCTCGGCGGACCGGAACAGGGTCTCCTGCGCGTCCAGCCACTCCTTCGTCGCCGGATCGTCCGGATCCTCCAGCCACCGGTACGGGTCGGGGACGGGCGTTCCGTGGAGATCGTCGACGATGTCGTCACGGCGGGCTGGTGGGTACGGCACTCGGCTCATGCTGGCACTTTAAATCAGCCGGACGACTGCGGCGGTACATCGACCGTACCCGGCCAAGACGGGAATAAAGGGGTGAACCGCTGGGCATAGATGCAGCAGGCGTCCCGTTCGTTCACCCCCC
This sequence comes from Microbispora rosea, assembly GCF_900156315.1. GTDB lineage: Bacteria > Actinomycetota > Actinomycetes > Streptosporangiales > Streptosporangiaceae > Microbispora > Microbispora rosea. Next base: position 47,697 of record NZ_FTNI01000009.1, on the reverse strand, counting down.
AGACCCTTTATGGGGTGGCGCAGGGGCCGCCGAAAAGGCCACACTTTGGTGAGGGGCGGTGCCGTGGTGACGATCCGCTGGGCCGTCCGGCGGAGGTCCCTGTGACGGAAGCACCCGGGTCCCAACCGACGGGGCCACAACCCAGGCGCACAGCCGAGACCGCTGTGGAGGCCGGCTGATGCGCCAAGTCCTGCTCCTGAACGCCACATACGAACCGCTGACCACGCTCTCCCTGCACCGGGCGGTCATCCTGGTGCTGAGAGAGAAGGCAGACGTCGTCCATCGCGACGGCAGGGGCGCGGTCCTGCGCTCGGCCACCCGCACGCTCGACGTCCCGTCGGTGATCCGGCTACGGCGTTACGTCCGCATTCCCTACCGGACGCGCATCCCGCTCACCCGGGCGGCGCTGATGCGCCGGGATAATTTCCGCTGTGCCTACTGCGGCCAGCGGGCCGAGACCATCGACCATGTGATCCCGCGGTCGCGGGGAGGCCCCCACACCTGGGAGAACTGCGTCGCCTCGTGCACGCCGTGCAACCACCGCAAGGCCGACAGGCTGCTGGAGGAGCTCGGCTGGGCGCTGCGCGTGGCCCCCGTGGTGCCGCACGGCGCGCACTGGCGGCTGATCGGCGCGCAACTCGACGGCGATCCGCAGTGGGCGCCCTACCTGTCGGAGACGGCGGCCTGACGGATGCCGTCATGAAATGGACGATCACCGCCGACGTGGAGGAGTACGCCACGGCGGCGGAGCCCTGGCTGCTGCGCGATCCCGTCCGCAGCACGGTCATGCTGACCGTGCTGCGGGGGATCCGCAGCGGTCAGTTCACGGTCGATCCCCTGCTGGCCTGGCTGGAGGACGGCGACGTCGTGGCGGGGGCGGCCTGCCATACCCCGCCCTATCCGCTCGCGCTCGGCGACGTCCCGCTCGCGGCGCTTCCCCTGCTGGCGCGCGACCTGATCGAGCTGGACCACGACGTGCCCGCGGTCGGCGGTCCTGCCGCCGTCGCCGAGGCGTTCGCGGGCGCCTGGTGGCGGCCCGAGACACGCCGCCGGGCCGAGCGGCTCTACCGCCTCGGCACGCTGCGGGCTCCCTCCGCGCCGGGGAAGCCACGCGTCGCGGGCCCCGGAGACCTGCCGACGGCCGTCTCCTTGATTCGGGAGTTCCAGCGGGAGGCACACGTCGAGCGCACGGCCGACCCCACTCCGGTCGTCGCCGCCCGTGTCAACCGGGAGGAACTGGTCGTGTGGGAGGACGACGACCGGCCCGTCTCCATCGCCGGTGTCTCCGCGCCGATCGCCGGCATGTCGCGGATCGGGCCCGTCTACACCCCGCCTGATCTGCGGGGACGCGGGTACGGCAGCGCCGTCACCCACGCGGCCAGCAGGAAGGCGCTGGACGACGGCGCCACCGAGGTGCTGCTGTTCACCGATCTGAGCAACCCCACGTCGAACTCCATCTACCAGCGGCTCGGCTACCGGCCCATCGCCGACTACACGACCATCCACTTCGCCTGAGTCGCGTCCCCGGGACGCCCGCGTCCGCCGCGCCGGGCCGTAATCTGGACGCATGCCTCGCTATGACTACCGTTGCCGCGCGTGCGGGTCGACGTTCGAACTCAACCGTCCCATGGCGGAGGCCGGCGACCGGGCGGTCTGCCCCTCCGGCCACGACGACACCGTGAAGCTGCTGTCCACCGTGGCCGTCACGGGCAGGGCGTCCGGGGCTCCCGCCGTTCGTCCGTCGGGCGGCGCGGGCGGCGGTTGCTGCGGCGGTGGCTGCTGCGGCGGATGATCCGATCTGTGTCCGGCCCTGTGTCCGGCCCTGCGGCCCGCGGGGCGTGGCGCCACGCCCCGCGGGCCGCTGAGTCAGGCCGGTGGGTCAGGCCGGTGGGTCAGGCCGCTGACGGGCGGCTGGCCCGCGAGCGCCGTTGGAACGGCAGGTAGCGCTGCGGCAGGTGCGCGCGGGCCGGTAGGTCGGTCGGCTCCACCGCCAGTATGCGGTCGAAGCGGAACGCCCTGATCGAGCGGCGCATGCGGCACCAGCCCACCAGATACCAGAACTCGCCGTGGACCAGGCAGGTCACCGGCTCGACGTCGCGGACCGTCATCCGGCCCGCGGCGTCGTGATACTGGATGCGGATCACCAGGCGGGCGGTGATCGCGTTGGCCACCGCCCGCGCCCGCCGGGCGACGTCGGTGGGCAGTGGAGTGGTCAGGGTGGTCAGGGTCGTGGCGATGACGTCGTCGTCCAGATCGAGGTGCTCGAAAGCGTGGCGCAGACCGCGCCGTGCGGTGACCGACTGCGGGCCGGCACCGAGGTGAGCGAGCGACAGGGCGAGGGCGGCGAGTTCCTCGGCGGTCAGCGAGTGCCGAATGACGTTGGCCATATCTCGACAATAGCGACGAGGACCGACATTTTTCCGAACGCGTGCTCGGGAAAGGCGATACGTTGGTCTGTCCTCCCGGTCACCGTTTCCTGTCCGGGACGCCTGACCGCCGACGCGGGAAACCGGTCGTCGCGTCGATGCCCGCCACTGTAGCCACTCCGGCGTGTGCCCGCCCGTCGAGCCATACGGCCACGGTCCCCATGGGCACCGGCGGTGGCGAAGACCGGAGCGGCGGCGACCCGCTCGCCGCCTGCGCGTGGCTCGCACCGGCGGCGGGCCGTGAGCCGCGCCATCCGGATGGACGGCTTCTCGGCCGCCGCGGACGGCTGACACCCTGAAACTTTCACGGACCGGGCTCCACCCGGAAATCACGATAAGTCGGGCGTTCGAAACATTTCGCCAAATCGCTCCTAAATTATCCGCAATCACCGCTGCATATTAGATTTCGGCTACTTGGTCGGCTGGTATTGCGTTTCGGGTCATCGGCTGGGCGCCCTTTCCGCCGGTGCGACGTTACGGCCTGCCGAAAACGCGGGTGATTGACCGTTTCTGTGGGAGGTGGTGCATTCGTTGTGACTGAATTGAAATGAGGGAGAAGGGACAGCAATGTTCGCTGCGAATCCAGCCCGGAGAGTGCTCGCGCTCGGTGCGGCGCTCGTGACCACCGGCGTGCTGAGCCTCGCGCTCGCGCCCAGCCCCGCCATGGCCGACACCGTCACACTGAACGCCACGGTGGACTGCCTCAACTACAACAGCTTCGGGGACACCAGAGACTGGTACCCCATCTCCGTCGTAGGGGTGCCCTACACCAGCATGGTCGCGGTCCCGGCCACGCACGCGTGGCAGTTCACGAAGACGCTGGCCAGTGGGACGACGGCCGTCAGCGTCTCCGCCATATGCAGCGAAGGCCATATGTACGACTTCGCCGGCTCCGCCGGCAGCGTCAGCATCCCCGCGGGAACCACCACCGTGACCGCCACCTGGGGCTGCACGACGGCCCCGGTCTATCCCGGTCCGTGGATGACCAACTGCAGCGTGCAGTCGGTTTCCTACAGCTGACCGGCAGGAGAATGCGGGGCCGCCTCCGGCGAGGCGGCCCCACACGATCTAGCGGGAGAGCTGGGACAGGTCGCGGGACGCGCCGGTCGAGGCCGACGTGGTCAGCGCGGCGTACGCCTGCAGGGCGGCCGACACCGGGCGCTGCCGGTCGCGCGGCCGGTAGCCGCCGAGGTCGGCCAGGAGCCGCTCGCGGCGGGCGGCCAGCACGTCCTCGGCCACCTTGAGCTCGATGGAGCGGCCGGGGATGTCGATCTCGATGACGTCGCCGTCCTCGATCAGGGCCATCGCGCCGCCCTCGGCGGCCTCCGGGGAGGCATGGCCGATGGACAGGCCCGAGGTGCCGCCCGAGAAGCGGCCGTCGGTGATCAGCGCGCACGCCTTGCCCAGGCCCTTGCCCTTGAGGAAGCTCGTCGGGTAGAGCATCTCCTGCATGCCCGGGCCGCCCTTGGGGCCCTCGTAGCGGATGACGACCACGTCGCCGGCCTTGACCTTGCCGCCGAGGATGCCCTCGGAGGCCTCCTCCTGCGACTCGAACACGACCGCCGGACCCGAGAAGCGCCAGATCGACTCGTCCACGCCGGCCGTCTTGACCACACAACCGTCCTGCGCGATGTTCCCGTACAGGATGGCGAGGCCGCCGTCCTTGGTGTACGCGTGGTCGAGGTCGCGGATGCAGCCCTCGGCGCGGTCGAGGTCGAGCGACTCCCAGCGGGCGTCCTGCGAGTAGGCCTTCACGGTGCGCACGTTGCCGGGGGCGGCGTGCCACAGCTCCAGCGCCTCGTCGGTGACCTGGGGGGACTGCGGGTCCCACTTGGCGATGTACTCCGCGATGGAGGCGGAGTGGACGGTCGGCAGGTCGCGGTGGAGCAGGCCGGCCCGGTCCAGCTCGCCGAGGATGCCGGGGATGCCGCCCGCCCGGTGCACGTCCTCGACGTGGTACTTCATCGTGGCCGGGGCGACCTTGCAGAGGCAGGGCACCCGCAGCGACAGCTCGTTGATCTCCTTCAGCCCGAAGTCGACGCCCGCCTCGCGGGCGGCGGCCAGGATGTGGAGGATCGTGTTGGTCGATCCGCCCATGGCGACGTCGAGCGCCATCGCGTTCTCGAACGCCTCACGGGTGGCGATGCTCCTCGGCAGGACCGCCTCGTCGTCGTTCTCGTAGTAGCGCCGGGCGAGGTCGACGATCTGCCGTCCGGCGTTCTCGAACAGGGTCTTGCGGGCCTTGTGGGTCGCCAGCGTGGTGCCGTTGCCGGGCAGGGCCAGGCCGATCGCCTCGGCGAGGCAGTTCATGGAGTTGGCGGTGAACATGCCGCTGCACGACCCGCAGGTCGGGCAGGCGTTCTCCTCCATCTCCAGGAGCTCGGCGTCCGACACGCTCGCGTCGGCGGAGGCGATCATCGGGTCGATCAGGTCGAGCTTGCGGCCGGGGACCTTGCCGGCCTCCATCGGGCCGCCGGACACGAAGATCGTGGGAATGTTGAGCCGGAAGGCGGCGAGCAGCATCCCGGGCGTGATCTTGTCGCAGTTGGAGACGCAGACCAGCGCGTCGGCGCAGTGGGCGTTGACCATGTACTCGACCGCGTCGGCGATCAGCTCGCGGGACGGCAGCGAGTAGAGCATGCCGCCGTGGCCCATCGCGATGCCGTCGTCGACGGCGATCGTGTTGAACTCGCGCGGAATGGCCCCCGCCTCGCGGACCGCGCCGGCCACCACGTCGGCGACCTCGCGCAGGTGCACGTGGCCGGGCACGAACTGGGTGAAGCTGTTGGCGATCGCCACGATCGGCTTGCCGAGGTCGCTGCCCGCTACGCCCGTGGCCCTGAGCAGCGCGCGGGCGCCGGCCATGTTCCTGCCGTGAGTGACAGTGCGGGACCTGAGAGCGGGCATCGAGGGACCCCCATCCGGAGACAACTGAGTCTTCAAATGGTACGACCACTGCCCGGCTGCCGAGACCCGCTGTCCACGAGTCGGGACGTGTCTACCCGGGAAACCGCTCTACTCGGGATACCGCGCGGGCAGTACGCGTGCGGCGGCCTGGTAGATCGCGTCGATCTCCGCGGTGGTGAGCGATCTCTCCCGCTTGGTGATCCACTTGCGCACCAGCCCGCCGGAGAAGACGTCCACCTCACGGATGTTGAGGATGCGCCACGGGATCGGCGGCCCGTAGATGGCCAGGGACGGCACCACGGTGATCTCCCGGCCGAGCGCCTTGCTGATCAGGTCGCTGGCCTGCGCCGCCTCCCACCGGGCCTCGTCGAGCCGCGGCTTCTGGTTGAACGGCCCGTGGAAGAGTTTGCGGTGCGACTGGACCCGTACGGGCAGCCGTTTGTCCCACTTCTCCGAGTCCACCGCGTACACGCCGGTGGGCCCGACCACCAGGTGGTCGATCTGCGCCTCGCTGCCGGGGATGGCCCGGGCGTGCAGCGTCTTGTAGCCGTTGCGCTCCAGCTTCTTGAGCTGGGCCTCCGTCTGACGCTCCGCCGCGGAGGCGCGCCGCCACGCGGGGATGGTGGAGACCGTCCTCGCCCGGTAGACGGCGTCGGCGACGCACGCGAGGATGGCCGCGGTGAGCCCGAGCCGCCAGCTGGTGAAGAGCACGCCGAACACCACACCCGCCGCGACCGCGATCACGGCCCGGCGGCGCAGGTGGCGGTATCGGGTGTCCTGCCACAGGCTGATCAGCGACGTGCGCTCGACCGGCGCATACGTGGGAGACGCCGGCGCCTCAGGTGGCGCCGAAGGGCGTTCCGCCTGCTCTGACGATTGGTCACCCACCCAGATAGGTGACGTATCGTGACCGTCTTCTGGCGCTAGACCGGTATCCACATCACTCACGGTAGTTGAGCCGTCAGCGGCTTGCCTAGTGTTGGATGGTTCATACTTTTGTGGCCTGCTTGAGCCGATTCGTTGCGCGGAAGTGCGGGTATCTTCTCTAGATATCCGCGGCCCAGAGGCCTACCGTTCGGTAGCGTGGCGCACATTCACGATCTTACCGCTCTTGAGCAGGCGGCAGCCGTACGTACGGGTGAACTTTCTCCTGTCCAGATCACCGAGCATTACCTGGAGCGCATCGAGCGGCTCGATCCCGGCCTGGGGGCGTTCGTCACGGTGACCGCCGACCGGGCCCTGGCCCAGGCGCGCGAGCAGGAGGCCCGGCTGGCCGCCGGTGACGCCGAGGACCTGCCCCCGCTGCTGGGCGTGCCGATCCCGATCAAGGACCTCAACTTCGTCAAGGACGTGCCGGTCTACTTCGGCTCGGCCACGTACGAGGGGTTCGTCGCGCCCGCGGACGACAGCGTGGTCGAGCGCCTGCGGGACGCCGGCACGGTCATGCTGGGCAAGACCAGCACCCCGGAGTTCGGCATGCCCTGCTACACCGAGACCTACCTGCACGAGCCGACCCGCACGCCGTGGGACACCACGCGGTCGGCCGGAGGGTCGAGCGGGGGAGCGGGGGCCGCCGTCGCGGCCGGTCTCGCGCCCGCCGCGCAGGGCAGCGACGGCGCGGGCTCGATCCGCATCCCCGCCTCCGTCTGCGGCCTGTACGGCATCAAGCCGAGCCGCGGCCGCATATCCGCGGCCCCGATCATGCCCGACCTCGCGGGGCTGTCGACCAACGGGCCGCTGGCCAGGAACGTCGCCGACGCCGCGGCGCTGCTGGACGTCATGGCCCACAACAACCCCGGGGACCTCTACCACGCTCCCGCGCCGGGGCTCGGGTCGTTCTCGGCCTACGTCGGGCGGGACCCGGGGCGCCTGCGGATCGCCAGGTTCGCCACGCCCGCCGTGCCCGGCGCGGAGGTCCACCCCGACGTGCTGGCGGCGTACGAGAGCGCCTCGGCGCTGCTGGAGTCGCTCGGCCACGAGGTGGAGGAGATCGCGCCGCCGTTCGGCCCGGACGTGGTGCCGGAGTTCGTCAAGATGTGGTTCAGCTTCTCCTGCATGCACCCCGTGGCGGAGGGACTGGAGCCGAAGCTGCGCCCGCTCACCGCGTGGCTGCGCGAGCGCGGCCACGCGATCTCGGCCCCCGAGTTCCTCCAGGCGCAGTCGACGCTCCAGCTCGCCACCCGCTTCGCGCTGCTGGTGACCGACGCCTACGACGCGGTGCTCTCGCCGACCGTCACCCAGCCGCCCGTGCCCGTCGGCTGGTTCGAGGACGTGGAGTCGCCCGAGGAGACGTTCGAGCGGATGATGCGCTTCGCGCCCTTCGCGGCCATCTACAACGTGAGCGGCCAGCCCGCGGTGAACCTTCCGCTCCACTGGACGGCCGACAACCTCCCCATCGGCGTCATGCTGGCCGGCAGGTACGGCGACGAGGGGACGCTCATCTCTCTGTCGTCCCAGGTGGAGGCGTCGGTCGGCGGTTTCTGGGGGGATCGCAGGCCGCCGGTCTGGTGACGGCCGGACGCTGGGGAGCGCGTCACCCCCGCAGCAGCTCGACGACGTACGCGGAGACGTCGGCGAGCAGCGTGGCCGGCCGCACCGGCGCCGCGGCCACGGCGGAGAACAGGGTGGGAAGCCCCGGCAACGGGAAGCCGTCGTCGGTGGTGACCCCGGCGGCCGCCTCGTGCTTGGCCAGCGCGGCGCGGCTGCGCTCCCACGCCTCCAGCACCTCCTCCGGCGACGGCACGCCGAAGCCGTGGCCGACCGGGGCCGCGTGGCGCAGCCGTACGAGCGGGGTCTCGGCGAACGTCAGCGCGATCCGGCAGCGGGCGGACAGGTCGTCGAGGTCCGGCACCCAGTCGAGGGCGGGGCAGGGGGTGCGGCACCGGCCCGCGCAGGTGGCGAGCGCCCCCGCCACCTGGCTGTGCTGCCGATCGAAGTAGGCCCGCCAGCCCGCGGGCGGCTCCACGGCCACGCGCAGCGTCCGCTCGGCCGCCGACCGCTCCGCCCGGGTGTGGTCGCACTCCCGGTCGGGCATGACCCCGAACCGGCTGCCGGGAGCGCGCAGGCCCTCCGGCCAGCGGGCCGGGTCGCCCGCGTGGCCGAGCGCGGGCTCGAAGGCGAGCAGCGGAAGATACTCGCTGCAGATGTGCACGGCCGCGATCATCGAGCTGAGCTCGCGCCGCCGCCAGCGGGCCTCCACGACCTCGAGGAGCAGCGCGTACGCCGGCCGCAGCGAGTCGAGCGCGCCGCGCGGCTGCTCCCTCGGAGTCTGCGGCATGTGGCACGCGCGGGCGCGTCTGCGCAGGTCGGCCGGCACCGTCTGAGCGTCGAGCTCGGTGTGGAAGTCCTCCGCGTCGAGCGTGAGCAGCCGCTGGCCGAACTCGCAGACCGACGCGACCAGGGCCGCCCGCCCTCCCTCCCCGAGCACGGCCGGCGCGAGCGCGCCGACGTCGCCGAACGAGTACCTCCCGGCCAGGGCGATCAACAGGTCGTGGGCTGAGTGCACCCGACGACCTTACTCAGGGCGCCGGCGGTCATCCGCCCCGCCGTCGTCGGCCCGGGACGCGCGAGCGGGGCGGTCGGGCAGGACGCGCACCTCGCCGAGGTTCTCCGGCGCGTCCACCAGGTGCTCGCCGGTGTCGTCGTAAGAGGCCCGCAGCCGGGAGTCCTCGATCACGTCGATCCGCCTGATCCAGCCGAGCCTGCGCCCCGCCGTGGCCCGCACCGTGTCGCCCTCCCGCAGGGGACGCCACATCTCCTCGCTCAGGCACATCGCCCTGACCTCGCGGGAGTTCCCCTCGTCGATCGCGCACCAGTACGTCCACTTGGCGGTGTCGTCGGCCTTGCTGCCGTCCCGGAAGCGGCGCAGCCGGACGATCCGGCCCTCGACGGCCGCCGCGCCGCCGAGGTCGCCGATCGCGTAGACGACCGGCAGGCCGGCGACCGCCAGGCCCACGGCGAGGGCGGCGGGCAGGACCAGCCCGTCCGGCCACACGCCGAACGCGGCGGCGACCACCAGGAGGATCCAGGTGGAGAACCCGGCGAACCAGCCGGCCGCGAGAGCCCGCAGGATCGTCGCCCCCGGCGGCCGGCCCCACAGCAGCCGTGAGGGGTAGCGGACGTTCACGACGTGCCACATCCCGCCATGGTCGGACCAGGCCCGGCTGTCGTCGGCGGGGGTGCTGACCGGAAGGTTCCCGACGGCCCGCGGCGCGAGCCCGAGTGCGGCGGCGTACGCGAGGTGGCGGCCCCAGATCGTGACCGAGGCGGCGGGCTGCTCGGCGAACCGTCCGGTCGCCCGCAGGTGCTCGCGGACGCCGAGCCAGTGCGCGGCGGCCGCGGCCCCCTCGGCCGTGCCGCGCTCCCCGTTCAGCCTGTCCATCAACGCCACGAGAAGGGCGAAGGACAGGATCGCCGCACCGGGCCCGCCGCCGTGGTCCGCACCGGCGTCGCCCGCGCCGACCGCGATGCCGATAGCCACGGCGGGGACCACCGCCGCCGCGCCGAGGAGCAGCGCGTGCGCCCTGCTCCAGCGTGGCCGGGACAGGCCCTGCTCCCGCGCCTCGACGATGACCTTCCTGCGGAAGCTCTTCCACCACCGGCGCAGGTCGCGCGAGCCCTCGGCCAGCGCTCCCGTCGCCACCACGCCGTCGACGGCCAGCGAGCGCACGTGGTCGTAGACGAGCCGCTCGTACGGCCTCAGTCCGCCCGGCTGCCCACGCAGCCGTACGAGGGACAGCCCGGGGCCGATCTCCTCGACGGCCACGACGCCCCTGGCGGCGAGGTCGAGCAGGGTGGCCGAGGCCGCCTCGTCGCACAGCCGCCAGTCGCCGGTGATCAGGTCGACCACCGCGGGGGACTGCCCGGCGAGCGCCCCGGTGGCCGGCCCCGGCTCGACGTCCGGGTTTCTCGTCGCCACGGCGAGCGCGAACAGGAGCAGCAGCCACAGGCCGGTCGCCGCCGCCGCGGCCATCCAGAGAACCATGTCAGAACCCGACCTGGACGGGGCCGCGCTCCTCGCCGGGCGCCTGGAAATACTCGCGGGCCGTGAAGCCGGTCATGCCCGCCACGAGGTTGGCGGGCACCGTCTGGATGGCGTTGTTGTAGGTCAGGACGGCGTCGTTGTAGTACTGCCGGGAGTAGGCGATCCGGTTCTCCGTGGCGGCCAGCTCCTCCTGGAGCTCGGCGAAGCCGGCGCTCGCCTTGAGGTCGGGGTAGGCCTCGGCCACCGCGAACAGGCTCTTCAGTGCGCCGGACAGCATGTTCTCGGCCGCCGCCCGCTCTTCGGGGCCGCGGGCGCCGATGGCCTGAGAGCGCGCCGTGACGACGGCCTCCAGCGTGGCCCGCTCGTGGGCGGCGTAGCCCTTGACGGTCTCCACGAGGTTGGGGATCAGGTCGTAGCGGCGCCTGAGCTGCACGTCGATCTGCGCCCAGGCGTTGTCGACGGCGTTGCGGGCGCGTACGAGGCGGTTGTAGGCGGACACGAGCGTCGCGACGAGGACGGCCACGACGGCGAGGACGACGAGCATGGGGATCATGGCGATCACGGGCCTCCTGCACGGACGGTAGCCCCGGACCGCCCGCCTTGTGAGCGGCCCCGGCGCACCCATCGCACCGCCGGTGCCTTGCACCGCCCTTGCACCCCACTTGCCCCCACTACCCCGCCGTGATCTTGCAGTTTGTCGCAGGCGTACGCGGTGACCTGGGGGGCGACCCTTCGTGGTCTTGCAGTGCTCGGCGCCGCCGGGTGATTCGCGCAGCTCGCGCCGTACGACAAAAGTCCGTGATCTTGTACCCGATTCGCCGGGCTGCAAGATCACAGACTGTCTTCATGCTGGTGGAGGAGGGAACCCGCCGAATCAAGCAAGATCACCAAGGGTGATAGGGCAGCTCGGCGGGGTCCTCTGCGACAAACTACAAGATCACGCGGAGGTGTCTCGGGCTCGGGCGCGCAGTGCTCGGCTGACGCCGTCGGCGCCCTCGAGCAGCAGGCGCCGCAGCCCGTGTGGCGGCTGCGTCTCGGTGATGTGGTCCTGTGTGCGGGCCACGGTCTCCGGACGGATCAGCAGCGCGGGGTAGCAGCCGATGGCGAAGTTCTGCGCCATGTCGGAGGTCCACTCGCTCCAGATCCGCCCGATCTCCTCGAAGTACCGGTCGCCGTACGGCTCCAGCAGCTCGGGGTGCTGCGGGTCCACGAAGCCGAGGATCGTGGCGCGCAGCAGCGCGCCGCTCAGCTTCCCTCCCACGATCGTCGCCCAGGTCTCGGCCTTGGCCTCCGGGGTCGGGATCGAGGCCCGGCTGGTGGCCGCCGAGCGCTCACCGGTCGCCGTGGCGTCCCTGGCCAGCTCGGCGTCGATGTCGGCCGCGCCGAGGACGCCGCCGGACACGAGCGACTGGATGAGCGTCCAGCGCAGGTCGGCGTCGACGGCCAGGCCCTCGGGCGCCTCGGCGCCGTCGAGCACGCCCTTGAGGAACGCCAGGTCCTCGGATGAGGTGGCGGTCGCCGCGAGGGCGTTGACGTACGCGAGCTGGTGGTCCGAGCCCGGCTCGGCCGCCGCGACGAGGCGGCGCAGCGCGCCGGCCAGCTCGGCCAGGCCGGTGGCCCGCCACGCCGGGTCGGCGTACTGCTGCACGGCCTGGCGGGCCTGGCGCAGCACGGTCTGCAGGACGGTGATGTCGCGCACCGCGTCGATGCCGGAGACCACGAGCTTGACGTAGTCGCGGGTGGCCATCTCCGCGTCCCGCGTCATGTCCCAGGCGGCCGACCAGCACAGCGCGCGGGGCAGCGACTCGGTGAACGCGGTGATCCCGCCGCCGACGAGGGTGTGCAGCGACCGCTCGTCGAGCCGGACCTTGGCGTAGGTGAGGTCGTCGTCGTTGATCAATACCAGGTCGGGCTGGACCTCGCCGACCAGCTCGGGCACGGCCGTACGCGCGCCGACGACGTCGAGCTCGACCCGCTTGGTCCTGGTCAGCACGCCGTCGCGCAGGGAGTACAGGCCGATGGCCACCCGGTGCGAGCGCAGCGTCGGGTGCTCCTGCGTGGCCTCCTGCAGCACGTCGAAGCTCAGGAACCGGCCCTCGCCGTCGGTGGTGAACGACGGCCGCAGCGTGTTGACGCCCGAGGTCTCCAGCCACTCCTTCGACCAGGACGACAGGTCGCGCCCGGAGGTGCGCTCCAGCGCCGACAGCAGGTCCTGCAGGGTGGTGTTCTTCCAGGCGTGCTCGTTGAAGTAGTCGCGCACCCCGGCGAGGAAGTTGTCGAGCCCCACGTACGCGACGAGCTGCTTGAGCACCGAGGCGCCCTTGGCGTACGTGATGCCGTCGAAGTTGACCTCGACGGCCTGCATGTCCGGGATGTCCGCGGCGATGGGGTGGGTGGAGGGAAGCTGGTCCTGCCGGTAGGCCCAGGCCTTCTCGACGTTGGCGAAGGTCGTCCACGCGCCCTGGCCCCACCGGGTGGCCTCGGCCTGGCACAGCACGGACATGTAGGTGGCGAACGACTCGTTCAGCCACAGGTCGTCCCACCAGCGCATGGTGACGAGGTCGCCGAACCACATGTGCGCCATCTCGTGCAGGATCGTCTCCGCGCGGCGCTCGATCAGCGCGTCGGTCACGCGCGAGCGGAAGACGTAGTCCTCCAGGAACGTCACCGCGCCCGCGTTCTCCATGGCGCCCGCGTTGAACTCCGGCACGAACAGCTGGTCGTACTTCCCGAACGGGTAGCGCAGGCCGAAGACGCGGTGGAAGAAGTCGAAGCCCTGCTTGGTGACCTCGAAGATGTTCTCGGGGTCGAGGTACTGCGCGAGCGAGCGGCGCACGTAGATTCCGAGCGGGATCCCGTCGTGCTCGTCACGCACCACCGCGTACGGCCCGGCGATGAGGGCCGTGATGTACGTCGACATGACGGGAGTCGGCGGGAAGTGCCAGCGCTTGGCGGCCTGCAGCGTGCCGTGCCGCCCGTGGTGCTCCTCCAGCGACTCGACCGCGTCGGGGGCGGCGTTGGACACCACCTCCCAGTCGCCGGGGGCGAGGACGGTCAGCTCGAAGGTCGCCTTGAGGTCCGGCTGGTCGAAGCAGGCGTACATGCGGTGCGCGTCGGCCGTCTCGAACTGACTGTGCAGGTAGACCTGCTGGTCCACGGGGTCGACGAAGCGGTGCAGGCCCTCGCCTGTGCGCATGTAGGAGCAGTCGGCGTCCACGCGCAGCTCGTTGTGCCCGGCGAGGCCCGGCAGAGGGATGCGGCCCTTCTCGGCGTCGTAGGTGCTGATGTCCAGCTCCCTGCCGTTGAGCACGACCTTCCTCACGTGCGCGCCGTGGAGGTCGATGAACGTGTCCGCCCCCTCACGGTCCGACGTGAAGTGGACCGTCGTGATGCTCTCGAACCGCTCCTCGCCCTCGGTCAGGTCGAGTTCGACCTGGTAGGACTGAACGGAGAGCAACCGAGCACGCTCCCGAGCCTCGTCCCGTGTCAGATTCCCTGCCACACCCGCTCCTCATCGCATGGTCAACGCCCCCGATCCCCGCCGCCCCGTCGCGCCAGGGATTGCATGAATCCTGCCACGCCGCGGCGACAAGGCGGATTCGAGATCGCTCCTACCTGGAATAGGAGATTTCCTGCCCGGGTTGACGACCGAGGGAACCATAGTCCGTACGAGAGGGTGTCACAGTGTCCGACCGAAAGCTTGTCGATTTCTGGTTCGACCCCGCCTGCCCCTGGGCGTGGATCACTTCGCGCTGGATCCACGAGGTGGCCGCGCTGCGTCCGATCGACGTGCGCTGGCACATCATGAGCCTGGCGGTGCTGAACGAGGACAAGGACATCCCCGCCGACTACCGCGATCGGATCAAGCAGACGCTCGGCGCGGTGCGGGTGCTTGCCGCCGCCGCGGACAAGTACGGCGAGCAGGTCCTCGGCGACCTCTACACCGAGATCGGCAGGCGCTTCCACGACGAGGGACGCGAGCGCGGCCGGGACACGATCGCCGAGGCCCTCACCGCCGCCGGGCTCGACCCGGCGCTGGTGGCCGCGCACGACTCGGAGGAGTACGACGAGGAGATCCGGCGCTCGCACGGCGAGGGCATCGACCTGGTCGGCCAGGAGGTCGGCACACCGGTCATCGCCGTCGAGGGCGCGGCGTTCTTCGGCCCCGTCGTCTCGCCCATCCCCAGGGGCGAGGCCGCCGCGCGTCTATGGGACGGCGTTCTGCTCGTCGCCGGCACCGACGGCTTCTTCGAGCTGAAGAGGTCGAGGACCCGCGACCCGATCTTCACCTGAGATCTTCACAGGCTCCTTCACCTCGCGTGAATCCACCGGAAAGGTTTCTGTCGGAGGGCTCGCCATCTGACAACCGAGGCGCAAGGATGAGTGACATGCGTCACCTCTACGTGAACGGAGCCTGGGCCCCGTCCTCCTCCCGCGAGGCCGTCGACGTCGTCAACCCCGCGACCGAGGAGGTCGTGGACCGGGTGCCCGCCGGGGCACCCGCCGACGTCGAGGCCGCCGTCGCCGCCGCCCGTGCCGCCTTCCCGTCGTGGTCGGCCCTGGAACCGGCGGAACGCGCCGCGTTCCTGGGGGCGGCGGCCGGGCTGCTGCAGGAGCGCGCCAAGGAGATCGCGGCCACGATCGCCACGGACATGGGCGCCCCGCTCACGCTCGCGCTGAAGGTGCAGACGCTGATGCCCGCCGAGGTGCTGGCCTCCTACGCCGACCTCGCCAAGCGGTACGAGTTCGACGGCGGCCGCACGGGCAACTCGCTCGTCGTGCGGGAGCCCGTCGGTGTGGTCGGCGCGATCACGCCGTGGAACTACCCGCTCCACCAGGTGGTGTGCAAGGTGGCTCCGGCCCTCGCGGCCGGCTGCACCGTCGTGCTCAAGCCGAGCGAGGTCGCGCCGCTCGCGGCGTACGCGCTGGCCGACATCTTCCACGAGATCGGGCTGCCGCCCGGCGTGTTCAACATGGTCAGCGGCCACGGGCCGGTGGTCGGCGAGGCCATCGCCGCCCACCCGGACGTGGACATGGTCTCGTTCACCGGGTCCACCAGGGCCGGTCGCCGGGTCGCGGCCCTCGCGGCGGAGACCGTCAAGCGGGTGGCCCTGGAGCTGGGCGGCAAGTCGGCGAACATCATCCTCCCCGACGCCGACCTGGAGAAGGCGGTCAGGAACGGCGTCGCGGGCGCCTACCTCAACTCGGGCCAGACCTGTTCGGCGCTGACCCGGATGCTCGTCCACTGGGACCAGTACGACGACGCCGTGCGGCTCGCCGTGGAGGCGGCCGGCGCCTACGTCCCCGGCGATCCGTTCGCCGAAGGCACCCGCCTCGGGCCCCTGGTGTCCGCCGCCCAGCGCGACCGGGTCGTCAGGTACATCAACCGCGGCCAGGAGGAGGGTGCCCGCCTCGTGCTCGGCGGGACCGACAACCCCATGGAACGCGGCTACTACGTCGAGCCCGCGATCTTCGCGGGCGTCTCGCCCGGCATGGCGATCGAGCAGGAGGAGATCTTCGGCCCGGTGCTGTCGATCATCCCGTTCTCGTCGGAGAACGAGGCCGTCGAGATCGCCAACGGCACGCCGTACGGGCTGTCGGGAGCCGTGTGGGCGGGCAGCGAGGGCAGGGCGCTCGCGGTCGCGCGCCGCCTGCGCACCGGGCAGGTCGCCGTGAACGGCGGCCGGTTCAACACCATGGCGCCGTTCGGCGGCTACAAGCACTCCGGGATCGGCCGCGAGCTCGGCGAGTTCGGCCTGGAGGAGTTCCTGGAGATCAAGGCCATCCAGTTGTAGGACGTCAGGGCGCCTGCAGGAGGATCTTGCGGCGGTCGTCCTTGCCCAGCCGGTCGACGTACAGCGTGCCCTCGAGGTGGTCGAACTCGTGCTGGAAGCACCGGGCGAGCATGCCCCTGGCCTTGACGGCGACTGGCCGGCCGAGCTTGTCGACCCCGCGCAGGGTGACCCCGGCGGCGCGGGGGGTCGGGGCGTACAGCGGCTTGCCGGTCTCCTTGCCGGGCACCGACAGGCAGCCCTCCTCCTCGACGACCTGCTCGGTGTCGTCGATCGTCAGCTCCGGGTTGATCACGTGGCCCTTGCGGTTGCTGATGTCGTAGACGAACAGCCGCCGGCCCACGCCGATCTGCGGCCCCGCGAGCCCGACGCCGTCGGCCTGGTACATGACCGCGAACATCTCGTCGATCAGCCGGCGCAGCTCGCGGTCGAAGTCCGTCACGGGTTCGGCGGGGGTACGCAGGACCGGGTCGCCGACATACCGAAGCTCGTGCATGACACTCCTGTCAGGCCGGAGGGTGTAAGGGACGCAGGCCCATATCGGCTATTACTCTAGTGGAGCCCGGGGTCGTCCCCGCCAGAGCCTTTCTGGGAAACTTGTGGCGTGCGTGTCTACATCGGTGCCGACCATGCCGGCTACGAGCTGAAGAATCATCTGGTCTCCTGGCTCAAGGAGCAGGGCCACGACGTGGAGGACTGCGGTCCCCACGTCTACGACGCGGAGGACGACTACCCGCCGTTCGTGCTGCGCGCCGCGCAGGGCGTGGCCGGCGACGCGGGCAGCCTCGGGGTGGTGATCGGCGGCTCGGGGAACGGCGAGCAGATCGCCGCCAACAAGGTGCGGGGGGTGCGTGCGGCCCTCGCCTGGAACGAGGAGACGGCGAAGCTGGCCCGCGAGCACAACGACGCCAACGTGATCAGTCTGGGGGCCCGGCAGCACACGCCGGAGGAGGCCGCCAGGTTCGTCGCGCTCTTCCTGGCCACGCCGTTCTCGGGGGCCGAGCGACACGCCCGGCGGATCCGCCAGCTGGCCGACTACGAGACCACCGGCGAACTGCCGCCGCTGCCCGCCTGAGTGCCTCTGACGTACCTCTAGCGGGCCCCGTCCCTGTCCCGGCCCCGGCGGGGCTCCCGCCGGGGCGTCTCGTCACGCAGCGGCCGCTGATCGGCGGCCTCCTGCTGCTCGGTCGTCGGCCGGGACACGTCACGGGCCCGCATGGCCGTGATCGCGGTGATCTGCAAACTCTGCAGCGCCATGTCCAGAAGCCTACGCGGCCCGAAGGCCGCGCGCTCCCGAGGCCGCGCGGTTCCACGGGCGCGCGTAGCGGCGGCCGTGCACGGATCAGAACACCCGGCAGCCCCAGGGAGCCGGGTCCCACGCCATGGCGGCCGACAGCTCGCTGAGGGCCCCCGGCCGGTGCTCCCGCACCAGCCCGGCGTCAGCCGCGGCGCGCAGGGGGCGCCCGCCGAGGTACGCCGCGCCCAGCACGTCGACCGGCAGCGTGAGGTCGGCGGGCGCGTCCGTCGGCTCGCAGGACGCCTTGTCGGTGACGAGGCGCCGGCGGCCGGCGTTCCACGGGCAGGACTCGTCCACGATCTCCAGGACCAGGTCGGCGGGGGCCGCGTACGCGCGGGCGGACAGGGCCCTGTCCACGTCCACCAGGCGGATCCACAGGTCGTCGAACCAGATCGCGTTGAGCTGGCGGGGTTCGGCCAGCAGGTGCATGATCGGGTCGTCCACCGGCCGCCGCCCGGAGTGGACGACAGAGCACAGGTCCCGGTCGAGGACGCCGCGCCAGACCAGCGCGTACGCCGCGGGATCGGAGGCCATCAGCTCCAGGAGCCGGACCTCTCCTTCCGGCACGGCGTGCTCGTTCCAGTCGGCCTTCGCCCGGAACAGCGCGTAGCCGCGCGCTCCCGTTGAATCCTCGGCGATGAGGCAGCGCAGCGGACCCATCCCGCCCCGGTCGTGCTCGGTGTCCGGGACGACCTCGGTCCGCCAGAACCCGTCGGACCTCGCGTACATGCCGGGACGGCCGGGCCGTACGGCGTCGTAGACCCGCTGAAGGGCGGCCAGCGCGTCCGCCGGGGTGGCCGTGCGCAGGCGCAGCGCGGGGTCGGCGGGGGCCGAGCGCGTGAAGGCCGAGCGGTGGGTGGGGATGCGGAAGGACAGGGTGTCGGCGGCCCTGCCGTACCCGAAGCGTCCGTAGATGCCCGCCTCGCTGGCGTAGAGCGCGGCGACGGCCTCACGCCCGTTCTCGTGCAGGTCGTGCAGCTGCCGGGTCATGAGCGCGGTCAGCACGCCGCGGCGGCGATGCGAGGGGAGCACGCCCACCGACGTGACGCCGGCCACGGGGATCGGCCCGCCGGGGACCGTCATCTCGAAGGACAGGGCACCGGCGCAGCCGACCATCAGATCGCCGTCGAAGGCGGACAGCAGGCGGTCGAGCTCCAGGACCTCGCGCCAGCGGTCGGCCATCTCCAGGGGGTAGGTGCCGCTGAACGCCTCGTAGTCGACGGCGACGAAGGCCGGCCACTCGGATTCCTCGATGGGGCGAACGGTGATGCTCATCAGAGCACCGTAGAAGCGGCCCGCAGCGTGGGGCGACCCAATATCCGTGCCGGATGATCTAGACGTTGGTCAAGCAGGTACCGCCACCTGGGATGTCCGGATACAGTCGAGGCCATCATGAATTCCCGTCCGGCGCCGCTGATCCCTCCTCGGCTGCGCGCGCTCCTGGCGCGTGTGCCACTACTGGTGCCGTTGGTCCGTTTTGTTCGGAAAGTTTGGTCGAAGGACCGATACCTCCTCGTCGCTCTCGTCCTGCTCACCGTCGTGGTCGCCGTGCTCGACGCGGACGTGTCGGCATACTGGTTCTCGCCCTCGCTGCTGATCCTCTTCACGCTGATCGGCGGCCTCCAGCTCCGGCTGCGCAGTCTCGCGCTCCTGCTGTGCGCGGTCGTGGCGGCCCTGACCTACATGGGACCGGTCAGGGGAGTGCTCAGCGTCGGGCCGGGGCTGCTCATCACGATGGCCTTCACCGCCGCACTGGCCTGGACGATGGCCCGCACCCGCGGCAAGCTCGGCGTTCAGGGCCTGCGCGGCGACGCGATGCTGCTGGAGCTGCGCGACCGGCTCAAGCGGCAGAGCGAGCTGCCGCCGCTGCCCAAGGACTGGGGCGGCAAGGTGGTGCTGAAGCAGGCCGGGGGATCGTCGTTCGGCGGCGACTTCGTCGTCTCGATGCGGGAGGGCGACCGGGTCCAGGTGGCGGTCGTCGACGTGTCCGGCAAGGGCGTGGACGCGGGAACCCGCGCGCTCATGCTGTCGGGCACCTTCGGCGGCCTGCTCGGCTCGGTGGACGACTTCCTCGTGGCGTGCAACTCCTACCTCCATCGCCAGCTCGGCGACGAGGGGTTCGTCACCGCCGTCCATGTGGAGCTCGATCTGTCCACCGGGGAGTACACCATCACCTCGGCAGGGCACCCGCCCGTGGTCCGGTTCGACTCCGGGTCGGGCACGTGGCGGGTCTCCACGGCGAAGGGCGTCGTGCTCGGCGTGGTGCCCGACCTCGCCTGCGAGACCGACAGCGGGGTGCTGCGCAAGGGCGACGCGCTCATGCTGTTCACCGACGGGCTGATCGAGCAGCCCGGCCGGGACATCGACGCCGGGCTCGACCGGTTGCTCGGCGAGGCCGAGCGGCTGCTCCCGTCGGGATTCCGCGACAAGGCCCGGCAGCTCGTGCAGTCGATGTCCTCCGGTCACAACGACGACTGCGCGCTCGTCCTGATCTGGCGCCCCTGAGCTCCCTACAGCCAGCCGGAGTCGGTCGCGATCCGCACGGCGTCGACGCGGTTGCGCGCTCCGGTCTTGACGAGGATGCGCGACAGGTGGTTGCGCACGGTGCCGACGGACAGGCCCAGCTCGGCCGCGATGTCCTTCGAGCGCCCGCCCCCCGCCGCGAGCCGCAGCACGTCGTGCTCCCTCGGCGTCAGCGGGCAGTCGGCGGCCTCCAGCGCGGCGACGGCAAGCTCGGAGTCGACGACCCGGCGTCCTGCGACCATCCGGCGGATGCCGTCGGCGAGATGCTCGGGGGCCACCTCGATGCTCAGGTAGCCGAGGACGCCCGCCGCGAAGGCCCGCTTGACGTGACCCGGGCTGGGCTGCGCCGACAGCAGCATCACCCGGCAGCGTGGCGCCTTCTCTCCCAGCCGCGCGGCCGCCGCGAGCCCGTCCACTCCGGGCAGGTCGGCGTCGACGACGGCGGCGTCCGGCCGCACGTCCAGGGCCGCGGGCACGATGTCCTCGCCCGACCCGACGTCCGCGACCACCCGCAGGTCGTCCTCCCCGTCGAGGGACGCGACGAGGCCTCGCCGCACCAACGGAAGGTGTTCGGCCACCAGGATCCGGATCAAGATGCTCCCCTCTGGACGTCTCTCAAAGGGTGATCGCTCAATTGCATACTGTCAACGAAGTGTCCCCAATCGGTCACACACGGGCAAGCCGAACCGGCACCGGAAAAGTCTTCGCCCTCGTGCGGGTGGGCTACGCTCGAAGGGTGCTTCGTCCGCCAGGGCACCTTCTCCTATTCGGGGGTACGCGCTGATG
This sequence comes from Microbispora rosea, assembly GCF_900156315.1. Taxonomy (GTDB): domain Bacteria; phylum Actinomycetota; class Actinomycetes; order Streptosporangiales; family Streptosporangiaceae; genus Microbispora; species Microbispora rosea. The sequence continues at coordinate 26,982 of NZ_FTNI01000009.1, read as the reverse complement.
AGCTGGCTCTTCGTGGCCGGATTCGGGATCCTCTTCGTCGGTCTGCTGGTCTCCATCGCCCTTCACGAGATCGGGCACCTCGTGCCCGCAAAGCTCTTCGGCGTCCGCGTGACCCAGTACATGGTCGGCTTCGGGCCCACAATGTGGTCACGCAGGCGGGGCGAGACCGAGTACGGCGTGAAGTGGGTCCCGCTCGGCGGTTACATCCGCATGATCGGCATGCTGCCGCCGCGCCCCTCCGACGAGCCCGGCAGGCTGCGCAGCGTGTCCACCGGTCCCTGGCAGGGCCTGATCGAGAACGCGCGGGCGGTCGCTTCCGAGGAGATCCGGCCGGGCGACGAGAACCGGGTCTTCTACCGCAAGCCCTGGTGGCAGAAGGTCATCATCATGGCCGGCGGCCCGGCGATGAACTTCGTGCTCGCGTTCGTGCTGTTCGCGGTCGTGATGATGGGCTTCGGCGTCCGCGAACTGACGCCTGTCGTGTCCTCGGTGTCCAAGTGCGCCATCCCCGCCGCCGAGGCGGGGCACCGGGACTGCAAGGACAGCGATCCGCTGACGCCCGCCGCCAAGGCCGGTCTGCGGCCCGGAGACCAGATCGTCGCCGTCGGCGGCGCGCAGGTCCCCGACTGGGAGGCCGCGCAGCAGCTGATCCGGGAGCACGGCGCTGGGGTGACGACGCTCGGCATCGAGCGGGGCGGGCAGCGGACCGACGTCCAGGTCGACTTGATCGCGCAGGATATGCCCTCGCTGACCGACCCCGACAAGATCGAGAAGAACGTCGGCTTCCTGGGCGTGAGCCCGACCACCGTCGTCGTGAAGAAGGGCCCCGGCTACGTCGTCGGGCAGATGTGGGACCTGACCGAGCGCACCGCCGTCGCGATGGTCAACATCCCCAAGAAGATGGTCGGCGTGTGGAACGCCGCCTTCTCGGGCGAGAAGCGCGACCCGAACGGGCCGATCGGCATCGTCGGGGCGGGCCGCATCGGTGGAGAGATCGCCGCCTCCGACCTCTCGGTCGAGAACAAAATCGAGATCTTCATCAACCTGCTCGCCGGGCTGAACCTCGCGGTGGGCATGTTCAACCTGATCCCGCTGCTGCCGCTGGACGGCGGTCACATCGCCGGCGGGCTGTGGGAGGGCGTCAAGCGGGCGTTCGCGCGGGTGCGCCGCAGGCCCGTCCCCGGTTACGTGGACGTGGCCAAGGCGCTCCCGCTGACGTACGTCATGGCGGCCGTGCTGGTCGTCATGGGCGGCCTTCTCATCTACGCCGACCTCGTCAACCCGGTCCGCCTGTCCGGCTGAGCCCGCCCGGCCCCTCCGGGCGGGGGCTACTCGCCCGTCGCCCCGTCGATGCGCTCGCGCAGCAGATCGGCGTGGCCGTTGTGGCGGGCGTACTCCTCGATCATGTGACACATGATCCACCGCAGCGAGTGGTGGACTCCCTGACGGCCCGTCTTCGTCGTCGCGTCCAGGTCCGCGCAGGCCTCCTCGGCCGCCCGCGCGTGCTCGATCTCCGCGTGCCAGGTCGCGAAGGCCTCCTCGGCGGACGCGGTGTCCACGTTGTCGAACTCGCCGTCCGGGTCGTCGTCGCTGTAGTAGATGCCGCCGAGGTCCTCGCCGTTCAGCCGCCGCCGGAACCAGGCTCGCTCGACGTCGGCCATGTGCCGCACGAGGCCGAGCAGCGACATGCTGGAGGGCGGCACGGAACGCAGCCGCAGCTGCTCCTCGCTGAGGCCCTGACACTTCACGGCGAGGGTCTCACGGTGCCAGTCCAGCCAGGCGCGCAGCATCGCGCGCTCGCCCGCGACGACAGGGGGATCGATACGTGTGTCGGTCATCCCGGCATCCTGCCGTGGCTTCGGCGCGCAGTCACATCAATTAGCCCGAGGAGGCACCCGGCCGGTATTCGAGCAGGACGATGCGGGAGTCGAGGACCCTGGTGCCGGCCAGCTGCAGCCCGGTCCGGGGATAGCCGGCGTAGGCGGGCTCCCGGCCGTCGCCGCCCAGCGTGAGGGGGAAGACCATCACCCGGAGCCGGTCGATCAACCCGAGCTCCATCAGGCTTCTCACCAGCGTGAGGCTGCCGATCGAGCGCAGCGGCACGTCCGACTCCCGCTTGAGCGCCGTGATCCGCTCGGCGAGATCGCCGCGTACGAGCCGGGTGTTCCTCCAGGAGAGCGGCTCTCGCAGGGTATTGGAGAAGACGGCCTTCGGCAGGTCGTTCATCCGGGTGCTCGCCTCGTCGGTGGCCTCGGACGAGATCGCCGCCAGCGCCTCGTAGGTGACGCGTCCCATGAGCATCAGCTGCGGCTGCTCGGTCGCCTCGCCTATCCAGGCGTCGAGGCCGGGACCCGAGTAGCCGAAGAAGGCGCCCACGTCCACGCCCGCGGCGAAGCCGTCCACCGACACGAACAGGTCCGCTATGAGTTCAGCCACTGGGAGTCACCCCGCTTTCCGCGCCTGCCGGCGCCCCACCACGCGGACGAGCCGGCGTGACCCTCGGAAAAGGAGCCGGGCGAGGCCGAAGAGGAACGCGACCTCGAACATCAGGGCGCAGATGAGCATGCTCTCGTCGAGGAGCCGCCCGCCGATCCGGCCACTCGTCCAATCACGGACGACAGGCGTGACGACCATGCCCAGCGCATATCCGATCATCACCAGCGCCTCTTGGCGCGCAGCACGCATGAGCCGATCGTAGGGCTGTCGCGTCAGGTGGCGCTCCTAATGCGGAAGGGCCGGCCTATCTGCTCGCAGGGACTCGCTCCGGCTGCTCGCCGGAGTCAGGCCGGTGCACTGCTCCACCAGGCGGCGAACGCCGTCAGGGGCGCCGGCGATGGCCGCCGCCCGTCATCGCGCGCCGAAGAATTCGCGTAGGGCCTGGGCCACGACGAGCGGGACTCCATCATCCTCCGGCCCCGAATGCCCGGCCCCAGGCAGGTCGATGCTTCGCGCGTGCGGGAGCACCTCGGAGAGTTTCCGGAGCGCGAGACGCAGGTATGCCGCGCTCTTCGTACCGCCGAGGAGCAGCACCCGCGCATCGAGCGCCGCGTAGTCCATTACCGTGTCGGCCATCTCCCTGATCAGCTGCATGTCGAATCGCAGCGTCGGGATGAGCGCCTCGACCGTCACCTCATCGGGGGATCCGTCGCCTTGCAGGCGCGCGCCGATCGTCAGGAGCGGCACGAGGGCGAAGCGGGGGATCCTGGTGAACAACGACGGCCCGGTGTTCAGGCCTTTCATCCCCGTGACCAGCGCGGATACGGATCTCCCCGTAGCGATCTCGCGGTCGAAGCGCGCCAGCCAGTCCGTCGGCACCGAGCCGCCGATCGACAAGGGAGGCTCGTACAGGGCGATCCGCTCAAGGGAGGGCGTGACCAGGGCGGTACGCAGGACGACGAGCGCGCCGGAGCTCAGGCCGAAGACCTGCGACGCGCCGGTCGCCGTGACGAGCGCCCGCAGGTCTTCGACCTCCCGCTGTACGCCGAAGCCGGCGCCGTGAGGGCCGCTCAGCCCACGTCCGCGCCGGTCGGGCACATAGACGGTGAACGAGGTCGACAGAGCGGCGGCGAGCTTCGTGAAGTGCTGCGACGCCAGCATCCCGCCGTGTACGAGGATCAGCCCGGGTCCTTGGCCACTGCGGCGGTAGCCGATCACGGTTCCGTCGGCCGAACCAACGTGTTCGCTCACGGTGCGCGGCGAATCCTTCATCGTGCGCCTGCAGCCGGGACGAACGTGTGCATCGCCCGCTTGCCGGCCTCCACCGCCGCGGTCCCGCGTTCCAGCAGGTCGTGCCGGTAGTCGTCCAGCGCCGAGACCAGGTCTCGCAGGTCGGGATGCCGGCCGTCGATCAACTCCAGCGCCGGTTCGCGGGAGTCCTCCCGGCCCGGCGTGGTCGCCGCCGGATGATCCGGCGGTACGAGCAGCACCCACCTCGCGTAGCTCTCCCTGCGGCGCATGGGCAGGCCGGGAACGAGTCCGGCGGCGGCTTCGCGGGGTTCCCTGGCGAACCGCATCCTTCCCGGCATCAGGGTGATCCCCGGTCCCTTGACCATCGTGCCGAGCCCCGCCCCGATCACCAGGACACGTGTCATCGTGCTCCTCCATGACTAGGTGAACAACGTTCACGTGTACATTGTTCACGTAGTTGGGGAAGGACTGTCAATCCCCATTCAGGAGGACGCGATGGGGCAGCGGCGCACCGAGGTGCTGCAGGCGGCGATCGAGCTGCTCGACGAAGTAGGCCTGGACGCTCTCACCATGCGGCTGCTGGCGAGCCGGCTCGGGGTGCGAGCAAGTGCCCTGTACCGGCACTACCCCAGCAAGCAGGCCCTGCTGGACGCGATGGTCACGCACCTGGTCGGCTCGGCGGACGACGTCGTTCCGCTCTCCGGCACCTCCTGGGACGAGCTGTTGCGCGGCGTGGCGTCCGACGTGCGCGAGGTCATGCTGGCCCACCGCGACGGCGCCCGCCTCATAGCCGGCTTCCACCACCCGGGTGCCGAGGCCGTCACCACTTTCGAGCGCCTCATCGCCGCTCTGATCGCCGCGGGTGTTCCCGCCGACACGGCCGCCATCGCCGTGGACACCGTCCTGGCCTACGTCAACGGCTACGCGATCGAGGAACAGGCCCGCAAGACCGGAGCCGACGGCTGGCCCAGAGAGCGCCGGGACCGTGCCTTCCACGACGGTCTCGAATTGATCATCGCCGGTGCCCGAGGAACTCTGTCGTCCTGACGCCGGCTTCGGCCGCGTCGCCCCGCTACCCGTCGGCTGCACACCACTTCTCACGGGTGCGGATATCGCCGGTGCCGCCGGTTGCGAGCCACGCTCCGTGCAGGCCCTGGCCTGATCACGGCACAACTGCGACCCTGGTGTCCAGGCTGACTTGAGAGGATTCCATTGGTCCGCAGCATCGAGCCCCTGCCCTTAACCCTCACTTCGGCGCCGTGACCGAAAAGAGGGGACGAGACGACTCCGACGACTTCGCGGGGGTCAGCCTCGGCGCCATGGCCTTCATCGTGACCGTCATGGCCCTGAGACACCCTTGGCAGTCGCTCAAGGAACTGCTCAGGGTGGTCCGTCGTCTTGGCCGCTGGGCGCTCCGGCTCGTAATGGCCCCTGCCGGGCTGGTGGCCGCGATCGTGTTCACACGTCAAAGGGATCGACGCCCCACCTTCGAGGACTACCTGCACGGCCGCGACGAGGAATGAGCCCACCTGTACCCGGATCGCCTGGTACGGCAACCGGCGAAGGCACTGGACGCCCCGAGGGGAGCCCGCCCGCGTAACCGCCGGGTGGGGCGGACGGCTCAGTACATCGAGATGTGCACGTGGTCGTAGTGGTTGGCGGTGATTCCGCCGCGGTCGGACATGGTCCGCCAGCCCGGATGGCCGAGGTTGTAGATGCGCTGCTGCCAGATCACGTACATCACGCCGAGTTTCGGCCCGTTCTTGATGGCCCAGGCGGCCAGGCTGTCGCCGAGGGCCTTCATCTCGGGGGAGGGCATGGCGCCGCCCGAGCTCATCATGAAGTCGCAGGCGCGCCCGAGGGGGTGCTCGCCGCTGTTCTCCGCCCGGTAGCAGCCCACCGGAAACTGCAGGGTGAAGTGGCTTTCGACCTCGCCGCGCATGAACCGCATCCGGGGCGTGATGTTGTCGGTGCCGCTGGGCAGCTCGGGCGCCCACGACCCGCCCGCGCGCTTTCCCGGCGCGATAGGGATCAGCGCGTCGAGCTTGTCCTTGATCTCGTCGATCAGATCCTCGGCGTCCTCGCGCTGACCGGCGACCTCGGCGGCCTGCGCCTTGAGCTGCGCGGTCAGCGTCTTGGCGGCGTCCGCGGCCCGTTGCCGTTCGTCGCGGACCAGGTCGAAGTGCGCGAGCCTGGCGGCCTGCTCCTCTTTGAGCTGGTAGTTGAGCGCGGCGGTGTTCATGTCGGGCAGCGCCATCGCGCTCTCGGTCTGGTAGCGCAGCCCGGCCATCTGCCGTACGGCGTCGCTCGCGGCCTTATAGTCGGCCTCGGCCTTGGCCAGCCGGCCGCGGGCCGCCTTCTCCTCCACGCCGGCCTTGGCGAGGGCGACGCGTTTGGCGTTGTAGTCGCCGATCAGCCGGTCGACCTTCTTCCGCAGGTCCGCCAGCTCCTTCTTGAGCTGTTTCTCCGTCGGTTTGGGATCGGCCACACCCGGCGCCGCCGTGCCGAACACGAGGACGGCGGAGGCGAGCACGCCGACAGCCAGGGGGAACGCGCGGGGCAGAGCCCACTCCTCTCCATCTGCCGACCGGGTTAGCTGACGGGTTCGGGCTGGAGAAGCCCGGGCAGGTCACTGCCTTGACCCCAGGTGCGTGATTGGGTCCCCGGCTCCCGGGCGGGGCGCCCGGGATTAGGCGTACCGGTTGTGACGGCCGGTGTCAGGGATACTAGTGGTAAAGAAACGGTGACTGCCACCAAAGCCGCAACCAACTGGAGATCAAGCCGTTATCGCCTCGCGCAGCATCCGGGCGGCCTCCTCCGGCAGCACGTCGTTGACGAACGCGCCCATGGCCGACTCCGATCCGGCCAGGTACTTCAGCTTGTTCGGCGCGCGCCGGATCGTGAAGAGCTGCAGGTGGAGGTAGGCGAGGTCGCGCCGGTAGGAGACGGGGGCCTGGTGCCAGGCCGCGACGTACGGCATGACGACGCCGAACAGCCCGTCCAGCCGGCGCAGCACCTCGATGTAGAGCGGCGCGAACGCGGCCCGCTCCTCGGGCGACAGTGCCGGGATGTCGGGCACCCGGCGGTGCGGGTAGACGTGCACCTCGAACGGGTAGCGTGCGGCGGCAGGGACGAAGGCCGTCCAGTGCTCGTTGGCTGCCACCACCCGGGGGCCCCTCCGCTCGGCGGCCAGGACGTCCGCGAACAGGTTGCCGCCCTGGTGGCGGGCGGCGGCGTCCAGCATCTGCCGGGTACGCGGCGTGACGTACGGATAGGCGTAGATCTGCCCGTGGGGGTGCGGCAGCGTGATGCCGATCTCGGCGCCGCGGTTCTCGAAGCAGAAGACCTGCTCCACGCCGGGCAGCGCGGACAGCTCCGCCGTGCGGTCGGCCCACGCCTCGACGACCAGCTCGGCCTGCGCGTCGCTCAGCGAGCTGAACGACGCGTCGTGGTCGGAGGTGAAGCAGACCACCTCGCACCGCCCGATCCCCGGCCGCACCTCGCTCAGCCCGCCCACCTGCTCGTACGCGCCGGTGTTGAAGCTGAACGACGGGAAGCGGTTCTCGAACACCGCCACCTCGTACGGCGAGGGGATCTCCGAGCCGGGATGGCCCGGGCAGAGCGGGCACTCCTCCGCGGACGGCAGGTGCGTGCGCGTCTGGCGATGCCGGGCGACGGCCACCCACTCGTCCATCAGGGGGTCGTAGCGCAGCTCGGAGGCGAGCGGGCGCGGCGGCAGGTCCCTGGTGTCGACGGCGCTGTGGTCGGCGTCGTCGCGCCGGTCGAAATAGATGAGCTCACGGCCGTCGGCGAGATGGGTGATGGTGCGCTTCACAGAGCGGTCTCCAGCTTCACGGTGCGGTGTCCCGGGTCAGAGCGGGCTTACAGGGGTCCGGGGACAGGCGGCCTTCCAGAGGTCCGGCGTCACAGCGCGGTCTCCATCTCGGTTTCCCCGGAGGGGTCGGCGAGGAGGAGCTCGCCGGCGTGCTCCGACAGCGCGGCGCGCGCCTCCTCCGGCAGGCCGACGTCGCTCACGACCACGCCGGCCTCGTCGAGGGCGGCGATCGTGCTGATGCCGATCGTCCCCCACTTGGTGTGGTCGGCCAGGACCACGAGCTGCTGGGCGGCCGCGATGAGGGCGCGGTCGGTCTCCGCCTCCAGCAGGTTGGGCGTGGTGTAACCGGCCCGGACGCTCATGCCGTGCACACCGAGCATGAGCGTGTCGACGTTCAGGGAGCGGACGGCCGCCACGGCCACCGGGCCGACCAGCGCGTCGGACGGCGTGCGCACGCCGCCCACCAGCACCACGGTCTGGTCGGGCCGTCCCGCTCGGTGGAAGACGTCGGCCACCTGCACCGAGTTGGTGATCACGGTCAGCTCGGGCACGTCCACCAGATGGTGGGCCAGTGTCCAGGTCGTGGTCCCGGCAGAGAGGGCGACGGAGCTGCCCGGCCGTACGAGCATGGCGGCCCGGCGGGCGATGGCCTCCTTCTCGGCCTGCTGCCGCACCGACTTGGCGGCGAAGCCCGGCTCCTCCGTCGAGCCGGCGCCGGTGGCGGTCGCCCCGCCGTGCACCTTGACGATCAGGCCCCGCTCCGCGAGGACCTCCAGGTCGCGGCGGATCGTCATGTCCGAGACCCCGAGATCGCGTACGAGCTGCGCGACGCGCACCCCGCCGGTTCTGCGTACCCTCTCCAGGATCGCCTGCTGCCGTTGCTGGGCCAGCATTCACCACTCCTGTCAACAGATTCAAACAAATTATGCCCCACGTACGTGGGTACGTGTTGAGTTGGGGTCCGCCCCTTGCCGCCTGTGGGCCGGGGGAGGACAGTGAGCGAAAGCCATACTCGACGGAAGGCGGTCGTGATGGGTAGACGCGCACGCAAGTCGAAGGCACGCAAGAAGAAGAAGGCCAACCACGGCAGGCGGCCCACAGGGCGTTAGCCCTAGCGGGGTGGGCTGTGTGGTAGCCCTCGCGGGTAAGGCTGCCCGCCAGCCCTGTGTGTCGGTCTGTGCGATAGACGGAGTCAGTAGGTCCCGGGGCAGGGCCTAAGGATTCCTGCCCCAGGCGGCGAGCAGGTGCGTCTGCTGGTCGGCGTCGGCCGGGAGGCCTTGCTCGTCCCCGAACACCCCCGCCTCGCGGTAGTCCTCCCGTGCCTTCTCGAACCATTCCGAGCAGGAGGCGACCAGTGCGGGGTCGAGCCGTTCCGGCCCGCCGATGGCACGTGCCAGGTCCCAGGTGTGGATCAGTACGTCCGCGAACAGCTCGGTGATGTACTCCTCGCCCTGCACGTCGCCGAACGACAGGTGGGTCACACTGGTCAGGGCGCCCTCGGCGTACACCGCCTGGACGGCGCCCTGCGCGGACGCCTCGAACGCCTTGAGCGGGTCGTCGCCGAGCACGTCGCCCTCGAAGGCGTCACCCACCTCGGCGACCGTACGGCCGGACAGCAGCTCGGGGGCCCACAGGTTCTCGGCCACGACGTGGTTGACGAGCCCGCGAACGTCCCAGTCGACACAGGGAGTCGGCAGCTCCCACTGTCCCCGGCGGACGAGATGGAGGCGGTCCCCGAAACCGTCCAGCGCCCTGCGGTACGCGTCACGGATGTCGATCATGTCCCCTCCTCGCCACGAACTCCCCATTCGAACGTAACTCTTCTCAACGATCAGTCATACACGCTCGCTGGGGAGGGAACGCCCGGGTCAAGGGAGGTGCTGCTCGACCCAGACGATCTTTCCGTACGGGGTGGGCCTGGTGCCCCAGCGGTAGGCGAACCGCTTGATCAGCTGGAGACCGCGGCCGGTGTCCTCGTCCGGGGTGGCCGTGCGCGGGGTGGGCGCGGCGGGGGAGCCGTCGACGACTTCGACCACCAGGGTGCGGCCGCGCAGCATGCGCAGCTCGATCGGCGGCCAGCCGTGTTTGAGCGCGTTGGTGACCAGTTCGCTCACGATGAGCTGGGTGCTGTCCACCAGGCCGCTCAGTCCCCACCTGTGCAGGGTGCTGCGGACGAAGCGGCGGGCGTGCGAGACGAACCGCGGGTCGGACGGCAGCGGGCAGGTCGCCACCTCGTCCGGGTCGAGGTCGCGGACCCGGGCCACCATCAGGGCGATGTCGTCACGCTCGTGACCCGACCGCTGGCTGCTGATGATCACGTCGCACATGTCCTCCAGGTCCTCGACCGGACCGGCGAGCAGACGGCGCAGCCCCATGATCCCGGCGTCCAGGTCCCGCTCCCGGCTCTCCACGAGGCCGTCGGTGTAGAGGGCGAGCACGCTCCCGGGCGGCAGGATCATCTCGCGCGATTCCAGCGGGTCGCTGCCGATGCCGAGAGGCAGGCCGGAGGGCAGGTCGATGATCTCGGTCGACCGGTCGGGGTGCAGGAGTATCGGCGGCACGTGGCCGGCACGGGCGAGCGCGCAATTGCGTGTCACCGGGTCGTAGACGGCGTAGATGCACGTCGCGATCTGGCTGGGGTCGAGGTCCTGGCTCATCAGGTTGAGCCGGAACAGCACCTCGTCGGGCGGCAGGTCGAGGCTCGCGAGCGTACGCGCGGCCGTGCGGAGCTGGCCCATGGTCGCCGCGGCTCTGGTTCCGTGGCCCATGACGTCGCCCACCACCAGGGCCGTACGGCACCCGGGCAGGGCGATCACGTCGTACCAGTCGCCCCCGACGCCCATCAGGTCGCTGGCCGGCAGGTAACGGGTGGCGATGTCCATGCCGAGCGCCTGCGGCAGCTCGACGGGCAGCAGGCTGCTCTGCAGGGTCAGCGCGGTCCTGCGCTCCCTGGTGTACAGCCGTGCGTTGTCGATGCACACGGCGGTGCGGGCGGCCAGGTCCTCGGCCACCACCACGTCCTGCTCCTCGAACGACCGGCTGCCCGGGTGCCTGGTGAAGATCACACAGCCCAGGACCCGTCCCCGCGCCCGCAGAGGCACCACGAGGAACGACGAGTCGGTCAGAAGCGCGGCGACCGCCTCCTCCCGGTCCATGCTGGCGCCGATCAGCCGGGCGCTCTCCTTGTCGAGCGCCGGGTACATCAGCGGTTTGCCGCCCGCCATGCACTGGGCCTGGGGGAGGATCGCCGGATAGATCGTCGCCTCGCCGACGGGGAACGCCTGCACCCAGGCGTCTGGGTCGGCACCGGCCACGCCCAGGGCGACCCTGCGTACGAGGGTGGTGCCGTCCACCGGCCTGGACGACAACTCGCCGTCCGCCGTGAGGCGGTCCTGCACCATCACGGCCGCCGCGTCGGCGAAGCGGGGGACCGCCACGTCGACGAGCTCCCGGCTCGTCTCGGATAAGTCGAGCGTGCTGCCGATCCGCCGGCTCGCCTCGTTCAGGAAGGCCAGCCGCTCGTGCGCGGACGCGGCGCTGCTGCGGCGCCACTGCGCCCGGTTTCCCGGGGCGGGGTCCTTGATGACGCAGTTCCGGTTCAACGAATTCTCCGGAGAGAGCGGATGGTGTTCCAGAATCGTATGGAGGTGATACCGCGCATTTCAGCCGTTTGACATGAGTGCTCCGGTCGGTATGACGGAGCGATGGCGCAGCCGTACCCGCCGGTCAAGGGACGAAACGGATATCCGTGAGCATGCGTCACATCAGACGGCGGGCAGATGCGCGAGGGCCGCGTCGATGCGCTCCTGCGGGAGCGTGAAATCCTCCAGGCGCCCGGCGAGACGGCTCTCGTAGGCGGGCAGGTCGAAGTGGCCGTGCCCGCACAGGGACATCACGATGACCTTCTCCTCTCCCGACTCCGCGCACCGCAGCGCCTCCGCGATCGTGGCGGCCACCGCGTGGGAGGGCTCGGGGGCCGGCACGATCCCCTCGGCCCTGGCGAAGCGGATGCCCGCGTCGAAGCACTCGGTCTGCGTGACGGCCACGGCCTCCACCAGGCCCAGCTCGTACACATGCGAGAGCAGCGGCGACATGCCGTGGTAGCGCAGCCCGCCGGCGTGGATCGGGTCGGGCACGAACGTGTGCCCCAGCGTGTGCATCTTCATCAGCGGCGTGAACCCGGCAGTGTCGCCGAAGTCGTACGCGTAGGCGCCTCGCGTCAGGGACGGGCAGGCGGCGGGCTCGACGCTCCGCAGCACGGGGTCCATGCGCCCCGCGAGCTTCTCGCGCAGGAACGGGAAGGCCAGCCCGGCGAAGTTGGAGCCGCCGCCGGTGCAGCCGATCACGACGTCCGGAGTCTCGCCGAGGATCGCCAGCTGCTCCAGCGCCTCCTCGCCGATCACGGTCTGGTGCAGCAGGACGTGGTTGAGCACCGAGCCGAGGGCGTATCGCGTGTCGTCGTGCTGACCGGCGACCTCGACCGCCTCGCTGATCGCGATGCCCAGCGACCCCGTGCAGTGGGGGTCCTCCGCCAGGATCCTGCTGCCCGCCGTGGTCACCGCCGACGGGCTGGCGTGCAGGGTCGCGCCGTAGATCTTCATCAGCGTGCGGCGGTAGGGCTTCTGGTCGTACGACGCCCGGACCATCCAGACCTCGCAGGCCAGGCCGTACTGGGCGCAGGCGAACGCCAGGGCGGAGCCCCACTGGCCCGCGCCGGTCTCGGTGGTCAGCCTGCGTACGTCCTCCCGTGCGTTGTAGTACGCCTGGGGGACCGCGGTGTTGGGCTTGTGCGAGCCCGACGGGCTGCCGCCCTCGTACTTGTAGTAGATCCGCGCCGGTGTGCCGAGGGCGCGCTCGAGGCGCCGGGCGCGGATGAGGGGCGTCGGCCGCCAGAGGCGGTAGACGTCGAGGACGCCGTCAGGGACGGGGACGAACCGCTCACCCGACACCTCCTGCTCGATCAGCGCCGCAGGGAAGAGCGGGGTGAGATCGTCGGGGCCGACCGGCTGCAGCGTCGCCGGATGGAGCACCGGCGGGGGAGGCGTGGGTAGGTCGGGGACGACGTTGTACCAGTTCCGGGGAATCCGGGACTCGTCGAGAAGGACCCTGGTCGGCTCGCCCATGACTCCCAGTGTCCGTGCCGGGGGCCCATCGGGAAAGGGCGTCTTCCGATGTGGCCGGACCCGGCCACACCTGCGTCAGGTGGTTCCGCCCGAACGCCAGTAGACGTTGGCCTCCCGGCTGAGGAACCCCTCGTCCACCAGGTAACGGCGCAGCGCGGCGTAGTCGTCGTGGAACGCCCGCAGCGCCACGTCGACCTCCTTCTCCGGGTAACGCACGCCGACGTCGAACACCTGGGCGATGTAGTCGAGCACCATCAGCCGTTTGGCCCTCTTCGCCGGAATGGAGACGAGCCGCCCGTCGACCAGGAACGCGTCCATCGGGTCCGCCGGCGTTGAGGGGATCGTGCGCAGCAGGTCGCGGAAGGTCTCGGGCCGAGCCTGCCAGCCGTCCCCGTTCCGTACGGCGAGGCCGCCCCGCTCCAGGCGGTCCAGGGCCTTGGCCGCCACGTCCGGCTCGAGCCCGGTGACCTTGTCGAGCGGCTCACCGGGACGCAGGACCAGCCCGGCGAGGACGCGCAGCGTGTCGTCCTGCCCGAGCAGCCCGAGCACGCGGGAGATGTGCTTGTCGATCACCTGTCCACGGTATTGCGTAGATGAAGACAGTAGGAAACCTGGAGGGCGACGTGACCGCTCAACTGGACCACACGATCGTGCACAGCAGCGACCGCTTCGCGTCCGCCCGGTTCCTGACCGGGCTGCTCGGCGAGCCCGAGCCCGGCGCGTTCGGTCCGTTCGCCACGGTCCGGGTCGGCAACGGCGTGACGATCGACTACGCCGACTCGATCGTCGACCGGGACCGGATCGTCATGCAGCACCTGGCGTTCCTCGTCTCCGAGGACGAGTTCGACGACATCCGCGCCCGCATCGCCGAGCGGGGCCTGCCCTACTGGGGCGGCCCCCACCACCAGGAGCCGCAGCAGATCAACCACCGGCACCACGGCCGCGGGGTGTACGTGGACGACCCCGACGGCCACGCCATCGAGTTCCTCACCCACCCGTACGTCGAGGAGGAGTGACCTTCAGCTGGTCTGGGTCCGGCCCCGGTCGAAGACGGCACGCCTCCGGGCGGCGAAGTCCTCGGGGCTGGTGATGGCGAGCCCGTCCCGGCCGGTCTCCAGTTCGGCCCGCAGACCGTCGGCGCCGGTGCCGTCGCGCAGGAGGTCGTAGATCTCCCGGATCCTGCGGAGCGTCTCCGGCGTCGTCGTCGCGATGCTCTGTGCGAGCTCGACGGCCCGGGGGAGCAGCCGGTCGTGCGTGACGACCTCGTTCACCAGGCCGATGCGCAGTGCCAGGGGAGCGTCGACGAAGTCTCCGGTGAACGTCATCTGCCGGGCCCAGGACTGCCCGACGGCCTGGCTGAGCCGGGCCGTCATGCCCCAGGAGGGCACGATGCCGACGCGGGTGTGGGTGTCGGCGAACCGCGCCCGTTCGCTGGCGATCCTGAAGTCGCACGCGAGCGCGAACTCCAGGCCACCGGTCACCGCCACGCCGTTGACCGCTCCGATGACGGGCGCCGGGAAGTCGCGCAGCGGGAGGATGGAGTCGGGATGGCCGATCTTCACTCCCGCTTCCAGCTCGCCGAGGTCCAGCCCCGCGCAGAAGGCGGGGTCGGCCCCGGTGAGGACCAACGCGCGCAGGTCAGGCTCCTGCGCGAGCCGCTTGAGCGTGTCGTGGAACTCTTCGAGCAGCGACTTGGAGATCGCGTTGTACTTGCGCGGACGGTTCAGCGTCACGACCGCGACGGCCTCGGAGGGCCGGTCGACGAGGACGAGGTCGCCCATGGTGCTCCTCAGGGTTCCGGGGGTACGGCGAGAACAGGTTATAGAAACGTGCCGAGCCCCGTCCGTCACGCCGGTGCGCGGGTGGCGTGGTCGCGGGCTCAACGGTCAGCCGGGCCGTCCGGCTCGAACTCTGGCCACGATCATGGTAGGCATCGTCCATGCGGCGCTCCGTGGCGATATCTCTGACCACTGCGCTCGTCGCCGCCTTCGGCGCCGCTGTCGCCGCCACCTTCGCGCTGATCCTCCCCGGCCCTGCTCCCACCACGACGGCGTCGGTGCGGCAGACGACATCGGACCTCGGCGCGCCCAGGATGCCCAAGCTCTGGTTTCAGGACGTGGAGACCGCGACAAGAGCGGTCGCCGCTCTCGGATTCGTCCCGGAGATTCACACGCTGATCGACGAGGAGATGAAGGTCCCGGCGGATTGGATCGTGCTCGGCCAGGCACCGGCGCCGGGAACTCTCCTCAAGAGCACCATGCGGATCGAGTTCGACGTCACGCGCAAGGACATGCCCGTGCCCAGCCCCACCACGGCGAGCGCACACCCCTCATGAGCCATGGAGGCCAGACGATCAACGCTGCTGCGAGGATGATCAGGCGGCAGCCTATTGAGGACCCACACCCTCACGCTGTGCTACTCATTGACGCAGGCGGAACGGATTCGGGAAGCTGTCTCGATGCCTGCTGCATACGCCCAGAGTGACCAGTTCCGTGGTGCCCGCATCCACCTATGCGATCTTGCCGGCCTTGAGATTCGCGATTGCGAGGTCAGCGGCCTGAAGATCGTGGACTGCTATGGGGGCGACGTCTACCTCGGTGGCGCCTTCGAGCGTCTCGTCGTCAACGACGTCGACGTGACCGCCTACGTCGAGGCCGAGCTCGACCGGCAGCATCCCACGCGGGTGCTGGCGCGTGACGCCGCGTCCTCCGCCGACTACCGGGCTGCTTGGGATGCCATCGAGACGCAATGGCAGGCGACGCTCGACCGTGCCAGGCTCCTGCCCGAGGCCAAGCTGCACGAGCAGGTCAACGGCGAGTGGTCGTTCGTCGAGACCCAACGGCACCTGCTGATGGCCTGCGATGCCTGGCTTGGAAACGCCGTGCTCGAGGAGGATGCGCCGTATCACCCGTTGGGCCTTCCTCACGGCGGGATGCCGACCGACGCAGCGGCGAAGCTCGGGCTCACCCTCGAAGCCACCCCGACGCTCGACGAGGTACTCGCGCCGCGGCTCGCTCGCATGGCCACGATGCGGCGTGTCGTCGACGGGCTCACCGAGGCCGAACTCGACCGGGTGTGTGGTCGCAAGCCGGCGGACCCATATCCAGACCAGGAGTACGTCGTGCGCCGCTGCCTCAAGGTGGTGCTCAAGGAAGAGGCCGAGCATCACCGTTACGCGGTACGCGACCTCGCCGTGCTCGAGGCCGGTGCCCGAACCGGGTGAAGGTGCCCACCGAGCAGGAGCGCTGACCGGTTGCGCGACTTCCAGCCGCAGTGCTGCAGCGACTCCGGCTCCGCAGCGCCCGTCCAAGGCACTGACGTTCGCCCAGACCTTCCGTGTCCTGGTGTGGGCGCGCCGGCACCCGGGCCACAGCAGTACGGCTGTCACAGAGATCGTCTATCGCGAGCAGATCCGGCCGGTGTTGCAGACGGGGCCGTGGCGATGGACCGTCTCGACGGGGGCTCGGAGCCGTAGTCACCCAGTCAGTCACCCAAGGGACGGACAAGGCCGCTTCCGATCGCCGGAGGCGGCCTTTGACATGCAGGAGTGCTGGTCGGGGCGACAGGATTTGAACCTGCGACTTCTTGCTCCCAAAGCAAGCGCGCTACCAAGCTGCGCCACGCCCCGTCTCGTCGGGTACGCGAACAGTCCGAGACTCCGGTACGCTTACGCCCTGACGACCGGATGAAGTCTAGACCAGATGGACACCGGGCGCGCGCGGACGTAGCTCAATGGTAGAGCCCCAGTCTTCCAAACTGGCTACGCGGGTTCGATTCCCGTCGTCCGCTCTCATCATGAAAGGCCAGGTCACCCGTATGGGGAGCCTGGCCTTTGTGATCTCGCGACACGGTTTCCGATCTTCCGTGCCAGACACGTGCCACTTCAAATTTTCGATCCTTGTCCGGTCGCCGTCGTGAACGCCTGCCCGAGCGCTTCCGCGGTCGTCTGATCACGGGTCCTGCGTTGGCGTGCAGGCAGATCAAGGCCGCCCGAGTGGACGAGTGACCCATGCGCGCCATCAGCTCCTTGAAGCTGACATGAAAGTGGAGATGCGAGCGTTGGCTCCACCGTTGTGAAGGTGGATTCGTGTTCGTGGAGGATCCGGCCTCACTTCAATGTTCGGTGGTGATCCTTCTTGCCACCACCTCGATCTCCCGGGGACCGATCAGTCTGAGCCAAACCAGCTCGCTGTCGTTGTTGTGAAGGTGAAGAAGGTGATGGGCGTCAGCCGGCCAGGCTCCCGCCCTCGGCAGATCGCCTACAACGGCCTCGTCGATGAAGTCGCCCCTAACATCCGGGCTGTCCATCCTCATATGGACAACGCCATTCAGCTCGATTACAGCAGTGTCATCGTCTCCGCTAGTAAGGCTGATTCTCGCAGTGCTGGCGACGGAGTCGACTTGGACGACAACCGCGTCCAGGAAGTATCCGCGGTAGGCGCTGAGGTCCATGCGCGACACGGTAGTCGAGCACTGAGACCGGACGTGGAGGTCCCGACATCGCATCGTTAGAGGAGCCGTCGTTGCTTCCTGGCGAAGCCTGCGCGGCCCCCCGGGTTGGGCCGGATCTCATCAGTGATAAGAGCGAAGGCAGCCGTACGGGTGGAGCCCGAACTCATCTCGCGCCAGTAAGGCCGGGGAGTGAGGGGAAATCACGGGGACTTAGCGGGCGGACGCTGGAAAAACGGTCAGTCGCCGGTGCGGAAGAGGGCCCAGACGGCCTTGCCGCCCTCGTCCAGTGCGTCCCAGCCCCATGCCTGGCTGTAGGTCTCGACGATGTAGAGGCCGCGTCCGTGCTCGGAGACGAAGTCGGGCTGCACGGGCGACGGCGCCTGGTCGCTGGGATCCGACACGGCGAGCAGCACGTGCGGGGCGACGCGCACGAGCGTCAGTGTTATAGGCCGGTCGCCGACGCGGTTCACCGGATACAGCGCGTAACGGACCGCGTTGGTCACCAGTTCGCTCACGACCAGTGCGGCGTCGTCACTCAGTTCCGACAGGCCCCACTGCTGCAGCGTCGTCCGCGTGACGTCGCGCGCGGTCTTTACGGAGTCGGCCTGCGGTGCCAGGGGGCACATCGTCGTATCGGACGCCCCTGCCGCCCTCCGGAACCAGCCGAATCCCACGTCACGGGTCAGCTGGCCACCGGGTTTGGGCTCGTCCGACATGGTTGCCCGTACCTCCCGCTGGCCTAGATCGAGGACTGGTGCACATTTTGGCCCAATATGCACCTAGACATGATGGATCAGCGCCTCCCGCCGCTGCAAGACCCAAATGCACGTGCAACTGTCATGTGCAGACGCACACGACGGTCGTGCTAACCGTCAGGGACACGTAGATCAGACCTTGTCATCGGAGCCTGAAGTGGTGACACTGTGTGGGCTGGGGGTGTCGTGCGGGTCGTCCCTTGGCGGCACACAGGGCCGAGGTGAGAGGGAGGCGCCGTGATACAGATCCAGGCTGGATCGGGTCCGACGGCTCTGCGCATCCTTCTCGGTTCCCAGCTCCGCAAGCTCCGTGAGAGCAAGGGCATCAGCCGTGACCAGGCCGGCCAGTGCATCCGGGCGTCCGAGTCGAAGATCAGCCGGATGGAGCTGGGCCGGGTCGGGTTCAAGGAACGCGACGTGACCGACCTTCTCGCCCTTTACGGGGTGGAAGACGAGGAGACGCGCGATGTCGTGATGAACCTGGTCGAGCGGGCCAACGAGCCCGGCTGGTGGCACCGGTTCAACGACCTTCTGCCCTCGTGGTTCCAGGCGTACGTCGGCCTGGAGGAGGCCGCCGAGCGCATCCGCACCTACGAGGTGCAGTTCGTTCCCGGCCTGCTGCAGACGAAGGAGTACGCACGGGCCGTCATCATGGCCGGCGCGGTCGGCGCGGCGCCGGAGGAGATCGCCAGGCGGGTGGACCTGCGGCTGGAACGCCAGCGCATCCTCGACGGCGAGGACAGTCCCAAGTTCTGGGCTGTGATCGACGAGGCCGCGCTGCGCCGCCCGATCGGCGGCGTCGAGGTCATGCGGGGTCAGATCCAGCACCTCATCGACCTGATGAACCAGCCCAACGTGACGATCCAGGTCATCCCGTTCAGTTATGGCGGACACGCCGCAGAGGGTGGAGCCTTTAGCATCCTGCGGTTCGCCGATCCCGACCTGCCCGACATCGTGTATGTCGAGCAACTCGCCAGCGCGCTCTACCTGGATAAACGGGAAGAGGTCGACCGCTACAGCGAGGTCATGGAACGGCTCTGCGCGGTCAGCACCACCCCCACCGAGACGGTGGACCTGCTACGGCAGATCATGGCCGACCTCTGACAGTCGCTCCCGGGGCTCATCTGCTCTAGACTGCCCTTGGCGTTGGACACCCGCCACAGTCGAGCATGCCCGGACAGGTCGCGTGCAGGCGAGACGGTGATCCTGCGCCTTTCACGTGGGCGCGGCGCGCGTTACTGTGCCGCGGTTGCCGTGCACGACGTGCCCGCGATCACCAGATGCTGGATCAAGGAGACCACCCCGTGAAGACCGCTGTCGAGGAGCTCAGCCCTACCCGGGTCAAGCTCACCGTCGAGGTGCCGTTCAAGGAGCTCGAGCCGAGCCTGCAGGCCGCGTACAAGAAGGTCGCGCAGCAGGTGCGCGTGCCCGGCTTCCGTCCTGGCAAGGTGCCGGCCCGGATCATCGAGCAGCGCTTCGGCCGCGCGGTGGTTCTCGAGGAGACCCTGAACGACGCCCTGCCCAAGCTGTACGGCCAGGCTGTTGACGAGACCGACGTCTTCCCGGTCAGCCAGCCGGAGATCGAGGTCACCAAGATCGAGGACGGCGAGCAGGTCGAGTTCACCGCCGAGGTGGACATCCGCCCCGCCTTCGACGTCCCGGACTACCAAGGCGCCGAGGTCGTGGTCGACCCCGCCGAGGTGACCGACGAGGACATCAGCAGCCAGCTCGAGGCCCTGCGTCAGCGCTTCGCGACGCTGACCGGCGTCGAGCGGCCGGCCCAGAACGGCGACTACGTCGTCATGGACCTGCGTGCCGAGATCGACGGCCGCAACCTCGACGAGCAGCAGGCCGCCGACGTGTCGTACGAGGTCGGCGCGGGCTCGGTCCTGGAGGGCCTGGACGAGGCGCTGCAGGGCATGGCCGCCGGCGACGAGAAGACCTTCCGCACCACGCTCGTCGGTGGTGAGAACGCCGGCGAGGAGGCCGACGTGATCATCAACGTCAAGTCGGTCAAGGAGAAGGTTCTGCCCGAGCTCGACGACGAGTTCGCGCAGCTCGCCAGCGAGTTCGACACGCTCGACGAGCTCAAGGACAGCATCCGCCAGCAGGTTCGCCGCAACAAGCTGGTGGACCAGGTCGTGCAGGGCCGCGAGAAGGCGCTCGACGCGCTGCTCGAGAAGATCGACATCCCGCTGCCCGAGAGTGCGCTCCAGGCGGAGATCGACGCGCGCAAGCACAACCTCGAGCACCAGGTCGCCGAGAGCGGCCTGAGCCGCGAGGCGTACCTCCGCCTCCAGCAGACCACCGAGGAGGAGCTGTTCGCCGAGTACGAGGAGACCTCGGCCAAGGCGCTGAAGTCCGGCTTCGTGCTCGACAAGATCGTCAAGGCTGAGGAGATCGGCGTCAGCGAGCAGGAGCTGACCGACTTCGTGGTGCGTCGCGCCATGCAGATGGGTGTCGCGCCGAACACGCTGGCCCAGCACCTCGCCGACAACAACCAGCTTCCGCTGGCGATGATGGAGATCGTGCGGGAGAAGGCCAAGACCCTCATCGGTGACGCGGCCAAGGTGACCGACACGGCCGGCAACGAGGTGGACGTCAAGGCCATCTACGCCGAGCTCAACCCCGAGCAGGAGGCTGTGGGTGTGGAGGAGGCGGGCGCCGGGGAGTCCGCCGACGAGGCCAAGGAAAGCTGATTTCCGAGGCTCTCGCCTGACTTCTGCCGCCGATCGGCCGGGAGGCCGATCGGTGTGGCGGTAACGGTGAAACCCCCGTCGCACTAGGGTGCGCCGGGGGTTTCCGGTTATATTCGGGCAAATCCCTGCAAATTTGTTTCTTACCGCGTGTCGGGGAGCAATCGTACGGCTGAGATCAGTGAGCCCCCGGCTGTGCAGCCACGGCGGGAAACACGGGCGATGCGGGGCGGGGCCTCGTCGCGGGCCGGACATGCGCCGTCAGCGAACAGTACGGCGCACGGGCATGACCTGTCTGCGTCGCGCGTTAAGGTCACAAGCAAAGCCAATCGATTACGACGCATCGGAAGGTGACGCTGTGACCAGCCCGCCGACCTTCTTCCCGACCGGTGGTTCCGGCTTCGAGGCCCGGAGCCCGGAGGGTGGCCCCTCCCGCCTCGAGGACCAGCTCTACCAGCGCCTGCTGCGCGAGCGGATCGTGGTGCTCGGCACCCAGGTCAACGACGAGGTGGCCAACCGGCTGGCCGCTGAGCTCCTGCTCCTCGCCGCCGATGACCCCGATCGCGACATCTGGATGTACATCAACTCCCCCGGTGGCTCGGTGACCGCCGGCATGGCGATTTACGACATGATGGAGTACGTGCCGAACGACGTCTGCACGGTCGCCATGGGCCTGGCTGCCTCCATGGGCCAGTTCCTGCTCTGTGCCGGCGCCCGCGGCAAGCGGTACGCGCTTCCGCACGCCCGGATCATGATGCACCAGCCTTCGGGCGGCATCGGCGGCACCGCGGCCGACATCGCGATCCAGGCCGAGCAGATGCTCTACGTGAAGAAGACGCTCGCGGAGCGGATCGCTTTCCACACCGGCCAGCCGCTCGACCAGATCGAGCGCGACTCCGACCGGGACCGCTGGTTCACGGCCGAGGAGGCCAAGGACTACGGCTTCATCGACCACGTGGTGCGCAGCGCCCGCCAGGTGCCCTCCGAGGGCGCCGTCTCGTGACTGGAGCTTCCCAGATGAGTGAGCTGATCCGGCCGGGTGACATCAACGGCCGCTACGTCCTTCCCTCCTTCGTCGAGCGCACGTCGTACGGCGTCAAGGAGATGAACCCCTACAACAAGCTGTTCGAGGACCGCATCATCTTCCTCGGCGTCCAGATCGACGACGCTTCGGCGAACGACGTGATGGCGCAGCTGCTGACGCTGGAGTCGCTGGACCCGGACCGCGACATCAGCATGTACATCAACTCGCCGGGTGGCTCGTTCACCGCGATGACCGCGATTTACGACACCATGCAGTTCGTCCGGCCCGAGATCCAGACGGTCTGCCTTGGGCAGGCGGCCTCGGCCGCCGCGGTCCTGCTGGCCGGTGGCACGCCGGGCAAGCGGTTCGCCCTGCCCAACGCCCGCGTCCTGATCCACCAGCCCTACACCGAGGGCGGCGGCCAGGGCAGCGACATCGAGATCCAGGCTCGTGAGATCCTGCGGATGAGGTCGCTGCTCGAGGAGATCGTGGCGAAGCACTCGGGCAAGGCGGCCGACGAGGTCCGCCGGGACATCGAGCGTGACAAGATCCTCAGCGCCGAGGAGGCGAAGGCGTACGGGCTGGTGGACGACATCATCCCGTCGCGGAAGAAGCGCGCGGCGGCGGTCGCCGCTTCCTGAGGGAGTTGCCGCACCGGAACGGTGCCCATTTGGGCACGTTCCGGTGCGACTCACCGCTAGGGGGCTCACTGAGGGCCCGAGAGACGGTAACGTCGAAACCTGAGCGGGATGACGTTTTCGCACCGGATCGTGATCGCCGGATCATGACACAGGTTCATGAACCGGATCGCGAGCAGGGTGCGGACGGAAGCGACCGCGGCGGCAGGGGCGGTCCCACGCAAAGGAGTATCTGGGGTGGCACGCATCGGCGACGGGGGAGACCTGCTGAAGTGCTCGTTCTGCGGCAAGAGCCAGAAGCAGGTCAAGAAGCTCATCGCCGGACCAGGCGTCTACATCTGCGATGAGTGCATCGATCTCTGCAACGAGATCATCGAGGAGGAGCTGTCGGAGTCCTCCGAGCTCAAGTGGGACAACCTCCCCAAGCCGCGCGAGATCTACGAGTTTCTCGACGCGTACGTCATCGGGCAGGACAAGGCGAAGAAGGCGCTGTCGGTAGCGGTCTACAACCACTACAAGCGCGTCCAGTCCGGGGAGCGGGGCCGTGACGACGGCCTGGAGTTGGCCAAGTCCAACATCCTGCTGCTCGGCCCCACCGGGTCGGGCAAGACGCTGCTCGCGCAGACCCTCGCCAAGATGCTCAACGTGCCGTTCGCCATCGCGGACGCGACCGCGCTGACCGAGGCCGGCTACGTCGGCGAGGACGTGGAGAACATCCTCCTCAAGCTGATCCAGGCCGCCGACTACGACGTCAAGAAGGCCGAGACCGGCATCATCTACATCGACGAGGTCGACAAGATCGCCCGTAAGAGCGAGAACCCGTCGATCACGCGGGACGTGTCGGGCGAGGGCGTGCAGCAGGCCCTGCTGAAGATCCTGGAGGGGACCACGGCGAGCGTGCCCCCGCAGGGCGGGCGCAAGCACCCCCACCAGGAGTTCATCCAGATCGACACCACGAACGTGCTGTTCATCTGCGGCGGCGCCTTCGCCGGCCTCGAGAAGATCATTGAGTCGAGGGTCGGCAGGAAGGGCATCGGCTTCAACGCGATCATCCACTCGAAGGAGGAGATGGACTCCTCCGACATCTTCTCGGACGTCATGCCGGAAGACCTCCTGAAGTTCGGCATGATCCCCGAGTTCGTCGGCCGTCTCCCGGTGATCACGTCGGTGCACAACCTCGACAGGGACGCGCTGATCCAGATCCTCACCGAGCCGCGCAACGCGCTCGTCAAGCAGTACCGCCGCCTGCTCGAACTGGACAACGTCGAGCTGGAGTTCTCCGACGACGCGTTGGAAGCCATCGCGGACCAGGCCATCCTGCGCGGCACCGGCGCCCGCGGGCTGCGCGCCATCCTGGAGGAAGTCCTCCAGTCCGTGATGTACGAGGTGCCCTCCCGCCAGGACGTGGCCCGCGTCGTCATCACCCGCGAGGCCGTGCTGGAGCACGTGAATCCGACCCTGGTGCCACGCGACCAGCTGCAGGCCAAGCAGCAGCGGACCCCGAGGGAGAAGTCGGCCTGACGCGGGCCTTCGCCGGCGCTTTGTCCACAGGGCGTGCGGCGACGGCTCGGGTGGCGTCCGGACATCCCTAGAATTGGGCACCGTGACTACGTCTGAGCTGCCCACCCAGTACGCCCCCGTCGATGTCGAGACCCGGAGCTACGAGCGCTGGGTATCGGCGGGCTACTTCACAGCGGACCCGGGCAGCGGGCGCGAGCCGTACAGCATCGTGCTTCCCCCGCCCAACGTGACCGGGTCGCTCCACGTGGGCCACGCCCTCGACCACTCGATCCAGGACGCGCTCACCCGGCGAGCCCGGATGCGGGGCATGGAAACGCTGTGGCTCCCCGGCATGGACCACGCCGGCATCGCCACGCAGAACGTCGTGGAGCGCGAGATCGCCAAGGATGGCCTGTCCCGCCACGACTTCGGCCGCGAGGCGTTCGTCGAGCGCGTCTGGCAGTGGAAGGAGGAGTCCGGCGGCCGGATCCTCGGCCAGATGACGAAGCTCGGCGACGGCGTGGACTGGTCGCGTGAGCGCTTCACGATGGACGAGGGGCTCTCCCGGGCCGTCCAGACGATCTTCAAGAAGCTGTTCGACGACGGGCTCATCTACCGCGCCGAGCGCATCATCAACTGGTGCCCCCGCTGCCTGACCGCCCTGTCCGACATCGAGGTCGAGCACAGCGACGACGACGGCGAGCTCGTCTCCATCCGCTACGGCTCGGGCGACGAGGAGATCGTCGTCGCCACCACCCGCGCCGAGACCATGCTGGGCGACACCGCGGTCGCCGTCCACCCCGCCGACGAGCGCTACGCGCACCTGGTCGGCAAGCATGTCGAGGTTCCGCTCACCGGCCGGCGCATCCCGATCGTCGCCGACGAGCACGTGGACCCGTCCTTCGGCACCGGCGCGGTCAAGGTCACCCCCGCGCACGACCCGAACGACTTCGAGATCGGGCGCCGCCACTCGCTGGAGTCGCTCGTCATCATGGACGAGCGCGGCATCATCACCGCCCATGGGCCCTTCCAAGGCCTCGACCGGTTCGAGGCACGGCCCGCCGTGGTCGCCGCGCTGCGCGAGCAGGGCCGCATCGTCGCCGAAAAGCGGCCGTACGTGCACTCGGTCGGACATTGCTCCCGCTGTAAGACCGTGGTGGAGCCGCGCCTGTCGCTGCAGTGGTTCGTCAACGTCACACCGCTGGCCAAGGCCGCGGGTGACGCGGTGCGTGACGGCCGCACCCGCATCCACCCGCCGGAGCTGGCCAAGCGCTACTTCGACTGGGTCGACGACATGCACGACTGGTGCATCTCACGCCAGCTGTGGTGGGGGCACCGGATTCCCGTCTGGTACGGCCCGGACGGCGACATGGTCTGCGTGGGGCCGGACGAGGAGCCGCCGGCCGGTTACGAGCAGGACCAGGACGTCCTCGATACCTGGTTCTCCTCCGGCCTGTGGCCGTTCTCCACGCTGGGCTGGCCCGACGCCACACCCGATCTGGCTCGCTTCTATCCGACGTCCGTGCTCGTCACCGGCTACGACATCCTGTTCTTCTGGGTGGCGCGGATGATGATGTTCGGCTTGTACGCGATGGACGGCCAGCCGCCGTTCCGCACTGTGGCGCTGCACGGCATGGTGCGCGACCAGTTCGGCAAGAAGATGTCGAAGTCGTTCGGCAACGTCGTCGACCCGCTCGACTGGATCGAGCGGTACGGCGCGGACGCCACGCGCTTCACGCTGCTGCGCGGTGCCAACCCCGGCTCCGACGTGGCGATCAGCGAGGACTGGGCGGCCGGATCCCGCAACTTCTGCAACAAGATCTGGAACGCCACTCGCTTCGCGCTGATGAACGGCGCCGTCTCCGACGGTGTGCCCGAAGACCTCACCGCTGCCGATCGGTGGATCCTGTCGCGCCTGCAGGAGGTCGTCACGAGTGTCGACGCGGCCTTCGAGGAGTTCGAGTTCGCCAAGGCGTCCGACGCCCTCTACCACTTCGCCTGGGACGAGGTCTTCGACTGGTACGTCGAACTGGCCAAGGTGCAGTTCGCCGAGGGCGGCGCGGTGGCCGAGAACACCAAGCGGGTTCTCGGGCATGTCCTCGACGCGCTGCTCCGGCTGCTTCACCCGCTCGTGCCGTTCGTGACGGAGGAGCTGTGGCGGGCTCTGACGGGCGGGGAGTCGATCGTGGTCGCTCCCTGGCCTTCGGCTTCGCCGGGGCTGCTCGACCCCGTGGCCGAGCAGGAGATCTCCGCGCTGCAGAACCTCGTGACAGAGGTGCGCAGGTTCCGCTCGGATCAGGGCCTGAAGCCCGGCCAGCGGGTGGCCGCGCGGCTGTCCCTGTCCGGTACGGCTCTCGCCGCCCATGAGGGAGCGATCCGCGTCCTGCTGCGTCTGGACGAACCAGCGGACACCTTCAACCCGACAGCCAGGCTCACCGTCGGCACGGTGCTCGTGGAGATAGACACGGCCGGAGCCATCGACGTCGCCGCCGAGCGGAAGCGGCTGGAGAAGGACCTGGCCGTGGCACGCAAGGAGCAGGCTCAGGTGACGGCCAAGCTCGGCAACGAGCAGTTCATGGGCAAGGCGCCGGAGGACGTCGTGGCGAAGGTGCGCCGGCGGGCCGAGCAGGCCGCCGAGGACATCTCCCGTCTCGAGGCCCAGCTCGCCGCGCTGCCGGCTTAGGCCTTCAGCCTGTGCGCCCTCGTCGTGGCGAGGGCGCACAGGCACTCCTCGCTCTGTGGCGGGGGAGGTTTGAAGGGCATGGAGACAGGGCAAGACCCTAAAGTTGCCCAAGTTGTGCGCAGCACCGCTGGACGGGTGCTAGTCTTTCTGCACGCGCCGAGAACCGGCGAGCCTGAATCCCCCTCCGGGGATCGGCTGCTAGGCTCTCAGCGAATCCCTTCTTCTCGGACCCGATCTTGGGATGTTTCGTCGCGATTCGACGGACATTCAGGGATCAGGTAAGTTAGAGGGGTTGCCCCGGAAACGGGGGGTCGAAATTCCTGTCGGTCGGCGGGTTTCGGGTCAAGAAGTCCCGGTGGGGCGGATTTGACACGAAAGAGCCGGTCGGGAAGAATTAAGACCAGCAAGACAAAAGAAAAACAAACGGTGAAACGCCCCGGAGCGTGGGACCTTCTAAGTGAGGTTTCGGGTGATGGTGGTCGCGTCCGTTTCTTGAGAACTCAACAGTGTGCTAAAAGCCAGTGCATGAAATCATGCATGACCCCGTCATAGCGGCACTCTTTGTGGTGTCGGTGACGGATTCCTTTGA
>NZ_FTNI01000008.1 GCF_900156315.1 Microbispora rosea | reverse complement strand
CTCAGAAGGTCCCACGCTCCGGGGCGTTTCACCGTTTGTTTTTCTTTTGTCTTGCTGGTCTTAATTCTTCCCGACCGGCTCTTTCGTGTCAAATCCGCCCCACCGGGACTTCTTGACCCGAAACCCGCCGACCGACAGGAATTTCGACCCCCCGTTTCCGGGGCAACCCCTCTAACTTACCCGAACCCCCACCCCGACGCAAAACCACCGAGAACCAGAAGATCGAAAAACCAAAGGAGCCGCCGGCAACCACCGCGCACACACAAGACAACCACCGAAGTGATCGAAGAGGAGTGCGCCGAACCGCGCCGACACCACAAGATTACCAGGGCCTGCCGACGACTTGGCCCGGGTAGTCTCCAACGCACCCGCGCGGAAACCTATTCCCACAGGTCACCCTGTGGATGGAAGTTCCGCACGAATCGAACGGCGTCCGGCCCGGCTTCATTCCCGTCACGACTCGCCCGCGCGGACAAGGGTAGGGGCCAGGGCGTGCTACGACTGATCCACCTTGCACAGCCTTTCCACAAGGAGAAGGGGTAGGAACGGACGTGACTCGACAGGGGTTACCTCGCGCCCTGATCGTGCTGGTCTGTGCCGCGGCCGCGGTGATCACCCTTGCCGGCGTTCAAGCCGTGGGCTCGATCGTCGGCCCGGTCGTCCTGGCGCTGACCCTCGTCATCGCCGTCGCCCCGATACGCGGCTGGCTGGCCCGCCACAACTCGCCGGTGTGGTTGCAGGTGGCCGTTCCCCTCGCGGTGGTGCTGCTGGTCCTGCTCGGCATGGTCGCGGTGCTCAGCGTCGCCGCCGCACAGCTCGCCATCCTTGCTCCCACGTACGCGGTGCAGTTCAACGCGATGGTGGCCGACCTCCAGCACTGGGCGGCGGGTCTCGGCTACGGAAGTGAACAGCTCAACAAGGCGCTGTCGTCACTCGATTTCGGCAAGTTGATCGGCCTCGCCCAGAGCGTGTTGAGCAGCCTTCTGGGAGTGCTGTCGAGTCTGTTCCTGATCGTCGTCCTGCTGCTGGCCATGAGCCTCGACGCCCCCGTTTTCGCTCGGGTCGTGGACGCCGCGTCGGCCGAACGGCCCGCCCTCGCCCGTGCGCTCAAGACCTTCACGTACAGGACTCGCCGCTACCTGATCGTCTCGACCGTCTTCGGCCTCATCTGCTCGATCCTGGACGTCATCGTGTTGTACGTGCTGAGCGTGCCGCTCCCCCTGCTGTGGGGAGTGCTCGCCCTCATCACGAACTACATCCCGAACATCGGGTTCATTCTGGGCCTCATCCCGCCGGCGCTGCTCGGGCTGCTGGAAGGCGGGCCCAAGACGATGCTGCTGGTGATCGTCGCCTACATCGCCATCAACGTGGTGATCCAGTCGTTCATCCAGCCGAAGTTCCTGGGTGACGCCGTGGGGCTGTCCACCACGGCCACCTTCCTCTCGCTGATCGTCTGGGCGTGGGTGCTCGGCCCGCTGGGCGCGCTGCTGGCGATCCCGCTGAGCCTGCTCGTCCGCGCCCTGCTCGTCGACAGCGATCCGGACGGCGCCTGGGCCGCCGCGCTCATCTCGGGACGGTTGCCGGAGCGCTCCCCCGGGTCCCGCCCCGACTCCCAGCCGGAACAGCCGGAACACCCCGAACCTCGGTGACATCGTCCGGCCGGGTCAGCCCGACAGCCGTTCGACGCCGCGGAGCAGTCGGGCCGTTGTGCCCCTCCCCCAAGTGACCACGCCTGCGGGGGGAGACGCTGGTGGCCGTGGGCGACATTTCGGGTGGACGGCACGGAGCGTCTGCTGAGTGCGCCGCCGCGCTCCGGCTTAGGGTCTGATCATGCGGCGATGGGACAACGACGAGCGCTTCACCGGGATCGCGGACGCTTCAGCGATGGAGCCACAGGTCTCCGCCCTGCTGGGCGTGATGGCACGAGACGGGTGGGTGGCGGAGGAGCCCGAGGCGCATCTGCTCCCCCACCTGCGCCGGGCGTGCGGGTCGGAGTGGCTGCTGACCGGTGAGCGCCTGCTCGATGACGGCGTGTACGAGGTGACGGTCTCGCTGGCCGGCGACAGGGAGGGCGTCCACGTGCAGCGCGACGTGATCCGGCTCCTGTCGGCGATCGCCGAGACCGTCTTCTTCGTACGGCAGGCCGCGCCGGGCGTGTTCGAGTGCGTGACCGGGATGCTCGACGGCGACACCGGCTTCGCGAGCCACGGCCACATGGTCCGCCTCATAGTGACCTGAGACCGGCAGGGGCCCGCCTCAGGCGGTGCGGATGCTCTCCCTCTCCCCCGGAAGCGACTCCGGCGTGATCTCCGCGTACCTGCGCCGCCACGGGATCGCCGCGATCAGCACCGGGAACAGCACCAGCGAACCGATCGCCCAGGGCGCGTGCAGCTCGCCCCACTCGGGCCCGTGGAACTGGGTGAGCACGATGTATCCGATCGCCGACCAGAGCGAGCTGCCGATGATCGCCGGCCAGGCCCAGCGGGTGGGCCGGGCGACCAGGAACGGCATGAACCACAGCAGGTACTGCGCGCCGAGGCGCGGTGTGAAGATCATGAAAGAGAGCAGGATCGCGATCGTGACGTCGACCGGATCGGCCTTGCGCCACCAGACGAGGCAGGCGACGATCGCGGCGTAGATCATGTACTGGCCGATCCTCGCCGGGGTCGGATCGAGGTTCCAGTTGCCGCCGCTCACCAGGGCGGTCCAGCCCCAGTCACCCGTGATCGGGCGGACGTCGCTGGGCCGCAGCCCGATGGTGTTGAGCACCTCGGGCAGCTGCCGCCACTCCGTCCAGCCGCCGATCGGGAGCGTCAGCAGGAAAAACACGGGCGCGACGCCGGTCGCGACCAGCGTGACCAGGCGGCTGCGCAGCCCCGGCAGGAACATCAGCAGGGCCGGCACGAGGATCACCGGCCAGCTCTTCGCACAGAGCGCGAGCCCCATGAGCAGACCCGCCCACACGGCCCGGCCGGTCGCCGCGCGGTCCTCCTCCGACGGGTGGACGACGCGCCGCATGATCTCGCCCGGCGAAATCCAGGGCAGCGGCAGGTCACGGTTCGCGAGCCGCATGTGGGCCCAGGGCAGGGGGTCGGGCCGCCGCCAGTCTCCCGGGCCGCGCGCCACGACGTACGCCGCGACCCCGAAGACCAGGGAGACCGGCTCGACCTGGCCGTGCACGGAGGCGACGAGGATCGCGAGGGGGTTGCAGGCGTACTGGAAGGCGCGCAGCTTCTCGGTCCGCGCCCCGGCCAGCTTGCCGACCAGCGGGATCAGCACGATGTCGGCGACCACGGTGACGATGCGACCGGCGTACTCCCAGGGGATGCCCAGCCACAGCAGCAGGCCGTACATGTACGGGATCGTCGGCAGGAAGTGCCATCCGCCGTTGCTCTCGAGCACCGGATCGCGGTGGTCGAGGATCGCCACGCCGGCGGGCTGGAAGCTGTTGACGTAGTCGACGGGCTGCCAATGGGTGTCCCAGGCCGACAGAACCATGATCAGCACGCGTACGGCGACGCCGAGCGTGAGCGTGA
The DNA here is from genome assembly GCF_900156315.1 of Microbispora rosea. Lineage (GTDB taxonomy): Bacteria > Actinomycetota > Actinomycetes > Streptosporangiales > Streptosporangiaceae > Microbispora > Microbispora rosea. Next base: position 277,690 of record NZ_FTNI01000008.1, on the reverse strand, counting down.
CGGCCAGGGACGGCCGCCAGCCCTTCCATTGGGCGACGATGGCGAGCACGACGCCCGCGACGAGGACGATGCTGGTGGGGATCGCGTATTCCATGACGTGCCAAGCCTGCCTGACGAATGGCGAACAGGCGACTTGTTCCCCGATTCGAGGCACCGGCCGTCGCGGTCCGTCACAATTCGGGGTATTGTGACCACGGAGCGTTACATCCGGGAGACTTCGATGAAAATTCGCCTGTGGATCACCGTTGCCGTGGCCGTGATCGTCGGGATGTTGATCGGCCTGCTCGCCCCCACGAACGGGGGCGACCGGCACGGCGGGTAAGGGGGGTCGTCCCCGCCGGGCCGGCCGCCTGCTCATGGGCGCCGGACTCGCATCGGTCCGCACTCACATCGGTCCGAGCTCGCATCTGACCGAGCTCACATCGCGCGGGCGGCGAGGGATCCGGTCCGGCGGGCCGTGCCCGGATCCCTCTTGCCTTCGACAGGTGGACGGGTCAGAAGCCCGCGGTGATCCTCGTGAAGTCCCAGTCGTTCTGGGCGATGCCGCTGCAGTTCGACACCACGCCGCCGCCCGCGCAGCCGCGGTCGCGGTTGACCGCCCAGAAGGCGAGCCGGCCCAGGCCCTTGGACTTGGCCCAGTCGCGGATCTGGGTCCAGGTGGCCACAGAGGTGAGCTCCTGCTGGTCGGACAGGCCGTTCATGCCGGAGATGCCCATGTGCGCGTACGCCTGGGCGTCGGTCCAGCCCCAGGCCGCCTTGAGCGCGTTCTTCAGCCCCTCGGCCGCGTTGACGGTGTTCTGGTACATGTTCGCGCCGCCGCCGAAGTCGAACGGCATGATCGTGTAGTTGTCGATGTTCACGCCCAGCGCCTTGGACTGGTTGATCAGCCGGGTGCCCCACCAGCTCGGGCCGGTCGTGCTGGTGCCGAAGGTGACGACGACCTTGACGTTCGGGTTGTTCTGCTTGACGATCTTCAGTCCGCCGAGGATGCGGTCCTGGACGGCCTCGTTCTCGAACTCGTCGCTGTTCTCGATGTCGAAGTCGACCGCGGCCGGGTTGTAGGCGTTGATGACCTGCTGGACGGCCGAGGCGAAGGCGGACGAGCTGGAGCAGTTGGGGCCGAGCTTGTTGCCCGACCAGCCGCCGAAGGAGATCTGGACGTTGCCGCCCGCGGCCTTGATCTGCGAGATCGCGCTGGCGTCCGCGCTGCCGGACAGCGGGCGGGAGCCGTCCCAGGCCGGGGTGCAGCCGCCGCCGGAGAGCATGAAGGCCATCGTGAACTGCCTGACCCCGGTGGCGTTCATCACCGTCGCCGGGTTCGGCGGGTTGCCCCAGCCCTCGTACAGGTAGGGCGCGCCGGGGAGCTTCCCGCCGCTCGCGGGACAGCCCGTGGTGGTGCCGGTCACCGAGCCGCTCGCCGCGGACTCGCCGTTCGAGTTGTACGCCTTGACGGTGTACGTGTGGGTGGTGCAGGTGCCGAGGCCGGACACCGTGGTGCTGGTGCCGCCGACGGTCGCCTTGACCGAGGTGCCCTCGTAGACGCGGTAGCCGGTCACCGTCCCGCTCGACGCGCCCCAGGACAGCGAGATCGACGAGTTCGTGGTGCCGGTGACCGACGGGTTGCCGGGCTTGCCTGGCGCGCCCGACGGAGGCGTCGGCGACGGGCTCGGCGACGGGTTGCCGCCGCCGCTGACCATCTTCCAGAGGGCCGGGACGATCGGCGGCTCCCAGCCGGTCAGGGACGTGTGCGCCTGGATGCACTCGTAGTCGGCGCCGTTGTAGGTCACCCGGGCGCCGATGGCATACCAGGTGTTCGGGGCCCATGCCGGGTAGGCCAGCATGACCACGCTGTTCGGGGCCGCCGAGGCGGACGCGGCCGTACCCGCGACCAGTCCGGCGACGGCCAGGAGGAGGGAGGCGAGCAGAGCGAGGGCCGTCCTCGCGCGCCGGCCCGTACCGAAGCGAAGCTGCATTTCTCCTCGCAAGGGGTGGGGGGTGGGTGGGGGGGATCACTTCAGGGCGTCGAGATACGCCCTGTGGGAACGGGAGAATTCGGAGCCCGAGTACGTGTCCCAGTTGACGGACCAGGCCATGAGGCCGCGCAGGCCGGGGAAGGTTCCGTGCGGCCGGTAGGAGCCGCAGCCCGTCCCCTTCGCCAGGCAGCCGAAGGCGCTCTGTACCTCGGCTGTGCTCGTGTAGCCGTTGCCGGCGTACGGCGCGGCCGGCAGGCCGATCGCGACCTGGTCGGGACGCAGCGGCGGGAAGGTGGCGCCACCGGCCACGGGGAAGCCGGTGAGCAGCATGTCGGTCATGGCGACGTGGAAGTCGGCCACGCCCATCGTGTGGTACTGGTTGTCGAGGCCCATGATCGGCCCGGAGTTGTAGTCCTGGACGTGCAGCAGCGTGAGGTCGTCACGCAGTGCGTGGATCACGGGCAGGTACGCCCCGGAGCGGGCGTCGGCTGTGCCGTTCCGGCCCGGGCCGTAGAACTGGTAGCCGAGCTGGACGAAGAACGTCTCGGGGGCCATGGTGAGCGTGAACGTCGCGCCGTACCTGGCCTTGAGCGCCTTGATCGCGGAGATGAGGTTCACGACCACCGGGGTGGTCGGGTTGCGGAAGTCGGTGTCGCCGGGGTTCAGCGACAGCGAGTGGCCCTCGAAGTCGATGTCGAGACCGTCCAGGCCGTATCTGTCGATGATCGCGGCGACCGACTGGACGAATTTGTCCCGGGCGGCGGTGGTGGTGAGCTGGACGATGCCGTTCTGACCGCCGATCGAGATCAGCACCTTCTTGCCGGCCGACTGTTTGGCGCGGATGGCCGCGACGAACTCGGCGTCGCTCTCGACGTTCGGGCACTCGGTGGCCGGACAACGGGTGAACCGGACGTCGCCGGAGGTGGGCGAGGTCGGCTCGCCGAACGCCAGGTCGATGATGTCCCACGCGTCGGGGACGTCGGCCATCCGCACGTAGCCGGACCCGTTGGCGAACGAGGCGTGCAGGTAGCCGGCCATCAGCCGTTTGCCGCCCGGCGGCGGGCTCGGCGAAGCCGAGGGTGAGGGCGACGGGGACGGTGATGGGGACGGCCTCGGGCTCGGGCTCGCAGACGGGCTCACCGACGGGGACGCCGACGGAGATGGAGAGGGCGAGGGCGGGGTGCCGGGGCCGTCGAGGACGATGTCGTCGGCGTAGTAGGCGCCCTGGCCATACCAGCCGTTGACGTAGATCGTCACACTCGTCGTGGACGATCCTGTGGTGAAGGACGTCGACAACTGTGACCACGACGAACCCGGCGACCCCCACGTCTGGGTGTTCACCCCCGCGCCTGTCGCCCCGAGGAACACGTAGTTCCCTCGCACCCACGCCGACAGCGCGTACGTCGTGGACGGCCTGACGCTGATCGCCTGCTCACACCGGGCGTAGTCGCTGCCGGCCGGGGTCGCGGACAGAGCCCTCGACCCGCCGTGGACCGGGCTCGACACCGCCTGCGCCGTGGACGCGCACGTCCAGCCCGACAGACCCGACTCGAACCCCGCGTTGGCCGCGATGTTGGCGGCGAGGGCCGGGCCGGTGAACGTCGCCGTGAGCAGGTCGGCGAAGGCGACGGACGCCGCCGCGCCCAGGCCGATGAGCTTCTTCATGTGCCTCATCCCGTGTACGAAGCGAAGATCTTGGAGAACTCGTAGGGCGACTGGGCGATGTTGGTGCAGGAGTAGAGCGCGCCGGTGCAGGCGTTTCGGTCGCGGGTCGTCTCCCAGAAGGCCAGCAACCCGAGGTGCTTGTCCTTGGCGAAGGCGACGAGTTGACGGGCGTCGTCCTGGTTGTAGATCCGGCCGTCGTCGTTCTGGCCGAGCATCGGCGTGACCCCGGCCATCCGCCACACCTGGGCGTCGGACAGGCTCGGATACAGGCTCTTGAGCTGCCCGAATGTGCTGTTCGCCGCCTGGACCGCCGCGTCGCCGTAGTCGACGGACTGGTAGTAGTCCATGGCCATGACGTTGACGACGTCGAGCCTGACCCCGGCGTCGCGGGCCGACCGCACCACGTTGAGGCCGTCGGCGGTCAGGCCGCTCGGCAGCACGGGCAGCGTGAGCGAGATCTTCAGGTCGGGGTGGGCCTGCTGCAGCCGGGCGAGCGCCTGGGAGCGGCGGGCGATGGACGCGGGCTCGGCCGCCGCGGATCCCTCGATGTCGAGGTCGATGTACTTCAGGTCGTAGGCGGTGACGACGGCGTCGTACTCGCCGGTGAGCGCGTTCACGTCGGTGCACGCCTGGGCGAGCTCGATGCCGGTCGCGCCGCCGAAGGACACCTTGACGTCCCCGCCGCCGGCTCGGATCGCGTCGATCTGGTCCTTCGCCCACTTCTGCCGCGGGTCGTACGCGTTGAACCACATCGCCTTACAGCCCGAGGCGGTGACGAACGCGAGGGTGAAGCTCTTCAGGCCGGAGGCCGAGGCCATCGCGCTCAGGCTCGGCGTGGGCCAGGCGCCCATGTCCACGTACGGCGCGGCGCGCAGGGCCCCGGGCGCGGGCGGCGGCGAACTCGGAGACGGGCTCGCGGATGTGCTGGGGGACGCGCTCGGCGAGGGGGACGGCGAGGTCGTCGCGCCGTCGCACGGGCCGCCGTCCAGGCGGCAGGCGACCGGCCTGCCGGGTCCGCCGTTCACCCAGCCGAACGTCGTCGAGGCGCCCGGAGCAAGGCCGCCGTTGTACTCGCGGTTCCTGAACGCGTAATGGTCGCCGGAACGCGTCATGAGCGCGTCCCAGTAGGACCCGACCGTCGAGCCTGCGGGAAGGTCGAACTCGACCGTCCAGCCGGAGATCACGGCGGTTCCGGTGTTGGTGATGGTGTAGCGGCCCTGGTAGCCGGAGCCCCAGTCAGAATCGGCCGAGAAGACGGCCTTGACCGTGGCGGCCTCGGCGGGCAGCGCGACGAGAGCGAGCGCGAGTGCGGCCATCGCGGCGAGCGCACGCCAGACATGCCTGATCTGCATGGACACAACCTCAGTGGGGGGTGAACGGGGAGGTCATGGGAATCCGTACGGCCGGCGCCTGACGGAGGCGGCCGATCGGAACAGCACCGGCCGTACGGCACTCAAGGGCGTCTGGTGACGGGACGCGAGACGAGAACGCTAGGGGTGAGGAAGGGCCATTTCCGGCTCCCGATGTTTCTTCTTTTAGGAAAGTTTCCTAAGAGTTGTACGGATCGTAGCTTCGCGGTCGCTGGTTCACAAGACCCAATTCGACAGCGTTCCTAACGAACCGTGTCATCGCCGGTCGAGGCGCGGGGCCGGGTTATGCGCGTGTTAAGGACCGATTGCTCGTCCCTTGAGGCAGGCACGTTGTGGCGGCTCAGCGCGCTCCGGCGAAGCGGGCCCGGATCAGAGTGGGCGGCTTTCGAGGTGGGTGGCTCAGCGCAGGATCGCGCCCTCGCGGACGGCGTGCCGGCCGTCGCGCTGCGCGTTGACGAAGTCGACGAGGCCGACCAGCTTCTCCAGGTCGAACCCGGCGTCGATGCGATCGGCGTCGGCGGGGAGGTAGACCGTGAGCAGATAGTGGCGGCCGGTGGCCGCGCCGAGCGCGTCGAGTTGCGCGCGGAACTCGGTCAGCAGGGCCGTCAGGTTCCGCCTGTCGTCGGCACCGGTGTGGTTGCCCAGGTGGCCCTCGCCACCGGGCCACTCCCAGTCGACGTCGATGCCGTCGAAGACGCCCGCCGCGCTGCCCGGGCCGCCCCTGCCCTCGGCGCCCGGCAGGTCACCCCTGATGTAGGTGTCGAGACACGACTTCACGAACCTCTGCCGGGTGGCGGCGGTCCGCGCGACGTCCGAGAAGTATTTGGAGTAGGTCCAGCCGCCGATCGAGATGAGCGCCTTCAGGCCGGGATGCCGGGCCTTGAGCTTCTTCAGCTGGTTGAAGTTGCCGGCGAGCGGAGCGTCCGGAGGGTCGGCGACGCCGTCCAACGACTCGGCCGCCGTGAAACCGCGCTGGTAGTCGGCCCAGGCGTCGCCCGCGCCGTCGCCCTGGTCGGGGTCGTTCGGGTCGGGCGCGGGCGGCCGGGTGATCCCGCTGAGACAGGCCGGCGACTCGGGGTCGATGTTCGCGAAGGCGTAGAGGACGTGGGTCAGCCTGCCCGCCAGCCCGCTGGTGTCGAGGTCGCGCACGGTGGACGTGGCGCCGTACGCGCCGCGCTGCGAGACGTAGCCGACCCGGATGCGGCCCGGCGAGGGGGACGGCGACGGCGTGACGGTGACGGTGACCGTGACCGTCACCTCGGGCACGGCAGCGGGAGCGGCCGCATGTACCGGTGCCGCGTGTGCGGGAGCGACGGCCTGTACGGGAGCGGCCGCCTGCGCGGGGGCGACCGCGGCCCGCACCGGTGCGGGCTGTGCCGGTGCGGCGGCCCTGCGCACCACGACACGTGACCGGGCCTGCGTCTGGCCGACGGTCGTGGCGCCGGTCTCGGTGGCGCGGGCCGGGCCGTACCAGACCACGAACAATGAGGACAGCACGGCGCTCAGGACCACGACGGCGAAAGCGCCACGCATGATCGCTCCCATGGTGGCTCCGAACAGGGACGAGCCTCCGCGACGGGGCGCGGAGGCGTGAAGAGGAATGCCGCGGGAGCGTAGTGACGTCATCGCCGGGCGGACAAGCGGCGCAGTCTTAAGCCCGGATTATGCGTGACTCATGTCGCAGGTGGGCGCGTTCCAGCGGCCCAACCTGCGGTTACCCATGATGCCGCCCTTCTCTGCAAGTTTCACCTTCGCCGCGATCAGCGAGACCGCCGGTCCCCTGCCGGCGCCGTGCCCTCCCATGCTCTCCCGTGCTCTCTCGTGCCAGCCCGCGCCCTCCCGTGCTCTCCCTTGCCAGCGCCGTGCCAGCGCTGCGCCAGCCCCCTGCCAGCGCGGGCGGAGACCGTCGGAGCATGACGTACGCGATTGAGGTCCGCGGCCTCGTGAAGAGATACGGCGACAAGGCCGCGCTGGCGGGGGTCGACTTCGCCGCGCCGCCGGGCACGGTGCTCGGCGTGCTCGGCCCGAACGGCGCGGGCAAGACCACCGCGGTCCGGATCCTCGCCACGCTCGTCTCCCCCGACGAAGGCCGCGCGGCGGTCGGCGGGCATGACGTGGTGAAGGCGCCGGCGGTGGTACGGAAGCTGACCGGGCTGACCGGCCAGTACGCGTCGGTGGACGAGAAGCTGACCGGGCGGCAGAACCTGGTGATGAGCGGGCGGCTGCTCGGCATGAGCCGGGCCACGGCCCGGGGCAGGGCGGCGGCGCTGCTCGGGGAGTTCGGCCTGGAGGACGCCGCCGACCGGGCGGCGGGGTCCTACTCGGGTGGCATGCGGCGGCGGCTCGACCTGGCCGTCAGCCTCGTCGGCCGGCCGTCGATCGTCTTCATGGACGAGCCGACGACCGGGCTCGACCCGCGTGCCAGGGCGGACCTGTGGCGCATCGTGCGCGAGCAGGTGGCGGGCGGGGCGACCGTGCTGCTCACGACGCAGTACCTGGAAGAGGCCGACCAGCTCGCCGACGAGATCGTGCTCATCGACCACGGCGTGGTGGCCGCGAGGGGAACGCCGGGCGAGCTGAAGGCCAGGGCGGGCGACCGGCGCCTGGAGATCCGGCCCGAGCACGACGCCGAGAAGGCGGAACTGATCCTCGCCGAGGTCACCGGGCTGACCCCGCACCGCGGCGAGAACGGCCTGCTCAGCGTGCCGCTGCTCAACCCGGCGGTGAGCCTGGCCGTGTTCCTGCGGCTGGAGGAGGCCGGTGTCTCCCTCGCCGAGCACGCCGTCCGCCGGCCCACGCTCGACGAGGCGTTCCTCGCCCTCACCGACACCACGACCTCCGGGAGGACGCCTTGACCGCTGCACCCACGACACGAGTGAGACCGACCGACGACAGCGGGGAGAACGCGATGACCGCCGTGCCGTCCACGACCGGGCACCGGGGCGCGCTCGCGCAGGGCATGACCCTCGCCTGGCGGAGCCTGGTGCCGCTGCGGAACGAGCCCGGCCGGCTTGTCCAGCTCCTGCTTCAGCCGGTCTTCATGGTCGTGGTCTTCGTCCTGATGTTCGGGGCCATGTCCGGCGACACCGAGCACGCCGCGCGCTATCTGCTGCCCGGCGTGCTCACGCAGGTGGCCCTCATCTCGACGAACACCACGGGCATGAACCTCGCCGAGGACATCGTGAACGGCGTGTTCGACCGGTTCCGGAGCATGCCGATCGCCCGCTCGGCCCCGCTGATCGGGCGGGTGACCGCGGACGCGCTGACGACGACGGTGATCATCGTGGTGGCCCTGGCCGCCGGGCTCGCGGCCGGGTTCCGGATCACCGCTCCACCCCTGGAGGCGCTGGCCGGCCTGGCCCTGCTGTTGCTGTTCACGCTGGCCCTGAGCTGGGTGTCGGCCTGGCTCGGGCTGAAGGCCAAGTCCGTCGCCTCGATGCAGGGAATGGCGACCGCCGTCCTGCTGCCGCTGACGTTCGGCAGCAGCGCGTTCATCCCCCCGGCCAACCTGCCGGGCGTGCTGCGCTGGTGGTCGTCGCTCAACCCGATCTCGCACCTGGCCGACGCCGTCCGCGCGCTGCTCACCGGCACTCCCGTGGGACCGCACGTCTGGGTCACCCTGGCCTGGGCCGCCGCGGTCACCGCGTGTTTCGTCCCGCTCGCCGTACGCGCCTACGCCCGGAGGATCCGGTGAACGCCGTCCCCGTGCCGGCCTGGGCCGGTGAGCTCCCCGACGGCCGGGACGCGTGGACGCCCATGCGCGACGGCGCACGACTCGCCGCGACCGTCTGGCTGCCCGCGCCCCATGGGCGGCATCCCGTCCTGCTGGCCCGGACCCCGTACGGCAGAGGGCCCTACGGCCCGGGTCTGCGGCTCGACGTCGCCCGGCTGCTGTCCGCGGGGTACGCGGTCATGGTGCAGGACGTCCGCGGCACCGGCGAGTCGGAGGGCGACCTGCGGTTCCTCACCGGGGAGGCCGCCGACGGGTACGACACGGTGACCTGGGCCGCGCGCCAACTGTGGTGCGACGGGCAGGTCGGCATGTTCGGCGACTCCTATCTCGGCATCGCGCAGCTTCTCGCCGCGAGCGAGCGGCCGGACGGACTGCGGGCCATCGCGCCCTCCGTCTCCCCCGCCGGGCTGCACGACGTGGTGTACGCCGGCGGCGTCCTCAGGCTGGGCATCGTCCTGCCGGTCCTGGCGGCCGTCATCGCTCCCCTGCACCTGGCACGCCGCGCCCGGCGCGGTCCCGGGGAAAACGGTCTTCCGGCCGCCCCGGCGGCCCGGCTCGGCGAGATGCTCCGGCGCCTGCCCGTCGGGGACCAGCCGGAGATCGCGGACCTCTTCCCCTTCTACGCCGACTGGCTCGCGCATCCCGATCCGTCCCACGAGCTGTGGCGGGACGCCGATCTGGAGGCGCGCTACGACAAGATCGAGGTGCCGGCACTGCTGTCGACCGGGTGGTACGACTACTTCCGCGACAGCACCATCCACACCTACCGGGCTCTGCGCGACGGTGCACGTCTCAGGGCCCGCCTCGTCGTCGGCCCGTGGACCCACGCGTTCCGCGAGCGGACGCTGGCCGGGCGCGACCACGGCCCGCACGCGAGCGGGGAGGCCCTCGACTGGACGGGCCTCCACCTCGACTGGTTCGGCCACTGGATGCGCGGCACGCCGCTGGGGGACGACGCGAGGGTCCGGGTGTTCGTCACGGGCGCCTGCGAGTGGCGCGCGATGGCCGACTGGCCGCCGGAGGAGAGCGAGGCCGTCCGTTACCACCTGGGTGACGGCGGCACGCTCGGGCCCGAGGCGGCCCGCACACTCGTGCCCGAGGCAACGCTGCGGGCCTGCTTCCTGTCCGACCCCGGCGACCCCGTCCCGACGACGGGCGGCGACGTGATCGAGTTCCTCCCTCCGGGGCCGGGGCCCGTGGACCAGCGGCCGCTCGCCGGCCGGGCCGACGTGCTGCGCCACACGACCGCGCCGCTGCCGGCGCCGCTGGAGGTCATGGGTGCGGCCGAACTGGTGGTGACCGCCGAGTCAGACGCGAGGTGTTTCACGGTGACGGGCAAACTCGTGGACGTGCACCCCGACGGCCGGGAGGAGATCCTCGTGGACGGCATCGCCCGGGTCGAAGGCGGCGGCGCCCAGCCGGAGAGGGTGCGTGTCCTCCTCGGGAATCTGGCCCACGCCTTCGGGGCAGGACACCGGGTGCGGCTGGAGGTGGCGGGGTCGAACTTCCCCAAGTACGCCCGGCACCCGGGCTCGGCGCGGGTCACGATCAGCGCGCCGTCCTACCTGCTGCTCCCGGTGGCGGGCAGGCCGAGGTCCTCGGGCGACGCCGTGCGGCCGCGTTCGTAGGCGGCGTCGAAGTCCGGGCCCGCCGCCTCGCGCGCCGCCGTGAGCGCCTCGGCGGCCTCGGCGTCCGCCCGCCAGCCCTGGTGGGCGGCGTCGGCCGCGCCGAAGAGCGCCGCGGAACGCACCGCGTCGCCCCCTGCCAGGGCGATCATGGCCAGCCCGGCCAGCACGGTCGAGAGGACCGGCGGGTCGGGGGCGCCGCCGAGGGCGTCCAGCGCCTGGTGATGACGCGCGAGCGCGCCGCCGAGGTCGCCCCTGGCCAGCAGCGTCCTGCCATACTCGGCGTACGCCGACGCGAGCAGCTGCGGGATGGTGAGGTGTTCCCGCAGCACGGCCAGGGCCTTCTCGTACGCCGCCACCGCGCCGTCGAGATCGCCCCCGCTCCGCGCCACCTTCGCCTCGCCCATGCTCACCTGCACCAGCGCGTACGGCGAGACGCCGGCGGCCACGTGGGAGCGGGCGGCCGTCACGTCCGCCGCGGCGCCCTCGGCGTCGCCCGCCTGGAGGCGCAGCGCGGCCAGGCGGGTCAGCGTGGAGATCATGTCGTCCGCGCTGACCCATCCGGCGGTCAGCCCGGCGATCTCGCCGATCAGGTCGGTCGTCGGCGCGCCCCGGCGGGCGCGGAGGGCGGCCAGCGTGAGCAGGGCCTCGCTCAGCCCCCAGCGCTCCCCCAGCGCCCGGAACCTGCGCACCGCCTCCGCGACGTCCTGTTCGCTGCCACTGGGCGAGCCGAGCGACCCGCCCCTGATCATGAGCGCCGAGCCGGCCAGCCAGGGATCGTCCGAGCCGGTGTACGCGTCGAGCATCGCGGCCGCCTCCTCCCTGCGTCCGGCCATCGCCGTCACGACCGCCCGCAGGATCGGCAGCATCGGATGCACCTGGCCCTCGCGGAGGGCCTCGTCGATGAGGTCGCCGAGCTCCCGGCGGATCTCCTCGACCCGGGCGGGCTCCGTCCAGATCGCGCCGAGCCGGGTGACCGTGACCGCGAACCGGCACCCGGCGTAGGCGCGCACCAGCCCGGCGGGCGGGCCCTCGGGGACGAGTTCGAGCACCTGCCCGGCCCAGGCGGCCGCCTGCCCGCGATGTCCGCGCAGCCACCAATACCAGCTCAGCGTGCCGCACAGGCGCAGCGCGGTCTCCGCCTCCCGGGAGTCGACGGCCCAGCGCAGGGCGGCGTTCAGGTTGTCCTGCTCGGCGGTCAGCCTGGCCATCCACTCCAGCTGCCCGGCTCCGCGCAGGCGCGGCTCGGCATCCTCGGCCAGCCGCAGGAAGTGCGCCGCGTGCCGGCGCCGGTAGCGGTCGAGCTCACCGCTGTCCGTCAGCCGACGCAGCGCGTACGCCCGGATCGTCTCCAGCATCCGGAACCGGCCGTCGCCCGGCGTCTCCAGCAGGGACTTGTCGACCAGGGATGGCAGCACCGCCACCACGTCGAGGCCGTCGCCCCCGCAGACCAGCTCCGCGTCGTCCAGCGTGGCCCCGCCGGCGAACACCGCGAGCCGCTCCGCCAGCGTCCTCTCCTCGGGCGCGAGCAGGTCCCAGCTCCACTCGACCACCGCGCTCAGCGTGCGGTGCCGCGGCAGGGCCGTACGGCTCCCGCCGGTCAGCAGGCGGAACCGGTCGTCGATGCGGGCCGCGAGCCGCTCGGGGCCGAGCGCCCTGATCCGTGCCGCGGCCAGTTCGATGGCCAGCGGCATCCCGTCGAGGCGGCGGCAGATCGTGACGACGTGCGGGGTCGTGTGCTCGTCGAGGGCGAAGCCGGGACTCACCGCGCGGGCGCGGTCCACCAGGAGGCGTACGGCGGGATACTCGCCCGCCTCGCGGGGGGTGACGCTGGTGACCCCCTCCGGGGGCAGGCCGAGGGGCGGGATCGGGGCGAGGGTCTCCCCCGGCACGCCGAGCGGCTCCCGGCTGGTGGCGAGCACGCGCACTCCCGGGCAGCGGCGCAGCACGAGCTCGGCCAGGCCCGCCGCGGCGTCGATCACGTGCTCGCAGTTGTCGAGGATGAGCAGCGGCTCGCGCCCGGAGAGGGCGGCGACCAGGCGTTCCGCCGGGTCCTGCGGGTCCCGCCGCCAGTCCCCGCCCACCCGCGGCTCGGCGTCGGCGCCCAGCGTTTCGAGCACGGCCCGCACGACGTCCGCGGGGTCCGTCAGAGGGGCCAGCTCGGCCAGCCACGCCCCCTCGCCCGTGAGATCGGCGGCGCGCAGGGCGGTCTCGACCGCAAGGCGCGTCTTGCCCGCCCCGCCGGGGCCGACGACCGTGACCAGCCGGGAGTCACGCAGCAGGGCCGCGAGACGGGTGACCTCCTCCTCGCGGCCCACGAACGTCGTCGGCGGCGCCCACGCCCTGCCCGCCCGTATGCCGGGGACGCCCGTGCCGGGGATGCCGGGGATGCGCTTCAGCGGCGGGCTGGGCGCGATCGGATCCTGCTGCCCGCGCAGCACGTCGAGATGGGCGGCCCGCAGCTCCGGACCCGGATCGACTCCGAGTTCGTCCGCGAGCGCCCTTCGGACCCGCTCATACAGGGCAAGGGCCGCCGCCTGCCTGCCCGAGCGGGCGAGCGCGCGCATCGCCAGGGCGGACAGCCGCTCGCGCAGCGGATGGGCGGCCGCCTCGGCCGACAGGTCCACCTCACGGCCGAGCGCGAGGTGCGCGGCGGCGCGGGCCTCGACAGCGGCCAGCCGCCGCTCCTCCAGTCGCGCCGCCGCGGCCGCCAGATAGGACACCGTGCGCAGATCGGCCAGGGCGGGTCCGCGCCACAACGCCAGCGCCTCGTCCAGTTCCGCGCACGCGTCGTCCAGTTCCGCGCCGGGAACCTCGCCGTCCGCCATCCGGTCCGGCAGCGCGCCCGTCGCGTACGGCAGGGTCAGTGCGGTGAACACGTGGGAGTCGACCTGCGCGGGCTCGACGTCGAGCACATAGCCGCCGTCGCGCCACAGCACCGCGCCCGGGCGCCCGAGCGCCGCACGCAGGCGTTTCACCAGCGTCTGCAGCGCGTTCGAGGCGTTGGCGGGTGGGTCGTCCTCCCACAGCGCGTCCACGAGCCGGTCGGCCGGGACGAGGCGGCCGGGCCGCAGGGCCAGCGCGGCCAGCAACGCGCGCACGCGCGTGCCCGCCACCGCGACCGGAGCCCCGTCGTCGTCGAGGACCTCGAGCGCGCCGAGGAGACGAACCCGCACGCCGGTCTATCCTGCCAGCCACCGGGCGGCCCGCGTCGCCCGGCCGTCGCGCGGTCGCTCAGACGGCGCCCACGAGGGTGACGACGCCGGCTCCCACCAGGGCGAACGCCCACATCCTGTCGAGGTTGAACCAGGCCCGGCGCAGGACGGCGACGCCGAGGAACTCGTACACCACGACGGCGACGACGGTCGCCGTGAGGAACATCGCGAGCGTGTGCACCCCGGCGACGAGCATGCCGCCCGACAGGGCGTGCCCGTGGTGGCTCGCCGGCATGCGGGTCAGCACGGGCAGCAGCATCAGGCCCGCGCCGTGCACCGACGACATCAGGAACGACCAGGCGGCCAGTTGCGGCAGCGACAGCCGCATGCCCACCCAGCGGAAGTGCCGCCGGGAGAGCAGGTGCCACAGGCCGAACCCGACGAGCACGACGCCCGCCCCGATCGAGAGGGCCGTGGCCGTCACGATCGACCCGGTCGCCGACACGGCGAGCACCACGAGGGCCACCGACGCGAGGTGGCCCAGCGCGATGACCGGCAGGGACTGCAGCAGCAGGTCGCGGCTGCGCTCCTGCAACCCACGGGCGACGGCGAACAGCCAGCCCATCGCGGGGTTGATCCCGTGGAAGGCGCCGAGCAGGATCACCGCGGTCAGTGTCACGGGTAGCAGTAGGAGTCGGAGGACGCGTCGCCGCCCTGCAGCCGGACCTGGTGCGGGCGCAGGCCGCGGAAGTCGTCGCCGTGCGGGAAGAACCCCTCGTCCAGCGTGAACGGCTCGGCGTCGATCTTCGCCATCCAGGCGCCCACGCCGTCGGGGTAGAACTGGTCGTCCCAGGCGCCGTACAGCGAGTTGGTGACGTAGATCCGGCGGCCGTCGCGGCTCACCTCGACCATCTGCGGGCCGCCGGAGAGCCGCTCGTCCGGCGCGGCCGGGTGCGCCTGCCGCCGCACGATGCCGCCGAGACGGACCGAGCCGATCTCGACCGGTTTGAACGGGTCGGACACGTCAAACTGCTTGAGCTCTCCGGTGCCCCAGCACGACACGTACAGGCGCTGATCGTCCACCGACAGGTCGATGTCGGTCACCAGCGGCGGCACCGCGCCGAACGGCTTGAGCACGTCGGGCAGGTCGTCCGGCGAGGCGGGCTCGGCCGGGATGGTGATCACCTTCTGGGCCGCCCAGCGGGAGCCGTCCCCGTGCCTGACATCTCTGTGCCACACCCACACGGAGGCCGACAGGTCCTCGACGCTGACGACGACCCCGGCGAAGCCGTACGTCTTGGTCGGGTCGTGCGCGGGGCGCAGCTCCAGCGTCATCTGGTGCTGGTCGCCGAGGTCCACCTCCTGGACGTGCCTGCGCTTGCGCAGGTCCCAGAAGTGAATCTTGTGACCGTACTTGCGGCCGAGCAGCAGCTCGCCGACCACCCCGTTCTCGATCATGGAAGGCGTGCCCCACTCGGACGTGATCATCACGTCGTGGTTGATGTGCCACCAGAAGTCGTACGCGAGGTACTGCGGGCCGCGGTCCACCTCCCACCGGCCCAGGACCTCGAAGGAGTTGTGGTCGAGGATCGCGATGCCGCCGGGCCCGTCGTCGCCGTAGCCGCCGAGCGCGCTGACGTACAGGCCCTCGGGACCGCAGTGCACGGTGTGCGGGCGGGAGTAGCCGGCCCGCTTGCCCAGCTCCTCGGCCTCGATGACCTTCACGAGCACCGGGCTGACCCGGTCCTTGGTGTCGTAGACGTAGATCCGCGACGACCGCAGGCCGGGGACGATGAGGTAGCGCCGCTCGACGTGGGGGTGCGGCGCGTACGGGCACAGCGCGCTGCTGCACGCGTTCCAGCCGAAGTGGTGCAGCTCGT
The DNA here is from genome assembly GCF_900156315.1 of Microbispora rosea. GTDB lineage: Bacteria > Actinomycetota > Actinomycetes > Streptosporangiales > Streptosporangiaceae > Microbispora > Microbispora rosea. The sequence goes on along the minus strand of NZ_FTNI01000008.1, from coordinate 262,289 downwards.
CCCCCGTGTACGGCAGGTCGGTCCAGCCGACCACGGTCCCGTACGACGGGGAGCCGGGGTCGGTGTCGAGCACGGCGAGCGCGTCGGGCCGCTGAGCCGACCGGTCGAAGGCGGCGACGTAGGCCAGCTTCTCCGGCGGCGCCTCGGCGGCGTCCCTGGGCGAGGGATAGAACGTGGGGTCAGGCTTCCACAACGTCATGCACCCCAGGATTCTCCCGAGTTCCCTACCAAGTCAATAGGAATCTACTGACTGTGACCGGCGCCTGGATAGGGCTATAACAGGACATGCGATTTCGTGACGGGAGCGAGCATGTTCTTCGGGATCACCAATATCTGGACCTACATCGCAGGATCGTTCCTGATCATCCTGCTGCCCGGGCCGAACTCGCTGTTCGTGCTGTCCACCGCGGCGCAGCGCGGCGTGCGGCAGGGCTACCGGGCGGCGGCCGGGGTCTTCGCCGGCGACTCGGTCCTCATGTTCCTGTCGGCCGCGGGGGTGGCGTCGCTACTGAAGTCGACGCCCGTCCTGTTCTCGATCGTGAAGTACTCGGGCGCGATCTATCTGGCGTGGATCGGCTTCGGCATGCTCCGCGGCGCGTGGCGCTCCCTGCGCGCCTCCCGCGACGGGACCGCGGCCTCCCCGATGACGGAGGCGGCCCAGGTCACGGAGACGGCACAGGTCACCGATGCCGCACAGGCCTCGGAGACGGCCCAGGCCATGGGTGCGGCACAGGCCTCCGGGCCGGCCGCCCCGGCGCCGGTGGGCAACCCGTTCCGTAAGGCGTTCACGATCAGTCTGCTCAACCCCAAGGCCATCTTGTTCTTCGTGGCGTTCTTCGTGCAGTTCGTGGACCCGTCGTACGGCGCGCCCGCGCTGTCGTTCCTGATCCTGGCGCTGATCGTGCAGGTCTTCAGCGTGACCTACCTGAGCACGCTCATCTTCGGCGGCACGCTGCTCGCGACCCACTTCCGGCGCCGCCGCAAGCTGGCCGCCGGGCTCACCTCGGGGGTCGGCGCGCTCTTCCTCGGCTTCGGCGCCAAGCTGGCGACCGCGACGCTGACCTGACGCTTCCCGCGTCGTCGGCCGTGCTCATTCGCCGCGCATGTCGGCGAGGGCGTTCTCGAAGGCGTCCATCGCCCGCTGGATCCGGTCCCAGCCGGCCGACGGCAGCCAGGCCATGACCCGGACGACCCCGGCCTTCTCGCACTGCTCCAGGGCGCCGGGGTCGGCCGGTGCGGACAGCATCACGACCTCGACGTCCCTGCCGGCCTCCTCGGCCCGCCGGAACAGTTCGGGGACGCGCTCCAGGATTCCGGGGCCGTAGTTGGGGAGCCACCCGTCCCCGTAGGAGAGCACGCGGTCGAAGACACGCGGCCCGGCGCCGCCCACCAGGACCGGCGGGTAGGGCTTCTGCGCCGGTTTGGGCCACGACCAGACCGGGCCGAAGGACACGAAGTCGCCGTGGAACTCGGCCTCGTCATGGGTCCAGATCTCCTGCATCGCCCGCACGTGCTCCCGCATCACGGCGAAGCGGCGGGCCGGGTCGACACCGTGGTGGCGCAGTTCCTCGCGGTTCCATCCGGCGCCGATGCCGAACTCGAACCGCCCGCCGGTCAGGTTGTCCACGCTCGCCACCGTCTTCGCCAGGCCGAGGGGCTCGTGCTCGGGGACCAGGCAGATGCCCGTGCCCACACGCAGCCGGGTCGTCGCCGCGCCCGCGGCCATGGAGGCGACGAACGGGTCGTAGCTGTGCCAGTAGCGCCGGGGCAGTTCGCCTCCCCACTCGTCCTTCGGCGTCTGGCCGGCGGGCGGCACCGGGATGTGCGTGTGCTCGGTGAACAGCAGGGCCGTGTGGCCGCGCCGCTCGACGAGCCGGGCCAAGACATCAGGACGAACCGCATCATCCGTTGCGAAGTAGCCGAAACCCGAGTCCATGCCTCAACGTAACCCGCGTCCACCGCCCTCCGGGTAAAGCGCTCAGCAGCCTCCGGTAAAGCGCTGACCAGGGGTTTCCCATCCGCCGGGACGCCTGCGAGAGGTATGCCGTACCGTTATGAGGCGCGGGGGCGGTTCGCGCATTCGGCCCCCGCGGGCGTGACGGTCAGGTACGGTAAGCCACCGACGATGCCGCCCAGCCCGGGGGTTTCCACCCACTATGTCCGGGTAGGCGCGTTGCCCAACTACAGCGTCGGTCTCCCCCACCGGCCCGTTGGAGTCGCCATGAATCACACACCCTTCGCCTTGCCACGGCTCACCGCGCTGATCAAGCAGGCGGTGCCCAGGCTCCTCGAAGGCGTGGTGGCCCCCCTCGTGGTCTTCTACGCGGCCCTCGCGGTGCTCGGCCTGCGCGGCGCGCTGATGGCCGCGGTGTCGTGGGTCTACCTGGGCGTCCTGTGGCGCATCATCCGGCGTCAGCCGGTGCCGGGGACGATGATCATGGCGACGATCGCGATCACCTTCCGCACCGTGATCGGGTTGTGGACCGGCAGCCCCGTCCTCTACTTCATCCAGCCGGAGCTCGGCACGATCTGCATCAGCATGGTGCTCCTGGCGTCGGTGCGGATGCGCCGCCCGCTGGTCCAGCGGCTCACACTCGACTACATCCACCTGCCGTCGTTCGTGCTGCGGCACGAGCGCGTCCGCACCTTCTTCGCCCGGATCACCCTGCTGTGGGCGTTCGTCCTCCTGGCCAACTCGGCCATGAGCATCTGGCTGCTGCTGCACGAGTCGATCGGCGACTACCTGATCATCCGCACCGCCGCCGTCGCCGTCGTCACCGGGCTGGCCTTCGTGGCGTCCATCTGGGCGTTCCGCCGGGTCCTGCGGCGACTGCACACCGAGGTCCCGGCGATCACCCGTTAGCTGTCCAGCCGGTGCGTGCGCACCGCCTCGTCGCCGCGGGTGTGCCGGGCGTCGAACGCGAAGGCCGTCACCTTCCACCCCTCGGCCTGCCGTACGAGCCGGAGCCGGTAGACGCCCCACACCTCGAACATGCCGCCGCCGAGCGCCGCGTCGAGCAGGTTGTAGGAGTAGCCCTTGGTGGTCACGTGCGCCTCGGCGCCGTCCACCGTCACGGCGAAGTTGCTCACGGTGTGGAAGCTCTGCTTGCGGGCGTGCAGGCCGGTGCGCCACCCGTCCACGAGGGCGTCGGCGCTGATCCTGGCCGGTTCCCCGCCGTTGAGGCTGGTGAAGTCGGCGTCCACCTCGTCGTCGAACAGCTCCCGGCACACCGGCCAGTTCTTGGCGTCCACGGTGTCGAAGACGGCCGTGACGACGTCCACGATCTCGGCCCGGTCCACCAGAGCGGCGATCTCATCCATGCGCCCCATCCTGCCCTACGCGATCTGTGATAGGCACGCATGTCATGGGTACCGCACTGGTCACCGGCGCCTCACGAGGTCTGGGCGCCGTCATCGCCGAACGGCTCGCCGCGGACGGCTGGCACGTCGCCGTCAACTACGCCAACGACACGGCCGGGGCCTCCGCCGTCGTCGACCGCATCACCGCCGCAGGCGGCTCGGCCGGCCTGGCCCGGTTCGACGTCACGGACGAGGAGTCCGTACGGGAGGGAGTGGCCGCGCTCGGGCAGGTCGGCGTGGTCGTCAACAACGCCACCGGCCCACAGCCGCTGATGCCGGTGGAGAAGCAGACCTGGGAGGACCACCTCGGCCAGCTCCGCTTCTTCGTCAAGGCCCCGCTGCTGATCCTGCAGGCCGTGCTGCCCGGCATGCGCGAGGCCCGTTCCGGCCGGATCGTCAACGTGGGCAGCGAGGTCGCCGACCTCGGCAACCCGGAGTTCGGGCACTACGTCGCCGCCAAGGCCGCGATGCACGGGCTCACCCGGTCGTGGGCCCGGGAGCTGGGGCCGTACGGGATCACGGTGAACACCGTCGAGCCCGGCTGGATCCCGGTGGAGCGGCACGCGGACGTCCCCCCGGAGGACTACACCGGCTACCTGCGCGACGTCCCGCTGGGGCACATGGGCGTGCCGATGGACGTGGCAGAGACGGTGGCGTTCCTCGCCTCCCCCGGCGCCCGGTTCGTCACCGGGCAGCGGCTCGCGGTCAACGGCGGCAAGACGATGAGCTGACCCCGCCCGGTCCGCCGTACGTTAAGAATCATGTGATTCGCGAGCTCTTTCGGCAAAAAATCGGTTAATGTCCGTTCATGTCCGGCGCATATTTTCCCCGTATCCAGACTGTCACGGGCGCCGTCCCCGTCTCCGAGATCGACGGGCCCGTGCTGCCGTACGAGCACCTGCGCACCGACACCCGCTGGGGGATCGGCGTGGACTCCGATCCCCATCGGTGGCTGGACGAGGAGCGATATGTGCTGGCCGAGGTCAAGCACCTCGGCAGGGAGCAGGCGCTGGGGCTCGTCGTGGAGCACAGCTGCATCGGGATGGCCCGTGACCCCGCGGCGCTCGCCCGGATCTCGATGGCCGCGCGGGTCCTCATCGTGGCCGCCACCGGCTTCGCCGCGCAGCCGTTCGCGGGTGAGGCCGTCACCCGCTATGGCGTGGAGGACCTGACCGCCGACCTGCTGCACGAGATCGGCGCCGGACTCGACGGGACGGGTGCGCGGCCGGGCGTCATCGTCGCCGCCGCGTGGGACGAGACGCCCACTCCCGCCGAGGAACGGGCCGTCACCGCCGCCGCCCGCGCCTCGCTGCGCACCGACCTGCCCGTGGCGGCGGGCGGCCTGGAAGTGCTGGAACTCCTGCTCTCGCAGAACGTCCCCGCCCGGCGTCTGGCCGCCCGCGCGGGCGACCCGCTGGTCCAGCGCAAGATCGCCGAGACCGGCGCGTACGTGAGCGTGGACGACGCCGAGGACGTCCTCACCCTCCTCGACGGCGGGCACGCCGAGCGCGTCCTGCTCAGCAGCGGCGTACGGCTGCGGGAGCACCTGTCCGGCTACGGCGGGCAGGGCTACGGCCGGCTGTTCTCCACGGTCCTCCCCGCCCTGCGGGAGGCCGGCGTGGACGCCGACACCCTGCGTCTCATCACCAACGACAACCCCCTTCGCTGGCTCACCGCCTGACCGCGGCGCGCGGACCGGGCCGCGATCGCACGGGCCGCCTCATCCGCCGGCGTCCACGCGAGTGCGCCGCAGGGTGAGCCGGAAGGCGCAGCCCGGAGCGGCGGGAGTCCCGGACGTGACGGTGAGGTCGCCGCCGTGGGCCCGGGCGATCTGCCGGGCGATGGGCAGGCCGAGACCAGTGCCCGGCACGTCGCGGTGGCCGCGCCAGAACCGCTCGAACACCCGCTCCCGTTCCTCCTCGGGAATGCCCGTCCCCCGGTCGGTGACCGTGACCACGGCCAGCTCCGGTGTGAGGCCGACCTCCACGCTCACGGGCGTGCCCTCGGGGCCGTAGCGGACGGCGTTGTCGACGAGGTTGGCGACGGCGCGGGTCACCGTGGCCTCGTCGACTCCGCACACGGCCTCCCGCGGGCCCTCCAGGGACAGCGTCATCAGCCTGCCCGCGGCCAGGATCTCGGCGTGCCGGAGCACGCCACGCGCCACCTCCATGAGGTCGGCCGGGCGGCGGTCGAGCGTACGGGCGCGTCCGCGGGCCTCGGTCAGCAGGTCGTCGATGATCGACCGCAGCCGCGTGGCGACGCTCCGCGAGCGGAGCAGCCCGTCGCGGTAGACCTCCAGACTGGGCCGGGGATGGGCGAGCAGGACCTCGGCGTTGGTCATCAGCACGGTCAGCGGGCTGCGCAGCTCATGGCTCGTCTCCTCCAGCAGCCGCCGCTGGGTCGCCGCGGCCAGCGCCAGCCGGTCCAGCATCGCGTCGAATTCCGCGGCCAGCGCCAGCACCTCCGGCGGCCCGTGATCGAGCCCGATCCGGCGGCTCAGATCGGTGCCGCCGATGTCCTGGGCGACCTTCCGCACCCGGTTGATCGGAGCTACAGCCCGGCCCGCCCACCACCAGGCCGCCGAGGCCGCGGCCGGGGCGAGCGCCAGGAGAGTCCAGGAGATCCACGGGGAGCGGTGCGCCGAGGCGCTGCGCACCTGCTCGGCCCCGTCGAGCACCTGCGCGGTCGTCTCGGTGTCGGTCACCAGGACCACGCCGAACAACAGCAGCGGAGGGACATAGAACCCCAGGAAGGCGAGCACGGCCAGCCGGACACGCAGCGAGCGCCAGTGCCGCCTCACTCCCCCTCCAGGCGGTAGCCGGCGGCGGTGACGGTGGTGATGACAGGCGGATCGCCGAGCTTCCTGCGCAACCGGCTGAGAATCACCCGCACCGACGCGGTGAACGGGTTCGCGTTGGCGTCCCATACGTGCTCCAGCAGGTCCTCCGCCGACAGCACCCGCCCGGGGTGGTGCATGAAGTAGCGCAACAGGGCGAACTCGCGTGACGTCAGCTCCAGCTCGGCCCCCGCGCGCCGGGCCCGGTGGGCGGCCTGGTCGAGCTCCAGGTCGCCCACCCGCAACAGGGGACCGTACTGGTCGCCGCGGCGGCCCAGCGCCCGCAGCCGGGCCATCAGTTCGGCGAAGTGGAACGGCTTGACCAGGTAGTCGTCGGCCCCGGCGTCCAGCCCGGCGACGCGGTCGCCGACCGCGTCCCTGGCGGTGATCACGAGGGTCCGCCGGGGACGACGCAGGCCGGGGTCGCCGGCGAGCCGGCGCAGCAGGTCCAGGCCGTCGCCGTCGGGCAGGCCGAGGTCGAGGCAGGCCACGTCGTAGGCGGTGACCCGCAGCGACTCCTCGGCCTCCCTGTACGTCGCCGCAACGTCCACCGCGTAGGACTCGTTGCGCAGGCCGAGCGCGACCAGTTCCGACAACTCGGGGTCGTCTTCGACGAGGAGAACGCGCATGGCCGGGTCAGCCGGACCGCTCGGCGACGGCGGCGCCCCGTGCGCCGGTGAGGGTCATCCGGCGGCCCTCGAACGCGATCTCCACGTGCGGGCCCGCACCGGTGGGGTCGTCAGGGCGGAACCGCCCGGCTCCCGACGGCACGAACGTCAGCGCCGGCGGCTTCGCCGGAACCTCGGCGGCCTGCACCCCGCCCTGGTCGTTGACCGCGTACCAGCCCAGGACCGGCCCCTTGCCGGTGGTGAGCACGATGTAGGTGCGGGTGTCGGCCCCCTGGGTGATCGTGCCGGCCAGGGAGAGGCCCGAAACCGCGCCGAAGGCTTTTTCGAGGGAGGCCCGTTCCCTGCGGCCCTCCTGGGTCTGTCCGTTCAGCAGCGCCAGCACCCGCTGTTCGTGCGCGCGCAGCGCCGCCCCTGTGCTGCCCGACTCGGTGCCGCCCTCGCCGGGTGACGTCAGCGCGCGGACCGCGTCGGCTCCGGCCGCGGAAACGGTCAGTTTCCCGCCTTCGGCGGCCACCTGGAACCTGCCTCCCCCGTCGAGCCGATATGTCCCGACGATAGCGCCGAGGTCGCCACCGCGGGCGGCGGCCGGAGGTCTGGGCAGCGGACGGCCGGCCAGCAGCGCCGGCCCGACCGCCTTCAGCAGCGCCTCGGCCGTGATCCCCGCTGTGTTCGACGCTGTGTTCGACGCTGTGTTCGACGCGACGGCGACGGCGCGCCGCTGGGCCGGGACCCAGGCGACGACCGTGTTGTGGCCGACGTCCCCGCCGCCGCCGGCGGCGCTCAGGAACCGCTCGCCGTACAGCGACGGGTCGTAGGCGACCCAGCCGGGCGTCTCCGACCTTCCGTCCCCGAGCGGCCACCCCGGGCGGGCGGCGAGCGCGGCCGACGCGGGCGTGACCACCTGGCCGGTGAACAGCGCGTGCGTCCACGACGCCAGGTCCGGGGTGCTCATCGCCAGCCCGCCGTTGCCTTCCAGCCCCCAGTACGGCCCGGAGAAGCCGCCCTGGTGTCCCGGCCTCCCGTCGTCCAGGTATCCGACCGCTCTCGGGCCGGGCGCGGCCGGACGCCCGTCCCAGAACCCGCCCGCCACCCGCCCTCCAGGGAGCCGCAGGACGGCCGAGCCCAGGTAGCCGCGGTAACCCCGGCCCGACAGGTGCTCGACGACAAGGGCCAGCAGCGTGTATCCGGAGTTGGAGTAGACGTATCCGGTCCCCGGCGGGAAGGCGAGCTTCAGCCTGCCGATCGCCGCCAGCGCCTCGTCCGGCGACAGCCGTTCGTAGTCGTCTCCGTGCGTGCCGTTGAGCCCGCTGGTGTGCAGCAGGAGCTGCCTGACCTTTGCCTCGGCCACCGGCCCGCGCAGCCGCGGCAGGATCTTCCCCACCCGGTCGTCGAGCGACAGTTTCCCCTCGTCGGCGAGCCGGAGGATCGCGGCCGCGGTGACCGCCTTGGTCACCGACCCGATGCTGAACACCGTTTCGGGCGTGTTCGGCCGGCGAGCGGCGGCATCGGCCATCCCGTAGGCGGCACGGCACTCGAACGCGCCGTCTTTGAGTATCGCGATCGACCCGCTGAACCCGGCGGCGGCCCAGGCCGTGAACGCGGCGTCCATCCGGGGGTCGCACGCGGGCGCCCCAGACGTCCGCGCCGGCCGCCCGGGCCCGGCGGCGCACGCCGCCGTGAGCAGGGCGATGACGGTCGTTCCCGCCAAGAATCTACGCATGCGGGAAACGTACGGAGCGCCCCGCAAACCTGATGTGAACGGAAACCCGGCCGCCGGGGCGGCGAGACGGCCTTCCCCGTCAGGAGTCGAAGCCGACGCCGAAGGCGTCGAGGGTGCGCAGCCAGGCGTTGCGGCGGCCCTCGTGCTCGTCGGCCCGGGCGATGGCCCAGCGGGTGAGCTGGATGACGCCCGACCGCACCGGCTCCGGCGGGAAGGGCACCGGCTTCTGCCGCACCATGCGCAGGTCCGTACGCTCGGTCACCCGGCCCTGCAGCAGGTCGAGCATGACGTTGCCCCCGAAGCGGGTGGCGCCCACGCCGAGGCCGGTGTATCCGGCGGCGTAGGCGAGGCGTGAGCCGTACGCGGTGCCGAAGAAGGCGCTGAACCGGCTGCAGGTGTCGATGACCCCGCCCCACCTGTGCGTGAAGCGCAGGCCGTGGAGCTGCGGGAACGTCTCGAAGAAGTGCGTGGCGAGCTTCTCGAATGTGGCGTCGCGCTGGTCGTACTCCTGCCTGACCAGGCCGCCGTTGTGATAGACGGCGTCGTAGCCGCCCCACAGGATCCGGTTGTCGTCGGTCAGGCGGTAGTAGTGGAACCGGTTGGCCGAGTCGCCGATGCCCTGGCGGTTCCGCCAGCCGATCTCCGCCAGCAGGGCGTCCGGCACCGGCTCGGTCATCAGCGCGTAGTCGTACACCGGCACGAGGAAGTGCCTGAGCCGGCGCAGCAGCGGAGGGAAGGCGCCGGTGCCGAGCGCCACCCGCCCGGCCCTGACCCGCCCCTTCGGCGTCTCCAGTTCGAGCGCGACGCCGTCGTCGTGCAGGGAGCGCACCGGCGTGTGCTCGAAGACGCGCACGCCGAGCCGCACGCAGACGTCGCGCAGCCCCCACGCCAGCCGCGCCGGGTCGACCATGGCGACGCCGTCGCGGTCCCACACGCCGCCGAGGTACGTCGGCGAGTCCACCTCGGCCCGCACCTGCTCGCGGTCGAGCCGCTCCAGCCGGAGGCCGAGCGAGGCCGCCCCGCCCACCTCGTCGTCCAGCCCGGCGAGCTGCCACTCCTCGGTGGCCACCCGCAGCTCGCCGGTCCGTTCGAAGGAGCAGTCGACGCCATGGCGGGCGAGGGTCGCCTCGATCTCGTCGAGGTTCTCCCGGCCGAGCCGTTCCAGCGTCGCGATCTCCGCCGGCCAGCGGTCCTGCCCGTTGCCGAGCCCGTGGGTCAGGCTCGCGGCACAGAACCCGCCGTTGCGGCCGGAGGCGGCCCACCCGACCGCGCGGCCCTCCAGGAGGACCACGTCGAGCGAGGGGTCGCGCTCCTTGGCCATCAGCGCGGTCCACAGGCCGGTGAACCCGCCGCCGACCACCGCCAGGTCCGCCGTGGCGTCTCCCGTCAGCGGGGGCAGCGGCTCGGGCGCGATCGGCCGATCCAGCCAGTACGGCTTGCGCTCCGCGTCGGCGAGCGCCTTCGACGGAACCACGGTCTCACTTCCTCACGCGTTGGCGCGGCGGCGGGCCAGGAGGGCGTTGGCCACGGCGATCAGCACACCGGCCGCGAAGATCAGCGTCCCCATGACGTTCACCTGCGGCGGGAGGCCCACGCGGGTGGCGCCCCAGATCCACAGCGGGAACGTCATGGTGCCGCCGGAGTTGAAGTTGGTGATGACGAAGTCGTCGATCGACAGCGCGAAGGCCAGCATCGAGCCGGCCAGCACGCCCGGGAAGATCATCGGCAGGGTGACCAGCCGGAACGTCGTCCACGGTCCCGCACCGAGGTCGCGGGCGGCCTCCTCGAGGGAGGAGTCGAGCGTCATCACCCGGGCCCGCACGGTCACGGCCACGAACGAGATCGAGAACATGACGTGCGAGATCAGGATCGTCCAGAAGCCGAGCGGCACGGCGAGCGTGACGAAAAGCGACAGCAGCGACGCGCCCATCACGATCTCGGCGCAGGAGATCGCCGCGAACATCACGAGGTTCATCGCCCCGGAGCCGCGGAAGCGGTAGCGGCCGAGCGCCAGCCCGATCAGCGACCCGAGCACCCCGGCGATCAGCATCGTCAGCACGGCGATGAGCAGCGAGTTCACCAGCGCCTGGGTGAGGTCGCCGATCTCGAACAGCTTGCCGTACCACTTGAACGTGAAGCCCTGCCAGGCCGTGTTGTATCGGCCGTGGGTGTCGTTGAAACCGAACAGGATCATCACGGCGATCGGCAGCACGAGCCACGCGATCACCAGCCAGGTGTAGATCTGCAGGCCGCGGCCTCGCAGCAGGCCACCCTTCATCGGGCCGCCACCTCCAGCACGTCCTCGGTGCCGAGCGCCTTGGCGTACGCGAAGATGCCCACGAGCAGCAGGGCCATCAACGTGAACGACAGCGCCGAGGCGGTCGGATAGTCCTGGTTGACCAGGAACTGGTTCTGGATGACGTTGCCGATCATCGTGTTGCTGGTGCCGCCGAGCACGGAGGCGTTGACGTAGTCCGACGTGGCCGGGACGAACGTCATCAGCACGCCGGCGAACACGCCCGGCAGCGACAGCGGCAGCACCACGCGCAGGAAGGTCTGCGCCTTGCTGGCGTAGAGATCCTGCGCGGCCTCCAGGACACGCGGGTCGATCCGCTCCAGCGCCACGTACATCGGCAGGATCATGAACGGCAGGAAGTTGTAGGCCAGGCCGCCGATCACCGCCGCGCTCGTGGCGAGGATGTGGAAGTCCTGCGGCACCAGGCCCAGCGACTTCAGCGGCCCGAGCAGCAGGCCGTTGTCGGACAGGAAGAACTGCCACGAGATGGTGCGCAGCACGAACGACACCAGGAAGGGCAGCAGCAGGAGGAACAGGTAGATCGACTTGCGGGTGCCGCCCTTGAAGGCGATCCAGTACGCCACGGGGAACCCGATGACGATCTGGATCACCGTCGAGACCAGGCCGTACACCAGGGACCTGACGATCTGGTCGTGGTAGGTGCTGATCCCGTCGACGTAGCTGTGCCAGTTGAAGGTGAACGCGTAGCCGTTGACGACATCGCCCGACTGCAGCGACAGCGACAGCATGACGACCGTCGGGACGACGAAGAAGATCGCCAGCCAGAGCGTGCCGGGGAAGAGCAGCAGGTATGGCGTCAGCGCAGCCCTGAGCCTGCTCATGACGTCGTGATCGCCTGGAAGATGGACTCGAACTTCTTCTGCTCCTCCGGCGTCTTGCCGTTCACGTAGTTGCGGAGCCTGGCGGAGTCCTGCTCGCTCGGGAACACCAGCGGACTGCTCGCCACCTCCTCGAGGAGCTTCTTGTCGTCGCCCGTGGCCTTGGCGGCGTCGGCGGCGATGACGTCCTTGGCGGCCGGGACCGGCGTCACGTAGTTGATGTACTCCGCGAGGTGCGCCGCGACGTTCACGTCGTAGAAGAAGTCCATCAGCATGATCGCGTCGACCGGGTTGGTCGCGGTCTTCGGGATCGTCATGTTGTCGGTCCAGATGGTGCCGCCCTCCTGCGGGACCACGAACTTGAGGTCCGTCCCGTCGGAGACGTTCTTCTGGAAGACGTCGCCCGACCACGCCATCGTGAGCCAGATGTCACCCTTGGCGAGCGGGTCGGTGTACGCCTGGTCGTAGTACTTGCGCACGATGCCGGCGTCGCGCTGCTCCTGGAGCTTGGCCGCGGCCTTCTCCCAGTCCGCCTCGGTGGACTTGTCGGGGTCCACGCCGATCGCGAACAGGCCGAAGTTGGCGATCTCCTGGGAGTCGGACATCATGCCGACCTTGCCCTTGTACTTGGGGTTCCACAGGTCGGCCATGCTGGTCGGCGGGGTGTCGACGTACTTCGGGTTGTACGCGATGCCGGTGATGCCGGAGGCCCACGGGATGCTGTAGACGTTGCCGGGGTCGAACGACTCCTGCTTGTACTCCGGCGCCGCGTTGGCCGCGAAGTTCGGCAGCTTGGAGTGATCGAGCGGCGCCAGGTAGCCGAGCTGCACGAGCCGCTGGAAGTGGAGGCCGTTGGTGACGACCATGAGGTCGTAGTCGATCGACTGCCCGGCGGCGAGCTGCGGCTGGATCTTGGCGAACCAGCTCGGCATCTCGAGGATGACCTCTTTGTAGTTCACCGTGATGCCGGTCTGCTGGGTGAACTGCTTGAGCTCGGGCTGCTTGGGGTCCATGTAGAGCGGCCAGTTGGCGAAGTCCACGTGGCCGTTCTTCGTCTTGCCGGACCAGAACTTCTCCACCTCGGACTGGGCCTGCGCGGAGGAGGACGGCCTGGCCGTGCCCTTGCCCTGCACGCCGCAGGCCGCCAGAGCGAGCCCGGCGGCCGACAGGCCCGCGAGCCGGAAGGCGTCGCGCCTGCCGAGCCGGCGCTGGGTCATGCCGCGGAGGAGGGCGGGGTCCTGCCTGTATGGGTCGTTCATAGGAGTTCGTGCTCCGGGTTCGCTGTACCGGGTTCGCTGTACAGGGGGTTCGGGGATTCGTGGCGGGAATGCGTCGAGGGGATGCGTGGCGGGGATGTCGACGGATGGAGCCGGCGCGGGGATCTACCGCAGCGCGTAGGAGTGCCAGGGCTGCCAGGAGAGCCAGACCGCGTCGCCTCGCTCGGCGGTGATCGTGCTGTCGTTGGCGTTCTGCTCGAACACCGTGATCTCGGCGCCGTCGCCGAGCCTCACGACGTAGCTGTTGTAGGTGCCGAGGTAGACGACCTCGGAGACCGTCCCCCGCACCACGCTGAGGTCGCCTTCCGGCTGGTCCTTAGCGATTTTGATCTTCTCGGGCCGGACCGTGAGGTCGACCGAGGCGCCGGCCGCGAGCGCGCCGTCGGCGGGGACGAGGATCCGGTCGCTCGCGCCGAGCGCGAGCACGGCGGTGTCGCCGGTGATCTGCTGGACGGTGCCGCTCAGCAGGTTGGACGTGCCGATGAACCCCGCCACGAACTTGCTGGCGGGCCGCTCGTAGATCTCGCGCGGTTCCGCGAGCTGCTCCACGAGGCCGTCGTTCATGACCGCGATGCGATCGCTCATCGTCAGCGCCTCGCTCTGGTCGTGCGTCACGTAGACGAACGTGATGCCGACCTCGCGCTGGATGCGCTTGAGCTCGATCTGCATGGCCTGGCGGAGCTTGAGGTCGAGCGCGCCGAGCGGCTCGTCGAGCAGGAGCGCGCGGGGGCGGTTGACCAGGGCCCGGGCGAGGGCGACGCGCTGCTGCTGGCCTCCCGACATCTCCTTCGGCCGGCGCTTCTCGCGGCCGACCAGGTCCACGACCTCCAGGATCTCGCCGACGCGGCGCTTGATCTCCGCGTCGGGGACCTTCTTGCGCTTGAGCCCGAACGCGACGTTGTCCCAGACGTTCATGTGCGGGAACAGCGCGTAGGACTGGAACACCATGTTGATGTCACGCTTGTTCGGCGGGACGCTCGTGACGTCCTCCCCGTGGAGCCTGACGACCCCCTGTGTGGGGTCCTCGAACCCGGCGATCATCCGCATGCTGGTGGTTTTGCCACAGCCTGAGGGGCCGAGGAGGGAGAAGAACTCCCCCTCCGCAATGGCGAGGCTCACGCCCTTGACCGCCCGTACGACCTCGCCGTGCGAGACGTACTCCTTGACCACGTGGTCGAGTTCGATGGCGGGCACGTCTCCTGATACGGGGGCAGCCGCGACGGCTGCCCCCGGGCCCGCCTGGATCTCTGTCATTCCAGGCTTATCCCTCTTTTTCGCTAGGTACCCGGCCGGAGCTGGGAGCACCTATTCGCCGATGTAGTGCATGACGTGCTTGACTCGGGTGTAGTCGTGCAGGCCGAAGACGGACAGGTCCTTGCCGTAGCCCGAGTGCTTGAAGCCGCCGTGCGGCATCTCGGACACGAACGGGATGTGGGTGTTGACCCAGACGACGCCGAAGTCGAGCCGCTTGGACATCCGCATCGCGCGGCCGTGGTCGGAGGTCCACACCGAGCCGGACAGGCCGTAGCGGACGCCGTTGGCCTTGGCCAGCGCGTCGGCCTCGTCGGTGAACGTCTGAACGGTCATGACAGGACCGAAGATCTCGTCCTGGACCATCTCGTCGTCCTGCTTCAGCCCGTCCACCACGGTCGGGGCGAAGAAGAAGCCCTTGTCGCCGACGCGGGCGCCGCCGGTGAGGACCTTCGCGTGCTCGGGCAGCCGCTGGAAGAAGCCCTCGACCCGGGTGAGCTGGTTCGCGTTGTTCAGCGGCCCGAAGTAGGCGTCCTCCACGTCGAGACCGCCCAGCTTGGTGGCGGCGGCGGCCTCGGCGAGCGCGGCGGCGAACTCGTCGTGGATGCTCTCCTGCACGAGCACTCGGCAGGCGGCGGTGCAGTCCTGGCCGGCGTTGTAGAGGCCCGCACCGGCGACGGCCTCGGCGACGGCCTTGATGTCCTTGACGTCCTCGAAGATCACGACCGGGGCCTTGCCGCCCAGCTCCAGGTGGACCCGCTTGACGTCGTCGGCGGCGGTCCTCGCGACCGCCATGCCCGCGCCCACCGAACCGGTGATCGCCACCATGCTCGCCGACGGGTGGCCGACGACCAGCGAGCCGGTCTCCCGGTCGCCGGTCACGACGTTGAAGACGCCGGCGGGCAGGACCTCACCGAGGATCTCGGCCATCTTCAGCGTGGAGACCGGGGTGGTGTCGGACGGCTTGAGCACGATCGTGTTGCCGGCCGCGAGAGCGGGGGCGATCTTCCACACCGCCATCATCATCGGGTAGTTCCACGGCGTGACCTGACCGATGACGCCGATCGGCTCGTGCCGGATCACCGAGGTGTGGTCGGCGAGGAACTCACCGGCGGTGGGACCCTCCAGGGTGCGGGCCGCACCGGCGAAGAACCGGAAGTGGTCGGCGGCGACCGGGGTCTCGTCCTCGGCCATGCGGGCGCGGGGCTTGCCGGTGTTGCGGCACTCGGCCTCGTTGATCTCGTCCGCGCGGGCCTCGATCGCGTCGGCGACCTTCAGCAGCAGCGCGGCGCGCTCACCCGGCGTCGTCTGTCCCCACGTCTCGAAGGCGGCCGTCGCGGCGGCGTACGCGGCGTCGACGTCCTCCTGGCCCGACACCGGCGCCTGGGCGTAGACCTCGCCCGTCGTAGGGTCTACGACATCGGAGAAACGGCCGCTCGCGGCGTCGACGAACTTCCCGTTCACGAAGTTCTGGAGACGGGTGGTCACCGTTGACCTCCTGGTGGTGGCTGAGTTGTCGCGACTCTGACAGAGGAAGGAGCCTACGACAAGGGATTTCGTCGCTAAGATACCAAATTGCTACGAAATCGCTTGACGCAAGCGATGGAGCTGACACCATGTCAGACCACGATCGCAACATGTCAAAAACGATGCTGTAACACCAGGTCGCTACGGCGATCGAAGCCCGCCAAGAGAGGACACCCCCCGAGGATGACGACTCCGCCTAAGGCTCGCGCGGCTGCCGCGAAGGGTGGGCCGGTGGTGCTCGACGAGATCTCCAAGCAGATCATCGAGCAGCTTCAGATGGACGGGCGAAAGCCGTACGCCGCCATCGGCAAGGCGGTGGGGCTGTCGGAGGCCGCCGTACGCCAGCGCGTGCAGCGCCTGCTCGACCTCGGCGTCATGCAGATCGTCGCCGTCACCGACCCGCTCACCCTGGGCTTCCCCCGCCAGGCCATGATCGGCATCAAGTGCGAAGGCGACCTGGAGCAGGTCGCCGACGAACTGTCGCAGATCCCCGAGATCGACTACGTGGTGCTCACGGCCGGCTCGGTCGACATCATGGTCGAGGTGGTCTGCGAGGGCGACACCCACCTGCTGGAGATCCTGGGCAAGATCCGGGCGATCTCCAGCGTGCGTGCGACCGAGACGTTCGTCTATCTCAAGCTGCACAAGCAGACCTACTCCTGGGGCACCCACTGACGACGGCCACCGGCCCCGGACTTCCGGGGCCGACGCCCTCAGCCCTCCAGCAGACGGCCCCCGGACAGCTCCAGCCACCGGTCGACCCCGACCTCCGTCAGGAAACGCTCGTCGTGGCTGACCACCACGAACGCCCCCTCGTACGCGGCGAGCGCGCTCTCCAACTGCCCCACGCTGACCAGGTCGAGGTTGTTGGTCGGCTCGTCGAGCAGCAGGAGCTGGGGCGCCGGTTCGGCGCACAGCACACAGGCCAGCGTGGCGCGCAGCCGTTCGCCGCCCGACAGCACGCCCACCGGCAGGTGCGCACGCGCGCCGCGGAACAGGAAGCGGGCGAGCAGGTTCATCCGCTCCGCCTCCTGCATGCCGGGGGCGAACGCCGCCAGGTTCTCCGCCACCGTGCGATCCACGTCCAGCAGGTCGAGCCGCTGCGACAGGTAGGCGACCCTGCCGTCGGCCCGCCTGGTCGTGCCGGCGTCCGGCTCGAGTTCTCCGCCGATCAGACGCAGCAGGGTGGACTTGCCCGCGCCGTTGGGGCCGGTCAGCGCGATGCGCTCGGGGCCGCGGATCGCCAGGTCGATGCCCGGCTCGGCGAACAGGCCACGGGCCCGCAGGCCCTCGCCGAGGAAGACCGTCCGCCCGGCGGGCACGTTCGTCCCCGGCAGCTCCAGCGTGATCTTCTGGTCGTCGCGTAGCGCCCGGCCGGCCTCGTCGAGCCTGGCCTTGGCGTCGCTGACGCGGGCGGCGTGCATCTGGCCCGCCCGACCGGCCGACTCCTGGGCGCCCCGCTTCATGTTCCCGGCGAAGATCCGCGCCAGCCCGGCGTTCTTGAGATTGCGTGCGGCGTTGCCCGCGCGGCGCTCGGCCCGCTCGCGCGCCTGCTGCATCTCCCGCTTCTCGCGCTTGAGCTCCTGCTCGGCGCTGCGCACGCTCCGTTCCGCGGCCTCCTGCTCCGCGCGTACGGCCGCCTCGTAGGCGGTGAAGCCGCCGCCGTAGAAGCGGACCTCCCCCCGGTCGAGCTCGGCGATGCGGTCCATGCGGTCGAGCAGGGCCCGGTCGTGGCTGACCACCAGCAGGCAGCCGTTCCAGTCCCCGAGCACGTCGTAGAGCCTGCGGCGCGCGCCGAGGTCGAGATTGTTCGTCGGCTCGTCCAGCAGCAGGACGTCCGGCCGTTTGAGGAGCTGGGCGGCCAGACCGAGCGAGACGACCTGCCCGCCGCTCAGCGTGCCCAGTGTGCGGCCGAACGCGAGGTCGCCGAGCCCGAGCCGATCGAGCTGGGCACGGGTGCGTTCCTCGATGTCCCAGTCGTTGCCGATCGTGGCGAAGTGCTCCTCGGCGGCGTCGCCCGACTCGATGGCGTCGAGCGCGGCGATCACCGGGGCGATCCCGAGAACCTCGGCCACGGTCAGGTCGCCGGTGAGGGGCAGGCTCTGCGGCAGATAACCGAGCACGCCGCCGACGGACACGCTCCCGCCGCGGGGCCGGTACTCGCCGGCGATCAGCTTGAGCAGCGTGCTCTTGCCCGCACCGTTCGGAGCGACAAGGCCCGTACGGCCACCGCCTACCGTGAAGGACAGGTCGCTGAAGACGGGCGTGTCGTCAGGCCAGGAGAAGGACAGGCTGGAACAGATGATGAACGCATCGGACATGCGAGAGACCTCGTACGTGATCCGGGCGCAGCGGAGCGGCCCGGCAAGGGGACAGGGATCAGGGGACGACCGAGAGGGCCACATCGGCGGCGGTCATACGCGCCTGCCGGGGCCGGTCAACCTCCGGTATCACCCGGAGATGTCGTCCTCACCTGCCACGTCTGGTCTCCTAGCCTGGAATCACGAGCGGCCGACACCATAGCAGTTCGACGCCGCCGCCTGTCAATCCGAGGCGTTGGCCGGGGTCAGCCGATCCGGGCGACGGCACGCACGGGAGACCCGTCGGCGGCGTGAAGGCGCAGCGGCAGCAGGGAGGCCTCGATCGGGCGGCCGGCGGCCTGGACCTCCAGCAGCGGGCCGAGGTTGCGCAGGTTCTCCGCGATCACGGCGTGCGCGCCGCACAACACGCGGTGCGCCAGCAGATCGGCGGGAGCCGGGGTGGGGTCGACGCTGAGTGCGTCGACGCCGACGGTGCGCACGCCCGCGGCGACGATCAGGCGGGCGGCCTCGGCGTCCAGGTAAGGGTGGGCCAGGTATTCCGGAGTTCCCCAGTGCTCGTCCCAGCCGGTCGCAACCAGCAGGACGGTCCCCGGCCGCAGCAGTGCGGCCACCGGCTCCAGCATGGAGGGGCTGACCGGCGAGCGCGGCGGCAGGCCCCGGGCGTCGAGGACCGCCGCCGGACCGAGGAAGCGTTCCAGCGGCAGGTCGTCGAGCGTGGGCAGCGTGTCGTCGATGTGGAACGGCGCGTCCACGTGGGTGCCGGACTGCGACCCGAGGTGCAGGCCGAGGACGTTGACGCCCTCGACCGCCACCGTGAGGGCGGGCGCGATCTCCACCTCCGGGTCGCCTGGGTAGACGGGCATGCCGCTCACGACCGGCACCGACAGGTCGACGATCACGGCTTCTCCCTCGGGCGTCAGGCCTTCCCCAGCGCGAGCAGGCCGATCAGATCGTAGGCCACGTGGGAGGCCGCGACCGAAGTGATCTCCGCGTGGTCGTACGCCGGGGCGACCTCGACCACGTCCGCGCCGACGATGTCGCACCCGGCCAGGCCGCGCAGGATCTCCAGCAGTTCCCGGCTGGTCAGGCCGCCTGCCTCGGGGGTGCCGGTGCCGGGCGCGTGCGCCGGGTCGAGCACGTCGATGTCGATCGACAGGTAGAGCGGCCGGCCGCCGATGCGCTGCCGCAGCGCGTCGGCGACCTCGTCCACGCCCCGGCGCATCACATCCGCGCTGGTCACGATGCCGAAACCCAGCCGGCGATCGTCCTCCAGGTCCCTCTTGCCGTACAGCGGGCCGCGGGTGCCGACGTGGCAGACCGCCTCGGTGTCGAGGATGCCCTCCTCGACTGCTCGGCGGAACGGCGTGCCGTGCGTGTATTCGGCCCCGAAGTAGGTGTCCCAGGTGTCGAGGTGCGCGTCGAAGTGCAGCAGCGCGACCGGGCCGTGCCGCCGTGCGGCGGCACGCAGCAGCGGCAGCGCGATCGTGTGGTCGCCGCCGACGGTGACGAGCTTCGTGCCGTCCTCCATGAGGCCGGAGGCGGCCTCATCCACGGTCTCGACGGCGTCGCGGATGTCGAACGGGTTGCACGCGATGTCCCCGGCGTCCGCCACCTGCATCTGCGCGAACGGCGAGACGTCCAGGCCCGGGTGGTACGGCCGGAGCAGACGGCTGGCCTCCCGGACGGCCGCGGGGCCGAACCGGGCGCCGGGACGGTAGGAGACCCCGCTGTCGAACGGCACCCCCACCACCGCGACGTCGGCGTGCCCGACCTCGTCCAGCCGCGGCAGCCGCGCGAAGGTTGCCGGTCCGGCGAATCGCGGGATCCGGGAGGAGTCGACGGGTCCCCGGGGCTCTGTCATGACGTGCGCTCTTCCTTCCAGTAGAGGTCGGTCCGCCGGTCACGATGGACGTCGTTGCGGGGGCCGCTGGCCTTGTTCCGCGCGTGCGTGAGGTCGCAGTCGGCGACCAGCACGGCGGGCCCGTCCCGCAGCACGGGACCCGCCAGAGGGTATCCGTCGGGGCCGATCAGGGAGGTGCCGCAGACCCAGTCGACGCCGCGCTCCGCTCCGCACCTGTCGGCGACGGCGACGAACATGTGGTTGGCCGCAGCGGCGATCTGGGCGTAGGCGACCAGCACCGGGCGCTCCCCCTCCGGGACAGGAGAGGCGGGCCAGTTGGTGGAGACGGCGAGCAGGTCGGCCCCGGCGAGGCCCACGGACCGCACCCACTCGGGAAACTCCAGGTCGTAGCAGACCATCATGCCGATGCGGCCGAGCGCGGTCCCGACGACCGGGGCCGGCCCGTCGCCGGGGGTGAACACGTCCTGCTCGTCGTGCCACAGGTGGGCCTTGCGGTAGACGGCCCTGGTGCCGGTGGCGTCGACCATGACCTGGCTGTTGCGTACGGCCCCGCCGGCCACCTCGCAGAACCCGCCGACGATCACGAGGTCGCGGTCGCGGGCCAACCGCCGCCATGCGGTCACGGTCGGGCCGTCGGCAGGCTCGGCGAGGCTCCTGGCCTCCTCGGCGCCGGTGAAGACGTAGCCGCTGTTGACCAGCTCGGGCAGCACCACCAGCCGGGCCCCGGCCTCGGCCGCTTCCCTGATCGCCGCCTCGGCGGCGGCGCGGTTCGCCTCCGGCTCGCCCACCCGCAGCGGGAGCTGCGCCACGGCGACCCGCGTCACGGCCGCACCCCCGCGTTCGCCCCCGCGTTCGTTCCCGGGTTCGCCCCCACGTGCGCCCCCGGCCGCACCACCGTGCGCAGGCCGGTGCCGGCCCGCAGGTCGGCGAAGGCCGCGGGCAGATCGGCGAGTCCGGCCTCGGCGCCGACCAGCCGGTCGAGCGGCAGGCGCCCGGACAGGTAGAGGCGGGCCAGCCGGGGGAAGTCGACCGCGGGCACGCTGGAGCCGTAGTTGCAGCCGAGGATGTTCTTGCCCTGGTCGGCGAGGTCGAACGGGTCGAAGGAGACCCGCGTGCCCAGTGCGGTCATGCCGACGAGGACCGCGTTGCCGCCCGCGCGCAGCAGCCCGGGCAGCGCCTCGATCGTGGCGGCCCGGCCGATGGCCTCGAACGCGTGATGCGCCCCGCCGGTGATCTCCAGCACCGTCTCCGCCAGCGCCGGGTCGTCGCCGCGCAGGGTGTGCGTGGCGCCGAGTTCCGCGGCCAGGTCGAGCCGCCGGCCCGACAGGTCAACCGCGACGACCGGCTGGGCGCCGGCCAGACCGAGGCCGAGCACGACCGCCTGCCCGACGCCGCCGCATCCGATGACGACGGCCGACTCCCCCGGCCGCACCCCCGCCGTGCGCACGGCGGCCCCGACCCCGGTCGTCACCGCGCACCCGATCAGCGCCCCCACCGGAAACGGCACCTCGTCCGGAACGACGATCGCTGCGGTCTCTGGCACCACGGCGTACTCGGAGAACGTGCCGAGCCCGAGGAAGGGCAGCACGGGCGTGCCGTCCTCGTCGGACAGCGGGGTCGAGCCGTCCGGCAGCGTGTTGGACACGGCCTTGGTGTTCGAGCACAGCCAGGCGCGGCCGGCGGCGCACGCCTCGCAGCGGCGGCACGGCGCGAACCACGACAGCACGACGTGGTCGCCGGGCTTGACGTCGCGCACGGCAGGGCCGACGGCCTCGACCACGCCCGCGCCCTCGTGTCCCAGGACGATCGGCTCCTCGACCGGCCAGTCCCCGTCGAGGACGTGCAGGTCGGAGTGGCAGACACCGCTCGCCTCGATGCGGACGAGGACCTGGTCGTCCCGGGGGCCGGCCAGACGCAGCGCCCGGGTTCGCAGTCCCTGCCCCGGCACGAGGACGGCGGCGTTGGTGACGGTCATGTGGTTCCTTCCTCAGACGACATCCGGCGGCACTCAGGACGCGACGAGCTCACGCTCACTGGCTACCACGACGTCCTCCTCGGACGAGACGTCGAGCGTGCGGCACAGCAGCAGGTAGACGCCGCCTCCCACGATCAGCCCGACGGCGAACGCGACGTCGACGCCGCCCATGGCCTCGGCCACCGGGCCGGTGAAGAAGCTGAGCACCACGAAGGGGACCATCGCGGCCAGGCCCAGCAGGTACGAGACCAGCCCGCGCCACGCCCACATGCCGTAGATGCCGTCCTTGCGGAACAGGTGCGTGATGGCGTAGTGGCCACGCCGTACGAAGAAGTAGTCGACCAGGTTGACGGCCGTCCACGGCACGAGCACGTACAGCATGATCAGCTGCACGTTGGTGAAGGCGGTGGAGAAGTCGCCGATGAGCAGCATCCCCACGAGTGCCCACACCACGGCCAGCACGAGGACGGTGACGATCCTGATCGAGCGGGTCGGCCGCACCGGCCGCAGGGTGTCGACGGCGGTGACGACGGTCAGCATGCCGCTGTAGGCGTTGAGGCCCATGGTCGCGACCAGCACGAGCACGGACACGACGGTGAGCACGCTGCCGAGGCCGGTCAACACGTTCTCACCCGCGTCGTGGATGCCGACGAGCGTGTCCGTGACGCCGAGCCGGGTGGCCATCCACGCACCGATCGGGATCAGCCACAGCGGCGCGGCCGAGGCGCCGCAGAAGACCGACCACACGATGTGCGAGGTCTTGGTGCGCCGGGGCAGGTAGCGCGAGTAGTCCGAGACGTACGGCGCGTACGTGATGTTGTACGAGGCGGCGACCGCGAACTGGACCATGAAGGCGACCCAGGTGAATCCGCCGGAGGCGGGGGCCGCCTGCCCGCCCGCGCCCCCGAACAGGATGGCGGCGGTCAGCACGAGCCACAGCGGCAGCGAGATCCAGAACAGCACCTGGAACGCCCGGTGGAGCCAGTCGTAGCCGTAGATGGCCAGCACCGCGGCCACCACGGTGATGACGAGCCCGATCACCGGCTTGCCCCAGCCGAACACCGCGTTCAGGCCGTTGTCGATGATGACCGTGTCGATGACGTTGAAGCCGACGTACGTGAAGAGCGTGCCGCCGAGCGCCACGATGACGCCGCGATACCCGAGCTGGGCCCGCGACTGCACCATCTGGGGCAGCCCGAGCCACGGGCCCTGCGAGGCGTGGAAGGCCATGAAGAAGGTGCCGAACAGAATGCCGAGCGCGCTCGCCAGCGAGGTCCAGCCGAGCGACAGCCCCATCGCCGGGCCGATGAAACCGATCGCGACGGTGTACGGCTGGAAGTTGCCGCAGAACCAGAACGGGCCCTGGTGCCAGACCTTGCCGTGCCGCTCGCTCTCGGGGACGTAGTCGATCGAGCGGACCTCGATGGCGCCGGTCGAGGCGGAGGGGGCAGCCGTCGTCATACATTCCTCCAGGTCAAGGGGGAGACGGCTTGAGTGTGCCTAACGGCTCCAAATCAGAACAATTGGGTCAATCACCGGAAATAGGCTAGGCGTTGTGGACGGCCACAACACGGTCGAGGACCTGCTGCGCTCCCCCGCGCTGCAGTTGCAAGTGCTGGCGGGCGAACGCGGGCTCGGCAGGTCGGTGTCCTGGGCCCACGTCAGCGAGCTGGAGGACCCCACGCCCTGGCTGCTCGGGGCCGAGGTCATCATGACGACCGGCATCGGGGTCCCGCGCGCCGCCGCCGCCCAGCGCGCGTACCTGGAGCGGCTCGACGACGCCGGGGTGGCCGCGCTCGCGCTCAGCGCGGGCCTGCACGTCCCCCCGCTGCGCCGGGCCTTCCTCGACGCCGCCGAAGACCGCGGATTCCCCGTGCTGGAGGTGCCGCTGGCCGTGCCGTTCATCGCGATCGCGCAGGAGGTCGCGGCCGCGGTCCAGGCGGACGCCCGGCAGCGGCTCGGGGCACAACTGCAGGTGTTCGGCGCGCTGCGCTGGCTCGCCTCGGAGGGCCTGGACACGGCCGGACTGTTCCGGCGGCTCGAACGGCTGTCGGGCTACGAGATCTACCTGACCACGCCGCAGGGCCGCCCGCTGCTGCCCGGCGTGGCGGCGCCCCCGCCGGGCGTACGCCTGCCCGCCTCGATGGACGCCCCGCCGACGATCCCCGGCGGATTCGCGCTCCCGGTCCCCGCGCCCGGCGGCCCTGCCGGGTTCCTGGTCGCCTTCGAGCGGGAGGGTGCCAGGCCCGCCGGGCTCGCCGTCGTCCAGCACATCGCGACCGTCGCCGCCCTGCGGGTGGCCATGGTGCGCAGCGAACGCGAGACGCTGCGGCGGCAGGGCGCGGAGACGCTGGCCGAGCTGCTGCAGGACGTGCTCGACCCGGAGACCGCGCGGCGCAGGCTCGCCCTGGCTGGCCTCGCAGCCGACCGTGACGTCGTGCTGCTCGTGGTGCGCGACGCCGCCGACGACGCCGTCGTACGGGCCCTCGGCGAGCATCCGCACCTCATGCTCCGTCGCCATCGGGACCTGTACGTGCTGACGGCGGCGGACGCCGGCACGGCGGAACTGGAGGCGGTGCCGGGGATCGCGGCCGGCGTCAGCCGCGCTCTCGCACCCGGGTCGTCGCTGCGCGTCGCCCAGCGCGAGGCGCTGTGGGCGGCCTCCCGCGCCGCCGAGTCGGGCCGGCCGCTGGTCGCCTACGGCGCGGACACCACCGGCCGGTGGCTACCCGGCGACGTGGGCGTGCTGGCCGCCCTCGTCGAGCACGTGCTCGGCGACGTCCTGCGGTACGACGCCGAGCACGGATCCGAACTGGTCACGTCGGTGCGGACCTGGATGGAGCGGGACCGCCGCGTCGACGACGCCGCGCGGGCCCTGCACGTGCACCCCAACACGCTGGCGTACCGGCTGCGCCGCTTCGGGGCGCTCACCGGGCGTGACCTGTCGGCGACAGGCGACTTCGCCGAGGTGTGGCTGGCCATCCGCGCGGCGTCCCAGCTCGGCGGCCTTTGACCTCCCGGGCGAGCGCGTGGGTCAGGGACACCGCTCCAGCACGCCCGCCATCTCGGCCAGGAAGCCGTCCACCTCGCCGATCGCGTAGCCGGGCCGGAACACGACGGTCGCGAACGTCGCCCTCCTGACCTGCTCCGCCGTGAGCGGCTCGGCCGCCGTCCCGCGCAGCGTCGCCACCATCCGGTCGAGGAACGCGTCGACCTCCTCCTCGCGGTAGCCCATCCCGAGCCGCCCGGGGCGGAAGGCCACCCGCTCCACCCGCGCCGCCTGTGCCTCCCGCCAGCTCGGGGACCCCGGCGGCGGCGCGGCCCGGGCGGCGGTGACATGGGCGGAGGTGGCACGGGCAGGTGCGGACGGGGCGATCGTGCCGGCGGCGCCGCCGGACCCCGGCCGGCCCGTGCCCGGCGCACGGTCATCGAAGCGCTTCGCCTCGGGCACTCCCGCCGGGTCCTTCGTGGCCACGAGACCGTCCGACGCTCCCGCGGCATCCGCCGCGGACCCGGAACCACTCGCCCCGGGCCGTTTCGCGACCTCCCCCGCGCCGGACGCCGGCGTCGCGGCGGCCTGGCCTCCCCTGGCCTCGACCGCCACGATGAACGCGTCGAGCGCGAAGTCCACCGCCGTCTCGTTGTAACCCCCGAGCTTGACGGCGAACCTGGCGTTCCTGATCTCGTCGGCGGTCACCGGCGGCCCGTCGAGCGGGCCGAGCCCGAGCGTCCGCTCGATCCTGCGCACGAAGGCGTCGACCTGGCCGGGGTCATAGCCCAGGCGCACGGCCATGACGTGGGGAAAGCGGTTCACACCACACCTCCCTGCCCGTTGCCGACGCCCGTCCATTTTGACGGGAGTCCCAACAGAAAGGCGAGACCCAAAGATCGCCCGATGCTCGTACGCAGGGAGGAACATCCCGATAGGCTCAGAAAACTATGCGGATCGCCAGCCTCTCCTTCCGATATGGACGGCGCGACCCCTGGATCCTGTCCGACGCCGGCCTGGTCCTGAACGCCGGAGACGTGATCGAGGTCACCGGGCCCAACGGCACCGGCAAGTCGACCCTCCTGCGACTGGTCGCCGGACTGCTCCGGCCCGTACGCGGAAGCGTCGAGGACCGCCCCCGGGTCGTCGGCTACGCCCCCGAGCGGTTCCCCGCCGACCAGCCGTTCACCGTGGCCTCCTACCTGCGGCACATGGCGGCGGTCCGGAGGGTGGGCACGGAGTCGATCGGCCGATGGAGCGAGCGGCTCGGCATGGACCACCTGCTCGGGCAGCGTCTGCCCGACCTGTCCAAGGGCAGCGCCCACAAGGTGGGTCTCGCGCAGGCGCTGCTCGCCGAGCCGGGGCTGCTCGTGCTCGACGAGCCCTTCGCCGGTCTCGACACCGCCACCCGGGCCGAACTCCCCAGGATCATCGGGGAGATCAGCGCGCGCGGCGGCATCGTCGTGGTGAGCGACCACCAGGGTGATCTGCGTTCCTTCCCGGGCCTGCGCCGCTGCGAGGTCCGCGATCGGGCCCTGCGGGAAGTCGACCCGGTCGAGGAGACCGGCGAGGCGGCCCTGACCGTGCTGGAGGTGACGGTGGCCGCGTCGAGGGCCCTCGGACCTGGCCGACCGCCTGCGCGCCGAGGGCTGCACGGTGAATATCACGGGGCGCACCACGGCCCGCTTCGCCGGGGAGGCCGCCGAATGACACCAGTGATCGCGCTGGCGAGGTTCCGCCTGGCCGGGTACGTCGCCTCACACCGGGCGCTGCAACCGCTGATCGCGTTGCTGGCGCTGCTGGCGGTCCTCTACGCCGGTGCCATTCCCGCCGGTCAGGAGATCGGGGCCACCGCGGACTCGGCGGCCATGCTCGTGCCGGTGCTCGCCTGGGCCGCGCGCGGCCTGCTCGACACCGAACCCGACGAGCAGCGCAGCGTCGCCCTGTCCGCGCTGGGGGCGAAGGAGCTGCTGAGCGGCCTCCTGGCGGCGTTCGCGTCGCTGCTCGTCCTGGCCGCGATCGCCGAGGCCGCGCTGCTCCTCCGCCTCGCCGCCTCCCCCACCCTCACCGTGCTGCTGGTCGGCGTGTGGCTGCACCTGCTGTCCGCGACGGCGGGCCTCGCGCTCGGGGCGCTGACGAGCCGTCCCATCCTGCCCTCCCCGGCGGTGTCCACGATCGCCCTGATCCTCGGCTACCTGTCGATGCTGGTGCTCAGCATGGCCGGCGCCCACTGGCTCACCGTGCCGGTGATGGGCTGGATGCGGGACGCGCATCACGGGGTGCTGCTGTCCGGGCTGCCCCTGATCACCGTGCAGTCGCTGCTGTGGCCCGCGATCGGCCTGGCGGCCTACACGTGGCTGCGCCGCACGCGGCCCTAGTGCACCACTGCACCGGTCGGCGACGCGCCGATCGTCGGCGCGCCGGTCATCGGAAGGCCGGCTGTTGGAAGGCCGGTTATTGGGGCGCCGCGGCGAGCTGCCCGCACGCCCCGTCGATCTCCCGCCCCCGGGTGTCCCGCACGGTGACGGCGACGCCGTGCGACTCCAGGCGGCGTACGAACGCCCGCTCGTCCTCGGGACGCGAAGCGGTCCACTTCGAGCCGGGCGTGGGGTTGAGCGGGATCAGGTTCACGTGCACGAGCTTGTTCTTGAGCAGGCGCCCGAGCAGGTCGGCCCGCCACTCCTGGTCGTTGATGTCCTTGATCAGGGCGTACTCGATGGACACGCGGCGCTTGGTCTTGGCCGCGTAGCTCCAGGCCGCGTCGAGCACCTCGGAGACCTTCCACCGGGTGTTGATCGGCACGAGCGTGTCCCTGAGCTCGTCGTCCGGGGCGTGCAGGGAGACCGCGAGCGTCACCGGCAGGCCCTCGTCGGCGAGCTTGCCGATCGCCGGCACCAGGCCGACCGTCGAGACCGTGATCCCACGCGCCGAGATCCCCAGACCCTCCGGCGCGGGGTCGACCAGGCGGCGGACGGCGCCGATGACGGCCTTGTAGTTGGCCATCGGCTCGCCCATGCCCATGAAGACCACGTTGGTCACCCGCCCGGGCCCGCCGGGGACCTCGCCGCGCGCCAGCGCCCGCGCGCCCGCGACGACCTGCTCGACGATCTCGGCGGTGGACATGTTGCGGGTGAGCCCGGCCTGGCCCGTCGCACAGAACGGGCAGTTCATGCCACATCCGGCCTGGGAGGAGACGCACATGGTGACGCGGTCGGGGTAACGCATCAGGACCGACTCGACCAGCGAGCCGTCGAACAGCTTCCACAGCGTCTTGCGCGTCGTGCCGCCGTCACAGGTGATCTCGCGTACGGAGGTCAGCAGCGGAGGCATGAGCTGCTCGACCAGCCGCTCGCGCAGCGCGCCCGGCAGGTCGGTCATCTGCTCGGGAGAGCCGGTCAGCCGGGTGAAGTAGTGGCGGGAGAGCTGGTCGGCGCGGAACGGCTTCTCCCCCAGCTCCGCCACCGCCGCCCTGCGTTCGGCCATGGTCAGGTCGGCGAGGTGGCGCTGCGGCTTGGCCCTGCGGGGCGCCACGAAGGTCAGCTGCCCGGTCTTCGGCTGCTCGCTCACGCAAAACCCTTTCCATCATCCGCGGCAGTGGTCTTAACGACCGGCGCGCGCGGCTTTACATTCTGTCTGGCGGTCGAATCCCGGAGGCGTACGAGAGGTGAGGTGTGGACACCACTGTCGTGCTCACCAGCACCAACCCCTACGGGAGCCGCACACTGACGATCGAAGCCGACCGGACCTCCTCCGTAGCTTACCTTCGTGACGCGAAGGGGATCGTCCACGGAGCGGTCTGGCTGGCCAACCACGTCCCCGCACCCGCCGAGGCCGATGCGGGCCGGGCGGCCGCCGGGCTGCCGCCGGTGATGCCCGAGGCGCACACCGCGCACCCCTCCGGCCGGCCGCCCCTGCACGCGGAGTCGCTGTCGGTGCTGTGGTTCGAGGAGGGCGACGGCGTCGCCCTGTACGAGAACGACGCGCTTCTGGCGGTCATTCCGGCGTGGGCCGACCTGGAGCGGGGCATGCCCGGATACGCGCGGGACGCCGTCGGGGAGTCGCCCTATGCCTGGCCGCTCGGCGAGGCGCTGGAGGGCCTGTCCCCCCGGGTTGCCAAGGCCCGTGCGTACTGGCAGTGGCGGCAGGCGGACGGCAGCTGGGCCACCTACCAGCAGTTCGTGCTCGGGCATCTGGACAGCAGGCTCGGGCCGCCCGGCCGTTACTGGGACGTCTCCGGCGACCGGTTCCCGCTGGTGGGCGTCAGCGAGCGCCCGCCCACGTTCACCCGGGACTACACCGTGCTGTCCACGGTCGGCATGAGCTGCCAGCGGATGCCCGCCGCGGAGATGTACGACACGGCGTGCCGGGTGGAACTCGCGCTGGCGACCAGGCAGGATCCGAGGACCGCCGCACGGCTGTTCGCCTGGCTGGGG
Organism: Microbispora rosea; assembly: GCF_900156315.1. GTDB lineage: Bacteria > Actinomycetota > Actinomycetes > Streptosporangiales > Streptosporangiaceae > Microbispora > Microbispora rosea. Next base: position 232,975 of record NZ_FTNI01000008.1, on the reverse strand, counting down.
CAGTATCCGTGGCGGTCGGTCACCTGGCTGGGGCACGGGCACACGGCCCGCTGGTTCCAGAACCCGGTCACGTTTCCCCTGGACGGCGGGCACCAGGGCGTGCTCATGCTGATGGACCCGCCCGGGCTACCGGACATGTCGGGATTCACCTTCGGCGGCGACGCCGTACGGTGGCTGTGGCTGCTTCCGCTCACCGAGTCGGAACTCCGGCTCGTGGCCGATCACGGCCATCGGGCGATCAGCGAGCGGTTGGCGATGACCAGCCGGATCTGACGCGTTCCGCGCGCTGGGCCGGGAACGCGGGCCGGGCGGCGGTCAGGCGACCGGGACCAGCAGCGTGAGCAGCAGCCACACGGGGACGAGCGTGAACAGCAGCGAGTCGAGGCGGTCCATGGCCCCGCCGTGCCCTGGCAGCAGCGTGCCCATGTCCTTGACGCCGATGTCGCGTTTGATCACCGACTCGACCAGGTCGCCGAGCGTCGCGCACACGACTCCGGCCAGGCCGACGACGGCGCCCTCCCAGTACTCGCCCTTCAGCAGGAAGTGGACCAGTAACGCGCCGCCCACGACGCAGGCGAGGGTGGACCCGGCGAAACCCTCCCAGGTCTTCTTCGGGCTGATGAGCGGCGACATCCGGTGCTTGCCGAAGAAGATCCCGGCGAAGTACCCGCCGATGTCGCTGCAGACGGTGACCGCGACGAAGACGATCACACGATCCGGCCCGTCCTCGGGGGCCAGCAGCAACGGCACGAACCCCGCCAGCAGCGCCGGGTAGACCGCGACGAACACCGCGGCGGTCGCGTCCCTGACGAAGCCTTCCGCGCCCTGGAACATGCGCCAGGCCAGCAGCACCATCACGGTCACGCCGAACGCGCCGACCAGGAACGTCGTGCCGCCCCAGAACGGCCCGAGCACCATGGCCGCCATTCCGGCCAGCAGAGGCGGCAGGGGCACCCGGATGCCGAACCCGTCGAACGCCTTGACGATCTCGTGGATGCCGACGCCGACGGCCACCAGGACCACGACGAGGAACGCGACCTTGACAAAGTAGAGCGAGCCGATGACCACCGCGCCGAGCGCGACGCCGACCCCCACCGCGGCGGGGAGGTTGCGGCCCGTGCGGCCCGAGGGCTTCTTGACGGCATCGCCGGACGCGCCGCCAGGGGCGCCGGTGCCCGCCGGGTTCCGGTCGCCGGCGGCAGCAGTTCCGTCCACAGCGTCCCACTCTCTATATGCGTGTGATCCTTGCGCCGTCCCGCTCTCGCGGGTGCGGCGCAAGGATCACGGTCGTGCCGTACGGCCCGCTTTCCGGGCCGCGACGTCAGACCTCGAGCAGCTCGGCTTCCTTGTGCTTCAGCAGCTCGTCGATCTTCGCGACGTGCTTCTGGGTGAGGTCGTCGAGCTCCTTGACCGCACGATGGACCTCGTCCTCGCCGGCCTCGCCGTCCTTGACGAGCTTGTCGAGGATCTCCTTGGCGTGCCGGCGGATGTTCCGCACGGACACACGGCCGTGCTCCGCCTTGTTGCGGGCGACCTTGATGTACTCCTTGCGGCGCTCCTCCGACAGCTCGGGGAACACCACGCGGATCACGATGCCGTCGTTGCTCGGGTTGACGCCAAGGTCGCTGTCGCGGATGGCCCTCTCGACCGCGCTCAGCGAGCCCTTGTCGTACGGCTGCACGAGCACCATGCGCGCCTCGGGGACGTGGAACGACGCGAGCTGCTGGATCGGCGTCTGCGATCCGTAGTAGTCAACGCTGATCTTGTTGAACATCGAGGGCGTCACACGGCCGGTGCGGATGCTCGCGAAGTCGTCCTTGGCGACCGTCACCGCCTTGTCCATCTTCTCCTCGGCCTCGAGGAGGGTTTCGTCGATCACTGCGGCTCCCTACTTCCCTGCCGGACTCACCAGCGTGCCGATCTTCTCACCACGGACCGCCCGGAGGATGTTGCCCTCGCCCATGAGATCGAAGACCACGATGGGCAGGCCGTTGTCCATGCACAGGCTGATCGCGGTGGCGTCCATGACCCCGAGGCCCCGCGTCAGCACCTCACCGTAATCAAGCTGGTCGAATCGGACCGCATCGGGGTTCTTGCGCGGGTCCGAGTCGTACACGCCGTCGACCTGGGTGCCCTTGAGCAATGCCTCGGCGCCGATTTCCAGTGCGCGCTGCGCGGCACAGGTGTCGGTCGAGAAGAACGGCGAGCCGAGCCCCGCGCCGAAGATGACCACGCGGCCCTTCTCCAGGTGGCGGATCGCGCGGCGCGGCAGGAAGGGCTCGGCCACCTGCTGCATCGTGATCGCGGTCTGCACACGGGTGTCGATGCCGCGCTTCTCCAGGAAGTCCTGCAGGGCGAGACAGTTGATGACGGTCCCGAGCATGCCCATGTAGTCGGCACGGGCGCGGTCCATGCCCCCCTGCGACAGGGCGGCTCCGCGGAACATGTTGCCGCCGCCGACGACGACGGCAACCTGCACGCCCTCACGGACCGCTTCGGCGACCGAGTCCGCCAGCTGGGCGACGACGCGCGGGTCGATCCCGAGGGACTCCCCGCCCGCGAACGCCTCACCCGACAGCTTCAGCATCACCCGCTTCCAGCGCAGCGGCCCGTCGTACGACGAAGCCGCCGGCGTGGCGGGTCTGGTGTTCTCCTGCACGGCGGCGGCCTCCTCGGATGTAGCGCGGGTCGAAAAGCTCCTGGCAGTAAGCCTAAGCCTGGCCGACCTTGTAGCGGGTGAAGGCCAGGACCTTGACGCCGGCCTCGTCCGCGACCTTCGCGATCGTCTTCTTGTTGTCCTTCACGAACGCCTGCTCCAGCAGAGTGAAGTCCTTGTACCAGCCGTTGACCCGGCCGTCGACGATCTTCGGGATGGCGGCCTCGGGCTTGCCCTCCTCGCGGGTCATCTGCTCGAACAGCGACCGCTCCTTCTCAACGACCTCGGCGGGCACCTCGGCGGGGCTGAGGTACTTCGGGGCCATCGCGGCGGCGTGCTGGGCGATGTCCTTGGCGATCTCGGCGTTCGGCGTGTCGAGCTGCACGAGCACGCCCACGGCCGGCGGGAGCTGCGGGTCGGTCTTGTGCATGTAGGAGGTGATGAAGCCACCCTCCAGCAGCGCGAACCGGCGGATCTCGATCTTCTCGCCGAGCGCCGCGTTGGCCTCGTCGAGCAGCTCCTTGACGGTCTTGCCGTTCAGCTCGGACTCGAGCAGGGTCGGCACGTCGGCGGGCTTGGTCGCGACGATGTGCGCGACGATGTCGGCGGCGAGCTCCTGGAAACGCTCGTTCTTGGCGACGAAGTCGGTCTCGCAGTTGAGCTCAAGCAGCGCCGCGAGGGAGTCGCCCTCGTGCTTGACGGCGACCAGGCCGTTCGACGCGGTGCGGGCCTCGCGCTTGCCGACGTCCTTGGCGCCCTTCAGACGCAGGATGTCGACGGCCTTGTCGAAGTCGCCCTCAGACTCCTCGAGCGCCTTCTTGCAGTCCATCATGCCGGCGGCGGTCAGCTCGCGAAGCCGCTTGACGTCGGCCATGTTTACGGAAGCCATTGTCCAATTTCCTCTTCGGGACCCGGATGCGAATCGTCTGGGGGGTGGGCACCCGTGCCGAGTGCCCACCCGGTGAAGCCCTCAGCGCGGCGGGCGTCGCCCTACCGCACCGGAACCAGGTCGCTGCCTGGGAGATTCCCGCCGTCGCGGCCGGCATGAGGCGCCGCGCCCGGCGGGAATCCGTGGTCGTTCGTCAGGCCTGCTCGCCCTGCTCGGCGGCCGGAGCCTCGGCGGCCTCGGCGGCCGGAGCCTCGGCGGTCTCGGCAGCCGGAGCCTCGGCGGTCTCGGCGGCCGGGGCAGCCTCGGCAGCCGGAGCGGCCTCGCCGCCCTCGAGGAGCTCACGCTCCCACTCGGCCAGCGGCTCGGCGGCGGCGACGCCCGCGGGCTTCTCGTCACCGCGGCCGGCGCCCGCACGGGTCATGAGACCGTCGGCGACGGCGTCGGCGATCACGCGAGTGAGGAGGCTGACGGCGCGGATGGCGTCGTCGTTGCCCGGGATCGGGTAGTCGACCTCGTCCGGGTCGCAGTTGGTGTCCAGGATCGCGACGACCGGGATGCCGAGCTTCTTGGCCTCGTTGATCGCGATGTGCTCCTTCTTGGTGTCCACGACCCAGACCGCGCTCGGGACGCGGGCCATGTCACGGATACCGCCGAGGGTGCGCTCCAGCTTCTCCTTCTCGCGGCGGCGCATCAGGAGCTCCTTCTTGGTGAGCCCGGAGCCGGCCACGTTGTCGAAGTCGAGCTCCTCGAGCTCCTTCAGCCGCTGGAGCCTCTTGTGCACGGTGGAGAAGTTGGTGAGCATGCCGCCCAGCCAGCGCTGGTTCACGTACGGCATGCCGACGCGCGACGCCTGCTCGACGATCGACTCCTGCGCCTGCTTCTTCGTGCCGATGAACATGATGGTGCCGCCGTGCGCGACGGTCTCCTTCACGAAGTCGTAGGCACGGTCGATGAACGACAGCGACTTCTGCAGGTCGATGATGTAGATGCCGTTGCGCTCGGTGAAGATGAAGCGCTTCATCTTCGGGTTCCACCGGCGCGTCTGGTGGCCGAAGTGGACGCCGCTCTCCAGCAGCTGCCGCATGGTTACGACAGGGGCCATGGTGATGGTCCTCCATGGTCGTGTGCCCTCGGGCACGGTCTCGGTTGGTCACGCGGGCGTCTTGCCCGCGCCCTGACGCCCCGGGCCGCTTTCGCCGGACGTGGTCCGGACCGAGAAGGCGGCTCGTGAGTGGGCGTGCGAATTCGGCCCGCCTAGCAGGCCGTCGAACAGTCTACCCGGATCCGCCCCTTCAGTTGACCCTTGCCGGATCAGCACGCCGCCACACCACCACGCCCACCGCCGGACACCCCGCCTTCGAGAGCCGCCCCACCCAGCTGCGGGGAGGCGCCGGCCAGCGCCTCCTGCGCGGCACCCGCCTTCGAGAGCCGCCCCACCCAGCACCCCATCGAGCTCCCCCCATGCAGCGCCCCGCCCAGCGCCGCGGTCAGGAGCGAGCACCGCAACAGCAGGGCCCGACCGGCGGCGGCCGTCAGGAGGACGGAGCCCACGCCGCGGGGTGCTCCCCCTGGCGGGGAGGCGGGCTCGTCCAGCGCGGACGCGTCCCGTCGATGGCGCCGGGCGGCGTGACATAGGTGAGCGTGCCGAAGGGACTGTCCATCGTCGCCAGCAGATCCTCCACCCGGGGCTGCGGCACCCCCGCCCCATCGATCCTGCCGAGGTCGTCGAGCCAGGCGGCGGTCCTCGCCAACGACACCTCGACGTGCCAGGAGCCGCCCTCGGCCACCCGCCGCAGCAGCGCCGCGACCGCGCCTAATGCGGCCAGGTAGCCGGTGCCGTGATCCAGGGCCTGTGCGGGCAGCGGGCTCGGCCGCAGCCCGTCGCCGTTCTCGTGCGCGATCCCGCACGCCATCTGGACGAGGCTGTCGAATCCCCTCCTCGAGGCCCACGGCCCGCGCGCGCCATAGGCGGAGATGTCGACGCAGACGATGCCGGGCCGCAGGGCGGCGAGGTCGTCCGGCCCGAAGCCCTTGGCCCGCAGGGCCCCGGGCCGGTAAGCCTGGACGACCACGTCGGCCTGACGGACCAGCTCCCTTAGCCTGTCCGCCTCCGAACGCAGGTCGATGCGGCACGACCGCTTGCCGAACGCGGTCTCCACCACGAGCCCCGGCACCTCGGGCAGATGCGCGGCGCCCACACGCAGCACGTCCGCGCCGTACGCCGCGAGTGCCCGCGCGGCCACCGGCCCGGCGATCACGCGGGTCAGGTCGAGCACCCGCACACCACCGAGAGGCCTCTCGATCCCGGCCGGAAGCCCAGTCCCGAGGTCGCCGAGCACGCCGCCCCTACCGGACAGCCGGGAGACGCCGACGAGCGGAAGGCCGGCCAGCGCCCGCGCCTGGGGGTGCGCGAGCCATTCGGCCCTGCTCCGCATCGCCGCCGCGCACCCCCCCTCGCGGATCACCGCGTCCTCGATCTCCACCGCCGTACGGCCGGCGCACGCCCTGCCGACGTCCTCCTTGCCCGAGCCGGGCGGCAGCCCGAGCGCGCGCACGGCGGCATCACGGTGATGGTCGAAGTTGCAGTGGAGCCGGATCCAGCCGTCCGAGGTGCGGTAGTCCCCCGACAACTCGGCCCAGACGTCCATGGCCTTCCCGTCGGTGCGGAAATGCCTCTCGCTCTGGAAGGCCACGGCGGCGTGCCGGACATCGATCGTCACGTCCGGATCGCCGTACGCCCCGCGAACCGGTTGCCGGCCGCCGGACCCTTCCTCGTCGCTCCTCCCGATGCGGCCGGCGTACGCCGCGACGGCGGCGGTCAAGGCGCCGGCCGCGGCCGCGGCCATCGTGCCGAGGGGGAAGACGGACGGCAGGACGGGGTCCTCGCCGACGACCCGGACCTCGGGCAGGGCGATTCCGACGCCCGCGCCCAACTCCCTGATCAGTTTCGCGGTCACTGCCGGCTCCTCACTGCCGATGCCCTGCGGCGCCCGATGCCCGGCCGCGTGCTCCGCAACGGCAGAGCCGTCTTCCGGGAACCGGGGAAAGTATCCATGCCGGTCGCAGTCGGCTCGCGGCCGACCTCCCCCCAGCCCCGGCTGTGGACCCCGGTTGTGGACGACGAGAGCCTTGTTCGCAGTCGTGCGAGCAGGCCGGCGACACGCCACGCGAGGGCCCCGCCGGATGGGCCGTGACGACGCATGCTGCCGTTCATTCGCGCGCGGCAGGCCGCAGCCGCCACCCTCGGTCCACGTTCTCGACGAATCCCGCGGCGGCCAGAGCGCCGAGGCAGGCGAGCGCCGTCCCGATGTCCACCCCGGCGGCGACGGCGATGACGGCGGGGCCGGTGGCGCCGCGTGCGGGGATCGCTTCGAGCACACGTCTGGTCTCGTCGTTCAGCCCGTCGCGAGGCCGGACGGGCCCGCGTTGCTCCGGTGCGAGATCGTCACCGATGGAGCCGACCAACTCGACGATCTCCTCAGCCGAGGTGACGCAGACGGCCTTGCCCTGGCGGATCAGGACGTGGCAGCCCGCGGAGACCTCCGTGGTGATCGGACCGGGCACGGCCATCAGCTGCCGGTTCAGGCCCCAGGCATGCGTCGCCGTGTTGAGCGCACCGCTGCGCGCGGCCGCCTGCACGACGACGGTCCCCCGGGACAGAGCGGCGATCACCCGGTTGCGGATGAGGAACCGCAGCCGGGTGGGGTGCGCCCCCGGCGGCCACTCGCTGATCACCACGCCCTGCCGGCGCACGGCGCCGAACAGGTCCTCGTGCGCGCTTGGGTAACACACGTCCGTCCCGCAGGCGAGCACGACGACCGTCGGCGTTCCGGACGCCAGCGCGCCCCGGTGGGCGGCGCCGTCGATCCCGTAGGCGCCACCGCTGATCACCGTCCACCCTCTTCCGCCGAGACTCATGGCGAACTCGGCCGCCACCGTCGTGCCGTACGCGGTCGCGGCCCTGGCCCCGACGACGGAGACCGAGCGCAGACAGGAGAAGCGCAGGTTCGCCTGTCCGTCCACCCACAGTCCGAACGGCCGTGCCTGCCCGAGGTCGTCGAGCTGCGTGGGCCATTCGACGTCGCCCGGGACGACGAGCCGGGCTCCTCGCCGCATGCCTTGCTCCAGGTCGCACGCAGGGTCCGTGTATCGGGCCGCCCAGGCCGCCGCATGCCGGCCGAGATCCAGGTGGCGCCTGGAAGCCTCGGCGCGCTCCTTCTCGTCACGGGCGAAGTCAGGGTCGAGCACGCCGCGCCTCGCCTGCTCCATCGCGCCGACCGGACCAAAGCGGGCGATCAGCCGGCTCATCACCGCGTCGCCCGCCTCGGCCATCCGCATGATCGCCACCCGGGCCAGCCGGTCCGCCCTTCCCGGACCGGTCGCGTCACCGGTCGCGCCGCCGACCTCCCCGTTCGCGCCCTCGGCGTCCCCGATGGGGGTCGAGGTGCCCGCTGCCTGCGAGATGGCATCGCGGGCCGGCGCGTCGCCGCCGGTGGAGAACTCAGTCGTTTCCATCAGTCCACTCCGAGCCACAGTGCGAGGGCGGCCGACGTCTCGGCCTGATCCGGACGATCCTTGAAAGAGAGATCCGCGAGTGTCCAGGAGACCAGCAGGACAGATTTTTAGCGGATGTCCTCGAAACCCGGCCGGAGGACGCCGTAGAGGCACGAACTTGTGTCGGACGGAGAGGGTAGCTTGGCGAGCAATCGTCTCCCCGCGAACAGGGTTGGTTGCCCATGGAACAAGAGCTCAGAGCGCGTCTTGGCGAACTGTCTGACGACGCCAGGAAGATCAGCGAACACGCGCGCCAAGCCCTCGAACATCTCGACCGTGGTGAACTCAAGGCCGTCTCGCAAGTGATCGCGGTCATGCACCACAAGATCAGTGCCGTGAGCAGCGACCGGGAAGGCGTCCTCAAGTTGCTTGAGGAGCACGGCGTCCGGCCCGGAGACTGACCGCCACGAGTGCCCCCGTCTGAAGATCGGCGGGGGCACTCGCATGTCCGGCGCCCGCCCGCGCTCGTGACCGCGCGTATGTGACGCAGAGTGCAAGGCTCAAGGCTCAAGGCTCACGCCGTGCGGAATACGCCATGCACGCAGGCGCGCACGCGCGCGCGTAGGCAAGATCCAATTGACTCTCAAGACTCAGGCAAGGCTCACGGTCCGTTGTCACTCAACGTGACGAAGACGGCCCCCGGACCCGCCGAGAGGACCCTTACCGGAGCAGGGTGCCGGTCAAGATCACTCGCTCAGGGCTTCCTGTAGAACTTCGATCATGCTTCCGCGCCGCTGACGATCAGAGCCCACACGTCCATCGTGTGCCGATAGAGCCCGCGCGCCGTCTCGTGGACCTTGACCGCGCTCCGGTGTCGATCCGTCCGGCGAATCACGTACGACCCACCTTCGAGACAGAGCTCATATTCGACCGCGCCGCGTGTGACGATCTCCCGAACCTTCGAGCGCGTCCCGTGGGAGTTGTACGGCCTCCACTCAAGCGCCACGCTCTTCGGCCTTCCGCCTCAAGCGGATCCATCGCGGATCACGCACGTGGGGGCTCCGGCACCGGGGACAGGGGAACGGGCACGAGAACATCGCGCCGCACGAGCCGCATGTGTTGATCAGGATCACCGGCCGTCGCGGGACCTCCGGCGCGCTCACTGGCCGTGGCTCCACGCCCGGCGATATGAGGCGATCACCCGCACGCCGCACGCCATGGCTTCGAGTTCGATCCACGATCGCGCGATGATCTCGTTACCGGTCGGCTTGTGCTTCCCGTGCCACCGGCCGTCAGGGTCACGCCGGACGTCGAACTCTGGGATGTCCGGGGCTTGCTCAGTGCTCTCCGGCATGGCGGTGACCGCGTGCCGTCCCTCGTGGGGTACCTCGTCAGTGGTTGCCATGGGGTCAAGGGTAGGGATAGCGCGCTAGGTGCGCTAGGTGCGTCGCTATCGCCTGCCTGAGCTGTAGTCCTTAGCGTGACACCGTGGCAAAGATCGAAACTGACCCTCCGGCGTGGCGGAAGGTCCACGCGGAGATGAGTCGCCGGATCCGCTCCGGAGAGCTCAAGGTCGGAGAGCGCGTTCCGTCGCTCGTGGCTCTGACGGCTGAATTCGGGATCGCGAGCGCGACCGGCATGAAAGTCATGCGCCAGCTTCGAGAGGACGGCTTGATCCGGACAGAGCCGGGAGTCGGCTCGAAGGTCGCCGATCCGGAGGACTGGGAGCCGGAAGAGGCTCCCTAGCGCGCCTAGCGCGCTCTGTAGGCCACGCTGACGGCCGTTCGGGTGACTCCCCCTCCCTCCGGAAGGCTCCGGAGCTCTCAGAGCCACTGAGACGGCTTAGACCCCCTGCCGGATGTCATCTATCCGACCGGCCGGAGATCCTCGATTACATCGGCGCGGACGACCCCCTTCCTTCCGGGAGATCGCAACCGATCGGAAGCAGACATGCGAGAGCCCTCCGGGGACGACTACCGGAGGGCTCTCGTGCCGCCTCTCGCGCCATCGGACGCGGTCGGCACTTCTGGAAGTGGTCTGAGGCTACGCCGGACGTGACGAGACCCCCGGCCGGGACACGGGAGTGACGGACCGACCGGGGGTCTCACCTCACCCCCACGAGAGGACGCTGTCACGGTACGGCGACGCCGGAGCACATCGCGACCGGAAGACGGCCGGACACGACGAAGCCCCCGGGACCCTCTCCGGGGGCTTCGCGATCGTCGGGGCTCTTGCAAGATTCCCCGGGGATCATGAGCGGGATAACCCGCGTCCACGGTACGGCGACGCCGGACGGCATCGCGACCAGAAGACCTATCGCGCGTGCTCCCAACATGTGGCCTGCCGTGAGCACTTCGGGCAGGTCTCCCACCGCGCCCGAACGCGGGAGACCTCCCGGATCTCGCGGCCGGTCGGAGCCGACAGGACCGGAGCCGTGAACGCGAAGGCGTGCTCCGCACGGACGGCCCGGGGGTCCGCTGGCACCGGTACGGCACTGATCTCCGCGAGGTCGTAGAACGCCGTCTTGTTGATCTGCTCAGGGTTGAGACCCCGCCAATCGCCGACCGGCGAGCCGTCCGCCGTGACGAAGTCGAAGCCGACCGACAGGGCGTTGAGGAAGCCTCCGCGATACTTCCGCTCCACGTCCGCCGCGAAGGGGTCGGCTGGATCGAACGTGATCCGCGCGATGAGCCCCTCCGCCTCCATGCTCACGTCGGCCCGGCCGATCGGGGGTCGATGATCGTCGTGCATCCACAGCACGACCGGGTTACGCCGGAAGTTGTCCAGCCGCCACCCGGAGCGCCGGAGGCTGAATCCGTAGCGGTTGGTCCCCTCCGCCGACGCGACGAACCGAAGCGGGTCCCCGGACGTGCCGGGAGCCGACAGACGCGCGAACGTGAGCCCGCGCCGGTCCGCAGAGACGGCCGGAGGGGGAAGCGTCATCGCGGACAGGACCACGTCCGCCGCGTGTCTCGTGATCTGGGTCATCTGTCCTTCGTCTCCCATCCGTTGGTCTTCACGAGAGCCGCGTCCGGCGTGTAACCGCGATCGGTCCACGAGCGATAGATCCGCTCGCTGCGCTCGTTCTCCGCCCGCTCCGCCTGTGCGTCTCGCGCCGCCTTCGCCATGTCCCCGGCCCGCTTGCGAGCCCGCTCGCGCTGCCAGTGCGCTTCCACCTCGCGGACCACGCGCGCCGCGTCCTGGACCGTGACCACGTGCTGGCCTGACCAGTCCGTGGTCACGGTGACGCCGTACCGCTCGCGCTGCGCCCACAGAGAGCCCGCTGTGAGGTTGAGCCGCCGTTCTACCTCCCGGCACGGGATCATCCCGGGCTCCGTGGCGTAAGGGACCTTCGGGTCTGCCTTCGTGTAACCGATCATGGTGTGTCGTCCTCTCATCGTCCGTAGATGTACGGAAGGCTGTTGAACTGTGCGGAGGTGGGGTCTCCCAGGGCTCGCGCGAGCGCCCGGGAAGGGTGACGGGTGCCGGACGGGAGGGGGAGCCCCTGACTCCGGAGCGCCCGGTGGACGAGCCGGAGGACGTCACCGGGGCCGGTGATCTCGCCGTGCTCCGTGGGGTGGTCGAGGATCTCCCACAACCACGGGCCGTCGATCTCGTCCCGCGTGATCTCGATGTCCAGCTCTCCGGCGCGGATCAGCACGCGGTCAACCTCGCGTACCGTCATGCCGTCGTGTGGGTCGAGTTGCCCGCGATCGTGGACGATCACGTCACTCACTCCGGTCTCCGTCCGCCGTGCCGCTTGTGCGACCTCTGTGATCGTCATGGTCACGTGATCACCTCTCTGATCGTCGTGGTCAGTGTGCGCTCTTCGATGCTGGTCAAGCGAACGGAAACAGCCGGACGCGATGAGATCGGCTGACGCTTACGTGTCACCTCGTGTCGCTCACGCTCGCCGGAGGTCGCGAGGGGGGATATGAGGTCAAAAGTCACAACGATCATGGCCTAGTTCATCGACCCCCAATCCTGCCTTCCATACCTGGCACCAAACGGACGGCATTTTTGGAGAGCTTGATCTTTTTTGTGGTCACGTCCGGCCACGTCCCGGCCGGAAGCCGCGTTATGACCCGGCTCACGGCGAGGTCGGCCGGGATGGCTTCCGCTTCCGCTCTTTCGAGCGTCGCCGATGCTCCCGGATGCTCTCCGGGTGATCTTCGGCCCATCGGCGGACGAACTCCCGCTGACGCTCCGGGTGATCCATGACCACGGGCGAGCCCGCTCCCGTTCGCGCTCCCGGTACGCCTCTCAGAGTTCACACGGGCACTTCGCGCGTGCCAACGTGTGAGCGCCGTGCCATGGCTTCGGTCCTGGCATGGGGACTCCGTTCCATCGGTGGTGCCGTACCGGCACGGGACAAAGTCCGGCGTGCCAGTACGGAACGTGCGAGCGATCACTTCGTGTGGGTTCCGTTCCATGACGGGAGCGGGATTGGTACGGAGACCGGCCGGAGCGTCTCCGGCGTGCCACTGGCACGGAACGCCGTCGTGAGGCTCCGGAGGGAGCTCGTCAGGCGTGCCACTTCGCTCCGCTGATCGCGTGCCATCCGGAGACCGGTCTCCGCGTGCTCTCGCGCTGCTCTGACCTCGCTGACGCTCATGCGTCACCCCATCCGGTACAGGGTGACGAGCGCGATCACGAGCCCGGCAAGGATCGCAGGTCGCCACCAGTAGGCCGTTAGCCACAGCCACGCGAGAGCCGGAGCACGGAGCGGCGTGATGACCCTCACCCATCGGTCCTGAATCGGACATCCGGTCTCCGGGGGCCGGAGCGCCAGGTAATCCGGCGTGCCGTTCGCGTGCCACGTGCCACCGGAGCCGATGTACGGCGCGAAGTCATCCGGCTCGTCGTAAGGCCGGATCGCTGCGGGTGCCACTTTGGTACGTGACCCCGTGTCATGCTGGGGACCGGGGACCGGGCGGCTACGATCCGCCCGGTCCATCTTGGTACGGAACATGATCACTCTCCTTTGCTGTGTTGGTACGGATGGCTCCGGCCGGTACGTCTGGCACGTGCCGGAGCCGGTTGGTACGTCTGTCGTTCACGTACGGGGGTCGGTGGGGTCGTCTCCGGCGCGGAGGGTCGCGTCCCGCCACGGCGGAGCTGGGACGCCGGATCACGGGGAGCTCTTCGCGGGTCATGATCCGGCTCCGGACTCGCCGTACTCGAAGCGAGCCGATCGCGCGGCGGTAAGCGCGTCGCAGTAGGGGTCACACCCACGGGACGTAGACCAGTAGTGATCACCGGTACACCACGCCCACGCTTCGTGGAGAGGTGAGGTGACCCACTCGTCCTCTTGGAGGGTCCATGCCGTGGGGGTGTCGAATGCGACGCTCGCGAGGGGGACCGGGATATCCCCACCGAGGATGATCATGTCCCCGCCGTGCTTCTGGCAGGCTCGCGCGACTTCGGCGCACCGGTCGAGAGCGCGAGGAGTGGGATCGGCACCCTTGACCTCGATGATCAGGCGGTAATCCGGTATCCGGAAGTCCGGGAGGTACGGTCCGGCCGCCGTCATGAAGCCCTTCGGCTCGTACTCCCACCGGATGCCCTGGTGATCGAAGAACACAGCCCATCGGGCTTCGAGCCGGGACCGGAAGCGGCACCCGGCATACCGGGTCTCGATTGCTGTGATGGTCATGATCACTTCTCCTCTGGTGATGGGGTGGGGCGGCTAGTTGATCTTGGCTCTGATGGGGTTGTGGGGGTGTTTCTCGGCTGTGTGGAGTGTGTGGAGAACCCTTAAAGGGTTCTCCACACTCCACACTCCGCGTGGAGGACTGTGGAGTGATCTTCTCTCCACACCCTCCATATGCTTTGACCTGGGGGAATGTGCCCCTCCGCGTGTGGAGTGGAGTGAGCGTGGAGTGATCTTCCTCCACACTCTGGAAAACCAAGATCACTCCACACTCTGACCGCGATCATTCGGACCCCTCCCCGTCCGCGCCCGGAGCGGCGTCGGCAGGCTTCGGCCCTAGGTGCCAGTGCTGCGCAGTCCCCTTGCCGGGGGTGGTGTGGATCTTCCCCGCGCTGATCAGGTGGTTGGAGGCTTCCTTGAACTCCGGCCCGGGGAGCCCGGCCGCCGCCCTGATATCCCGGGTGACCGCTCCCGGCTTGTCCGTGATCGCTTTCATGATCGCGTCTCGTGCGGCGGAAGTCTTGACATCCTTCCGGCTGACCGTCCCCCCGAAGGGGTCTCCGTCGATCGAGAGCCTCCGGTCCCGGGAGTCGAAGGCGAGCATGGCCTCTGGCCCGTAGACGTCCCGGCCGAAGGCGGAGAAGAACACCGACCGGCCGCCGTCCGGGTTGTCACCCCATGCCATCTTCCATTCCGCGTCCGGCCAGTCACCCAGCTTCGACGCTCCCCGGCTCCGCTCCCCGTTGTGACCCATGTGGTGCGTGATCAGCAGTTCCGAGAGCCCGCCGTCCATGGCGAGCTGATCGAACGCGGCGAGAACGCGGCTCACTTCGCTGTTGCTGTTCTCGTCCGCGTCATGCGCGCTCAACACCGGGTTGAAGGGGTCCACGATCGCGACCTGAGCGTTCACCGCTCGGAGCTGTGCCGCCCAGTGCTCCCGGATCTTGGGGTCCAGGATCTTGAACGCCCCTAGCCGTCCCCGGAGCGGTACGGCGTGGACGCGGTCCACGTTGCGGACTCCGGCGTCCTTGAGCCACCCCCGGAGCTGCATCGTGGACATCTCCAGATCGAAGACCACGACGGACTCCCCTTCCGCGAGGGGGGTCACCTCGTACTGACCGAGGAACGGCGAACCGTCCACGATCGACCGGACGAAGTTGATCATCATGGTCGTCTTGCCGGTCTTCTTTGCCGCCGCGAGAATCACGCGATGCCCGATCACGAGTAGGTCCCTGATCCGGTACTTGACCGGCTCGTCCGGCATGGCCAGAAGATCGGCGAGAGAGAGCAGTGGAGGAAGCTCGACCGGAGCCGCTTCGCCGGACTCTTCCGCGAGCTCCCGGAGGGCTTCGCGCCGGTTCGCCTCTTCCTGCTTGAAGAACTCCTTCGATCGCGGGGCGCGGGACGTCGAGCCGTTGACCATTGCCGTGGCGTTGGCCCGGTGCTCGTCACACAGTCCCGTGCCGTCCGCCGTCCCGGTGCAACCGGGACGGACGCACATGTCCTCCCATGTCGTCTCGCTCACGCTGCCGCTCCCAGCATCACGCGGGCGAATCGCTGACGGCTGATCCACTTCTTTCCGCCGAACACGTCACGGAGCGAGCCGTGGAGCTGCAACGGCAGAGAGTCAGCGTTGTTGGAGAACGTCGGGCACCCGTAGACGTGGAGAGTAATCGCGTTGTCCCGGTGAGGGCTGGGGTCCACCCACAGCTCACAGTCCCCGATGATCGGGATCTTCCGTACGAGTGCGCGGGGGTCCTTCCCGTCCGGCACCCTCACCCGTCCGCGCCGGTCCACCTCGTAGCCCAGCCGCTCGAACAGACGACGTGTCGCCTTACGGCACTCGCCGTAGCCCTGGAGCTCGTAGCCGATCACCCGGAGCATGTCGCGGGCTCGATCGTCTTCGAGGGGGCTGTACGTCTCCGGCCGGTACTGAGCCCACGCGGCATAGAGCGCGTCGAACGCCTCCGGGATCGCGTGGCACTTCGAGAGATAGCCGTCATAGACCGCGAGATCCCCGGAAGCGGGGAAATCGGGGTCATGCGCCGCGTCATAGGCGAGGTGACCAACCGGGCTCGATTCGTTCTCGCGCTCGATCAGCCATTCCCGGAAGCTTTGACTTGCAGGCAAGGAATGGACCGACTTATCCTGAAAGTGAGCTGAGTTCGTGTTCCCGGGAGAGCCGCCCCTTGAGCAAGGGCGGCTTTTCTGTGTCTCGCTCATCGGTCCGCGCCACCTCGAAGCAGGTTGGCGAGCCGGTCCCGCTGCTCCGGCCGGAGCGGAGGCGCTTCGGCCACGATCGATCGGATGTAATCGGCGATCTTCACTTCCGCGAGCTCGCGCCGGAGCTCCGTCGTGTCCGTGTTCGGGTGGTGCCTGGTAGCCGCGCCGATCTGGGCTCGAAGCCGAAGGCGCTCAGGACTGGCGTTCGCCATGATGCAGACTCCGTGTCTCGGATCTGCGGTGCCGCCTCCGGTGGTGAGCCGGATTCCGCTGAAACGGCGCTCATGGCGTACGTGGGGAGTCCCCCGAAGGTGCGGGAAACCATCCCGCTTGCCGAACCTTCGTGATCCACGTTATGCCACTGCAATTGGCATAACAAACGGGAAATGGTGACGGGTTACTTACTTGTCCTGCTGGCAAATCAGGCTGGATTCATGACGCTTAAACGTCAGCACCCGGACAACAGAGAAAGCCCCCGGGAAACCGGGGGCTTTCTCTGTGACGCTTAAGCGTCACTTCCATTCAATGCGGACCGTCTCCGGCCGGAAGACGCTGACGCCCCGGCCCGGGGAGTCAAGCCGGACGATCATCAGTGTGTCGATCACGAGCCGTTGCCGCGCGGTCCCCAGCGTCTCCCAGACGGCAGCCACGTCATCGGCCTTGACCAATGGTCCGAGAACGTCCACACGCCCCGCGTCGGCTAGCTGGCTCTCGATCACGTTGAGCTTCATCGTGAGCCGCTCATTGGCCGTCCGCATCTGGGACTTCGTCAGCGTGCCGTCCGCGTAATCAATCGCGAGGTTTTCCAGCCGCTCCCGGAGCGCCACTGCTTCGGCTCTCAGCGCGCCCGTGTCCGGCCGCTTCCGGTCGATCAAGAGCTCTGCCGCATCCGGCTGTGACAGGCGCTCGATCACCACGCGAGAGACGAAGTCCTCGATCGGGAGCGCCTTCCGATGGACGTGCCGGACGGAGGGGTCCGCCTTACCTCCCGGACTCTTCGTGTACCCGCCACAGCGGTACATCGGGTAGGTACTGAATGCACCCCCGGCATGCACGGTCGCGTCACAGCCTCCGCACCGGCCGATCGCGGTGAGGAGACGCCTGGCCCCGCGAGGGGTCGTCATCGCTGCCCGCTTCTCGAAGATGTCCTGAGCCGCGCGCCAGGTCTCCTCACTCACGACGGCAGGCCAGACGGCCCGGCCGACGATCTCTCCGCTGTGAGCGCGAAGTCCGGCGTATCGGGGATTGGCGAGGACGTGCCGGACACTGCCCCACTTCCACTCCCGGGACTGGCCAGAGAAACCCCGCGCGTTCCACTCTCGGGCGATCTCCGCGAGCGGGACGCCAGAAAGCACGGAGTCAAAGCCCCACCGGACCGCGTCGGCTTCCTCCGGGACGATCGTGACTCCGTCCGGCTGATACCCGAAGGGCTTCCGGCCGGACACCCATCGGCCATCTTGTGCCGCTTGCAGCATCGCGCGCCGCTGACGGTCGCTCTTCTGGTCGATCTCGTGACGCGCCACGCCGGACAGGACGTCAGCCACGAGCCGACCGGCCGGGGTCGAGAGGTCGATGTCCGCACCTCTGACGAAGGCGAGCGTCACGCCGTGCTTCTGGCACGTCTCGATCAGGCGGAGCCCGTCCCGCCGGTTGCGCTCCAGACGTGTCCAGTCCCATGCGATCACGGCTTGCGCTTCGCCGCGCTCAAGCGCCTGTAGGAGCGCCTCGAAGCCCTCCCGGGGCTTCCGGCCTGCCGCGCTCCGGTCGTTGTCCGTCAGCGTCCTGACGGCCGTCCAGCCACGCAGCTTGGCGAGTTGCTCCGCGTCCTCACGCTGCCGAGTGACCCCCAGCTCTTCGCCGGTCCGGTCCATACTCTGACGGGTGTAGATGATCACTCTTCGGTCATCCGTGCTTGCCATGTAGTCAAGGATGAACGTCCGCTAAAAGTATGTCTAGGCCACGCGGAGCACACGATCCAGACCGCGTGCGCTGAGCGTGCCCACGTCGAGACCTCGATGGAGCGGGGCCATCGCGGCGTCGGGCAGGCGGAAGTCACGGTGCAACACAGATGACGACACCTCCGCGTTGGTGCGCCAAGGAGTGCCGGCCAACCGTCTGGCGGCCCGTTCGCGCGCCAGTCTCACCCGCTCGGCCACGGTCGCGCTGGTCTCCATGAAGTGCCGGTCCGCGAGCAACTCGGCGCGGGTGGCCCGGCCGATCTTCACCTTCACGTCGACGCGATCCAGCAGCGGCCCGGAGAGCCGGTCGAGATACCGGCGCCGGCCCGCGGGGGTGCACTTGCAGGGGTGCCCGACCGTTCCCTGCAGACCGCACGGACACGGATTGGCCGCCATGACGAGCATGAACCGGGCGGGGAAGGTGACCGCGCCGACGGCTCGCGCGATGGTCACCGTGCCCGACTCGAGGGGTTGCCGCAGGGAGTCGAGCACGGTCGTCGCGAACTCCGGTGCCTCGTCGAGGAAGAGCACGCCTCGGTGTGCCAGCGACACCGCTCCGGGTCTCACGACGCCTCCGCTCCCGCCGCCCACGACGGCCGCCATCGTGGCGCTGTGATGCGGGGCCATGAAAGGCGGCCGGGTGAGCAGCGGACGCCCCGGCGGCAGCGTTCCCGCCACCGAGTGGATGGCCGACACCTCCAGGGCCTTCTCCTGGTCCAGTCGGGGCAGAAGGGTCGGCAGGCGCTCGGCGAGCATGGTCTTGCCGCTCCCCGGCGGGCCCAGCATCCAGAGGTTGTGCCCTCCGGCGGCGCACACCTCCAATGCCTTGCGGCCCATCGGCTGCCCGGCCACGTCGCACAGGTCCGGTCCCGGCACCCCCCGGTCGCCGGCGTACGGGCCTGCCGGACGCGGTGCGTCCACGACGCGACGAGCGTCACCGCCACGCTCGGCGTAAGCGCCATGGCCGGCCTGCCCGCCCTGCCCGGCCTGCCCGGCCTGCCGGCCACACTCGCCGCGCTCGGCCTGTTCATCGTGCTCGGCCTGTTCGCGGGGCTCGCCGTGCTCGGTGTGCTCTATGTGCCCGCTGTGTCCGGCGTGCTCGGCATCCTGGGCGAGCGAGGCGGCGTCGTCCACCACCGGAAGCCGGTGCAGGTCGCCCGAGCGCAGCCACCCGACCAACTCGCCGAGAGTGGCGACGGGAACCACGGTGAGATCGGGCACGAGAGCGGCCTCGGCGGCGTTGAGCGCGGGCACCACGACCGTGCGCACGCCCGCCTCCGCGGCGGCGAGCGCGGCCGGCAGCACGCCTCTGATCGGCCGGACCCGCCCGTCGAGACCGAGCTCGCCGACGAACATCGGCGCCGCGATCCGCTGCGCGGGGACGGCGCCGGCCGCACCGAGCACCGCGATCGCGATGGCCAAGTCGAAGATCGATCCTCGCTTGGGCAAGGTGGCCGGGAACAGGCTCACGGTGACCCGTGCGTCGGGCCAGGCGAACCTGCTGTTGATCAGCGCGGATCGCACGCGGCCCCGCGCTTCGCTGATCGCGGTGTCGAGAAGCCCGATGAAGTGCGTTCCGGCGATGCCGGGGCCCACATCGGCCTCGACCTCCACGAGGCGTCCGGTGACGCCCACGAGGCCGACGCAATGGGTCCGGGCGACGGGCATCTCAGACCACCCCGCGTTCGTGCCTGAGCGAGAAGTCGCCCGCGAACCGCTCGATGGCGATCACGTCGATCCGTATGGTGTCGAAACGCTCCGTGTGCGTGGTGAGCCACTTGACGGCCAGCGTCCGCAGGCGCAGCAGTTTCTCCCCGGTCACCGCCTCGAAGGCGGTGCCGTGGCTGCGCCCGGAGCGGGTCTTCACCTCCACGATCACCAGCGCGTCGCCGTCGCGGGCGACGATGTCGATCTCGCCCTCCGCGCAGCGCCAGTTGCGGTCGAGTATTCGAATGCCCTTCGCCGTCAGAAAGGTCACGGCGAGTTGTTCACCCTGTCTGCCCAGCCGATCTTTCGCCGCCATGGGACCACCTCCGCCGCAGACATTCGCCGAAGCGGCCCCCGGCCCGTGCCGCCGAACCTCTTTCTGTGGATAAGTCCGCCGCATCATTCGACGGCTGTGGACGGACGAGGGAGATCGCAGAAACGGGCCTGATGAGGTGCACACCGCGCTGGTAGCCGGATCGCCACGCCGTCCCGCCGGCAAAGGGCCCGTACGCCGGGCGGTACGGCGTGCGCCCCCCGCCCGGGCGCCGTCCCGTGAGTGCCACCACACCCCCCGGGCGGCCCGGCCTACCGGAATGAGACCGCGTGCCGGAATGAGACCGGTGGGTAGCATGCGGATCGTGGCAGCGGGCGAAGAGCGGGAAGCCGGGGAGTTCGGCGCCGTCCTTGAGCAGTTCGAGCGGCATCTGCGTCTCGAACGGGACCTTTCGCCCCACACGCTGAGGGCGTATCTCGGCGACGTTTCCTCGCTGTTCGCGCACATGAAGGCCGCCGGGCACGACGACCTGTCCGGTCTTGACGTCGTCGTCCTGCGCGACTGGCTGGGGGACCAGCACCAGGCCGGACGATCGAGGGCGACGCTCGCCCGCCGGTCCGCCTGCGCCCGCGTCTTCACCGCCTTCTGCCATCGGCGCGGATGGCTGGCGAGCGACCCCGGGCTGCTCCTCGGCACGGCGAAGGTAGAACGCCGGCTGCCGAAGGTGCTGGACCAGGCCGAGGCCGAGGCCGTCCTGTCCGCGCAGGGGCCGGGCGACGCCAGGGACCTGCGCGATCGGGCGATGCTGGAGCTGCTGTACGCGACCGGCATGCGGGTGGGCGAGTTGTGCGGCCTCGACGTGGACGACGTGGACCGGGATCGCCGGACGGTCCGCGTGCTGGGCAAGGGACGCAAGGAGCGGACTGTCCCCTTCGGGCTGCCCGCCCTGCACGCTCTGGACGCGTGGTGCGTGCGCGGCAGGCCCCTGTGGATCCGCGAAGGAAGCGGCCCCGCGCTGTTCCTCGGCGTGCGGGGAGGCCGGATCGACCAGGGCACCGTCCGGCGTGTGGTGCACGCCCACCTGGCCCAGGTCGAGGGAACCCCCGACATGGGCCCGCACGGGCTGCGTCACACCGCCGCCACCCATCTCCTCGAAGGCGGGGCCGACCTGCGATCCGTGCAGGAGATGCTCGGGCACGCCTCACTGGCCACCACGCAGATCTACACGCACGTGTCCATCGAGCGGCTGCGGGCCGCCTATCGCCAGGCCCATCCCCGCGCCTGAGCACCGCGGCCCCGGCCCGGGCTTCGCCACGAGCCTCACGGTCGTCGTGACGCCCGGCGGGCTTCGCCGGCGGCCCAGCGCGGCAGAAGACGGACCTGCCCCCGGCCGAACAGCAGGAGCGGGTCCAGGTAGAGACGTCCGCGCAGGAGCCCCCAGTGCAGGCAGGGGGCGGTGCAGTGAGCGGCGGCGTCCTCCTCGACGACGCCGATGACCTGACCGGCCGCGACGGCGTCACCAGGCCTGACCAGGGCTCGGACCGGCAGATAGGTGGTGCGCAGGCCGTCGGGGTGCGAGATCGTCACGACTCCCCGGCCTGCGACCCGCTCCGCCAGGCCGACCGTTCCCGGTCCTGCGGCCACGACCTTCTCCCCGGGCCGCGCGGCCAGGTCCACGCCCCGGTGACCGGCCAGCCACCGCTGTGGGGGCGGATCGAAGCGCCTCATCGGACGTGCGGGCCCGGAAAGCGGCCAGCGCCAGCCGGACGCCTCCCCAGGCGGCCCCATCGGGCCCGGTCCGGCCGTCCCTGCCCCCGCGGATCGTGATGCCCGCGTCGGCGACGCCCCCGTCGGCGTCGTCTCCGCGGGCCGGGACGCCTCCGCCGACGACGGGTGCGCGGACCGGGGCCCACTCCCCGTCGCGTACGGCTCCACGGAGCTTCTGGCGGCCACGGGCCGGACCGCGCCGGATGGCCGGCCGGGAGCCGCGGTCAGCAGGACCAGCAGGACCAGTACGAGCACGTACGCGACGAGACGCATGCCACGACGATGCGCCCCGAAGGCTCGCGCCGAGCGGCCGAACGCCGTTCTGGGGACAGACCGCGCACGATCAGCTCGAGAAGCCCTCCTTGGGCATCTCGAGGTCGGGCTTGGCCAGTTCCTCGACGTTGACGTCCTTGAAGGTCACCACCCGCACGTTCTTCACGAAGCGGGCCGGGCGATACATGTCCCAGACCCAGGCGTCCTGCATCTTCACGTCGAAGAAGACATCGCCGTTCTCGGCGGTGCGGACGTCGAGATCGACGGAGTTCGTCAGATAGAAGCGCCGCTCGGTCTCGACCACGTAGGTGAACAGGCCGACCACATCGCGGTACTCCCGGTAGAGCTGCAGCTCCATCTCGGTCTCGTACTTTTCGAGATCTTCCGCGCTCATCCCGGTCCTCCTCTTCCACTCCCCGTCGGGATCCCACCGTCGAGGCCGACCCGTTCAGACGACACCGGTTCCAACCTCATTCTCGCGCATGTCCTCATCCTGCCCCGTCCACAGGCCCCCGGCCGGGATCCTTGTCCCACGAGTCACCCTGGCCACCGTCACGAACGAGAACCGATGGTGCGGACTCGGCCCGTGCCGCGCCAGCGCCCGCCGATGACCGGGAGTCACGTAGCCCTTGTGCAGAGCGAAGCCGTACTGCGGGTAGACCTCGTCGAGGCCGTGCATCAGCCGGTCCCTCGTCACCTTCGCCACGATCGAGGCCGCCGCCATGCACGCGGCGACCTGGTCGCCCTTCCACACGGCCAGCGACGGCGCGGGCAGCCCCGCCACCGGGAAGCCGTCCACGAGGACGTAACCGGGGACGAGCCCCAGCCCGGCGACGGCCCGCCGCATTCCCGCGACGTTGCACTTGTGCAGGCCGCGCGAGTCGATCTCCTCGGGCGGGATCACGACCACGCTCACGGCCCGGGCGGTCGCCGTGATCCGCTCGTAGAGACGCTCGCGCACGGCCTCGGTCAGAAGCTTGGAGTCGCTCAGCCCGTCGATCTCCCGCCCCAGCACGACCGCGGCGACGACCAGCGGTCCGGCGCAGGCGCCGCGACCGGCCTCGTCCACCCCGGCGACCGGCGTGAACCCCCGCCGGGCCAGGGCCCGCTCGTAGCCGTAGAGTCCGGAGTCCCGTCGTACGACACTCGGGCGCGGGCGATAGGCAGCTGTCATGACGACAAGCAGATTACGCCCCATTCGGGACCGGCGATACGGCCGGAACCACCGCCGACAGCAAAGCCGCAGGTGAGATCAGCGTACGGCGGAGAAAGTGCCGGGCCGGGAAAGCAGCGAGATCCGGTTCAGCGGCCAGTAGCGCAGGAACGCCCGCCCGGTCACGTCGTCCTCGGAGATCGTGCCCTCGTGCCCGTCGTCGGTGTAGAAGCGGGAGTCCGCCGAGTTGTTCCGGTGGTCGCCCATCAGCCACAGGCGCCCCTTGGGGACCGTCACGTCGAATTTAAGGTCGGAGGGCTTGGCCCCCGGGTAGAGGTACTTGCCCTCCTCGTCCAGCGGCGTCCCGTTCACGGTGATGCGGCGCTTGGCGTCGCAGCACTTCACGTGGTCGCCGCCCACCCCGATCACCCGCTTGATCGTGTCCTCGCCGTTCCAGCCCTTGAAGACCACGATGTCGCCGCGCTCCACCGGCCCGAGCTTGTACGCGAGCTTGTTGACCACCACGTAGTCGTTCACCAGGAGCGTGTTCTGCATCGACTCCGACGGAATCCAGAACGACTGCAGCAGGAAGGTGTGGACCAGCAGGGCGACGACGACCCCGCCGAGCACGTACATGAGGGTCTCGAGAAAACCGGAGCGCTTCCTCTTCGCGGGCCGGCCCTTCTTCCCACCGGCGGCCGGCGCGTTCTCGCCCGCCTCGCCCGCCTGGCCCCCGGCCGCCGCCTCCGACGGCTCCACCGGTACCTCCGGTTCCGCCGGCTCTCCGGGGACGCGGTCCGCGGACTCGACCGGCCCCGCGGTGCCTAAGCGACCCTCGTCGGACTCTCCCACGGCTGCCTCCTCCGGCTCTGTCACGTCCTACCGTCGCCTCACCAGCCGCCGGCGCAGGGCCACCAGCGGCACGGCCCCCGCGAAGCCCGCGACGAAGGGTGCGGCCCCGAGGGCCGCCTGGAGCGCCGGCTGCGTGAACGTCTCCGGAATCGGCAGGATCTTGGCCCGGTTGAACGGCCAGACGATGACGAACGCGCGGCCGATCACCTTGTCGGCCGGAATGGTGCCGCCGCCCGGGTCACCCATGTGCAGACGAGAGTCCCAGGACACCGAGCGGTGGTCGCCCATCACCCACAGGCGGTCCGGCGGGACGGTGACCTCGAACTCGCGCCCGGACGGCTCGTCGCCGGGATACAGGTACGACTTCTCGTTCAGCGGCACGCCGTTCACCGTGACCCGGCCCTGCTCGTCGCAGCATTTGACCTTGTCGCCCGGCACGCCGATGACCCGCTTGATGTAGTCCTTCTCCCCCGGCACGACCCCGAACGCGGTGCCGAGCCAGCGCAGCCCGGCCGCGATGGGGTTGGACGGCTCCTCGAGCTGCACCTCGGGGTCCCAGGAGTCCACGCCGGAGAACACCACGATGTCGCCGCGCTCGATGTCGCGTACGTGGTAGACCAGCTTGTTCACCAGCACCCGGTCGTTGATGAGGAGCGTGTCCTCCATCGACTCGGACGGGATGTAGAACGCCTGGACCACGAAAGACTTGATCAGCAGGGCCAGAGCGAGGGCGACCACGATCAGGACGGGCAACTCCCGCCAGAACGAGCCTTTCTTCTTCCCGTCCTCGGCGTTCTGCTTGACGTCTTCGGCGACCACGTCCACCCCGTCCTCGGCGGGGCGGCGCGTGCCCGGCCCCTGTCCCTCGCTAGCCATCGCTGCTGAGCCTAGATGATGTCCGCGACGGCGAGCGCCGGGGACACCGCATCACCGGCAAAAAGAAAGTGGCCCGCGCCTGGGGCACGGACCACGATCTCCAAAGCCTTACTTGGCGGCCGGCTGCGCCTCGCGCTTCTCGCGGATGCGCGCGGCCTTTCCGCGCAGGTCGCGCATGTAGTACAGCTTGGCCCGGCGGACGTCGCCGCGGGTCACCACGGTGATCTTCTCGATCACGGGGCTGTGAACCGGGAAGGTGCGCTCGACGCCGACGCCGTAGCTGACCTTGCGGACCGTGAACGTCTCACGGATGCCACCGCCCTGGCGGCGCAGGACGAAGCCCTTGAACACCTGGATGCGGGACCGGTTGCCCTCGACGACGCGGACGTGGACCTCCAGCGTGTCACCCGGGCGGAAAGCCGGTACGTCGCTGCGAAGGGCAGCCTTCTCGATCTCCTGGATCTGCGTGTGCATGGCGGCGGTTCCTCATTGACAGGGGCACGCGGAGGTCCACCCGGCCGGCCCGAGGGCCCGGCGACGAGGGGGACACGCGTGCTTGGCTTGATACGTCTTGTCTGCGTTCAGCCGGGCGCACCCGGCCATGCCGAAGTAGGCAGCAGCGATTCAGTCTGCCATATCTTCGGGCCCCGCGCGAAACGCGCTGTGAACCTCGGGGGGAAACCCGGTGGGAGACGCGGCGGCGGGACGGCGTTCATCGACACGTTCCTCGAACTCCTCGATGACGCGCCGGTCGTGCTTGTCGAGGCCGTCACGGTCGAGCCTGGCGACCAGTTCGGGCCTCCGGTCCAGGGTGCGGCGCAGCGCCTCGTCGCGCCGCCAGCGGGCGATCCTGCCGTGATGTCCCGACAGCAGGACCTCCGGCACCTCGTGCCCCCGCCACACGGGCGGCTTGGTGTAGACGGGGCCTTCCAGCAGATTGGCCATGGCCCCCGGCGCGAAGGAGTCGTCGGCGACGGAGCGCGCGTTGCCGAGGACCCCCGGCAGCAGCCTCCCCACGGCCTCGACCATCACCAGGACGGCCGCCTCTCCCCCGGCTAAGACGTAGTCGCCGATGCTCACCTCGTCGGCGCGCAGACGCTCGCCGTACTCGGCGACGACGCGGGAGTCGATGCCCTCGTAACGCGCCGGGGCGAACAGCAGCCACGGCTCCTCGGCGTACTCCAGCGCCACTTCCTGGGTGAACGGCCGGCCGCTAGGCGTGGGGACGACCAGCCGGGGCAGCGCGTCCGCCCCGCGGGCCGCGCGTCCGCCCTCGATCACCGCGTCGACGGCCTCGCCCCAGACCTCCGGCTTCATCACCATGCCGGGGCCCCCGCCGTACGGCGTGTCGTCCACGGTCTTGTGGACGTCGTGCGTCCAGTCGCGCAGTTGGTGAAGGTGGATGTCGAGGATGCCGCGCTCGCGGGCCTTGCCCATGAGGGAGACGTCGAGCGGGGCGAAGTACTCCGGGAAGATCGAGATGATGTCGACGCGCATCGGCGGCCCCCTACTCCGCCTCGGCGTCGAGCAGGCCGGGTGGGGCGTCGACGACGAGAATCCCCTTGCCCAGGTCGATCTCGGGCACGAGCGCCTTGACGAACGGAACGTACGCCTCGTCGCGGGAGGGACGGGCAACCACCAGCAGGTCCTGCCCGTGGTGGAGGACGTCGCTGACCTCGCCGACCCGCTCGCCCTCGGTGGTGACCACCGTCAGGCCGATCAGCTCGTGGTCGTGGAACTCGTCGGGGTCCTCGATCGGCGGCAGGTCCGCGGAGTCCACGACGAGCAGCGTGTCGCGCAACGCCTCCGCGGCCTCCCTGCCCTCCACACCGGCCAGGGTCAGCAGCAGGATCCCCTTGTGCCACCGGGCCCGCTCCACCGTCAGCGGACCGGCCGAGGCCGGGTCGGTGACCAGCGTCGCCCCCGGAGCGAAGCGCAGATCGGGCTCGTCGGTGCGCACCTCGACCGTGACCTCGCCCCGCACACCGTGCGGGCGGCCGATCCTGCCCACGACTAGCTGCACTTGTCGCCTACCTCCGCTACCGCTGCAACGCGACTTCTACACGACTTGATCGCCACGGTTCGAACGTCGCCGCCCGAACCGGTCTGTCACTGCGAACCACCTGGAACAGACCGGTTCGAGCCCGGAAAACACGCCGGGGGACCCCGTTGCGGGGCCCCCCGGACGCGTCGTTCGGCTCAGCGCGCCTCTTCCAGGTCGACCAGGTCGATCCGCACGTACTTGCCGTTCGACAACGCGTTGAGCACAGTGCGCAACGCCTTCGCCGTACGGCCGCCACGGCCGATGACCTTGCCGAGGTCGTCGGGGTGTACCCGGACCTCGAGAACGCGCCCGGTGCGGATGCGCCGTGCGCGGACCCGGACGTCGTCCGGATGCTCGACGATGCCCTTGACCAGGTGCTCGAGGGCCTCCTCGAGCACCTCAGGCCTCGCCTTCCGGCTTCTCCTCCGCGGCCGGGGCCTCGGTGGTCTCTTCGGCCTTCACGGTCTTCTTGGCCTTCTTCGGCGTGGTGGCGGCGGCGCCGGTGTCACCCGCCAGCGACTCCTTGGCGGCCGCCTCGTACGCCGCGTGCCGGTCCGGCTTGGGCTCGGCGACCAGGAGCGGCGTGGTGGGGGCGGGCTCGCCCTTGAACTTCTGCCAGTCGCCGGTCAGCTTGAAGATCTTCAGGACCGGGTCGGTCGGCTGCGCGCCGACGCCCAGCCAGTACTGCACCCGCTCGGAGTTCACCTCGATGCGCGAGGGGTTCTCCTTCGGGTGGTACAGGCCGATCTCCTCGATGGCACGGCCGTCCCGCTTGCTCCGGGCGTCGGCGACGACGATGCGGTACTGCGGGTTGCGGATCATGCCGAGCCGCTTGAGCTTGATCTTGACTGCCACGGGTGTGGTCTCTCCTGCATTAGAGCGTGGGTGAGCGGTGTCTCATCGAGTGGGGCACGATGGGAGCCCGCCCGAGGGACAGGCGCGACCGGCGGGGGTGAGAGGGCACCCGCCAGGTCACGATGTTCCAGCCTGACATTCTGCCAGATGATTCCCCATGCTCCGCAAAGGACGGTCCCTTCGCCGCCCTGATTTCGGCACGGATGCACCCATGCCTGCGGAAGGGGCGTGCGAACTGATCGCGCGAACAGGCCGTCCAATGGTCATGCGAATGACGGACACAACCCTCACGGCCGGAGCGGCGGTTCTCGCCCTGCTGGCCGCGGGCTGCGGCACGGTCACGACGCCCTCCGCGGCCTCCGCTCCCCCGGCCAGGACGACGACCGCGCACACGACGGCACCGCACACGACGACCGCGCACACGACGGCAGCGTCCGCCGCGGACACGGGACGGGCCACCGCCGCGGGCGCCGCGTCCGCCCGGTACGGCGCCGCGGCGCGAACCACAGCCGCACGAACCACGGCCACTCAAACCACGGGCGCCGCCCCCCAACGGTGCCGTACGACCGGCCTGCGGGCCCGCGTGGGACGGCAGGACCCGGGAGCCGGCAACCGCTACGCGCCGCTCGTGCTGACCAACACGTCGGGCAAGACCTGCTGGGTGTACGGCTTCGTCGGGCTCGTCCTCATCGACGGCCGGGGTGACGTGCTGCGCACGCGCACCCGCCGCGAGAGCGTCACCCCGCACCGGGTCACGCTGCGTCCCGGGGCGAGCGCGCACGCCCGGCTCCACTGGACCGTGGTGCCGAGCGGGCACGAGACCCGGTGCCCCGCCTCGGCCCGGCTGATGATCATCCCGCCGGACGAGGTGGCGCATCTGGAGGTCCCGTTCAGCACGACGGTGTGCGACGACGGCAGGATCGACGCCAGACCCATGGCCCCCGGCGCCGGCCTCTGACACGAGACGCCGGCCTCCGGCACAGGACAGGACACCGCGCGCGCCTCTGACAGGACCGCACCGCCGCCCGCCGGCAACCGGCGGGCGGGCGCGTGGGCGGGTCAGTTCTGGCCGGGCAGCTTCAGCTTCGACGGGTCGAAGCCGGGCGGCAGCTCCATGCCGGGGGGCAGCTGGCCGCCGCCGAGGTTGCCGAGCAGGCCCTTGGGCAGCTTCGGAGCGTCCGAGGACGACGCGTTCGCGCCGGCCTTGCCGAGCGCGGCCTTGCGCGGGTCGCCGCTGACACGACGGCCCTTCTTGGGCTTCTGCGCCTTCTGCTTGCGTCCACCGGGCATGCCCGGGATGCCCATGCCCTGGGTCATCCGCTTCATCATCTTCTGCGCCTCGAAGAAGCGGACCACCAGGTTGCTCACCTCGGTGACCGTGACGCCCGAGCCGTTGGCGATGCGCGCCCGGCGCGAGCCGTTGATGATCTTCGGGTCCTGGCGCTCGCCTGGCGTCATGGAACGGATGATCGCCGCGATGCGGTCCAGGTCGCGGTCGTCGACCTGGTTGAGCTGCTCGCGCATCTGCCCCATGCCCGGCATCATGCCGAGCAGGTTCTTGATGGGCCCCATGCGGCGCACCATCATCATCTGCTCGAGGAAGTCCTCCAGCGTGAAGCCGTCCCCGGAGACGAGCTTGCCCGCCATCTTGGCGGCCTCCTGCTCGTCGAACGTCTTCTGCGCCTGCTCGATCAGGGTGAGGATGTCACCCATGTCGAGGATCCGGCCCGCCATGCGGTCGGGGTGGAAGGCGTCGAAGTCCTCGAGCTTCTCACCGGTGCTGGCGAACATGATCGGCCGGCCGGTGACGTGCCGCACCGACAGGGCGGCGCCGCCGCGGGCGTCGCCGTCGAGCTTGGTCAGCACCACGCCGTCGAAGCCGACGCCGTCCATGAACGCGCCGGCTGTGCTCACCGCGTCCTGGCCGATCATCGCGTCGAGCACGAACAGGACCTCGTCGGGCGTGACCGCGTCGCGGATGTCGGCGGCCTGCTTCATCAGCTCCTGGTCGATGCCGAGGCGGCCGGCGGTGTCGACGATGACCACGTCGTGCTGCTGGCGGCGCGCGTGGTCCACCGACTGCCGGGCCACCGCGACCGGGTCGCCCACGCCGTTGCCCGGCTCGGGGGCGTACACGGCCACACCGGCGCGCTCGGCCATGACGGCGAGCTGCTGCACCGCGTTGGGCCGCTGGAGGTCGCAGGCGACGAGCAGTGGGGCGTGCCCCTGGTCGCGCAGCCACTTGGCGAGCTTGCCGGCCAGGGTCGTCTTGCCGGAGCCCTGGAGACCGGCCAGCATGATCACGGTCGGCGGGTTCTTGGCGTAGCGCAGCCGCCGCGTCTCGCCGCCCAGCACCTCGATGAGCTCGTCGTTGACGATCTTCACGACCTGCTGCGCGGGGTTGAGCGCCTGGGAGACCTCGGCGCCGCGGGCCCGCTCCTTGATCCGGGCCACGAAGTCCTTCACGACCGGCAGCGCGACGTCCGCCTCGAGCAACGCGATGCGGATCTCGCGGCAGGTCGCGTCGATGTCGGCGTCGGAAAGCCTGCCTTTGGACCGAAGGGAGGAGAAGACCGAAGTCAGCCGGTCGGAAAGCGTCTCGAACACGTGTTTGGCCAGCCTCGAAGCGAGTGGACGGGTCGGTGAACCATCAGTCTCCCCAGACTATCCGCCCGCACGCCCTTCACGCCCGTGCCGCGGGGGCGAGATCGCCGGTCCGGCCCGTTCCCGGTCCTCACCGGACCGCGCTCACGTGGGACGTGAGCGCGTGTTCGACCAGCGTGATCAGGGTGCTCTTGACCGACTCGCGGTCGCGGGCGTCGGTGCGGACGATCGGAACCTGGGGCGACAGCGTCAGGGCCTCGCGCAGTTCGCCCTCTCCGTGGGTGTACTCCCCGTCGAAGCCGTTGACGCCGACGACGAACGGCAGACGCGCCTCCTCGAAGTAGTCCACCGCCGGGAAACTGTCCGCCAACCGCCGGGTGTCGACCAGCACCACCGCACCGATCGCCCCCCGCACCAGGTCATCCCACATGAACCAGAACCGATGCTGACCCGGCGTACCGAACAAATACAAAATCAGATCCCGGTCCAGCGACACCCGCCCGAAATCCATCGCCACCGTCGTGGTCGTCTTGTGCGGCACCAACCCCACATCGTCCACACCCGCCGAGGCATCCGTCATCACCGCCTCGGTCGTCAACGGCACGATCTCCGACACCGCCCCCACGAAGGTCGTCTTCCCCACACCGAAGCCCCCCGCAACGACGATCTTCGTCGAGGTCAACCCCCGGCTAGAGCCTGCGAAGTCCACTGAGCACCCTTTCCAGCAAGTTCAGATCCGGCTTACCGGCCTCCAACTGCGGCTGATGCACATGCACCAGCCCCTCCGCCGCCATGTCCGCGATGACCACACGGACAACACCCAGCGGAATCCGCAGCAACGCCGACACCTCAGCCACCGACCGCACCTGACGGCACAGCGTGCTGATCGCCTGGCGCTCCGGGGTGAGCGTGGAGAGGTCCTGATGCATCACCGTGGCGGAGGACACGAGTGCCTCCATGGCGAGTTGGAGCCGTGGTGCCGTGCGCCCGCCGGTGACGGCGTACGGCCGCACCAGCGAGCTCTGCTCCGTCGGCGCCGGCGTCGGGACGCGGTTCGTGCCTCCGTACTGCCGGTGGGCGTCATCCACCGGCGGATAGGCCTCG
The DNA here is from genome assembly GCF_900156315.1 of Microbispora rosea. Taxonomy (GTDB): domain Bacteria; phylum Actinomycetota; class Actinomycetes; order Streptosporangiales; family Streptosporangiaceae; genus Microbispora; species Microbispora rosea. Next base: position 201,593 of record NZ_FTNI01000008.1, on the reverse strand, counting down.
TTGTTCCAGCCGCCGCCTGCCACAGCGTCCTCCTGACCTTTTCGCTCTCGCTCCGGAAACCGGCGGCCGTCCCGGCCGCCCGCTCAGGGCGTCTTCCCCGATCTGTCCTCCACCGCGTGCCTCACTTCGCGGAGTCTTCCGTCACCGCGGGTGGGACGCCTGGAGCTCGGCGCGAACCGCGGGGGTCAGCACCTGACCCGCCCGCTCGACCAGCAACGTCATCTGATAGGCCACCAGACCCAGATCGGAGTCGGCAGCCGCCAGCACCGCCAGACAGGACCCGTCACTGATCGACATGATCAGCAACAACCCCCGCTGCATCTCCACCACCGTCTGCGTCACCGGGCCACCCTCGAACACCCGCGACGCACCCTGCGTCAAACTGATCAACCCGGCCGCCACCGCCGCCAGCTGATCCGCCCGGTCCTTCGGGAACCCGTCCGAGAACGCCAGAGGCAACCCGTCGGCCGACACCACCACGGTGTGCGCCACACCCGGCACGTTGTTCACGAAGTCCGTGATCAACCAGTTGATGCCGCGTGCGGCCTGGCTCATTTCCCTCATCAGTCCTCCTTCTCACTGTCCTGGGCATCGGGCGTGCCCAGGGGCGCCGCCCCGGGATATGCCTGGTCCTCCCCGGCCTCCCCGCGGGCGACCGCCCGGCCCTGCCGGATGCCCTGCTGGAAGCTGGAGAGTCTGCTGCGCACCCGCTCGGGCGAGAGCACGGGCGGGGGCGGCGGCGGGGCGGCCGCCGCTGCCGCGGCGGGCTCCGCGGAAGGGGTGGGAGCCGTGGCCGAGCCGGGCACCAGGTTGGCCTTGGGCACCCGCTTGGGCAGGCCGGACGAGGTGACCCCACCCAGAGCCGGCTCGCTGGCCGCCTTGGCCGCCTGCCAGCCGACGTCCGCCGGGGACGACCAGGTCCTGGTGTCCGCGGCGGGCTCGTCGTCCGACTCGCTCTTGTCCGCCGGGAGGTCGACCTTCTTGAACCAGTCCGACTCGACCGCGGCGAAGATCGGGAGGAACTCCTCCTCCGACTCCAGCGGCGAGGTCCGCACCACCGGCAGCGGGCCGGTGTTGTCGTCGCCTTCGAATGGGCCGCGAGCGGTCCGTCCGGGCCAGCCCGCGCCGTCGTCCTGCGGGGTGCCGGGCCAGGAGCCGCCTCCCGGAGGAGGCAGGTGGCCGGGCCAGGGCGTGTCCACGGGGGCCTCGCCGACGTGGCCCCGGCTGAACGGGTTGGTGTCGAAGGGGCTGGAGTCGAACGGTCCCGAGTCGAAGTTCGTGGTCTCGAACGGGTCCCGCTCGGGCGCCGTCCTCTCGGTCGGCGTCTTGTCGAAGGCCGCACGGTCGAACGGCCCGGACTCGAACGGGCTGCGGGCGAACGGATCGGGCTGCCCGCCCTGACCGAAGCCGCCGGTGTCGAAGGGGTTGCGGGCGAAGGGGTCGGACGGCTCGCCCGGCCGCCCCGCACCGCCGGCCTCGAACGGGTTGCGCGCGAACGGGTCGGCGTCGGCGCCGCGGCCCTGCGGCGGCTCGAAGGGGTTGCGGGCGAACGGGTCGGGGTCGAAGTCGACGGTCTCCCGCGGGAAGGACTCGAAGGGCCCACGCTCGAAGGGGTCCCCGCCGGGGGTGCCGACGCCGGGCGCGTCCGCGCCGAACACCGGGGTGCGCGGCGGGTTCTCGAACGGCGTCGGGCTGGCGAGGGCCGGCGCGTTGCCGAACATGGGAGCGCCGAACTGCGGCCCGGCTCCGACCGCCGGCATCGGGCTGGTCAGCTCGGGCTGCGGCATGCCCGGCACGCCGGGGAACGCCGGACCGGCGTTGGCCAGCAGCGCCTCGGGCAGCAGCACCATGGCCGTCAGGCCGCCCGTGTCCTGCTGGCGCAGCTGCACGCGGATGCCGTGACGCAGCGCCAGACGGCCGACCACGAACAGGCCCATGCGGCGGGACACCGACACGTCCACGACCGGCGGGTTGGCGAGCCGGTAGTTGGTCTGGGCCAGCTCCTCGGGCGTCATGCCGATGCCCTGGTCGCTCACGGAGATGATCAGGCCGCCGCCGTCGATGCGGTTGCTCGACACCGTGACCTTCGTGTCGCGGGGCGAGAAGGAGATGGCGTTCTCCACCAGCTCGGCCACGAGGTGGACGACGTCGTTGACCGACTGGCCGACGACCGACGCTCCGCCCGGCACCTGGATGTCGACGCGCTCGTAGCCCTCGACCTCCGACAGCGAGGCGCGCACGACGTCGACGATGGGCACCGGCTGGCCCCAGCGGCGTGCGGGCTCCTGCCCGGCGAGAACCAGAAGGTTCTCACTGTTGCGGCGCATGCGGGTCGCCAGGTGGTCGAGCTTGAACAGGTTCCCGAGCCGCTGCTCGTCCTGCTCGCCCTGCTCCAGACCGTCGATCAGGGACAGCTGGCGCTCCACCAGCGTCTGGGTGCGCCGCGACAGGTTGACGAACATCGCGTTGACGTTGCTGCGCAGCCGGGCCTCGTCGCCCGCCAGCCGGATGGCCTCACGGTGGACCTCGTCGAAGGCCCGCGCGACTTCACCGATCTCGTCGCGGCCGACCACCTGGATCGGGGCGATGGGCGGGACCTCGGCGGCGTCGCCGGCCTCCCGCAGCTTCTGGACCGTGTCGGGGAGGCGGCTGCCGGCGATCTCCAGCGCCTCACTGCGCAGCCGCCGCAGCGGGCGTACGAGCGAGCGGGCGACGCCGGTGGTGACGAGCAGAACCGCGATCAGCAGGAGGGCGACGGCGACGGCCACGATGATGGCCCGCTGCTGCTCGTCGTCCTTGAGCGTCTGGCTCCGCGCCACGATGGAGGACGTCAGCTTGGCCTCGACGGTGCGCATCCGGTTGATGGGCTGCGACATCGCGTCGTACCAGAGGCGGGTGTCGTCGCGCACCGACAGGTCGAAGCCCTTGAGCGGGAAGCCCGCGTTGGCGCGGTCGAGCACCAGCGTGCGGATGAACTCCGCCTGGTCGACCTTGCCGCCGGTGACCGTGTTGTCGTAGTCGGTGCGTTCCTCGGGGGTGGCGCCCTTGCGGAAGGCGCGCAGCTCGCTCTCCTCCGCGGACACGGCGCCGAGGAAGTTCTGCAGCTGGGCCTGCTCGAAGCGGCCGTTGGGCAGCACCGTGGTCAGCAGGCCGCGCTGCACGGAGGCGTTCTCCTTCACACGGGCGAGCGCGGCCAGCGTGACGGACGAGGCGGCGAGCCGGTCGTCCTGCGTGCTCTTGGCCAGCTCGTCCTGCAAGGCCAGCAGAGTATCGATGACGAGGGTGTACTGGTCGAGCACGGCGCTCGGTTGCAGGTTCCCCTGCATGGCCTGGCTCCGCAGGACCTCCACACCGTCGAGCTTGCCGATGATGTGGTCGATCTCGTCGGAGGCGCGGCTGCCCACCTTCGTCCTGACCTCGTTGGCCAGGTTCCGGACGGCGGTGGCCGCCTTGTTGGTGAGAAGGGTCTGCGCCTTGACCGCGGCGGACGCCTTCGCCGGGTGGCCGAGCGTCGCGTTCCAGGCGGCGCGGTCGCGTTCCGACTGCAGCTCGTGGGTGAGGCCCGCAACCTTGTCGACAAGCCGCGCCAGGTCGCTGATCTGCTGATACTCAGCCGCCGTGGTGACGGAGGTGACAACCCGCAGGCCGCCAAGCAGCAGCGCCGCCGCGGTGGGGATGAGGATCAGCGCGACAAGCCTGGAGCGCACGCGCCAGTTGCGCAGGAGAAAACGACTTCCCTCGTCGGGCTCCTGCTCAGCCGGAACCCCGGTCCCGGGGCTCTCGTCGGTCCGGGGGTCTTGTGTCCTCACAGGCTTTGCAACCTCTCGCAGTATGTGCGCACAGGGGGAGTGTCTCAGCACGGATGTGGCTGGCGTGACGTGCGAGACGTCCTGCAGGCGAGGGTAATTGCAGCACACCGACACCAGGGAGGCCAACCGAACACCCGTGCACAAATAGCCTAGACAGGCATGTAGATGATGTTATTTGGTTAAATATCGGGTCAGCATCAATACCGAATTCTGCCCTGCCAGGTAGCCGCCGGTCCTGGGGACGGGACCACCGAAGGCAAAGGTTGCGGCTCCGGCGTCGTGCTCCGGCCGGACGCCGCGAGGGCGGCACCCTGCGGGGTACCGCCCTCGCCGGCCCCGTCCGCAGGGCACGGTCTGTCCGGAACACGCTCTGTCCCGCGTTCAGTACTGTTTGCCGTACGCGGCCCGGACGGTCAGCACGTATTCGACCAGGCTGATGAGCGTGGACTTGACGGCTTCCCGCGAGCGCGCGTCCGTACGGACGACGGGGACGTGCGGAGGCAGCGACAGCGCCTCACGGACCTCCTCCTCCGAGTGGAGGAACTGCCCCTCCCAGCCGTTCATCGCGACGAGGAAGGGGAGCTGCGCCTCCTCGAAGTAGTCGATGGCCGGGAAGCAGTCGGCGAGCCTGCGGCTGTCGACGAGCACGACCGCACCGATGGCGCCGCGGACGAGGTCGTCCCACATGAACCAGAAGCGGTGCTGGCCCGGCGTACCGAACAGGTAGAGGATGAGGTCCTGGTCGAGCGAGAGCCGGCCGAAGTCCATGGCGACCGTGGTGGTCGTCTTGTTCGGCGTGAGCCCGAGGTCGTCGATGCCCGCGCTGGCGTCGGTCATCACGGCCTCGGTCGTCAGCGGCAGGATCTCGGAGACGGCACCGACGAAGGTCGTCTTCCCGACGCCGAACCCACCCGCCACGACGATCTTCGTCGAGGTAAGACCACGGCTAGAGCCTGCGTAGTCCACTGAGCACCCTTTCGAGCAGGTTGAGGTCTGGCTGTCCCTGGTTCAGCTGCGGCATGTGCAGGCGGACCAGACCCTCGTCGGCCATGTCGGCGATGAGCACACGGGCCACGCCGAGCGGAACCCGGAGCAGTGCCGAGATCTCCGCGACCGATCGTACGGAACGACAGAGCATCATGATCGATTCCTGCTCTGGGCTGAGCAGAGAATAATCATTGCTCTTCAAGGTCACCGATGATACGAGGGTTTCCATCGCCATGTGGTAACGCGGCTCGGATCGGCCACCGGTGACGGCGTACGGACGGAACAGAGGCTCGTCCTCTGTCCCGTCACGATCACGCACGGCCCTCTCCCCTTGTCATCGCTGCGACGTCTGCAGCTCGGCGCGCAGCGCCGGAGTGAGCACCTGGCCTGCCCGCTCGACGAGCAGGGTCATCTGGTAGGCCACCAGGCCCATGTCGCAGTCAGGTGCGGCGAGAACGGCCAGGCAGGAGCCGTCGCTGATCGCCATCACGAGCAGCAGTCCCCGCTGCATCTCGACGACGGTCTGCGTCACCGAGCCCCCCTCGAACACCCGCGAGGCGCCGAGGGTGAGGCTGAGCAGGCCGGCGGCGACCGCCGCGAGCTGGTCGGCGCGGTCAGGCGGAAAGCCGTCCGATTGGGCCAGCCGCAGGCCGTCCGACGACACCACCACCGCGTGCGCCACGCCAGGCGTGCTGCCGACGAACTCGGTGATCAGCCAGTCGAACCTGCGTGCTTCCACGCTCAGCTCAGTCACGAGCCCTCCTCCTCTTTACCCGACCCTTCGGCGAGACCTCCGGCCGTTTGGGCCCGGCCTCGCCTTACACCCTGCTGGAAGCTGGACAGGCGGCTGCGCACCGCATCGGCCGAGACCGGGGGGCGCGGGGCCGCGGGGGGACTGTCCGCGCCCACCGAGCCGGGCACCAGGTTGGCCTTCGGCGTCCGCTTCGGCAAGCCCGCCGCGGTCACGCCGCCCAGCAGGGGGTCACGGGCGCTCGCCGCGGCCTGGAAGCCGCTGTCGGCCCGAGACCGCCATCCGGAGGGGTTCCCGCCCTGCGCCTGCGGGGCGGGAACGGGCCCCGGGGCGGGGGCGGAACGCGGCACCCTCGCGATCTCCCCGGTGCGCTCTCCGGGCTTCTCGTCGGCCGTCTCGCCGGGCTTCTCCGCGTCCGCGCCGGTCCGCGCCATGGGCGCGGCCTGCGGGCCGGTGTCGGAGGGACGCCGGAACCACGCCGACTCGACCGAGGCGAAAATCGGCAGGAACTCCTCGCCCTGCTCCAGCGGCGACTCCTCCACCGACGGCAGCGGCCCCGTCGACGACGCGACGTCCGCGGCCGCTCCCGGAGACGCCGCGCCGGGGAACGCGTTCGGCCCGGTGCTCGACGGGGAGAAGGCCGTCGGTCCGGTGCTCGACGGCGAGAACGCGGTCGGCCCGGTGCTCGACGGCGAGAAAGCCGTCGGCCCGGTGCTGGACAGCGAGTCCGACGGCGAGAAGGCCGTCGGCCCGGTGCTCGACGGGGAACTCGGCTGGGGGAACGCCGTCGGTCCGGTGCTCGTCGGAGAGAAGGCCGTGGGGCCCGTGGACGCTCCGCGCTGCGGAAGTCCCGTCGGCCCGGTGGGCAGCGACGGCCACGAGTGCTCCGAGCGGTCGTCGCCGCTCCCGCCCGCTGCCCCGCTCTGGAACCCGTTCTGCGATTCGCTCTGCGAGCCGCTCTGGGAGAACGCTCCTGGCCACGACGGCCCCGGCTGCTCGCCGAACGCCGGGCGGCGCGCGTCGCCCTCCGGCGCCCTTCCGGCCCGGTCCGGCATCGGATGCGGCCCCGAGTGCTCGCCGAACGCGCTCTCCCCGTAGGTGTTCTCCACGGGCGGCGCGTCCGCCGTCGGCGCACCGAACGCGGCGAACCCGCCGGTGCCGTTGCCACCGGCGCCGGCGCCGCTGAGCCCGACTCCGCCGGGACCGTTCCCGCCGGCCGCAGAGGGCCTGCGGGTCCCGACGCCGCCCGCCGCGCCGTTGCCGGGGCTCCAGGGTTCGAACGAACCGCCCCCCGGCGCGACGGGACCGAGCGGGTCCGGCTCGGCGAACGCCTGCCGGGCCGGCAGGCCGGCCGCCGTCTGCCCGGCGGGTACGGAGGGACGCGGCATCACGGGCTGGTCGGCGTTGGAGATGAGCTGGGCGGGGAACAGCACCATCGCGATGACGCCCGCGCCGTCGCCCCGGCGCAGCTGCACGCGGATGCCGTGACGCAGCGCGAGGCGGCCGACCACGAACAGACCCATCCGCCGGGACACCGAGACGTCGATCGTGGGCGGCTCGGCGAGACGGCGGTTGATCTCCGCGAGCTCCTCCGGCGACATGCCGATGCCCGCGTCGGTGACGCCGAGCATCACGGCGCCGCCCTCGACGGGGCTGCTGGAGACGACCACCTTGGTGTTGCGCGGCGAGAAGGCGATGGCGTTCTCGACCAGCTCCGCGAGCAGGTGGACGACGTCGTTCGCGGCGTGACCGGCGATCGCGATCGTCCGGGGAATCCGGACGACGACCCGCTCGTAGTCCTCGACCTCCGACAGCGAGGCGCGGACCACGTCGACCAGCCGGGCGGGCTGGCTCCGCTTGCGCGGCGGCTCGTGACCGGCGAGGACCAGGAGGTTCTCACTGTTGCGGCGCATGCGCGTGGCCAGGTGGTCCAGCTTGAAGAGGTCGGCCAGACGCCGGCCGTCCTCCTCGCCCCGCTCCAGGCCGTCGATCAGCGAGATCTGCCGCTCCACCAGCGTCTGCGTACGGCGGGAGAGGTTCACGAACATCGCGTTGACGTTGGCGCGCAGGCGGGACTCCTCGGCGGCCAGGCGCACGGCCTGCATGTGGACCTCGTCGAAGGCCTGCGCCACCTCGCCGATCTCGTCGCTGCTGTCGACCGGGATCGGCTGCACGTGGGACTCGCGCTCGGGGTCCTCGGACTCGCGCATCTGCCGGACGATCTCCGGCAGCCGCCGCCCTGCGATGTCGAGCGCCTCCACCCGCAGGCGGCGCAGCGGCCGCACCATCGACCGCGCGATGAGCACGGTGGTGACGAGCACGAGCACGAGCAGTGCGAGGATCAGGCCGCCGGCGATGAGGGCGTTGCGCTGCTCGACCGACTGCAGGTCGCGGGCGCGGCTTTGCACCAGCCCCGACACGTGACCCTCGACGGCCGCCATCTGCTCGATCGCCTTGGTGCTGTCCTGGAACCACTGCTGGGCCGTCCTGTCCCTGCCCCGGTAGCGGCTGAGGGACTGGTTCTGCAGGCCGAGCGTGAGCGCCCACGACTTGGTCAGCTCGCTGTTGACCACGTCCTTGTCGCCGAGAAGGGTGACCAGGCGGCTCGCCTCGGTCGCCGGGGCCTCGGTGTAGAACGTCGCCAGGTCGCTCTGCTGGCGCGACTGGGAGGCCAGGAAGTCCTGCAGCTCGAACGTGGTGAAGACCTGGTTGCGCTCCAGCAGCTCACGCGTGAGGGTGGCCCGCTGCAGCGCCGCCTCCTCCTTGGCGTGGGCGAGACCGCTGAGAGCGCGGAGGTTGCCGACGATCGCAGCGTTGTCGTCGTTGTTGCCCAGTTCGTCCTGCAGGCGCAGGACGTTGGCGATCACGGCGCTGTAGTCCTCCGGCGCACCGTTCTTGCGGATGCCCGCGAGGCTGGAGATCCGGCTCGACAGCTGCTGGGCCTGCTCCACCGCACGCGTGCCGTAGTCCTCGTTGATGTTCTTGAGGTCGGCCTTCACCTGCTCGAGGAGCGGGTCGACCGCCGCGCGCTGCTGGGCGCGGGTCACGACGGTCTCCCCGTCGATGTTGAACTTGCGGCTGCTGTTGCCGCCCCAGACGAACAGGTCGCGTTCGAGAGCCAGCTGCTCGGCCAGATCCCGCAGGTGCACCGAGTATTCCGCCGCCGACCTGGTCCGCTGGTAGGCCGTCAGGCTGTCGATCGAACCCACGACGCGGACGCCGGCGAGGAGCACTGCCACGATCGTCGGGGCGACGATCAGCGCGGTCAGACGTGTAGGCACTCTCCAGTTGCGCGGCGAGAGACGACTCCGCCGCCTGCGGTTATCGGTATTCGACTGCTCCATGCTCACCGGCCCCGCCATCGTTCGGCCTGCCTTCACGCGTCTGGACAGCATGAAGTGACACAGCTGTATAAGCGGGGACAATTCGACCACAAGGTCACGATGGTGAGCGGCCCTACCCCTGCCGCAGCACCCCAATTGTTACCAAGAGGTGAGGATCGTTACCCACCTCATCTGAGTGCCGCGAGCACGTGCTCTCGCACCTGGATCCGCTGCTGCTCATCAAGAATGGGACGGCCTGTGCGATCCGCCACATAGAAGACATCCACCGCTTCTGCGCCCAGAGTCTCCACACGCGCGGCACGTACGTCAAGACCGCAGTCGCCGAACGCGCGGCCGATCCGCCACAGCAGCCCGGGTCTGTCGTGCGCCCGCACCTCCACCACGCTCGCCGTGAGCGAGGCGTCGTCCACCAGGGTGACCCGGGGCGGCGCGACCGGAACCCGGGACGGGCGCATCGACCTCGCCCGCCGGGCCAGGCGCTGCTCGATGTCGAGCCGTCCGGCCAGGACGAGGCGCAGATCGGCCTCCAGCGTCGCCGGGTCGGGCGGCGTGCCGTACTCGGGGACGACGACGAACTCGATGACCGCCGTCGACCCCGCGGACGCGGCGGAGGCGGAGCGTACGGCCATGCGGTGCGCCGCGAGCACCCCCGCCGCCCGCCACAGCAGGCCCGGCCGGTCGGGCGCGACCACGGTGACCGCGCTCCCGTTCACGCGCACTGCGCCGCCGCCGTGCCGGGCGAGCGCCGCCTGCTCGGGAGAAAGGGCCGGCGCGGGCGCCGGCGGCGTGCCGGACAGCACCGACCGCACCCGCCGGACAAGGTCGGAGACCAGGGACGCCTTCCAGGAGTTCCACGCGGCCGGGCCGGTGGCGTTGCCGTCGGCCACCGCCAGCGCGGACAGCAGTTCGAGCACCTCCCGGGACCCGACGGCCTCGGCGACCCTGGAGATGGTGACCGGGTCGTCCAGGTCGCGCCGGGTGGCGGTCTCCGGCAGCAGCAGGTGGTGGCGCACCACGGTCGCGAGGATCTCCACGTCCGCCGGTGGCAGGCCCATGCGGGTGCCGATGTCCCTGGCGACGATCTCCCCTGTGGTGGAGTGGTCGCCCGGCCAGCCCTTGCCGACGTCGTGCAGCAGCGCCGAGATCAGCAGCAGGTCGGGGCGGGACACCTCGCGGGTGAAGGCCGCGGCCCCGGCCGCGGTCTCGATGAGGTGCCGGTCGACGGTGTAGCGATGGACGGGGTTGCGCTGGGGGCGGTGCCGTACGCGCTCCCAGTCGGGGATGAGCTTCACGAGCACACCGGCCTGGTCGAGCTCCTCCCAGACCGGCACGGCCGCGCGCCCCGCGCCGAGCAGGGCGACCAGCGCGCCGCGCGCCTCCGGAGGCCACGGCACGGGCAGCGGCGGCGACTGCGCGGCGAGCGCGCTGACCGTCGCGGGCGCGAGCGGCAGCCCGGCCTCGGCGGCGGCTGCGGCCGCGCGCAGCACGAGTGTGGGGTCGGTGCGCGGGTTGACTCCTCGGGCCAGCACGACCTCGCCGCCGTGCTCCACCACGCCGTCGGCCAGCGGCCTGCGGCCCCGGGGGGCGGGGCCGGTGAGCAGCCGGTCGACCGTCCGCCAGGTGGCGTCGAAGGCGTGGGAGATGGTCCGGCCCGCCTCGGCCAGGCGGCGCATCAGCGCCTCGGCGTCCAGCAGGCCCAGCGTGCCCGCGACCGCGTCCTGCTCCTGGAGCACCAGGCGGTCGGTGCCGCGCGCGGTGACGAGGTGCAGCCCGTGCCTGATGTCCAGCAGCAGCTCGTACGCCTCCCGGACCCGCGGGCCGGGGGCCGAGGCGACCCAGGCGGCCGCCACGGCCTGCATCGCCTGCACGTCCCGCAGCCCGCCCCTGGCGTCCTTGAGGTCGGGTTCGAGCAGGAAGGCCAGCTCGCCGCCGGACTCGGCGCGCTTGTCGGCCGACGCGCGCAGCTCGGCCAGCCTGCGCCGGGAGTCCGCCCGCCACTCGGCGAGCACGGCCTCCCGCACGGCCCTGGTCAGCTCGGGGTCCCCCACCACGTGCCGCGCCTGGATCAGGCCCAGCACGGCCTTGAGGTCCTCCCTCGCGACCTTCACCGCCTCGTCCACCGTACGGACCGAGTGGTCGAGGCCGATCCCGGAGTCCCAGATGGGATACCAGATGCGGTCGGCGATCCTCGCCACCTCGTCGCGGCCGTCGTGCAGCAGGACGAGGTCGAGGTCGCTGCCCGGGGCGAGCTCGCCCCGCCCCAGGCTGCCGACCGCGACCAGGGCGACCCCGCTGATCCCGTTGGGCGCGGCCACGCCCTGCCCGATACCACTGGGACCGGCCCCCTGGGATGCGGCGGGGCCGCGCTCGTCGGAGAGGCCGCCCTTCCCTCCCGATCCCCCCTCCCGCGCGTACGGCCGCGTGGCCGCCGTGCGGAACAGATCGGTGAGCCATCTGTCGATGTCCGCGGCCCGGTCCTTGCGGACCGCGGTGAACGAGCGCGCCTCCCCTCTCATCATCCGGTTACAGCGCCTCCGGCCCGCGCTCCCCGGTGCGGACCCGGACGACCGTGTCCACGGGGACCGACCAGACCTTGCCGTCGCCGATCTTGCCGGTCTGGGCCGCCTTGACGATGACGTCGATGACGTCCTCGGCGTCGTCCTCCTCGGCGAGAACCTCGACCCGGACCTTGGGCACCAGGTCGACCTGGTACTCGGCGCCGCGGTAGACCTCGGTGTGGCCGCGCTGACGGCCGTAGCCGCTGGCCTCCGAGACCGTCATGCCCTTGATTCCGAACTGCTCCAGGGCGGCCTTCACGTCGTCCAGTTTGAACGGCTTGATGACTGCGGTGATGAGTTTCATGCGTCGACCTTCTTCGCAGACGCGGGCACGGGCCCGTTGACTGAGGCCACTCCCGAGGAGTGGACGGTGCCGAGGTCGTACCCGGTCTCGGCGTGGGTCGTGATGTCGATGCCGGCGACCTCGTTCTCCTGGTTGATCCGGAAGCCCATCGTCTTGTCGATGATCTTTCCGATCACATAGGCCATGATGAAGGAGTAGAGGCCCACCGCGACAGGACCGAGGGCCTGCACGCCGAGCTGGGAGATCGGGCCGCCGTAGAGGAGGCCCTCGTTCTGTCCGTCCGCGAAGGGGTAGCGGGCGATGATGCCGAGCGAGACCGCGCCGATCGCGCCGCCGACCAGGTGCACGCCCACCACGTCGAGCGAGTCGTCGAAGCCGAGGCGGTACTTCAGGCCGACCGCGTACGCGCAGACCGCACCGGCGATGAGGCCGAGCACGAGCGCCGCCCACGGGTCGACGAAACCACAGGCGGGGGTGATGGCGACGAGGCCGGCGACGGCGCCGGAGGCGACGCCGAGGGTGGTGGAGTGGCCGTCGCGCAGCTTCTCCACCAGGATCCAGGCGCCGGCGGCGGCGGCCGTGGCGACCTGGGTGTTCATGAAGGCGAGGCCGGCGGTGCCGTCGACGGCGAGCTCGGAGCCGGCGTTGAAGCCGAACCAGCCGAACCACAGCAGGCCCACGCCGAGCAGGACCAGGGTCAGGTTGTGCGGCCGCATCGGGTCCTTGCGCCACCCGGTGCGCTTGCCGAGCACCAGCGCCAGCGCGAGACCGGCGGCACCGGCGTTCACGTGGACGACCGTGCCTCCGGCGAAGTCCTCGATGCCGAGACCGGCCAGCCAGCCGCCGCCCCAGACCCAGTGGGCCACGGGGAAGTAGACGAGCGTCGCCCAGGCGAGGCCGAAGACGACCCACGCGCCGAACTTCGCCCGGTCGGCGATGGCGCCGCTGATGAGGGCCACGGTGATGATCGCGAAGGTGAGCTGGAAGGCTGAGAACACCAGGTTCGGCATACCGGTGCCGTCGTCCTTGGTGGCCGTGTCGATGAGGCTCTGCAGCCCCAGGGCGTCCCCGCCGCCGATGAGCTTGTTGACGAAGTTGTCCCCGTCGCCGAAGGCGTCGAAGGCCAGCGAGTGGCCGTACAAGACCCAGGCGAGGGTGACGGTGATGATGCTGACGAACGACATCATCATCATGTTCAGGACGCTCTTCGCCCTGGTCATGCCCCCGTAGAAGAACGCGAGCCCGGGCGTCATCAGCAGCACCAGAGCGGTTGCTGTGATCATCCAGGCGGTGGTGCCGGTATCGATCTTCACCGACGCGGCCCTCCTTACATTTGGCGTGTGGCCGTTATCACTCCCGCAGTGACTTCCTCCCGGGCGACCTTGGCCGGCTGGCGCACTGACGTTGGCGACAGCGTGTTCTTCCGCCGTTTCAGCCCACGACCATGTGTGTTTCACATGTGTGAAACTCGCCACCACCGTGTTTCGGGCCGGTTTCGGACGTGCTCAGAGAGACGAAACGCGCACCCGGAACGGATGCGCATCGTCGGCCCTCCAATCGGGCCGACGGGACGGCCGCGAAGCGGCCGAGGGCCGCGTTCTATGCGTGCCCGTCCACGTTCGACGCCGCGGCGACGACCGATGAGACGCCTCCCCCGCCCCTGACCGATCCGCCGTCCTCGGCGCCGGACGCCCTGCTCACAGCAGTTCTCTGGCCGATTCGTAGACCTTGCCCAGCGCGGTCATCAGCTGGCGGAGCTCGGTCTCGGTGAGACCGGCGGTGATCTTGTCCTCCAGGCCGCGGCGCTCGGCCTCGACCGGCTCCCGAAGCGCTCGGCCCGCGTCGGTCAGCCAGAGCCGCACGAGCCTGCTGTCATGTTCGTCGCGGCGGCGGACGAGCAGACCGGTGGCGCTCATCCGGGTGGCCATTTTGACGACGGTGGGCGTGGTGACGTGCAACGCGGCCGCGATCTCACCGGGCGTGCTGCCGTCGCGCTCCCACAGGGCGGCCAGCAGGTGATCCTGCCCCTGATGCAGGCCGTGGCGGCGCATGGCCGTCTCGGCCAGCGCACGCAGCGCCTTCGTCGTTTTGCTGTGCAGGTCCAGGAACTCGGCCACCGCCACCTCCGGACGACAGATCGATTGACGGCTAATCATTTACCGGCTAACGTTCCGCCTCGTACGCCAATCGCTAGACGGCAAACGATTAGGAGTGTCATGCTACTGGTCACCGGAGCCACCGGCAGAATCGGCCGTGAGCTGGTCCGCGAGCTCGACGCGAGGAACGCGGAGTTTCGCATCCTCGTCCGCGACCCCGCCCGCGCGGCCGACTTGCCCGCAAGCGCCGAGCGCGTGCTCGGCGACCTGGACGAGCCCTCGACGCTCGCCCCCACCTTCGACGGCGTCGACCGGGTCTTCCTGCTCACCCCGGGCATCGGCGTGGACCAGGCCGCGAACGCCGTCGCCGCCGCGCGCATCGCCGGAGTGCGCCACATCGTGCTGTTGTCGTCCATCTGGGTCTTCGGAGATCCGGTGCCCGCCATGGGCCGCTGGCACCACGAGCGCGAGCGGCTGCTGCGGGCATCCGGCATACCGGCCACGATCCTGCGTCCCGGCGGTTTCATGACCAATGTCCTGGAATGGGGGCCGTCCATCAGGGAGGAGGGGGTCGTCCTCGACGCGATCGGGCCGGGCCGGTCCGCGCCGATCGATCCGGCCGACATCGCGGCCGTCGCCGCCCTCGTGCTGACCGAGAACGGCCATGAAGGCCAGACCTACACCCTCACCGGTGACGAGACATTCACCATCGCCGAGCAGGTCGCGATCATCGCCGCCACCATCGGCCGCCGCATAGAGGTCCGAGCGGCGACCACCCCCGAGGAGATCGTCCGGTCCCGCTACCCCGACGGCGCGCCGAAGCCCCTTGCCGACGCGATCCTCGAAGCCGCGGCGCTCATGCGCGCGGACACGGCCGGAGTCCGCACCGGAACCGTGCACCACCTGCTCGGCCGCCGCCCCCGGACCTTCTCCGACTGGTGCGCCCGGAACGCTCACGCGCTGAGGCTCGGCGGCGAAGCCGAGTAGAGGAGGCCGGCAGGCGGGGCGCACCCCCTCTTCGCATGACGAACCGACGGCGCCCACGGACGACCGCGGACGCCGGCCTTCGTCACCCGGGCGAGACCCCGGCCGAGGGCGGACCTCCGGTCAGGCGGCGCTGGCCATCTTGCGCAGCCGCACCAGCGCGTCGCGCTCGATGCGCCGGGCGCGGTCACGGCCGATGCCGTAGCGCTCCCCCACCTCGGTGAGGGTGTGCTCGCGGCCGTCCACCAGGCCGTACCGCCAGCGCAGCATCTCGCGCATCTGGCCCTCCAGGCCGGTCAGCCACTGCTCCAGGCGCTCCTTCTCCAGGGTGGCCATGGCCTGCTGCTCGGGGTCCGCCCAGGTCTCGTCGGCGATCATGTCACCGAGCTCGGTCTCGTCCTCGTCGCCCACACCGAGCTGGAGGGAGACCGGGTCGGAGGCCCAGCGGCGCAGCTCCTGCACCCGCTCGATCGGCAGGTCGAGCACCTCGGCGAGGTCGGCGTCGGTCGGCTCGGCGTCGAACTCCGCCAGCATGTCCCTGCGCACCCGCATGAGCCGCGTCATCTGCTCGCCCGCGTGGGTGGGCAGCCGCACCGGCCGCGCCTGCTCGTGGATCGAGCGGCCCACCGACTGCCGGATCCACCAGGTGGCGTAGGTGGAGAACTTGTACCCCCGGCGGTAGTCGAACTTCTCCACGGCGCGGACCAGCCCGAGATTGCCCTCCTGCACCAGGTCGATCAGCGGCATCCCCCGTCCGGAGTACTTCCTCGCGACCGCGACCACGAGACGCAGGTTGGCCTGGATGAACTCGTCCTTCGCCCGCCGCCCCGAGATCGCGATGCGCTCCAGCTCCTCGTCGGTCGCGTTCGCGATCTTCGGCTCGGGCCGCCCGCTGTCGAGCAACTGCTCGGCGAACAACCCCGCCTCGATGCGCTTGGCCAGCTCGACCTCCTGCTCCGCGGTCAGCAAGGGAACGCGGCCGATTTCGGCCAGATACGTCCCCAGCAGATCCCGGTCAGAGATGTGCTGCTCCTGCGTCCGATTCCCCGTCGCCATCCGATGGCACCTCGTTCCGCCGCCGCGATATGCAATATGTGAGCCGGGAGCCGGACGTGTCCGCCCCGCTCGGCACGGTCCCCGGCTTCCTGCTTCTGACCCGGACAACGGCCGGTCCATGGCAAAGATTCCCCAAACGGATACGACCGAGGAATGGTTTCCTTTTCCTCCTCAAGGAGGATGTGATGCCGGGAAAAAAGGCGTTTACCCAGGTTACGAGGGCCTAAACGAGGCGGCGCCCCATCCGCCACACCTGCGCGACCAGCGGCACTCCGGGCCGGTACGCGAGGTGGACGTACGACGGCGCCTCCAGGATGACGAGGTCCGCGCGGGCGCCGGCGCACAGGGTGCCCACGTCGGTGCGCCGAAGCGCCCGCGCGCCGCCCCGGGTGGCGGCCCGCACGGCCTCCAGCGGCGTCATGCCCATCTCGCGTACGGCCAGGGCGACGCAGAACGGCATCGAGGTGGTGAACGAGGAGCCCGGGTTGCAGTCGGTCGCCAGGGCCACCGTGACGCCCGCGTCGAGCAGCCGCCGCGCGTCGGGGTAGGGCGACCTGGTGGAGAACTCCGCGCCCGGCAGCAGGGTGGCGACCACCCCGGCGGCGGCGAGCGCGTCCACGTCGGCGTCGGTGAGATGGGTGCAGTGGTCGGCGGATGCCGCCCCCATCTCGCAGGCCAGCCGCACACCCGGCCCCGGTCCGAGCTGGTTGGCGTGGACCCTGAGCTGCAGCCCGGCCTTGCGGCCCGCCGCGAGCACCTCCCTGCTGTGCTCCTCGCCGAACGCGCCGCGCTCGCAGAACACGTCGGCCCACTTGGCGTACGGCGCGCACGCCTCCAGCATCGGGCCGGTCACGAGCCGGACGTAGTCGTCTGCGCTCGTCTCCGGCGGGACGACGTGCGCCCCGAGGAACGTGGTCTCCTCGGTGAACTGGCGGGCGATCTCCAGGCTGCGGCGCTCGTCCTCCACGGTGAGGCCGTAGCCACTCTTGATCTCGAACGTCGTCGTGCCCTGCATGGTCATCTCGGAGACCAGCATCGCGGTGGTGGACACCAGCTCGGGGATGGTGGCCCGGCGGGTGGCGGCGACGGTCGAGCGGATGCCGCCCGCGGTGTAGGGCCGCCCGGCCATCCGCGCGGCGAACTCCTCGGTGCGGTCGCCGGCGAACACCAGGTGCGCGTGGCTGTCCACGAACCCCGGGACGACGGCGCGTCCCTCCACGTCGACCCGCTCGTCGGCGGGCGGGGCGTCGGCGGACCGGCCCATCCAACGGATCACGCCGTTCTCCGCGACCAGCGCGGCGTCCTCGATCTCCTCCCGCTCGGGGTCCGCCGTGTACAGCGATCCGATCCCCGTGAAAACGACTGATGTCATGCCGCTCGGCCCCACGTTTCCTGATCCTCGCCACCCCGCGAACTGCGCAAACCTCACCGGTTCAGCGGGGCGAGCGCCTCAACCAGCAGCGCGCCGACGTCGCCGAGCACGTGCCGCCCGTCCTCCACGATCCGCCGCCCGCTCGCGACCACCGAGTGCACGTCGGCGGCGGTGGCGGCGAACACCACCGACTCCACCGCCGACGCCTTGGTCGCTCCGGCCGTACGGACCGAGTCGATCCGGACGGAGACGAGGTCGGCCCAGGCCCCGGGCACCAGGCACCCGGCGTCGGGGAAACCCAGCGACGCCTGCCCCGCGGCGGTCGCGGCGTGCAGGAGCTGCGCGGCGGGCCAGTGCCCGCGCTCGCCGGTGACCAGCCGCTCGTCCATCTCCACCGCCCTGGCCTCCTCGAACAGGTCGATGACCGCCTGGCTGTCGGTGCCGAGCGTGACGGGCGATCCTGCATCGAGAAGCCTGCGGGCGGGGCCGACGCCGTCGGCGAGGTCGCGTTCTGTGGTGGGACACATGCACACGTGGGTGGTCGAGCCGCCGAGCAGCGCCACGTCCACGTCGGACAGGTGGGTGGCGTGCACCGCGGTCGAGCGCGGCCCCAGCGCGCCGTGTTCGTGCAGCACCTGGACGGGCGTCGCCGAGTAGACCTCGACGCACGCCTCGTTCTCGGCCCGCTGCTCCGACACGTGCGCGTGCAGCGGCCCGGTGTGCCGGTGGGCGAAGTCGACGACCACGTGCATCTGCTCGGGCGGCACCGCGCGCACGGAGTGGATGGCCGCGCCGATCTCCACGTCCTCCTCGCCCTCGTGCGCCCGGGCGAGGTCGTCGGCCCTGGCCGCCCATCGCTCGGCGTCCCCGTCGCCGAAGCGCAGCTGGGTGCCGGTGAGGGCGTCGCCGATGCCGCCGGTCAGATAGCAGGTGTCGAGCAGGGTGATGCGCAGCCCGGCCCTCCTGGCCGCCTCGACCAGCGCGTGACCCATCGCGTTCGGATCGGCGTACGGCCTGCCCCCGGGCCCGTGGTGCAGGTAGTGGAACTCGGCCACGGCGGTGATCCCGGCGAGCGCCATCTCGGCGTACGTCGCGGTGGCCAGGGCGAGGTAGCGGTCCGGATCGAGCGCCTCGGCGACCGCGTACATCCGCTCGCGCCAGGTCCAGAAGCTGCCGCGGCCGGTCTGGGTGTGGCCGCGCAGGGCGCGGTGGAAGGCGTGCGAATGACAGTTGGCCAGGCCGGGCAGCGTGAGCCCGGCCAGCCGCACGGCTCCGGGGGGAGGCGGCGCCTCGGGCCTGATCTCGACGATGCGGCGGCCCTCGACGCCGACGACCACGCTCTCCACGATCTCGCCGGGCGGCAGCCACGCCATCTCGCACCAGTAGGTCACGTGCACCGGTCCTCCAGATGGGCGGCGTGGCGGTGATGCCACTGTAATGAACGTCCGTCCCCCGCGCCTCGCGCGGCCGTCAGCGGGTGGGTCCCCCAGCCGGCCGCACGGTGATCTCGGTGACGTGCGCGTCGGGCGTGGCCGTCACCGCGGCCAGCACGGCCCGCGCCACCGATTCCGCCTCCAGGTACTTTCCCGGCTCGTACGGCCCCTCCTCCTGGGCGCGGACGTCCCTCTGCATGTCCGTGTCCACCCGTCCGGGGAAGATCGTCGTGACGCGCACGCCGTGGGCGTTCTCCTCCTCGCGCAGCACGTCGGCGTAGGCGCGCAGGGCGAACTTGCTGGCGGCGTAGGCGCCCCAGTTGGGGTTGGCCCGCTGCCCGGCGCCGGAGTTGATCAGCACGACGTGCCCGTGGGCCGCGCGCAGCGCGGGCAGCAGCAGCCGGGTCAGCTCGGCGACCGCGATGACGTTGACCTCCATCGTCCGCCGCCACACCTCGGCGGGGACGTCGGCGAGGTGACCGAGCCTGGCGATGCCCGCGCTGTGGACCAGCAGGTCGAGCCGGTCGATCCCCTCCACGTCGGCGGGGGTGATCTCGGTGAGCTCCACCGCCCAGGGACGGGCGGACGGCAGTTCCGCGCACAGCGCGTCGAGCGCAGTGCCGTCCCGGCCGCCCAGGAAGAGGTCGTACTCGGGGGCGAGGGCACGGGCGATCGCCGCCCCCACACCCCGCGAGGCGCCGGTGATCAGAGCCGTGGGTCGCATGGACCTCACCTTAGAGCGCCGCCCGGATCTTGCCGCACACCGCGTGCCGGGTTTCCGGGCGACCGGGTGGCGGCGGGCGTGTCACCGCTGCGGGCGCAGGGTCTCGGGCGTGGGGCGCTCCAGGGTCAGGGCGTAGCGGTGGTGCGGGTAGCGGTGGTCGGCCGGGCGCACCCGCACCTCACCGGCGGCGGCCTCCAGGATCACGCAGCGGTACCACGCGCCGTCTTCGAGGAACTCCCACTGCCCGGCGAGCACGTCGAGCCCGGCACGGCGCACCTCCTCCTCGGCCCGCTCGTACGGCCCGGCCGCACCGATGGGATAGCCGAAGACGGTCAGCGGCTCCCACCCCTCACCGGCCCGCTGTACGTACCCGAGCAGGGCGCCGTCGTCGTCCCTGCGGATCTCGTGTCTGTCGTTCACGGTTGACCACGATACTCAAGTTTGTATACAAATTTGAATATGTCATCGACGCGGGTGCTGATCCTGGGCGTGCTGCTCGACGGGCCGCTGCACGGCTACGAGGTACGCAAGAAGCTCGAACTGTGGGGCGCCCAGCACTGGGCCAACGTCGCCTTCGGCTCGATCTACCACGCCCTCGGGAAGATGGCCGAGGAGGGCCTGCTCGAAGTGGTCGGCGACGGACGGCCCTCCGGGCGAGGGCGAACCGTCTACGCCATCACGCCCGAGGGACGGGCCGAGTTCGACCGGCGGCTGCGCGAGCACTGGTCGGCGATCATGCCGATCGTCGACCCGTTCCAGGTCGCGCTGACGTTCATGGACCGGCTGTCCAAGGCCGACCTGCTGGCCGTCGTACGGGAGAGGGCCGAGCGGCTGCGCGCGGGGTTCGCGAGCTTCGAGCGGGCCCGTGACGCCAAGCGCGCGGCGGACGCCCCGCGGCACGTGGACGAGTGCCTGGCGTTGAGCGCGGCCGAATACCGCGCCCAGCTGGAGTGGCTGGAGCAGGCCGTCGAGCGCGTCGAGCGCGGCGACATCCCATGAACCGAGGAGCCCGAGATGATCATTGACGCACGGGGATTACGCAAGACCTACCGCCCCCGCGGGCGCCGCGGCGCCGCGCCGGTGGAGGCCGTACGAGGAGTCGACCTCCAGGTCGCCGCAGGCGAGATCGTCGGCGTGCTCGGTCCCAACGGCGCCGGGAAGACCACGACGATCCGCATGCTGGCGACGCTGGTCGCGCCCACCGGCGGCACCGCGACGGTGGCCGGGCACGACCTGCTGACCTCCCCCGAGCAGGTGCGGCGCCGCATCGGGTACGTCGGCCAGGCCGGCGGGGTCGACGAGAACAACACGGCCCGGGCCAATCTCCGGCTCGCCGCCCGGGTCGACGGCCTGACGGCGGCCGAGGCAGCGGCGCGCACGGAGGAGTTGCTGGCCGCCTTCGACCTGACGGGTCCGGCCGACCGGCCGGCCCGCACCCTGTCCGGCGGCCAGAAGCGGCGCGTCGCGATCGCGCTCGGCCTGGTCCACCGGCCGCCGCTGCTGTTCCTCGACGAGCCCACGACCGGGCTCGACCCGCAGAACCGGGCCAACCTCTGGGAGCAGATCAAGACGCTGCGCGACGGCGGGACGAGCGTGCTGCTCAGCACTCACTACCTGGACGAGGCCGACGCGCTGTGCGACCGCCTGGTCATCGTCGACCACGGGGTCGTCGTCGCGGCCGGCACACCCGCCGAGCTGAAACGCGAGGTCGCCGGGGATGTCGTGTCCCTGCGCGTGCCCGGAACGGACGAGGCGGCGCGAGTGCTGGACGGCCTGCCGTACACGAGAGAGGTCAGGGCCGACCGCGGCCTGCTGCGCGTCTACCTGGACGACGGCGAGCGGGCGCTGCCGCACCTGCTGGCCGCGCTGGCCGGGCAGGGCCTGGCCCTGGAGTCCGTGGCGCTCGACCGGGCCACGCTCGACGACGTCTTCCTGCACAAGACCGGCCGCTCGCTCCGCGACGCCGCCTGAACCCCGCTCGCAGAAAGCCGCTCACAGAAACCCGGAGCCATGCTGAAACACACCGGCCTGTTCCTGGCCTACGAGTTGCGCAACACCGCGCGCAACCCGCTCTGGCCGCTGTTCGGCCTCCTCCAGCCCGTCCTCTATCTGCTGCTGTTCGCCCCGCTGCTGGCCAACACCATGCCCGGCGTGCCGGACGAGCGGACGCTCGCCATGTTCACCCCCGGCGTGATGGTGATGATCGCGCTGTTCGGCTCGCTGTTCGTGGGCTTCGGCATGATCGCCGAGATCCGCACCGGAGTGCTCGAACGGCTCGCCGCGAGCCCGGCGAGCCGCCCGGCCATCGTCCTCGGCCGGACACTGCGCGACATGATCGTGCTGGTGGCGCAGGCCGTGCTGATCATCGTGGTGGCGCTGCTCATGGGCATGCGGCCCAGCCTGCCGGGCGTCGCCCTGATGCTCCTGCTCATGGCCCTGACCGGCCTGTTCGCCTCCGGCCTGTCGTACGGCCTGGCCCTGGCCGTGCGGGACGAGAACGGAATGTCGCAGATCCTGCAGTTCTTCGCGCTGCCGCTGATCCTGTTCACCGGCATCCTGCTGCCGATGTCGCTCGCCCCGCCGTGGATGCGGACGGTGGCCCAGGTCAACCCGCTCTACCACGCGGTCGAGGCCGGGCGGGCGCTGTTCGCCGGCGACCTCGCGGGCGGCCACGTCGTGCTCGCGTTCGCCTTGATGGCGGTGCTCGCGGTGCCCGCCCTGGCCTGGTCGGTCCGCTCCATGCGCCACCTCGCCGGCTAACCGTTCTTGAGGAAGGCCAGCAGGTCGTCGTTCAGGGCGTCCTTGTGGGTCACGAACAGCCCGTGCCCGCCCGTGGGGTACTCCTTGTAGACCGCCCCGGGCACGAGGGCGGCCGTACGACGGCCGGTCACCTCGACCCGCGCCGACATGTCGGCCGCGCCGTGCACGACGAGCGCCGGAACGGTGATCGCGCGCAGCCCGTCCCGGTGGTCGGCGTGGTAGAGCGCCTCGAACACGCGCGACGTCGCCCACGGCGAGGCCGACAGGCACTGCGCGAGCGTCCAGTCGACCAGCGCCGGGGAGACGTCGTTGCCGAGGTGCGTGGCGAACCACACCTGCGCCTGCCGGGTGAACCACTTCGGCCGGTCGGTCGCGAACTGGGCGAGCGTCGCCCGCAGCGCCTCCTCGGGGGCGCCCTCCGGGTTGTCCGCGGTCCGCTTGAGGAACGGCAGGACGGCGGAGACGAACGCGACCCTGGCCACGCGCTCCTCGCCGTGCCTGGCCAGGTAGCGGGCGACCTCGGCGCCCCCGGCCGAGTGGCCGACCAGGGTCACGCGGCGCAGGCCGAGGTGCTCGATCAGGGCGGCCACGTCGTCCGCCAGACTGTCCAGGTCGTAACCCGTGGAGGGACGGTCGGAGCGGCCGTGCCCGCGCCGGTCCAGCGTCACGCAGCGGTAGCCGCGCTCGACGAAGAACGGAAGCTGGTACTCCCACATGTCGCTGTGCAGCACCCAGCTCGCCAGGAAAAGAATCGGCTCGCCCTGTCCGTAGTCCTCATAGGCCAGCCGCGTGCCGTCGAAGGTCTCGAAGAACATGTCCACTCCCGCTGTCTCGGATCGACAACCGGAGTCTGGCCGGGCGAGCTCAGAAGATCGATTACGTGGGAGGTAAGCGGCGGGGCGCCCCGGCCTGACCGGCCGGAGCGCCCCGCCTCCGACCCGGGTCACCGGACGCGCCCGCACGCGCGATGGCACCGGAGACCGGGCGGTGGTGAAGGAGAGGTTACGCACCACCGACCTTCCCGGTCATCGGTCGAAAGAAGCTGTGGCCCGGTGTAAGGGCTGCTCACGGCTTCGCCATCGGCGTCTGCGGAGATCGTCGGCCCACCGGTCAGGACGAGACGAGGAACTGCGTGGCGGCGAGCTCGCGATAGAGCTCGTCGGCCGCGACCAGCTCGTCGTGGGTGCCCCAGGCCCGCACGCGACCGGCCTCCATCACCACGATCCGGTCGGCGCCGGTCACGGTGGACAGGCGGTGGGCGATCACCAGGACCGTCGTCTCGCGCGCCACCTCCGCCACGACC
Organism: Microbispora rosea; assembly: GCF_900156315.1. GTDB lineage: Bacteria > Actinomycetota > Actinomycetes > Streptosporangiales > Streptosporangiaceae > Microbispora > Microbispora rosea. The sequence goes on along the minus strand of NZ_FTNI01000008.1, from coordinate 178,112 downwards.
TCCCGCAGCCGCAACTCGTTGACCGCGTCGAGCTGGGAGGTCGCCTCGTCGAGCAGCAGCAGCCGGGGCCTGCGCAGCAGCGCCCTGGCGATGGCGACCCGCTGCCGCTCGCCGCCCGACAGCAGGACGCCGCGATGGCCGACCGGCGTCTCCAGTCCCTCGGGCAGCCGCTCGACCAGGTCGTCCAGGCGCGTACGGGCGAGTGCCTGAGCGATCTCCTCGCCGGTCGCGCCGGGCGCGCCGAAGACGAGGTTCTCCCGCAACGTCCCCGCGAGCACGGGCGCGTCCTGCTCGACGTAGCCGAGCATCGCCCGCAGCTCGCCGAGCGGCCAGTCGCGGATGTCCCGCCCGCCGACGGTGATCGATCCCTCCTGCGGCTCGTAGAACCGCTCGATGAGACCGAAGACCGTCGACTTGCCCGCACCCGAAGGGCCGACCAGCGCGGTCATGCCGCCGGCGGGCACCTCGAACGTCACACCCTGGTGGACCACCGGCCGGTCCTCGCCATAGCGGAAGACGACCCCGGAGAACGTCACCCCGACGGGCTCGCCTCGCGTCCGCGTCACGGGGGCGGCGGCAGGCTCGGTGGGCAGCGCGGCGATCTCCTGGATGCGGGTCACCGCGGCCAGGCCGTTCTGGATCTGCGTGAGGCTCTGGACGATCTGGCCGATCGGGGAGACCAGGTAGAAGAGGTACATGAGGAACGCGATCAGGGCGGAGATCTCCATCTCCCCCGCCGCCACCCGTGCGCCGCCGACCCCCAGCACCGCGAGGAACGCGAGCTGGATCGACATCCACGCGCCGATCCCGGCCAGCGACGTCCATGCCGCGGCGGCCACACCCCGGTCACGCGCCTCGGCGGCCGCCGCGCCCACCGCCGCGATCTCCCGCGCCTCCGCCCCGCCGGCCTTGACCGTACGGAACGCCTGGAGGGCGCGGTCGAGCACCGAGCCCATCTCACCGAGCGCCTCCTGCGCCTGCAGGGAGGCGCGGCGGATGCGCGGGGCGATGACCACGCCCAGGAGCCCGACCAGCGCGACGACGGCGAGCGTGACGACCAGCAGCAGGCCGTCCATGATCGCCATCATCACGGCGGCGCCCAGGAACGTGAAGACGGAGCCGACCAGCGAGGCCAGCGCGTCCGTGCAGACGGCGCGCAGCAGCGTGGTGTCGGAGCCGACCCGCGACAGCAGGTCGCCGGGCTTGAGCCGGTCCACGTCGGAGACCCTGAGCCGCAGGATGCGGTCCACCAGGCCGCGGCGCGAGTCGAGCACGATCGTCTCGCCCATCCGCTCCAGCAGGAACCGCCCGGCCGCGGAGATCAACGCGCCGGCCAGGACCGCGAGCGACAGCCCGAGCACCGGGCCCACCAGCGCGCCGCCCTCGCCGAACGTGTCGATCACCCGCTTGGCCATGACCGGCATGGCGAGCCCGGTGAGACTGCCGACGAGGCTCAGCAGGCCGCCCAGCAGGAGCACCCGCCGGTGCGGGCGCACCTGGCCGAACAGCAGCCGCCAGGAGGCGCGCTCCCCCAGGGACGCCTTCGTCCTCGGCCCTGGCCGGCCACCGCCGGGGCCGTCGCCGTCCATCCCCATGGAGCCCCCTACGCGCGAACCCGGCGTGCGATCTTCCGGAGACCCTAATTCACCGGAAACGCCGGTGCGCGCGGGGTTTTCGACCTCTGGGATCAGTCCACGCCGGGGACGTCGAGGTCGAACTCGGCGTCGCCGTCGTCGACGCGGCGCAGCTTGATGTCCTCGGCCCAGGCGTACGCGAAGCGGCGGACGTCGGCGACGCCCTCCTCGTCCAGGCCGCCGAACGCCTCGTCGGCCAGCAGGTCGACGGTCTCCAGCCGCTCGACCAGGTCCTCCACCCGCCACTCGTCGTCGTAGCGCGCGCCGAGCTGTTCGAGCAGGCGGAAGGAGTACAGGCCGGACACCGCGGCCACGTCGGCGAAGTCGCGCGGCAGGCCGCGGTCCTGCAGGGCGCGGACCTTGAGTCCCACGGCGTCGTCCAGGCCGAGCACCCGGCAGGGGCCGATGTCGGCGGGCCGGTCCCGCAGCGGCTCGCGGAGCAGGGCGACCTCGCACGACTGGCCGGTGATCTCGTCGGTGACGACGACGCGGCCGATGCGGGCGCCGGCCTCGCACACCTCGGCCGACAGGCCGGTGCTTCCGAACGCCTCGGCCAGCGCCTGGCCGGCCTCCGCCAGCGGGGCCTCGCCGCCGGTGGCGAAGGTGAGGTCGTCGACCGGCCTCGACGTGCATCCGTGCGCCAGCAGCGCGTAGCCGCCGGCGAGCAGCAGGCCGTACCGGTCGAGGACCGGCCGCGCGTCCTCGATGAGGCGCAGGTGGAACGGGGGCGCCGGGAAGGCGGAAGACGCGGTCACCACCTCAGTATCACCCGCGCACGCACCGTGATCATCCCTCATCCGGATACCCCGTAGGCCAGGCGGATCCGCCGGGTGGTGTCCATGATCGCGTACCAGGTGAGGCACAGGTCGGCCTCGGCCTCCTCGCTGCGTGCCTCCGCCGCCATGAGCCGATCCCCTGTCAGCAGCGCCGCCTCCCGTTTGAGCTGCGCCGCCATCCGTTGGAACACGAACCGCTCCCGAGACTCCACTACCGCCCCTCCCCGCCCCCCAACAGCTCTGACATGGGATGAAATACCCACAGAACCGGCCGAAATGCTCTTTGAGCGCTCAACACACGTCCCGGTAAGGCGTTCCTGGCAGGTAACGCGCCCATTCCTCCCTGGTCAGGGTCCGCCCGGCCCGCGCGCACACCTGCCGCGCCACGAGATCCCCGTCCACGGGCATCTCGAACAGGTCCCCGATCTGGTCGGCGACGTACAGGCGCGTGCCGTCGGCGCCGAACGCCGAGGTCAGGCCGAGGTCGGAGAGCAGCGGGACGGCTCCGCCCAGCCGCCGCCCGGCGCGCACGTCCCACAGCTGCACCGTCCCGCGCTCGCTCACCGTGGCGAGGACGTCTCCCCCGGGCGAGAAGGCCAGTGCGTCGATCTGCTCCATCGTCCCGTGCAGCGTGGGCGGCACGGGGGACGGACCCCTGGTGTCCCAGAGGAAGATCCGGCCCGTGATGCCGCCCACGGCGATCAGGTCGCCGGTGGGACTGACGGCGAAGGACTCGGAGGGGATGAACGCCTTGCCCTGCTGCCTGCCGGTGGCCGCGTCCAGGATCCGTCCATCGGTGCAGACGATCGTCCGCCCGTCGGCGCCGAAGGCGATGTCGCCGGTCTGCCGGTCGAGAGGAATGTCAAGGACCAGGTGGCCGGTGCGCGCGTCCCACTCGAGGAGCCGGCTCCCCCGCGTTTCCGGACCGTTGTCCGCCTGCCCGAGCGTGGCCGCGAAGAGCCTGCCGTCCGGGCTGAAGGCGTGGCCCTCCACCAGGAGGCCGCGCGGCGCCCGGTAGCTCCACAGCGGCCGGCGCCCGGCGACGTCCCAGGCGCGCAGCCGCTCGAGCGTGTCGTCGCCGATCACCATGGTCCGGCCCGTACGGTCGAAGATCGCGTCTCCCCAGTCGGCCGTTCCCGGTAGCGACCCGGCCGGTCGCCGCCGGGACACGTCCCACAGCTCCAGGGGGCCGGACTCCTCCGGTTCGATCGCCAGCCAGCGGCCCTCCGGGCTCAGCCAGGTGCGGAAGATCCGGCCTGGCGGGCGGACCGGATCGGCCCGCGGCCGGATGTCCAGGCTGACCACGGCCTCCTCCAGGAGGAAGCGCAGGGTGTGCCCGTCGGAGTCGAGGCGGACGTCCGCCACGTCGTCCTCGGCCCGGTAGGTGAACACCTGCCGGTGGTCGCGCACCCGCCAGACCCTGATGGACCGGTCGGCGAACCCCGCCAGGTAGCGCCCGTCGGCGCTGAATCGCAGGCCGGCGTTCACGGCGTTGGCGGGCTCGTCGGCCCCGCTCTCGGTCCAAGGCCAGTCGTCGTCCCCCGCCTCGGTGATCCGCCGGCCCGTCGCGGCCGAGACGAGGGTGATCTGCCGGCCCCCGCAGGCCATCAGCGCGCCGTCCCGGCTGAAGGCGACGGCCCCCAGCCGTCCGGGACAGGCTCCCCGGAACCTCGGGTCGCGGTCCGGGCCGGGCAGCCGCCGCACGCCGAAGCCGCCGTCCGGGTCGAGCAGCGCGGCGATCCGTCCCGAGCGCGGCAGGACCGGCAGCTCTCCGGGCCAGCCGCCCTCAATCGCCCGGCCGTACGTCCGGCCGTTCGCGAGGTCCCAGACGAAGCCGTTCGTGTCCTCCAGCACGGCGACCTTCGACTCGTCGTCCGTGAACTGGATCTCTCCTCCGGCTCGCGCGCCGGGAACGGCGAGCTCGGCCCGGACCCGGCCGGTGCCCAGGTCCCACACCATCGCCTTCGTCGAGGTGATCATCGCGACGGACCTGCCGCTCGGGCTGAGCGACACGCCGAGCAGGGGGTCGGAGCGCAGGCCCGGCACCGGGATCCGCCGGAGCAGGCGCCGGCCCCGCACGTCGTGAAGGCTGATGCCGTCGTCCGACACGGTGACGACGGTGCGCCCGTCCCGGCTCAACGCCTGCAGCCCGCCGCCCGGCGGGCGGTAAACCGCGATCTCCGGCTGATAGAGCGAGGACATGAGGCTGGAGCGGGCCTCGGCGCCGCCGTCGAGGCGCCAGGCGGCCACGCTGAGCAGCATGGCGGCGGTGGGGTCGGTGGTGCGCAGGGTCCCGGCGCGCAGCGCCGCCTCCCGGCCGTTGGCCCGGTCGCGCTGCGCGGAGATCTGGTCACGCTGGGCGGCGATCCGGCTGCCCTGGTAGGCCGCGAGGCCGCCGCCCGCCAGCGACAGCACGAGCAGCACGGCCAGGGCCGCGGTGAGCAGGCGGCGACGGCGGGCTCGCCGCCGAGTCAGCGCGGCCGACGCGTCGAGGAACTCGCGCTCCAGGACGTTGAGGGCGAGGTGACGGCGACCGGTGACAGCCCAGCCCACGGCCGCGTCCAGGCGGCCGCCCTGCAGCAGGTCGGCCTGGCGGCGACCGGTCGCGGCCCACTGCCGGGCCCTGAGGCGGATCTCCGCGTGGACCGGCAGGCCGTCCCACTCGTCGTCCAGCCAGGCCCGCAGCCGGGGCCAGGCCCGCAGCAGCGCCGGCCGGGCCAGGCCCACCTCGCCGTCCCGCCGCGACAGCACATAGGCGAACAACCGCAGCACCTCGCCCGAACCGGGCGGCAACTCATCCTCGCCCACCCTGCGCGTCGCGAGCTCACCCTCCGGACCCACCGCGACCAGCCGCAAGAAGATCTGCGGCACCAGATCACGCCCCGCGGGGCCGAGCGTGTCATACGCGTCCTCGGCCAGCGCGCCCAGCGCCGGGTCGGGATCGCCCTGCCCGTGCACCGCCCGCGCCGCCCGGCTGCCCTCCGCCAGCAAGTGCGCGGTGTCCACCCGGCCGCCCCCGCTGATCAGCGCCAACAGCAGGTCGCGGGCGGACGGGCGGGCAGACGGTTCCTTGACCAGCGCCGCGCCGACCAGCGGCCGCAGCGACGCGGGCAGCACCGACAGGTCGGGATCGGCCGACAGCACCCGGTGCATCACCCCGCCCAGGCTCTCCGCACGGAACGGATCCTCACCCGTGGCGGCGAACAGCACGATCCCGCCCCAGGCGAACACATCGGCGGCCGGCCCCGCACGCTGCCCGGTGAACACCTCCGGCGCCATGTACGTCGGCGTCCCGGCCACCAGCCCCGTGCTGGTCAGCGACATCTCCAACGTCCTGGCGACGCCGAAATCGATCACCCGGGGGCCGTCCGGGCCGAGCAGCACGTTGTCGGGCTTGAGGTCACGATGCACGACCCCCGCCTCATGGATCGCCGTCAGCGCCGTGGCGATCGCGGTCGCCAGCCGATGCAGGCCGTCCCCGGCGAAGACCTGCCCCTCCTGCACAGCCCGGCGCAGACTCCGCCCCTCGACATACTCACTGACGATGAACGGCCGGGGCCCGTCCAACTCGGCGGCGATGACCGGCGCCGTGCAAAACGTCGCCACCAGCCGGGCCGCCGCGGCCTCCCGCCCGAACCGCTCCCGAAGCTCCGGATCCACCGCGGCGTCGCCGTGCAGCACCTTCACCGCCACCCGGCGCCCCTGGCTGTCGTACGCCTCGTACACGACGCCCTGGCCGCCGGAGCCGAGCCGCCCCGACAGCCAGTAACCGCCCAGCCGCTCCGGATCCTCCGGCAGCAGCGTCCCCGTCATGCGTCCACCCCTCGTGCCGGCACGTGGGATTGGACGCCGACGGGCGCGAGAGGGTTCTGCCGGATCCTCGGCGCGTACGCGGATTCGATCACATCGCGGCGGGCATCGTCACCATCGGTGCCAGGAGAAGACGAAGCTGACGCCGAAGACGAGCATGGCGAGCAGGATGGCGATCCCCACGAAATTTCCGGCCAGCCCGCCCAGGCCGGTGTCCTCCTCGCTCCTGACGACGTTCACGCTCTCGGGGTCGTAGACGATGCGGACCTTCTCCCCTGTCGCGTACCAGCCGGAGATCTCCTCGACGTGCCGTTGCGTGCCCACCGTGAAACCGATCTTCGTGTAGTTCACGGTGATGGGATGGCCGTCGGTGTCGTTCCATGTCTCCGACCGGGTGGAGAGGGCGACGCCGGTGGTGCGGACGCCGTGCCGCCCGAGGTCCAGGGCCGACACGATGTCGAAGACCTGAGCGACGAGCATCACGATCAGGATGCCGAACCAGGCCGCGAAGAACGCGAACGACCCGACACCCGATAAAGAACGCCGGGATGACCATCGAGCCATCAGTCACAGGCCCCCTTCGCGAAGGCGATCGGGAAAGGCGCGGCTGCCGCCCTGTCTCCTACGACTCCTCCCCGGCCCCGTAGGTTCGGTGACGGTTCACAGTCGCCGCGCACCCGGCGTGATCGCCGGAGAGCTCGGCACGGCCTCGGCACCTGTCGCGCAGGCGCGCGGAAACACCCGGGCCGGTGAGATGTTCCCGCGCACGGTCCCGCCGCGTCAGCAGTTGTGCAGGGCGGAGAACTTGCCCGGCCACTTCCAGGACCAGTTCCAGGTGTTCCCGGGGGCGTAGTACGTGCACTTGAAGTCCCTGCGATGGGCCAGGATCACCTTGAACCAGTGCCCCGCGCCACAGCCGTTGGTCACGCTGAGGTGGTCCGTGACGCCGCTGCTCGACAGGTGCCAGTGCACGCACCCCGGAAGAGGGCTGCGCGCCTGGGCGGTGGCCGCGGAGGCCACTCCGCCCGTGGGCAAGAGCAGCGCGGCGACTCCCGCGGACGCCGCGATGGGGAGTGCGATCTTCTTGCTGAGTCGCATGGCTTCTTTCTCCTGTCTCCGGTGAAGCAGTTCGCCTGGACTCGGGCCAGGCATGGCCAGCTCACCTGGGAAGACAGGTGTCCGACAAGCGACGCAACAGAATTGGACACGATTGGCCGATCTTGTACGGCAGGCGTAGAAGTGAACCGTCAGAGGGGACCATGTGACCGTCCCGTTCCCGTCCCTGGAAAGGTGGGTCCATACATGGGCGACGCGGTGACCTCGCCTCCGCCGGATCCGGCGTCGGCAGACAGCGCTCAGGAATTCATCGACTTACTCAAGCGGCTCAGGACCTGGGCAGGGCAGCCCTCACTGCGCCGCTTGCGTCACCTGGCCGGCCGCTCGACCACCCCCGACGGCCACGAGGTGGACGCCCTGCCGTCGAGCACCGTGTCCTACACCCTCAACGGCCGGGGGCTGCCCGGCCTGCCGCGGCTGGCCTTCGTCGAGGCCTACGTGGCGGCCTGCCTGTCCGCCTGCGAGCTGTCGTCCGCGGAGATCGAGGCTCAGATCGCCCGGTGGCAGGACGCCTGGCGGCGAATAGCCAGCCCTGGTGATCACGAGCCCGCCATGGAGCAGACCAAGGGACAGGCCGAGGAGACGACACCCTCGGATGACGCCCCGGGCCCGTCCTCCGTGTCGGCGCTCACTGAGCCGACTCTCACCGGGCCGACGTCCATTGGGCCGAGCCGTACCCGCGTCCTGTCGGCCGGCCTCGCCGGGGTCGTGGCGGGCGCACTGATCGCCACGGTTTTGACCCTGTTCCTGAGGCCCGCCGGCAACGAGATCCCCTTGGTCCGTGGTGAGGATCCCAACCGGTGCGACGCGCCCAGCGTCTGCTTCTACGACCGCGGGCAGACCGGCCGGTTCCACGACGTCACCGACGACTACCAATCCCTCAACGACAGCCGTGACACGGTGGCCATGGTCAACCCGCGCAAGGACGACGTGGTATGGCTGCGCTGGGAGGACGGTCACAGCGAGTGCACCATGCCGTTCGCGACCTACCGGCTCGCCCCGGGGGTGGCCGAGATCCGCATCAGCCGCGACTACCGCTGCCCTCCGGACGAGAAGGGCAAGCGTCGCGCCGTCCTGGACCCGGCTGCGGTGGTTCCGGCGCCCCTGCCCCCCTGCTACGTCACCGCCTCCCGGCGGCAGGCGACCGTGGAGACGTCATCGGCCTCGACGGTGCCGACCGGAAGATCCCGGTCCGCTACGTAGGTCGGCTCCGCCGGCCTGGTCACGGATCACCGCACACGCCACCCGGCTTTCGGACGGCGGCGTGGTCTCATCGGGCGCGGGGCCGGCCCGAGCGCCAGGGACGCCCGGGGTGGTCCGCCCCCGGCCGGGGATGGGGGGACACGACCCGCCGCCGGTGCTGCCGGGCCGGCAGGGCGGACGCGGGCAGGTCGTGGCGGCCGGACACGAACTCCTGCACCGCGATCTTCACCCGGATGACCGGGCGGCGCCAGCGCTCCTCCCGGTGGATCGCCTTGGCCATCAGGCGCGGCCGGGGCCGCCTCGCCCGCTCCGAGTAGCACCAGCGGGCCCAGGGCGAGCCGGGACGGGCCACCCGCACCGCCCCCACGTACAGCAGCGGCGGCACGAACAGTCCCAGCAGACCGCTCCAGATCTTCCCCTTGAGCAGGGTGATCATGGCGAAGACGAGGTTGACGAAGAGGAACGCGGGAGCCGTCCAGTGGCCGCCGTTCGCGCCGGTCCAGGCGAGCGGGCGCAGCCCGAGCAGCAGCAGGCCGGTGGCGGCGATCGCCACGAAGACCGCGTCCACCGAGGTGCGGCCCTTCTCCTGCCAGTAGACGTCGCGCAGGTGCAGGATCAGCGCGAACTCGTCGAGCACGAGGGCGGCGCCCACGCCGAACACCGCCGAGGAGAAGGAGTACCACCCCGTGGACGCACCCGACAGGACCAGCCCGGCCACCCCGCCGAGCAGCGTGAGCACCACGCCGAACACCACGTGGTGGATGTGCATCTCGCCCACGCTGACGTTGCCGAGCCACCGCACCCGCGCCCTGATCAGCCGTACGTTCACCCGCGTGAAGACGAACGCCGTGATGAGCGCGACGAAGAAGCAGAACAGCGGCAGGCGGTGTGCCTCGATGATGCGTTCGTGAAACCAGTCGGCCATCAAGCGTTCCCCCGGCCTCCGATGCTACGTGGCGGGGGAAGCGGTCAGGCGAGAAAGCCGCGCAGCAGGGCCGCCGTGCCCTCCAGATGCTCGGCCACCGCCCGTTCGGCCGCCTCGGGGTCGCCGTCCAGGATCGCCGCGGCGATGGCGGCGTGCTGGACCGCCGCGTGCTCGATGTTGGGCCGCAGCACGGGGATCGCGTTGAGCAGGTCGGTAACTCGCAGCCGGGCGTCCGCGCACGCGGCGGCCAGCAGCGGCGAGCCGCTCAGCTCAGCGATCGCCAGGTGGAACGCGATGTCCATCCGGCGGTAGTCGGCCGGCGCGGCGTCGTTCACCCCGGCCAGCCGGGCGGCGAGTGTCTCCCGCTGCCGCGGGGTCAGCTCGGTGGTCGCGAGCACCCGGGCCGCCCCGCACTCGACGGCCATCCGGAACGTCAGCGCGTCCTCGAGATCGTCTTCGCCCATGCGGGTGACGGCCCTGCGCAGGTCGCCCTTGCGCGGGCTCGGCGGCCGGTAGACGACGAAGGCACCGCCATACCGGCCGCGCCGTACGTCGAGGTAGCCGGCCTCCTGCAGCGCGCGGATCGCCTCGCGCAGTGTGACCCTGCTGATGCCGAGCCGGGTGGCCAGCTCACGCTCCGGCGGCAGCTTCTCGCCGTGCGGGACGACGCCGAGCTTGAGGGCCTGGAGCAGCCGCTCGACGGTCTCCTCGAACGCGTTGCCCGCCCGCACCGGCCGCAGCAGCGACACCACGCCGGTGATCCCCACGGCCGCGTCCCGGGACGCGGGCTCGGCCGGGGTCCGGGGACGGGAGACGGACGCCTCCGCCGGAGTGATCTCCATGCGCATCATCCCTCCACCCGTCACCGCGGGTCCCCCGTCCCTGTGATCGAGGTTAAACCCCCCGGACATTGTTGACGACGAGGGGAACATGGTGCTTGCATGCCCTCAATGGTCTGATTCCAGACTTTTGGACGGGAGGCACCGTGCTCAGCGTGGAGCGACTCCGCGATGACGTCGAAGCGGGCCGCGTGGACACGGTCCTGCTCGCGGTCACCGACATGCAGGGGCGGCTGCAGGGCAAGCGGCTTTCGGCGCGGTACTTCCTGGAGGAGGTGCTGGACCACGCCGCGGAGGGCTGCAACTACCTGCTCGCGGTGGACGTCGACATGAACACCGTGGACGGCTACGCCATGTCGTCCTGGGAGCGCGGCTACGGCGACTTCGTCATGCGGCCGGACCTGTCGACGCTGCGCCGCGTGCCCTGGCACGAGGGCACCGTGCTGCTGCTGGCCGACCTGGTGTGGGAGGACGGCGCGGACGTCGTGGCCTCCCCCCGGCAGATCCTGCGCCGTCAGCTCGCCCGGCTCGCCGAACGCGGCTGGACCGCGTACGTCGGCACCGAGCTGGAGTTCGTCGTCTACGACGACAGCTACGAGCAGGCCTGGCAGCGGGGCTACCGCGACCTCACCCCGGCCAACCTCTACAACGTCGACTACTCGCTGCTCGGCACCTCCCGCATCGAGCCGCTGCTGCGGAAGATCCGGCTCGGCATGGAGGGCGCCGGACTGTACGTCGAGTCGGCCAAGGGCGAGTGCAACCTCGGCCAGCACGAGATCGCCTTCCGGTACGCCGACGCGCTGACCACCTGCGACAACCACGTGTTCTACAAGAACGGCACCAAGGAGATCGCCGCCCAGGAGGGCAGGTCGGTCACCTTCATGGCCAAGCCGAACCAGCGCGAGGGCAACTCCTGCCACATCCACATCTCGCTGCGCGACGCCGACGGCACGCCGGTCATGGCGGGCGGCGAGCCGTACGGGCTGTCGGAGGTCGGGCGGCGGTTCATCGCCGGTCAGCTCGCGGCGATGCGCGAGCTGACCCTGCCCTATGCGCCCAACATCAACTCCTACAAGCGGTTCGTGCCCGGCAGCTTCGCCCCCACCGCCGTCAAGTGGGGCCTGGACAACCGCACCTGCTCGCTGCGGCTGGTCGGCCACGGCCCCTCGCTGCGGATCGAGAACCGGGTGCCGGGCGGAGACGTGAATCCGTACCTCGCGGTCGCCGCCATGATCGCGGCGGGGCTGCGCGGCATCGACGCCGGGCTGGAGCTGGAGGAGCCGTTCGCCGGGAACGCCTACGACTCCGGGGCCGAGCGCGTGCCCGCCACGCTCCGCGACGCCCTGGCGCTGTGGGAGCGCTCGCCGATCGCCGAGGAGGCGTTCGGCAAGGACGTGGTCGAGCACTACGCCAACAACGCGAGGGTCGAGCTGGCCGCCTTCGACGCGGCGGTCACCGACTGGGAGCTCTATCGGGGGTTCGAACGGCTGTGAAGATAGTCAATCCGGCGACCGAGGAAGTGATCGCCGAGGTCGAGATGGCGGACGCCGCCGAGGTGGACCGCGTGGTCGAGCGGGCCGCCCGGGCCTTCCCCGCCTGGCGGGCGGTCGCCCCGGGCGAGCGGGCCCGGCTGCTGCGCCGCTTCGCGCAGGTGGTGGAGGACCACGCGGAGGAGCTGGCGCGGCTGGAGATCGCCGGCGCCGGACACACGATCGGCAACGCCCGCTGGGAGGCGGGCAACGTCCGCGACGTGCTGAACTTCTACGCGGGCGCGCCCGAGCGTAACCACGGCAGGCAGATCCCGGTGCCGGGCGGGGTGGACGTCACGTTCGCCGAGCCGCTGGGCGTGGTGGGGATCATCGTGCCGTGGAACTTCCCGATGGTCATCATGACCTGGGGAGTCGCCCCGGCCCTGGCCGCCGGCAACACGGTCGTCGTCAAGCCGGCCGAGTGGACGCCGCTGACCGCGCTGCGGCTGGCCGAGCTCGCCCTGGAGGCCGGGCTGCCCGAGGGCGTGCTGCAGGTCGTGCCCGGCGAGGGTGAGGTCGCCGGCGCCCGGCTCGTCGAGCACCCGGACGTGCGGAAGATCGTGTTCACCGGCTCGACCGAGGTCGGGAAACTGATCGGCGCCAAGGCCGCCGAGCAGGTCAAACGGGTGACGCTGGAGCTGGGCGGCAAGAGCGCCAACATCGTCTTCGCCGACGCCGACCTCGACAAGGCCGCGGCCTCGGCGCCCATGGCGGTCTTCGACAACTCCGGCCAGGACTGCTGCGCCCGCTCGCGCATCCTGGTGGAGCGTTCCGTCTACGACGACTTCCTCGTGCGCCTGTCGCAGGCGGTGCGCGAGGTGCAGGTCGGCGACCCGAACGACCCGGCGACCCAGATGGGCCCGTTGATCAGCGCCGAGCACCGGGAGCGCGTCGCGTCGTTCGTCACCGAGGCGGACGTGTACGCCACCGGGTCGTGCCCGGCGGGCCCCGGCTACTGGTTCCCGCCCACCGTGCTGGCCGGATCGTCCTCGGAGTCCTTCCGCAGGGCGTTCGCCGAGGAGATCTTCGGTCCCGTGGTGTCGGTCGTGCCCTTCGAGGACGAGGCCGACGCGGTGCGGATCGCCAACGACACGGCGTACGGCCTGTCGGGGTCGATCTGGACCCGCGACGTGGGCCGGGCGCTGCGCGTGGCGCGGGCCGTCGAGGCGGGCAACCTGTCGGTGAACTCGCACTCCAGCGTCCGATACTGGACCCCGTTCGGCGGCTTCAAGCAGTCGGGCCTCGGCCGGGAGCTCGGCCCGGACGCCCTGTCGGCCTTCACCGAGACCAAGAACGTCTTCATCTCCACGGAGTAGACCAATGCAGCGTTTGCAGGACCGCGTCGCCGTCATCACCGGGGCGGGCAGCGGCATCGGGCTGGCCACGGCCCACCGGTTCGCCCAGGAGGGCGCCAAGGTTGTGGTCGCCGACCTCGACGAGGAGGCCGGCGCGAAGGCGGCCGGGGAGGTCGGCGGCCTGTTCGTCAAGGCGGACGTGGCGAACGAGGACGACGTGACCCGGATGTACCGGACCGCGTTCGAGGAGTTCGGCAGCGTCGACATCGCGTTCAACAACGCGGGCATCTCGCCGCCGGACGACGACTCCATCCTGGAGACCGGCATCGACGCCTGGCGCCGGGTGCAGGAGGTCAACCTCACCAGCGTCTACCTGTGCTGCAAGCACGCGATCCCGTACATGCGGCGCCAGGGCAAGGGCTCGATCATCAACACCGCGTCGTTCGTCGCGGTCATGGGCTCGGCCACCTCGCAGATCTCCTACACCGCCTCCAAGGGCGGCGTGCTCGCGATGAGCCGCGAGCTGGGCGTCCAGTTCGCCCGCGAGGGCATCCGGGTCAACGCGCTGTGCCCCGGGCCTGTGGACACCCCGCTGCTGCGGGAGCTGTTCGCCAAGGACCCCGAGCGCGCCCAGCGCCGCCTCGTCCACGTGCCGATCGGCCGCTTCGCCCGGGCCGAGGAGATCGCCGCGGCGGTCGCGTTCCTCGCCTCCGACGACGCGTCGTTCATCACCGCCTCGGAGTTCCTGGTCGACGGCGGCATCTCCGGCGCGTACGTCACTCCGCTGTAAGGGGGATGCCATGGCCCGTCCCGTGATCGGCGTGACGTGCTACGTCGAGCCGGCGAAGTTCACCGTCTGGGACATGCGGGCGGCGCTGCTGCCGTACATGTACGTCGACCACATCACGCGGGCGGGAGGCCAGCCGGTCATCCTGCCGCCGGCCGGAGAGCCCGCCGCGCTGGCCGGGCGGCTGGACGGGCTGATCATCGCGGGCGGGGGCGACATCGACCCCGCCCGCTACGGCGCGCCGCCCGCCGCGCAGACCGGATACGTCCGGGAGTTCCGCGACGAGGCGGAGTTCGGGCTGATGGAGACCGCCCTGCGCACCGGCCTGCCGTTCCTCGGCATCTGCCGGGGTCTGCAGGTGCTCAACGTGGCGCTGGGCGGCACCCTCCTCCAGCACCTGCCCGACGTGGTCGGCCACACCGCCCACTCCCCCGCCCCCGGGACGTTCGGCCGCCTCCCCGTACGGCTCTCGCCGGGCTTGGCCAAGATCTACGACGGCGAGGACCTCACGCCCGCCCACTACCATCACCAGGCGATCGACCGCCTCGCGGACGGGCTGGAGGTCACCGCCCGCTCGGACGACGGCACGATCGAGGCCGTCGAGGTCACGGGCGCGGCGTTCGCCCTGGCCGTCCAGTGGCACCCGGAGGCCGACGAGGACGGCCCGCTGTTCCACGCCCTCGTTGCCGCCGCCCGCCGCTGAGAACCCGCCGCTGAGAACCCGCCGCTGGGACCCCGCCGCTGAGAACCGGTCGCCGAGAGCCGCGGCGGCCCGCTGAGCGCGGTATCCGCACCTTCCGGGCCTGCGCCGCACGCGCGCCGATCATCCGGCTAATCGGCGTCGCACTCCCCCACCGCCGCCATGGACGGCCGGCCAGAGCTTGATCTGTAACCGATTTCATTTGGGTTATCCGCGTATCCGCGCGTGCGAGGCCGGGCAATGCGGTGCACAGAGCGGCGTTTATGAGCGCCGGAGTGACCGACATAGAAACGGCATATTTTTGACGCAAGCCGCCGGAGAGAGATATGGTCAAATAGCGATCAAAGCCGCGTCGTCGGCGCGTTCACGCTGCTTTCGTGCGGGGGAACCGTGTTATACGCCGTGCTCGGACCGTTCCGGGCCATGAAACCCTCAGGGGACGCCATCGCCGGACTCGCCCCGAGGCACCGGCAGCTCCTCGCCTTGTTCCTGCTCAATCCGAATATCGCGGTTCACCGGGACCGGCTCATCGATCTGTTGTGGAATGGCCGTCCCACTAAATCGGCGCCGCGGAATCTTACCACCTACATCGCACAGGTGCGGCGGCGGCTCTCGCCGCGCGGCCCCGACCTTTCTCCGCTGCACACCGTGGAGGGCGGGTACCTTCTTTCGGTGCCGCCGGGATCCGTGGATGCTGCAGTATTCAACCATTTCGCGGCGCAAGGCAGAATCGCTCGCGAGAATGGCGATTACCACAATGCGGCGAGGATGTTCGAGAACGCGCTGAGCCTGTGGCGGGGCGACGCCCTGCTCGCCATGAGACATGTCGACGCGCTCTCCGCGTGGGCCTATCGGCTCGACGAGGACCGTCGCGCGGTGACCGAGGACCTCTTCGACGTCAGGCTGGCGCTCGGGCACCATCGCGAGATCGTCGGCGGCCTGGCCCAATGGGCGGGGCGCCACCCGCTGCGCGAACGGCCGCACCGGCAGCTCATGCTGGCGCTGCACCGGTCGGGCCGCACCCACGACGCCTCGGCGTCCTACCAGCGACTGCGCCGCACCCTGGTCGACCGCCTCGGCATCGAGCCGTCCTCCGACACCCAGGCCCTCCACCAGCGGATCCTCACCGGCGACGACCTCCCGTCCCCCCTTATGCGTCTCCGCGCGGCGCACCGGCCGCCGTGCGACTCCACCCACGGGCTGTGAGGGCGATCCGGCCGGGTTACGGGGATGGCGGCGAACCACTAGGCTTGCAGCACACCAGTGATCCCGTGCGGGAGAGTGTCCTGGCATCCGGTCAGGGCCCCTGAAGGAGCAAGCCCTCCCCGCGAACCTCTCAAGGCAAAGGACCGTGCGGGCGAGGTGACCTCTGGAAAGAAGGCCGTGAGGCCTCGCCGAAGGTGAAAGTCCGGTAAAGATCGGACGAAGCTCTCAGGCGCCGATGACAGAGGGGGAGGATGCCCGATAGTCAAAACGCAGCATCCGTCCTTCCGAGGTGCGCATGTCCCGATCCACCCCGCTCCGCGGGGTCCACGAAAGCCTGGGCGCGACCCTGACCGACTTCGCGGGCTGGCAGATGCCCCTGCGCTACGGCAGCGAGTCGGCCGAGCACAACGCGGTGCGCACGGCCGCGGGGCTGTTCGACCTGTCCCACATGGGGGAGATCTTCGTCGTCGGCGCGCAGGCGGGTGAGGCGCTCGACCACGCTCTCGTGGGGCATCTCAGCGTCCTCGCGCCCGGCCGCGCCCGCTACACCATGATCGTGAACGAGACCGGCGGCATCCTCGACGATCTCATCGTCTACCGCCTCGACGAGGACCAGTACATGGTCGTCGCCAACGCCTCCAACTACGCCCTCGTCGCCCGTGAGCTCGCCGACAGGGCCCGCGGCTACGACGCGCGGGTGACCGACAGGTCGGACGAGTACGCGCTGGTCGCGGTGCAGGGCCCGCGCGGCGCCGCGATCCTGGCCGCGCTCACCGACGCCGACCTCGACGATCTGAAGTACTACGCCATCGTCCCCGGCGTCGTCGCGGGCACCCCCGCCCTGATCGCACGCACCGGATACACCGGTGAGGACGGCTTCGAACTCTTCGTGCTGAACGAGCACGCCGTGCCGCTGTGGAACGCCCTCGCCGAGGCGGGCGGGGACGCCGGGCTCGTCCCCGCCGGGCTGTCGGCCCGCGACACGCTGCGCCTGGAGGCCGGCATGCCGCTGTACGGCAACGAGCTGAGCGCGGCGATCACACCGTTCGACGCGGGGCTCGGCCGGGTCGTCCGCTTCGACAAGCCCGGCGACTTCGTGGGTAAGGCCGCCCTCGAGAGGGCGGCGGAGAACGGCACCAAGCGGCGCCTGGTCGGGCTGGTGGCGCGCGGCCGGCGCGTGCCCCGACACGGCTACTCCGTCACCCGCGAGGGCGCCGTCGTCGGCGAGGTGACCAGCGGGGCCCCGTCGCAGTCCCTCGGCCGCCCGATCGCCATGGCGTACGTCGACGAGGCCGCCTTGGAGAAGGGCGGCCTGGCCGTGGACATCCGGGGCAGCCAAGAACCGGTCGACGTCGTCGATCTGCCTTTCTACAGGAGGAGCAAGTGAGCACCATTCCGGACGACCTGAGCTACACCAAGGAACACGAGTGGGTGGCCGGGCTTGAGGACGGCCGCACCGTGACGGTGGGCATCACGGCGTACGCGGCCGAGCAGCTCGGCGACGTGGTTTACGTGGAGGTGCACTCCGAGGTCGGCGCGACCGTCGCGGCCGGCGACGCGGTCGGCGAGGTGGAGTCCACCAAGTCCGTGAGCGACATCTTCGCGCCGGTCGGCGGCGAGGTCGTCGAGATCAACACCGCCGTCGTGGACAACCCCTCACTGGTCAACTCCGACCCGTACGGCGAGGGCTGGCTGTTCCGCGTGCGCGTGGAGGAGGAGCCGGACGACCTGCTGTCGGCGGCGGAGTACACCGCGCTGACCTCCGGCGAGTCCTGACAGGTCTGAGAGGCGACGGTCAATGGCGATCAGCGTCTTCGACCTGTTCAAGGTGGGGATCGGGCCGTCCAGCTCGCACACGGGCGGCCCGATGGCGGCGGCGCACAAGTTCGCCCGCGGGCTGCACCAGGACGGGCTGCTGGAGAAGGTGACCCGGGTCGAGGCCATCCTGTACGGCTCGCTCGGGCTCACCGGCAAGGGCCACGGCAGCGACAAGGCGGTCCTGCTCGGCCTGTCCGGCGACAAGCCCGAGCTGGTCGACGTCGACACCGTCGACGAACGGCTCGCGGCGATGCGGGCGAGCGGCACGGTCACGTTGTACGGCGTGCACGAGATCCCGTTCGTGGTCGGGGAGCACCTCGTCTTCGAGCGCAAGCTGTCGCTCCCCCACCACCCGAACGGCATGCGGTTCACGGCGTACGCCGACGACACGGTGCTGCGCGAGAAGGTCTACTACTCGGTCGGCGGCGGCTTCGTGGTGGACGAGAACGCCACCGGCGCCGACCGGATCAAGCCCGACGACACCGTGCTGCCGTACGCCTTCACGACCGCGCAGGAACTGCTCGCGCACTGCGCCGAGACCGGCCTGTCGATCTCCGGCCTGATGATGGAGAACGAGAAGGCCTTCGGCCGTACGGAGGAGGAGATCCGGACCCGCCTGCTGCATCTGTGGGCCGTGATGGCCGAGTGCGTACGGCGCGGCACCAGCCGCGAGGGCGTCCTGCCGGGCGGCCTCAAGGTGCGCCGCCGGGCCCACCAGCTCTACCGGCGGCTGCAGAGCGAGGCCGACGGGACCGATCCGCTGCGGGCGATGGACTGGGTCTCGCTGTTCGCGCTGGCCGTCAACGAGGAGAACGCCGCGGGCGGCCGGATCGTCACCGCGCCGACCAACGGCGCCGCCGGCATCGTCCCGGCCGTGCTGTCCTACTACATGCGCTTCCTCCCGGGCGCCGGCGAGGACGGCGTCATCCGCTTCCTGCTCACCGCGGGCGCGATCGGCGTGCTGTTCAAGGAGAACGCCTCCATCTCGGGCGCGGAGGTGGGCTGCCAGGGCGAGGTCGGCTCGGCCTGCTCGATGGCGGCGGCGGGCCTCACCGAGGCGCTCGGCGGGACGCCCGAGCAGGTCGAGAACGCCGCCGAGATCGGCATCGAGCACAACCTGGGCCTGACCTGCGACCCGATCGGCGGGCTCGTCCAGATCCCGTGCATCGAGCGCAACGCCGTCGCCTCGATCAAGGCGATCGCCGCCGCCCGCATCGCGCTGCGCGGCGACGGCCGCCACTTCGTGTCGCTGGACAAGGCGATCAAGACGATGCGCGACACCGGCAGGGACATGCTCGACAAATACAAGGAGACCTCACGCGGCGGCCTCGCCGTCAACGTCATCGAATGCTGACCCCCCCACCCCCACCGTGATCTTGTAGTTTGTCGCATGCGATGCCCCTCACCTGCACCGGAACCCTTCGTGATCATGCAGGAAATCGGCGAGCACCCACCTGACCTGCCGTGAGCCGTTCGTGATCATGCACGCGGGCAGAACGTCGGCCGGAGCCAATAAGGTGGTGACTTCCCCGGCGAGGAGGAGGGCCGTCACGTGAGGTGGCGCGAGGCGCTGCGCCCGCATCGGGCGTTCCTGGTCGTGCTGGCGGCGGGCGTCGCACTGCGCGCGCTCGCCGTGCTCGGCTACCGGCCCGCCCTGTGGTTCTGGGCCGACTCCTTCGCCTACCTCAGCTCGGCACTCGACCTGCGGCCACTGCCCTCGCGGCCGTCCGGCTACTCGCTGTTCCTGGCGGCGCTGAGCCCGCTGGGCAGCATCACCGCCGTCGTGATCGTCCAGCACCTGCTCGGTCTCGGCATGGCCGTCTGCGTGTACGCGGTGCTGCGCCGCCGCACCCGGCTGCCGGGCTGGGGAGCGGCGCTGGCGGCGGCGCCGGTGCTTCTCGACGTCCACCAGATCCAGCTCGAGCACCTCGTCATGGCGGACCTGCTGTTCACCGCACTGGTCGTGGCCGCCGTGACGATCCTGCTGTGGCGTCCCAGGCCCGGCGCGTGGGCCGTCGTCGCGGCGCTGCTGCTGCTCGGGTTCGCCACGGTCACCCGCACCCTCGGGCTGCCCCTGATCGCGCTGGCGCTGCTGCCGGTGGTGCTGGCCGGACGCTGGAGGGCCGCGCTCGCGGGGCTCGCCGCCGCGTCCGCCGTGCTCGGCGGGTACGCCGTCTGGTTCCACGACGCCCACGGGTCGTACGGGATGGGCGGCAGCAGCACGTGGCTGTGGTCGCGCACGATGACCTTCGCCGACTGCTCGGTCATGAAGCCGCCGAAGGAGCTGGCGGTGCTGTGCCCGCCGGAGCCCCGGCTCGCCGCACCCGCCTACATCTGGGCCGCCGACTCGCCCATCCAGCGGGTGAAGAAGGACAAGGACCGGCTGGCGAGCGAGTTCGCCTCGCTGGCGATCCGCAGCCAGCCCCTCGACTTCCTGACGACCGGGCTGCACGACGCCATGTGGGCGTTCGAATGGGACCGGAAGGTCTACCCCGCCCCGGGCCCGCAGAGCGCGTACGTGTTCCCCACCTCGGTGAAGCCGTTCACCTCAAAGGTGGCCTCCGGCGGCCGTACGGCCGGTGAGCTGACCACCGCCTACCAGGGAAGCTCCGGGGACACCAAGGTGGTCGAGCCGTTCGCGGGATGGCTGCGCGCCTACCAGGAGCAGGGCTTCCTGCGGGGGCCGCTGCTGGCGGTGATCCTGCTGGCCGGGCTCGCCGGGCTGGTGGCCCGGCGGTGGACGGCGCTGCTGCCCTGGGCCGCGGCGGCGGTTCTGCTTCTGCTGCCACCCCTGATCGCCGCCTTCGACCACCGCTATGTGGTGCCCGTCGTGCCGCTCGCCTGTCTGGCCGCCGGCCTCGCCCTCGGCACGGGCGCGACCCCTGCGCCATGGCGCAGGGAGGGGCGGTCAGCGGCGGCGGACGTGAAGGCGAACGACCGCAAGCGCGTCGTCGCGGCCGACCGCGCGGCGAACGCGTGAGACCGCGGACTCGTCCAGCCGCCTGATCACCTGTCGCAGGTCGGCCGACCGCCGGAGCGACACCGACACCCGCACCCTGCCGTCGCGCACGAGCCTGACCGAGATGCGGCCGATCCCGTCGATCCCCTTCAGCGCCACGCCGAGCATGGCGATGCCGCCGCCGGTGCGGCTGCCGACCCGGCCCCAGCCGAGCGCCATGAAGAGCCAGCGGGTCGCGACCAGGGCGAGCACCATCGCCGCCCCGGCCAGCAGGGGCAGCGCCCACGGCTTCCCGTCGGCCACGCTCCCGTCTGCCACGCTCGCGTCGATCAGGACCGCGCCGGGCCGCCGGCGCACGGTGGCCAGCAGGCCGAAACCTCCCGCGACCAGCGCGAGACCCACCAGCAAGAGCCCGACGCGGTTCCCCCATCGCGGACGCACCTCAGCCTCCTCTCCTGCGCAGCCGTACGACCACCTCGTGGCGGGACCGTACGCCGAGGCCCGACAGCCGGTCCCCGACCGCGGCGCCGACCTCGCGCAGCAGGGCGCCGGTCGTGTCTGCGTCGGCCACCACGGTGACCTCGATCCGCCGGCGGAGGATGTGGACGCCGGCCCGCCGGACGTGCTCGACCTCCCTGGCCGAGGCGGCGAGCGTCCTGCGCAGGCCGGCGCGGGTCAGGCCCATCGCGAGCAGCGGGTCCGCGCACTCCAGGGGCATGAGCCGGGGACGGCCGGGAACGAGCGCGAGGGCCACCAGGCCCGCACCGCAGACGATCATGCCGACCGCGGCGGCGGGAACGGCGGGGTCGGCCGTCGTGAGGTTCAGCAGCCGGGGCGGCAGCCGCACGTCCGGGGACAGGCCGAGCATGACGGCGACGACCACGGCGGTGAGCACCCAGCCGAGCAGGGCGATCACGGCGGCGACCACGACGGCGGCCGGGGTCCGGCCCGGCCGCAGGAGGCGCACGGCGCTCCGCCGGCCCGCCGCGGCGCCCCTGCCGCCTGTGTCGCTTCCGGCACCGTTGACGCCGTCGCCGCCGCCCACACTGCGGGCGCCGCCGGCGCCCTCGGCGCCCCCGCCCTTGGCGCTCCTCGCCGACGAACCCGCCAGGATTCCCTGCACGACGCTCATCAGCCGTTCACCCTTCCCGTTCACCGTGCCGGGTCCGCTCGGTAGTCACCTCACCATGGGTACACGGAGCGGTGGCGGGACGGGCCGGTCACCCGCGGCCTTGCGCGATCATGGAGGGTCCACGGCGAGGATTTTGCCCGGGCACGGTTAACGTGAACGGCACTCATGTATTTCCCGGCGGCGCCGTATTAGGCTGCGCCCATGGACGACCGACAGCGCCTCGACCAGGCGACGGCCCACCTTGAGCCGCCCTTCGCGGTCCTCGACATGGACGCGCTCCGGTCGAACGCGGCCGCCATGGTGCGCCGGGCCCGGGGCAAGCCGATCCGGGTGGCCAGCAAGTCGATCCGCTGCCGGGCCGTGCTCGAACAGGTCCTGCGCATGGACGGCGTCTCGGGTGTCATGGCCTTCACGCTGCCCGAGGCGCTGTGGCTGGTCTCCACCGGCCTGCGGGACGTGCTCGTGGCCTATCCCACGGCCGACAGGACCGCGCTGCGCGCCCTGGGATCGGACGAGGTCGCGGCGCGGGAGATCACCGTCATGGTGGACTCGCCCGAACACCTCGACCTCATCGAGAGCCTGCGGCTCCCCCACCGCATCCGGGTGTGCCTGGACATCGACGCCGGGTTCGTGGCCTTCGGCGGCGCGTTCCGGGCGGGCGCGCTGCGGTCGCCGATCCGTGACCCCGAGCAGGCCGCCGAGATCGCCGCGCACATCACCAAGCGTCCCGGGCTGCGGCTGACCGGGCTCATGGCGTACGAGGCCCAGATCGCCGGGGTGGGCGACGACGTTCCGGGACCGTACGGCCGCGCGCTGCGCTGGATGCAGGAACGGTCGCGCCGCGAGCTGGTCGTGCGGCGCGGCCGGATTGTGCAGGCCGTACGCCAGGTCGCCGACCTGGAGTTCGTCAACGGCGGCGGAACGGGAAGCATCGAGAAGACCGCCGCCGAGCGGGCGATCACCGAGGTCGCGGCGGGCTCGGGCTTCTTCCATCCCCGGCTGTTCGACTTCTACCGGGGCTTCACCGGCCGTCCGGCGGCGCTGTTCGCCCTGCCGGTCGTGCGCAAGCCGGCGCCGGACGTCGCCACCGTGCTCGGAGGGGGCTACCCCGCCTCCGGAGCCTCCGGGCCCACCCGGCTGCCCCAGCCGTACCTGCCGGCGGGGCTCAGATACCACCCGGACGAGGGGGCGGGCGAGGTGCAGACGCCGCTTCTCGGCGAGGCCGCCGCCGACCTCCGCCTGGGCGACCGTGTCTGGTTCCGCCATGCGAAGGCCGGGGAGCTGTGCGAGCGGTTCGCCACTCTGCATTTGGTCGAGGGCGATCAGGTGACGGAGGAGGTCCCGACCTATCGCGGCGAGGGCAGGACGTTCCTGTGACCGCCGGCCCGGCCTTGTGACGGACCCTTCCAACGGCCGGTGAGAACGCGGACGCCGCCGTGAACCCGGTCACGACGGCGGCGTCCCTCGGCGGGTCAGCGGGAGCGGCGGCGCAACAGCACGATGGCCGCGCCCACGGCGACGACCACGCCGATCCCGATCAGCACCGGAGCGATGCTGGGCGCCGGATTCTCCCCGGGCTGCTCGCCCTCGCCGTCTGCCGGGACGTACGTGCGCGGCCCCAGGACCATGTCCTCCATCGACGTGACGAAGTCGCGCGCGTTGGCCTTCGCCTTCGCGACGCCGCGCTCCGCGACCCGCTTCGGGCTCACCCGGTCCGCGATGGCGTCGACCGTGCGAGCGAGCTCCGCCCGCGTGCGCTCGATCTTCCGTTCCAGCGCATCGGGATCGGTGTCCGCCATGCGATCCCCCTCCTGTGGTATTCGTGTGTGATCAGTCTGCCAGGTCCGGCGGTCGCCCCGCACAGCGGCTGAGCCGGTAGTTTGGTTGACGCTTGCCCGCCGATCGCCGCGGGTCACCTTTTTCCGGAGGACGTGATGAGCAAGCTCCAGCCCGGCGACGCCGCGCCGGACTTCACCCTGATCGACGCCGACGACAACGAGGTCTCGCTGGAGTCGTTCCGCGGAAAGCGGGTCATCCTGTACTTCTACCCGGCGGCGATGACCCCCGGATGCACCAAGCAGGCCTGCGACTTCCGCGACAACCTCGGCGCGCTGACGGCGCAGGGCTTCGTGGTGCTGGGCGTCTCCAAGGACAAGCCCGCCAAGCTGCGGCAGTTCCGCGAGCGCGACGCGCTCACCTTCCCCCTGCTCTCCGACACCGGCCTGGACGTGCACAAGGCGTACGGCGCGTACGGCGAGAAGACGAACTACGGCAAGACCATCATGGGCGTCATCCGCTCCACGTTCGTCATCGACCCGGACGGAAAGGTCGAGAAGGCCCTCTACAACGTGAAGGCCACCGGTCACGTCGCCCGGCTCACAAAAGAGCTGGGAATCTCTTGAGATATCCCTTTGCCACGCTCCCGGAATTGTCGGCCGCGGCCGATAAATTCCGGGGCATGGCGAAGTACAAATACACCCCCGAGTTGCTCGCCGACGCGGCGGCCGGCGCGAGCAGCGTCGCCGACGTGCTGCGCTGTCTCGGCATCCCGTGGTCGGGTGGCGCCCACGCCCACATCAGCCGCCGCCTCAAGCACTTCGGCATCGACACATCCCACTTCGGCAGGCCCTCTTCGGACAGAAGCACTCCGACTCCCCGTCGATACCTGCCTGTGGAGATCCTCGTGCTGCTGCCCCCGGGATCCGGTCGTGAGAAGCCTCGCAAGCTCAGGCGGGCGCTGCAGGAAGTAGGAGTCCCATACGTCTGCGCAGACTGTAGGATAGGCGGCGCCTGGCAGGGTCGGCCGCTGACATTGCACATCGACCACATCAACGGCAATTGGCTGGACAACAGAAAAGAGAACCTGCGGTTCCTTTGCCCCAACTGTCATTCCCAGACGGAGAATTTCGCGGGCAAGGGAAGAGGAAAAGGGGTCGTAGCCCAATCGGCAGAGGCAACGGTTTTAGGTACCGTACAGCGCGAGTTCGAATCTCGTCGACCCCACTGCGATTCAGATGATAATGGCGAGCCGGGAAATCATTCGAGAGCGCGGAAGCCGCCGAATTCCGAACGGCCTGCACTCGCGAAGCTGAACCTGATGCTCGGGGCCGACGACCTGTCCTTCCTGGAGCGGTTCGTGTCCACCGGAAGAGCGCGCTCGCGGACCGCGGCCATCCGAACGGCGATCGCTCTGCTCCGCGCCCAGAGCGAGCGGGAGTGACCGTCATCGGGCAGGGCTTTCAGCGGAGTCGTCAAAACAGGTGACGGCACCTACGACGTGCCGCCGACAAAGGCTTATGGGAATTCAGGGCCGACAGCGCCGACGCGTGGAAAACCTGCAGGCGCGCGCCGGCCCCTCCGCCGGCACGCGCCTGTCGGGAATGCGGGACGTCTCAGCCGGGCGCCTGGCAGCGCACTCCGGCGTCGGTCTGCCTGCACCAGGGGGGCAGGCCGTCCTGACCCTGCGGCGCGTCCTGGCCGAAGCCGCGAGGGAAGAACCGCTGCGGGTCGTTTCCGCCGACCCAGCTCGTTCCGGCGTCCGCCCGGTCCCAGACCATGCCGGTGACGGCGACGATGCCACCGCCGAGGAGCGCTCCGACGATCGCGGACGCGACACCGACGGCGACGAGCTGCCCGGCGTGTCCGCGAGGCAGCCGAGCCGCCAGGCGCACGGGCATGCCAGGCCGCGGAGCTGACGCGAACCGTGCCCGGGGGTCCTGCCAGCCCGGGGCGTTCCATCCCGCGCCGCCGGGGCCGAAGGCATAGCCGCTGCTGGTCGGAGGCGCGCCTCCGGCTCCCGGCCCGGGTCGGCCCGGGCCTGCAGGGCCTGCAGCGCCTGCCCAAGTCGCATATGGCCCCGTTGAATAGGGCCCCGTTGAATAGGGCCCCGCCGCGCCAGGCCTGTTCCCGGGGCCGGTCCACGGCGATCCCGGCCCTGCCGCCCCAGGCGTGTTTGCCGGCCCGGTCCGTGGCGATCCCGGCCCTACTCCCCCGGGCGTGTTTCCGGGGCCGGTCCGCGGCGATCCCGGTCCTGCCGCACCGGGCGGGCCGGCCGGGCTGGTCCAGGATGACGTGGGAGTGTTCCCAGGAGGCAGGGGCGCAGTCGGCCCGTTGGGCCCGACCGGCCCGGTCGGCGAAGTGGACCCGGCGGGTGACATGACCGGCCCGCTCCCCTCCGGCCGCGTTCGCGCGCCCGGCGCGGCGAGCGCGTGAGACGCAGCGTCAGGCGCAGTGGGCTCGTCGGGTGCAGTGGGCTCGGCCGATCCGCTGGTCGCGGTGGGCTCACCCGGCCGGACCGGCCCGGTCTCCGGCTCCGGGCGCGGGCCGCGCGGCTCGTCCCCTGCGCCGCGCGACCCCGCGTCCTGATCCGCCATCCAAATCTCCCTTTACCCGCTTCAGAGAAGCGTTCCCGAGGACAAGGATGCGCCGTGATCCGTAAAAACGGCGTAAGCGCGACAAACGACTGCGACCTGAGTCGTACCGCCGTATCCGCCGCAAGGGTGAGACCTTCCTGAGCAGCCGATACATAGGGTTGGGTACGTGTTCGGCAGACTGCGCGCCTGGACCCGGCGCCACAGCAAGCTCGTGGACGCGCTCACGATCTCCCCGCTGGCGCTGTTGAGCCTGATCACCATCGAGGTGTTCAGCAAGGCCGGATCGATCGGGGCACGACAGGTCGACGTGCCCGGGCTGCTGCTGTTGTCGGCCGCGCTCATCGTTCCGCTGGTGTGGCGCCGCGACCACCCCCGGGAGGTGTTCGCGGCGGTCGCCACCGTCAGCTTCGTCCAGTGGCTGCTCAACGTCGTCATCCTGCCCGCCAACATCGCGGTGCTCGTCGCGCTGTACAACGTCGCCTCGCGCTGCACGCTCCGGTGGGCGCTGGCCGCCGGGGCGGTCGCGGAGCTCGGGCTGCTGCTGGCGATGATCCGCTGGACTCCCGAGGCCGGGCGGGCGTGGCTGTCGTCTTCGGCCTTCATCGTCGCCGTCTGGCTCGCCGGGATCTACGCCAACACGCGCCGTCGCTACGTGGAGAGCCTGGTCGAACGCGCCGAGCGGGCGGAGCGGGACCGTGACCAGCAGGCGCGCATCGCCGCCGCGGCCGAGCGCGCCCGCATCGCCCGCGAGCTGCATGACGTGGTCGCCCACAACGTCAGCGTGATGGTCGTCCAGGCCGACGGCGCGGGGTACGCCATCGACGGCGACCCCGAGCAGGCCCGGCGTGCGATGCAGGCGATCTCGGCAACCGGGCGGCAGGCGCTGGCCGAGATGCGCAGGCTGGTGGGCGTGCTGCGGCAGGACGCCGGCAGCCCGGCGGAGGAGTACGCTCCGCAGCCCGGCGTCGCCCAGCTCGGCGACCTGATCAGACAGGTCAGGGACTCGGGGCTGCCGACGGAGTTCACCGTGTCCGGCACCGCGCGGACCCTGCCGGAGGGCGAGCAGCTCGCCGTCTACCGGATCGTGCAGGAGGCCCTGACGAACGCGCTCAAGCACGGCGGCCCGGGCACGCGGGCCTGGGTGGAGATGACGTACGGCAGGGGCGAGATCGAGCTGAGGATCAGCGACGACGGCAGGGGCGCCGCGGCGCCGCGCCTGGTCGGCGGGCACGGGCTGATCGGCATGCGGGAGAGGGCGGCGATGTACGGCGGAAGCGTCGAGGCCGCTCCCCGGCCGGGCGGCGGGTTCCGGGTGGTCGCCCGCATTCCCCTCGGGGTGGCCGCGTGACGCGCCCGTCCCCCGGCACCGGCGACCGTGGCGACCGGTCCTCCCCCGGCCCCCATACCCAGCCGCCCCGCGACCGGGGCGGGCGGCCCTCCCCGGATGGCAGTGACCCGGCCGTCGCCCCACCGCGTACGGTTACGGGGATCGCGGCGATGACGAGCGGAGCGGAGCGGCAGTGATACGCGTCATGCTGGTCGACGACCAGGAACTGGTGCGGACCGGGTTCCGGATGGTTCTCGGGGCGCAGCCGGACATCGAGGTCGTGGGCGAGGCGGCGGACGGGCTGGCGGCCGTCGAGGCGCTGCGCGCGGTCGAGGCGGACGTGGTCCTCATGGACGTCCGCATGCCGCGGATGGACGGCGTGGAGGCGGCCCGCGTGATCTGCGCGGCGCCGGACGGCCCCAAGGTGCTGATCCTGACGACGTTCGACCTCGACGAGTACGCGTTCGCCGCCATCAAGGCGGGCGCGGCGGGGTTCCTGCTGAAGGACGTGCCGCCGGCCGAGCTGATCAGCGCGATCCGGTCCATTCACTCCGGAGACGCGGTGGTCGCGCCGAGCACGACCCGCCGTCTGCTCGACCGCTTCGCCGTGCTCCTGCCGGAGGGGGACGCGCGGCGGGAGGACGCGGGCGTGCTGACGGCGCGGGAGCGGGAGGTGATGGTCCAGGTGGCCCGCGGCCTGTCGAACTCGGAGATCGCGGCGCGACTGCATCTCGCGGAGGCGACCGTGAAGACCCACCTCGGCCGCATCCTGGCCAAGCTGGGGCTGCGCGACCGGGCCCAGGTGGTCGTCTACGCGTACGAGACGGGCGTGGTCTCCCCCGATCATCCCCGGGGCTGAGACCGGACTACCTCACAGGTCGCACACGTCCCGGCGAGGCCGTCCTGGGGCCGCACGCCAAGAACGTCCGGGAGGCCGAGGAAACGCGCTGATCACGCTCATAGCGTGGCGTCATGACCACAACAACCCAGGTTCGAACCGCGGTCGTCGCGCGGGGACTGACAAAGGTGTACGGCGAGGGCGACGCGGCGGTGCACGCGCTGCGCGGCGTCGACGTCGGCTTCGCCGCGGAGGCGTTCACCGCGATCATGGGGCCGTCCGGCTCCGGCAAGTCCACACTGATGCACTGCCTGGCCGGGTTGGACACCGTGACGGACGGGCAGGTGACCATCGGCGACGTCGAGATCACCGGTTTGAACGACAAGCAGCTCACGCTCCTGCGGCGCGAGCGCGTGGGTTTCGTCTTCCAGGCGTTCAATCTGCTGCCGACGCTGACGGCCGAGCAGAACATCATGCTCCCCTTGGAGATCGCGGGACGCCAGGCCGACCAGGCGTTGTTCGACCGCGTGATCGAGACGGTCGGCCTGCGGGACCGGCTCGGGCACAAGCCGAGCGAGTTGTCGGGCGGCCAGCAGCAGCGCGTCGCCGTGGCGCGGGCGCTCATCAGCAAACCCCAGGTGATCTTCGCCGACGAGCCGACCGGCAACCTCGACTCGCGCAGCGGCGCCGAGGTGCTGGCGTTCCTGCGCAGGTCCGTACGCGAACTCGGGCAGACGATCGTGATGGTCACGCACGACCCCGGGGCGGCGTCGTACGCCGACCGGGTGGTCTTCCTCAGGGACGGGCTGCTGGTCAGCGAGGTCGAGCGGCCGACGCCGCAGACCGTGCTCGACACGCTGATGGCGCTGGAGGCCTGAGCCGTGTTCAGGATCACCCTCACCGGGCTCCTGGCGCACCGCCTGCGCCTGGTGCTCACCTCCCTGGCGATCGTGCTCGGGGTCGGCTTCATCGCGGGCACGTTCGTGCTCACCGACACCATCGACGCGGGGTTCACCCAGTCGTTCGCCGCGGACGCCGACAAGGTGGACGTGGTGGTGACGCCCGATGACGACGCCGAGCCCGACGGGAATCTGCCGGAGAGCGCGCTCGCCGCGATCAGGGCGGTGCAGGGCGTCGAGGACGCCCAGCCGATGGTGTCCGGGGACGCGCCGCTGATCGGCAAGGACGGCAAGGTCGTGGGGAACGTCCCTACCGCCGGGGTGTCCATCCCGGCGAGCCGCATCAAGATCACCTCCGGCCGGGCCCCCTCCGCCGCCGGCGAGGCGGTGCTCGACAAGAACACCGCCAAGACGCAGGGGCTCGCACCCGGAGCCACCGTCACGGTGCTCGACCAGGCCGGCAAGCGGCAGCAGTTCCGCCTCGTCGGCGTCTTCGACGTGGGCCTCGACCAGGACCTCGCCTACCGGGGCGCGGTCGCGTTCACTCCCGACACGGCTCGGCGCGTCACCGGCGCCAAGGGCTTCACCGAGATCGACGTCGTCTCCTCGGGCCCCTCGCCGGAGAGCCTGCGTACGGCCGTCGCGGCGGCCGCGGGTAAGGCGAAGGTCGTCACCGGGCGAGAACGCGCCGACGAGGTGGCCAAGCGCAACCACGTGGACACGTCCTTCCTGCGGCTGGGCCTGTTGCTGTTCGGCGCGGTCGCGCTGCTCGTCGCCGCGCTGGTCATCTACAACACCTTCAACATCCTGGTCGCGCAGCGGATGCGCGAGATGGCGCTGCTGCGCTGCATCGGCGCGACCAAACGGCAGGTTTTCGGCTCGATCGTGCTGGAGTCGGCCGTGGTCGGCCTGTTGTCGTCGGTGCTCGGCCTGCTGACGGGCCTCGGCCTCGGGGCCGCGGCGGTCGCCGTGCTGCGGGCCGTCGGAACGGACATCCCCACGGGCACCGTGAGCCTGTCCCCGCAGGCGATCGCCATCGGCGTCTGCACCGGCGTCGTCGTGACGATGGGCGCCGCCCTGCTCCCGGCGCGGCAGGCCACCCGCGTGCCGCCCGTCGCGGCGCTGCGCGCGCAGGTGGAGGAGCACGCGTTCCGCACCGGGGTCGTCCGGGTGGTCGTCGCCGCCCTGTTCGTGCTGACCGGGGTCGGCCTCACCGCGGCGGGCGTGCTGCAGAAGCCGGGCCAGGCGGCGCTGCTGACGGTCATGGCGGGCGGCGTGCTCGTGTTCTTCTCCGTGCTCATCCTCGGCCCGGTGATCGTACGGCCGCTGAGCGGGCTGGCCGGCTGGGTGCCGGCACGGCTGTTCGGTGTGCCGGGGCGGCTCGCCGTGGACAACTCGCGGCGCAACCCCAAGCGGGCGGCGACCACGACGGTGGCCCTGACCGTCGGCGTGACGCTGATGACGTTCATGACGGTCCTGACGTCCACGATGCGGACCACCGTGGGCGACCAGCTCGACCAGCAGTTCCCCGCCGACTACATCCTGTCCGCGCAGACGGGCACGATCCCCCGCTCGGTCGCCGACACGCTGCGCGCGAGCCGCGACCTGGCCGCGGTGACCGAGTTCCGCGGGAAGAAGGCCAAGGTGAACGGCCGTGACTTCGAGGTGGGCACGGTCACGCAGTCGGCCCTCGGCACCGCCATCAAGCCGGAGGCGGCGTCCGGCACCATGGACGGCTTCGGCGCGGGCGAGGTCGCCGTGGCCGATCTCGTGGCCAAGGACCTCGGCGTCAAGGTCGGCGACACGGTGACGGTCGCGTCCGGCGGGCGGAGGACCTCTCTCAAGGTCGTCGCTGTGCTGAAGGCCGACGTGTCCCTGCTGCCGCCGTTCACCATGGCCGAGCAGACGTTCGAGCGGCACTTCGGCAGGGTGGACGACGCGCAGGTCCTGGTGAACGCGGCGGACGGGGTGGCCCCCGAGCGGGCGCGCAAGATCGTGGACGACGCGACGGCGGCCTACCCCGTGGTCAAGGTCGGCAGCACCACCGAGATCCGCGGCCAGTTCGACGAGGCGCTCGACTCGATCCTCATGGTCATCACCGGGCTGCTGGCTCTCGCGATCGTGATCTCACTGCTCGGCATCGCGAACACGCTGTCGCTCTCGGTCCACGAGCGCACCCGCGAGTCCGCGCTGCTGCGCGCCCTCGGCCTGACCCGGACGCAGCTGCGGGGCATGCTCTCGGTCGAGGCGCTGGTCCTCGGCCTGGTGGGCGCGATCGTCGGCGTCGTGCTCGGCATCGTGTACGGCTGGGCGGCCACGGCGACGTTCACGGAGAACGTCTCCTTCCAGCTGCCGATCGGGCAGATCCTGCTCTTCATCGCCGCCTCGGGCCTGGCCGGGGTGCTCGCCGCGCTGCTGCCCGCCCGTCGTGCGGCCCGGGCCTCGGTCGTCGGGGCGCTGGCCGCCACCTGACCGCCGCTCCCCCGTGCCGTCCGGACCGGTACAACAATCGCCCGGGCCGCCCGCGCGAGCGGGTGACCCGGGCGGCGGGCCGGAGCACACACGCCGCCTCCGGCCGGGCCGACGCCTGACGATCGTCACTCGGAGACCCGCCGCGAGGAGGGGGTGTCAGAGCCGGTCGCCACCTCAGGCAGGATCCGGCGGAGGTGATGGTCGACTATCGCGACCGCGTCGTCGACGCCGAGTTCCCCGAGCAGCACCCCGTCTGCGAGGCCGCGCGCGAGACCGAGCAGCGCGTGGGCCTCCGCGCCGGCGTCGACGTTCGGTGCCGCGCCTGAGGCCGCCACCAACGCGGCGATCTCGCGATGGACGGCGTCGCCGCCGGCACGATAGAGGGCGCGGATCTCCGGGTCGGCGACGGCCATGCTCACGAACGCGTGCCCGGCGAGCAGCGGAACCACAGCGGTCACGCCCAGTTCGACGATCGCGATCAGCACGCACCTCAGCGTGTCCGCCGGGCCGCGAGCGCCCCGGACGGCCTCGCGGACATGGCGTTCGATCTCCGCCCTCAGGATTTGGGCACTGGCGCGCAGCAGATCGGCCTTCCCGGCGAAGTAGTGCTGCACGAGCCCCTTGGAGACGCCGGCCTCCTCTGCCACCTGCCCTATGGTCACTCCGGCCAGGCCGTCTCGCGCGCACAGCCGCAGCGCCGCCTGGACGATCTCCTCCCGCCGAGCCGCATGATCGACCTTCTTCGGCACGATCCGCTCCTTTTTGCGATACGAACGTATTGTGATAGCAATGCAATACGATCGTACTGCCAAGAGCGAACGGGAGGACCCGTACGTGAACGACCTCGTGCGGCCCAACATCGGAGCACAGTTCCGTCGGCGGCGCCTCGGGCACTTCCCGGACGCACCGGCCTACACGCGTTACCGACAGATCTACGACCGGGCCATGGCCGGCCTCCCGCCGTACGACGGGTTCCAGGACGTGCCGACCGGCTTCGGAACCGTCCGCGCCTACCGCTTCGGCGCGGACGGCGCCGATTCCGGAACACCGCTCCTCCTGCTGCCGGGGCGCACCGCGTCCACCCCGATGTGGGCGCCGAACCTCACCGGCCTCCGCGCCCGTGGCCGCGTCGTCTACGCGATCGACCTGCTCGGCGAGCCCGGCCTCTCGGTGCAGAGCAGGCCTTTCGCGAGCGCGGCCGACCATGCCGTGTGGCTCGCGGAACTCCTTGCCGGGCTCGGCCTCGACCGAACGCACCTACTGGGAGTGTCGATCGGCGGGTGGACCGCCTTCCGGCTCGCCCTGCACGCTCCGGAGAGGGTCGCCTCCCTGAGCCTGCTCGATCCCGCCTGCCTGTTCGGCCGGATCACCTGGAAGGCGGTCGCCGTCTCGCTGGGAACGGTGGGACCGCTCCCCGAACCGTGGCGAAAGCGGCTGCTGCGCTGGATCTCCGGAGGAGCCGACGTCGCCGGAGACGAGCCGGTCGCCGCTGTGATCTCCGCCGGGATGCGAGACTTCGCCGCCTTCCTCCCCCCGCCGGCGTACCCCTCGGACGACGAGGTCGCCGCGGTCGGCGTACCGACCCTCGCCGTGATCGCCGGGCGCAGCATCATCCACCATCCGGGCAGGGCCGCGGAACGCGCCCGCCGGCTGCTCGCCCAAGGCGTCGTCGAGCTGTGGCCGGATGCCTCCCACGCCCTCAACGGCGAGTTCCCCGAGCGGGTCGCCGCCCGGGTCCTCGACTTCATCGACCGGCTCGACGCGGACGACACTCTCCATCGCCGTCACTGACCGTCGTCGCCGTCGGGCAGGCGCTCTCCGCCAGGGCCGTCACAGGCGGCGGCCCTGGCGGTCGATCACCACGGCGAAGACCCCCGTGACATCCTCGTACGGCGGTTCCACGGCCATGTGACCCCGCTGGGCGTCGATCCACAGGACCTCGCCCCGGCAGTTGACGGCGTTCCACGCGTGGCTGCCTCCCCCGGCCCAGCGGGTGATCAGGACGGCGGCGGCACCGTGACCGCCGAAGATCAGCCGCTGCGCGATCGCCACGTAGGCCCGGCGGCCGTGGCCCACGTACTCGAAGCGGTGCCCGAGCCACTCCTCGGCGCGGGCGACTCCCCCGGTCTCCCCGGTCAGCAGCGGGCGTCCCGAGCCGTCGTACTCCGGCTGCCTGCGTGCCGCCACGACGGGCTCGCCGTGCCAAGTGGACATGACCGACAGCGCGCAGTCGACGGCGTTGTTGGACCTGAACGCGTCCTCGGTCGGGCCTTCGGCGTTGATCAGGCGGATCCAGGTGCCTCGCGGGTCCGGGAAGCGCCCGCTCACGGCCTGCACGAGGCTCACCTGGCCGTCCGGATCCGCCTCGGCAAGGCCGCCGGGCCTGCCGTACGGGCGGGTCTCCTCCAGCCGTCGCGGCCGGCCCTGGCTGTCCAGCCAGTCGCGCTCGGTCTCGTCGCGCAGCACGGCCGACCAGAAGTCGTCGGCGTCCGCGAGTTCGCCCGTCTCCGGACCGTTGTCGGCAGCCATGCCCGGCTGTACGGCGATGGTCGGCGCGGGCGCGGTCTCGGCGAACCACTCGTCCTGTCCGGTCGAGGCACCGACGTCCTGTCCGGTCGGGGCACCGACGTCGTGTCCCGTCTCGGGCAGCGGCTCGACCGGCCGGACGCTCTCGACGGTCGTCACGGCCGGCGAGGCCTCGTCTTCCGCCGCACCGTCCTGCTTCCCGGCGGCCGCCGTCTCCAGGTGATCCCCGGGCTCGGCCGGGTCCTCGACGTCGTCCTCGTACTCACCCTCGCCGCCCTCGGCCTCGGCCTCGGCCTCGGAGTCGGAGTCGGAGTCGGAGTCGGAGCTGTCCGCCTCGGTTCCGACGTCTGGGCGCTCCTCCACGTGCGCGAGGTCGCCGGAAACGTGCGAGCCGGGCTCCCCCACGCCGGGCACCTCGACAGCGGGCAGCTCGACAGCGGGCTCTCCCACGTCGGGCTCCCTCACGTCGAACACCTCGACGGCGGGCTCCCCCACGCTGGGCTCGCCCAACCCGGACTGTTCCGCGCCGGACTCTGCCACGCGCAACTCTGCCGCGCCCAACTCTGCCGGGAGCGACGGCGTGCAGTCGGGTGTCCTGGCGGTCTCCTCGGCCACCGCCTCGGCCACCGCCTCTTCCGCCGTCTCCCGAGCCTCCCCACCGGCCTCCTCGAAGCCCCCGGCGTCCTCAGCGTCGTCGACGTCCTGTGCGTCCTCGAAATCCCCGAACTCCTCGGGATCCTCGGCGTCTACCTGGTCCCCGGTGCTCCGGGTGGTCCCGGCGCCTGCGGGCGTCGCGGCGGTGACGGCTTCCCGAGGGTCTGACGACCCCGCGCGCCGCCTGGCCGGCGCCCCCAGCCCGTGGGCCCCGTGGCCCCCGCGTCCCCCGTTGTCGCCGTTCCTCGCGGCCGGCACCACCGGCATGGTCACGGTGTCCACGCCCAGCGGCAGCGCCGCGAGCCGTACCTCCAGGCGTCGGTCCTCCAGCGAGGGAGCAGGCGCCTCCGCGGCCTGCTCGTAGTCCCGCCATCGCCGGCCGTCGGCCGACACGACCGGGTTGTACACACCCGACGGCAACCGCCACCTCGCATGCCGGCGCGCCCTCTCCTGGTTCACGCGCTTGGCCCCCCTCCTCGCGCACATCAGCGTGCCGATGGTAGAGGCGGGCCGTCCGGGGCACGGCGGGTTTTCCCAACTTCAGACCCGGCTCTGCACCGGAGACCACGCGGGGACGGTCAGCGGGCCGTCACGGCGATCGTGTGGAAGCCGGTGGCGCCGTCGGGGGCGGGCGGCGCCTCGTCCGAAGTCTGGGTGTAGCCGGTGGCGTCGGTGGCCCGCACGGAGATCGTGTGCCGGCCCGGCGTCAGGTCGAGGTCGAGCGACCACTGCCGCCACGTGTCGAGTCCCGGGGTGTCGGCGAGCCGCGCCTGCCGCCACGCTCCGCCGTCCACCCGCACCTCCACCGCGTCGACGCCGCGGTGCTGGGCCCAGGCGACGCCCGCAGCGGTCGTACGGCCCGCCGTGACCTCGTCCCCGTCATGGGGCAGGTCGATCCTGGACTGGGTCTTGATCGGGCCCCGGGGAGCCCAGCCGCGCGGCGTCCAGTAGCCCTCGTCCCGGTCGAACCGGGTGGCCCTGATCTCGGTGACCCACTTCGTCGCCGACACGTATCCGTACAGTCCGGGCACGACCTGGCGGACCGGGAAGCCGTGGGCCTCCGGGAGCACCTCACCGTTCATCGCGACGGCGAGCAGTGCGTCGCGGCCGTC
Organism: Microbispora rosea; assembly: GCF_900156315.1. GTDB lineage: Bacteria > Actinomycetota > Actinomycetes > Streptosporangiales > Streptosporangiaceae > Microbispora > Microbispora rosea. The sequence continues at coordinate 142,182 of NZ_FTNI01000008.1, read as the reverse complement.
CATGACTACGTCGACCGGTGTGCCGCAGGTCCAGCCGTCCTGGGAGACGCTGAGCAGCATGTCGGCCTCGCGGCGGATCCCGGCCTCGCGCAGCACGTCGGCGAGCCGGGCGCCGAGCCAGCGGGCGTTGCCGATGTACGGCCCGCCGACCTCGTTGGACACGCAGGTCAGGGTGACGTCCGCTTCCATGAGAGGGCGCTTCAGCAGGTCGGCGAAGGTCAGCTCGACCGGCCTGTCCACCAGCCCGTGGATCTTCAACGTCCACCGGGCCGGGTCAACCGACGGCACGACGAGTGCGGTGTCCACGCGGTAGAACTCCGCGTTGGGCGTGACGAACGGCGAGAGGCCGGGAATCCGCAGGTCCGCCCCGGCGGGGATCGGCGCGGCCGGGCGGCCCGCGCGCGGCAGCATCCTCGCCACGCCGCGCCGGGCCAGTTCGGCGTCCTTGGAGCCCTTCAGCAGCCATCCGCCGAAACCGGCGACGCCCGCCACCGCGACCCCCGCCGCCGCTCCGGTCAGGAGCCTGCGCCGGTCGAAGACGTACGGACCGGAGTCCGGTCCCGCGCCCGGCCCCGCTCCCGCCCGCATGACGGCCGGCATCACGGGCGACGGGCTGGGCGGCGGGGCGGCGGGCGCGGCGAGACCGGACTCCGCCGCGCCGCTCTCCTCCCCCACGCCTGCGACCCTCGCGCGCTCTGCCCCCGCGCGCTCTGCCCTCGCGCGCGCTGCCGTTGTGCGCTCTGCCGGCGCGGGCACCGCCAGGACCCTGCCGGCCGCGGCGTGGTCGGCGGCCCGGCTGGCGGCGACGTAGTCCTCCTCGCCGCTGCTCATCGCGCGGCGCGTCAGGCGCGACAGCGTCCACGCGCCGGCCGCGGCGCCCACGAGCGAGGGCAGGACGTGCGCCACCCCGGCGTCCGGCCGGGACAGCGCCGCGGCGGCGCCGACGAGGCCGAACACGGCCAGGCCCAGCGTGCCGTACGCCCTCCGGCGGCGGGCCAGCAGGCCGAGACCGGCGGCGACGAGGGCGAGCACGACGACGATGCCGCCGAGCAGGACCGGCTTGTCGTTGGAGCCGAAGGTGCGGATCGCCCATTCCTTGAGACCGGCGGGCGTGGCGTCGACCATCGTGCCGCCCACGGCGACGACCGGCGCGGCGCCGGGATCGATCAGACCGGCGACGATCTGGGCCACCCCGAGCGCCACCGCGCCGGCGACGAGACCGGTCAGCGCGGCCGCCCAGGCGGGCATGCGGGTGCCTGCTGCGTTCACGTTCCGAACGCTACGCCCGTCCGCCCGCCGAGGTCTTACGGCGGTATTACGAGAGGCGTTACGAGACGACCTGGGCGATCACCGGGGCGATGGCCCGGAATGCCTTGCCCCGGTGGCTGATCGCGTTCTTCTCCTCGGCCGACATCTCCGACGTCGTGCGGGTGTCGCCGTCCGGCACGAAGATCGGGTCGTAGCCGAAGCCGCCCGTGCCGCGCCGCTCGCGGATGAGGTGGCCGTGCACGGCCCCCTCCACCACGTGCTCCTCGCCCGTCGGCAGCGCGAGCGCGGCCGTGCAGGCGAAGTGGGCCTGGCGGCGGCCGTCCGGCACGTCGGCGATCTGCGCGAGCAGCAGGTCGAGGTTGGCGTCGTCGTCGCCGTGGCGGCCCGACCAGCGGGCGGAGAAGATGCCGGGCATGCCGTTCAGCGCCTCGACGCACAGGCCGGAGTCGTCGGCGATGGCGGGCAGTCCGCTCTGCGAGGCGACCGCGTGTGCCTTGAGCAGCGCGTTCTCCGCGAACGTGAGCCCGGTCTCGGCCACGTCGCCGATGTGCGGGAACGCCTCAAGGCCGACGAGTTCGACCGGCACACCGGCGTCGGCGAGGATCCGGCGCAGTTCTACGATCTTCCCGGCGTTCCGAGTGGCCAGGACCACCTTGTTCATCTTGTCGTTCTCCCGTGGATCAGGCGAGGGCCTCGGTCTGGAGGCGGGTGAGCTCCGCGCAGCCGACAGCGGCGAGGTCGAGCAAGCCGTTGAGCGCCGTCCGGTCGAACGGCGTGCCCTCGGCGGTGCCCTGCACCTCGACGTAGTCGCCCCTGCCGGTCATCACCACGTTCATGTCGGTCTCGGCCTTGACGTCCTCGCTGTAGTCGAGATCGAGCATCGCCTCGGTGCCGACGACGCCGACCGAGACGGCGGCGACCGAGTTCACCAGGGGGTCGCCTGGGCACATCCGGCGCTGCCGCATCCAGGCGATCGCGTCGGCGAGGGCGACGTACGCCCCAGTGATGGCGGCGGTGCGGGTGCCGCCGTCGGCCTGCAGCACGTCGCAGTCGAGCACGACGGAGTTCTCTCCCAGCGCCTTGTAGTCGACGCAGGCCCGCAGGGACCTGCCGATCAGCCGGGAGATCTCGTGGGTGCGCCCGCCGATCTTGCCGCGGACCGACTCGCGGTCGTTGCGGGTGTTCGTCGACCGGGGCAGCATGGCGTATTCCGCCGTCACCCAGCCGAGGCCGCTGCCCTTGCGCCAGCGGGGCACGCCGCTTTCCACCGTCGCGGCGCACAACACCCTGGTGCCTCCGAACTCCACCAGTACCGAACCCTCCGCGTGGGCGAGCCAGTTCCGGGTGATGGTCACGGGGCGAAGCTGGTCGGAACGACGACCGTGTGAACGAGCCATACGGGTCACCCTAGGTCATACACCGCCCCGCTCCGCGCCAACTCCATCGGGCCGGCGAAGCCGCCGCGCGAGGCGTCCTCCAGGATGCGGGACTTGTCGTACCACGGGACGAGGTGGGTGAGGACGAGCGCGCCCGCCTCGGCGCGGGAGGCGTGCTCGGCCGCCTGCCTGCCGCTCAGGTGCAGGCCGGGGGTCAGGCCCGGCTCGTCGAGGAAGGACGCCTCGCACAGCAGCACGTCGGCCTCGTGGGCCAGCTTGACCAGCTCGGCCGACTCGCCGGTGTCCGCCGAGTAGGCGACGGAGCGGCCCTGGTGGGTGACGCGGAAGCCGTAGGTCTCCACCGGGTGGTTCATCGCGGCGGCCGCCACCTCGAACGGACCGACGTGCCGGGTGCCGGGCGACAGCCGTACGAAGTCGAAGGAGTTCTCCAGCACGGGCTCGTCCGGCATCGCGTACGCCGCGTTGAGCCGCTTGGAGGCGCCGGCGGGGGCGTGCACGGGCACCTTCGGCAGCGGGCCGTCCGGGGTGTAGGTGCGCACGACGTGGTAGGCGCACAGGTCGAGGCAGTGATCGGCGTGCAGGTGCGACAGGAGGATGGCGTCGACGTCGTAGAGCCCGGCGTGCCGCTGCAGCGCGCCCAGGGAGCCGTTGCCGAAGTCGAGCAACAGGCGGAAGCCCTCCGCCTCGATCAGGTAGCAGGAGGACGGGCTGTCGGGGCCGGGGAAGCTGCCCGAACACCCGATGATCGTCAACTTCATCGCGAACTCCCTACGCCGCTCACGTCGCCGATGCCGGAGGCGGTCCGCTCCACCGACTGGAGCTCTGGACCGAGGAAGCGCTGCCCGAGCCGTTCGAACAGCTCGGTGTCGCCGGTCGCTCGGAAGCGGTGCCGCGGCTCGCCCGCGCCGTTGGACAGCCCGCGGTCGTGCAGGATGCGGTAGACGTCCTTGGCCGTCTCGTCGGCGCTGGACACCAGCGTGACCCCGTCCCCGGCGACGTACGACAGGGCGCCGGTGAGCAGCGGATAGTGGGTGCAGCCGAGGATGAGCGTGTCGCACCCCGCGTCCTGGATCGGCTTGAGGTAGCCCCTGACCACCTCGATCAGATCCTCGCTCATCGTCTCGCCCCGTTCGACGAACTCCACGAGCAGGGGTGCGGCCACCGCGACCAGCTCGACGTCGAGGGCGGCGGCGAAGGCGTCGTGGTAGGCCATCGACTCGATGGTGGCCCGGGTGGCGATCACGCCGACCCTGCCGTTCCTCGTGGCCCGCACGGCCCGGCGGGTGGCGGGCTGGATCACCTCGACGACCGGGACGTCGTAGCGCTCCCTGGCGTCCCTGAGCACGGCCGAGCTCGCGCTGTTGCACGCGATGACCAGCATCTTCACGTCGTGCTCCACCAGGTGGTCCATGACCTCCAGCGCGTATGCGCGGAGCTCGGCGATCCTCTTGGGCCCGTACGGCTGGTGGGCCGTGTCGGCCACGTAGAAGATCGATTCGTGGGGCAGCTGGTCGATGATCGCCCGGGCGACGGTCAGGCCGCCCACCCCGCTGTCAAAGATCCCGATCGCCCTGGTGTTGTCCTCCGGCACGCTTCCCAAGGTTAGGGGACTGATCCCCGCCGCCGACGGTAAGAATGCTCACATCGCGTGCCGGACGGCGGGGAGGCGCGATCTAGCCTCGGCCCAGACGGGCGATCTGACGGGACTGGGCGACCAGCCGGCCCGCCGAGTCCCACACCTCGACCTCCTCGTCGAACCAGCCGTCGCTGATCAGGCGTCCGCCGCCGATCAGGGTCAGCCACCCCGGCGCGGGCAGGGCCCGCAGGTGCCAGGTCAGCTCCACCGTCGGGGCCCATCCCCGCGCCCCCGCCGAGAACACGACCGGCGGCAGCGCGTCCACCGCCAGCGCCAGCACGTACGGGTCGGGGTCCTGCGGTTCGGCCAGCCGGAAATACGCCCGCGACTCGGGCCGTCCGGTCGGCGCGCCGGTGAGCCAGCCGATCGTGGGCGGGTCGAAGACGAGCTCCATCTGGGCGCTGAAGTTCATGTTCGACTGGGGCTTGGGCTGCGGCAGGCGCACGCAGTCGGCGAGGTCCGGCATGACGGCGGACGGGCCGTCCGCCCAGTCCGGGGCCGCCTCCCCGTTCAGCGTGGCGGTCGTGACGAGCACCTCGATGAACGACTCGCCGTCCTGGACGAGCCGCGCCCGGGTCATCGCCGCTGTACGGCCCGTCTTGAGCTGCTCCAGCAGCACCCTGGCCGGGCCGGGCCGGGCCACACGCAGAAACTGGGCGCTCGTCGAGATGGGGTGCGCGTGCGGCGAGGCGTCCACCACGGCGCGCAGCATCGTGGCCATGAGGTAGCCGCCGTTGAGGGGCCCTCCGATGGAGTATCCGTCGTCGAGACACACGTCGTAGGTGGTGTCGTCGACCCGGATGGCCTGCGTCGCCTCGTCGAACTTGGTCATGCGCCCCTCGCCGCTCTACCGAATATTGTTCTGCTGATTACTCTAGCGTGGCACTCCCGCAAATCGCTCGGCGGGCTCACGCCCGGCTCCCAGGGCAGGCGTACATGGCGGGCTTGGGCGGGCGGGCTCGCAGGGCCGGCAGTGCCGAGTCCGCCGTCAAGCGGGCTGCAAGCGCGCCGCTACCGGCCGCGCCTACCTTCACGGCGTATCTGACGACGACGCCTGTGAGTGAGCCCCATGTCCCCCCATGCCTCCCCGAACCCGCCGAACCCGTGGCGGCCGGGCGACGAACCCGACCTCGACCGCACCGTCGCCTATCGCGTTCCCCGCGCCGCCGCGAACGAGTCGCCCACCGTGCGGCTGCCGTCCTGGACGGACCCGGAGGAGATCGGCTTCGCCACTGTGCCCGGCTCGCCCGCGCCGCCTCCCGGCCGGGGCCGGCTCGGGCGCGGCTGGATCCTCGCGCTGGTGGCCGCCGTGCTCGTCGGGGTGGTCGGCGGCGGCGGCGTGTGGGCCGCTTCGAAGCTCAGCGGCGGCGGCACGCAACCCCAGGACGTGCTGCCCGCGAACGCGATGGCCTACGTACGGCTCGACCTCGACCCGTCGGCCGGGCAGAAGCTCGCCTTGTTCGGAATCGCCCGCAAGTTCTCCGCCACCCGCGACGCCTTCGGCGGGGACGACCCCCGCAAGGCCCTCGTCACTGCGCTGCAGCAAGACGAGCCCGGCCTTTCCAAGGTCGACTACGCCAGGGACGTCGAACCCTGGCTCGGCGACCGCGCCGGCCTCGCCGTGCTCCCCGCGGACGGCGGCGGCGACCCCGTCGGGGCGCTCGCCGTACAGGTGAAGGACGAGGCGGCGGCCCGGACCGGCATCGCAAAGATGGGCCTCGGCGACGGCAAGGGCGGCCTGGCGTTCCGCGACGGGTACGCCGTCATCGCCACGAGCCAGAAGCTGGCCGACGAGTACGTCAAGGCGGCGCCGCTGTCCGGCGAGCCGCGCTTCGCCGCCGACCTCGACGCGCTGGGCGAGCCGGGCGTGCTGTCGTTCTGGATGGACGTGGAGAAGGTCGCCGACGCCGGCTGGAGCGAGGTCGCCGCGACGCCCGTGCTGCAGCAGATCCGGGGCATGCGGTTCGCCGGCGCGCTCCGGTTCTCCGGGGACTACGCCGAGCTGGCCGGGATCACCCGCGGCGGGACGGCCACTCAGGGCCGGCCGGAGCCGGTGAGGATCGGTGAGCTGCCCGCCTCCACGGTCGCGGCGGCCTCGGTCTCCGGCCTGGGCGATCTGCTGCGCGAGCAGTGGCCGTCCGTCGAGAGCGCGGCGAGCGGCTCGGGCGGCGCGATGGTCCGGCAGGTCCTCGACGAGGCGCGGACGCAGTACGGTCTGTCCCTGCCGGACGACCTCGCGACGCTGCTCGGCCGCACCCTCACGCTCGCCCTGGACGAGCAGGACCTGGACGGCGCGCTGCCCCGGGTCGGCGCCGTGCTCACCACGGACACCGCCAAGGCGCGCGACGTGGTGGACCGGCTCAAGGGTCATCTGAACGGCATGGAGAGGTCCGCCGACATCGCCACCGCCGAGGGCGACGGGCGGTTCGTGATCGCGAGCACCCAGGAGTACGCCGACGCGCTCAACGGCGGCGGCTCTCTTGGTGAGAGCGAGACCTTCCGCCTGGCTGTCCCTGACGCCGCGAACGCCACCTACGCCGTGTACGCCGACCTCGACCGGCTGGAGAAGCTCTACCTGGACGGACTGAAGGGCCAGGAGCGCGCCGACGTCGAGCAACTGCGGGCGGTCGGCCTGAGCGGCACCCACGGCGAGGACGGCTCGACCTTCACCCTCCGGGTCGTGTTCGACTAGGGACACCACCCAAAACCCCATACTCCGGCTCATCCCACCCGAACCGGGTCTCCGGCCCACCCGCCGGAGCGGGCGGGATGAGCCGGTCAGCCTTCGGCGGTGGTCAGGCCCAGAGCTGGCCTTCGAGCCGGTCCTCCGCCTCGTCGAGGGTGCCCTCGTACGCGCCGGTGGACAGGTACTTCCAGCCGCCGTCGGCCACGATGAACACGATGTCGGCCCGCTCCCCCGCCTGGACGGCCTTGCGGGCCATGCCGATTGCCGCATGCAGGGCGCACCCCGTCGAGATGCCCGCGAAGATGCCCTCCGTGGCCAGCAGCTCACGCGTCCGGCGCAGCGCGTCGGCCGAGGTCACCGAGTAGCGGGTGGTCAGCACGGACGCGTCGTACAGCTCGGGCACGAACCCCTCGTCCACGTTGCGCAGGCCGTAGACCAGCTCGCCGTACCGCGGCTCGGCGGCCACGATCTTCACGTCCGGCACCTGCTCGCGCAGGTAGCGGCCGACGCCCATCAGCGTGCCGGTCGTGCCGAGCCCCGCGACGAAGTGGGTCACGGTCGGCAGGTCCGCGAGGATCTCCGGCCCGGTCGACTCGTAGTGGGAGCGCCAGTTGGCGGGGTTGCCGTACTGGTAGAGCATCACCCAGTCGGGATGCTCGGCCGCGAGGCCCTTGGCCACCCGCACGGCCTCGTTGGAGCCGCCCGCGGCCGGCGAAGAGATGATCTCGGCGCCCCACATGCGCAGCAGCTGGCGGCGCTCCTCGGAGGTGTTCTCCGGCATGACGCAGATCAGCTTGTAGCCCTTGAGCCGGGCCGACATCGCCAGCGAGATGCCGGTGTTGCCGGAGGTCGGCTCCAGGATCGTGCAGCCCGGCGTGAGCAGCCCGTCCTTCTCGGCCTGCTCGATCATCCACAGCGCCGGCCGGTCCTTGACCGACCCGGTCGGGTTGCGGTCCTCCAGCTTCGCCCAGATCCGTACGTCGGGAGACGGCGAGAGCCGGGGCAGACCCACCAGCGGGGTGCGCCCGACCGAGTCGATCAACGAGTCGAAGCGCATCTAGCGCGCTCCGCCCGCGACGGCCGGGAGCACGGTCACGGTGTCGCCGTCGGCGACGGGGGTGCCGAGCCCGCCGAGGAAGCGTACGTCCTCGTCGTTGAGGTAGACGTTGACGAAGCGGCGCAGCCCGGAGTCGTCCATCAGCCGGTCCTTCAGGCCCGGGTGGCGCGACTCCAGGTCGCCGATCAGCTCTTCGAGGGTCGATCCCTTGGCGTTGACCGCCTTGGCGCCATCGGTGTAGCTGCGGAGGATGGTAGGAATGCGGACCTCGATGGCCATGTCGGCTCAATCTCCTTGATCAGTGGTCGTCTTATGATGAGCGTCCACCTGCTATGAACAGGGCCAGGCGGACGGCGATTCCAGCGGTCTTCCTCCCCGGCGCCGAGCGGGCGGCCGGGTTCAGCGACAGTCGTAGACGACGACAGACGGCGTGTGCGCGAAGAGGAACGCCTGAACAGGAGATTCCGGGCGTACCCGGCGCGAAATGACAGCCGGTGACGACACGGGACGAGCGTCATCGTTAGCCATGGTTCAAGTTTAACCGTACGACTCTACGATCTTGACTTCCTCCTCGGTCACGACGCCGTCCACGATCCGGTAGGACCGGAAGGGCGTCTCCTCCTCGGAGGCCGTCGACACCAGCACGTAGTGGGCGTCGGGCTCGGAGGCGTAGCTGATGTCCGTACGGGACGGGTACGCCTCGGTGGCGGTGTGGGAGTGGTAGATCACGACGGGCACCTCGTCGAGGTCGTCCATCTCCCTCCACACGCGGAACTGCTCCATCGAGTCGAACCGGTAGAACGTCGGGGAGCGCTCGGCGTTCTCCATGGGGACGAACCGCTCGGGACGGTCGGACCCGGCGGGCCCGGCCACGACACCGCACGCCTCGTCGGGGTGGTCGGCCCGGGCATGGGCCACGATCTTGTCGACCAGCTCGCGTGAGATCGTCAGCATGCTGCGAAACCTACCAAAGCGCCCTGACAAGGGTGTCCTGCAGGTAGGTGAGCCAGTCGTAGGTCACGAACGCCGGATAACGGGGGTCGTCCTCGGACATCGAGGAGATCTCCTCGTGGACCTCCTCGGTGACCTCCAGCCGCACGCCGAGCGCGAGGCGGACGTCGTTGATCGCCCGCAGCCACGCCTGGCCCTGGTCGGCCGTCAGCGTCAGATGGCCCGGCGTCGCCGTCTCCAGGAGCGTGGTCGCGTCGGCCCGCTTGCCGTCGCGCAGCGTCGCCTCCGTGTAGCGCCGGAACTCCTGCGCCGCGTCGTCGTCGTCCGAGTACGCCGAGGGGAACAGCCGCGCGAGCACGGGGTCGGCCGGCGGGGCCGCGGAGCCGATGCCCAGGGCGCGCTCCAGCGGGTCGTCGCCGGTGGCCCCCGGCTCGACCAGGCCCAGCACCTGCGACACCAGCGAGCGCAGGATCGACACCTCGCCCGCGTCGAGCTGGACGGCCACCCCGTCGCGCGTCGCCCGGAATCCCATGCTCATCATCTGTCCTGCTGGACGGTCGCCCACAGGCCGTAGGAATGGAGGATCTGCACGTCCCGCTCCATCTCCTCCCGGGTGCCGCTGGCGACGACGGCCTTGCCCTTGTGGTGGACGTCCATCATCAGCTTCTCGGCCTTCTGGCGGGGATAGCCGAACACGGTCTGGAAGACGTACGTGACGTACGACATCAGGTTGACCGGGTCGTTCCACACGATCGTGAGCCACGGCAGATCGGGACGCACGTCCGACGACGGACGCTCGACCTCGGTTGGAGCTGTGCTACCCACGTACCCATCCTGCACCACGACCGTCGTAGTCTTCGACACGTGCGCACGACCACGGGCACGGCCCTGCTGACCGACCGGTACGAACTGACGATGCTCCAGGCCGCGCTCGCCAGCGGAGCGGCCCACCGGCGGGCGGTCTTCGAGGTGTTCGCCCGGCGGCTGCCCGGAGGACGGCGCTACGGGGTGGTGGCCGGCACCGGGCGGTTCCTCGACGCGCTTGAGGACTTCCGCTTCGAGGAGCAGGACATCGAGTTCCTGTGCTCCTCCGGGATCGTGGACGAGCCCACCGGCGAGTTCCTCGCCGGGTACCGCTTCTCCGGCAACGTGTACGGCTATCGCGAGGGCGAGGCGTTCTTCCCCGGCTCGCCGATCATGGTGGTGGAGGGGACGTTCGCCGAGGCCGTGCTGCTGGAGACGATTGCCCTGTCGATACTCAACCACGACTGCGCGATCGCGGCGGCGGCCTCGCGGATGGCTCAGGCGGCCGGCGACCGGCCGCTCATCGAGATGGGCTCGCGCCGCACCCACGAGTACGCCGCGGTCGCCGCCGCCAGGGCCGCCCACCTGTGCGGCTTCGCCTCCACCTCCAACCTCATGGCCGGCCACCTGTACGGCGTGCCGACCGCCGGCACCGCCGCCCACGCGTTCACCCTGCTCCACGACTCGGAGGAGGACGCCTTCCGGGCCCAGCTCGACTCGCTCGGGCTCGGCACCACCCTGCTCGTGGACACCTACGACGTGGCGAAGGCCGTACGGACCGCGGTGGAGCTGGCCGGGCCCGATCTCGGCGCGGTGCGCATCGACTCCGGCGACCTCGCGGTGGTGGCGGTGGAGGTGCGCCGCCTGCTCGACGAGCTGGGCGCGAGCCGCACCCGGATCGTCGTCACCAGCGACCTGGACGAGTTCGCGATCGCGGCGCTGGCCGCGGCGCCGGTGGACGCCTACGGTGTCGGCACCGCCCTGTCCACGGGTTCCGGTCATCCGACGGCCAGCCTCGTCTACAAGCTCGTCGCCCGGGAGGACCACACGGGCCGGCTCCAGCCGGTCGCCAAGGCGTCCGTCGGCAAGCCAAGTGTCGGCGGGCGCAAGTGGGCCTACCGCAGGACCGCCGGCGGCACCGCGACCGCCGAGGTCGTCACCCGCGAGCCGATGGAGACGCCGGTGGAGACGGAGGACCGCCCGCTGCTGGCCGAACTCGTGCGGGACGGCAAGGTCGTCGGCCGCGAACCCCTGGCGGCCGCCCGCGACCGCCACCGGGCGACTTTGGCCGAGTTGCCGCTGGAGGCGTGCAGCCTCTCCCCCGGAGACCCCGCAGTCCCTACTATCTTCAAGTGATCGCGGGGGACCGGCGCATGAGGACGACGCCGGTCCTCCGCGATCGCCAGGTCGAGGATCGCCACGTTGAGGATCGTCACTGTGAGGTGACCCCATGAAGACCGCACTCGTCGTCGTGGACGTGCAGAACGACTTCTGCGAGGGCGGCAGCCTGCCGGTCGGCGGCGGCGCCGAGGTGGCCGCCGCGATCAGCCGCCATGTCCAGGAGCACGCGTACGACCACGTGGTCGCCACCCGGGACTACCACGTCGATCCCGGCGCCCATTTCGCGGCCGAGCCCGATTTCGTGGACTCCTGGCCGCCGCACTGCGTGGTCGGCACCTCCGGCGCGGACTTCCACCCGGCCTTCGACACCGCGAAGGTCGAGGAGGTCTTCAGCAAGGGCGCGCGGCAGGCGGCCTACAGCGGGTTCGAGGGCGCCACCGCCGACGGCGTGGGCCTGGCCGCGTGGCTGCGCGAGCGCGGCGTGGAGGCCGTTGACGTCGTCGGCATCGCCACCGATCACTGCGTCCGGGCCACCGCCCTCGACGCGGCGGCCCACGACTTCGCCGTACGGGTCCTGCTGGACCTGACGGCCGGCGTGGCACGCGAGACGACCGAGTCGGCGCTCACCCGCCTCGCCGAGGCCGGGGTGGAGCTCACCGGGCAGCCCGTCCTCCGCTCCTGACCCGCAAAACCGGCGACCCGGGCGGCCGGGCCGGGACACGCGCGGCCTGGGACGTCAATGACTTCACCACGAAGCGTCACGGGTGTATTACCTAGAGCGACGACCCTTCGTGGATTGGCGGCCCCGATGTTCGCGTTCCTGCTCGGCCTCAGCTGGCTCGTCCTGACCCCGGTCTGCATCTGGCTGCTCTTCGGGCGCGGCCACAGGGGCGTGCTCCGCGCCAGCGGCGCGCTGACGCTGGCGGCCCTGCAGACGGTCACGATGACCGTGGGGTTCGCCCAGGAGCCCGCCCAGACGGTCGCCGTACGCGACCCGCGTGCCGACGCGAGCCGTCCGGCGGACGTGGCGCCCGTGCGGTCCCCCGGCGTGGCGGCGGCCGCGACACCGTCCCCGGCGCCCGAAGGCTCGCCCGCCTGTGATTCCCGCGTCCCCGACCCCGAGGCCGTACGGCTGTCGTTCCACGGCAGGGCCCTGCACGGCCTCACCGTGTACTGGCCCGCGTCGTCCGCGCAGTGCGACGTCGCGACGGTGGCCGTCCACCAGGCCGGGCGCCGGCTGCGCATCTGGCTGCAGGAGGGCGCGAAGGCGCGGCAGCACGAGGGAGCGCACAACGTTCCCGTACGCGTGGAGCAGGGCATGGCCTCCCTCAGCCTCCGGCTCAGCACGGTCACCCGTCGCCACCGGCGTTACGTGGCGATCAACGGCCACACCGGCGACAAGATCCCGTTGCGCTCCCGCACCTCGTAGCGCACCTGCGCGGCGAGTTGAAGATGAGCCATTCACGAATCGCAGGAAATGGGGACACGACGCACAGAACACGCGGAGCCAGGTGAATATTCGTCACACCGGTAGCGAACTATCCTCACCCCGCTGACGGAGCCTCACAAAATCCGCCTCGCGCATTCTCATCCCGCCGGCCTCCGAGCTGATAGCAATTACCTCCGCGCACCTGCCGCGCTCTTATTCCCCCCCAGCGAGCTTCGGCTACGTTGCGAGCAGCATCGGAGGACCGAACGTGAGAACACTCAGAGAACGCGTCGAGCGTCTGGAGAATGAAATGGAGAAACTGAGCGTCGATTGCTTCAAGCAGGCAGCAGCCCACGCATACGACGCGCTGCAGCCGAGTTGGGACAAGATCGATGCGATGAGCGATCGCCTGATGCGAATCGAGCGGATCGCCGAGGAGACCAGAGCCGACGTCAGCGTTCTCAAGAGGCAGATGACCGTCGTCACTGTCCGATTCGACCGCATCGACAGCGAGATCGGCCGTCTAGATAGGCGCATCGACGGACTCAGCGAACGCGTCGACACCCTGACCGACCGGATGGACGGCCTCACCTCCCGAGTCGACGGACTCAACGAACGCGTCGACGCCCTCACTGGCCGAATGGACGGCCTCACCTCCCGAGTCGACACCCTCACCGAGCGGGTGGACGGTCTCACCACCCGCGTCGACAGCCTGACCGACCGGATGGACGGCCTCACGACCCAAGTCGACACCCTCACCGAGCGGGTGGACGGCCTCTCCGAACGCGTCGGCACTCTCACTGAGCGGGTGGACGGCCTAGGCGAGAGCATGTCCGCATTGACTGAGCAGGTCAACGCGGTCAGCCGCCAGGTGGACACGATGGCGGGGACCAACGCCGCGATGTTCAAACTGATCTTGGACCGATTGGACTCCCTGTCCGCGACGGCACGGCCGACAGACCAGAGGGAACTCCCCAAGACAGAGATCGACGCCAACCCCACGCGACGCTCGGTCTGACAAAGCCTTCACGTGCTGCCCTCGGTGCGCTGTCCTAATCAGACGGCGAACCGAGGGCCTTGGTGCGTCACCTGCGCTGGGTGGCCCACTTGCGGATCATCGCGATGCGCTCGCGGACCTGCTCGGCGGTGGCCTGGGCGATGGCGGGCCCGCCGCAGGCGCGGCGCAGCTCGGCGTGGATGACGCCGTGCGGCTGGCCGGTGCGGTGGTTCCACGCGCCCACCAGGCCGTTCAGCTCCTTGCGCAGCTCGGCGAGCTGCTCATGCGGCGCGAGGGCGGGCGCCTGCTCCTCGCTCTTCTTGGTCTTGCGCTTGGCCGCCTGCTGGTCGGCCTGGCGCTTGCGCAGCAGCGAGGCGACCTGGTCGGGCTCCAGCAGGCCGGGCAGGCCGATGAAGTCCTCCTCCTCCGGCGATCCGGGCGCGGCGGCGGTGCCGAACTCGCCGCCGTCGAACAGCACCCGGTCGAAGGTCGCGGACGCCTCCAGTGTCTGGAAGGGCAGCTCGTCTCCGAGCGCGTCGGGCTGCTTCTTGTCCTGCTGGGCCTGCTCCAGCAGGAGGTCGTCGAGGCCGTCCTCGTCGCGGCGGCGGCCCAGCACGTGGTCGCGCTCTTCCTCCATCTCGCCCGCCAGGCCCATGAGGACGGGCACCGAGGGCAGGAAGACCGACGCGGTCTCCCCCCGCTTGCGGGCGCGGACGAAACGCCCGACGGCCTGAGCGAAGAACAGCGGGGTCGAGGTGCTCGTGGCGTAGACCCCGACACACAGCCGGGGGATGTCGACGCCCTCGGAGACCATCCGGACCGCGACCAGCCAGCGCCGGTCGGAGACGCCGAAGTCCTTGATCTTCTTGGAGGCGCCCGGGTCGTCGGAGAGCACGACCTCGGCGCCCTCCCCGGTCACCGCACGGATGTGCCGGGCGTACGCGCGGGCCGCCTCGTGGTCGGAGGCGATGACCAGCCCGCCCGCGTCCGGGACGCCCCGCCGCACCTCGGTCAGGCGCCGGTCGGCCGCGTGGATGACCTGGCGGATCCAGTCGCCCTTCGGGTCGAGGGCGGCCCGCCACGCCTGCGAGAGCTGGTCCTTGGTCAGCGGCGTGCCGAGTGTGGCGGCGATCTCGTCGCCCGCGCGGGTGCGCCACTTCATCTCTCCCGAGTACGCCAGGAAGATGACCGGCCGGACGACGCCGTCGGCCAGGGCCGGGCCGTATCCGTAGGAGTAGTCGGAGACGCTCCGCATCGCCCCCTCGCCGTCCTCCACGTAGGTGACGAACGGGATCGGGCTGTCGTCGGATCGGAACGGGGTGCCGGTCAGCCCGAGTCGCCTGGTCGCGGGCTCGAACGCCTCACGGATGCCGTCGCCCCACGACTTCGCGTCACCGGCGTGGTGGACCTCGTCGAAGATCACCAGCGTCTTGCGCGCCTCGGTGCGGGCCCGGTGCAGCGCCGGGTGCATGGCGATCTGCGCGTAGGTGACCGCGACCCCGATGTAGTCGCGCGAGGTGGCGCCCTGGCTGTTCTTGAACTCGGGGTCGATGCTGATCCCGACCCGGGCCGCGGCGTCGGCCCACTGCCGCTTGAGGTGCTCGGTGGGGGTGACGATCGTGATGGCGCGCACGACCCCGCGGCTGAGCAGCTCGCTGGCGATCCGCAGTGCGTAGGTCGTCTTGCCGGCGCCGGGGGTGGCGACGGTCAGGAAGTCGCGCGGCTCGCGGCTGAAGTACAGGTCGTAGGCCTGCTGCTGCCATGCGCGCAGCTTCGGGGCGGTGCCCCAGGCGGCTCTGTCGGGGTAGGACGGGGAGAGGTGGGACGCGGCCGAAACGCTCAACGACGCCTCCCCGAACTCATCGGAACACTGATGTCTCTATCGGTTCGCTCCCTCACAGTGGATTCAGACTAGCCCGCCGGACCGACAAGACGCGCCGAGCACACGCAGCACGGTCGGAATTCACCCGGTGTGGCGTCGGGCACATCAGAACCGCCGGTGCGCTGCCGCGGCCGCCCCAGGCCACCATCGCGGGGCATCCTGCCTCCGGTCTCCTTCTCCGTGGCGCCGCGTGCGTTCACCGGCCGGAAGACGCTCCCTGCGGTAGCCGCTTCCCGGCAGGCCGGTGCCCTGACACACGAGGGCGGACAGCCCCGGGAGCCATCGGGCTCCGCGGCTGTCCGCCCTGAGTGTTGTCAGTCGGTGCCAGCCGTCACAGCGTCTGCGGGGCCGTGCAGTTGGCCGTGGCCAGCGGCAGGAACGCGCCGAGCGTCCCGCCGCCGCTGAGGGAGCTGACCGTGCAGTCGGAGCGGAGGATCGCGCCGTCCGCCCGCCGCACCGTCACCCTCACCTGTCCAGCGGGAGCACCGGTGCCGGGAAGCGTGACCCCGGTGGCCCCGCCCGGGACCGCCGTGCTGGTGGTCGGAGCCAGGGCGATGTCGTAGTAGAAGCCGGAGTTGCCGAAGACCGGCGTGAGGTCCGTCCAGGCGTTGCCGTCGTTGACGAACACGTGACCCCTGCGCGCGGACCCGGTGAAAGCCCGGGTGGCGGTCGGGGTGATGGTCGTCGCGCCGGCGGCGAACGTGAAGTTGGTGACGATATTCGTCGCGGCGAGCCTCGGGAAGGGAATGAACTTCTGCGCATCCCCTCCGCCCTGCGGAGCCGTCGCCTGCGTGGCCGGGGTGGTGTTCGTCGTTGCTGCGCTCGCCGCGACCGCACCGGACAGCGCCACAGATGCGCACGTCACGGCCACTGCGGCGGCCCGCGCCAGCAGGCGACCGGCGCCACGCGAACCAGAGGCCGAGCTGCTCCTACGAGAAATCAATTTGATTTCCCCCCCATGGTGAGAATTGGTGTTTCCGGGTCACCGCGTTTTCGTGCGATGCGACATTGAAGATACCTGTCCGGGGAAACGCGGGCAGCGAGCCACTTATCGGATACGGGCAAACAGATGCTACGCCTATCTCAAAGCCGCACCGAAAATACCGAGATCTCCCACTATCACGTCATCGAGCATCGGAGAAAAGGCCAACGCCCCGATATGTGCATTCGATCGGACATACGCGACAAAGAGGCGGGCCACTATGTCGCCTGCTTTCCCGATTCATCGTTCATATCGATGTGAATGATCCAACAAGGGGCAGCAGACGCTTTTTCCGACATAGTGGACGGCACGGTCCGCAGAAACACGAAACCGCAGAACCGCGCGGCCGCGGGACAGCAGAAGCAGCGTCGACGAGATCGACGGTGACCTCAGCGGGCCCCCCACATCAGGCCCTCGATCTCGGCGCGCGACTGGGGACGGTCGGGATGCGCCAGCCCGAGCAGGACCGTGCTGCCGCCGTCCGGCCGGGTCAGCAGGGTCACCCGCATGAAGGCGGGCTCGTTCACCACGTCGGTGTACTCGGCCCGCACGGCCCGCGTGTGGCCCGGCCGCCCGCCGACGGTGACCGCGCGGTCGTCGAGCACCTCGACCTTGTCGCCGTGCAGCAGCAGCTGCGTGTAGAGATCGCTCAGGTCGATGACGGCCGAACGCAGATTAGGCGGGTCCACCCGGTCGCCGGCCCGGGCCATGACCGTGGCGCTGTCTCCGCGCGCGGCGACGGAGGTGAAGCCGGTCACGGGCGCGACCACGCCCTCCCGCCACTCCGGCGGCAACGTGTAGGCGACCCCGGCGATCTGATCGTGGATCACCGTGGGGGGCGCGCTCTCGGCCCGGTGCAGCACCGTGACCACCACCGCGCCGATGACGGCGGCCGAGCAGACCAGCGCGAGGCCGCCGACGAGGAGGCGCCGCAGCCACCGCGGCATCGGGCGGGGAGGCGTCTCGGGCGCACGGTAGCGGCTGGCCGACGGGGGCAGGTCGTCCTCGGGCTCCGCGGACTCTGCGGACTCCAGGCCCAGCGAGGGCCAGACCGGGCGTCCTGCCTGCGGCCGCTCGGCGACCGGTGCTCCGTACAGGCCGGTGAGGCTCTCCTCGGCGGAATTCCGGTCCGGCTCAGGGCCGCCGTACGGCCGGGTGGGCCACTGGGGGGACGCGGGCTGCGTGGACGACCGCGGCGACCCGCCCGGAACGCCGTACGGGCGAGTGAGGCCCTGCCCGGACGGCGGGGACTCCTCCTCCGCGGGTGGCCAGACCCGGCGGGTCCACTGGTCATCCACAAAGCCTCCCCGGGCGGCCTGGCCGGGCACGTGGGACGGAACCGGCGAGCGACTCGGCGCTCACGGCCGGGCGCGAGGCTTCGTGACCATGAACGCTGCTGTGGAGTTACTCACACCCCACGCCACGACGTCAACGGATCCGGCCGATTCGTCATCGCCCTGTTCCTCCTGATGATCCCCCATCGCCCTACATGTCGCCAGCGGGGTTGTCAGAGCCCTGGGCGGCGAGGCCCGGCAGAGGGTCACTCACGGCGCCGCTCCCGGTATCGTTCACAGTGTCGTACCCGGCGTCGGCCGCGGGGTCGTTTCCGGGATCGCTCACAGTGTCGTCACTCCCGGCGTCGTTCGCGAGGTCGTTCGCGATGCTGGCGGGAGCGTCCGCGCCGTCGGCGGCGGCGTCCGCCTGAGCCTTCGCGGCGTCCGCCTGAGCACCCGCTGCGGCCTTATGCAATCCCGCGTCGGCCCTCTGCGGCCCGGGGCGGCGATAGGCGTCCCACATCTGGTGGACGCGTACGCCCTGGCCCGCGGTGAACTCGCGCATGCAGCGGTCCTGGGCGTAGTCCATGAAGTTGCGTATCGGATCGCCGCCCTGAGCGGGGCAGGTGTCCTTCTTCGCAGGGCAGCCGTTCGTCGGGTAGGCCTCGGCGGGAGTGTCGTCCACCGAGTCGCCCGGGGCCTTGCAGCCGTTCTCGAAGGTGTGCAGCAGGCCCAGCCAGTGGCCGATCTCGTGCACGGCCGTGAAGCCTCTGGCGAAGTCGCGCAGCGGGCCGCCGGGGACGCTCCGCCAGTCGATCACCACGCCGTCCAGCACGGGCTCGTCGTCATACCAGTACGGATAGGTGGAGTAGCCGAGCACGAGCCGGCTCAGCTGCGCGATGTACAGGTTGAGCGTCTCGGGACCCCCGACCCGCAGCTTCTTCTTCATCGGCTCCTCGTAGCCGAGGGGGTCGCGGAACCAGCTCCGGTTCTCGGTGTGCGTGATGCCCTTGAGCTCGAAGCGCACGCCGGTGTCGGCGCCGCCGTACCCGCCGGAATAGGCGGTGTTCAGCGCGGCGATCTGCCGGGAGACGGCGGCGTCGGGCAGGCCGAGCGCGTGGTCTTTGATGATGTGCACCCACACCGGGACGGTGATCCGCTCGACTGTCCCTGAACCGATCCGCCGGTCGCCCGCCCCGCTCCCCGGCCGGGCCGTCACCCCCGGCGGCGGAGTGACTGCGGCCTGCGCGGCGTCTCGTGGCTGCGCGGTTTCTCTCGGCGTCGCGGTGCCGAGCCTGCGGGCCAGGTCGGCCGACATCCGGGCGATCTCGTCCGGCCCCGGCTCACGGGGCTCCGGGGCGTGCGTGAGCCCGCCCACGCCGTGCCGGCGCTGCGTGACTCCGTGGGCACGGCCGTGCCGGCGCTTGGGAACGGCGTGACGGGCCAGGCAGGCGTCGGGCCGGGTGGCCGGCGATGCGCGCAGCGCGGCGCCGGTGAGACCACCGGGCGCCCGGGAGGCGGCGGACGCCGGGACGGCGCACGCGCCGCCCAGCGCGTAGAGGCATGCAAGGACGACGGCGATAGGTCGCCGAACCATTCGTTCCCCCGATACGGCTGGTCAGAAGGCAGACCCTAGCCGCAGGGGACGCGATGATCCCGGATCGACACTCACTCGCCGGACGGTTCGCCCTTGGGCAACCCCTCGTAGATCTCCTTGCACTCCGGGCAGACCGGATACTTCTTCGGGTCGCGGCTGGGCACCCACACCTTGCCGCACAGCGCCCGCACCGGCGCGCCGGTGACGTAGCTCTCAGTGATCTTGTTCTTGTCGGCGAAGTGCGAGAAGCGCTCGTGGTCACCGTCGCCGTGCGAGAGTCGGGGTGTTACGTCGCTCTCGGGAAGAATCTTCGTGCCGCTCACGGATACCAAGTCTACTGAGCGAGCAGCCGCACCAGGCCCGGACGCGCGTACGGCCTCCGCCGGGTGGCGGAGGCCGTACGGAGGAGACCGGACGTCAGCCCATGTGGACCGGGGCGCCCTCGGTCTTGCGACCGGCCTTGACGAACAGGGCCAGGGCCGCCGCGAGGAGGGCGACCGCCGTGCTCACGACGAAGCCGAGGTGCAGGCCGTCCATGAAGGACAGGTGCGCCGCGTCCGCGAGCGTCTTGGCCACGGGGCCGGTCAGTCCGGGCGGGGCCTGACCCACCGACGCCAGGGCCTTCAGGCCCTCCATCTGGGCGGGCGGGACGGCGGCCGCCGCCGGGCCGAGATACCCGGGCAGCACGTCGGCCACCTTGGCCGACACGACCGCGCCCAGGATGGCGGTGCCGAGCGCGCCGCCGATCTGCATCGCGGAGTTCTGCACACCGCCCGCGACGCCGCTCAGCTCCTCCGGCGCGTTGCCCACGATGATCTCCGTGGCTCCGACGAACACCGGCGACAGGCCGAACGCGAGCAGCACGAACGGGATCGCGCTGTCGGCGAAGGCGGCCTCGACGCTGAGCCGCGACATGAGGAACATCGCGAAGGCGCTGATCACCATGCCGCCCGCGATGGTGATCTTCGGGCCGAGCTTGCCGATGAGGATGCCCGCGATGGGCGAGGCGACGATCATGCCGGCGCTCATGGGCAGCATCCGCAGGCCGGAGTCGAGCGGCGTGAGCCCGTGCACGCCCTGGAAGAAGAACGTGAGGAAGAACATCGCGCCGAACATGGCGAACGACATGAGGATCATGAGAACGGTCCCGATCGAGACCGAGGCGTTGCGGAACAGGCTCAGCGGCAGCAGCGGCTCGCTCACCTTCGACTGCCAGAACAGGAACACGGCCCCGACCACCACGGCGGCGGCGAGGAAGCCGAGCGTCTTGGCGTCGCCCCAGCCCCACTCGGGGGCCTTGATGATGGCCCACACCAGCGCGAACATCGCGCCGGACAGCAGCACGACGCCCAGCCAGTCGACCCGGGACAGCATCTTGGCCCTGCGCTCCCGCAGCGCCCACAGCCCGAACGCCAACGCCGCCACGCCGACCGGCACGTTGATGAAGAACACCGACTGCCAGCTCACGTTCTCCACGAGGAGGCCGCCGACGATCGGGCCCGCCGCGCTCGACAGCCCGATGATCGCGCCCCACGCCCCCATGGCCATGTTGAGCTTCTCACCGGGGAACGCCGACCGGAGCAACGCGAGGGCGGCGGGCTGGAGCAGCGCGCCGAACAGTCCCTGGAGCACCCGCAGCGCGATCAGCACGCCGATCGAGGACGACAGGCCGATGGCGAGCGAGGTCAGCGCGAAGCCCGCGACGCCGATCAGGAAGACGCGCTTGTGTCCGAACAGGTCGCCGAGCTTGCCGGCCGTGATCAGGAAGACCGCCAGCGCGAGCAGATAACCGCTGGTCACCCACTGCAGGTCCGCCAGCGTCGCCTTGAGTTCGACCTGGATGACCGGGTTCGCGATCGCCACGACCGTGCCGTCGAGCATGACCATGATGACGCCGAGTGAGACGGCGAGCAGCGTGAGCCATGGATGCCCCTGGCCTCGTCCTGGAGGCGCGTCGGCGTCCACCGATACGGCTTGAGTCATGGAGATTCCCCCTTAGCACCACTGTGTCGACGGCCAGTAATTTATGTCAGTCGATGACAGATGACAAATCCTTTTATCCGACATACTGTGACAACTGAGAGTTTGTGAACCGGCAGTTTCGAGGAGGTGACCGCCATGGGTCTACGCGAACGCAAGAAGCAGCGGACGCGGGACGCTCTGATCGACGCGGCCCTCGACCTCTTCCTCACCAGGGGCTACGAGGCGACGACGATCGACCAGATCGCCGCCGAGGTGGAGGTGTCGCCCAGGACGTTCTTCCGGTACTTCGCCTCCAAGGAGGACGTGGCGCTCTCGCTGACCGCCGACGAGCAGCGGATGCTCCTCGCCGAGCTGGTCTCACGTCCCGAGTCGGAGTCGCCGTTCACCGCCCTGTGTCAGGCGATGCGCTCGTTGCTGAAGATGCTACGAGAGGCGGATGACGCGGAGACGGGCAGGTACCTGCGTTGCCAGAAGGTCGTGCACTCCACACCCGCCCTGCTCGCCGGGACCATGCGGCTTATCAAGGAGAACGAGCGCAGGCTGGTCGCCGAGGTGGCCCGCAGGCTGGGAGCCGACCCGTGCGACCTCCAGCCGCAGTTCATCGTGGCCGTCTTCGTCAGCGTGGCCCTCGCCTGCTTCGACGAGCGCACACAGGACCCGGCCATACTGGCGCGGCGGCTGGAGGATCTGCTCACGCTGGCCGAGCGTTCCCTGTGCCCCGGCTGGGACCTGCCCGTACGCTCCGCCACGGCCCAGCCCGCCACGGCAGCGGGCTGACGCGCCGGAACGTCCGCACAGCAGTCCGCACCGCCGCCCGCACCGCCACCCTCGGAGCCGCCCTCGGAGCCGTCCTCACAGCAGGACGACGCACCCGCGTTCGCGCAGCGGGCGGACACAGGCGGGGGTCTCGTCGAACTTGACCCAGCGCAGGTCGAGCTTCTCCAGCCGCGGCAGCTCCGCCAGCCCGCTGGGCAGCGTGGTGAGGCGGGTCGCCCGCAGATCGAGGTGGGTCAGCTCGGTCAGGCGTACGACGGCGCCGGGCAGCCGTTCCAGGGGGTTGCCGCGCAGGTCCAGGTGACGCAGCGCCCGCAGCCCGCCGAGCGACTCGGGCAGCGCGGCGAGGCGGTTGTTCCTGAGGTGCAGCTCGCGCAGGCCGGTCAGACGGCCGATCGTCTCCGGCAGCGTGGTCAGCCGGTTGTCGTGGGCACGCAGCTCGTGCAGGCCGGCCATGCCGCCGATCGACGAGGGCAGCGCTGCCAGCCGGTTCTCCGCGAGGTTGAGATAGCCGAGCCGGTCGAGCCGCCCCAGCGAGGCGGGCACCGAGGTGAACCCGTTGTCGCTCAGGTAGAGGTAGTCCGTGAGGCGGGGCAGATCGCCGATCTCCGCGGGCACCTCGCGCAGCCGGTTGTGCCCGAGGTCGAGCATGCGCAGCTCGCGAAGGCCGGCGAGGCCGGCGGGGAGGTCCGCGATCTCGTTCTCCGCCAGGTTGAGCGACCGCAGCCGGCTCAGCCGCCACAGCGCGTCCGGCACCGCGGTCAGCGCGTTGCGCCCCACGCTGAGGTGTTCGAGCGCGGCGAGACGCCCCACCTCCGGCGGGATGGCCGCGATCCGGTTGCCGTAGAGCAACAGGACCCGCAGCCGCTCCAGGCGTCCGACCCAGCCGGGCAGGGTCGTCAACGCGTTCCCGTCGAGGTCGATGCGGCGCAGCGTCGCCATGTCGCCCACGGCCGCGGGCAGCGACGGCAGCCCCGCACCGGGCGCCACGAGGGCGACGGGCACCCCGCCGGCGAACCGCACGGCGCCCGGAGGCGCCCAGCGGAGATCGGGCTCACCAGGATCGGGCACGCCGGGATCGGGCAGACCGAGATCAGGCATGGCAGCCGACTCTACAGACGGCCTCCGCGCCCCCGCGCAGCGACCGTCCGGTGAACGTTTCATCGGGATGACACGGCCCAGGTGAGGGCCTACGGCAGGAGATCGCGCTGGTCCGATGGCACGCGCTGCCGAACCGGTTCAGTAGGGGCGCGCCCGCCGAAGAGCACCCCAAGAGCCGTCTCCTGTACGGCCCCGCCTCCCCCTGCCTATCGTGCGTTCGGCGCTTCCACCGGTGCCGATCCCCCCACCCGAGGTACAGAATGAGAACACGTTTCATCGCCGCGGGCGCGGCCCTCCTCGCCCTCTTGACGTCAGTGCTCGCGATGACCCAGAGCGCCCAGGCCGCGACCGGACTCCACGTCAGCGGCACGAAGATCCTCGAAGCCAACGGAAACCAGTTCATCATGCGGGGCACCAGCCACGCCCACACCTGGTTCCCGAGCCAGACGAGCTCGTTCGCGAACATCAAGTCCCTGGGCGCGAACACCGTCCGCGTCGTGCTGAGCGGCGGCCGCTGGACGGCCAACGCCGCGAGCGACGTCGCCAACGTCATCGCGTTATGCAAGCAGAACCGGTTAATCTGCGTGCTGGAGAACCACGACACCACCGGATACGGCGAGCAGAGCGGCGCGTACACGCTCGACCAGGCGGTCGACTACTGGGTCGGTCTCAAGAGCGTGCTGACCGGCCAGGAGAACTACATCGTCATCAACATCGGCAACGAGCCGTACGGCAACAACAGCCCGTCCGCCTGGACCAGCGCGACCAAGAGCGCGATCAGCAGGATGCGGGCGGCCGGATTCCAGCACCTGCTGATGGTCGACGCGCCCAACTGGGGCCAGGACTGGCAGTTCGTCATGCGCGACAACGCGGCCTCGGTCTTCGACAGCGACCCCCAGAAGAACACCGTCTTCTCGATCCACATGTACGGCGTCTTCGACACGGCGGCCGAGGTCACCGGCTACCTCCAGGCGTTCCAGACCGCCGGCCTGCCGCTGGTGATCGGCGAGTTCGGCAACATGCACTCGGACGGCGACCCCGACGAGGACACGATCATGTCGCAGGCCCAGTCGCGGGGCGTCGGCTACCTCGGCTGGTCGTGGAGCGGCAACGGCGGCGGCGTCGAATACCTGGACCAGGTGACGAACTTCAACGTCAACCAGCTCACCTCGTGGGGCCAGCGGCTCTTCAACGGCGCCAACGGCGTGAAGTCGACCGCCAAGGAGGCGACGATCTACAGCGGCCAGCCGCCGGTGAGCCCGTCTCCCAGCCCGTCCGCCTCCCCCAGCCCGTCCGCGTCTCCGAGCGCCTCTCCGAGCAGGTCCCCGAGCCCCAGCCCGTCCCCCGGCGGCGCCAAGGGCTGCGCGGCGACCTACACGGTCACCAACCAGTGGGGCGGCGGCTTCCAGGGTGAGGTGACCGTCAAGGCCGGCTCCAGCGCCATCTCCGGCTGGACCGTGACCTGGACCTACGCCAACGGCCAGGCGATCACCCAGGTGTGGAACGCCACGGTGACGTCGAACGGGTCGTCGATAACCGCCAGGAACGTGAGCTACAACGGCGGCCTCGGCGCCGGAGCGTCCACCTCGTTCGGGTTCCTCGGCTCCTGGAACGGCGCCAACGGGGTGCCGGCGGTGAGCTGCACCGCGAGCTGACACGCGGCGTCCCGCCCACGGCCGGGCGCGCTCCCCGCGCCCGGCCTCCGCGCGTCACGGCCGGCCCGGGACGGGCGCGCCAGGACCGGCGCGCCAGAACAGGCGCACCGGGGGGATCAGTTGAGCAGGGGGTCGTCGGGGAAGGTGGCGACCAGCGCCAGGTCCCCCTTCTGCCTGCGCAGCACGTTGCGCCACAGCGTGGCCGGGTTCGCGTGGAAGGTGTCCCCCGGCTCGGAGTCCACGACGTACCAGGCGCCCTCCTGGAGCTCGCTCTCGAGCTGTCCCGCGGTCCAGCCCGCGTAGCCCGCGAAGATCCGCATCTGGGAGATCTCCCCCGCGAGGATCTCCGGGGGCGCGTCGAGGTCCACCGTGCCGAGGCGCGAGACCGCCGCCCTGCCCTGCAGACGGCGCCAGCCCAGCGGCTCCTCGCCGCTGAGCACGACGGCGAGCGCGAGCGCGCTGTCCGTCTGCACCGGGCCCCCCTCGAACAGCACCGGAGGACCCGTGACCAGGGCGTCCCACGAAGGTAAGACCTGGGTCACGGCGATCTCGCTGGGCCGGTTGAGCACCACACCCAGGGTGCCGCCGTCCTCGTCGTGCTCCAGGACGAGCACGACGCTACGCCGGAAGTTGGGGTCGTCGAGCAGTGGCGTCGCTACAAGCAACCCGCCGACGTAGATCGCCTCCGCCATACATCCCATCATGAGGGAGGATTGCGGATTCGTGTACGCCGACCCCGGTTTGCCGCGTCATGTTACCGATCGTGACGGTGGCGTCACCGACCGGTGAATCGATCACGCCTCGGTGAAGCCGCGGGCCCTGCCTCCGGCCGATTCCCGTACGGCCGCCGCCACCGCGTTGGCCACGTCCGGGTGGAAGACGCTGGGAATGATGTAGTTGGGGCCGAGCTCCTCGCTCGTGACGACCGCGGCCAGCGCGCGGGCCGCCGCGAGGAGCATCTCCAGCGTGATCCCGTTCGCCTGGGCGTCGAGCAGGCCGCGGAACACGCCCGGGAACGCCAGCACGTTGTTGATCTGGTTGGGGTAGTCGGACCGGCCCGTGGCCACGACCGCCGCGTGCTCGCGGGCGTCGTCCGGGGAGACCTCCGGCTCGGGGTTGGCGAGCGCGAACACCACCGCGTCCTTCGCCATGGCGGCGATGTCGTCCCCGGCGAGGATCCCCGGCGCGGAGACGCCGATGAAGACGTCGGCGCCCTTGACCGCGCCGCGCAGGTCGCCGCCGTACCCCTCGCCGTTGGTGTGCTCGGCGATCCACCGCAGCGAGTCGTCCAGGTCGTCGCGGCCGAGGTGGACCGCCCCGCGATAGTCGCAGACGACGACGTTCCGAGCCCCGGCCGCCAGCAGCAGGCGCAGGACGGCGGTGCCGGCCGCGCCGGCGCCGGCCATCGCGATCCGCACCTCGGACAGCTCCTTGCCGACCACCTTCAGCGCGTTGGTCAGCGCGGCGAGCACGCAGATGGCGGTGCCGTGCTGGTCGTCGTGGAAGACCGGGATGTCGAGCAGCTCACGCAGCCGCCGCTCCACCTCGAAGCAGCGCGGCGCCGAGATGTCCTCCAGGTTGATGCCGCCGAAGCCCGGCGCGATGGCCCGCACGGTCGCGACGATCTCGTCCACGTCCTGCGTGTCGAGGCAGATGGGCCAGGCGTCGATGCCGGCGAACCGCTTGAACAGGGCGGCCTTGCCCTCCATCACCGGCAGTGCGGCGGCGGGGCCGATGTTGCCGAGGCCGAGGACGGCCGAGCCGTCGGTGACGACGGCGACCGAGTTCCGCTTGATCGTGAGGCGGCGGGCGTCCTCCGGGTTGCGCGCGATCGCCAGGCTGACCCGCGCCACGCCCGGGGTGTAGGCCATCGACAGCTCGTCGCGGTTGCGCAGAGGGACCTTCGACTGCATCTCGATCTTGCCGCCGAGGTGCATGAGGAAGGTCCGGTCGGAGACCTTGTGAATCGCGACGCCCTCGACCGCGCCGAGGCTGTCCACGATCGCCTGCACGTGGTCGGCGTCCTTGGCCGCGCACGTCACGTCGATGCGGAGCTTCTCGTGACCGGCGTTGGTCACGTCGAGGGCGGTCACGACGCCGCCCGCGTTCTCCACCGCGTGGGTGAGCAGGCTGACCGCCTTGCCCCCTGCGGGCACCTCGAGGCGCACGGTGATCGAGTAGGACACGCTGGGCACGGTGGCCACGTCTATCCGCTCCTTTGCGGGTGATGCCTGGCCGTGCTCTCCCGGCTGCTCCAGTGGGGCGCGGCCTCCGCGTGGGCGGCCACGCTCGCGCATCCGGCTGGACGGCTCATGGGTGCTATCCATCGTGCCATCCCCCGCGGGGTGTTTCAGCCCGTGTCCGTGCCGTCCCGCCACCCGTCGTGCCCGGCCCGCGCGCCGCCGTGCCGCAGGGGGCGGGCGGGCGCGGGCGGGAACCGGTCAGAAAAGCGCGCTGGCCAGCGCCCTGCGCGCCCGCGTGACGGACGGGTCGTCTGCGGGCAGCGCGTCGAACAGCCCCAGCAGATGAACCCGCGCCTTGTCCCTGTCGGCGCCCCGGGCGCGCCGTACGAGCGCGACCAGCCGGTCGAACGCCTCGTCCACCTGCCCGCTGACCATCTCCACGTCGGCGGCCTGGGTCTGCGCGTCCACGTCGTCCTGACTCTCCGCGGCCCGGCGCAGCACGTCGGCCGGGTCGAGGTCCTGCGTGCGCCGCAGCAGCCCGACCCCGGCGAGGCCGATCTTCGCGCCCTCGTCCGACGGCGACCGCGCCAGGAGGCGCTCGAAGGCCGCGGCCGCGGCGTCCAGGTCGCCCTTCTCCACGGCCTGCTCGGCCGCCAGGAGCTCGGGGTCCACCGGCGGCTCGTCGGGCTGGTCCTCGCCCAGCGCGTCGGCCGGCTCCACGCCGAGCTGCTCGAACACCTGCGCCAACGCCTGCCGGAGCTGCGACTCCGGCAGTGGGCCCTCGAACAGGGGCATGAGCTGCCCCTGGAAGGCCAGATAGACGGTGGGCACCGCGCGCATCCGCAGCGCCTGGGCGAGCTGCGGGTCGGCCTCCACGTCCACCCTGGCCAGCACCCACGAGCCCGCCGCCTCCGCGGCCAGCTTCTCCATCACGCCGCTGAACTGCCGGACCTGCTCGGCCCTGGTCACCGTCGCCTCGACGATGACGGGGACGCTCAGGGAGCGCTCCACCACCTCGGCGTTGAAGGTGGCCGAGGTCACCTCGATGACGTCCGCCGAGGCGGCTCCGGACGGCCCGGCGGCCTCACGCCGCGCCTGGGCCTCGAGTGCCTGCTTGCGCGCGCCGAGGTCCACGGCGCCGTAGAGCGATCCAGGTCGAGAGAACTCCGCTGCCATACCCCCAATCCTGCCGTACGCGCCCGCGTGATCCGTGCGATCCCCGCCCCATTCCTCCGGTGATCGGGGCGAGCCGGCGCCCGTCGTAGGGTGAACGGCGCACAAATCGCCATATAGAAGGAGCAGGACATGGCAGTGGAACGCATCGGCCCGCCGAGCGTCGCCGGTGAGCGCGAGATGCTCCGGGCGTTCCTCGACTACCACCGGGCCACGCTCGCACTGAAATGCGACGGGCTGTCGGACGAGGAGCTGCGCCGCAGGTCGATGCCGCCGTCGACGCTCACGCTGCTCGGCCTGGTCAGGCACATGGCCGAGGTCGAACGCGCGTGGTTCCGCCGGGTGATCGGCAAGGAGGACGTGCCGCTCGTCTGGTCGGAGGAGGACGACTACCAGGCGGCGTACGACCCGAGCGGGTCCACCGGCGCGGAGGCCTTCGCCGCCTGGCAGGCGGAGGTCGAGCACTCCCGCAGGATCGAGCGCGCGGCGGAGTCGCTCGACGTCGTCGCCTACGCGCCCCGGTGGGACGAGGAGGTGTCGCTGCGGCTGGTGATGCTGCACATGATCCATGAGTACGCCCGGCACAACGGCCACGCCGACTTCCTGCGCGAGGGCGTCGACGGGACCGTGGGCGTCTGAGGCCGGCCGTCACCGCCCTTCGGCCGGCCCGTCTCCTCAGCTCACCGGGCCCTGGACGGTCCTGCGCTCGGTACGGAAGATCAGCGTCGTCTCCAGATGGACGATCTCCTGGCGGACCAGGATGCGTTCGAGGACCAGGCGGTGCAGGTGGTCGGCGTCGGGCACCGCGACATGCACCAGGAAGTCCTGCGGGCCGGCCACGTGGAACAGCGCGATCGTCTCGGGGAGCCCGAGCACGAACGCCCGCAGCGGGTCCACCAGCTGACTCGTGTGGGGCCGCACGCGCAGCGCCAGCAGCGCCTCCAGCGGCCGTCCGAGCGCCTGGGTGTCGACCTCCGCGCGGAAGGCCGTGATCAGGCCGCGCCGGCGCAGCGACCGTACGCGTTCGAGAGCGGTGGAGGGGGCGACGCCGACGTGCTCGGCGAGATCCTTGTTGGGCAGCCGCGCGTCCTTCTGCAGCAGCTCCAGGATCTTCCTGTCGGTCGAATCCAGTTCGGCGCTCACGGCCTCTTTCCTTGGTCGATTCGGTGAATATGGCGAACGAGCGTCCACTGAGGCCATCATCGCGGTATGACCCCGAATCACGCCTGGGATATCGACGACTTCGTCCACGCCGCCGAGATGACCGTCCAGGGCCTCGCCGCGTACGTCCGGGAGAGCCAGGACGGGACGGCGCCGGTGATCCGCCGCAGACCGCCCGGGGAGCTGGCCGGGCGGCTCGGGCTCGCCCGCTGGATCCGGGAGGGCGGCATGACCCCGGAGAGCTACCAGGAGTGGCTCGACACCTACCTGGTGGAGGGCACGCGGCTGCACCATCCGGCCTACCTCGCCCATCAGACGGCCGCGCCCGACTTCCCCGCCGCGCTGGCCGACTTCGTCCACGGGGCGATCAACAACCCGATGGCGATCTACGAGATGGGCGCCGCGGCGGCGACCGTCGAGTTCGAGGTGCTGCGCTGGATGCTCGCCAAAGTCGGCTTTCCCGAAGGCGGCGGGGTGCTCACCCACGGCGGGTCGCTGGCCAACCTGACCGCGCTGCTCGCCGCGCGGGCCGCCGCCGCACCGGACGCGTGGACCGATGGCGTGCCCGGCGATCTCGCCCTCCTCGCGCCGCCCTCGGCGCACTACTCGGTCACCCGGGCGGCGGCCATCCTCGGCCTCGGCGAGCGCGCGGTCGTACCGCTCGACGTGGACGACCTGGGCAGGATCGACGTGACCCGGCTGCCCGAGGGGCTCGACCGGGCGCGGCGGGCCGGGCGCAGGCCGATGGCCCTGGTCGCGGCCGCCTGCGCCACCGGCACCGGCCTGTACGACGACCTGCGGCCCATCGGCGAGTTCTGCGCCGAGCACGACCTGTGGTTCCACGTGGACGGCGCGCACGGCGCGTCGGCGCTGCTCAGCGAGGAGCACCGCCACCTGCTCGACGGCGTGGAGCTGGCCGACTCCGTCATCTGGGACGCGCACAAGATGCTGCGCACCTCCGGCCTCGTGGCGGCCGTGCTCGTCCGGCGTGAGGGCGACCTCGACGCGGCGTTCCGGCAGCGGGCCAGCTACCTGTTCTACGGCGACCAGGGGTTCGACCTGATCGGCAGGACGGTGGAGTGCTCCAAGGCCGCGCTCGGGCTGAAGGTGTTCCTCAACCTCGCCTGGCGGGGCGAGCGGGGCCTCGGCGAGCACGTGGCGGAGCGGTACGCCGCCGCGCACCGCTTCTGGGAGCTGGCCCGCGAGCGGCCCGGCTTCCACTGCCCGTACGAGCCGGAGAGCAACATCGTCTGCTTCCGTTACGGCGACGGCGACCAGGCCGAGATCCGCGAGACCCTGCTGGAGGAGGGCTCCTTCCACCTGACCTCGGCCGAGGTCGGGGGCGTTCGCCACCTGCGGGTGACGGTCATCGCCCCCGCCACCGACGACAAGACCCTGGAGTCCCTCCTCGACCGCATCGCCGCGCTCGGGGACGCCTAGAAGGCGGCGGGCTCGGAGTAGGTGCCCCACTCCTCGCGCAGGACGTCGCAGATCTCACCCAGCGTGGCCTCGGCCCGTACGGCCTCCAGCATGGGCGGGATCATGTTGTCGGCGCCCTTGGCGGCGGCCCGCAGGGCGGCCAGCGCCGCGTCGACGGCCTCCCGGTCCCGCGCGGCGCGCCGCCCGGCCAGCACCCTGCGCTGCTCGACCTCGACCTCGTGGCTGATCCGCAGGATCTCCAGCGGCTCCTCCACGCTCGCGGTGTGGCAGTTCACGCCGACGATCCGCTTGTCGCCCTTCTCCAGCTTGCGCTGGTAGTCGAAGGCCGACTCGGCGATCTCGGACATGAACCAGCCGTCCTCGATGCCCCGCAGGATGCCGGCGGTCATCGTGCCGTCGCCGCCCATCTCCCGGATCTTCCCGAAGGTCTTCTCCGCCTCGGCCTCCAGCCGGTCGGTCAGCGCCTCGACGTACCAGGAGCCGCCCAGCGGGTCGACGACGTTGACGACCTCCGTCTCCTCCATGATCACCTGCTGGGTGCGCAGCGCGATCTCGGCGGCCTTCTCCGACGGCAGCGCGAGCACCTCGTCCAGCGCGTTGGTGTGCAGCGAGTTGGTGCCGCCGAGCACGGCCGCCAGCGCCTCGATCGCGGTGCGGACGATGTTGTTGTCCGGCTGCTGCGCGGTCAGCGACACCCCCGCCGTCTGCGTGTGGAAGCGCAGCCACTGCGCCTTCTCGGTGCGCGCGCCGTACACGTCGCGCATCCACCGGGCCCAGATGCGCCGCGCGGCGCGGAACTTCGCGATCTCCTCGAAGAAGTCGATGTGCGCGTCGAAGAAGAACGACAGTCCTGGCGCGAACACGTCCACGTCAAGCCCGCGCGACAGGCCGAGCTCGACGTAGCCGAAGCCGTCGGCGAGCGTGAAGGCCAGCTCCTGCGCGGCCGTGGCCCCCGCCTCGCGGATGTGGTAACCCGACACCGACAGCGGCTTGTACGCGGGGATCTCGGCGGCGCAGAACTCCATCAGGTCACCGATCAGCCGCAGGTGCGGCTCGGGGGCGAACAGCCACTCCTTCTGGGCGATGTACTCCTTGAAGATGTCGGTCTGCAGGGTGCCGTTCAGCTTGCCCACCGGCACGCCCTGCCGCTCGGCCGCGACCACGTACATGCAGAAGATCGGTACGGCGGGCCCGCTGATGGTCATCGACGTGGTGACCTCGCCGAGCGGGATGCCGTCGAACAGCAGGTCCATGTCGAGGGCCGAGTCGATCGCCACGCCGCAGTGGCCCACCTCGCCGAGCGAGCGGGAGTCGTCGGAGTCGCGGCCCATCAGCGTCGGCATGTCGAACGCCACCGACAGACCGCCGCCCCCGGCGCCGAGGATCATCTTGTAGCGCTCGTTGGTCTGCGTGGCGTTGCCGAACCCGGCGAACTGCCGGATGGTCCAGGGACGGCCGCGGTAGCCGGTGGCGTACAGGCCGCGGGTGAAGGGGAACTCCCCCGGCCAGCCGATGCGCTCGAACCCGGGGTCGTCCCCGGGCGGCCCGTAGACGGGGTCCACCTCCAGCCCCGACAGGGTGCGGAACTCACGGTCCCGTTTGAAGGCGGCGTCGTATCGCGCCTGCCAGCGGGCCCTGCCCGCCTCGACCGACTCGGCGCCCGTCGCGTCCGGCTCCATGCGTCCCTCCCCGTGTCTCACTCTCCGAGAAGATACTAGGACGTCCTACTAAATCAGGCCACCACCAATCCCCTGTTGACTCCCCGCCCCCACGGCCGTCATGTCACACGTTGGTCGCGAATTGTCACGGACCTTTGACAGAGCCGGGAAATCTTCAAACATGGTCAGCGCCCTTGAAGTCCACACGGAGGTGGATGTGAAGCGCTTGACAGTCGTCGTCGCGACCGCGGCGATGGTGGCGGCACCCCTCGCCACACCCGCGCAGGCCGAACCCCCGGCCGCCGGGCCTGCGGCCCAGACCGAATACGTGGTCCTGTACAGGGAAGGCGCGGCCGCCGCGGACGCCCAGAAGGCGATCGAAGCGGCGGGCGGCAGCGTGATCAAGGTGAACACGCAGATCGGGCTGGCCACGGTCAGCACCGCCAACCCCGACTTCGCCGGCGCGCTGCAGGGCTCCGCGGCCGTCGAAGGGGTCGCCCGCAACCAGACGATCGGCAGCGCGCCCGACGACGCCAAGGCGTCCGCCGCCGCGAAGAAGGCCGTGGAGCGGGCCGCCAAGACCGACGCCGTGGAGAAGGAGGGCCGGGGCGGCAAACCCTTCAAGTGGGGGCGCAACGTCAAGGACGAGCCGCTGGCCGACCTGCAGTGGGACATGAAGCAGATCCACGCGGACCAGGCCCACAGGTTCGAGCAGGGCGACAAGCGCGTCCTCGTCGGCATCCTCGACACCGGCGTCGACGGCTCGCACCCCGACATCGCGCCCAACTTCGACCGCAGGCTGAGCCGGAACTTCACCGTCGACCTGCCCGCCGACGCCAACGGCGCCGTGATCGACGGCAAGTGCGAGGAGGACCCCGACGGCTCCTGCACCGACCCGAACGACGTGGACGAGGACGGCCACGGAACCCACGTCGCCTCGTCGATCGCCGCGCCCATCAACAAGCTGGGCATCTCGGGCGTCGCGCCGAAGGTGACGATCGTGAACCTTCGGGCCGGCCAGGACTCGGGCTACTTCTTCCTCCAGCCCACCGTCGACGCCCTCACCTACGCCGGCGACATCGGGGTCGACGTGGTCAACATGAGCTACTACATCGACCCGTGGCTGTTCAACTGCGCCGACAACCCGGCCGACAGCCCCGAGGAGCAGGCCCAGCAGCGGCTGTACGTCGCCGCCACCCAGCGGGCGATCGACTACGCCCACGCGCGGGGCGTGACGCTCGTCAGCGCGGCGGGCAACGAGGCGATCGACTACACCAAGACGAACGTCGACGGCAGCAGCCCCGACTACGCCACCTTCCCCGGCCAGGCCTCCAGGTCCCGGACCGTCCCCGCGGCCTGCGTTTCACTCCCGAGTGAGGCCGAGCACGTGATCTCGGTCTCCGCCACCGGCGTCAGCAAGCGGAAGGCGTACTACTCCAGCTACGGCAACGGCTACGTCGACGTGGCCTCGCCCGGTGGCGACGTCTACGACACCACCGGCAACACGAGGGACATCACCAAGGCCACGCTCTCGGCCTATCCCAAGGCGCTCGCCGTCGCCAACGGCGAGATCGACGAGAACGGCGACCCGACGGTGCCGTACGTGGTGAAGGACTGCAAGGGCTCGGTCTGCGCCTACTACCAGTACCTGCAGGGCACCTCGATGGCCTCGCCGCGCGCGGCCGGCGTCGCGGCGCTGATCGTCAGCCGGTACGGCAAGCACGACCGCGCCCACGACGGCCTGACGATGGACCCCGACAAGGTGGAGGCGATCCTCAAGGGAACGGCTACCAGGACGGCCTGCCCGAACCCGCCCGCCTACACCTACACCCGCCACCTGCCGGACGGCACCACGGCGACCGCCACGCACACCTGTGAGGGCACCGCCGACGACAACGGCTTCTACGGCAGGGGCATCGTCGACGCCCTGCGCGCCGTCGGCCACTGAGCCGAGCTGACCGCAGGCGCACCCGTGCGCCTGCCCCCTTCTCAATCAGCGCAGGCTCAATCAGCGCAGGCCGGTGGCGCACCCCCGTGCGGCGGTGCGCCACCGGCCCACCCGGCCGCGGCGAACCGCCGACGGCAGGACGTACGTGGTGACCGCGCTCACGAGCGACCCGAGCACCGCGCTGGACAAGGCCTCGGCCGCGCCCGAACTGCCGGCCCTCGTCCGGGGCTCCGTTCGCGATGCCGGCCCGCGTCCGATTCCCCGGGCCGCGTCAGGAGCTGAAGTCGCCCGCGGCGACGCGCAGGGTCCTGAGCAGGCCGAACATCTCGTCCAACTCGGCGTCGTCGTACATGCCCATGCAGAAACCCGCGTTCATCAGGTCGGCCGTGGCCCGCCGCACGATGTCCCGGCCCTCGCCGGTGATCTCGGCGAGCACGCCGCGGCCGTCCCGCGGGTTGCGCATGCGGCGGACCAGGCCGGCCCGTTCGAGGCGGTCCACGGTGTTGGTCACGCTCGTCGGGTGCACCATCAGCCGCTCACCGATCTTCGACAGCGGCAGCGACCCGGCCCGGCTGAACGTGAGCAGCACGAGCGCCTCATAACGGGCGAAGGTCAGGTCGTACGGCTTGAGCAGCGTGTCCAGTTGCGCCAGCAGGATCTGATGGGCTCTCATGATCGAAGTGACGGCCGCCATGGCGGACGACGGCCCGAACGTCGAACGCCACGTCTCGGCCGCCCGCTCGATCGGGTCGAACGGGAGCTTGAGCGGCCGGGGGCCACCCGTGGGCGATGGCTCTGAGCTGGGCGGAACGGACACAGCGTTATACGGTAGCGCGACGCCGGCCAAGATCGACCAGTGCACCGAGCGTAACCGGATTCATTCCTTGACCCCAGAACTCCCCCCGTACGGGTCACGCTCCGTTATGGTTGCCACGTCGAAAGGTGAGGCGGCGGCAAACCCGGCGGCACGGGGAACCCCGTCTGCTAGAGGACGTCTCGCGGACGGGGGTCCGCGGGGAGACGCGTCCGACGGCGGGCGAGGCGAGGCCGGCCGAACGAACCAGCGCCACGGGGAACGGCGTGGGTTCGCGCGCACCGCTCACACAGACACGGGGGAGATTCTCAATGGACAGCATCGCTGTCCCGGCGCCGCATGCGCGCCGGACTTCTGCGGCGTGGCCAGGGGCCGCGCCCTGCTGTGGGTGAGCATAGGGGCGGTTCACGCGGAGAGCTGAGACACGGCGCGCTGGTCGCGGCGACCGTGCTGTTCGTGCTCGCGCTCGTCGCCGCGTGGAGCGTCCTCATTCCCGGTTTCATGGACTGGGACGACATAGTGGCGGCCGTCATCGGCTCGCTGCGCCTGACGGGGCCGCTCGGAGCCGCGTTCGCGGCCTGGGTCGCGTTCCGCAGGCGCCGCGCGGAGAAGGGCCGTGTCCTGACGCCGTGGCGGGCCGCCAGGGCGCCGCTGTCGATCATCGCGGTCGTCACCGGCTCCTTCGGGGCCACCGTGCTGCTGCTCGGGCTGCGCGCCGCGCTGACCGGGCAGGGCGGGCCGCCGCTGCCCGGCGGTCTCGCGATGTCCGTCGCCGGGCTGGGACTGTACGTCGTGATCGGCTGGATCCTCGGCTGGCTCGTGCCGGTCGTCGTCGTCCCACTGATCGCGGGAGCCGGGACGTTCGGGCTGTTCACATGGCTGGCCACCGGGCCCAACTGGGCCGACCGGCTCACGCCCGCCACAAGGGAGCCGTACGACCTGCTCTCCGGCGTCAGCGAGACCGCCTACGCGGACCAGACGCTGTGGCTGCTGGGACTCAGCACCGCGCTGTTCCTCGGATGGGTGGCCCTGGTGACCCGGCGGACGCTGGCGCTGGCCGCCGCGGTGATCGCCGTGCTGGCCGCCGGGACCGGCGCCGCCCGGCTCGTCACCGTGCCGCAGACGATGACGGTGAGCGAACGCCTCGTCTGCCAGGAATGGCCGATCAGCGTCTGCGTGCATCCGTCGCTGCGCGGTGGCCTGGCCGAGCTCGCCACCGTGTTCACCACGCTCGCGATAAAGCTGGACGGCACGCCGGCCGCCTTCAAGCGGGTCGAGCAACGGGAGTACGGCGAGGACGACTCCGCGGGGCCGGGAGTGGTCGTCGTGCACATCGACGGCCTCGGGTCCGGGTACGCCCAGCGGGCGGCCGCCGATTTCCTCGACCGTCTGGCCCACCCGTGCCCGGGAACCCTGGCCGCGGGCTACCGGGCCATCGTCATCGCCTGGCTGCGGGACGTCTCGCTGCCCGGGGGACCCTTGCGCGAGCACCGCGAGGCGGCCCTCTGGTTCTCCGAGCTGAGCAACGCCCAGCGGCACGACTGGCTGCGCATGTTCTACTCCGACTTCGTCTCCTGCGGCCTGCAGGCGAAGCACTTCGGCGGCGGCACCCATCCCGCCGTCCCCGTCGCGTCGGGTTATCCGGTGAACCCCACCCCCGGGTACGCGCCGGGCTATCCGGTGGAGCCGTCTCCTTCGGGTATGGCCGTCGCCACCGGCATGCCGACCGGCCCCGGCACCGGCTGGGAGCCGGGCTCGGACCCGCGCGGCGGCGAGATCGGTCCGGGTTGGATCAGCCCGAGTCCGGCCGCCCCCGTGTGGCCGTCTCCCGCCGCGAGTCCCGCGGGCCAGGGCACCGTTGGTCAAGGCCCCGCCGGGCAGGGCCCGACGGGTCAGAGTCCGACGGGTCAGAGTCCGACGGGTCAGAGTCCGACGGGTCAGAGTCCGACGGGTCAGGGTCCGATGGGCCGCCCGGGTTATCCGGGCCGGTGGGACATGCCGAACCGCGAAGTCTCCCGGAGAGGCCGTCCCTGGGCCCCGGTCCCCGGGCGGTCGCCGCACCCCTGGCGGCCGGGAAGGGCCGGCCGGCCCGGTGACCCCGCATTTCCTGACCGGCCGGGCACGCAGGAAAGGCCCGGTGCCGGCGCTCCCGGCGCTTCCGGTGCTTCCGGTGCGCAGGCACGCCCGGGCGGCGTCGGTGCGAGCCCTTCACCCGCCCAGGACCGCGCCGGCCGCTCGGGTCCCGGCCCGCAGGCACGGCCCGGCGCGAGCCCCTCGGCCGTCCAGGACCACCGGCCAGGCCGCCGTCGGTCCGGCGGCACGGTTCCCGGCCGGGACGGGCACGACGGGCGCTCCGGACGCACCGCGCAATCCGGGGGGCCTGACAGCGGTCGAGCCGGCGGTCACGCGGACTCTGCCCCGCCTGCCACTGGCGAAAGCGACGCCCGCGACGCGAGCTCCGAGGACGACCCCGGCGTTATGGGCGTACCCGGCACGCTCCTGGCGCCCGCCGCATAGTGCCCGCACCTGGAGAGCGAGGACGAGCAGCCGCCCCGCCCGCATGGTCCCCTCGCGCGGGGCAGAACCGGGCCGGCGCGGCAGGCCGCAGGACCTGCGGGCAGTCCCGCGCCCGGGCACCGGGCCGGGCGTGCGTGTGGCGGCGGAAATCCGCTGGCGCGGCGTGAACGTGGAGCGGCGTGAACGTGGAGCGGGCACCCGCCCGGACACCGCCGCGGGCGTGAGCGTGGCGGCGGAAACCCGGCCGTCACCAATCGGGGCGTGAGCGCTGCCGCGGAGGCTTGTCCGGCCATCGGTCCGTATAAAAGGCAGGTTTGGGATGTCCGAAGCATGCCCTGTGAACAGAAATGATCTTGTCGTGCGTGAGATCCCGGGAATACCGGGAAGATTCCCCCCGTGGACCGTCAGACCCGTCCCTCGTTCGCGCCGGCCGACTCCGGCGCCGCCGCCACCGACGCCACGGCGAGCGCCGGGGCCCCCGCCCCCCGCTCCCGGCGCGGGTGGCGGGTGCTCGCCGGCCTGCTGTTCGTGGTCCTGCTGCTCGTGGTCGGCGCCCGGCTGACCTTGTCCTGGCTCAATCCGCTGGGCGAGCAGACCATCGACCGCAGCGGGCCCGCGCTGCTCCGTTCGGTGCAGAACCTGAGCCGCTTCGAGGCCGCGACCGGCGACTTCCAGGTCATCGTCGACCTGGAGAAGGACGCCAAGTTCCTCCCGGACGCGATCAAGGGCTCCCGCACGCTCTTCGTGGGCGCCGGCACCGTGGACGCCTACGTGGACTTCTCCACGCTGCCCAAGGACGCCTTCACGGTCTCCCCCGACCGCACGGCGGTGACGGTGCGGCTGCCGCACGCCGAGCTGGAGAAACCCAACCTCGACAACAAGCGGTCGTACGTCTTCGCGCAGGAGCGGGGCATCTTCGACCGGATCTCCGACTTCCTGTCGTCGTCTCCCCAGAACCAGCAGGAGCTCTACGTGCTGGCCGAACGCAAGATCGCCGATGCCGCCGCCGCCGGCGATCTGCGTTCCCGGGCCGACCAGAACTCCAAGGCCATGCTGGAGGGCATGCTGAAGTCCCTCGGCTTCACGAGGGTCACGGTCAAATACACCGGTGAGCCCTGACCCGTCGGCCGCCGCGACGCGAGAGCCGTACGGGCCGGGCTCGGTCCGGCACCGTAGCGGCCCGATGCCTCAGCGCAGACCGGCGCCACTGCACGGCCCGGCGCCTCAGCGCACGGTCGCAACTCAACGCAGGGCGGCGATGAGGTCGTCGGCGGCGGCGTAGGGGTCGGTCTCCGCGCCGAGCAGCCGCTCGGCGAGCGCGTCGAGGCGGTCACCGTGGAGCACGGCGAAGCGCGACCGGAGCTGGGCCAGCGCGATGGCCTCGATCTCGTCGCGCGCCCTGGCCAGCCGCCGCCTGCGGGCCTCGCCGGACTCCTCCAGGTATGCCTGGTGCTTGTCCAGCGCGGCCAGCAGGTCGTCCGCGCCCTCGCCCTTGGAGGCGACGGTCGTGACGATCGGGGGCCGCCAGGGCGTCTCTACGAGGCCCGTCATGTTCCGCAGCTCCCGCACGGTCGTCTGGACGCCGTCGCGGTCGGCCTTGTTCACCACCAGGACGTCGGCGACCTCGAGGATGCCCGCCTTGGCGGCCTGCACGCCGTCGCCCATGCCCGGCGCGAGGATGACGACGGTCGTGTCGGCCAGGCGGGCGATCTCCACCTCGGCCTGCCCGACGCCGACCGTCTCGACGAGGATCACGTCGCACCCGGCGGCCTCCAGCACGCGCAGCGCCTGCGGCGTGGCCCACGCGAGCCCACCCAGGTGCCCCCGGCTCGACATGCTGCGAATGAAGACGCCGGGGTCGGTCGCATGGTCCTGCATGCGTACGCGGTCGCCGAGCAGGGCGCCGCCGGTGAACGGGCTGGACGGATCGACCGCCAGCACCCCCACCGTGCTTCCGCGCCTGCGGAACGCCCGGATGAGCATGCCGGTCGAGGTCGACTTGCCGACGCCGGGAGAGCCGGTCAGGCCGATGACCCTGGCGGGGCGCGGCCGGGCGCCGCCGGTGGCGAGCTCGGCCATCGCCTCGCGCAGCGCGCGGCTCGACGCCGCGGACGCCGCCCGGTCTCCCCCGGCGGAAACACCGGCCTGCGCGGCGTTTTCGGCGTTTTCGACGGCGTTCTCCACCAGCGAGATCAGCCGCGCCACCGCGCGCGGCCGGCCCTGCCGCGCCTGGCCGACAAGCTCACGGACGTCCACCTGCGACTCCGATCAGGCGCCGGACGCGGGAACCCGGATGATCAGCGCGTCGCCCTGGCCGCCGCCGCCGCACAGGCCGGCCGCGCCGAGGCCGCCGCCGCGCCTCTTCAGCTCGTGGGCCAGCGTCAGCACGATCCGGGCGCCGGACGCACCGATCGGGTGGCCGAGCGCGATGCCGCCGCCGTTGACGTTGACCTTGTCGAGCGGGACGCCGAGCTCCTTCACCGACTGCAGCACGACCTGGGCGAAGGCCTCGTTGATCTCCAGCAGGTCGAGCTCGCCGGCGGTCAGCCCCTGCTTGGCCAGCGCCTGCTTGATGGCGTTGGCGGGCTGGGACTGCAGCGAGTTGTCGGGCCCGGCCACGTTGCCGTGCGCGCCGATCTCGGCCAGCCATTCGAGGCCCAACTCCTCTGCCTTGGCCTTCGACATCACGACCACGGCGACGGCGCCGTCGGAGATCTGGGAGGCCGACCCGGCCGTGATGGTGCCGTCCTTGGTGAACGCCGGCCGCAGCTTCGCCAGGGTCTCGGCCGTGGTGTCCTTGCGGATGCCCTCGTCGGCGGAGAACAGCACGGGATCACCTTTGCGCTGCGGCAGCGGCACCGGAACGATCTCGTCGTCGAACAGGCCCTTCTCCGTCGCCTCGGCGGCGCGCTGGTGCGACCGCGCGGAGAACTCGTCCTGCTCCTCCCGGGTCAGGCCGAGCCTGGCGTTGTGCCGCTCGGTCGACTCCCCCATCGCGATCTGGTCGAACGCGTCGGTGAGCCCGTCGTAGGCCATCGCGTCCAGGATCCCGGTGCTGCCGTACTTCACGCCCTTGCGCAGACCGGGCAGCAGGTGCGGCGCGTTGGTCATCGACTCCATGCCGCCCGCGACGACAACGTCGAACTCCCCCGCCCGGATGAGCTGGTCGGCCAGCGCGATCGCGTCGAGGCCCGACAGGCAGACCTTGTTGATGGTGAGGGAGGGCACGGTCATGGGGATGCCGGCCTTGACCGCCGCCTGGCGCGAGGGGATCTGGCCGGCCCCGGCCTGGAGCACCTGCCCCATGATCACGTACTGGACCTGGTCGGGGGAGACACCCGCGCGCTCCAGCGCTGCCTTGATCGCGATCCCGCCCAGTTCGGCGGCGGACAGGTCGGAGAGCGAGCCGAGGAGCCGTCCGATCGGTGTGCGTGCTCCGGCGACGATGACGGAACCAGACATTGAGACCCTCCACTACGAGATCGGGGCGACGGTGTCACCATACCCATGAGTAGGACGGCCGCCCGGGAGCGGGCGGCGGCACGCTAACGGCGAAGGGAGACGGCGATGCTGCTGCGGATCGATCACGTGGGCGTGGCCTGCCACAACCTGGAAGAAAAGATCGAGTTCTACGAGTCCGTCTTCGGCCTGACCGTCGTCAGCCGGGAGGTGAACGAGGAACAGGGCGTCCGCGAGGCCATGCTGCACGTTGCCGACGGCGACCAGGGCGCGTCTTATGTCCAGCTTCTCGAACCCCTGCACCCCGACACAGCGGTGGGCAAGTTCCTCGCCAAGCGGGGCGAGGGCGTGCATCATATCGGGTACGGCGTGGCGGACGTCACCAAGGCCCTGGAGGAGATCGGGGCGAAGGGCGTGCGCCTGATCGACGAGCGGCCCAGGCACGGGTCGATGGGAGCCTCGATCGCGTTCCTGCATCCTAAGGACGTGGGAGGGGTTCTCACCGAGCTCGTCGAGACGTCCAGGCGCTAGGCAAACGCAAGAAACGTTCATACGTAACAAGTCGCGCAGAAAGTCGGAGGGGGCCTCCAAGGCGGCAGTACCGGAGTACGCTGGCGTACCACCGGACGTGGACGCCAAACCGGCTTCCCCGCCTCGGAACCGACCCCCCGTCCGGCCCCTGTAGCCGTCTCGACAACCAGGATCGAGCCTCATGCAGTCCGACATCGACGCCCAGCTCAACAACTTCTTCGAGGACGCCCCATCTCGCGAATTCGACGTGGTGCTCCGGGGTTATGACCGGCACCAGGTCCACGACCACCTGAAGACCCTCGACACCGAATTGCGTCAGGCCAAGGAACAGGTCGGCGCTCTTCAGCGGGAGCTGTCCGACTCGCAGCGCCAGCTCCAGGAGCAGGAGCGGCCGACGTACTCTGGTCTCGGCGCCCGCATCGAGCAGTTGCTCAGGCTCGCGGAGGAGCAGGCCACCGAGCTCGTCCAGGCGGCCCGGTCGGAGGCGAACGAGATCCGCGCCGCCGCCAAGGTGGACGCCGCCGACCTGCGGGCGGCAGCGGAGAACGAGGCGGCGGAGAAGCGGGCGCTGGCGGCGCGCGAGGCCGAGGAGATGCGCAGCACCGCCGAGCGCGACGCGGAGGAGATCCGGTCGACGGCCAGGCGTGAGTCCGACGAGCTGACCGCCACCACCGAGCGCGAGGTCGCCAAGATCCGCGCCACCGCCGACCACGAGGTCGCGGAGAAGCGGGCCGACGCCGAGCGCGAGATCGCCAAGCTGCGCACCACGACCGAGCGCGAGGTGGCCCAGCTGCGGGCCTCCACCAAGCGCGAGCGCGACGAGGTGCTCACCACCGCCAAGCGTCAGGCGGACGAGATGCGGGCTCAGGCGCAGCGGATCCTGGAGGAGTCGGAGGCCAAGCGCGCCCAGGACGAGGCGGAGTTCGAGATCCAGCTCGCCGCCCGCCGCGAGGACGCCGAGCGCCAGGAGGCCGAGCGGCACGCCACCGCCCAGGCCAACACCCAGAAGCTGGTCGCCGAGGCCGAGCAGCGCGCCGCCACCGCCGAGCAGCGGGCCGCCAAGGCCACGCAGCAGGCCGAGCAGACCCGCCGCGAGGCCGACACCCACGCCAAGCAGCTGCTGGCCAACGCCCGCAAGAACGCCGACCAGCTTGTGGCCGACGCCAAGACCAGCGCCGACACGATCGTGACCGAGGCCAAGAACGAGGCCGAGCGCACCCGTACGTCGATGCAGCGCCAGGTGGACGAGCTCACCCGCCAGCGCGACAGCATCACCAGCCACCTCGCCCAGCTCCGCCAGCTGCTCGGCGGCGCCCCGCTGCCGGGCATGGACCCGGAGCCGGCGCCCGTCACCGCGGCCCCGCCGAAGCCGGCCCTGTCGGCTCCGCCGGTCGTGGAGAAGCCGTCCGTACCCGCCACCCCGGCCGTCGAGCCGATCAGCTCCACCAAGAGCGACGACGACGCGGAGTGGTGGCAGGAGTAGTCA
This sequence comes from Microbispora rosea, assembly GCF_900156315.1. GTDB lineage: Bacteria > Actinomycetota > Actinomycetes > Streptosporangiales > Streptosporangiaceae > Microbispora > Microbispora rosea. Next base: position 98,997 of record NZ_FTNI01000008.1, on the reverse strand, counting down.
CTGGCGCAATCGGGGAGTCTGACGGCTGAACGAACGGGGCCCGGCACCGCCGGGCCCCGTTCTCATGTCCGCACTCCGCCCCCGGCCCGACCGGGGACCTCCGGCTCAGTCGAGGGACTTGACGAACTCCGCGACGACGCGGTTGAACGACTCGGGCTGCTCGATGGCGGACAGGTGACCCGCCTTCTCGATGACGGCGAGCCGCGCCTGCGGGATGGCCTCCGCCATGGCCTGGGCGTCCGGCAGCGGCGACAGCTCGTCCTCGTCGCCCACCACGACCAGCGCCGGCACGGCCAGGGACCGCAACGTGCCGAACGCGTCGGGCCGCGCGGCCATCGCCCGCTGGGCCCACGCGACGGCCGCGGGCGGCGCCGCCTGGACGAGCCCGCGGACGCGCCCGAGCACCATCCCCCTGCGCTCCTTGGTGGTCGCGCCGAGCATCGGGGGCAGCGACTCGGTCACGAGGACGCCCGTGCCGCTCTCCAGGACCGCCGCGGCGATCCGCTCCCTGTTCGCCCTGGCCGGCTCGGGGTCGGCCTGGGCCTTGGTGTCGGCGAGGATCAGGCCGCGTACGCGGTCCGGGTGGCGGCGGCACAGCGCCATCGCCACATAGCCGCCCATGGAAAGGCCGCCGACCACGGCGCGGTCGACACCTTCCTGGTCGAGCAGGTGCGCCACGTCGTCGGCCATGAGGTCGACCGAGGGCTCGTCGTCACCGAGCATCGTGCCACCGAAGCCGCGCAGGTCCGGGGTGATCACCCGGCAGACCGGCGCGAGACCCTCGCGCTGGGCGAGCCACATCGCGGAGGACAGGGGGAACGCGTGGAGCAGGACGACTGGCAGGCCGCTCCCGGCGGAACGCGAGTAGAGCTGCATCAGGTCACGGTAACGCGCCGCGCGCCCGCCGCCGCCGTTCGTCACCGATTCGCGACCCCAGCGGCCCGCCCCGTCGCGCTCAGACCGTGGTCGGCAGCGGCGCGGCGGGCGGGTTCACGCGCTTGACGATCTCGTTCAGCACGATCCGCACGTACGGCTCGCCGACCCACAGGTGCTTGGCCCCCTCCACGCCGACGACCTCCGCCTGCGGCGCCGCCGCGAACCGGTGTACGGCCTCTTCCGGCTGCAGGTAGTCGTCGTGCTCCGGCACCAGGGCCACCAGAGGGCGGCCGAACTCGCCCCAGGCGACGAGGTCCTTCTCACCGGCCCGCTTCAGCGGCGGCGACAGCAGGATCGCGCCCCGCACGATCGGGTCCCGGCCCCACTTCAGCGCCAGCTCCGTGCCGAACGACCAGCCGACGAGCCAGGGATTCGGCAGGTCGTGGAAGTCGGCGTACTCCAGGGCGGCGGCGACGTCCCACCGCTCCGCCTCGCCGCCGTCGAAGGACCCCTGGGAGGTGCCCCGGTCGGAGGTCGTGCCGCGGGTGTTGAAGCGCAGCACCGCGATGTCGGCGAGCGCGGGCAGCCGGTAGGAGGCCTTACGCAGCACGTGGCTGTCCATCATCCCGCCGTGGGTGGGCAGGGGATGCAGGCAGACCAGCGTCGCCACCGGTGGCCGGCTCTCCGGCACGGCCACCTCGCCGACGAGGGTCAGCCCGTCGGCCGTCTGCAGCTCGATGTCCTCGCGCCGGGCAGGCAGCACCGTGGACGCCCTGATGTCCATTCCCACTCCGAAAGCTCGTGTCAGTAACGGCTGCGGCCCGGACCGCGGTTGGCCCGGTTGCGCCAGCACGTGGTGTGCCAGTGCCGCCGCTCGTCCTCTCCCCCGGACCAGGCCGGCCAACTCACCACATGCGGCAGCCCGGGCCTGATCTCCTGCTCGCACCCCGGGCACCGGTACGCCTTGCCCTGGGCGGCCCCGGAGACGTTGCGGACGACCCACTCGCCGTCGTGCGCGCTCTCCACGCGGTCCACCCCGGCCACCTGGGGGCCCATCGGCCGTACGGCACTGCCGTCCGGACGTTCGAACGGGCCGCGGCGGCGGGCACGGCGGGGACTCACGGCAGGCATCCTTCCGGGGGGTTCATGTCAGGCAGAACGGGAGATGACGGCCCATTCTTCCAGCACCGGCTCGAGCGGCGTACGCGCGGATGCCCCGGCACGCGGGCCGTGACGAGCCCCCGGGCCCGGCGGCTCCGAGCGCCTTCGACGTCCGCGCCATGCCGGACAGTGTCCCAGAACGCCGCCGGACCTCCGTAACCCCGGTAGGGTTGGCGCACATGCGGCTGGTCATCGCGCGGTGCAGCGTGGATTATGTGGGACGGCTCACCGCCCATCTCCCCATGGCCCCCCGGCTCATCCTGATGAAGGCGGACGGCTCGGTCTCCATTCATGCGGACGACCGGGCGTACAAACCCCTGAACTGGATGAACCCTCCCTGCAAGGTCCGCGAGGAGACGATCGACGGCGTGCTCACCTGGTCGGTCGTGCACGGCAAGACCGGTGAGAAGCTCGTGCTGACGATCGAGGAGGTCCTGCACGACTCCAGCCACGAGCTGGGCGTCGATCCGGGCCTGCGCAAGGACGGCGTCGAGGCGCACCTGCAGGAGCTGCTCGCCGAGCACATCACCACGCTCGGGGACGGCTGGACGCTGGTGCGCAGGGAGTACATGACCGCCATCGGCCCCGTGGACATCCTCTGCCGCGACCACCTCGGCGGCGCGGTCGCCGTGGAGATCAAGCGGCGCGGCGACATCGACGGTGTGGAGCAGCTCACCCGCTACCTCGAACTGCTCAACCGCGACCCGCGCCTGGCCCCGGTCAAGGGGATATTCGCGGCGCAGGAGATCAAGCCGCAGGCCCGCGTGCTCGCCGCCGACCGCGGCATCGACTGCGTGACGCTCGACTACGACGCCCTGCGCGGCATCGAGCCGGAGAACCCGACCCTGTTCTGATCCCGGCCCGTGCCCCCCGCCGGTTGTCCTCCGAAAGGAGGACAACCGAGTCCACCGGCCGTTGGTGTTCCACGAGCCGCACGGACGCGAATCTTGAGTCATGACGACAGCGGTGAGAGTGCGCGGGCTGGCCAAGCGCTACGGCGACGTGCAGGCGGTCGGCGGCATCGACCTCGACATCCGGGCGGGCGAGGTGTTCGCGATCCTCGGCCCCAACGGAGCCGGGAAGTCCACCACGGTGGAGATCCTGGAGGGCTACCGGCGCCGGGACGCCGGTGAGGTGAGCGTCCTGGGCACCGACCCGGGCCGGCCGACGCGCGAGTGGCGGTCCCGGATCGGCGTGGTGCTCCAGACGGCCAACGACGTGGCCGAGGCGACCGTGCGGGAGACGATCCGGCACTTCGCGGGCTACTACCCGAACCCGGCGGACCCGGACGAGGTGATCGAGCGGGTCGGCCTGACCGACAAGGCGGGCAAGCGGATCAGGCAGTTGTCCGGCGGCCAGCGGCGCCGGATGGACGTGGCTCTGGGCGTGATCGGCAACCCGGAGCTGCTGTTCCTGGACGAGCCGACCACAGGCTTCGACCCGGAGGCGCGCCGCCGGTTCTGGGAGCTGATCCAGGACCTGGCCCACCAGGGGACCACGATCGTGCTGACCACCCACTACCTGGACGAGGCCGAGGCGCTGGCCAACCGGGTGGCGGTGGTGGCCCGCGGCCGGATCGTCGCAGAAGGCACGCCCGCGACCCTGGGCGGACGGGCCACCGCCAAGGCCACGGTCCACTGGGCCGGCGGTTCAGAGGAGACCGACACTCCGACGAAGACCGTGCTGGAGCTGAGCCGCCGCTTCGACGGCGAGATCCCCGAGCTGGCCGTGATCCGGCCCTCTCTGGAGGACATCTACCTCCGCCTCATCGAGGGCTGAGTCGCCGCCGGGCACAGCCGCCCGCCCGCCCGGCGGCGACTCCTCCCGGCTCACCCGAGGTATGCGTACTCCCGCGTAGGACGGGCCCCTTCTTCCCTCCCGCCGGTGGTCGATCCCGCCGGCCCCCCATACAGCCGAGGACTGCTGACTGCCATGACCGAAATCGCCGCACCGAGGGCCGCGACGGCCGCCCCCGCCCGAATGCCTTCCACTCTCCGCGTGGGACTGTCCCGGGCGGCCCTGGAGACGAGGATGTTCTTCCGGGAGAAGGACGCGGTCCTGTTCACCTTCTCGTTCCCGATCATCCTGCTAATGATCTTCGGGTCGATCTTCTCCGACCAGATGGAGGGAACCGGGCTGAGCGTCTCCCAGCTCTACGTGGCCGGACTCATCGGCTCGGCCACCATGACCGGTTTCCAGAACCTCGGCATCGGCATCGCCATGGACCGGGAGGACGGCACGCTCAAGCGGCTGGCCGGGACGCCGATGCCGCCCGCGGCGTACTTCATCGGCAAGGCGCTGAACACGCTGCTCGTGTCCTTCCTCCAGGTGGCCATCCTGCTGGCCATAGGGGTGGCGATGTTCGACCTGGAGCTGCCCTCCGCCGCATCGAGCTGGCTGACCTTCGCCTGGGTGTTCGTGCTCGGAGTGCTGGGGTCGTCGCTGCTCGGCGTCGCGGTCAGCAGCCTGCCCAGATCCGGCAAGAGCGCGGCCGCGGTGATCACGATGCCGTTCGTGGTGCTGCAGTTCATCTCAGGGGTGTTCATCCCGCTCAGCCAGCTTCCCGACACGCTGGCGCGGATCGCCTCGTTTTTCCCGCTCAAGTGGATGTGCCAGGGTTTCCGATCGGTCTTCCTCGGTGACGCCGGTGCCACACTGGAGCTCGCCAAATCGTACGAACTTGGCCGGGTCGCCCTCGTCCTGGGCGCCTGGCTCGTTGGAGGGCTGGTGCTGTGCCTGACGACCTTCCGCTGGAAGGGGCGGCGCGACGGTTGAGCGGACCGGCGGAAGGGCCGCACCGCCGCGCGCGGCCCATCCGCCTGTTCACCCGTAAGAGCCGGGACCCGGCCGGGCCGCATGTATGGCACCGGCGGCTCGGCTGGGAGCTGCTGCTCGCCGTCTCGACCTTGCTCCCGGCCGTGTTCATCGCGGTGGAGGACCTCCCCCCGTGGCAGCGGATCCTCGCCGCCGGGTCGCTGGCCGCGATCCCCCTGCTCTACCTGTTGTTCGGCCGGCCCGCGATCAGGAACGGCGACCGGCGCCGGGGGGTCGTCTACATCGTCCTGCTCGTCGCGTTGTTCACCCCGGCCGTGCTCATCGAGCCATCGGCGTCGATAGCGCTCTTCGGGCTCTGCTCGCAGTGCTTCATGGTGCTGCGGGCGCGCTGGGCGATCGTCGGCCTGATCGCGCTGAACCTGCCCCTGGCCGTGCGCTACGTGGTGCAGGAGGACCAGCGAAGCTCGTTCAACTTCCTGACCATCATCATCACTGTGATCTTCTTTTCTTCGCTCTTCGGCATCTGGATGGAGCGGATCATGGAGCAGAGCGAGGAGCGGGCCGCGCTCATCCATGAACTGGAGGCCCAGCGGGCCGAGGTGGCCCGGCTCTCGACCGAGCACGGAGCCATGGCCGAGCGGGAGCGCCTGGCCGGGGAGATCCATGACACCCTGGCTCAAGGGTTCACCAGCATCATCATGCTGCTCCAGGCGGCCGAGGCGCAGCCGGACCCGTCCCGCCACCTGGCGCTGGCCGTACGGACCGCGCGGGAGAACCTGGCCGAGGCCCGAGCCCTGATCAGCGCACTCAGCCCGGCCCCGCTCGACGGACCCAGCCTGGACGAGGCGTTGCTCCGGCTGACCGACCGGCTCGGTGAGGAGACCGGGATCGTCACAGGCTTCTCTGTCACCGGCGAGCCGCGGCCGCTACCCCGCCCGGCGGAGGTCGTGCTGCTCCGGGCGACCCAGGAGGCCCTGGCCAACGTACGCAGGCACGCGGAGGCGGGCCGGGCCGAGGTCACGGTGGCCTACCGGCCGGAGTCGGTCGCCCTGGGGGTCCGCGACGACGGGCGCGGCTTCGACACCGCGGCCACCCCCGGGTACGGCCTGCGCGGAATGCGCGCTCGCGTCGAGCAGGCCGGCGGTTCCGTGACGGTGACGAGCTCGCCCGGCGCGGGCACCCTCCTGGAGGTCGCCCTGCCGAGCGGCCCGGCCCGTCCCGGCGCCACTCTCCCCGGCGCCACTCTCCCCGGCGCCACTCTTCCCGGGGCCACTCTTCCCGGGGCGACGGCGACCGCGGCGGCAGCCGCCGCGGGACCGGCCTCCGTCCCTCCCGCCCGTACGCCGCCTGCCGCGGTAACAGCCGACGCCCACCCCACCGAGCCCGGAGTGTGACCCGATGCTGCGCCTGATGATCGTCGATGACCACCCCGTTGTGCGCGAAGGACTGCGCGGCATGCTGGAGTCCGACCCCGGGGTCACCGTGGTGGGCGAGGCGGCCTCGGGAGACGAGGCGGTGGCCCGGGCCCGGGAGCTCACACCCGACGTGATCCTGATGGACCTGCGGATGCCGGGCGGCGACGGGGTGAGCGCGACCACCCGCATCCTGGCGGACCGGCCGGAGAGCCGGGTGATCGTGCTGACCACCTACGAGGCCGACCAGGACATCGTGCGCGCGGTTGAGGCCGGGGCCGCCGGCTACCTGCTGAAAGACACCTCCCGGGCGGATCTGCTGGCCGCGATCGTCTCGGCGACGCGGGGCGAGACGGTGCTGTCGCCGTCCGTGGCGACCCGGCTGGTGACCCGTATGCGGGCGCCGGTGACCGAGACGCTGTCCCGGCGCGAAACGGAGGTGCTGGCCCTGGTCGCGCGGGGGCTGACCAACGCCGAGATCGGCAAGGCGCTGTTCATCAGTGAGACCACGGTGAAGACGCATCTGCTGCGGGTCTTCACGAAACTCGGCGTCTCCGACCGCACCGCCGCGGTGACGACCGCCCTGGCGCGCGGGCTGCTGTAATTGCCGATGCAATTGCAGCGCGGTCGATGTATCCCAATTGGTAAGCGTGCTGACCCCTTGACGGCCATGTCAAGCTAATGAGCGTCTTTGGCATAGCCCCAAAGTGCTTATTTCTCAGCACTTCCACAAAAAGGATCTTGCGTTCATAATGGGGACTTCTGGGGGGACCATGACAGGGTGAGGTGAAAAGTGGCGGGACGGGACTATCGGGGGATGTCGGCTGCCGAAAGGCTTGCAGACAGGAGGGAAAGGCTCATATCGGCCGCATACACCCTGTTCGCCCAACCCGGCTTCCACGCCACCACCATCGAGAGGCTGTGCGCGACCGCGCGCATCTCCAATCGCGCCTTCTACGAATGCTTCTCCAGCCGTGAGGATCTGATGCGCGCGGTTTACGAGCGATGCATCGAGGAGACGCTGAGGTCGGTCAGCGAGGCCATCGACATGGCCCCGCCCACTCTCGACGACCGAATCGTCGCCGGCATCGCCGAATACATCCGCTTCGTCACCAAGGACGTGCGACGCGCCCGTCTCATGCACCTGGAGGTCCGGCGCGCTGGCAACGTGCTCAGCGGCGCCCGTCAGCAGGCGGTGGCGTCGTTCACCAAGGTCATCGAGTCCTCGGCGCGGGGCGCGGCCCGCACGCCTCCCCTCGACCTTCACCTGCTGGCGCTCGGCCTCATCGGCGCGATCACCGAGTTACTCATCGAGTGGGTGATGACAGAACCGTCCCCGCCCACGGAGCAGCTGATCGAGACCGCCGTGTACATCTTCCGCCGCACCTTCTCCTCCGGCGGTCCCCTGGCGGCCTCCGCCCAGTGACCTGGCGGGCTCCGCCCGGTGAAGCGGAGCGCGGCGACTACGCTGAGCCGCATGACGCGAGCCGACAACGACACGCCGGTCGTCCTGTCCAAGATCTACACGAAGACGGGCGACGACGGCACGACCGCACTGGGCGACATGAGCCGCACCCGCAAGACCGATCCCCGCCTGGCCGCCTACGCGGACGTGGAGGAGGCCAACGCCGCCATCGGCGTCGCGCTCGCCACGGGCGGCCTGTCCGAGGACGTCACGGCCGTCCTGAGCCGGGTGCAGAACGAGTTGTTCGACGTCGGCGCCGACCTGTGCACCCCGGTCGTCGAAAAGTTGGAATTTCCGCCGCTGCGGGTCGAGGAGCCGTACGTCGCCTGGCTGGAGGAGCAGTGTGACCGGTTCAACGCGGAGCTGAAGCCGTTGCGCAGCTTCATCCTGCCCGGGGGCGCACCCGCCACGGCCTTCCTCCACGTCGCCCGCACGGTCGTACGGCGGGCCGAGCGGTCCGCCTGGGCGGCGCTGGAGGCGCACGACGACGTGAACCCGCTGACGGCCAAGTACCTGAACCGCCTGTCCGACCTGATGTTCATCCTCTGCCGCGTGGCCTCCGCGGGCGACGAGATCCTCTGGAAGCCCGGCGCCACCCGCTAACCCCCCGCCCCACGGGCGTGATCTTGTAGTTTGTCGCAGCGACTCCGCGTGACCTGCGGGGGGACCGTTCGTGATCAAGCAGAAAAGTCGCCACTAGGCCGGCAACCTGCATCGAAGCACTTCGTGATCTTGCAATTGCATCATCACGATGCGCATAAGTGCAGGTCGGACTGCCTTCTGTACGTCCTCGTGCACGATCACGGAGCGAATCACGCCAGTTCAGAGGGCACGCCTGCGACAACCTACAAGATCACGGCCTGAGGGAGGGGGTTAGGCGGCGTCGAGGTGGGCGCTGGGCGGGGCGGATTCGAGCCAGGCGAGGAAGCCGGTGAGGGCGTCCTCGCTCATCGCGAGGGACAGCGGGCCTCGCTCGGCGGAGCAGACGACGGTCCAGTAGCCGGCGGGCCCCTCACCCGTGTCGAGCATCCTCCGGCTGGAAACGGTGAGGCCGCGCCTCGCGATAGCGTGGCGCGGCCTCAGGCCGAATCCCAGGAACGGGATCCAGTGGAGCTCTCCCCCTACGTAGCGGGCGACCCCGCTCTTCCAGCCCCCCTGGCCGTCCCGCAGCCGGCAGACGATCGTGCCCCGGGCCCGGGCCAAGGCGAACCCCCGTAGGACGAGGAGCGCGGCCACGGCGAAGACGCCCGCGAGTATCTCAAGCGCCGCCAATGCCGCCCTCCTCTTCTTGTCAGACCTCTTCGCCGGCCGCCCGCAACCGGGCTGCCGCACGCTTGGCCTGCAGTCGTGCGTCCGCGTCCTCCTGGTCGGCCTCGATCGAGGCCTGAGCACGCTGCAGCGCGTCCTTGGCCCGCGCGACGTCGACCTCGGAGCCGAGCTCGGCCGCCTCCGCCAGGATCGACACGTCGTTGTCGGCGACGGAAATGAATCCGCCGTGCACCGCGGCCACGAGGTCGCCTTCGTTACCGCGCTTGACGCGCAGCACTCCGCCCTCGACGAGGACACCGAGAACGGGAGCGTGGTTCGGCATAATACCGATCTCGCCGTCCACGGTCTTGGCAATGACCATGTCGGCCTCGCCCGTCCAGATCTCACGTTCCGGCGACACGACGCCCACGCGAAGCTTTGCCACTTCTCAGCTCCCTTTCGACGGACGCCTGTACGGCGCGGCCGCGGCCGTGCCGTACAGGCGTCGAAGGCGTCCTAGCGCTCGAGTTCCTTCGCCTTGGCGATGGCCTGCTCGATGCCACCGACCATGAAGAAGGCCTGCTCGGGCAGGTGGTCGTACTCGCCGGCGCACAGGCCCTTGAACGACGCGATGGTCTCGTCCAGCGGCACGAACTCACCCGGCTGGCCGGTGAACGCCTCGGCGGCGTACATCGGGTGGGACAGGAACCGCTCGATGCGGCGCGCCCGCTGAACGGTGACCTTGTCCTCTTCGGAGAGCTCGTCGATGCCCAGGATGGCGATGATGTCCTGCAGTTCCTTGTACTTCTGCAGGATTCGCTTGGTCTCCTGGGCGACCGCGTAGTGCTCCTCACCGATGATCTGCGGGTCGAGGATCCGCGAGGAGGAGTCGAGCGGGTCCACCGCGGGGTAGATGCCCTTCTCCGAGATCGGCCGGGACAGAACGGTCTGCGCGTCGAGGTGCGCGAACGCGTTGTGCGGCGCCGGGTCGGTGATGTCGTCCGCGGGCACGTAGATCGCCTGCATGGAGGTGATCGAGTGACCGCGGGTGGAGGTGATGCGCTCCTGGAGCACGCCCATCTCGTCGGCGAGGGTCGGCTGGTAACCCACGGCGGACGGCATACGGCCGAGCAGCGTGGACACCTCCGAACCCGCCTGGGTGAAGCGGAAGATGTTGTCGATGAACAGCAGCACGTCCTGCTTCTGCACGTCGCGGAAGTACTCCGCCATGGTCAGAGCGGACAGCGCCACCCGCAGACGGGTGCCCGGGGGCTCGTCCATCTGGCCGAAGACGAGCGCGGTGTCCTTGAGGACGTCCGCCTCCTCCATCTCCAGCCACAGGTCGTTGCCCTCACGGGTGCGCTCGCCGACGCCCGCGAACACCGAGGTGCCCGAGAACTTCAGCGCGACGCGGCGGATCATCTCCTGGATCAGAACGGTCTTGCCGACGCCCGCGCCGCCGAACAGACCGATCTTGCCGCCCTTCACGTACGGCGTGAGCAGGTCGATGACCTTGATGCCGGTGGGCAGCATCTCCGTACGGGCCTCGAGCTGGTCGAAGGCCGGGGCCGGACGGTGGATCGGCCAGCGCTCGTTGACCTGGATGGAGGCCTTGTCGGCGTCGAGCGGCTCGCCGAGGGCGTTCCACACGTGGCCCTTGACGGAGTCGCCGACGGGCACCGAGATCGCCGCACCGGTGTCGGAGACGGCGGCGCCGCGCACGAGGCCGTCGGTCGGCTGCATGGAGATGGCCCGGACGATGTTGTCGCCGAGGTGCTGGGCGACCTCAAGGGTCAGGGTCTTGGTCTCGCCGCCGAGCGCGACGTCGACGGTGAGCGCGTTGTAGATGTCCGGCATGGCCTCGACGGGGAACTCCACGTCGACGACCGGACCGGTGACGCGGGCGACACGGCCCACGGTGGTCTCAACAGTCTGTGCGGTCATTTCACTCTTTCCCCGCTGCGGCGTCAGCCAGCGCGTTCGCGCCACCGACGATCTCGCTGATTTCCTGGGTGATCTCGGCCTGACGCGCCTGGTTCATCTGCTGGGTGAACACGCGGATGAGCTCGTTGGCGTTGTCGGTGGCCGACTTCATCGCGCGGCGCCGGGCGGCGTGCTCGGAGGCGGCCGACTGGAGCAGCGCGTTGTAGATGCGCGACTCGATGTAGCGCGGCAGCAGCGAGTCGAGCACGTCACCCGCCGTCGGCTCGAACTCGTAGTAGGGCGGGATGCCCTCCGGGGGCGTCTCCGCCTCCTCTACCTCGAGCGGCAGGATCCGCTTGACGATCACGTTCTGCGTCAGCATCGAGACGAACCCGGTGTAGACGACGTGGATCTCGTCGATCCCGTCCTCCGCCTTGAACGCCGTGATGAGCGCGTCGGCGATCTCCTTGGCGTTGGCGTACGACGGGTTGTCGGAGAAGCCGTCCCACTCGCCGAACATCTCCCGGCTGCGGAAGCGGTGCCAGGTGAGGCCCTTGCGGCCCACGACGTACGGCCTCACGGCCAGGCCGCGTCCGGTCAGGTGGCCCTTCAACGCCTCGGCCTCACGGAGGATGTTGGCGTTGTAGCCGCCGGCGAAGCCGCGGTCGCTGGTGACGATCAGGACGCCGGCCGTGGCCGGCTGCTCCTTGGCCACCGTGAGCGGGTGGTCGACGTTCGTCGTGTTCGACAGGACCGCCGACACCGCATGGGTGATCTCCCGCTCGTACGGCACGGCCGCCTGCATCCGCTGCTGCGCCTTGACGATCCGCGACGAGGCGATCAGCTCCTGCGCGCGGGTGATCTTCGCGGTGGACTTGACCGACTTGATCCGCCGCCGCAGCTGTCGAAGCTGGGCACCCATGGGTTACTTCGCCTCAACCTTGCGAACGTGCTTGACGACCTTCTCCTGGCCGACCTCGCTGGCGTCCAGCGCCTCCACCGGCTCGTCGTTGACGAGCAGCTCACCGCTGGAGGTGGTGAAGCCCTTCTTGAACTCCGTGATGGCGTCCTTGAGGGCGGTCACCGTGTCGTCCGTCAGCTCCTTGGTCTCGCGGATGCTGTCGAAGACACCCTTCTGGGCGGTGCCGAGGTAGTCGAGGAACTCCGCCTCGAAGCGGCGGATGTCCTCGACCGGCACGTCGTCCAGCTCGCCGGTGGTGCCGGCCCACACCGAGACGACCTGCTTCTCGACCGGGAACGGGCTGTACTGCGGCTGCTTCAGCAGCTCGACCAGGCGGGCGCCGCGCTCCAGCTGGGCGCGGGAGGCCGCGTCCAGGTCGGAGGCGAAGGCCGCGAAGGCCTCCAGGTCGCGGTACTGGGACAGCGACAGACGGAGCGTGCCGGCCACCTTGCGCATGGCCTTGACCTGGGCGGAACCGCCGACTCGGGAGACCGAGACACCGACGTTGATCGCCGGGCGGACACCGGCGTTGAACAGGTCGGTCTCCAGGAAGCACTGGCCGTCGGTGATGGAGATGACGTTGGTCGGAATGAACGCCGACACGTCGTTGCCCTTGGTCTCGATGATCGGCAGGCCGGTCATCGAACCGCCGCCCATGTCGGCCGAGAGCTTGGCGCAGCGCTCCAGCAGACGCGAGTGGAGGTAGAAGACGTCGCCGGGGAACGCCTCACGGCCCGGCGGACGACGCAGCAGCAGCGACACGGCGCGGTAGGCGTCGGCCTGCTTGGTCAGGTCGTCGAAGACGATCAGCACGTGCTTGCCCTGGTACATCCAGTGCTGGCCGATGGCAGAACCGGTGTACGGGGCGATGTACTTGTAACCCGCGGGGTCGGAGGCCGGAGCGGCGACGATGGTGGTGTACTCCAGCGCGCCCGCCTCCTCGAGGCGGCCACGGACCTGGGCGATCGTCGAGCCCTTCTGGCCGACGGCGACGTAGATGCACCGAACCTGGCGGCTCGGGTCGCCGGAGAGCCAGTTCTCCTTCTGGTTGAGGATGGTGTCGACCGCGATCGCGGTCTTGCCGGTGCCGCGGTCGCCGATGATCAGCTGACGCTGGCCGCGGCCGATCGGCGTCATGGCGTCGATCGCCTTGAGGCCGGTCTGCAGCGGCTCCTTCACCGGCTGGCGCTGGACCACCGAGGGGGCCTGCAGCTCGAGGGCGCGGCGGCCCTCGGCGGCGATCGGGCCCTTGCCGTCGAGCGGGTTGCCCAGGGGGTCGACCACGCGGCCGAGGAAGTCGTCGCCGACCGGCACCGACAGGACCTCGCCGGTGCGGCGGACCTGCTGGCCCTCCTCGATGCCGCTGAAGTCGCCCAGGACGACCGTGCCGATTTCGCGGACGTCGAGGTTCAGCGCCAGACCGCGGGTGCCGTTCTCGAACTCGAGCAGCTCGTTCGCCATCGCCGAGGGAAGGCCGGAGACATGGGCGATGCCGTCCCCGGCGTCGACGACGGTCCCGATCTCCTCGCGCGCGGCACCTTCCGGCTCGTACGCCTGGACGAAGCGCTCAAGGGCGTCCCGGATCTCGTCCGGCCGGATCGTAAGCTCCGCCATCTCTTTCTTGTCTCCCTATTCGCCTCAGCCGGCCAACCGGCGGCGGACTTCTTCGATACGTCCGGCGATCGTGGTGTCGATGTAGTCGTCTCCGACTCTGACGGAGAACCCACCGAGCACCTCCGGGTCCACCTCGACGTTCAGGTGGACGTCTCGCCCGTAGGTGGTTCGCAGCCAGGCCGCGAGCCGCTGCTTCTGCTGCTGTGAGAGCGGCACCGCGCTGCGGACCACACCCACCAGGCGCTCGCGCGCCCGCGCGACGATCCAGCCGAACTCCTCCAGCGCCGTCTCCAGGCTACGTCCCCGCGGGTGCACAACAGCCTGCGTGACGAGCCGAACGGTGGAGGGGGCGGCCTTCCCGCCGAGCAGCGTGGCGAGCAGGTCGCGCTTGCGCTCGGCCGGGACGGCCGGGTCGCTGAGCGCGCGGCGCAGCTCCGGGTTGGCGGCGAGGATGCGGCCGAAGCGGAACAGCTCGTCCTCGACGTCGTCGAGGCGACGCTCCGACTCGGCCTCGGCGGCCGCGGACATCACGCCGACGCGCTCCAGGGCGTCCGGCAGGTCGGCGGCCTTGGACCACTTCGCCCTGACCGCGGCGACCGCGATCTCCAGCGTGGCGTCGCCGACCTTGCCCTGCAGCAGGGAGCGCAGGACGCTCTCCTTCTGCTCGGCCGGGCGCGAGGGGTCGGAAAGACCCCGCCGCAGCCCGTGCTCGCGGTCGAAGAGGTCGGCGACGGCGTACAGCTCCTCGGCGAGGGCACCGAGGTCGGCGGTCGCGGCGGCGGTGTTGAACCGCTCCTCGACCTCCGTCAGGGCGGTCCTGCTGAGGCCGCGCATCAGCGGACCGCCTCCGGACGGCCCTCGAGCTCTTCGAGGAACCGGTCCACGATGCGGCGCTGGCGGGCCTCGTCCTCGAGCGACTCGCCGACGATGCGGCTCGCCAGCTCGGTGGACAGGCGCCCGATCTCACCGCGCAGCTGCGTGAACGCCTGCTGACGGTCGGCCTCGATCTGGGCGTGGGCCGCCTCGATGATGCGCCGCGCCTCGGCCTGGGCCTCCTCACGGAGCTCGGCCTTGATCGCGGCACCCTGCTCCCGGGCCTCCTCGCGGAGACGGGCCGCCTCCTGGCGGGCCTCCGCGAGCTGCGCCCGATACTGCTCCAGAGTGCGCTGGGCTTCGGCCTGGGCGTCCTCGGCCTTCTTGATGCCGCCCTCGATAGCCTCGGTCCGCTCGGCCAGCGTCTTCTGGATGCGCGGGGTGAGGATCTTTCCGACGACGAGGAAGACGACGAGGAAGGCGAAGCTGCCGACGACCAGCTCGTAAGCGTGCGGAAGGAGGGGGCTCTCGCCCTCCGCCGCGAGGAACGTAGCTGCCAGTGTCATAGGTGCAGCCTTCCTTCAGAGTGGGTACGTCAGTAGATGAAGGGCGCGACGAGGCCGATCAGGGCCAGCGCCTCGGTGAGAACGAAGCCGAGCAGCATGTTCTGGCGGATGAGGCCATACGCCTCGGGCTGACGGGCGATGGCCTGCACGCCCTGACCGAAGATGATGCCCACGCCGATGCCGGGGCCGATGGCGGCGAGGCCGTAACCGACAGCGCCAAGGTTGCCGGCGACTTCAGCGAGAACGCTCATTGCTGTTCTTCCTTTACTGGTCGGCCGGTGAGTGTGGTCTCACCGGTCTGGTCTACGTCGAAAGGTCGGGTCTGGAGGATCCGTCAGTGTTCGGCGTGCAGCGAGTTGCCGATGTACATGGCGGCCAGCATCGTGAACAGGAACGCCTGCAGGAACTCGATGAACATCTCGAAGCCGGTCATCGCGATCGTCATGATCACACCGACGACGCCGAGGCCCGCGCCGAGGGGAGTCGGCTTCTCGAAGAGGAACCAGAAGCCGACCATGCTGAAGAAGGCCAGGATGAGGTGGCCGGCGAACATGTTCGCGAAGAGTCGGACTGCGTGCGTGAACGGAGCGATGATCAGGTTCGACAGGAACTCGATCGGCGCGAGCAGCACGTAGATCGGCTTGGGCAGCCCGGGCGGGAACATCATGTTCTTGAAGTAGCCGCCGAGGCCCTGGTGCTTGATGCCCAGATAGATCTTGATCACGTAGATGGTGATCGCGAAGACGATGGGGAACGCGATGTGCGACGCGACCGGAATCTGGATCAGTGGGATGACGCCGAAGAAGTTCCACAGCAGGATCAGGAAGAACAAGCTGAGGAGCAGCGGCATCCACCGCTCGGCGTCCTTGCCCAGGAAAGGCCGGGCGACCTGGTCGCGGACGAACTGGTAACCCATCTCGCCGAGGTTCTGCATTCCCCGCGGAACCAGCTTGGGGTTGGCGAAAGCACTCCATGCGACGGCGCACACCACGACGGCGCCGAAGAGCGCCATCAGCACCGGCTTGGTCAGCCAGTACGGCGCGCCGTCGAAGAGCGGAGGAAAGTCGAAGATCGACGGTCCCGGCGCCTTGAAGTCGTCGGCGACGAGCATGAGGGGGGTCACCTGGCCACCTCGCCTACCTGCTCGGGGCCGAATGCCCGAAGCATGTGCTTGTTCGTCCGTTCGCTACGCTCGCGCACGGGCGTTCCCTTCAACGATTGGATCAACAGAAGAGCGTGGAAGCGGGCCGGCTGTCAGCGGCCGTACTTCAGATAGACGAGGTAGGCAGCCAGCCCGACCCCGAGAATGACGCCTATGGGGATGAACGCATGCACGCCGGTCCACCAGCTCAGCAACCAGCCGAGGCCGCCCCATATCAGGATCCCGGACAGCAGATAGCTCGGGACCGACCAGGCGGCGTCGGCGAAGTCGCGGCCGTCGGTCTCGGGCCTGCGCTCCTGTTCGCTCATCGCGGCACGACGATAGCAGGAGCCATGCGGACTAGTCATATCGGGCTGCCCCGTACGCATGGTCATCCGTGCCCCTGCCCGGGAGCCTTCGCCTCAGGCTCCACGTAGAGCATCTTCAGCTTCATGAATCCGCGCATCTCACCGACGGTCCAGGCGAGCGTGCAACCGATGACGCTCAGCGCGAACACGCGGGAGTCGAACGCGGTGGTGCCTTCGAAGGCTTTGAGCATCGCCATGATCGCCAGGACCTTGACCACATAGCCCAGCACGGCGGCCGCCATCATCGCCATGGGCGAGACCCGGCCCGCCCAGGAGACGACGATCAGACCGATGGTGAAGAAGGCCGCGACAAGGACGAGACCGATGCCGGCGCCCAACGCACCCTTGGCCCCGGTCGTGAACACCGCGATGAGCGCGGCGAGGAGACCGACGACCAAGGTCGGCACGGCGGCGCCCTTGAGAACGCGCACGTCGTTGGCCTGCAATGGGACTCCAGAATCGGTTGTCAAACGAGCGATTGCTACCTGCTGGGGCGTCGTTGGTCTCGCCCCTTGCTAGTGAAAGCTATCACAAGCCCCGGAGTGCCACCTTTACCTGGCGTTTCGGGTCGTCGTCGACCTGCGGGGACGGCTCAGCGGAAGGTCCCGGTGTCGGCCCGGGACGTGGTGGGAGGGACGCCCGGGGAACCGGGGGCGCTCTGTCCCGGGTAGGGGTTGCGGCCCTGCGCCGGGAGCCTGCCGGGAACGGCCTGCCCGGGAACCGCCTGACCGGGGGCGGCGTGACCGGGAGTGACGGGAGGGGCGGGCGGGGGGACGACGGGGTAGACGAGCGTGTCGTGTTCGGAGATCCCGCGCCTGGCGGAGCCGGGGCCGGACGAGCGGCTCCCGGCCGGATGCGCTCCGGTCCTCTGGTCGCCCTTGTCGTCCTGCGTCGCGGTGCGGCGCGATCGCCACCGCGGCAAGCCCATGATCACCAGCACCGCCACCGCGAGCACGATCGTCAGGGGGAACACGATGAGCGGCACGCGGCCGATCGACAGGCCCACGATCGCGAAGGCGAACAGGAACGTCCACGCGTACATGATCAGGACGCTGCGCCGGTGGGAGTGGCCGATGTCGAGCATCCGGTGGTGCAGGTGGCCACGGTCGGGGGCGAACGGGGACATCCCCGCCGACGTACGCCGGACGACCGCCATGATCAGGTCGGCCAGTGGCAGCACCACGACCGCGATCGGCAGCACCAGGGGCAGGATCACCGGGAACCGGTTGAGCTTGCCGACCACCGCGTCCGGCTCGACCGACGACAGGCTCGTGATCAGCGAGGTGGCGAGCAGCAGGCCGAGCAGCATGGCGCCGGTGTCGCCCATGAAGATCTTGGCGGGGTTGAAGTTGTGCGGCAGGAAGCCCACGCACATCCCGATGAGGATCGCCGCGATGGCGGCCGTCCCGTTGATCCGCGAACCGCTCGCGGTCTGCTGCAGCACGATCGAGTAGGCGAAGGTCGCCATCGCAGCGATGGCGACGATGCCCGCGGCAAGGCCGTCCAGCCCGTCGACGAAGTTCACCGCGTTGATCACGACGACGACGATCATGATGGTGAGGATCGTGTGCAGGGTGTCGTCGAGGGCCTGCGAGCCGCCCATCGACTGCGGCAGCGGAAGGAACTGCAGGTACACGCCGAAATTGACGAGCAGCCCGCCCGCGGCGATCTGACCGCCCAGCTTGACGAGCGCGTCCATGCCGAGCCAGTCGTCCAGGAACCCGGTGATGACGATCAGACTGCCGGCCGCGAGGAGGGCGGTCACCGTCTGTCCCGTCTGGCCGCTGTCGAACGCGCCGCCCACGTACGGCAGATTGCTCGCCACCAGCAGGGCCGCCGCCATCCCGCCGAACATCGCGAGCCCGCCCAGGCGCGGGGTGGGCACCGTGTGCACGTCCCGCTCTCGCACCTCGGGGGCCGCGCCGATGCGCAGCGCGAACACCCTGACCGGCGGCACCAGCAGGTAGGTCACCGCAGCCGCCACGAGCGCCAAGAGGAGATATTCGCGCACGGACCTAGTTTCCTGGATAGGCGGATCAGTTGTGACGGGCAAAAGACATAGATCGCCCTATCCCTAACGGGGATATGCCGGATGCGTCGCGGTCAGCCCCTTTACCCGTTCGAGGACCGACGTTATCGCACCCGGCCGCCGGATGGCCCGGACGATGAGAGACGCGATCTCCCTCATTTCCGCCGCGCTCCGTGCTCCGGGTGGTCGTGCGGACCGTCCCGGCCCTGATCGCGGAGGGGGCGGGCGCCAGGACCGCGCCCCTCCCCCGCGGGCCGCAGAAGGGCCGCGTACGCCGCCAGGACGGCCCTGGTGCCACTGCGGGGCCGCGCGTTGACACGGGCCCCCAGTCCCGGACGATCGCTTGGCCCGTGCGGGTGATCAGGAGTTGCCGGAGGGTGCGCAGGAAGACGGTCGGGGGGTGTCAGGAGGTGAAGGCATGCGGCGCGCCGGTCTTGGCCGGAATCCAGCGTGGCGTGTCCGCCGCCTGGTCACTGATCGCCGTCAGCACCGCCTGGCGATACATCCCGAGCCGGTTGCGCCATTCCGTCAGGTCCTGGACGTACCGCTCGGCGACCGGAGCGTCCCACACGTCCCTGCTCCGCGCCCTCTCGTACGGCTTGTCCAGGGACTTGGTGAGCTGGTCCATCAGCGGGACCACCTGCAGCCACAGGTCGACGAGCTTCTGGTACTCCGGGTTGAACACCCAACCCGTCGGCTGCCCGCCTGGCGACAGCAGGTCGGTGCTCGACGGCGCCGGCGGGGTCTCCCCCGGCTGCAGCGGAGTCGGCGCCGGCGGGTCGACATAACTCACGATCGCGCCTCCTGTGCGAAGCCGGCCAGCATGCCGGCGTTGGTCATCGCCTGCCCTGCCCCGGACACCCCGGCGGGCCGCCGCCCGGCTCCGCCCGTCCGGTCGCCCCGCCTCACACCGCCGTCCGGCTGCCGCACGGCGCTGCCGGCATGCCTCACCTGCCCGATCACGGCCGGTCCGGCTGCCTCCGGGCTTCGCGGGGTCCCGGTACGGGACCGATCACGCCAAAGCGGGAACGTCGCTCGCACGCCTCACTTCTCCGGCTTCTGGATGACGACCTCGACGGCTTCGACATGGCCGGCGGGCCCGTCGGGCTGGACCTTCCTGGCCACCCAGTCGCCCTTGCCCCACTCCCCTTCCGGGACGCCGACGTCCGGCATGTCCACGGGCTCGATGTCCCGATGGTGGTCCACCGGCATACGCGGCACGGCCTCATCGTCCGAGTGGCGAGCGGGATAGCCGAGCACATCCCCGGGCTGGGCGGCGGCAAGCGATCGGGCGTCGGGAGCCGGGGCCCGGCCGGCGCCCGGAGTCCCCGTCGTGGCGTCGGTCTCCGCGCTGTTCGCTCCCGTGTTGTGCGTCGCCGCGTCGTGCGGGCCATGACCATGCGTTCCCGCGCCGTGCATGCCATGGTGATGCGGTGCCGCACCCTGGATGGCAGCGCCCTGTGAGGCCTCGCCAGACGGGGCAGCGCCGTGCGAGGCCGCGCCGTGTACGCCCGGGCTGTGCGTGGTAGCGCCATAGGTGCCCGGGTCATGCGTCGCCGCACCGCCCCCGGCCGCCCCGGTCGCGCCCGCGGCGGCATCGTTGTCGCACGCTCGCCCGCTCGAACCGGGCGCGCCGTCGGTCCTGTCGCTCACACCGGTCGTCCCGGTGTGGCCCGTCGCGCCGTCGCCACCGGCACTCGCCGCGCCCGCGGCCGCCGCCGTCCCGGCAGCGTGGCCGTCTCCGGCCGCCGCCCCCACGGCGGGCAGGCCGCCGGTCGCCGTGCCGGTCGTGCCCGCCGCGTGCTCGGCGCCGGGAGTGGTCACCGCCTGCAGACTGCCGGTCACCGTACCCGTCGCGCCGGATGCCGCAGACGAGGGTGGGGGCGCCGCGTCGGCCGTACCCGCGGCACCTGCTGTTCCGGCCGCGTGAGCCGCGCCGTTCGCCGCGTTCGTCCCCACCGGCGCCGCGTGCGTCCCGTTCGTCCCCGCAGCCGCTGCGTTCGTCCCCGTAGGTGCCCCGTCGGCCGTTGTGCCGGCCGGATGAGTGGGTGCGGGCGTTCCGGTCGGCGCAGGGGTCGCATCGGCCGGGTGAGCGGGCGCGTTCGGCACAGGCGGCGCAGGGGTCGCATCGGCCGGGTGAGCGGTCACGGTCGGCACAGGCGCAGGGGTCGCGTTGGCCGTACCCGTGGCACCCGCCGCGGTCGCCGCATGCGAGGGTCCGGGCACCGTGCCGGCCGTACCCGCTGGTTGTGCCGCACCCGCCGCACCGGCCGTAGCCGCTGGTTGTGCGGTGCCGGCCGTTCCGGCCGGCTGTGACGGACCGGCTGTGTCTGCCGCCTGCGCCGTGCCAATGGTGCCGCCCGCGCCGGCGGCGTCCACCGGCTGAGAGGTCCCGGCCGCCGTGCCGCCTGCGGCCGAGTCGCCCGTGTACGCATGACCGCCTGCGCTCGCCGCCACCGCAGCGTGGCCGGTGGAAGTCCCCTGAACGGCGTCAGACGCACTGGCCGCGAGCGGATCACCGGAGAGATTGTCGGCGGGCGTGCCGACGTATGCGCCCATGGGATCGCCGGGCGCGAGGCCGGGTTGCGGAGGCCGGTTCGCCGCCGGGTTGGTCGGCTCGGCGGGTGGCACCAACCCGGGCGGCCCGTCGGGGTGTGCACCGGTGGCGCTCGCCGTCTGCGCGTCCGCGCCGGGCAGGCCGATCGGCTGGACGCCCTGCGATTGCTCGGCGCCGGACTGGTTCAACGGAGTGCTGACGACCTTGACACCGTCGACGACGGTCACCTGCCGGCCGGCGGGGTCGATGTCGTCGGGGTGGTCCTTGCCGGGGGTGTCGTAGATTGCGGAGTCGCTTCCGCCCGTGGAGAGCTGCTCCCCCGCCGCTTTCGAGTCTACCGGCGTCCCCTGCCCCGGGTTCTGGCCCTGCCCCTGGGCGACGGGCTGCTGCCGGCCACCGTCGGACTGGCCCTGAGCGGCGCCCTGACTGTCGCCTACGGTTTGGTCGCCGACGGTCTGGATGTGGCCCGTGCCCTGATCCTGGCCGACGATCTGATCGCCGCCGACGGGCTGACCCGGGCCGGCAGGCCGGTCCTGGCCCACGCCCTGACCCACGCTCTGACCGTCGCCGGTCGGCTGCGTCTGCCCCGCGCTCTGGCCCGCCCCCTGGCCGTCGCCGGTCGGCTGCCCCGGGCCGGTGGGCTGGTGGACCTGGCCGGAGTCGCCAACGGTCGCGCCCGCGTCGCCGGTGCCGGGCACGCCCGCCTGTCCCGCGCCGGAGCCGGTCGGCGTGCCAGAGCCGGTCGCTGCGCCGGTGTCGCCACTCGCGCCGGCGGCGGGAGGTGTCCCTGCGCCCGAACCTGCGCCCGAACCTGCGCCGGTGCTCGCACCTGCCCCCGTGCTCACACCGGAGCCTGTGCCCGTACCGGCGTCTGTGGCCGTGCCGGTGGCGTCGGCGGGGTGGGCCGGACCGTGCGTCGAGGAGGGCATCTGCGCGAGGGAACCCTCGACGGTGCCGTGAGAGGGCTTGTCCGCGAGCCTCTCTTCGGCTGCGCCGCGGCCTCCGCCGTCGCCGTTCGCGCGGGTGGCGCCGTCGGCCGCGCTGTGTGCCCGGTGGGATGCCTCGCCCTTCGCCGCCGCGCCGGAATCGCCCGAACCATGCGACGACGTCCGGGAGGCGTCCTGCGTGTCGCGGACCGCCTTGCCGTCGCCCTTGGCGTCCGGCTCCGCGTCGGCCTTGTGATCGGACTTGCCGTTTTCCTTGTGCTCGTCCGTCTTCGCGTCGGACTTGGCGTCCGCCTTGTGATCGGTCTTGGCGTCCGTCTTGTGGTCGGGTTTGGCGTCGCCCTTGTCGCCCTGCGCGGGGGACGGGGCCGGATCGTCCGCCGGCGCGGTGGTGTCCCTCTCCTCCGTGAAGGAGGCCCCGTGGGTCGTGGGGACCTTGCCCGTGCTCTGCTGTTTCTCCTTCTTCTCCAGCAGGGTCACGCGCTTGGTGACGTCCTTGACCATCGTCGAGCACGCGTCCGCCACCTGCGACGGCCGGTGGGTCACATGCACGGAGACGCCGGCCGTACGCGTCAACTGGGTGACCCGGGCCTCGATGCCGTCCATCTGCTTCGCAGCGTGCTGAACCTCCGACAGCAACTCACGGACGAGCTTCGGATCCATCCCGTCGAGCTTGGCCATGGGCGCGCCTCCACAGAGATATCGGCGCACTTCACGGTAGCCGGGGTGACATCGGTAAAGAAGCCCGATAGCCAGACGGCATCGATCGCCCTGATCAGAGCCGTGACGCCGTCTCGCGATGTGAGACGTACGCCCGGATCGCGGTCACTCCTCGGTCGCGAGGTATCCCACGAGGCCGCGGATCTTGTCCACGGGGATCGCGCCCTTGCGCAGCACCCGGGGCACGGCGGTGGTCAGGTCGACGATCGTGGACGGCACGGTGTCGTCGCAGGGGCCGCCGTCGAGGTAGACGTCCACCGCCTCGCCGAGCTGCTCCTCGGCCTCGTCCACCGTGGTGGGCGGCGGGTTGCCGGACCGGTTGGCGCTGGAGACCGCCATCGGGCCGGTCTCCTTGAGGAGGTCAAGCGCGACCGGGTGCAGCGGCATGCGGACGGCGACCGTCCCCTTGGTGTCGCCGAGGTCCCACGACAGCGACCGGTTGGCCCTGAGGATGAGCGTGAGCGGCCCGGGCCAGAAGGCGTCCACCAGGTCCTGCCCGTACGTCCCGAGGCTCTCCACGAGGGCGTTGGCGGCCCGTACGGTGCCCACGAGGACGGGCACGGGGATATCCCTGCCCCGGCCCTTCGCCTCCAGCAGGGCGTTGACGGCGGAAGGGGTGAAGGCGTCGGCGCCGATCCCGTAGACGGTGTCGGTGGGAAGCACCACGAGCTCACCCCGCCGAATCGCCGAGATCGCCTCGGCCAATCCGGTCATCCGCTCCGTCTGGTCGGCACAGTCAAACCGTCGGCTCACGAAGCCATCCTTCCACGTGTCCCGCCCGAGCCGGCCGCCGCGTGGCGGCCGCCCCGGGGCCGTTCGCGTCAGTCCTGGGTCAGCCGGGCCGTGACGAACCTGTCCCGGCCGGTCAGGTCCTGGCGCAACCGCACGTCGCGCCAGCCGTTCTCCTCGGCGAACAGCCAATAGACGGCGTTGCCCTGCTGGTCGGCGTGCTCGACCACGGCGAGCCCGCCCGGCCGCAGCAGCCGCCGCGCCGTGCGCTCGACGGCTCTCACCTCGTCCAGTCCGTCCTCCCCCGACCCGTAGAGGGCCCGCGAGGGATCGTAGTCGCGCACCTCGGGATCGCGCGGGATCGCTCCGGGCGGGATGTACGGCGGATTGGAGATGACCAGGTCCACCTGGCCGTTCAGTTCCGGCAGGCAGTCGGCCAGATCCTCGGGATGCAGGGTGGTGCGGCCCTGGCCGTGTTCGAGGATGTTGCGCTTGGCCCAGCCGTACGCCACGGGGTCGATCTCGACGGCGTGCACCTGCGCCAGCGCGACCTCCTGCGCGATCGACAGCGCGATGGCCGCGGAACCGGTGCCGAGGTCGACCACGACGGGAGAGGCGACGTCCATCTCGCGGAGCCGGTCGATCGCCCAGCCGGCCACGACCTCGGTCTCCGGCCTGGGCACGAACACGCCCGGGCCCACCTCCAGGGAGAGGTAGCGGAAGTACGCCCGGCCGGTGATGTGCTGCAGCGGCTCGCGCGCCTCGCGCCGCGCGACGCCCTCCCAGAACCGTGCGTCGAAGTCGGCGTCCTTGATCGTGTGCAGCATGCCGCGCGGGACGCCGTGTACGAATGCCGCGATCTCCTCGGCGTCCGTCCGCGGTGACGGCACTCCCGCCTCGGCGAGCCGGGCGGTGGCGAGGGCGATTTCGTCGAGCAGGAAGGTCATGGTCTCTTACAGCACGGTCCTCGCGGGGTGGCCCGGGAGCCGTCGGTTTTGGGCAGACGAGCCGCCGGGACGGCCCACCGTCATTCGACGACCCACGTCCATCACCGCTTCTCCCATCGTCACCTCATCAGGCTCGTCGCGGGCTCACGAATGAGCGGCAAGCTTCTCCGCGAGTTCGGCGTCGAGCAAAGCCTGTATCACCGCGTCGAGATCCCCGTCCAGGACTTGGTCCAGGTTGTAGGCCTTGAAGCCCACACGGTGATCCGAGATGCGGTTCTCCGGGAAGTTGTAGGTGCGGATGCGCTCGGAGCGGTCGACGGTGCGCACCTGCGACTTGCGCTCGGCCATCGCCGCCGCATCGGCCTCCTCCTGCGCCATCACGAGCAGCCGGGCGCGCAGGATGCGCAGCGCCGACTCCTTGTTCTGGAGCTGGCTCTTCTCGTTCTGGCAGGAGACGACGACGCCGGTCGGCAGGTGGGTGATCCGTACGGCCGAGTCGGTCGTGTTGACACTCTGGCCGCCGGGACCGCTGGAGCGGAACACGTCGATGCGCAGGTCGTTCGGGTCGATCTGGACGTCGACCTCCTCGGCCTCGGGGTAGACGAGCACACCGGCGGCCGAGGTGTGGATGCGGCCCTGCGACTCGGTCACCGGCACCCGCTGAACGCGGTGCACGCCGCCCTCGAACTTGAGCCGCGACCAGACGCCCTCTCTGCCCTTGATGGCGACGGTGACGTCCTTGTAGCCGCCGAGGTCGGAGTGCTGCGCGTCGATGATCTCGGTCTTGTAGCCGATCCGCTCGGCGTACCTGAGGTACATGCGCAGGAGGTCTCCGGCGAACAGGGCCGACTCCTGGCCGCCCTCGCCCGCCTTGATCTCCATGATGACGTCCTTGTCGTCGTTGGGGTCGCGCGGGACCAGGAGACGGGTGAGCTTCTCCTCCAGCACCGGGATGCGGCCCTCGAGCTCGGCCGCCTCCTCCGCGAACGCCGGGTCCTCCGCCGCCAGCTCGCGCGCGGCCGCGAGGTCCTGCCGTACGCCTTCGAGCTCCCGGTATGTCGCGACGATCGGCGTGAGCTCCGCGTAACGCTTGCCGTACGTCCGCGCCTTGCCCTGGTCGGCGTGCACGGCGGGGTCGGCGAGCCGCAGTTCCAGATCCGCGTACTCACTCATGATCTCGTCGAGGTTCACCGCACGCTCCTTTGCTCAAGCTCCTCGGTAAAGGCCGTAATCACCAAGAACGCCGACCCGGAGACGCCCCAAGAGAGGGGCGCTCCCGAGCCGGCGTCCTGGAGGAGCTACTTGCTCTGGGCCTTCTTGCCGAAGCGCGCCTCGAAGCGCGCCACCCGGCCACCGGTGTCGAGGATCTTCTGCTTGCCCGTGTAGAAGGGGTGGCAGGCGGAGCAGACGTCGGCGTGGATCACGCCGTTCTTGGCGGTGCTACGCGTGGTGAAGGTGTTCCCGCAGGTGCAGGTCACCTCAGTGACCACGTAGTCCGGGTGGATGTCGGGCTTCATGTCATAGTCCTAACGCTAGGCGCGGTCGCCGGGTCGCTTCGCCTGTCACGGCCTGCGCGCATCGGCACACCTGTGATGCGCGGCTGCGGGAACCGGTACCGCTGCGGTTCGGTTTACCAGTGTGCCAGATCCTGCAACCATCCCAGGCCATGGGCTATTCCTGGGCAGGCAACCGTGGTGACCGGGGCGGCGGATCGGCGGATCGCGCCGACGCCCCGGTCGGCGCGGCCGTCCGGGGCGTCGGTCGGAAGGGCGTCAGTCGCGGTCGTTGCTGACCGTGGTCTTCTGCACCTGGAGCAGGAACTCGGCGTTGGACTTGGTCTCCTTCATCTTCTCGAGAAGGAGCTCCAGCGCCTGCTGCATGTCGAGGGCGTGGAGGACGCGGCGGAGCTTCCAGACGATGGAGAGCTCGTCCTTGGCCATGAGGATCTCTTCCTTGCGGGTGCCGGACGCGTCCACGTCCACCGCCGGGAAGATGCGCTTGTCCGCGAGCGACCGGTTGAGCTTGAGCTCCATGTTGCCGGTGCCCTTGAACTCCTCGAAGATGACCTCGTCCATCTTGGAGCCGGTCTCGACGAGCGCCGTGGCGAGGATCGTCAGCGAGCCGCCGTTCTCGATGTTGCGGGCGGCGCCGAAGAACCGCTTCGGCGGGTAGAGCGCGGTCGAGTCGACACCACCGGACAGGATGCGGCCGCTCGCGGGCGCCGCGAGGTTGTACGCGCGCCCGAGACGGGTGATCGAGTCGAGCAGGACGACGACGTCGTGGCCCAGCTCCACCAGGCGCTTGGCCCGCTCGATGGCGAGCTCGGCGACGGTGGTGTGGTCCTCGGCCGGGCGGTCGAAGGTCGAGTGGATGACCTCGCCCTTGACCGACCGCTGCATGTCGGTGACCTCTTCCGGACGCTCGTCCACGAGGACGACCATCAGGTGGCACTCGGGGTTGTTGCGCGTGATCGCGTTGGCGATCGCCTGGAGCACCATGGTCTTGCCGGCCTTGGGCGGCGACACGATCAGGCCGCGCTGGCCCTTGCCGATCGGCGAGACGAGGTCGATGATCCGCGTGGTCAGGACGTTCGGCTCGGTCTCCAGGCGCAGGCGCTCCTGCGGGTAGAGCGGCGTGAGCTTGTTGAAGTCGGGCCGCTGACGGGCCTGCTCCGGGTCCATGCCGTTGACGGTGTCGAGGCGGACGAGCGCGTTGAACTTCTCGCGCCGCTCGCCGTCCCTCGGCTGCCGGACGGCGCCGGTGATGACGTCGCCCTTGCGCAGGCCGTTGCGGCGGATCTGGGCGAGCGAGACGTAGACGTCGTTCGCGCCCGGAAGGTAGCCGCTGGTGCGCACGAAGGCGTAGTTGTCGAGGATGTCGAGGATGCCGGCGATCGGGATCAGGACGTCGTCCTCGCCGATGACCGGCTCGTTGCCCTCGAAACGGTCGCGCCCGCGGCGGCCACGCTCGCGGAAGCGGCCGCGGCGCCCGCGGGTGTCATCGCCCTGGTCGCCCTTGCCGTCGGCGCGGCCGTCCGTACGGCTGTCGCCGCGCCCGTCACGTCCGTCACGGCTGTCACGGCCGTCGGCCCGGTTGTCACCGCGGTTGTCGCCACGGTTGTCTCCACGGCCCTGCTGGTCACGACGGCCCTGGCCGCCGTCTCCCGCGTCGGCGGCGCGCTGGTCACCACGCTGGTCACCGCGGCCGTCGCGCTCGCGGCCCCGCTCGCCACGCTCACCTCGTTCACCGCGCGAACGGCGCTCGCGGCGGTCGCCGCGCTCGGGCCGCTCGGCGCGGGTCTCCGGCTGGGCGGCCTCGGCCTGCTGCTCGGCGACGGCGGCGACGCCGTTCTGCGCGGCCTCGGCGGTCACGACCGGCGCGGCCTCGACCACGGGACGCTCCTCACGAGCCGCGACGGCGGGCTCGGCAGCGGGCGCTGCCTCGGGTGCGGGCGCCGCGGCGGCGCGGGAACGTTCCCGGCGGCCACGGGCGGGGCGCTCGGCGACTGCGGGCGCTTCTGCGGCGGCCTTCGGCTCGGCCGCGGTCTCTCCCGATCCGCCCTGCTTCTCCTGGATGGCCGCGATGAGCTGGCTCTTGCGCATCCGTCCGGTCCCCGTGATGCCGAGGCTGGTCGCCAGGGCCTGAAGCTCGGGGAGCACCATGCCAGCCAGGCCGGTGCCGGAGCGACGTCGCGGACGGGCCGGGGCGGAAGTGGGGGTGTCGCCGGCGGCCTGGCCGTCGGAGAGGAGTTCGGTGGTGTCGCTCAACTAAGGGTCCTTCCCAGGGGTCGGGCGCCGGAATCATGCGTCCAGGCGTCCCGGTGATGCGACCCGGCGGGACAGACCGGGTCGGGCTTCGCGAATCTCATGTGTCGATGACCCTCGGGATCCGCGAGCGGTAGGTGCCCGGGGGCGATCCCCCGGATTGCCGCCACCGACCAGATGTCTTGGTGGTTCGAACGCGCATGTCTCCGAGAACGCCGCCTCCGGCCACGCCACCCGAAGGTGTGCCGACTGGAGGAAACGGTTTCGGGGAAATCGCCCTGCCCGCGTCGAAGGACGCGAGGCGAAGTGCAGCGATGTGCGAATGACAAGCACGCACCCAACACGGGGGCACCTGGTGCGGCTATCAGCCTAACATCACCAGCGCGCACAGCTATTCCCTGAAGGTCGAAGAAGCATCAGCGTGTCTCGGGAAACCGAACGTACGCACCAAGCGGGTCGACGTTCATTGGCTGGATGTGCCAGTCATTACCCACTTCTGGCGCGATCAAATCCTCGGTGTCCCGTGTCGTCAACGCGAGAACCGTCGGACCGGCTCCCGAGACGACGGCGGGCACCCCGGCCTCGCGGAGCCGTCGCACCAGTTCAGCGGTGCGGGGCATCGCGGGCTCGCGGTACCTCTGGTGCAGGCGGTCCTCGGTGGCGGCGAGCAGGAGATCCGGTTCCGGTCTCTGCGTGAGCGCCGCGACGAGCAGAGCCGCCCGCCCCGCGTTGGCCGCCGCGTCTGAATGCGGTACGTCCTTCGGCAGCAGCCCCCGAGCCTCCTCCGTGGACAACCGGAAATCCGGGATCAACACCACCGGCCGGACGTCCTCGTGCGGACTCAGTTTCACCATACTCGCCACCCCCGACTGGTCCGTCCAGGCGATGGTGAGTCCGCCCGCCAGGCACGGCGCCACGTTGTCGGGATGCCCCTCCAGCTCCGTGGCCAGCGCGAACACCTCGGCGTCCGGCAGATCCCCCGCGCCCCGCCCGCGCGCGAGGGCGCGGGCCGCGAGGATGCCGGCGCAGATCGCCGCCGACGACGAGCCGAGCCCCCGCGCGTGCGGAATGCGGTTGCGGCAGCGCAGCGCGACGCCGTCCGGCTGGGCGAACCCCATGCGGTCGAACGTCGCACGCATCGTCCTGACGATGAGGTGGCCCTCGTCCTCGTCCAGCTCACCGGCGCCCTGGCCCTCCACGGCGATCCGCACGCCGGGCGAGCCGGAGATCTCGGCCTCCACCTCGTCGTACAAATCGAGGGCGAGGCCGAGGCTGTCGAAACCGGGGCCGAGGTTGGCGCTCGTCGCCGGCACGCGGACGACGACGCCGTGACTGTCCGTCAATTCGTCACCTGAACCCTTAAATGGGCGGAAATGAGAGGGCCGGTCAGGCAAGTCCGAGCGCGGCCGCGGCGGCGTAGGCGTCGATCGGGATCGTCACGGGCGCCGGGGCGCCGGAGATGGCCCAGTCGGGATCCTTGAGGCCGTTGCCGGTCACGGTGCACACGACCCGCTGCCCGGGCGTGAGCAGGCCCTGCTCGTGCGCCTGGAGCAGGCCGGCGACGCTCGCGGCGGAGGCGAGCTCGACGAACACGCCCTCCTCCTGCGCGAGCAGCTTGTACGCCGCGGCGATCTGGCGGTCGGTCACGGCCTGGATGTCGCCGCCGGACTCGTCGCGCGCGGACTCGGCGAGCCGCCACGAGGCCGGGTTGCCGATCCTGATCGCCGTGGCGATCGTCTGCGGGTGGGTCACGGGGCTTCCGCCGACCAGCGGCGCCGCGCCGCTCGCCTGGAATCCCAGCATGCGCGGCCGCTTGGTGGCCACGCCGTCCTCGGCGTACTCCTTGTAGCCCATCCAGTAGGCCGAGATGTTGCCGGCGTTGCCGACCGGGATGCAGTGGACGTCGGGCGCGTCGCCGAGCGCGTCGACGATCTCGAAGGCCGCCGTCTTCTGGCCCTGCAGGCGGTGCGGGTTGACGGAGTTCACCAGCGCGATCGGGTAGGTCTCCGCGAGCTTCCTGGTCATCTCCAGGCAGTCGTCGAACGAGCCCTCGACCTGGAGCAGCCTGGCGCCGTGCACCAGCGCCTGGGCGAGCTTGCCCATCGCGATCTTCCCGCGCGGCACGAGGACGGCGCAGGTCAGCCCGGCCCGTACGGCGTAGGCGGCGGCCGAGGCGCTGGTGTTGCCGGTGGACGCGCAGATGACGGCCTGGGCGCCCTCCTCCACGGCCTTGCTGATCGCCACGGTCATGCCGCGGTCCTTGAAGCTGCCAGTCGGGTTGAGGCCCTCAACCTTGAGGTGGACGTCACAGCCCGTGATCTGGGACACCCGCCTGGCCGGGACGAGCGGCGTGCCGCCCTCGAGCAGGGTCACCACGGGCGTCGTCGTGGAGACCGGCAGACGGTCGCGGTACTCCTCGATCAGGCCACGCCAAGCCCTGAACATTGATCGCTCCTCCCACGCGCGCGTACGCGTGTTACCAGGGGTATCGGTCACCGAGTCTACGGCCAACCGTTTGACGTGCGGACTCCGTTGTCCACCAAATGGACATATTGGGCGTCACCTTAGGGAACCGTCGGCCGCTTTCGCTAGGGTGGAGCAACCTTTTGACCATCGCTGTGAAGGACGAGGATTGGCCCACCTGACAGGCGTGGAGCCCCGGCCGAGAATTCGCCACAACGACTACTCTCCGCTCACGCCGCCGCCCCTCGGCGGCTGGACGCCCACGCTCAGCGCGAGTGTCGTCATTCCCGCGCACGGCGGGCAGCACCGCCTCGACCTGACGCTGGCCGCGCTGGCCGCGCAGACCTATCCCGCGCACCTCACCGAGGTGATCGTGGTGGACGACCGCAGCGACCCTCCGCTGCGCCTGCCCGATCTGCGGCCCGACAACACCCGCGTCGTGGTCGTCCCGCCCGGCGGATGGGGCGCGGGGCACGCGATGAACGCCGGCATCGCGGCGGCCGAGGGCGAGATCGTGCAGCGCCTCGACGCCGACATGGTGATCTCGCGGGAGCACCTGGAGGCGCTGTTCCGCTGGCACCACCTCACCGACTACCTCGTCACCATCGGCGGCAAGAAGTTCGCCGAGGAGCCCGCTCTCACTCCGGCGCAGGTGCACGAGGCCGTACGGTACGGCTCACCCGAGGACCTGTTCGACCCGTCGGCGCTGGTGTCCAGCTCGACCGAGGACACCATCCGCCGTCTCGACGGCCTACGGGCCAGCAAGAACCCCTACCAGGTGTGCACCGGTCCGACGGTCTCCCTGCGGCGGGCCCTGCTCGACGAGGTGCGGGGCTTCGATCCCGAGGTGGTACGCGGCCAGGACACCGAGTTCGCCTACCGGCTCGCCCAGGCGGGGGCGGTGTTCGTCCCCGACATGGCGGCCCGCGCCGTGCATCTCGGCCTGCCGGCCCAGCGCGGTGAGCACGGCAAGTCGATCGTCCGGCTCGTCGAGGCCCATCTGGCACACCGGGTCCCACTCCGCCGTGATCTGCGCAAGGAACCCGGCCGGCGCTGGCTCGTGCCGTACGTCGAGGTCGTCTTCGACGTGACCGGGGCGGACGAGCGGCGGATCGTCGCCGCTGTCGACGCGGTGCTGCGCGGCACGCTCACCGACGTCGTGGTGACGCTGACCGGCCCCTGGTCGTCGCTCGAAGGCGGACGCAGGTGGGCGCCGGGGACCGAAGCGTTCGATCTCGCCCTGGTCAGGGCGGCGTTCGGGCACGACGCGCGGGTCCGGTTCGCGGAACGGGCGGCGCCGACCGCCGCGCCCGTCCCCTTCCGCTGCACCGCGCCCGTCGACGCCCCTCCGGCTCCGGCGCTGCTGGAGCGGGCGGTCAAGGCGATGCTGGAGGAGCGCATCGGCCTGCTGGCGCTGGACCTGCCCGGCGAGGGCACGGCCGTCCTGGAGCGGACCGAGGCCGTCGCGCGCGCCCGCCGGCTCGCCGCGCCGGGCGAGGACCTAGCCGACGTGATCGCCCAGACCCACGGGGTGCGGCACGCCGCGGCGAGCGAGTTCGAAAAGCTTCCCACGACCGCGGCGAAACCGGCCGCGCCCGCCGCATCGCAGGCCACGCCCAAGGAGACGCCGCAGGAGACGCCGCAGGCGGCCGCGAAACCGGCGGCGGCTCACGCCCCGCAGCCGGAGTCTGCGCCCCAGCGCCGCCGCGGTCTGTTCCGCCGCTCCTGACCCGTCCGATGGCCGGGCCGGGCGGTCAGGTCTTCTTGAACGTGAAGGGCCGGCGGAGACCCCGGGCGATGCCACGCAGGCCCCGGGCGCGGTTCAGCGCCGCGACCTGCCCGCGCAGCGCCGAGACCTGCCGCCTCAGGGTGCCGATCTCCCGGCGGAACTCGACGGCGGACTGGCGCCACCGCGCCGCCTCGCCGCGCCAATTCGTCACCTGTCCCCGCAGCCGCTCGACCTCCTTGGTCAGCCGCTCGACCTCGGCCTGCGCCTGCGCCCGTGCGCGATAGGCGGCGCGCGCGCTCACATGGGCCGGGGCCTCCGCGGCCGTCCGGAAGCCGAAGGTCTCGCCGTCGACCCAGTAGACGCCGAACATCTCGTCAACGGCGTCGTCGAGGTCCTCGCCCTCCTCGGCGACGAGGGCCGCGCGGGAGAACGCCTCGGTGCGCTCCAGGCGGGCGACGGTGACGCCTTCGGGGTCCTCGGCCAGGAGCACGCTCACCAGTCCGCGTTCCCGGCCGCGCAGCACGTCGAGCAGCCGGCCGAGGCCGTCCTCCTCGGGCACCCAGCCGGGCGGCATGCGCAGGCGGTACGGCGACTGGGTGTCGGACACCGTGGTCGCCAGCCGCACCCGGCCCTCGTGGGTGTAGTGGGCCCGCAGCAGCACGAGATCGAGGCGCGGGTCCTTGAGCGGCGCGCGCTGCTCGGGCTCGAGCTCGTCCCACGGGCCGGTGAGTACCACGGCGAGGTCGGTCACCGTGCCGGCCAGCACGCCGTCCACGGTGGCCCTGACGTCGTCGTACGACCCGGCGGTGGCGTCCACGAGGACCTCCACCTGCGGGACCTTCCACTGGCGGGAGGGATGGGTGCGCAGCCAGCGATAACCGGGCACCCGGTCGGTGACCAGGGCGTGGCTGACCCGGCTGATCGGCGCGCTGTCGCGCATGCGCATCGACGGGCCGAGGTGGTAGGCCCTGGCCTCCGGGTCGGGGATGAAGACCGCGCCCGCCTGCGCGAGCCGGTAGCCCATCTCGGTGTCCTGGCCGAGGATCATCTCCGGGTCCATCGGCCCGGCCCGCTCGAACAGCCGGGCGGAGACCGACGACGCGCCGCCGATGTGGATGCTGAACGGCCGCGGCGAGTGGACCAGCCCGTCCGACCGCTGCACCAGGTCCTCGATCCAGGCGTGCGGCTCGGCCGGCTCGAAGAGCTTCGCCAGGTCGTCCGTCCGCGCGACGTCCACGGGGCCGGGCAGTGGGACGGTGGTGAAGCGCAGGTAGGAGGTGACCGACAGATAGGGCGCGAGGTGGTGCCAGCGCATGTGCGCCTCCACCTCCTCCGGTTCGGGGACGACGTCGGAGTCCATCCAGTGGATGACGTCGCCCGTCGCGGCGGCCAGACCGGTGTTGCGGGCCCGGGCCCGGCCCGGCGCCGCGCAGACCAGCAGCCGCGTGTCGCGGGGCCGGATCTCCGGAAGGCGCAGCGGCGGCTCGCTGCCGTTGTCGACCACGATCACTTCGAGCAGGTCGGCCGGGTACGTCTGCCTGGCCAGCCCGGCGAGCGTGAGATCGAGTTTGACCTGATCGGCGTAGGCGGGGATCACCACGCTGACCCGCAGGCGGGGCGTCCACGAGGAACCGAGGGCGGGCGGCCGGAGGACGGTGTAGTCGTTTCCCCTGATACGTGGCGTCATGGTGCTTCCAACATCACACTCGGGCGAAAGCCGCGCCACTGGTTCGCGGCGACTCGCAGGAAGTGGGCAAGAGGAAGGTTCCAGGTGTGGTCGGCGCCGACCGATCGCCGAAGTACGTAGCCCAGACCGTGGGTGCGGTAGACGCGGCCGCCGGCCGCCTCGACCGCCCGCAGGAGGTGCGCGTCCTCCCCGCGGCCCAGCGGCCCGAAGCCACCGGCCTGCTCGAAGATCTCGCGGCCGAGCAGGATCGTGCCGCCCGCCACGTGGTCGGCCCACACCTCACTGCTGTAGTCGACGCGGCGGATCGTCGCGTGGAGGGGCTGGAGGTAGAAGAACTCCGGCGCGGTCCCGACCAGCTCCGCCCCGGAATAGGCCATGGCCAGCAGCAGGTCGGCCAGGTGCTCGGGGCCGTACCAGTCGTCGTCGTCCCATTTGGCGATGATGCCGGTGGACGCCCGTGCCGCCGCCGTGTTGAGCACGGCCCCGAGCGGCGCGTCCGGGTCGGCCTCGACGACCGTTATCGGATGGGGGAACTCCGCGACCGCCTCGCGTATCCGAGCGGCCGGGAACCCGTGCAGGGCGACGATCGCCTCCAGGCCGACGCCGCGCTGGCGGGCGAGCTGACGCAGCGCGTGGCCGACGTAGTGGGGCCGTCGCGTGGCCATGACGACGGTCACCGGGGCGAGGCCGGTGCCGACGCCCCCGGACCGCAGCGCGTGCCTGCGCAGGCGGACGCTGTGCTCTTCCCTGCGCAGGTCGGCGACCGAATCGGGCCTGCCGTCGTCGGCCTCGGGGGTCCAGGCCGCGATCAGGGCGGCGAGCGCGGGATCGGCATCACGCACCCACCCCGGCGGGTCCTGGCAGGTGAGCGGCACCCCCGCGGCGGCCAGGCCGGCGACCACGTCCAGCGCCTCGGCGACGGGCCGCTCCGGCCACTCCAGCACGAGCCCGCGCAACGGCCGGAGCGCGGCGACGTCCGCGGCCTGCGGGGGGACGGCCAACGGGCGGCCTCCCACCTCCCACCGGCCGTCGCTCCAGGACAGCGTCGCGGTCTCCTCGGCCGGGCTGCGCGTGAAGCCGTACGGCGAGCACATGCCGGTCGTCACCGTCACGGTGTCCCTCCCGCGGGTCCGTTTTACAGCTGGTGAACTTTTATCAGCCGAACCTTGTGAATTCCTGTGACCGTCGCGGTCAACCTGACCACTCGCTGTGATTCGGCACGACAGGCGGGATCACGGGACGGGCGACACGCTCCCGCCGACCACGTCGCCCAGCGTCCTCACGACGATCTTCTTGGCTTTCCGCTGCTGGGCCACCCAGTCGATGAAGGCGGCGAACTCCTTGGGAACCGTCGCGTACTGGTCCCGCGGCGCGTTCTTGATCTCGTGGAAGACGAAGGTCACCACGCCGGGGTCGCTCTCCTGCTGGGCGCGGGTGACGAACTCGCGCAGCGTGCGGGCCGTACGCGGCAGGCGGGTCTGGCTCGTGGCGCGTACGGCCGCGAGGTCCGCGGGCGGGATCGTCTCGGTGACCGGGCATGCCTGGCAGCTGTCCGGCCGGTACAGGCCGTTGATGTCGCGCGCGCTGTTGTAGCCGCAGCCCATCGTGATCCGCTTGCCCGACTCGTCCAGGGCGCCGAACGGATAGGCGAACGAGCGCACGGCGAAGCCCATCTTCAGCAGCGCCCGCCTGTCGTCGCAGATCTCCGTCTGCTGCGCGGCGTCGAACATCTCCGGCAGATGCGGATGGTGGAGGGTGTGGCCGCCGATCTCGTGGCCTTCCTTCGCGATGGCGCGCAGCGCGGCCACGCTCAGGTAGCCGCGCTTGCCGAGGCGGCCGCTGTTGACGTAGAAGGTGCCCTTGAGGCCGCGCCTGCTCAGCATTCTGGCGACGGCGAGGTGGTCGGCCGTCCCGTCGTCGAAGGTGAGGACCACGGTCGGCACCCCGGCCGCCCGTTGTTTCGCAAGCGCGGGGGCGGCTGAACCGGCCGCCGCGGCCGGGTGCTGGAGTCCCGCGATCGACGCCGCGGTTAGGAGACAGGCCGGAAGAAGTCTCTTCACCGTAAGTCGCATGGGGAGCAACTTTACTCACACTTGCCAATTACTCTTGCACGTGATGTCCAACCGTAATGAAACGGTCCACAACCCTCAGCTCTTGCCATTCTTGCTGCGGGCGCGCTCGAACAGTGCGACGGTCAGGCCCGGCAGCTCCGCGGAATGCCAGGCCGTGGAGAGACGATATCCGGCCGCGCGCACGGAGGCCACCCTGGGGATCTTCTTCCCCGTCAGCCCGGCCTGCTTCGTCCCCCGCCAGACCACCCAGACCCTGCGGTGCCCGGCCAGGGCCTCGGCGAGGTCGTCCCGCTCCGCGTACTCGAAGGCGGGGCCCTGCCCCCTGAGGAGCACGTCCTCGGGCAGGTCCTCCCGGCCGTAGTAGACGAAGCCGGTGCGCAGCCGGCTCTGGCCGTACACGATGGCGTCGCCGGGGCGCTCCCGCGCCCGGATCACGCCGAGCGCGCCGGGGAAGTCGTCGTAGTGGCCGTTGCGCTGCCGATAGTCGGCCTGCGCGGGCAGCCCCAGCAGCGCGACCGCCAGGACGACGGGCACGCCGACCAGCGCGAAGGGAACGGGGGCCAGGCGGACCGAGGCCAGGGCCACGCCTCCCGCCAGGGCCAGGGCGGGCGCCGCGACGAACACGTAACGGTCCACGTAGGCCGGGGTCACCAGCGCGTCGATCGCGAGCAGCAGCACGGGCGGGAGGACGAGCCAGCCGCCGGCGAGGACGCCCCACGGGACCGACCTGCGCAGCAGGATCACCACACCCACGACGGCGAGAGCGAACAGCGGCGGCCCCGCGAGGTCGGAGCCCGCCGCGTGCTTGGGGAACTTCAGCAGCACGTCGGGCCCGTGCGGCTGGATCCAGCTGATCGCGTGGCGCTCGCCCCAGCCCACCAGAGCGAGGACCGCGAGGGGGACGCACCCCACCGCCGTCGCGGGGACGATCCTGGTCAGGAACGTACGGCGGGGCAGGACGAGCAAAGCGGCCAGGAACTGGGCCGGGAGCACCAGGACCGAGAACAGGTGCGTGCAACCGAGCAGCGCCACCGACGCCGCATACCAGCGGATCCGGGTGTTCGTGGGCGACTCGGCCACCCGGTGCAGCGTCCAGGCGGAGATCACGGCCGCCGCCGCCGCGAACGCGTACGGCCGGGCGTTCGCGCCGTGATAGGACACCGACGGCAGTACGGCGAACAGCGCCGCGGCCAGCACGCCCGCCCGGGGACCGGCCAGCCGGCGGCCGAGGTCGGCCAGGAAACCCGCCGCCACGCCGGCCGCGAGGGCCGAGGGCAGGCGCAGCCACCACTCGGCCTCCCCCAGCCACGACCAGACATGGATGAGCAGGTAATAGGGCAGGAAGTGGCCGTCGATCTGCTGGACGAGCCCCCACAGCCCGCTCAGCGGCCGGGCCACCGCGGCGCTGTAGGTCGCCACCTCGTCGGCCGACAGCGACGCCGTGGTGCCGGAGATCGCGACACAGGTGGTCAGCAGGCCCGCGAGCAGCGGGGTCCAGCGGGGCCAGTCCTTCGCTTCCGCCTCCGTCCTCCGGCCGGACGTCCGGACCGCCTCGCCCGCAACCACGCTTCCCCCCACAGAACTGATCATTTCGGCGACTTCAAGGACATCGAACACGCACGGCCGCGCGGATCGGCGGGCCGTTACCCGATCGAGTCGTTGCCCGCCGGTGTTCCGAAGCCATCCGTTCCGGACATGCCGGGCTCCACCGTACGAGATCTCCGCGGGGACTCCTCACGGAACTGTTTGCTTGTTATAGTCACATGCAAACAGTTCGGGAGGTGGCTCGTGTACGACTCCCCCCAGCACGACGCCGGGCGACCCGGCCGGCCGCGCCGGCTGGTCCTGACCGTCCTGCCACCGCTTCTCGCCCTCCTCTTTCTCCTGCTGCTCTTCGCCGTCTTCCGGGACCGGCTGCCCGGCCGGGCCTACGTCTGGGGTGGGGAGCCGCGGTACGCGCCTGGATGGGGTGGGTGGCTGAGGTCGGCCGCCCTCTCCGCAGGAGCCTTCGAGGTGGTGTTCCTCGCCGTGTTCACGCACTATTGGCGCTGGCCGGGCTTGCAGCGCTGGCTGGTCGCGTGTTCCGTCGCCGTGAGCGTCTCGATGGCGGCGGAGAGCGGTATCGGGGTGACCGCGCTGATCGACTCCCCCGAGCCCACGGCCGCGCCGGCGTGGCAGGTTCCGGCCGAAATCGCCCTCACCCTTCTCGGGGGCGTCTCGGGCTGGTGGCTGGCAGGTCCCCTGCCGCCCGCCCCCGGCGCGCGCACCGCACCGCCCCCCGGAGTGCCTGTGCTGCCGCTCGCGCCCGCCCAGCGGGCCGTCTACGCCGTGTCCGCCTGGTATCCGCGCTCGTTCCTGCAGGGGGCGGCGATGCTCGCCTTCGGCTGGTTCGGGCTCTTCAACCTCTCCCGCTCCTGGCAGGGGGCGACGCTGATGGCGCTGATGGGGCTCGTCGCGATCCTCTCGGCGCGCACCCGGCTCCGCATCGACGGCAGCGGCGTCGAGGTCAGCCTGCCGGGGCTCGGCGGCGTGCGGCGGGTCGTGCCCTACGACACGGTGCTCTTCGCGTCGGTGCGGCCGGAGGCGTCCGGCCGGGGGCTCGGCATGATCGGCGGCAGCAGGGGGTGGGGATACGTGAGCGGCCGTGGTCCGGTGCTGGCGCTGCGGCTCACCGACGGGCGGGAGTTCCTGTACTCGACCCGGGACGCCGAGACGGCCGCCGCGCTGGTGAACGCGTCACTGACCCGTGCCCGGGGAGCCGCCGGGTGCTGATCGTCGTCGATCCGTCCTCCGCTCAGCCCCTGGCCGACCAGGTGGCTGCCTCGGTGCGCGCGGCGGTGGCCAGGGGCGCGGCGGTTCCCGGGGACAAACTGCCGTCGGCGCGGGCCGTCGCCGCCGCACTCGGCATCAACCTGCACACCGTGCTGCGCGGCTACCAGCAACTGCGCGACGAGGGCCTGGTCGAGCTGCGCCGGGGCCGCGCGGCGACGATCACCGACCTCGCGGCCGAGGGCGGCCGGCTGCGCCTGCGCGAGGCAGCCGAGGAGTTCGCCGGCGCGGTGCGGCACCTCGGGGCCTCCGAGGAGGAGGCCCTCGACGCGGTCCGCAGAGCTCTGGCGGAGCGCTGACCCGCCCCTCGCCGATTCACGCCGATTCACGCCGACGCCGCGTCGAAGGGCCGATCGGGCGCCTTCGCCAGGCCGGGCAGGCCGGGCAGGTCAGGCAGGTCAGGCGGCTTCGCGGTCCAGGGGCCGACGGCGGAACCGGCGCAGGTTCACGATCAACAGGACCACGGCCGCGACGGCCGCGGCGGCGCAGGCGGCGAGGACCGGCACGCTGGGATCACCCTTCGCCTCCGCCTGTTGCCCGGCCGCGGGAAAGGTGATCGTCCCGGTGGCCGTATGGCTGACGCGGCCGCTGCGCAGGGTGAACCGGAACCTCCAGGGCCCGGCGGGCAGGTCCCCGCCCAGTAGCACGGTCACCTGACCGTGTCCGCCGGGAGCCAGGGTGGTGACGCCCGCGCTCCGGAACGGCCCGGCGCTGAGCGCGCTCGGCCCCTCCGAAAGCCGCACCTCTCCCTCCAGGTCGACGGCGCGCTCCCCCTCGTTGCCGACGTCGGCCACCAGCCGCGGCCGCCCGTCTTCGCTGCGCGCGGCGGTCACCTCGCCGATCCGGAACCTCGTGGGCGGTTCGCCGCCCGGGCCCACGTCCAGGTAGGTGCGGACGCCGATCCGGTTGACGAGCGCGACGTTGCCCGACGGGCCGGGCGAGGCCGAGGAGATCTCCGCCCAGATGACGGCGTACCGCTCGCCCTTGGAAGCCGTGGGCGGCACCGCGACGGTGGCCGTCACCGGGGCGTGACCGTGCGGCGGCAGGTCCACCGCCGTCCGGTCGAGTGTGATCCAGGAGGTCAGCTCGTTGCCGGTATGCGCGGGGGCGAACGTGAAGCCCGCGTCGCCGACCCGGGCCGCGGCGGCGTACACGTTCACGTGCTGCCGTCGCGACGAGGTGCTGAAGACCTCGAGACGCCGGGTGAAGGTGGTGCCGGGATTCACGTGGTCGACGATGAACGCGTGCGAGCGGGGGTCGTCCAGCCGGTTCTCCGGAATCTCCAGCAGCCGGATGCCGAACCGCCCCTGTCGGCGTGCCTCATCATCGGCCGCCGCCGGTGCGACGGCCGCGGCGTACGACACGATCGCGAGCAGGGTGGCGGCGACGATCCTGCGGGCTGAGCGGTCAGGCAACGGAGTGGTTCACCGTGCCGGTGTAGAGGCCCGCCACCGCCTGGGCGGGCACGTTGACGACGACGGTCGGGTTCCACTCGGCGGTGTTGACGCCGGAGCCGTTCGTCTTGCTGAACGCGGTGCGCGTCTCGTCGAGCGACTGGGCGGCCGCCGCGTCGGCCTGCCCCGGCACGAACGTGCCCGTGCCGGTGGTGGCCGTCGCCGGGCCGGACCAGTAGAGGACCGCGGTGTTGGGGACGGTCTCCGCCGGAGTGCCGCCGCCGGTGGTGAAGGCGGTGGCCGACACCGTGGCCGCCCACGTCGCGGTGAGCGCGGCACGCTGGTCGCTCACCGCGATCGGCCCGAGCTGGCCGCTGATCTGGCCCGATGGCACGCCGCTGCCGACGCTGACAGGACCGTCGGGAACGGTGGTCGTCAGCCCGCCCGGATCGGTGACGGTGAAGGTGACGGTCGTGGGGCAGGTCGTGGAGGCCGGACAGGAGGCCGCTCCGGCGGGCGACGCCGTGGACGCGACCGTGACTGCCGCGACCAGCGCCAGTCCTGCGACAGCCGCCGACGGCGCGGCGACACTCCTCTTGCCCATCTGCCGATTCCCTCCATCCGTGCGGTGCCCCGTATGGGCCGCGGTCGGTGACATCCTGGCTGGTCCGAGGCGTGCGACACGGTTCTTCCGCCGGCGTCTGGAAACCCTTTGTGATCAGATGATGACCGGCGGAGACGCGCGGCCCGTTGTCCACGGTTACGGCTGGCTCCGGCGTGGCGACGGCCGGGCGCCCGCCCGGTGCCCTAGCCTGCCGTGCGTCGTTCACGGGCGAGATCGGCGGCGTGGCGGCGGAACGACGGCACGGTGACGAGGAAGGCAGCACATGCGGCAGGTCGGTGCGATCGTGACGGCGGCGCTGGCCACGTCGATCGCTCCGCCGGCCGTGCTGCCCGCCTCCCTACGCCCCGCGGGAGCCGGGACGGCGCTGGTCGGCGAGGCCCGGGAGTACAGGACCGAGGCGGGGCGGATGGTCCCGCTGCGGGCCGATCCGCTGACGATCACCGTGCCCGGATCGGTGAACCTGGGCAGCGGCGCCCGCGGCGGCACGCTCAGCGCCTCGATGGGCACGGTGACGGTCGCCGACTCCCGGGGTGGAGTGCCTCCCTGGACGGCGACCGTGTCCGCCACGAACTTCACCACCGGCAGCGGCACCCCCACGCAGACGATCACGACCGCGAACGTCGCCTACTGGTCGGGACCGGTCACCGCGTCGTCCGGCCCGGGCACCCGCAACCCCGGTCAGGCCACCGCGGCCGGCCGAGTGGCGCTCACCTCGCCCGTCGTCGCGTTCAGCGGGC
Organism: Microbispora rosea; assembly: GCF_900156315.1. GTDB lineage: Bacteria > Actinomycetota > Actinomycetes > Streptosporangiales > Streptosporangiaceae > Microbispora > Microbispora rosea. The sequence continues at coordinate 57,448 of NZ_FTNI01000008.1, read as the reverse complement.
GCAAGCAGGCGGTGCCGATGTCGACGAGCTGGCAGCCCACCGTGGTCATCACCATTCCCTCCAACACCGCCGCCGGCGTCTACACCGGGACCATCACCCACTCGGTCGCCTGACCGTCTCCGCTCGTACAGGAGTTGAGGGTCTCGTTACCCGCCACGGACACGGCGGATCGGCCGCCGGTCGGACAGGTCGGCGATAGTGAGGCCCGCCGGGCCGGGGCCGCGGCTTCCGATCCGGCGTCTCATGTCGCTCCTCAGCCGAAGGGATGCCATGCCCCGCTTCTCACGACACCTCCGCCGCCCACTCGCGGCGATGGCGCTGGCCCTGGCGACGGCCGCGCCCCTGTTCACCGGCCTGCCCGCCGGCGCCGCCGGGCCGGGCGAGCGTCCGAAACCGCCGCCGCCATGGGTGCGGATCTGCCAGAAGCTGAAGCGGATGCCGGAGCACCGGCACATCCGGTGTCCCGTCCACCGGCCGCGCCCGCTCGGCCGGCCGTACGGCTCCGGCGACGCGGCGCGGTTCCCCACGGTCTCGGAGATGGACACCCCGACCCACACGTCAGGACCAGTGGGCATCACCTCCGGTCCCGACGGCGCCCTGTGGTTCACCGAGAACTACGCCGGCAACATCGGACGCGTCACCACCGACGGCGACTTCACCGAATATGCCGTGCCGACCACCGACCCCGAGCCGGGGCACATCACCACCGGGCCGGACGGCGCGCTGTGGTTCACCGAGGCGACCGGCGACAAGATCGGGCGGATCACCACGTCCGGCGTCATCACGGAGTACGCCCTGCCCACCGCGGGGTCCTACCCCTGGGGCATCACCGCCGGTCCCGACGGCGCCCTGTGGTTCGTGGAAACCATGGGCAACAAGATCGGCCGGATCACCACCTCGGGAACCATCACCGAGTACGCCCTGCCGACCGCCGACGCCTACCCGATGCGGATCACGGCCGGTCCCGACGGCAACCTGTGGTTCACCGAGTCATTCACCGGCACGATCGGGCAGATCACTCCGGACGGGGACATCACCGAGTTCGCCATCCCCTCCACGGGGGCGATACCCATAGGGATCACGACCGGGCCGGACGGCAACCTGTGGTACGCCGACGCCAACGGGAAGGTCGGCACCGTCACCACGGACGGCGCCTTCACCGAGTATTCGCTGGACGACCCCAACGCCTTCCCCTGGGGCATCACCAGCGGCTCGGACGGCAGGCTGTGGGTGTCCGAGCAACTCGGCAACGCGGCGGCCAGCGTCACCACCTCGGGAATCATCATCGAGTACAACATGCCGACCAGTCTCGCCGGGCCCTTCGACATCACCAGCGGGCCCGACGACAACGTCTGGCTCGCCGAGAACTACGTCGACCAGATCGCGAAGATCGCCCTTTAGCCCGGCCGGCACGGCTGCGGGGACTCCCGGGTGGAGCACCCGTGAGTCCCCGCAGGCAGAGTGCCCTCGGCGTCAGGGTGTGTCGTCGCCCTCGACCCGCATGACGCTCGCGACCGCGCGGACGATGTTCAGGTCGCGCAGGTCCTTTATCGTGCCCGACAGGGCGGCGTCGCTGGCCCGGTGGGTCACCAGCACGAGCTGGGCGTCGTCGCCGCGCCCCTCCTGCCGCACCGTCTGGATCGACACGTCGTGGCTCGCGAAGATCTCGGCCACCCGCGCGAGCACACCGGGCTTGTCCGCGACGTCCAGCGACACGTGGTAGCGGGTGACGCTGTCGCCCATCGGGTGGACCTTGAGGTCGGCGTACGTCGACTCCTCAGGCCCGCGGGTGCCGGCGATGCGGTTGCGTGCCACGGCGACGATGTCGCCCAGCACGGCGCTGGCGGTCGGCGCGCCGCCCGCGCCCGCGCCGTAGAACATGAGCCGCCCGGCCGACTCGGCCTCCACGAAGACGGCGTTGTACGCCTCGCGCACCCCGGCCAGGGGGTGCGACCTCGGAATCATGGCGGGGTGCACCCGGACGCCGACCGACCTGCCGTCGTCGGAGCGGGCGCAGATGGCCAGCAGCTTGATGACGTACCCCATGCCCTTGGCCGAGGCGACGTCGGCCGCGGTGATCTCCGTGATGCCCTCGCGGTGCACGTCGGCGGCCGTCACCCGGCTGTGGAAGGCGATGCCGGCCAGGATCGCCGCCTTGGCGGCGGCGTCGAAGCCCTCGACGTCGGCCGTGGGGTCGGCCTCGGCGTACCCGAGCGCTTGGGCCTCCTCCAGGGCGTCGTTGAACGAGGCGCCGGTGGAGTCCATCTTGTCGAGGATGTAGTTGGTGGTGCCGTTGACGATGCCCAGCACGCGGCGCACCCGATCGCCGGCCAGCGACTCGCGCAGCGGGCGCAGCAGCGGGATCGCCCCGGCGACGCTCGCCTCGAAGTACAGGTCGGCGCCGTTCTCGCGGGCGGCCCGGTGGATCGTCGCGCCGTCCTCGGCCAGCAGCGCCTTGTTGGCGCTCACCACGGACTTGCCGTGCGCCATGGCGGCGAGGATCAGCGACCTGGCCGGTTCGATGCCGCCGATCACCTCGACGACGATGTCCACGTCGTCGCGGGTGACCAGGGCCTCCGCGTCGGTCGTGAGCAGGGCGGGGTCCACGTCGGCGTCCCGCTTGCGCCCCAGCCTGCGCACGGCGACGCCGGCCAGCTCCAGTGGGGCCCCGACGCGGGCGGCCAGGTCGTCGGCCTGCTCGCGGAGCAGACGCACGACCTGCGACCCGACGACGCCGCAGCCCAGCAGCGCGACCCTGAGCGCCGGTTTGGCCTTACTCACGATGCCTCCTCGCTTCGCCGCCAGACTGCCCGGAGCGGCCGGTCACAGCTGCCCCCTGAGCAGGTCGTCCTCGGTCTCTCTGCGGATGATGACCCGCGCCTGGCCGTTGGACACCGCGACGACGGCGGGCTTGGGCAGATAGTTGTAGTTGTTGGCCAGCGACCGGCAGTAGGCTCCGGTGCCGGCGACGGCGATCAGGTCGCCGGGGGCCAGGTCGCCCGGCAGGTACAGGTCGCGCACGACCATGTCGCCGCTCTCACAGTGCTTGCCGACCAGGCGCGACAGCATCGGCGCCGCCTGGCTCACGCGGGAGGCGAGCACGGCCGTGTACTCGGCGCCGTAGAGGGCGGTGCGGATGTTGTCGCTCATGCCGCCGTCGACGCTCACGTACGTGCGCAGGCCCTCCACGTCCTTGACCGTACCGGCCTCGTAGAGGGTGACGCCGGACACTCCGGCGATCGACCGGCCCGGCTCGACCGTGAGCCGGGGCACGGGCAGCCCTGCCGATTCGCACACCTTCGTGACGATCTCCCGCAGGCCGTCCGCGATGACCTTGACGTCCAGGGACTCGTCGCCCACCACGTACGGAATGCCGTATCCGCCGCCGAGGTCCAGCTCCGGGAGCACGACGTCGTGCTCCTCCTTGATCTCCACCAGCAGCCTCGCCAGGCGGCGGGCCGCGACCTCGAAACCGCCGGTGTCGGTGATCTGCGACCCGATGTGCGAGTGCAGGCCGACCAGTTCGAGCTGCGGCAGCGCGAGGATGCGCCGCACCGCCTCGGCGGCGGCGCCGCTGCTCAGCGACAGGCCGAACTTCTGGTCGTCGTGGGCGGTCGCGATGAACTCGTGGGTGTGCGCCTCGACGCCCACGGTCACCCGGATCATCACCTTCGGCCGCACGCCGTGTTTGTCCGCGAGGAAGCCGAGGCGGGCGATCTCCTCGTACGAGTCGACCACGATGTGGCCCACGCCGACCTGGACGGCCTTCTCCAGCTCGGCGAGCGACTTGTTGTTGCCGTGCATCGTGATCCGCTCGGGCGGGAAGTTCACGCTGAGCGCGACGGCGAGCTCGCCGGCGCTGCACACGTCGAGGCCGAGGCCCTCCTGGTCGATCCAGCGGGCGACCTCGCGGCACAGGAACGCCTTGGCGGCGTAGTGGACCTCGCCGTCGTGGAAGGCGGATCGGTACTCGCGGCAGCGTGAGCGGAAGTCCTCCTCGTCGATGACGTACAGAGGCGTGCCGAACTCCTTCGCCAGGTCGCGCACGTCGATTCCGCCGATGGTGACGGCGCCGTCGGCCCGGCCGGACGTTCGCGGCCAGATGGCCGGTTCGAGCGCGTTGAGGTCGGCCGGCACGTGCTGCTGCGGACGCTCCTCGGGCAGTCCGGCGGTCACGGCGACGATCGATGAAGCGGCGTGCAGGTCGCCGGCAGGGTGGGCGAATCGACTCACCCGAACGAGGCTAGCCGACCCTGCGATTCACTCGCGCCCGCTGTTCACCCTGCGAGACGACCCCGACGGAAGATATTCAGATCTGCAGGTCATCGGCGACAGCACTTTCAGCCAATCACCGGTTTTGTTCAGATTTTGCCGGGTGGGGCGACACCGAGCTCCACCAGCCCCTCGCCGAGCACCCGGCGCACCGCCTCCCCCATCCGCACCCGGGCCGCGTGGAGCTCCGACGGCGGCTCGTCGCCCCTGGGGATCGGGGCCGCGCGCTCGACGGCGGTGTGGTAGGCCTCGGCCAGGCGTTCGAGGTATGCCGCCCATCCCGGATCGCGGCTCTCCCTCCTGCTCGGCAGCTCGGCCAGCACCCGCAGCACGGCCCGGTCGAACGGGCCGTCGAGCAGCTCGGGCCGCACCGCCGCGCCGGTCCGCACGCCCAGGTCGCGCGCCCACCGCCGTACGGCTCCCGCCCGCACGTACGCGTAGCGCACGGCGAAACCGGGGTTGTCCCAGGTGCGCGGGAAGTCCGGCCACGGCGCCGCGGAGGCCCCCGGCGGCGGGGGCACGGCGACCGGGGCGGCCAGCACGTCCTCGACGATCTCTCCGGGGGTGGCGAGGCCGATGACGAGGAAGCCGTTGGGCCGGACGTCCACCCGCCGGATCCCGGGCACCGCGCGCAGCCGTGCCGCGAGCCGCTCCGCCACCTCGGCCGGAGCCTCCGCCGTTGCCCGAGGCGTCGCACCCGCAGCCTCCGCCGTTCCCCGCAGCGCCACCGTGGAGACGAACCACGCGTCCCGCTCCCAGGACCCCTGCGGCACCGGCGGCTCGCCAAGGACGCCACACAACGCCTCCATGATCACCCCACACCCCCTCACCGCCGTGATCTTGTAGTTTGTCGCACGCATCCCCGCCGAGCTGGGCCTTCGCCTTTAACGATCTTGCAGAATTGGCACAACCAAAGGGCTCAGCAGGGGAAACACGAACCGTGATCTTGCAATTGCAAGATCACGGCGGTGATAACGCCAGGTCACGAAGCATATCGGCGCGCACTTGCATGATCACCAAAGGGATCGGCGCAGGTGACGGCCCATCCATGCGACAAACTACAAGATCACGAGGGGTGGGGTGGGGGGTGGTCTAGAGCAGGGCGAGGGGCTCGGCTGGGATGTATCCCTCCATACGCGCAGCGCCGAGCAGTGAGCCCTCGGCCGAGTCGCGAACGCAGACGTAGGAGTAGCGGTCGGCCGAGTAGACCCGCACCCCGTCCGTACGGCACTGCCGCATCAGGACCTCGCCCCACTCCTCCGAGACGTCGGCGAAGCCGAGCTCGGTGAGGACCTGGCGGCGGGCCAGGACGGTGCCCCCGGCCACCTCGGGGAGGAACCGGTGCTCGGCCTCCGGCTGGCGCAGCAGGGTCGCGCCGGTCGCCGGCAGGTGGGCGTAGAACGACGCCTTCCCCAGCACCTCGGCGTCGGTGGAGGCGAAGTGGCGGACGAGGTCGGCCAGGTAGTGCTCGCCGTACAGGTCCCTGGCGTCGAGCACGGCCACGTAGTCGCCGTCGGCGAGCCGGACCGCGCGGTCAAGGGCGGCCCCCCGGGTGACCGGCTCCCCCGTGGCCCGGACCACGACGTCGAGGTCCGGGCACGACTGACGGACCGTCTTGTCCACCAGGCCCGCGTCCAGGCCGTCTGCGACGATCACGATCTGCCCAGGTCGTGTGATCTGACGGGTGATCTGGGCGAGCAGGCGGTCCAGCTCCGCCGGTTCGGAGACGGCGGTGATCGCCGTGATCACGCCGCTGTTCCGTACGCTCGGCACGCCGAGGGTGTCGAGGATCGGGTCGAGCAGCGGGGTGACGCTGCCGCGGGCCCGCCAGGCGAGGTGGGCCTCCCTGGCCAGCCGTCCCGCGTCGGCCATGAGAATCTCGGCCGCCGCGAGGACCTCCTCGCCCTTGGCCCCGGCCCGCACCTGGAGCACCGGGGTGCCGCAGGCCGCGACCTCCCCTATCACCCTCGGCTCGGCGTCGGCGCCCGCGATCAGCAGGGCCGGCCGCCGGTAGGCCGTCAGCACGTCGTCGTACGACGTCGGGTCGTCGCCCTGCCCGGCCAGCGGCTGCCAGTCCGCACCGCCGGCCGGCGGGTTGACCGTGCCGAGGGTGACGATCTCCCCGGTCCTGCCGCCCTCGGCGGGGATGGGGTTGTGCACCCGGGGCTGGATCGCGAGCGGGAGCACGCCGACCCGCTCGTGGCGCAGCGCGGAGCGCCACTCGCGGGCGCGGGCCTCGGTGGTGGCCAGCACGTATTCGAAGTGCTCGGCCGCCGGGAACGCCCGCGACACCGCGCCGCCCGAGTGCCAGAAGACCGTCTTGATTCCCCGCTTGCGACAGGCCGCCACCAGGTCGCGCACCGCACGCGTCTCGCCGGCCAGTGCCTCCAGCCAGCGCCCGCCGTTGCCCTGCCGGGGGCCGGGCCGTACGGACTCGACGAACAGCACGTGCGGCTGCTGCTGGTCGAGCATGGCCTCCCAGTTGTCGGGACCGAAGTTGGTCACCAGCCGCCACTCATACCGCAGCAGCGCCTCGGTCTGCCGGTCCACGATGGCGGCCACCGTCATGTACGGCCGGGCCGTCGGGCCCTTGGGGACCGTGAACGACTCGGCGAGCGGCGCGGAGACCTGCGGGGCCTTGGGCTCGGGCGCGGCGGGGGCCGCCTTCACCTCGGGGACGGTGGGAATCTGCGGCTTGAAGTCCGAGCGCTTGGGCGCGGGGCGCTTCCTGACCGGCGCCTTGAGCGTCCTGGCCACCGTGCCGGGCTTCTTGCTGTGGATCGCGTCGCCGAGCTTGCTCCACCGGCTGTCCTGGAGCGAGGCGAGCTTCCAGTTGGCGACCTCGGTCTGGTACTTCTGCTCCGCGAGCTGCTTGGCGAGCTGCGCGTTCTGCCGCTCGGCCGTCTTCAGCCGCGCCTCGGCCTCGCGCGTCTTCGTCAGCGCCTCGGCCTCCGAGCGCGCCACCTCCTCCAGCCGCCGCTGGTAGTCCGTGATCAGCCGGGCCAGCTCCGCCGCGCCGGAGGCCCGCTCCACCGCCTCCGCCAGCGCCTGCCGCAGCGCCGCCGGGTCGTTCCACTCGGGCTGTCCGGCTGCCGGCTCGCTTACCTCGCTCATAGGGGGTGACTCCGCGGTAGACCTTCAGGACCAGAGTCACAATATTCGCAGAACGCCCTGATCGCTCTCAGCCGGAGCCGAGACCTCGTCCACCTCCCCCGCCCCATCCCCCGGCGACCGGCCGTTCACGGACCCCGCGACCAAATCGCCGAGATCCTAGCGACCAAATCACCAGCGATCATGCGACCATTTCGCCATTGATCATGCGACCGTTCTTTCACAAGGACAGCCAGCATGCCATCCTGAGCTGGTGAGAAGCCCTTCACAGACCCCTCTCGGCCGAGTGGTTCCAAGACACGCGGAAAAGCCTGCCGCGGACGCCTTGAGCGACACCCGCGTTGTACTGATCAACGGTGCCCGCCAGAGCGGCAAGAGCACCCTTGTCCGCCTCCTCGCCAAGGAACGGACGGCCGAGTGGCGCAATCTGGACACCCCGGTCGTCCGCCAAGCCGCGGAGGAGGATCCCTCGGGCTTCGTGGCGTTCCCCGATCTGATGGTGATCGACGAGATCCAGCGCGTACCCGAGCTCATGCTGTCCATCAAGGAACAGGTGGACACCGACCCCCGGCCAGGGCGGTTCCTGCTCACCGGATCGGCGCGAGTGCTCGGCCTGCGGGCCCTCCCCGACGCATTGCCGGGCCGCATGGAGACGATCGAGTTGTGGCCCTTCTCTCAAGGAGAGATCGACGGCACTCCGGACCGGTTCGTAGACGCGATCTTCGCCGAAGGCGAGGGCCTCCATCACACGTCCTCGTCGTCGCGCGCCGACTACGCCGAGCGGGTCGTCCGCGGGGGATTTCCGGAGGCGGTGGCCCGGACGAACCCGCGCAGACGCGAGCGCTTCTTCGACTCGTACGTCTCGGACCTGATCGCGCGAGACGTGAGCCGGCTGTCTGAGATCGAGCGGACTGCCGAGATGCGCGCCCTGGTGCGGTCGGTGGCCGCCCTTTCGGGACAGTTGCTCGTGACCGGCGCGCTCGGGGCGGACATCGGGCTGTCCTACGGCACCGCGAATCGCTACCTCGGCCTGCTCGAAGAGGTATTCCTGATCAAGCGCATCCCCGCCTGGTCACGCAACCTCAGCAATCGAGCGGTCGGCACCCCCAAGGTGGCCTTCGTCGACTCGGGCGTGGCCGCCAACCTGGTGGGCGCCGACGCGAGGAGCCTCGTGCGGCCCGACGGTCAGTTCGGACCGTTGCTGGAGGGATTCGTCCTCATGGAGCTCGCCCGCCAGCTCACCTGGTCGGACGAGCGCGTGGAGCTCTTCCACTACCGGACCAAGGACAAGGTCGAGGTCGACGCGGTGCTGGAGAACCGGCAGGGCCGGGTCGTCGGCGTCGAGGTCAAGGCGTCCTCCACAGTCCGCGGCGACGACTTCCGCGGCCTGCGTCACCTCGCCGACCGCCTGGGCGACGACTTCGTGGCCGGCGTCGTCCTCTACACCGGCACGCAGACCCTCCCCTTCGGCCCGCGACTGCGCGCCATGCCTGTCAGCGCCCTATGGCAGGTCTGACGGGCAAGTCGTGCGCATAGGCGGCCAGGGCGGGCTGGGCCTGCACTGTCTCAAGGCCGTGCGCTCCGACCCGCCCTCTTCGCCTCACCCGCACATTTGACTCGCGCTTTCGAGAAACTCGTTCCAGGTGTACGTGTCGTCCTTGTCGCCGACATACACCTCCCCGGGGCGGAGTGTGGCCGCGTCGTTCAGGGTGAACCTGAGCTGACCCACGATCGCGTCCTTTCCGGAATCAGGGTACGCCTCGACGTAGTAAGTGACGCCGGGGCGCAGGCGAGGATCGCCCCAGATCAATTTCCAGTCCGGCGACGGCGAATTGAGATCAAGCGTTACGGAACCGCTCCCAGTCCGCGTGGTGTCGAATTTGGCGACTCGTTCCCAGGATTCGTGCACCAGGATGGTCACGGTCATCGAGTGAGGTGCCCTTCCACACCACGCGACAGGAATGTTGATGCCGCCGTCCTGCGAGCGCGTCAGCCCCACCGTTCCTACCTGTTCCTGCACACAGCCGGCGAGCATCAAGACCACTGCCGGCGCGACCACGAGCCGCGGGATGTTTTTCATGTCAGGCCGCATTGCTCACCGTATCTCGCCCTTGATCGGATCTGCTTGGATCTCGAACCCGTTTGTACAAGGATTCGGCCCCACGAGCCAGTAGGCGATGGCGAACGAGAACCACCATCCGGTTCTGCCGCCATAGGTGTACCACCGCTGCGTGAAAGCGACCGCAGGGGGAATCTCGGACAGGAACACGCACCCGATGGTGTTGCCGTTGCGGCCGGCGCGGAACAGTTATTCCGGCAACCCACCGCCGCCCGACAGCCTCCCGCCCAAGGCGCTGCCGCACGGTCGTGGCGCAGGTGATCGGCGCGACGGTCCCGGTCCACGACTAACCGCGCATTCTGCCGTCGGCGCCCACATAATCGCCGGCGTTCAACACACCGGCATCCGGCGGCGTTCTTGCCGGCCGCTGTGGCAGACTCCGGTCCCCCTGCGAGCCCCGAGGTCCGTAGACTCGGCTGGGGTTCAAGGGAGGGCAAACCGTGCGCAAGGGTGAGTGGCCGCGATTCCAGGCCAGGCCGTACGTCTGCGGGGCCGTCGGGCCCTTCGAGCAGGCGACGCTCGACCTGCTGGCACGGTCGGGGCCGGCTGTGCAGGCCGTGCACACCGCCCCGGAGGCCGCGCTGCTCGCGTCGGCCCCCCTGGCGCCGTACGCCACCGGAGCCCGGGCGACCGCGTACGCCTGGGGCGACCGGCGGCCCGAGACCGGGGGCGAGCCCCGGGCGAACGCGTGGCTGCGGGTCGCGGAGACGTACGAGACCCCGGGCCTGGTGGACGAGCCCGACGCGGTGAGCCTGCACACGGGCGGTCTCGGCCTGGTCGACGTCTACTACCTCCAGGACGGCGACGCCGTCTACTTCTCCTCGCTGATCGAGCCGCTCCTCGCGCTCGCCCGGCGGCCCTACGAGGTGAACTGGGACGCGTGGGCGGCGATCCTCACGCTCACCTACCCGCTCCTCGAGGACACGCCGTACCGCCAGATCCGGCGCCTGCCCGGCGCGACCGCGCTGACCTGGTCGCGGCGCGAGCGCAGGCTGAGGGTGGACCGGCGGGCCCCGCGCTGGGTGCGGGAGGAGCCGGTGGACCGGGGTGTGACGGCCGGCGACCTGGTCGCGCTGCTGCACGACGCGCTCAAGCCGTACGAGCGGGTGCTGGTGCCGGTGAGCGGCGGTTACGACTCGCGGCTGCTGGCCAGCGTGGCGGTGGCCAGGAAGATGGACGTCGAGTCGTGGACCACCAGCCCCGACGACGGCCTGGACAACGACATCGACTTCGCCCGCTACATCACCCGCGAGCTGGGCATCCCGCACCGGATCATGCCGCAGGACCCCGCCGCCTACCCGCAGGAGGCACTGTGGGCGGCCCGGCGCCTGGAGTTCCTCACCAGCCACCACGCCTGGTACTCCCCCTTCGCCCGTGAGGTGCACGGCGCGGGCCGGGCCCTGGTCGACGGCCTGGCGGGCGGCCCGCTGATGAAGAACTTCCTGATCACGGCGGACGCCGTCGGCGCGGGGACGGGCGCGTCCCGCCGCGAGGCGCTGCTGAAGGCCCTGGCGACCGGCGACGCCCACATCCCCGTGCTCGGCGAGGCCGCCGCCGCGTTCATGGGCGACCGGGTCCGCGCGGCGTTCACCCGGGCGACCTCCATGCTGCACGGACACCGGGCCGAGCTGCCGTTGAGCGTGCTCCACACCCGGACCGTGCGGGGCATCGCCAGGTCCCCGGTCAACCTCGTCGGCCCCGAGGCGACCCCGGTCTTCGCGTTCCTGCACCCGGAGTTCTTCGACGCGGCGCTGTCGGTGCCGGTCGTCCGCAAGGAGGGCGGGAAGTTCTACCGGGAGGTCCTGCGGGCCGCCAACCCCCGCGTGGCGGCGCTGCCCTCGACCAACACCCCGCTGCTGCCGAACCGCCGGGTGCCGCTGCGCTCGAACGGGCCGGTCGCCCGCGAGTGGAACCACCGGATGCTGGTCAGGGCCGCGCGGATCCCGGGGCTGATGTCGCCCCAGATGCTGGACGCGATCGCCGGCGGGCCGGACGCCCTGACCGCCTTCGGGTCGTGGAACTCGCGGTTCTGGCTGCGTGCCCTGGTGGCGTTCGGGGCGTGGCTGGCCGACTACGAGGACGTGCTCGGCGACCTCACCCCGCCCTGGCCTGCGCCGTAGGGCGGGTGGTCCGCACAGTCCTGGGCCGCGTCTGTGCGGTAGCACTCCGTGATCACTCGAAAACAGGTAAAAACTGCATGTCAGACCGGCGTCAGCCTTTTCGGTCAGACCACTTCTAGTGGTAGTTTTGGTCAAATAGAGCCAAACATCTTGGCGAGAGCTTCAAAGCTCGGGTGTGACCTGACAACACGCTCCTCCTTCCTCAAGCGAGAACCAGATGAACGCTGCTGCGCCCTGCCCTGACCCGGTTTCCGGGTCGTTCGGCGCCACCACCGGTGCGTACTCCGGCGATCTGCCGGAGATCACCGATTTCACCTCACAGGACCCCCGCTGGTACAAGCGCGCGGTCTTCTACGAGGTACTGGTCCGCGGCTTCAAGGATTCCAACGGCGACGGCACCGGCGACCTGCGCGGGCTGATCGAGAAGCTCGACTACCTCAAGTGGCTCGGGGTCGACTGCCTCTGGCTGCTGCCGCTCTACGAGTCCCCGCTCAAGGACGGCGGCTACGACATCTCCGACTACCTCAAGATCCTTCCGGAGTTCGGCGACCTCGGCGACTTCGTGAAGCTGATCGAGGCCGCGCACGAGCGCGGCCTGCGGGTCATCACGGACCTGGTCATGAACCACACCAGCGACCAGCACCCGTGGTTCCAGGCGTCCCGCAACGACCCGGACGGTCCGTACGGAGACTTCTACGTCTGGTCGGACGACCCGGACAAATACTCGGGCGTCCCCATCGTCTTCGTGGGCTCCGAGGACTCGAACTGGACGTTCGACCCGGTGCGCAAGCAGTACTACTGGCACCGGTTCTTCCACCACCAGCCCGACCTGAACTACGACAACCCGGACGTCCAGGACGCGATGATGGAGGTCATCCGCTTCTGGCTCGATCTCGGTGTGGACGGGTTCCGGCTGGACGCGGTGCCCTACCTGTTCGAGCGCGAGGGCACCTCCTGCTCCGGGCTGCCGGAGACGCACGACTATCTCAGGAAGATCCGCGCCGAGGTGGACCGGCTCTACCCCGACCGGGTGCTGCTCGCCGAGGCCAACGGCTGGCCGGAGGACGTGGTCGAGTACTTCGGCGACCCCACCAAGGGGGGCGACGAGTGCCACATGGCCTTCCACTTCCCGCTGATGCCGCGCATCTTCATGGCCGTACGCCGGCAGAGCCGCGAGCCGATCTCCGAGATCATGTCGCGCACCCCGAAGCTGCCGGAAAGCGCCCAGTGGGGCATCTTCCTCCGCAATCACGACGAGCTGACGCTCGAGACCGTGACGGAGGAGGAGCGCGACTACATGCACGCGGAGTACGCCAAGGACCCGCGCATGCGCGCCTACCTCGGCATCCGCCGGCGCCTGGCTCCCCTGCTGGAGAACGACAGGGACCAGATCGAGCTGTTCACCGCGTTGCTGCTCAGCATGCCGGGCTCGCCGGTCATGTACTACGGCGATGAGATCGGCATGGGCGACAACATCTGGCTGGAGGACCGCGACGCGGTGCGCACGCCGATGCAGTGGACCCCGGACCGCAACGCCGGATTCTCCGAGGCCGACCCCGGCCGGCTCTACCTGCCGGTGGTCATGGACCCGGTGTACGGCTACCAGTCGGTCAACGTCGAGGCCCAGACCAAGAGCGAGTCGTCGCTGCTGCACTTCACCCGGCGGATGCTGCAGATCAGGCGGGAGCACTCGATCTTCGGCACCGGCGACTACACCGAGCTGTGGTCGCCGAACCCGAGCGTGCTGGCCTTCCTGCGGGAGGAGGGCGACGACGTGGTCCTGTGCGTCAACAACCTGTCGCGCTTCGCCCAGCCGGTCGAGCTCGACCTGCGGCGCTTCGCCGGGGTGACTCCGGTCGAGTGCCGGGGCGGCGTCCCCTTCCCGACGGTCGGCGACCTGCCCTACCTGCTCACGCTGCCGGGCTACGGCTTCTACTGGCTGTCCCTGCGGCCGTCGTCCTGATCCGGCCGCCCGGCACATCCGTCCTCGGGACGTTCGGCACGCCCCGTCCTCGGGCCCTTCGCGGGCCCCTGGGCCGGGCGTCGTCGTACGCACACCAGACTTGACGCCGTCTTGGCCCACCCCTTTCGCCTGACGTGCCTACCGTGGCGTGGACGGGCGGATTGCTCGCACCGGCGAGAGGGGGAGCCTCATGCCCCGGCATACCTACCTGTCCCTGGCCGCCGCGTTGGTCGCGGGGGCGGCCGTCTCCGGGATCGCCACGGCGCAGACGCCGGCGGCGCCCCGCGACACCGACGCCTCCGCGACTCTCACGAACGCGCAGGGTCAGAACGTCGGGACGGTCCACGTGGAGAACGACGAGAACGGCGGGACCGAGGTGACGATCAGGACCACCGCGCTGCCGCCCGGATTCCACGGCGTGCACGTCCACGACAAGGGCGTGTGCGACCCGAACTCGAAGGACCCGGCGACCGGCAGCCCCTTCTTCAGCGCGGGCTCCCACCTGGGCTCGGGCTCGCACCCCGGGCACACGGGGGATCTGCCCGACCTCCTGGTCCGCGGCGACGGCGTGGGCCAGGCCTCCGTCGTCACCGATCGGTTCAGGGTGGAGGACCTGCTGACCGGCGGCGGCAGGTCGATCGTCGTCCACGCCAAGCCCGACAACCAGGCGAACGTCCCCGACCGCTACAGCCGTTCGGGCACGGCCGGGCCTGACGCCGAGACGCTCAAGGCCGGCGACTCAGGCGCCCGGATCGCCTGCGGCGTGTTCAAGAGAGACTGACCCGCGTTCTCACGCGGGGCCGAACGGCACCGGCCGCGGAAGACCAGCGGGCCCCGGCCACGTCGGCTCAGGCCGGACGCTCAACGCACTCCGCCGTTCGCTCAGCGGGCGGTGAGGGGCACCTGCGCCCGCGCCGCCCGCCTGGCGGGGATCAGCGCCACCAGCAACGCCGCGCCGATCGCGATGAGGAGGGTCGCGACGAGCATGCCGGAGGTCGGAGCGCGGCCGATGCCGGCGCCGACGCCGCTGCCGCGGCCCTCCAGGTCGATCAGCCACCGTGACCAGGCCGCCCCCGCCGCGGCCCCCAGCACGACCCCGACCGCCGCGGGCAGGCCGGTCGCGGTCACCAGCGTGGCCATCACCTGGCGCGGGGTCAGGCCCATCGCCTTGAGCACGGCCAGGTCGAGGACGTGGTCGCGCAGCCCGAGCGCGCTCGCCGTGAGCAGGCTGGCCAGCCCGATCAGGGCCAGCACGGCGACCAGCGCGACAATGATCACCCGGATGACCGAGAGCCGGTCGGCCGGGTTCACGGCCTGGGCCACCTCCAGCCCCTCCCCCTGCAGGCGGGCCCGCACCTGGACCGCGTCGGCGCCGGGCCGCAGCACCAGGGCGTAGAACTGGGGCGGCAGCGCGTCCTTGGCCGCCAGGCTGTCCATCCCGAACGACAGCACCTCGCCGTCCTGCTCGGGCTCGACCACCCGGCCCACGATCCGGACGATCAGCGGGGTGCCCCCGATCGTCACGCGGACCCGGTCGCCGATCCCCACGCCGAGGAGGTCGAGCAGGCCCTGCCCGGCGACCGCCTCGCCCCGGTCCGCGAACATCCGGCCCTCGACGACCGGAAAGGGATAGGGGTCGGACGACAGGCCGAGGGCCCTGGTCCGCACGGTCCTGGTCTGCCAGGGGACGAGCGCGTCGAGCTCGGCGCCCGGGTAGGCCGCGACCACGTCCTGGTCGGCCATCGCCCGCTGGCGCGCCTCCTCGGCGGTCAGCTCGCCCGGCCGGACGGTCAGGGCCGCCGCCTGCCCCACGCTCTCGGGGTGGCGGATGAAGTCGTCCAGGGTCGTCCAGCAGCCGAGCCCGATCGTGATCATCATCATCGGGATGGCGACGCCGCACAGCGTGAGCGCGGCGGGCGTCCTGCGGGTGAACGCGTCCCTGGCGCCGAGGACGAGCGCGGGCGGCAGCCGTACGAGCAGGGCGACCCGGGCCAATCGCGACAGGTGCCCGCGTGGCGGCGCCGCCGGGGTGGCCGGGATCGGCGGGGTGCGCCCGCCGCGCCAGGCCGGGATCAGCACCGCGACCAGCACCATCAGCGACGTGCCCACGATGATCGCGGCGAGCGGGCCGGCCGACAGCGGGACGGCGACCGTCTCCCCCATGGCGTACGTCGTGATCAGCCGGGCGACGACCACGCCGGCGGCGATGCCGAGCAGCCCGAGCGTGCCGTGCTCGGTGACGAGCATCCGGACCACCTGGCCCCGGGTGAACCCGAGCGACTTGAGCGTCGCGATGTCGCGCAACTGCATGAGCACCCGGCCTCCGGCGGCGTTGGCGAGCGCCAGCGCGGCCGCGATCAGGCCCGCGCCGCCGAACAGCGCGAGCAGCAGGCCGAGCAGCCGGTTGTCCAGTTCCATGGAGGCCCGCACCTCGCGCCAGGTCGTCACCCGCTGCACCTGGTTGCGCATCGTGAAGACGGCCCTCTGGACGACGAGATCGGTGGTGGCGGGATCGGCCAGCCGCAGCCCCGTCACGGTCTCGGTGCGGCCGGGCGCGGGCTCGACCACGTTCAGCGTCTGCGCGAGCGTCCAGGCCAGGCCGGGGGTCCACTCCGGGTAGAACCCCTGGTCACCGCTTTCCGCCAGCCCGGCGACGGTCAACGCGTGGGTCGCGCCGTTCAGCCCGGTGACGGTGAACGGGCTGCCCGGCCGCAGGCCGAGCGCGCGGGCGAAGGACCGTTCGACGACCACGCCGTTCGGGGTGCGCACGTCGAGCCAGCGGCCCTCGCGGAGGAGCGGGCGGGCCACGGCGGGGATGGCCGCCGGCGTCTCCTGCAGGGTGATCGGCACCCGCCGGCCGCGCGCGACCAGCGTGGCGGGCGCGCTGCGGTAGGGCCCGGCGACGTCGGTCACGCCGTTCAGGCTGCGCAGCGCGGACACGTCGGGCACGTCCTTGCTGTGGATCCAGATGTGCGCGCTGTTGCTGCGCTGGAACAGGCCGCGCCAGGGATTGGTGCCGTCCTCCAGCAGCGTGGCCGCGATGATCAGAGCGGTGACGATCCCCGCCACCGCGAGGACCGTGAGCACGGCCTGGCCCCGGCGCGCCCGCAGGTCCGCGCGGATCCACCGCAGCTCCGCGGTCCTCGTCGTGATCAAGCGGCCCCCTCGCGCCGGTCCGGGCTCTCCGGACTCTGCGGACGGGTGGCCGGGGAGGCATGGCGGCCGGACGATCTCAACTGCGCCGATCTCAACTCCGCAGCTCCACGACGTCTCCGGCCCCTCCCAGGGGGCGCCGGCGCGACTTCGGGATCGCGCCGTCGTCGACGATCTGGCCGTCCAGCAGGCTGACGACGCGGTCGGCCATGCTCGCCACCCGCGCGTCGTGGGTGACCAGCGCGATCGTCTGGCCCTGCCCGTGCACCTGGCCGAGCAGGCGCAGCACGTCGCGGGTGTTGCGGCTGTCGAGGTTGCCGGTCGGCTCGTCGGCCAGCAGCAGCCGGGGCTGGTTCGCCAGGGCGCGGGCCAGCGCGACCCGCTGCTGCTCGCCCCCGCTGAGCTGCGCGGGCGACGCCCCGGCGCGATCGGTCAGGCCGAGCTCGCCGAGGAGATACTCGCGCCGTTCCCTGGCCTGCCGGGGCGAGACGCCGCCGAGCAGGGCGGGAAGCTCGACGTTGTCGGCCACGGTCATGTTGGCGACCAGGTTGAAGAACTGGAAGACGAAGCCGATCTTCTCCCGGCGGAGCACCGCCCACCCGCTCTCGGAGAGCGTGTCCGCCCGCCTGCCGTCCAGCCAGATCTCGCCGCTGGTGCGCGTGTCCAGGCCGCCCAGCATGTGCACGAGGGTGGACTTGCCCGACCCGGACGGGCCCATGATGGCGACGAACTCTCCCGCCTCGACGGTCAGGTCGACCCCGCGTACGGCGGGCACCGGCAGCCCGCCGGTCTGGTAGATCTTCACCAGGTTGACGGCCCGTACGACGGGGGCGTCGGCACTCATGCCGCCCCCTCGCCTGACGGCTCGGGGGCGCATGAGCGCAGCGCACTGTGCTTACCGATTCGCTGCTTACCGATTCGCTGCTTACCGATTCGCTGCTTACCGATTCGCCCGCTCCGCTCACTCATGGCAGGTCCTCCTGACAACGTTCGAGCCAGTCGAGGTCGGCCTGGAGGTGGAGCATGGCTCCCTCGATGAGCAGCAGCGCGACGCGGTTGGCCGGGTCGGTGCGCTCGGCCAGCTCGCGGAGGTCTCTCATGAGCGCAAGGTAGTGCCGTCGCTGCCGGTTCACCAACGCCATGCGGTCGGAAAGGCCGGTCATCGGAGCCAGCACGAGCTTCATGAAGAACTCGTCACGCACCCGCGGGCCCTCGGTGGGCTCCTCGACCCAGTTCTCCAGCGCCTCCCTGCCGGTGGCGGTGATGTAATAGACCTTCTTGTTCGGCCGGTTGGCCTGCTCGACGTCGACCGACCGGACGTGCCCGTCCTTCTCCAGCCGGCCCAGAGTCACGTAGATCTGGCCGATGTTGGGCGACGGGTAGGCGCCACCGAAGATCGTTTCGAGTGCCTGTTTCAGCTCGTATCCGTGGGCAGGTTCCTTCGCAAGGAGCGCCAGCAGCGACTGCCGCACGCGCCCACCCCCAAGCCGTATCGAGCAGTTATCGGAGCGTTACGAGCTCATCCGTTGACGCTCACATTATCGCTATGCATAACATGCATGCACCTACCTAACACGTATGTAACCCGCTTTTCATACGGAGGCCACATGGTTCGCCGAGCCCTCGCCGCACTTGCCACCCTCCTGGTGGCCGGCTGCGCAGGGCTCGCCGACAGCGGCACCCGGTCCACCGTGGGCAGCGACGGCACCGGGCCGATCACACTGGCGATCGGCAGGGACACCACCGCGTACCTCCGCCCGCTGCTGGACCGGTGGAACCAGGCGCACCCGGACGAGCCGGTGTCGCTGCTCGAACTGCCCGAGGCGGCCGACGAGCAGCGCGCCCAGATGGTGGCCAACCTGCAGGCGCACAACGACGTCTACGACGTGCTCGCGCTCGACGTGATGTGGACGGCGGAGTTCGCCGACGCCGGCTGGATCGCGCCGCTCGACCGCAGCCTGTTCCCCCTGGACAAGCTGCTCAAGGGCGTCGCGGACACCGCCATCTACCGGGACAGGCTGTGGGCCGCGCCGTACACCAGCAACGCCGGCCTGCTCTACTACCGGTCGGACATCCTGAAGAAGGAGCACCTGAATCCGCCCAAGACCTGGGCGGAGCTGCGCGAGCAGGCCACGCGCCTGAGCGCGAAGTATCACATCGGGGGATATGCCGGGCAGTTCCTGCCGTACGAGGGGCTGACCGTCAACTTCGCCGAGGCCGTCCAATCGGCGGGCGGGTCGATCCTCAGCCCGGACGCCCGCACGGTCACGATGGACCTCGGCAGCGCACGGGCCGCGCTCGACTTCCTCGTCGGCGGCGTCAAGGAGGGGTGGATCCCCCGCGAGGCGCTGACGTACAAGGAGGAGGAGTCCCGGCTCGCCTTCCAGGAGGGGCGGCTGCTGTTCGCCCGCAACTGGCCCCACGCGTACGGACCGGCCGCCCACTCGAAACTGGCCGGAAAGTTCTCGGTGACCCGGCTGCCCGGCCTGAACGGGCCCGGATCGAGTTCGCTGGGCGGCTACAACCTCGCCATCAGCGCCTTCTCGAAGCGGCAGAAGTCGGCGCTCGACTTCATCCGCTACTTCACCGGCCTCGACAACGAGCGGCTCGTGCTCACCGAGGGCTCGTTCCCGCCGGTGTGGGCGGAGCTGTACGACGACCCGGAGCTCATCAAGCGGTTCCCCTATCTGCCCGCGCTCAAGGAGGCGATCGTCTCGGCCCGGCCCAGGCCGGTCACCGCCGACTACAACCAGATCAGCCTGCTGATCTCCAGCGCCGTCTCCGGCGCGCTCACTCTCGACAAACCCGTAGACGAGACCGTCGCCGACCTGAAGCAGGGGCTCGGCGAGGTCATCCAGTTCGGAGGATAGATAGATATGCGCAAACTTCCCCCCATCATGGTCGCGTGCCTCGCTCTCGCCGCCGCCGCCGCGTGCGGCAGCGACACCGGCAGCGAGCCCGCGGCCTCGGCCAGCGCCCCGGCCGCGGACGCCGGCGCGGCCAAGCCTCTGGAGGGTACGAAGGTCGAGGTCGCCGCGAAGTGGACCGGTGACGAGCAGGCCAACTTCGAGAAGGTGCTCAAGGCGTTCGAGGAGAAGACCGGCGCCACGGTCACCTACGCCTCCACCGGTGAGGACACCGGCGCCTACCTCGGCCCCCGCATCCAGGGCGGCAATCCTCCGGACGTCGCGATCCTGCCGCAGCCGGGCCTGGTGCAGCAGTACGCCGACGAGAACGCGCTCAAGCCCCTGGCGCCCGAGGTGCAGACGCAGATCGACCAGAACTACACCCCGTACTGGAAGGAGCTCGGCTCCGCCAAGGGGCAGGTGTACGGCGTGCTCGTCAAGGCGGCGCACAAGTCGCTCGTCTGGTACCGCCAGTCGGCCTTCGACGACGCCGGCGCGCAGCCCGCGTCCACCTGGGACGACCTGATCAAGAACGCCCAGACGCTGTCCGACTCCGGCGTCTCGCCGTTCGCGCTGTGCGCCGCCTCCGGCTGGACCCTGACCGACCTGTTCGAGAACGTCTACCTGTCCACCGCGGGCCCGGAGAACTACGACAAGCTCTCCAAGCACGAGATCCCGTGGACCGACGCCACGGTCAAGACCGCCCTGGAGAAGCTGGCGCAGATCTTCGGCAAGAAGGAGTTCATGCTCGGCGGCTCGTCCGGCGCGCTGCAGACCGACTTCCCGACCTGCGTCACCCAGGTGTACGCCCAGAAGAAGGCCGCGATGGTCATCGAGGCCGACTTCGTCGCCGCCTCCCTCGGCCAGTCAGGCGCCAAGGTCGGCGAGGAAGCCAAGATCATGCCGTTCCCGAAGGCCGGTGACACCGCTCCGGTCATCCTCGGCGGCGACGTCGCCGTGGTGATGAAGGACAACAAGGGCGCGCAGGCGCTGGTGGAGTACCTCGCTTCCAAGGAGGGCGGCGAGGTCTGGGCCAAGCAGCCCGGCTACCTGTCCCCCAACCGCAACGTCTCCCCCGACAACTACCCGGACGACCTGACCAAGCAGCTCGCCCAGACGATCATCTCGGCCGGTGAGTCGGTGCGGTACGACATGTCCGACCTCGCCCCCAGCGCCTTCGGCGGCACCGACGGCAAGGGCGAGTGGAAGGACCTGCAGGACTTCCTCCGCAACCCGTCCGACGTGAAGGGCGCGCAGGAGAAGCTCGAGGCGGACGCCGCCAAGGCCTTCAAGTAAAGGAAGACGGCCGTGACCGATCGGTTGGACGGCCCGCAGGCCACCGGCGGCGGAGAGTCCGCCGCCGGGGCCTCCTCCGGCCCGCGAGAAACCCCCGCAGATCCTTCCACCGACTCCCCCCAGCCGGGAGCGGCCCTCTCCGATTCCGGGGCCGACGCCCCGGCCACCTCGGACTCCCTGACCGTTTCCGAGTCCCCGACCGACGATTCCCCGATCGATTCCGACGAGCCGCCGGCTGGTCCGGCGGCGGCCGGGTACGCGACGGCGGCCCCGCCCGGCGCGGTCGCCACGGCGGTCGCCACAGCGGGCGCCACGCAGGCGGCCCCGCGCCTCGGCCCGTCGCCGAGACTGGCGGTGATGTTCCTGCTGCCCGCGCTGCTGCTGCTCGCCGCGTGGGTCATCTATCCGATCGTCTACTCGATCTGGCGCAGCCTCTACGACTCGGCCGGCGACCGCTTCGTCGGGCTGGGCAACTACCTGTCGATCTTCACCGACTCCTCGACGCTCACCACGATCAGGAACAACATCATCTGGGTCGTGGTGGCCCCGATCATCGTCACCGCGCTCGGCCTGATCTTCGCGGTGCTCACCGAGCGCATCCGGTGGTCGACGGCGTTCAAGCTCGTGCTGTTCATGCCGATGGCCGTCTCCCTGCTCGCCGCCGGGGTCATCTTCCGCCTCGTGTACGAGCAGGACCCCGACAAGGGCGTGGCCAACGCCATCATCACGAGCGTCCACGACGCCTTCTCCTCCAGCGCGAGCTACCCCGGAGCCCGGCCGCGGGAGAACGACCAGGCGCCCGCGGTCGCGCAGGGCGGCGCCGTGGTGACGAAGCAGCAGGTGCAGGCGGGCACTCCGGTGCTGATCCCGCTCGTCGGCCTGAACCACGACACGGTGAAGGACGCCCCGGCCGCCAAGGCCGCCCCCGGCGGCGACGGCCTGAGCGGCACGGTCTGGCTCGACGTCGTCCGCGGCGGCGGAGGCACGCTGAACCAGATCGACCCACAGGAGAAGGGCCTGGGCGGTATCACGGTCGAGGCGGTCTCCGGCGGCGCGGTCAAGGCGACGACCGAGACGGCCGCCGACGGCACGTTCCGCTTCTCCGGCCTCCCGGCCGGCTCCTACGTCGTACGGCTGCCGCAGTCGAACTTCACGGCGCCCTTCAACGGGCTCACCTGGCTGGGGCCGGCGTTGATCACCCCCGCGATCATCGGCGCGTACATCTGGGTGTGGGCCGGATTCGCGATGGTGCTGATCGCTGCCGGGTTGTCGGCGATCCCCCGTGACGCCCTCGAGGCGGCCAGGATCGACGGCGCGACCGAGTGGCAGGTGTTCCGGCGGATCACCGTGCCGCTGCTGTCGCCGGTGCTGCTCGTCGTCTTCGTCACAATGATCATCAATGTGCTGAAGGTCTTCGACCTGGTGTTCATCATCGCCCCCGGCTCGGTGCAGCCGCAGGCCAACGTGATCGCGCTGGAGATGTGGCGCGTGTCGTTCGGCGGCGGCGGCAACCAGGGCCTGGGAAGCGCGCTGTCGATCTTCCTGCTCGTGCTGGTGGTGCCGTTCATGATCTTCAACATCCGCCGGTTCAGGAGGGACGAGGGATGACGACCCTGGCCGAACCCCGGCACGCGCAGCCGCTCGAGCGCAACCTGTTCGGACGGGTGGTCGACCGCCTCGGCGGCGGCCTGGTCCAGGTCTTCATGGTCCTGGTCGCGCTCTTCTGGCTGCTCCCGACCCTCGGGCTCCTCGTCGTCTCGCTGCGCGGCGAGACCGAGAACAACTCCTCCGGCTGGTGGACGCTGTTCACCAAACCCGCGCAGCTCACGTTCGACAACTACTCGAACCTGCTCGCGTCGGGCTTCGGCTCGTCGTTCTGGAACACCGTGCTCATCACGGTGCCGGCGACGCTGCTGGTGATCGGCATCGCGGCCATGGCGGCGTACGCCTTCGCCTGGATCGAGTTCCCCGGCAGGGACCTGGTGTTCCTCGTGGTCATCGCCCTGCTGGTCGTCCCGGTGCAGATCGCGCTGATCCCGATCGCCAAGCTGTACGGATTCCTCGGGATCTTCGGCTCGATTCTCGGGGTCGTGCTGTTCCATGTGGCGTTCGGCCTGCCGTTCGCCATCTTCCTGCTGCGCAACTTCTTCGTGGGCATTCCGCGCGAGCTGCTCGAGGCGGCGCGGATGGACGGCGCGCCGGAGTGGCGGATCTTCGCCACCGTGGTGTTCCCGCTGGCCAAGCCCGCGATCGCGTCGCTCGGCATCTTCCAGTTCCTGTGGGTGTGGAACGACCTGCTCGTCGTGCTGGTGTTCGCCGACACCGAGAACCAGCCGATGACGAAGGCACTGCAATCCCAGATGCGACAGTTCGGCACGAACGTGGACATCCTCGCGCCGGGCGCGTTCCTGTCGCTCATCATCCCGCTGGTGCTGTTCTTCGCCTTCCAGCGGTATTTCGTACAGGGCATGCTCGCGGGCTCGGTCAAGTGACCGGCCGGAGGCCCCGGATCGTCCGGGGCCTCCGGCATCACCGCGGCCGACCCGGGAAATGTCCCGTGTATGGCACAGCATGCCGAAAGGACGTCGGATGCCCGCTTCACGGGGGTAAGCGGGCATCCGATCTTTCCGCTGCCGGGCCGTACGGAGGCGGAAAAGCCGATAGAGTGCGCGGACATGTCAGGACGTCCGTTGCACGAACTCGTGGAAGCCGGGTGGGCCGAGGCCCTCGCACCCGTGGCCGGGCGGATCGCCGCCATGGGCGACTTCCTCAGGCAGGAGATCGCGGAAGGCCGCCAGTATCTCCCGGCGGGGGACAACGTCCTCCGCGCCTTCCAGCAGCCGCTGAGCGAGGTCCGGGTGCTGATCGTCGGCCAGGATCCCTACCCCACCCCCGGACACCCGGTCGGGCTGAGCTTCTCCGTGGCCCCCGACGTACGGCCGCTTCCGGGCAGCCTGGTCAACATCTTCAAGGAGTACATGGCCGACCTCGGCCACCCCACCCCGCCCTCGAACGGCGACCTCACCCCGTGGACCGAGCAGGGCGTGCTCCTGCTCAACAGGGTGCTGACGGTGATGCCGGGCAAGCCCGCCTCCCACCGGGGCAAGGGCTGGGAAGAGGTGACCGAGCAGGCCATCAAGGCGCTGGTCGAGCGGGGCGGGCCGCTCGTGGCGATCCTGTGGGGCCGCGACGCCCGCAACCTGCGGCCGATGCTGGGCGACGTGCCGTGCATCGAGTCGGCCCACCCCAGCCCGCTGTCGGCGCGCAGCGGGTTCTTCGGCTCCCGTCCGTTCAGCCGGGCCAACGCCCTGCTGGAGCAGCAGGGCGGGGCGCCGGTCGAGTGGAAACTGCCGTGACGGCTTGCCGATAGGATCACCACCATGAGCGATGGAACGGACACCGGTCGCTACCTGCGGCTCACCGTCGACCTGGTGGTCGAGGTCCTCGATGTCGACGCGCTGCAGGCGGCGGCGCTCGCCGAGATCCGCGACCCCCAGGCCGAACTGGACGACGCCGAGCGGCAGGAGCAGATCGAGCTGGTCAACTCCGATGAGACGGGCGCGGCGGCCCTGCAGTGGCTGATCGAGCCCGACCACGTGCTGGGCCTGGTCGAGCACGTGGCCGAGGTCGAGCCGCGAGAGGCGATGCTCGGCGTGGAGCCGTCAGAGGGCGTCCTGGAGGACGAGGACGACCACGAGCACGACCACAACGAGCCGGGCCACATCCACTGAGGCCGAGTCTGTCAGAGGCCCGGCCACAATCACTGGGGCCGGGTCTGCTCAGGCCGACCCACATCTACCGCGCGGCGAGAAAGGCCGGCGCCTGATCGAGACACTCCGCCCGGAACGCCTGCACGACGAAAAGGTGCGGGGCCAGGGCCGGAACCGCGGGTGAGCGCCACGGGACCGCGGGCAGGCGCCGGCACCGCTCACACCGGCCGAAGAGGCTGATGCGATCCGGCCGGGGGCTCCACACGTATGGCATCGCCGGGCCGGACCTCGCCGCCCGCGATGACGATGCCCATGACCCCGGCCTTGCGCACCAGATTGCCCTCCTCGTCCCGGTCCAGCACGGCCTTCAGCAGCCCGTCCTGGAAACCGTCGAGTTGCACGCAGGGGTTGCGCAGGCCGGTCACCTCGACGACGGCCGTCTCACCGAGGCGCAGCCGCGTCCCGGTGGGCAACGCGAGCAGATCGACGCCTCTGGTGGTGACGTTCTCCCCCATGTCCCCCTCCCGTACGGCGAAGCCCGCCTCGCGTAGTTCGTCGTGCAACTCCGCGTGGACCAGGTGCACCTGGCGCAGGTTCGGCTGGCTGGGATCGCGGGCGACCCGCGACCGGTGCTTCACCGTCACTCCGGCGTGCGCGTCCCCCTCGACGCCCAGGCCGGGCAGCAGCCGGATCGACTCCAGCGGGGTCTTGCTGAAGGTGTGGGTGGCGCTGCGGCTCACCGCCGTCACTCTGCTCGTCATGCCTTCTCCTCTCGGGGCGATCGATCCATTCCGCGCACGAGGGCGAGAAGGCGGTCAAGTAGATATTCGTCACACGGGGCCTGCTCGCTGACCCACGCGATCGCGTTGACCAGCGTGAGGAGGTCGGCGATCTCGATGTCGCCGGGCACTCCGCCGTCCCGTTGCGCGCGTTCGAGCAGGGCGGAGCCGGTGGCCCGGATCCGCTCGTGGCACGCCGCGAGCGCCGCGTCGGCGTCCGGCGCGGGCGGTACGGCCATCCGGGCGGCCACCAGGCCTCGCATCGCGGTCGCGTGCTCGGCCACGGCCCTCAGCCAGGTGCGCAGCGCCTCCGCCGGCGACGGGTGTCCGAGCAGGTCACGTCCTTTCTCGCACAGCGCCGCCACGTCGTCCCCGATGATCGCCACGAGCAGGGCTCCGAGGGTGGGGAAATGGCGATACAACGTGCCGGGGCCCACCCCCGCACTCTGCGCGATCTTGTTGAGCGACGCCTGAGCCCCCTGCTCGGCGAAGGCGGCTCTGGCGGCGCGAAGCACGCGTTCGCGGTTGTCCCGCGCGTCGGCCCGCATCCGCCGGCCACCGGGAGCGCCAACCGGCGAGCCCGCGCCCGCCGGCCCAGCGGCCGATGAAGCCGCATCGCCCACCGGCCGAGCGACCGATGAACCCCGATCATCCACCGGCGCGGCGGCCGGTGACCTCGCGTCGCTCGCCGTCTGATCCACCTGCCGCCGGCGCGCCCCGGCACTCTCAATCGTCACTTCCACCCTCACATTGCCATCCGGAGAGGTTCTCCGTATTCTAACCACACCTCAACCGGAGAAGTTCTCCGGTTGAGCTTGTGGAGGTGGGACCTTCGATGAAGATCGGTGTTCTCGTCGGTGAGGTGCGGGGGGCCGTGACGGCCGAGCAGTTCGCCGGCCAGGTGCGTGCGGCGGCGGACGCCGGTTTCGCCACCGCCTGGACGGCCCAGGCGCTCGGATGGGACGCGCTGACCGCGCTGGCGATGGCCGGCGCGCAGGTGCCGGGCATCGCGCTCGGCTCTTCCGTGGTGCCGGTGCCCGCACGTCATCCGCTGGTGCTGGCAAGCCAGGCCCTGAGCGTCCAGGCGGCGAGCGGGAACCGGCTCACCCTCGGCATCGGTGCCGGGATCGCGATGATGACGCGGACGATGTTCGGCCTGTCCGCCGAGCGGCCTGTCGCCCGGATGCGTGAATACCTGTCGGTGCTCCGTCCCTTGCTCAGGGGCGAGCACGTGAGCCATCGAGGCGAGGCGTTCACCGTGGAGAGCGCGGTGCACGTTCCCGGCGCCGCGCCGCCGCCCGTGCTGCTGGCCGCGCTCGGCCCGGCCATGCTGCGCCTGGCGGGCGAGCACGCGGACGGCGTGGTGACCTGGATGACCGGTCCTCGCACCCTGGCCGGCCACATCGTCCCGACGGTCACGCGGGCCGCCCATGCTGCCGGGCGTCCCTCTCCCCGCGTCATCGCGGGGCTGATCGTCTGCGTGACGGACGACGAGGAGGGCGTCCGGCGGCGGATCGCCGGGGAGTTCGGGCTGGCGGGCCAGGTGCCCGAATATCGTGCCGTGCTCGACCGGGAGGGCGCGGACGGCCCGGAAGACGTCGTGATCGTCGGTGACGAACCGGCGGTTGTGCGCCGGATCCGGCGGCTCGCCGAGGCGGGGGTCACCGAGTTCGCCGCGTCGCCCTACGGTGACGCGCGCGAGCAGGAACGCACCCTCGCGGTGCTCGCCGGCCTCGCCGGATCGGCCGGCCACTCGACGTGAGACCCCCGGCCGCTCGGACCACGCAGAGCCGGCCCACGGTGCCGGCGACTTCCCGACCGATCTGGCCGGACGGGACCGGTCAGGAGCCCAGGACCTCCTCGCGCCGCCGGGCGAGGGACTCCTGCTGGCGGGTGAGCCCACCACAGCGGTCGGAGACCTGGTTGACCATCGCCGCGACCCACTCGGCCACCTCGCGGACGGCCTCCGCCGTGCGGGCGATCCGCTGGTGCTTGATGGCGTCGGTGATGATGTTGTCGAAGAAGACGTCGGCGAACCAGCGCGTGTCCACCTTCGGCAACTGGGGCGCGGCGCGGACGCCGATGTCGGCCAGCTCGCGGGAGAACCGGTCGAGCGCTCCCTGCGCGTGCCAGGCCGCCTCGTCGGCCTGGCGCAGGTGCCCGTGCTCGACCATGTCGGCGAAGCCGCCGCCGCTGCTGAACATGTCCCAGGTCGAGGCGCCGCGGGCGCTGCCCAGATGCCGCATGACATAGCCGACCGCCTGGCCCGCGGCGACCCCGGCCTGCTGCGCCTCCTGGTGCTCGCGCAGGTCGGCGCCGACGTTCGCCAGCCGGGCGGCGATGTCGGCGAGCTCCCGCCCACGCGGATCCCCCGACTCGACCAGCATCCGTTCCTTGCGGGCGAGCAGCACCTCCAGCTCCTGATGTGGGTTGCCGAGCACCGCGAGGGCCTGGTCGGTGGTCCGCAGATCGCCGCTGAGCCACTCCAGGCGGGTGCGCTGGCCGATGACCCGCTGACGGGCCGCCGCCGCCTCGGCCCGTTCCCGCGCCAGGCGCTCCTCCTTGCCGCCGGTCAGACCCGCCAGGAGGGCGGAGAAGCCGCCCTGTTCCAGCTTGGCGACGTCGCGATCCTCCTTGGCGAGCTGCCGCTCCAGATCCGCGAGCATGCCACGGACCTCCTCGATCTGAGTCAGGAGCGTGGCACGCTGCCGGGTGAGCTGGTCCCGGCGCCTGGCGCGGTCCCGCGCGTCCCGGATCTCGTCGTCGATAGCAGCAAATGGGGTCACACTTCACAGACGTGCGGTAGACCCCCAAACGTTCCCGTGGCGCTGCCCGATCACGTGGTCAGGTGACCAGCACGATCGTGCCGCTGGTTCTGCCGGGCCGCCCCTGAGTCCGACTCAGGCGACCAGCAGGCCGGGGGTGTGGTGCGGGTGGGGGTTCCCACCGTGACCGCCGGGCAGGCGGAGCTTGAGGCAGGAGCGGGCGGCGGCGGCCGGCGTGAGGCGCACGCGCAGGAGTCCGTTCTCCAGGCCGGGGGTACCGGGCGGGGACCCGTGCTCGGCGTCAGCCATTCCGCCGTTCTCCCGATCCGGCCGACTCGTCCACACCGTGAGCCGGCCGCGTGATTCCTCGCACATGCCGGGTGGAGACCCGTGCTCGGCGCCGGGGGCGCGGACGGACCCGCTCTGCGGGTCCGCTCCGCCGGACAGCACGGCGTAGTCGATCCCCGCCAGCCGGAGGCGACGGGCGACGCCGCGCCAGGGCGGCGGCGTTTCGGCCCGCCACTGCGGGCCGACTGTCCACCGGGGGCCGTTGGACAGCCAGGCGAAGTGACCCGCGAGCAACGGCTCGGCCACGGCCCGCAGCACGGTGACCGCGCACAGGCTGTGAGCGCAGGCGAGGCCGGTCAACGCGATCTCCGGCATACCGAAACGCCGTAGGCCGCGCGAGGTCGTCACGAGGCACGAACAGTCCCCGCCGCCATCGGCTCCCGCAGGTGCGGCAGCGCCCAGGTCACACGCGTCATCCTCGTCGGCGCACGACACCCTCCAGCCCAGCCAGTCGTCTCCGAGGTCGAAGTCGCGCCGCTCCCCCGGGCACTCGGCGCAGTGGTAGACGGCCGCCCCGGTGAGCGGGTCGTACAGCGCGCCGCGGTAGGCCTCCGCGATCCCGCGCGCGGCCGCCCTGGCGACCTGGGCGGCCTCGGGTTGTTCCTCGACGGGGGCGGTGCTCGTGACCACCACATGATGGCGGGCCCGTCTCACCCGTTTGAGGTCCTCGGCGCTCAGGTCCATGCGCCGCCATGGGGACCGCGTCGAGCGAAACGCCTCCACCATCAGCCTGGGCGTGCCGAGCGCGTCCCTGGCGGCGCGCCGGTGGGACGGCGGCATCCGCCAGGGGACGATCGACGACAGATCGGTCGGCGTACGGTCCGTGGCGACGACGAAGACCGACGAGGTCTGCGCGGGCACGGGATAGGTGATTCGCATGGCTCCTCCTCCGCGACGTGCTGCGTCTACAACCGCCGAAGCGGCCGCGGGAGGTGCCGCGGGAGCAGGCGGCCCCGCGCCTACCGCTCCCCGCACTCCCGCAGGGCCCCAGCCTGCGCGAATCCACCGTCGTCCGGCCCAACCGAGCGCCACTCTGTGGACAGCCGACGAACAGAACGGGCGAATCTCCGCGCCGCATCGCCCCGGTCCACAGGTCACGGGTCAACGGCCTGTCCGGCGACCGTCTAACCCGCCCTGCCGAAGATCAGGAGCCGATGGGCCTCCAGGGTCCCCTCCGGCAAGTTGTCGGGCGTGCACCACCGCGCCTCCAGGATCTCCCTGGGGTCGAGCTTCATCGTGCCGCCCACGAACTCGGCCTCGTACGCCACCTCGACCCGCAGCCGGTAGCCGCTTTTGAGCTGGACGAGCTCACCGACGCGCACCTTCAGACCGGTCTCTTCGCGCACCTCCCGGACGACCGTGTCCTGGAACGTCTCCCTCTTCTTGGCGCAGCCGGTGGGCAACCCCCATTGCCGGCCTTCCGGCCACAACCGGTGCCGGAGCAACAGAACCCGCCCGTCTCCGTCGCGAACGATCCCCGTGACGCCGACCATGAACTTCGCCTCCGAAATCCACAGCAGTCGCCACTGCATCGAGCCGCCGATGCTCCGCCACAGCCGGGCG
Organism: Microbispora rosea; assembly: GCF_900156315.1. Taxonomy (GTDB): domain Bacteria; phylum Actinomycetota; class Actinomycetes; order Streptosporangiales; family Streptosporangiaceae; genus Microbispora; species Microbispora rosea. Next base: position 27,343 of record NZ_FTNI01000008.1, on the reverse strand, counting down.
ACCAGATCGTTCACGTGATTCCTTTCATCCGCGACACGGCAAAAGGACATCATCACAGGCCCGGCCGCCGGTTCCGCGTCACTTCCCGCCAGAGGGACGCCCATTGGCCGGCGGTCAGGTCCTTGGGCAGCGCGTGCGGCGCCACCCCCGCCTCACGCGCCCAGACGCGTACGGCCCTGCGGTCCAGGCATCCGATGCGTTCGAGGATCTCCGTCAGGCCGCGACCGCGACCGGTGAAGACCTGGCGCACGAGGTCCTGGTACGGCCCTCGCTCGGCGACGAGAGGTACGGCTCTGCGCGTCATCGTGAGCAGGCCGCCGTCGACCGAGGGGGCGGGCCGGAACGAACGGGCGGGCACCCGCGCATGCACCTCGAAGGCGTACCACGGCCACCAGGCGGCGGTCAGCATGCTGGCGCCGCCGACGCCGGCCCGCCGCCGGGCGACCTCCCACTGGACCAGCAGCACCGCCGTCCTCCAGCCGGACGCCGCGAGGAGCCGCCGCATGATCGAGGTCGTGAGATGGAACGGCAGGTTTCCGACGACCACGTGAGGATGCCGGGGAAACCGGAACCGCAGAATGTCGGCGGCGACGACGGTGACGTTGGCCGGGACGCGCCGGGCCAGTCGGCGTGCCCGCCCGGGATCGACCTCGACGGCCGTCACCGGCCTGCCGTACCGGCTCAGGGGAAGCGTGAGCGCCCCGTCCCCCGCGCCGACCTCGACGATCGGGCCCGTCGTCCTGGCGACGAGTTCCCCTATGCGTGCGATGACCGTGCGGTCGACGAGAAAGTTCTGGCCGAGCTCGTGCCGTCCGCCCTGATGAACCATGAAAGTGCTCCGCGAGCGCGCGATCGGAGCCGGGCAGCGCGGAAGCGCCGCACCGGCGAGGACACCGATGGCGGCGGAGCCGTACGAGAGGAAGGATCCGCCGCTACGAGCGGCGGATCCTCGTGAAGCATGCGAAGCAGCACATGGGCGTCACCCTAGCGAGCACGATGGGGGGACCCGCAAACCATTTCCCGCACAGGTCCTCCGCACCCGCTTCCACCCGCGCGGCGGCGCCCGTCCTACTGGGAGGCGTACTGGGAGGCGTTCTCATTCCAGGTCATGTCGATGCGCTGCCCGATGACCTCGTATCCGGAACGGAGGAACGCCCGGGCCATGGGGACGTTCCCGACGTCCGTGGCGGCGCGGACACGCGGGACGCCCTGCCCGGCGAGGATCCGCGTCCCCTCGGCCAGCAGGTCGTCGATGTGGCCCCTGCCCCGGTGGGCGGGCACGACCCCGATGTACGCGATCATCGCGTTGTAGGCGTTACGCGCCGGGATGACGAATCCCACGGGTTCGCCCTCAGGTGAGGTGCCGATCCGCCACCATTCCCGTGGGCTCGGGTAGTGGGCGAGCTCGTCGTCGTAGTGCTGGGCCGCGGCCCGCTCGGCGGACATGTGGACGAGCTCGGCGCGGCTGTGGGCGTCGAGCGTGCCGTCGAGGACGAGGGTCATCAGCGCGACCAGTTCCTGCCTGCCGGTCACGGGACGGAAGGCCAGCCGCCCGCTCGACGGCGCGATGGGCGTGCCCGGCCGCCACTCCAGCCGCAGCCGTTCGACGAGCAGCCGAGCGCCGGCCCGCTCCAGCACGGCGACGCGGTCCTCGACTGCACGCCTCGCCTCCGCCTCGTCACGCCACCTCGGGGGGACGAACACGTTGTATTCCGGCGGACGTACCCCCACCGGCAGCACCGCGGCGCTCGCGGTCTCATACAGCCGGACCCCGGCGTCGATGCTCGCCGGACCGGGCGTGGTGTCGTCGAGGTCGAGGATGTCCAGCAGCGCCGGCGCCTCGCCCGCGCGCGGGGCCCACCAGGCCAGCCTGGCGACGAGGCGGTCGCCGCGCAGCGCCATCCACATCCACTCGGGCCGCCGGCGGCCGGAGGCGAGGTCGTCGTCCAGCTCGTCGTTCAGTACGTAGGGCAGGCGGCGAAAAAGGTCGAGTTCCGCACGCCCCGCGATGGGGCGCATGATCAGGTTGTCGGGGTTCACTGCACTTCCTCAGGTGAGGCGTGCCGCTCGCGCCCAGGGGTCAGCGTCCGGCCGTACCCCGGGAAGGAACCGGCACGACGTTCTCGGCATACATCGGCTCGTCCCTCCTCTCGTCGTCGAAGATCCGCGCCTGTTCTATCGGACATGTGGGCCGGCCCGCCAATCGTTTTCGGCCGGCGAGACCGCCGGCCGGTGGCCCGGCCGGTCCACCGAGTGCCGCAGGGGCCGCCGGGCGGTCCCTGCGGCCGGCCCTACCGGGCCGTGGCCCAGACGTCCGGGGTCAGCTGCAGTTGCCCCACGTCAGGCGGCCACCGCTCGCGATCTCCCCGTCCACGCGCGTGTCGGCGACCGTGCCGTAGTACTTCACGCACTTGCCCTTGGCGTTCAGCTTCACCGGGCCCGCGTAGTACTTGTACTTCTTCAGGTGGTCGATCTTCTCGGCCGTCCTCCCGTTGGGCAGCCGCACCATGAGCTGGGCGGAGGTCCTGGTGGGAGTGCCGACGTACGCCGACTTGATGGTGACGACGCAGTTCTGCCCGGTCGAGCGGTTGTAGAGCAGGTAGACGCGCCCGAAGACCTGCCCCGACGGGGTCTTCACCGCCCGGCTGCCGTCGTGGGTGACCCGGCCGAAGCCGGAGCCGCACACCCCCTCGGGGGTGTAGCCGGCGGAGATCGCGTATGCCGGGTTGGCGACGAGCCCTCCGACGGCCAGCGCCGCTGCGACGACGACCGTACTCGCGGACCTGCGCATACGTTGTCCTTTCCCAACCGCCGCCCTCCGTCCGGGCGGCGTCCTGGCGATCATCCTTGCGGATCACCAACCAGGAGATGACCGAAACAGTCAAATTTGGGCAAGGCCAATCACTTCGACGCTGCGAGCACGGCCTCCGCGAGCGCCCGCGCGGCCAGGGCGGGACGGGCGCCGGGACGGGTGACGGCGTGGGCGAGCACGCCGTCGATGAGCACGAGGAGCTGGTCGGCGCCCGCGTCGGGAGCGGGGTGCCCGTGGCGGGTCAGCTCCGCCGCCATCAGCCGGTGCAGCCCCTCTTTGAAGGCCCGCACCTCCGCGTGCGCCGGATGCGCGGGGTCGGTGAGCGTGAGCTCGGCCGCGGTGTAACGGCAGCCGCGGAAGGCCGGCTGCGAGGTGATCGCGTCGAGCTCGTCGAACACGGCCAGCACCCGCTCGCGCGGATCGTCCCCCGCCTCGTTCATGACCTGGCGGTAGCGGTCCAGCCCGCCGTCACTGCGCAGCACCTCGGCCACGAGGCCGTCCTTGCCGCCGAAGTGCTGGTAGAGCGAGCGTCTCGCGACATCCGCCTGCTTGAGTATCGCGTCGACGCCCACCTGCACGCCCTGGCTGTAGGTGAGCTCTCTGGCGGCGTCGAGCAGCCGCTCGCGGGGGCCGGGTCTCGTCGTCACGTGACGATTCTGGCACGTGCTTGACAGTAGATCAATCGGTCTATCTAATTAGGCGGCGTATACCGATCGTTCTATTCACCCTGGGAGTGCGAATGGCCCGCGCGGGGACTCTCCCCACCGTGCTGACCGGCGTCTTCGTCGCGATCCTCGATTTCTTCATCGTCAATGTGGCCATCCCCACCATGCAGCGGGACCTGCGCGCCGGACCCGCCGCCGTCGAATGGGTGGTCGCCGGATACGCCCTGGCGTACGGCTCGGGGCTGGTCCTGGGCGGACGCCTGGGCGACGTGTTCGGCCGGCGCCGGATGTTCGCCCTCGGCCTCGCCCTGTTCACGCTCGCGTCGGTCGCCTGCGGACTGGCCCCCGACGCGGGTTCGCTCGTGGTCGCCCGCGTCGTCCAGGGGGCCGCGGCCGCCGTCCTCGCCCCGCAGGTGCTCGCCGTCATCCGCACCGCCTACAGCGGCGCCGCCCAGGCCAGAGCCGTCAACGCGTACGCGCTGACCATGGGGCTCGCGGCGGTGTTCGGCCAGTTGGCCGGGGGCCTGCTCATCCAGGCCGACCTGTTCGGCCTCGGCTGGCGGGCCTGCTTCCTGATCAACCTCCCGATCGGCGTCGTCGCGCTCGCCGCGACCTGGCGGGTGATCCCGGAGAGCCGGGCAGCCGGCGCCGTACGGCTCGACCTCGGCGGGGCCGCCCTGGTCACGCTCGCGCTGGCGGCCACGCTGCTGCCGCTGATCGAGGGCCGCGAGCAGGGGTGGCCGGTGTGGACCTGGGTGTCGTTCGCCCTGGCGGTCGCGCTGCTGCTGGCCTACGCCCGGCGGCGGCACGACTCACCGCTGATCGACCTCGCCCTGTTCCGCGAGCGCGCCGTCACGGCGGGGCTGCTCACCAACCTCGCGTTCTCGATGGGCATGGCGGCCTACTTCCTGATCTTCGCCATGTACTCCCAGGAGGGCCGGGGCCTGGACGCCCTGCAGGCGGGTCTGGTCTTCACGCCGATCGGCGCGGGCTACCTCGCGGCATCGCTGGCGGCGCCGCGCCTGGCCGCGCGCTTCGGCCGCCAGATCATCGCGTTCGGCGGCCTGACCAGGGCGGTGAGCCTGGCCGTCCTGCTGGTCGCGGTCACGGGGAACGCGCCGATCGGCTGGCTGGTGCCCGTGCTCGCCGTCGACGGAGCCGGCATGGGGCTGGTCCTGTCGCCCATCATGGGGACCGTCCTGTCGAGGGTCGCCCCGCACCACGCCGGCGGCGCCGCGGGCGCCCTGACCACGGCCCAGCAGGTCGGCGGCGCACTGGGCGTCGGCATCATCGGCATCGTCTTCTACAGCGCCCTGTCCGGCGGCGTCACCGTGGCGTTCCAGCACGGGCTCGTCTACCTCATCGTCATCACCCTGGCCATCGCCGCTCTCGTCCAGTGGCTTCCCCGTGCCAGGGCCGCAGCCTGACCGTCATCAGCGAGGAGAACCATGAACGACCTCAACGACCTGGCCCGCCGCTACGTCGCCGTGTGGAACGAGCCCGACGCCGCCGTGCGCCGCGAGATGATCGACCGGCTGTTCACCCCCGACGCCGCCCACTACACCCCGTCCCTGGAGGCCCACGGCCACGCGGAGCTGGAGGTGCGCATCGCCGCGTCGTATGACAAGTGGGTGGCTCCCGGCGCGTACGTCTTCCGGGCCGTGGAGAACGCCGGCGGGCACCACGGCGCGGTCCGCTTCAACTGGGAGATGGTGCGGACCGCCTCCGGCGAGGTGGACTCGGTCGGGTTCGACTTCCTCTCCCTCGGCGAGGACGGCCGGATCAGGACCGACCACCAGTTCATCGAGAGCTGACCGCACCGCTCGGCCCTCGCGTACGGATCACCCCACGACGCGAGGGCCGCTCACCCGGCCGCCGGAAGGCGTCCGGCGACGCCGGAACGCCAGGGGCGTCACGAGGTCAGCGGAGGCGCCTTCCTGGCGGAGCCGCGATAGGTCTCGGGATCGTAGCGGCGCTCGCTGTCGTCCAGCTTGGCGTGCGCGGCCTCGACGAGGTCGACGCCCAGCGCGTCGGCCAGCCTGACCAGATACAACGCCACGTCCCCGAGCTCGGCGCGAACCCTGCGGAGGGCGTCCTCGTCGAGCTCGCGCGACTCCTCGGCCGTCAGCCACTGGAACTCGGCGATCAGCTCCCCCGCCTCTCCGGCGAGGGCCATCGCCAGGTTCTTGGGCGTGTGGAACCCCTCCCAGTCCCGCTCTCGGACGAACTCGCGCAGCCGGGCGGCCAGGTGCTCCAGTTCCCCGCTCACGTCACCCGACCCTACTCGGCGGCCGTACGGCGCCGTGGGTGAGGCCGTCGGCCACCAGCCTGGCCAGGTCCTCTCCGAGCATCGCCGCCTCTCGCAGGGCCGACCGGAAGCCGGCCAGGCGCCGGAACGCCTCACCGTAACGGCGTTGCTCCTCCATCGGCAGCAGCGGCAGCTCCGCACGCCGTACGTCCACCCGGTAGCGCGAGGACATGGAGGTGTAGTGGCGGACGTTCACGGACGCGCAGAGGAAACCGGCGAGGAAGTCGGCGTCGAGCACCTCGGGATCGGGCCGCAGCAGGGAAAGGAAGGGGCCGAGCAGGGCGTCGCCCTTCGTCACCACTCGCGCGACCGGGACGGTCACGACCTGCGGCACGACGACGTCGCCGGGCCGCGTGACGATCGGCCTCGCTCCGGCCTGCTCCCAGGATCCCGTCGCGGGCCGGTCTTCGAGCACGTCCTCGACGGTGAGCACCGGCGCCCCCCGAAGGGGCTTCTCCCCCGGCCGGGCCGGCGTCTGCTGCTCGACCACGAGCATGCCGCGCCGCACCAGCTCGGGCAGCGGGACCAGGGCGAGCTCGTCCGCCGGCACCGCCGCGACGGACGGCAGCAGCCCGGCGACGGTCTGCAGCAGCTCGTCGAGCCGGGAGCGGGCCCCGGCGATCCGCTCCGGTGACAGGTCGTCGGCGGCCGTGGACAGGTAGCGGGCGGGAGTGAGGTCCACGTCCTCGTCGAGCAGATCGACGAGCGGGACCGACCTGCTGACACCCGGCTCGTCCAGCTCGCGCCCCTCGCCGAACTCGCGCCAGGCCGCGGCGGCCACCGCGGCGTAGTCGTCCGGCCTGCCGGAGGTGTCGACCATCAGCACACTGCTCGGCGTGCCGCCCTCCGGCGGCTGGCACAGGATCCACAGCGTCAGGCCGACCGCCACGTTGGGCACGGCGCCCTGCGGGAGCGCGATGACCGCGCGCAGCGCGCCGCGCCGCAGCAGCTGGGACCTGATCCGCCGGCCCGACCTGCGGCTGGCGACGGCCGGGGGCATGAGGAGCACGGCCACGCCTCCCGGCGCCAGGTGGGCGAGCGCGTGCTGCACCCAGGCCAGCTCAGGCTCCACGCGCGGCGGCAGACCGTACTCCCACCGGGCGTCGGCCGTCAGCTCCTCGTAACCCCAGTTGCGGTCGTTGAACGGCGGGTTGCACACCACCGCGTCCACCAGCTCGCCGGGGAAGGCGTCCGCGCGCAGGGAGTCTCCCGGCCTGATCCGCGCGTTGTCGCAGTGCAGCGCGAGCCGTACGGCGGCGAGCCGGGCGGCCACGGGATCGACGTCCTGGCCGAGCAGCCGGGCCCCCGGCGAGCGCTGGAGCGCGCGGCCGAGGATGCGGCCCGAGCCGCAGGCCGGGTCGAGCAGGGAGCCGAACCCGTCGCCCACGAGGTCGAGCGTCAGTGTGACGATCTCGGCGGGGGTGGAGTAGACGCGCCGGGTGTGCACCTCGAAGTACCGCTCGCGCAGGAACTCGAAGGTGTCTCGGGCGCCGCGTTCCGCGGCCAGCCGGGCGATCGAGCGGACCAGCGGCACGCGGGCCGCCGGAACGGTCTCGGGGAACGCCTCCGCACTGACGGTCTCCACGCACGCCGCGCGCACCCGGGCCGGTAACTCGCGCGCCACCTCCTCGTCCGTCCCGGCCGAGAGCCTGCCCCACTCGTCCGCCTTGTGCTGCACGTACACCAGGAAGGCCCCGAGGTCGGCGATCAGGTCGGCGAGGTCGTCGTCGTCGACGGTGGTGCGCAGGTCCTGCCAGAGCCACTCGTCCGGTGGAAGGTCCCTGCCCTCGGCGTGGCCGCGCAGCCACTCCCGGATCTCATCGAGGGAGAACGCCGGGCTGGTGGACGTGCCTCCCACGGGCTCGGGGAAGTCGTCGTGCCTGCGCCGCCAGTTGCTGACCGCCGCACGTCCCACGCCGGCCAAGCGGGCGATGTCCGCCGCGGTGACGTGTACGTCTCGCCGCACGCCGCTCCGCCTTCCGCCAGTACTTGGATCCGACCGGACCATATCCGATGCCTCGGACATGGGCAACGTCGCATCAAGGGCTGGTTGATTGTGTCAACACATGCTCTAATGGACGCCAGGAGTCGTCATGGAAGGGAGCAAGGATCGTGAGCACCCCCATCACTCGCCTCAGGTCACTGCGTCGCGGGCGCGCGATCCATCTCCTGGACATCGAGAACCTGACCGGAAGCCCTCTCCCGAGCACCCACGACGTACGGCGGGTGATGACCGCCTACCAGCGGACGGTGCCGGTGGGGCCGCTGGACCAGTTCATCGTGGCGGTCAACCACAACGCGCTCGTCTCCGTGGGGATCGCGCTGCACGGGGTGCAGTTGCTGGCCCGCTCGGGCCCGGACGGCGCCGACCACGCCCTCGACGACGCGGCCCGTACGGCCCGGGTCGACCTGCGGTTCGAGCGGGCGGTGATCGGATCGGGCGACGGCTACTTCGCCGACCTCGCCCTCTGGCTGGCCGGCCGCGGCCTGCACGTGACCGTCGTCGCCCAGCGCACCTGCCTGAGCTGGCGGCTCTACACCGCCGTCCCCGACACCGTCACCTTCGAGCTGCCCGCCGCCCAGGCCGCCTGAGGCCTACCCTCGCCCGAGCGGCGCGGGCAGGATGGGGACATGATCGACTATGTGGTGATCGGGGCCGGGTCGGCCGGATGCGTCCTGGCGAACCGGCTGTCGGAGGATCCCGCCGTCCGCGTGCTGCTCGTCGAGGCGGGCGGCGCCGACCGCCACCCGCTCTACCAGGTGCCCAAGGGATTCGGGAAGCTGTTCGACGATCCGGGGAAGGTCTGGCACTACCGGACACAGCCGTTCGGTCCCGACGGGCAGGCCGAGATCTGGCCGCGCGGCCGTGTTCTCGGCGGGTCGAGCTCCATCAACGGCATGGTCTACAACCGCGGTCACCGCGCCGACTACGACGAGCTCGTACGGCTCGGCAACCCCGGGTGGGGCTGGGACACGATTCTGCCGATCTTCCGGGCGATGGAGGACAACGCCCTGGGCGCCACGGCGACGCGCGGGGCGGGCGGGCCGCTGCACGTGTCCCCTCCGCGCGACCCCGATCCGCTCTGCGACGAGATGATCGCATCCGGAGCCGCGCTCGGCCTGACCGCGATGGCGGACGTCAACGAGTCCGACGGCGAACGCGTCGGTCACGCGATGGCGACCATCAAGGACGGCCGGCGGTTCAGCGCGGCCCGGGCCTTCCTGCACCCCGTACGCCACCGGAGCAACCTCACCGTCGTGACCGGGACGACGGTGACCGGGCTGCTGTTCGACGGCGACAAGGTCGCCGGGGTCACCGCCCGGGACGCCGGCGGCGCCACCGTCGAATACCGGGCGGCCCGGGAGGTCGTCCTGTCCCTGGGCAGCCTGGGCACGCCGAAGCTGCTGCAGTCGTCCGGCATCGGCCCAGCGGAGGTGCTGCGGGCGGCCGGTGTGGAGGTCCGGCTTGACCGGCCGATGGTCGGCGCCCGCATGCGCGAGCACCGGTGCCTGGCACTGAAGTTCCGGCTGAAGGACGACCTGGGCTACAACCGCATGCTGTCCACACCGCTGCGGCAGGGCGTCACCGCGCTGCGCTACCTGCTCAACCACAAGGGACCGCTGGCCGCGCCGGCCTACGACGTGATCGCCTTCCTCAGGACCCGGCCAGAACTGGACCGGCCGGACGCCCAACTGCTGATGGGGCCGTGGTCGGTGGCGACGTACCGGGCGGGCGAGACGGTCACGGTCGAGCGGCAACCCGGGGTCTCGGTCGTCGCCGAGATCCTCCGCCCGACCGCGGAGGGCAGCGTGGCCATCACCTCCCCCGACCCGGACGCGCCGCTCCACATCGAGCCCAACTACTTCGGGTCCGAGCACGACCGGCGCGTCGGCGTCGACCTGTTCCGCCGCATGCGCGAGTACTTCGCCCAGGAGCCGATCGCGGGACGGCTGGCGTCCGAGACGTTCCCCGGTCCCGGGGTCGGCTCGGACGAGGAGATCATCGACGCGGCGCTCGGCGGCGGCTACTGCGGCTACCACGCACTGGGCACCTGCGCCATGGGACCGCACGACGACGACGTGGTCGACTCGCGGCTGCGCGTGAGAGGGCTCGACAACCTGCGGATCGTCGACTGCTCGGTGCTGCCCACCATGATCTCGGGCAACCTGAACGGCCCCATTATGGCGATGGCCTGGCACGCCGCCGACCTCATCCTCGACAGGGCCTGACCGCTCAGACCTCCACGATGGCCAGGGAGCGGGCGGGGAGGTCGAGGACGTGACCGGTCAGGCGGGCCGACTCGTCGGAGGCGAGCAGGAGCCGTGACGCGGCCAGCCGTACGGGCACCGGGCCTTCGGCGAAGTTGGCGGCGATCCGCAGCGCACCGCGTTCGATCACCACGACGCGCCGGTCCTCGTCCACCTGGACGCGCACCCGGTCGAGGCGGGGATCGGTGAGGTCGGGATGGGCCTTGCGGAGCGCGAGCAGGTCCCGATACCAGCCCAGCAGCGAGACGTGCTCGCCTTTGGCCGGCTCCTCCCAGTCGAGCTTGGAGCGCAGGAAGGTCGTCTCCTCGCCCGGCTCGGGGGCCTTCCAGTCGTAGCCGAAGCCTTCGAACTCCTTCCTGCGCCGTTCGCCCTCGCCCTCCGCCAGGTGTGGCTCGAAGTGGTCGGTGAAGAAGTAGAAGGGGGTGGTCGCCCCCCACTCCTCGCCCATGAACAGCATCGGGGTGAACGGCGAGGTCAGCAGCAGCCCGGAGGCGAGGCGGAGCTGCTCGGGCCGCATGCGGTCGCCCTCGGGCCGGTTGCCGATCTGGTCGTGGTTCTGCGCGCAGCAGACGAACCGGTGGCCGGGAATCCCGGTCGCCGGCCTGCCGTGGGAGCGGCCGCGGAACGACGAGTAGGCGCCGTCGTGGAAATAGCCCGATGTCAGCACCTTGGCCAGGGACGACAGCGTGGCGAAGTCGCCGTAGTAGGCGTTGGCCTCCCCCGTGACGTTCGCGTGGATGGCGTGGTGGACGTCGTCGTTCCAGCTCGCGTGCATGCCGAGGCCGCCGGCCTCGCGCGGGGTGACCATGCGCGGATCGTTGAGGTCCGACTCGGCGATGAGCGTCAGCGGGCGGCCCACAGCCGCGGACAGCGCGTCGACCTCGGCCGACAGCTCCTCCAGGAAGTGGACGGCGCGCTTGTCGTGCAGGGCGTGCACGGCGTCGAGGCGCAGCCCGTCGACGTGGTAGTCGCGCAGCCACTGCAGGGCGTTCTCGATGAAGTAGCGCCGCACCCCGTCCGAGCCGGGCCCGTCCAGGTTGACCGCGTCGCCCCAGTAGGACCCCTTCGCGTCGTGGAAGTAGGGCCCGAACCTGGCCAGGTAGTTGCCGGACGGCCCGAGGTGGTTGTAGACGACGTCGAGGATCACGCCGAGACCGGCCCGGTGGCAGGCGTCCACCAGGCTCTTGAGGCCGTCGGGCCCGCCGTACTCCTCGAAGACCGCGTAGAGCTCGACTCCGTCGTAGCCCCAGTTGCGCTTCCCCGGCACGGGCGGCACCGGCATGATCTCGACGAAGTCGACCCCGAGGCCGGTCAGGTGGCCGAGCCGGTCGGCCACCCCCTGGAAGGTGCCCTCGGGCGAGAACGTGCCGACGTGCAGCTCGTAGATCACCCCGCCGCGCAGGTCGCGCCCGTGCCAGCCCTGGTCGGTCCAGGCGAACCTGTCGTGGTGGTAGACCCGGCTCGGGCCGTTCACGCCGTACGGCTGGCGCCGCGTCCGGGGATCGGGGAACGGCCCGTCGCCGTCCACGTAGAAGGCGTAGTCGAGGTCGTGCTCGTCGCCGGGGGCGGTCCACCGGCCGTCCTCGCCCCGCGACATCTCGTGCCGGGCGCCCCCGTGCTCGACCTCGACCCGCGCCGCCCCGGGCGCCCAGACCTCGAACATGCGTCGTCTCCCCCCACTGATCAGGCTTCGAGAATCGCGACCGGATACGCCGACAACAGGCCGGCCATCCGCACCTCGCCGGCGTGCTCCGCGCCGGTGAGCAGGTCGCGCCAGCGCCCCGGCGGCAGCGTGATCGTCTCACTCCTCCAGCCGCCCCTGCGCTCCAGCCCGACCGGCAGCCGGGTCGCGACCACGACGGCGGCCGTCCCCTGCCCGCCGACGCCCCGCGTGAACGCCACCGCGTGCTCCCCCGCCTCGACCGGCGCGTACGGCGCCTCGGGGTCGAGCCGCCGCCGCAGGCCGAGCGCGGCGGCGGTGACGCGGATCTTCTGGCCGTCCCAGCTGTCGTCGGGCTCGGCGAGCAGCCGCCGGCGCCGCTCGAAGTCGACCGGCCGCCGGTTGTCCGGGTCGACGAGCGAGAAGTCCGTGATCTCGTTGCCCTGGTAGACGTCCGGGATGCCCGGCATGAGGAGCTGGACGGCCTTCTGTCCCAGCGAGTTGACCCGGGCATAGCGGTCCACGACCTCGGTGAACGCGGCGACCGAGTAGCCGCAGGCGTCGATGGCCCGCCGGGCGAAGTCCCTGATGCCCTCCTCGTACGCCGGGTCGGGGTTCAGCCAGGAGATCGCCGTCTTGGCCTCGCGCGCCGCCTTGAGCAGGTAGTCGGTGAAGCGGTCGAGGGGGATCGGCCAGGCCGCCATCAGCGACTGCCAGGCGAGGTAGTCGAGCTTGGGGTCGAACGACACGGCCGCGGCCCAGGAGCCGACGGCCATCGCCCACTCCTCGGGCAGCTCCGACAGCACGGCGAGCCGGGCGCGCACGTCCTCCGATCGCTTGGTGTCGTGGGTGGACAGCGTGGTCATCGTCCGCGGCGGCAGCCCGGCGCAGAACTCGTGGAACTCGGCCGGCGACACCCCGAACCTGTCGGGCTCCCCGCCCACCTCGTTGAGGCAGGCCAGCGGATACCACCGGTAGAGCGCGGTGTCCTCCACGCCCTTGGCCATCACCGGCCCGCAGGTCTGCTGGAAGCGGGTGACCGCCTCCGGCGGGCCGTACAGGACGAGGTTGGCGGCCTTGGCCACCGCGTCGGGGCCGGTCCTGGTCGCCGCGTCGGGGCCGGTCCTGGTCGCCGCGAGACCGGCCGCCTCCTGGACGATCGCCTCGGACTCGGCGGACGGCTGCTCGCCCGGGTTCACGTACGCCCTGTAGACGGGCATCGCGGCCAGCAGTTCCACGACGGCCTCGCGCAGCTCCGGATCGCCGAGATCGTCGGTCAGCCGGTCGATCTCTCCGGAGAAGAACAGGTCGATCACGTGCTTCTTGGCGTCGTGGCGCACGGTCTCGTAGTCGTCGCGGACGCCGGTGTGGCGGCCGAACGTCTCGATCAGCGCGTCGCGGCCGGCCGGATCGACGAACAGCCGGGTGACCATGTTGAGCGCGTCATAGCCGGTGGTGCCGTCGCACGGCCAGTCGGCGGGCAGCCGTTCGCCGTCGATGAGGATCTTCTCCACCCACAGCGGTCCGGGCACGTGCGGGCGCAGCCGACGGAGGTAGCCGCGGGGGTCGGCCAGGCCGTCGGGGTGGTCGACGCGCAGCCCGTGGATCAGCCCCTCGTCGATGAGGCGGAAGGTGACGGCGTGGGTGGCCTCGAAGACCTCGGGGTCCTCCACGCGCAGCCCCATCAGCGACGACACGTCGAAGAACCGCCGATAGCCGGGGCTCTCCCTCCAGTGGGCCAGCCGGTAGTGCTGGGCCTCCAGCAGTTCCGGGAGCGGCAGGTGCCCGGTGCCGGGCCTGATCGGGAACGCGTGGTCGTGGTAGCGCAGCACCTGACCGTCCACGCCGTCGGCCACACGCAGCGCCTCGTCGGCGTCGTCGCCGAGCAGCGGCAGGGTGACCGGCCACTGGAAGTCGAACCACCGGGAGGCCGGCGACCCCGGCCCGTCCCGCAGCGCCGCCCACAGCTGGGCGTTGTCCGACTCCGGCACCGGCACGGTCATGTGGTTGGGCACGATGTCGGAGACCAGCGGCATGCCCGCGGCCGCCAGCGCCCGCAGGCCCTCCTCGCCGCCGAACTCCTCGCGTACGCGGCCGTGGTCGGTCACGTCGTACCCGTGCTGCGAGTCCCGGCAGGCCTGGAGGATCGGCGACAGGTAGAGGTGGCCGACCCCCAGGTCACGGAGGTATCCGACGAGGCCCGCGGCCTGGGCGAATCCGAAGCCGGGCGTCAGCTGCACCCGATAGGTAGAAGTCACCGAACCGCCTTTCGCAGCGCGTTCCCGGAGGTCGTGTTCATAGTGCACGTCACGGACGCGCCCCGGCCAGCACCGCGACGGGCAGGAGGAGCGCCGGACCGGCTCCCCTCCTGCCCGGTGTGCCGCGCACTGATGCCGAAGCGCACTCTATTCGGGCATCGGCGCTGGTCAGACACTCCCTAGCACCGGCCGGACCCTGCGCAGCACCCGCACCGACCGGCCGCTCACGGGCACGGCCTCGCCGGCCCGGCACACGCGCGACTCGCTCAGCACCGGCATCGCCGTGTCCAGCTCGGTCGCCCACAGCTCGCCGTAGTCGTCCGGGATCGTGAACTTGATGACCTCGTGGTGGGCGTTGAACAGCAGCAGGAACGAGTCGTCGCTGATCCGCCGGCCGCGCCGGTCGGGCTCGGTGATGGCGTCGCCGTTCAGGAAGACCGCCAGCGCCTTGGCGTAGCCGTTCGTCCAGTCGGCGTCGGCCATCTCCGTGCCGGACGGCGTGAGCCAGGCGATGTCGCTCAGTTCGTCGTGCGATCCGCGTACGGGCCTGCCGTAGAAGAAGCGGCGGCGGCGGAAGACCGGGTGGTCGCGGCGCAGCCGGGCCAGGCGCCGGGTGAAGTCGAGGAGCTGGCGCCTCTCCCTGGTCCCCGAGTCGTCCCTCGCATTGGCGTCCAGGATCGCGCCCCAGTCGACCCAGCTGATCTCGTTGTCCTGGCAGTAGGCGTTGTTGTTGCCCTGCTGGGTGCGGCCGATCTCGTCGCCGTGCGACAGCATCGGCACGCCCTGCGATAGGAACAGCGTGGCCAGGAAGTTGCGCTTCTGCCGCTCGCGGAGCTGGGCCACCGGGCCGGTGGCCGGGCCCTCCACCCCGCAGTTCCAGGAGCGGTTGTCGTCGGCGCCGTCGCGGTTGTCCTCGCCGTTGGCCTCGTTGTGCTTGTCGTTGTACGACACGAGGTCCTGGAGCGTGAACCCGTCGTGGCAGGTGACGAAGTTGATCGACGCGGCCGGGCGGCGGCTGTCGTCCTGGTAGAGGTCGCTCGACCCGGTGAGGCGGCTGGCGAACTCCGGGAGCGCGGCGGGCTCGCCCCGCCACAGGTCGCGGATCGTGTCGCGGTAACGGCCGTTCCACTCGGTCCAGCGGGCCGGGAAGTTGCCGACCTGGTAGCCGCCGGGGCCGACGTCCCACGGCTCGGCGATGAGCTTGACCTGCGACAGCACCGGGTCCTGCTGGACGAGGTCGAAGAACGCGCTCAGCCGGTCGACCTCGTGCAGCTCACGGGCGAGGGAGGCCGCGAGGTCGAAGCGGAAGCCGTCCACGTGCATGTCGCGCACCCAGTAGCGCAGCGAGTCCATGATCAGCTGCAGCGCGTGCGGGCTGCGCATCAGCAGGCTGTTGCCGGTGCCGGTGGTGTCCATGTAGTAGCGCCGGTCGTCCTCGACCAGCCGGTAGTAGTTGGCGTTGTCGATGCCCCGCATGGACAGGGTCGGACCCAGGTGGTTGCCCTCCGCCGTGTGGTTGTAGACGACGTCGAGGATCACCTCGATGCCGGCCTCGTGCAGGGCCTTCACCATCGCCTTGAACTCCAGCACCTGCCCGCCGCGCTGCCCCGAGCTGGAGTACGCGTTGTGCGGCGCGAAGAAGCCGATCGTGTTGTAGCCCCAGTAGTTGGACAGGCCCCGCTTCTCCAGCATGTGGTCGGTCACGAACTGGTGGACCGGCATGAGCTCGATCGCGGTGACGCCGAGCGAGGTGAGGTGGTCGACGATCTCGGGGTGGCCCAGGGCGGCGTACGTGCCCCGGATCCGCTCGGGGATCTTCGGGTGGCTGATCGTGAGCCCCCGCACGTGTGCCTCGTAGATCACCGTGTCGTGGTACGGCGTGGCCGGCGGCCGGTCGTGTCCCCAGCCGAAGAAGGGGTTGACGACGACCGACCTCGGCACGTACGGCGCCGAGTCGCTGTCGTCCCGGCTGTCCGGCTCGCCGAAGCGGTAGCCGTACACCGCCTGGTCCCAGTTGACCGAGCCCTCCACGGCTTTGGCGTACGGGTCGATCAGCAGCTTGCTGGGGTTGCAGCGCAGGCCCTCGCCGGGCGAGTAGGGCCCGTGGACGCGGTAGCCGTACCTCTGGCCCGGCCCGACGCCGGGCAGATAGCAGTGCCAGACGAAGCCGTCCACCTCGCTCAGCGTGACGCGCTCCTCGTTGCCCTCGTCGTCGAACAGGCACAGCTCGACGCGCTCGGCCACCTCGGAGAAGAGCGCGAAGTTGGTGCCCGCGCCGTCGTACGTCGCCCCGAGCGGATAGGAATCCCCCGGCCAGATCTCCCTCACTGGACCTCCTCGCCCTCCGGCTCGGCGGTCACGCCGGGAAGGTCCCGGAGCCCACCGGCTCTATGGTCGCGCTCGCTCACGGCCCGGCCCCTCCCGGGAACCCCGCGCGCGAGATCGTGGTGCTGAATGTCGTTCACAAGACATCGTGCCTGCCCAGAAAAGGCTTCGACAGTCCCGCCACGTTAACTGCGTGTATGGCAACGGGTTGAACCGCCCATCGGCGAGCAAAGCGCCGGTGACCTGGACCGACTCGCCGCGAACGGACGCCGGTGTCCGTCCCGTCCGTCACGGACCGCAGCCGCCCGGGCCGGGACTCGTTCCGGGTCGCCGGTCAGCGCGCCTCGTGGCGCTCCCGGGCGGCGACGACGTCGGGCATGCGCTCCTCCGTCCAGGCGATGAGGGGAAGCAGGCGCTCGGCGGCCTCGCGGCCGAGCGGGGTGAGGCTGTATTCGACCCGGGGCGGGATCGTGTGCTCGGCCTCCCGCAGCACCATGCCGTCGCGTTCCAGTGCCTGGAGGGTCTGGGACAGCATCTTCTCGCTCACCCCGTCGACCCGGCGGCGCAGCGCGTTGAAGCGGTACGGCCCTTCGTGCAGGGCCGCAAGCGCCAGGATCGCCCACCGGCCGGTGATGGTCTCCAGCACGGTGCGCGAGGTGCACTTCCGTGAGAAGACGTCGGCGACGAGCTCCTCGAACTCCTCCATGGCCGTCAGCTTACGCTCTCAAAGTACTTTCTGATAGAAAGCACTTACCAAAGGAAAGCACTGCGGAGGAGAAACCATGATCGTCGTGACCGGAGCCACCGGACACCTCGGCCGGCTGGTCGTCGAGGAACTCGCCGGCCGCGTGCCCGTCTCGCGGATCGTCGCGGCGGTGCGCAGCCCGCAGAAGGCCGCCGACCTGGCCGAGCGCGGCATCCAGGTGCGCGAGGCGGACTACGACCGTCCCGACACGCTGGGACCGGCGTTCGAGGGCGCCACCCGGGTCCTGCTCGTCTCCGGCAGCGAGCCCGGCCGGCGCGTCGACCAGCACAGGGCCGTGGTGGACGCCGCCCGGACGGCCGGCGTCGAACTGCTCGCCTACACGAGCATCCCGCGCGCCGACACCACACCGCTGGGCCTCGCGCCCGACCACAAGGCGACCGAGGAGTACATCCGCGCGAGCGGGCTGCCCTTCGCGTTCCTGCGCAACGGCTGGTATCACGAGAACTACATCGCGGCGGCCGGGCAGGGCGCGCAGAGCGGCGTCATCGCGGGCAGCGCCCGCGACGGCCGCGTCGCCTCGGCGGCGCGCGCCGACTTCGCCGCCGCCGCGGCCGCCGTACTGACGGATGAAGGGCACCGGAACGCGGTGTACGAGCTGACGGGCGACGTCGCCTGGAGCATGCCCGAGCTGGCCGCCGTGGTCTCCGAGCTGTCCGGCAGGCCGGTCGAGTATCGGGACCTGCCCGTCGCGGAGTACGCCAAGGCGCTGGAGGCGAACGGCCTGCCCGAACCGGTCGCGGCCCTGCTCGCCCAGGTCGACGCCGACATCGCGGACGGCTGGCTCGGCGACACCCCCGGCGACCTGTCCCGCCTCATCGGCCGGCCGACCACGCCGCTGCGCGACACCCTCGCGGAAGCCCTGCGGAACGGATGATCAGCCGCGTCTCGTGGAGGGCGCCGGGAGCGTAGGTGTTCTCTGACGCGTGGCGGACGATTCACGGCACAAGGTCAGTGGCGGGAGCCGTGGGCGCGGGTGCGCCGCAGCAGACGGCGACGCGGGCCGGCGGCCCGGCCGTCGGTGTGCAGCCACAGGTTGACGCCGGTCCCCCCGAGCGCCGAGGGCTCGATGCGCACCCCGCCGCCCGTCGACTCGGCCAGGCGCCTGGCGATGTCGAGGCCGAGCCCGGTCGAGCCGGCCCCGCTGTTGCCCCGCCGCAGCGCCTTCTCGGGATCGGGAATGCCCGGGCCCGCGTCGGCGACGAGGATGCCCACGATGCCGCTCCCCCGGTGCAGTGTGACGCGGAAGGCCGTGCCCTGCGGCGTGTGGCGGAAGACGTTGCCGAGCAGCGCGTCGACCACCGCCCCGAGATCGGCCGCGGCGACCGGCACCGGGCTGGGCTCCTCCGCGCCGACGAGCTGCCACGGCCGCGCCTGGTCCTCGGCCAGCGCCGACCAGAAGGCGAGCCGTTCCCGGAGCACGAGCGCGGCGTCACAGCGCGCCGGCACGGCTCGGGACGGACGCCGGGAGGCTTCGATGATCTCGTCGACGGCCCGTTCGAGCCGGTCGATGGCGAGCCTGCGCTGCTCGGCCTCGGGACCGGTGCCGCCCAGGTTGAGCCGCAGCGCGGTCAGCGGGGTGCGCAGCCGGTGCGACAGGTCGGCGGCGAGCTCGCGCTCGGCCGCGAGCAGTGCCGCCACCTGGTCGGCCATCGCGTTGAACGCGCGCCCGGCGGCCACCAACTCGGGCGGGCCGTCGGGAACGATGCGCACCGTCAGGTCGCCCGCTCCGAGGGCCGCGGCCGCCTGCCCGAGCCTGCGGGCCGCCCGGACCACCCGGGCCCCGAGCCGGTCGGCCACCACCACCGACCCCACCACCAGGGTGACCGCGACGCCGGTCAGCACGGCCCAGGACGTGGACACCCCCTTCCTCGCGTCCGCCTCGGGTGCGTACGCCTCGATGACGGCCCACCGCCCGCCGCCCAGCGCGACCGGCCTGAGCAGCACGTATCCCTTCCTGACCGGCACGGTCCTGGCGCTTTCCGCCGCGCTCGCGACGTCGGCCGCCGTGACCCGGGAGCGGCCCACCGTCCGCCCGCCGGGAAGGTGGACGGCCAGGCGCGAGGTCCCCACCGGGGTGCTGGCCAGCGCGCGCTCCAGCGCGGCCGCGTCGTCGGTCACCACCAGGGCGGGCACGATCGTGGCGGCCTGACGCTCGGCGTCCGCGAGCGCGCGGCTCTCGGCGATCTCCTTCACCGCCACGGCCAGCGGGATGAGGAATGCCAGCGCGACCATCGCCGTCACGGCCACCGCCACCAGGGCCAGGCTCCGTCTCACCGCCGCTCCCGCTTGGGGGCCAGTGCCGTCATCGCGGTTCCCGCTTCGGGGGTCAGCCCTCGGCAGGGGGGCTGAGGCGCACGCCGACGCCCCGCACCGTGTGCAGATATCGCGGACGGGAGGCGCTCTCGCCGAGCTTGCGCCGCAGCCAGGACAGGTGGACGTCGATCGTCTGATCGTCCCCGTACGACTGCCGCCACACCTCGGACAGCAGTTCCCTGCGCGAGATCACGCGGTCGGGACGGGCGGCGAGGTAGGCCAGCAGGTCGAACTCCCGGCGGGTGAGGTCGAGCGGCGCGCCGTCCAGGCGGGCCTCCCTGCGGTCGGCGTCGACGACCAGGCCGCCGACCCTCGCGACCGACGACGGCGCCCCGGGCCTGGCCCGGCGCAGCACGGCCTCCAGGCGGGCGTTGAGGTGGTCGCCGGAGAACGGCTTGACCAGGTAGTCGTCCGCGCCGTCGCGCAGCAGGCGGACGATCTCGGCCTCGTCGTCCCGGGCGGTGGCCACGATGACCGGCACGTCGGAGATCGCCCGGAGCATCTTCAGCGCCTCCGCGCCGTCGAGGTCGGGCAGCCCCAGATCGAGGACGACCACGTCGGGGGCGACGTGGGCGATCTCCCGCAGGGCGTCGAGCGCCCGGCCCGCGCTGCGGACCGCGTGGCTGCGCCCGGTCAGGTCGCGAATGATCGCGGATCGGACGAACTCGTCGTCCTCAACCACCAGAACGGTCGCCATGGGGCAGAAACGTACACTCCCGCCCGGTACGGCGTCCCGGGAAGAGCGATCCGAAACACGCGGATTTATTGCCATTTAAGGAATGCACAAATCGGTAGAGGTTGACCGAAAAGGACCGGGTGCCAATTCAGGGCAAGAGATAGAGTGATCGGCCACATGAGAAGGACCGCCGGTTACTTGATCGCCTGGTGCGGGGCCACCGCGCTCGCCGTCGGCGTGTCCTGGCTCGGCGTCCGCGACGTGTTGCGCAGCGCGATCCTGGACGAGGCGCCCCTCGCTCCCGTGGTGGCCGTCGCCGCACCCCTGTCCGCCTCGCCGGGCGCCTCCGCCCCTGCCCCGCGGAGCACCCCGGACGGCGGAGCCTCCGGCGGCACGTCCGAGGAGCCGTCCGAGGAGCCGTCCGGGCCGCGGCCCTCCGGCGGCGCGACACCCGGCCGCCCGTCCCCCTCCCGGCCCGCCGCCACTCCGGTGCGGACCGCCCGGACCTCCCCGGCGCCGCGCCCGGCCCGCGCCACCCGCCCGGCGCGATCGACGGAGTCCTCACCCGCGGCCCGGCAGCCCAAGGCCACCGGCGGGGAGCGCCTGCACACGTTCACGCTGAAGGGCGGCCGGGCGACGATCGCGGTGACCTCCGCGGACTGCCGCGTGGTGACGGCGACCCCGAACGACGGCTACGAGGTCAAGGTCTGGGAGGCCGACCAGTGGCTGCGGGTCGCGTTCCTCCAGGACACCCGTGAGTCGTCGGCGTTCTGCACCTGGAACGCCCTGCCCCCCAGGCTCGACACGTACGAGAACTGAGGGGTCCCGGCCGCCCGGCAGGAGAGCGCAGTCCAGGAGAGCGCAGTCCAGGAGAGCTCAGTCCAGGAGGGCCTGGTATTTCTTGAGCTCCTTGACCTCGGCGCCCAGCGAGGTGGTGGTGGCGACGGCCAGCGCCTTGGCTCCTTCGAAGGCGCCCTCGGCCTGCTCGGTCCGGGCGAGCTTGATCGCGCCGTTGTCGTGCTTGATCATCAGCGCCACGTACTTCTGATCGAAGGACGGGCCGCTCAGCTTGGCGAGCGCCTCGATCTCGGCCCGCGTCTGCGTGCCCGGCATCGCGTGGTCGCGCGGCAGGGGCTCCGCGCCCCACATGTCGAGCCAGCCCTTGAACGTGCGGATGTCGGTGTCGCGGGCCGTGGCGACCTTCGCCGCGAACTGCCCGACCCACGGGTCGCCCGCCCGTGTCTGCGCGAGCCTGGCCATCTCCAGGGCCTGAAGGTGATGCGGGACCATCTGCCGGGCGAACGCCACGTCGGCGGCCTTGCTCCCGCCGGACGGCTGCGCCGTGCCGGTCTCGTCCGGTGTGGGGTTGTCCGCGGCCTCGGAGGTCCCGGTGGACTCGGAGCTCGGGGTGGCCTCCGGCGTGAGCTCCGTGCCAGGGGTGGTGGCGGACGAGGCGGCCGCCTGGCCCACCGGAGCGGGCGAGGGGGCCTCGCCTGTCAGGTCCGGCGTGCCGCATCCGGCGAGCAGGGCCGCCGCGAGCATGCCCGTTAACGCTCCCGTCACACGACCCGTGGCGGCGGGGAGCCGGCGGAGAGTGGTCGTCACTGCAAGGCCTTTCCGGTTCTGGCTCGGGGACGGCCTCGACGCCCGCCGGAGACTGACGCCATCGGGTCCGTCCGTGGTCCCTTGCCGCAGGACCCTACCGCCGGGCGGCTCCGGCCGCCCCCGCGCGGCGTTACGGCATATTTACGGTGATTATCGGACAAGCTGGGCATCGCGTGTCAAAATTCCCATTCACTTCCCTTGATCACCCCTGTGCTCTAGCCTCCAACTGTGGCAAAGCGGAGCGAAACTCTACGAAAGGTTTCACACCGAGGAAACCTCTGTTGACACGAGCGAAACAGTGATACTTTCGCTTGGGAGCGCTCCCAAGCCGTGTGAACCTTCGGGCCGAGGAGACCGGATGGCCGATCTTCCCACCCTCGCAGAGGTAGCCGCCGCAGCCGGCGTCTCCCCGGCAACAGCTTCCCGGGTCTTGACCGGCTCGGTACGCGTGACCACGTCGACCCGCCGACAAGTTCACGACGCGATGTCGCGTCTGGGCTATGTTCGGCGCCGCGCCCCCAGGGGATCCGCGGGCAGGCGGGCCGAGCAGATCATCGCCGCGGTCGTCTGCGAGCACAGTCCACGCCTCTTTACCGAGCCGTTCTACGCCAGGCTCCTGTCTGCCTGCGAGGAGGTGCTGACGACGCATGGGGTCCCGATGGTCGTGATGACCGCGACCCCTGCGACCGCCTCCATCGCCGCTCCGCCGCTGGTCGCGGGCGCCGTCGACGGCGTCCTGTTGATCGGGGCGCGCGCGCGGCACCCCCTCGCGGTCACGCTGGCGGCCTCGGGCGTCCCGGTGCGCTGTGCCGGGCGGCCGCCAGACGGCATCGACCTCCCGTTCGTCGACATGGACAACCGTGACGGCGGACGGCAGGCGGCCGAGCACCTGCTGCTCAACAACCGCAAGCACATCGCCACGATCGCCGGGCCGCCGACCCTGCCGGCCGCCCGCGACCGGCTGGAGGGCTTCCGGCAGACGCTTCGCGACGCCGGTGTGCTCGACATGCCGGTGGCGTACGGCGACTTCACCCATGCGTCGGGCGCGCACGCCATGCAGTGGCTGCTGCAACGGGCGCCGCACCTCGACGCCGTGTTCGCGGCGTCGGACGTGATGGCGGCCGGGGCGATGCAGACACTGCGCCGCGCCGGGCGGAAGGTGCCGGACGACGTGGCCGTCATCGGTTACGACGACGCGCCCGTGGCCAGGCACACCTCGCCGACGCTGACCACCGTAAGACAGCCCGTCGAGGAAATGGCCACGCTCGCCGCACGACTGCTTCTCATGACACTCGCGGACGGGGACAATCCCAAGGGCAATCCGGTGCTGCCCACGGAACTGGTGGTTCGTGAATCGGCCTGAGCTTCGAGAAGGCGACGTCCTGACCCGTCGTTATCTGCTCCAGGAGCGGATAGCGACGGGCGGGATGTCGGTCATCTGGCGTGCCTTCGACCAGTCACTTCAGCGCTCGGTCGCGATCAAGGTGCTGGACGGCTCGCTCGACGACGACAACCCCGGACGGGAACTCATGCGCCGGGAGGCCAGGGCCACCGCCCGGTTGATCCACCCGGACGCGATCGAGGTCTACGACTACGGCGAGACGGTCACGAACGGCGGCAGGCTGGCGTCCTTCGTGGTCATGCGCCTGCTGGAGGGCCGGTCGCTGGCCGACCGGATCATCGAGGGGCCGCTGCCCTGGGCCGAGGCGGTGGAGATCGCCGTCGGGCTGGCGAAGGTGCTGGCCGCGGCCCACGACCGGGGCATCGTCCACCGGGACGTCACCCCGGAGAACGTGCTGCTCGCCGACGACGGGCCCAAGTTGCTCGACTTCGGGATCGCCGCGTTCATCGGCGAGGCCGACGACCAGCTCGTCGCCGACTTCGGCACCCCGCCGTACGTCGCGCCGGAGCGGCTGAAGGGGACGACGGCCGACCCGGCCGTGGACGTCTACGCGCTCGGCGTGCTGCTGTTCGAGATGCTCACGGGCGCCCTGCCCTACCCGGAGAAGACCTGGGAGGCCATCGAGGCGGCCCGGCGGGAAGGACCGCCGCCCGCGCCCGAAGGGGTGCCGGGCCTGCCTCAGGAGGTCGCCGACCTGTGCCGGCGCTGCCTGTGCCCCGACCCGGTGGACCGGCCGAGCGCACGGGCCGTCGCCGCCGCGCTGACCTCGGTGAAGAAGCCGCCAGGCCCGCGCGGGGCCGGCTGGGGCGCCGCCGCCGTCGGGGCCGCGGCCCTGGGCGGCATCCTCTGGTTCACCCAGACGCACAGCCCCGAGGTCGCGGCCGTCACCGTACTGCCCAGCCCTTCGCCGGCGCACGCGCAGGCCACCGCCTCGCCGCCGCCGCAACAGGCAGGAGCCGTCGCAGAACCCCTGCATACGGTCGCCCCCGTCGCCGACCCCGTGCGAACGACCGCGCCGGTCAGGCGGCACCACCCCTCCCCCTCGGTCAGGGTCAAGGCCGTCAAGAAGGACCGCCACACCACGGACACCGTCAGGCCGCCGAAGACCTCGGCCACCGTCAAGTCCGACGTGGCGCCGCTGCCGCTGGCCACCACGGCCGCGCCGCTGCGGGTCGACACCGCGGTCCGGCAGTTCAACCTGCTCGTGGACGGCGCGGAGGCCACCCACGACATCGACGACGACGTCGCGCTCGACCTCAAGCAGGTGCTGCGCAACCTCGTCGGCAACGGTCAGGGGCTGTCGGCCATGCGCACCAAGATCGAGGTCCGATATCAGGAGGGGCGGCTGCCCCTCACGCTGAAGGGGGAACTGCTGGCCGCGCTCGACCGGGTTGAAGCCGCTCTCACCGAGGCCAGTGATACCTAAAGTGGGAGCGCTCCCAGAACAACAGTCTGTTGAGTTCGGTCAGGACCTAAAGTCCAGCCGCGTCCGTTAAGCGGCCAGTCCGCGACCGAAATTATCTTCTACTGCCGTGGGGCCGGCCGACGACGCCCAGCCCCGACAGGCGATCAGGTCCGTCTGATTTGCGCGAGCCACGCCGGTGCGCCGTCGTCGTGATATCTCGTATGAACCCGATCCGGTTCCACGGACACGAGATTCCATCCGCCGCCGGCGGCGAACGCCCCCCTCAACTCTTCCTCACTGACAGGATGCGGGCCGGTGTCGGGACCGCCGTCGCTGAAGCACAGCACATACAGGGTGCCGCCGTGTTCGGTCACCGAGGCCAGACTCGTCACATACCCGAGGCGCTCGTCGCCGTCGAAGGTGTGGAACAGCCCGCAGTCCAGCACCGTCTCGAACCTGCGCCCCAAAAGCTCCAGATTGAGGGCGTCGGCCACGGCGAACTCGGCCTCGATCCCCCGGTCACGGGCCTTCGCCCGCGCTCTCGCCAATGCCGTCTCGGCCACGTCGACGCCCAGAACCGGCAGTCCCAGCGAGGCGACGTGAAGGGCGTTCTCCCCGCTCCCGCAGCCCGCGTCCAGCACCGGACCGGCGAATCGGGCTTCGGCCGCCAGGCGCACGATCGCCGGCTGCGGACCTTCGATGTCCCATGGCACGGGACCGTCGTGGTAAGACGCGTCCCACGGCAGCCCGGTCATCCGTTCATGACTGGTCGGACGCCGCCCACCGAACCGATCACCGGCGGGGCTTTCCGATTGTCCGGGCACCTACTTCCCCTTCCCGGCTCGATCTTTTGCAGGTCTGTCCGGGTAACACCCTTGCATAGGGAAGGTAAAACCGGATAGGTCGTTGCCCCATGAGCGGATTCAAGAAGTTCCTCATGCGGGGCAACCTGGTGGAGCTCGCCGTCGCCGTGGTCGTGGGCGCGACGTTCAGCGGGCTCATCCAGGCCCTCGTACAGGACCTGATCACCCCCCTGATCGCGGCCGTCACCGGCGGGAGGCAACCCGACTTCTCCAGCTACAAGTTCACCGTCAACGGCGCGGTGTTCAAGTATGGCGACTTCATCAACCACCTGCTGACGTTCCTCATCGTCGCCGCCGTGATCTATTGGGTGGTCGTCCTGCCCATGACCCGTTTCCTGAGCCTCTTCGACACCAAGAAGGAGGCCGCCGAGAAGAAGTGCCCCGAGTGCCTGTCGGACATCCCCGTCGGCGCCAGGCGCTGCGCCTTCTGCACGGCCGAGCTGTCCACCGTCGCAGCCGCCGAGAAGCCCCCTGCCTGAGCACCATCGGCCCTTACGCGGCCGGCGAGTGCCGCTGAATTGGTCGTGTCGTGGACCCCGGACTGCTGGAAGAGCTGGAGAAGGTCACCATGGAGGAAAGGGGGCTTCGTACAGCGGGACGAATGAGCCGTCGGCTGAGTCGGCCCCTGTCAAGGCGGGGCCGAGGCTCGTGCCGTACGCCGACGGCTGCGGCGTCATGCACGGCTTGAGGCGGCCGGGCTGGCCGCTCGGGCGACGGAGCGACCAGCAAGATTTCACCTGTCCCCTGACCGGCGCTGCCGTCCGCTGACCGAGCCGGGTCACCGTCGGTCGCCGCCCGCGGTGCCCCAGGCGGTGCGACGTCAGGGCACACGAGCCGGCCAAGACGATAGAGGTGCAGGTGCGGTCCGCTCTTCGGCGCGGAGCCGGTGGTCGTCCGCCAGGCTTCGGAGAAGGCACGGACCGATGAGTCGTCGGCCAGGAGCTGTGTAAACGGCTGAGCTTGGGTGGCCAGGAGTCCGGCCAGGTGCGTTGCCGCGACCTGGGAAAGGCGGTCCGCGGTCAGCAGGTGCGGTGGCATCCACACGAACGCGGCCGTCGTCGCTGTTTCATCCGGTTCCCGCCACCAGCCCAGCACCGTGGGCGGGTTCTTGCCCCCGGACCGCAGCTGCTCGATCGTGTCGAGTCCGGACAGCAGCATGGTGTGCAGATCGGGACGTGCGGCGAGAAAAGGCCCCGCCTCGGAGCGAAACACTTGTCCCGTAATGAACCAGGTCACGAGATCGCATCTCCTACTTGCCCGCGAGCGGCAACCCTCGGAGCCGTGGGGAAGCGGTTGGGGCCCGCCGGCCGCAGTGGACGGCGACCGGCGGGCGGCAGGGGCAGCCGGGCTCACGCTCCGGCTAGAGTCCGCGCCGACCGGCTCAGGGCAGGCTGAGTTCGTGCCTGATGAGCTGGGCGAGTGCGGAGGGCTGCGACAGGAAGGGCGAATGCGAACTGTTCAGCCGCAGCGTCCTGTCGGCACGCTTCGCGAAGAGTTCCTGGACGAAGGGCGGAATGGCGCCGTCTGCTTCGCAGATGATGTAGGTGCTCGGAATCGTCTGCCAGGCGACCGCGGTCAGCTTCTGGGTGGTGGCGGCGTAGGACTGGTAACCCAGGGCTGCCGCCGCCTTCTCGGCAACGCTGCTGTCCACGTCGCCGTAGAACACCTCGACCGGGTTCGCGACGGTCAGGAAGTCGCCGACACCCTCCTGCCGGTGAAACTCCCACCAAAGTGCCGGGTCGCCGCCCGCGCTCGACAGCAGGGAGTCTCCTGCGTCGAGCTGGAACGCGGCGAGGTAGACGATGCTCTTGACGTTGGACGCGTCGGCGAGTGCCTGCGTGGTGGGGACGCCGCCGTAGGAGTGCGCGACGACGACCACGGGGCCGCCGATCGCCTCGACCGCGGCCCTGATGGCGGCCGCGTCGGAGTACATGTCGCCCAGCGCCTTGGGATCGTCGCCACACGAGGTGAGAGCCACGGTGTGGACATCGATGCCGGGCAGGTCATCGATGAGGA
>NZ_FTNI01000015.1 GCF_900156315.1 Microbispora rosea | reverse complement strand
ACCCGCCCGGCCAGTCGTTGGTCGTGTAGGTCACCGCACACCCGGTGGCGGCCTGCGCCGTGGGGGCGGTGGCCACACCGGCCAGGGCGGCGACCGCGGCCAGGGCGCCGATCACCCCGGCGCCCGTTTTGGTGCTGCTTGTCACAACCGAGCTCCTTGCAGGTCGCGCAGGGCCCCTGACCGAGGAATGACTCCCGACCCCACAAGGGATTTCGTGCACCTGAACCACATACATCCACAGGAACACCGCGCAACAACGTACGATCCCGCCGAACACCGGTCAACGACACACCCCGACGGCTATCCGCACACCACACATCCCACATGCACAGAAACCGCCGGAGACGACGAACGGGGCCCGGGAGCGGGTGAAACGTTCAGGTGAGAACGCGGAAAACAAGGGCGGCGACTGCGCCGTCCCCTGCCGGTGAGGATGCACCGGCAGGCGACGGGCAACGACCACCACCACCGCGCCGGCGAACGGCGCGAGAAGCGGAGAGAAAAGGGAGGACAACGCCCGCTCCTCCGGCCGCAGGAAGCGGGCGTCTCTCCAGATATGACATCTCCTGATTCTCCGGACAATGGGGGAATCACGAGTGAGGGATCAAACGCTAACGGGCTACGGACTCCAGGCTGGAAAGGATCGCTTACCGGTTAATAACGATCGGCCTACGACCCCGTCACGCACTGGCGATCAACCCGGCCCCGTCGGTCAACTGCTGCGGAGACGGCGTGACGGGAGAGACATGTCTGGTTGGCACCACTCCACTCCCCTTCCCCCCGCATGGCCGCCGGACCGGTTCGAGGTCCGCTCGACCCGGCCCGTCCCGGACGGCGCCGCGGCCGATCGGTACCACTTCCCGCAGACCGCCCACGAAGCCGCCTCGCGCCTCCGGGACGTACGCTTCGCGACGCAGATCCAGGTCGTCCGCATCGAGGACGGCGTCACCCTCTTCGATCTCGTCTCCGGGGTGGAGATCCCCCTCGAACACTGGTGACCACCGGAGCGTGCTGGCAGGCTGCGGCAAGATGGATGCATGACGGCGAAGGACGGCGACGGCTGGGCCCTGTGCGCGCTGGGACACCAGCACTGGGGACTGTACGGCGCCGCCGGCCTGCTCACCGTGCACCACACGGTCGACGGCATGCCGTACGTGCTGATGCAGAAGCGTGCCTGGTGGAGCCATCACGGCGGGACGTGGGGCCTGCCGGGCGGCGCGTGCGACAGCCACGAGGACGCCGTCACCGGCGCGCTGCGCGAGGCCCGCGAGGAGGCGGCGCTGGACTCCGACCTCGTCCGGGTGCGCGGACTCTACGTCGACGACCACGGCGGCTGGTCGTTCCAGACGGTGATCGCGGAGGCCGGGGGGCTGCTCGACGCCGCGCCCGCCAGCGGCGAGAGCGCGGACATGCGCTGGGTGGCGGCCGACGAGGTCGTGTCGAAGGAGCTGCACCCCGGCTTCGCCGACTCGTGGCCGAGAATCAGGCCCGCGCTGAGCCCGGTGGTCGTCGTCCTCGACATGGCCAACATCATCGGTGCGCGGGCCGAGCACGGCTGGTGGAAGGACCGCGCGGGCGCCGCGAACCGCCTGCTCAACGAGCTGGTCCCGCTCTGCGAGCAGGGCATCGGCGAGATGCCGGAAGGCGTGCCGGCCCTGACCCGATGGTTCCCGCGCATGGTCGTGGTGCTCGAAGGGGCGGCGGCCCGCGCCGCCGACCCGGGGCCGGTGACCGGCGACCTGACGGTCATGGTGGCCGGAGGCAGTGGGGACGACACGATCGTGGAGGCGGTGCGCGACGTGCGGCCCTGGGAGACCACCCTTGTCGTCACCGCCGACCGAGGGCTGCGCGAACGGGTGACGGCCCTCGGCGCCATGGTCGCCGGTCCCCGCTGGCTGCTCAAGCAGCTCTGAACCGAGATTTTTATACCGTTCGTCCTATTTGGGCAGGATACAGCGTGTGATCCTGCTCTTCCGCCGACTGGCCACCACCTGGACCGCGACTGTTCCGATCCTCGCTGTGGCAGTGCTCGCGCTGGCGTGGGGCCGGACCATTCCTCCCGTCGTCGTGGTGATCGCGGCGCTCTTCCTCGCCGCTTCCGTGCTCGCGGCCGTGCACCACGCCGAGGTCATCGCCCATCGGGTGGGCGAGCCGTTCGGGTCGCTCGTGCTCGCCGTGGCGGTCACCGTGATCGAGGTGGCCCTGATCCTCAGCCTCACCGTGTCCGGAGGGCCGGCCGCGTCGTCGCTCGCCCGCGACACCGTGTTCGCCGCCGTGATGATCACCTGTAACGGGATCGTCGGCCTGTCGCTGCTGGTCGCGGCGCTGCGGCGGCGGGTGGCGATGTTCAACGCGGAGGGGACGGGAGGCGCGCTGGCCACCGTCGCGACCCTGTCCACGTTGAGTCTCGTCCTGCCGACGTTCACCACCAGCAGCCCCGGGCCCGCCTTCGCCCCGGCCCAGCTCGCGTTCGCCGCGCTCGCCTCGATTGTGCTGTACGGCCTGTTCGTGCTCACCCAGACCCTGCGGCACCGCGACTACTTCCTGCCGGTGGAGTCCGGCGACCACGCCGAACCGCCGACCACACGGGCCGCCGCGGGCAGTTCGGCACTGCTGCTGAGCGCGCTGGTCGCGGTGGTCGGCCTGGCGAAGGTCGAGTCTCCGGCTATCGAGGCGACCGTACGCGCGGCGAGCCTCCCGCAGTCGGCGGTGGGCGTCGTGATCGCGCTGCTGGTGCTGCTGCCGGAGACCCTCGCCGCCGTACGCGCGGCTCGGCGGGCCCGAGTGCAGGTCAGCATGAACCTCGCCTTCGGCTCGGCCATGGCCAGCATCGGTCTCACGATTCCGACGATCGCCGTCGCATCGCTGTGGCTGAAGGGGCCGCTGCTGCTCGGGCTCGGCCCGACGCACATCGTGCTGCTCGGCCTCACGGTCGTCGTGGCGACGCTGACCGTGATGCCCGGCCGGGCCGGCCTTCTGCAGGCGGGCGTGCATCTCACGCTGTGCGCCGCCTTCCTGCTCCTGGCGGTGAGCCCGTGAACGACAGCGACACGGAAAATGTGAGAGGCCGGATGACGCCCGGCCTCTCACGCCGGTCACGCGGTCAGCCGCGGGTCCACTTCTGGTTGGCTCCGCCGGTGCAGTCCCACAGTTGGAGGCGTGCGCCGTTGTTGGGGTTCACGTCCACGATGTCCACGCATCGGTTGGCTGCGGTGTTGACGAGGTCGCCCGCCGCGGTGAGCGTGAAGCGCTGGGCGCCGGTGCCGTTGCACGTGTAGAGCTGGATCGGCGTGCCGTTGGCGGTGCCGGCCGCCGCGGCGTCCATGCACTTGCCCATCGCGCGTACCGTGCCGTCGCCGTTGATCGTCCACTGCTGGGCGGCGGTGCCGTTGCAGTCGTACATCTGCAGCCGGGCGCCGTCGACGGGGTTCGCGCTCGGGATGTCGATGCAGCGGCCGTTCAGGTTGGACTTCAGCGCGCCGCCGGTCCCGCCTCCCCCGTCACTGGTCCAGCCGGAAACGCGGACCCAGTCGATCAGCATCGTCTGCGGGAACGACGTGGTGGAGTCGGGGTTGCCCGGCCAGTATCCGCCGACCGCCACGTTCAGGATCAGGAAGAACGGGTGGTCGAAGACCCACTGGTTGCCGCGGATGTCGGCCGGCGTGACGCGGAAGTACTCCGAGCCGTCCAGGTACCAGACGATGAGGTTGGGCGACCAGTCGACGCGGTAGGTGTGGAAGGCGTCGCCGAGCGGCGCGCCGATCGTCCGGTTGCCGCCGACCCCGCTGCCGCCGGAGTAACCGGGGCCGTGCACCGTGCCGTAGACGGTGTTGGGCGTGTTGCCCACGTTCTCCATGATGTCGATCTCGCCGGTGTTCGGCCAGTTGCCGCCGCCGAGCATCCAGAACGCCGGCCAGATGCCCTGACCCTTGGGAATCTTGATGCTCGCCTCGAAGCGACCGTACGCCTGGCTGAACTTGTCGGCGGTCAGGATGCGGCCGGAGGTGTACTGGCAGGTGCCGTAGTGGCACTGGTAGTTGGACGGGTTCTCCTTGCGGGCGGTGATCGCGAGGTGTCCCTGTCCGTCGTGGTACACGTTGCGGGTCGAGTTGGTGTAGTACTCCAGCTCGTTGTTGCCCCAGCCGCCGCCACCGGTGTCGAACTTCCATTTGGAGCCGTCGACGGGCGTTCCCGCCGCGGCGTTGAACTCGTCCGACCAGGTGACGGGGCCGATGGCGGCTTCGGCCCGGTCGGCGCCCGTGCCGCCGACCAGGCCGCTGAGGGTGACGACCACGGCCGCGGCCATG
The DNA here is from genome assembly GCF_900156315.1 of Microbispora rosea. GTDB lineage: Bacteria > Actinomycetota > Actinomycetes > Streptosporangiales > Streptosporangiaceae > Microbispora > Microbispora rosea. The sequence continues at coordinate 200,960 of NZ_FTNI01000015.1, read as the reverse complement.
ATGAGGAGCCGGGGTTTGCGCATGGAGATCTCCGGTTGGTGGGGGGATGCCAGCAGGATCTCCGGCCCGCGCCGTCGCCGAGTGTGCGGGCGCGCGCCGGAGTGGTCCAGCGCTTCACGCAAGCTTTAGAGCTTGAATTAAGGCAACACCCTTACCGTACGGGCTGTCAATAGGCCTTGACTCAACCCTGTCAGCCGGGCCCGACGACCGGGCGGTGCGGCCGTGCGCCGGCCTGCCGTACGGGCAGGCGGTAGGTCTCGCCGCGCATGATGTAGTGGACCAGGTGCGACAGCCCCGCACGCCGCACGTGCTGCTGGAAGTCCTTCAGCGGGGAGGCGAACGCCGCGTAGTCGTCGTAGTGGATGGGCAGGGCCGACTCCGGCTGCATCAGCCTGAGCCACTCCACCCCCTGGGCGCCGTCCATGGTCACCGTGACGCCGAGGATCCGCGTGCCGCCGAGGTGCACGATGCCGACGTCGATGTCGGGGAAGCGGCGCGGGATCTCCGACAGGCACTCGTCCATGATCGTGTCGCCGCTGATGTGCAGGCGCAGGTCCACCTCGCCCGCGTGCGCGAAGTCGAGCACGCTCCCCATAACCGGCGGCATCAGCGAGTTCGCCGGGCCCGGCGCGTGCCGGGCGGGCGTGGCCGTCACCGTAAGCGTGCCGTCCCCGTGGCGCTCGTGGTGGTACTCCCACGGCTCCAGGCCGACGGCGTGGCCGAATCCCTGGCGGCGCAGCCGGGCCGCCGCATGGCGGGTGGTGACGATCGGCAGGTCCTTGTCGAGGCCGTTCCTGGCGATCCTGTCCCAGTGGTCGCCGTGCATGTGCGACAGCACGACCAGATCCAGCGGCGGGAGCTCCGTGACCTCCATCGCCGGCTCGGTGCGGCGGCGGGTGCTCACCCCCCAGCCGAGATGGGCTCGCTGCCCCTGGTGCAGGAAGTTCGGATCCGTCAGCACAGTGAACCCGTGAGAACGGATGATCATGGTGGCGTTTCCCACGAAGAACACGGTCGCGTCCGCTGGATCGGGCATGACGCCTCCCCTCTCCCAGACTTTCAGGCTACGTAAACCGCCATAAATCACCCGAAAGCGGGGGGTGGTTAGCTAGTCGGGGACGAGCGAGTACCCGAGCTGGTAGTACAGCTCCAGCAGGTCGAAATAGTCCCGGTGGGCGACCACGAGGTCGTTCTTCGCGTGACACGCCCCGCAGCCGCGCACGGTGATCCGCCGGCCGCTCGCGCCCACGACACCGTCCGGCAGCGCGAAGGACCCGGTGTGCGTGCCCGTCATCATCCACTCGCTGAAGCCGGGGTCGGCGCACTCCACCCTGTTCCAGACCGTCAGGGCCATGTCGGTGAAGCCCTTGAACAGGCTCTCCCAGTAGCCGAGGATCTGCTCGCGCCCCTCGCACACGCCCAGCGGGGTGACCAGGACGGCGTGCCGGTCGTAGCACCTCGACAGCCGGTCCAGGTCATGCGCGTTCACCGCGTCCAGCACGCGGTCCGCAAGCTGTCGGCCGTCAGGCATGGCGGATCACTCCCCAGGGCGTACATCCACACGGTAACGCCGCCATGGCAAAGGCCGTCCGCAGGAGACGCAACACCGCCGGATGCAAGGGGGGAAACGCCTGCCGTGTCCCTGGAGTCATGGACGACACCCGCAGCGGTACGCGGGCGGGATCGGCGCGAGGGTCCGGCGCCGATCCCGCGGATCCGTCCGGCCTGCGGTCACGCGGGCCGGGGCCGTGCGGCGCGGGCCAGGGCGACCGCGCCCGCCGCGCCCGCCGCCGCGGCCAGCGCCAGCCACCAGGCGGTCGCGCCCATGGCCTCCGGCCGCGGCGGGTCGGCCAGGGCGAGGAACACCGCGCCGAACACCGCCACGCCGCCGAGCTGGCCGAACTGCATGGTCGTCGTGAGCAGGCCGCTCGCGTCGGCGGCGCGGGCGGGCGGCACGTGAACCAGGGCGTGGGTGAGCAGGCTGGTCGAGACGCCCAGCCCCGCGCCGTACACCACCAGCGCGGCCCACATCACCGGGCCGCCGGTCACCGAGACGGCCAGAGCCGCTGTGCCGAGGACGCTGAGCGCCAGCCCCGCCGGTGGCAGCAGGTGGTGGATCCGCCCCGGGAGCCCGCGCCAGTAGAAGCTGCCCAGCCCGAACGCCGCCGCCATCGGCAGGAACGTGAGCCCGGCACGCAGCGGGCTCTCCCCGAGGACGCCCTGCAGGTGCAGGGCGAAGGTGAACAGGAACCCGCCGTAGGCGACCATCAGGGCCATCAGCGTCGTCAGCCCCGAGGGCATGCCGGCCGCGCGCAGCACGTCCAGGTTCAGCAGCGGGTCGCCGCCCCGGGCCGCCGTACGGCGCTGGGCCACGACGAACACGGCGGCGAGCACGATCCCCGCGGCCAACGACGCGTACGTCCACACGGGCCAGCCGGCCTCCCGTCCCAGCACGAGCGGGAGCACGACCAGCAGCGTGGCGGGCAGCGCGACCGCGAGGCCCCGCAGGTCGAGCCGGCGCCGGCCGCGCGCTCCGTCCGACGGCGCGTCCGGCGGCGCGTCCGCCGGCACCAGCCGGGGCACCACGAGCGTCAGCAGGACGCCCACGGGCACGTTCACGAGGAACACCGGCCTCCAGCCGGTGCCGGCCAGGTCGGCGCCGACCAGCACCCCGCCCAGCGCCAGCCCGGCGACCGAACCGGCCGAGAGCACCGCGGTGTACGCACTCAGCGCGGTGGCCCTGGCCCTGCCGGTGAACCTGGTCTGGATCACGCTCATGATCTGCGGGACCATGACCGCCGCCGCGGCTCCCTGGACGAACCTGAAGGCGATCAGCGTCCCGGCGTCGGGCGCGAGCCCGCACAGCAGCGAGCCCGCGGTGAAGCCCGCGACCCCGATCACGTACATGCGACGCCTGCCGTACAGCGCGCCGAGCCGCGCGCCGGTGATCAGCAGGGTCGCGTACGCGATGATGTAGCCGCCGACGACCAGTTGCAGCGCGGCGCCGGACGCCCCCAGGTCGGCGCCGATCCTGGGGATCGCCACGTTGACGATGTAGAGGTCCAGCAGCCCCATGAACTGGCCGGCGAGCAGCACCGCCAGCATCGGCCAGGGCCGCCCGGCACGGGCCGGCGCGGGGCGGACGGTATGGCTGAGTGTCACTTCGTGTCCTTCCGCAGTGGGTTCGCCGGTACGTACCGGGACCGGCCGGAAAACTCATCGGCGACCGATGAGTCCGGCCCGGCGCGGCGGTAGATATCGGTGACGGCCACGCGACGCGGGAGAACGAATGTGGAGTGACGAGGAGTTCGAGCGGATCACCGGGCCCTACCGGCGTGAGCTGATGACGCACTGCTACCGGATGCTCGGCTCGGTGCACGACGCGGAGGACCTGCTGCAGGAGGTCATGCTGCGGGCGTGGCGGGCGTCCGGCGACTACGACGAGCGGCGGGCCTCCCCGCGCACCTGGCTCTACCGCATCGCGACGAACGCCTGCCTCACGGCGCTCGACCAGCGCGGGCGCAGGGCGCTGCCGTCCGGCCTCACCGGCCCGTCCGACGACCCGGACGCGGGACCGCAACGGCGGCTGCCCGAGGTGACCTGGTTGGAGCCCGTCCCCGACGCGCTGGCGGACCCCGCCGCGGTCGTCGCGTCGCGAGGCGGGATCCGGCTGGCGTTCGTCGCGGCCCTGCAGCACCTGCCGCCGCGGCAGCGGGCGGTGCTCATCCTGCGCGAGGTCCTGGCCTGGCGGGCGAGCGAGGTCGCCGGCCTGCTGGAGACCTCGGTCGCGGCGGTCAACAGCGCCCTGCAGCGCGCCCGAGCCCAGCTCGCCCAGGCGGCTCCCGCGGAGGACGACCTTCTCGAACCGGACGACCCGGCCTGCCGCGACCTGCTCGACCGCTACGTCGCGGCGTTCGAGAAGGCCGACGTCGAGGCCCTGGAGCGGCTGCTGCGGGAAGACGCCGTCCTGGAGATGCCGCCGTTCCTCTCGTGGTTCTCCGGGCGGGAGGCGTTCGGCGGCTTCATCCGCTGGGTCTGCGCCACCCGGGGACCCTGGCGGATGGTGCCGACGCGCGCCAACGGGCAGCCCGCGCTCGCGGCCTACCTGGACGGCGGCGACGGCGTCTTCCGGGCCCACTCGCTCCAGGTGCTCGCGATCGCCGAGGACGGCATCGCGCGGAACGTCGTGTTCGGCGACCCCGCCCTGTTCGCCGTCTTCTCCCTGCCGCCCACGGCCTAGCCGTGCTCTAGGCCGTGGCCTCGCTCTGGCCGAGGAAGGCCGTGACCTCGCGGACGAAGGCGTCGGGGGCGTTCTCGTGCACCAGGTGCCCGGCCGGGATCGTGATGTGCGCGGCGCCGGGGATGCGCCGGGCCATCTCGGCGACCCGGTCCTGGGGGATGTGGCTGTCCGGCCCGCCGCCGATCACGAGCGTGCGGGCGGTGATCCGGCTCAGCCGTCCCAGCCAGGCCGGGTCGGGGTGGTCGATCTGGGGCCTGACCGCCTCCACCATGGCCCAGTCGAACGGAAGTGGCCCCTCCGGCCGTACGAGCGGGGGCGGGTCGCGCGGCACCGGGGGCGGGACGTCCTCCAGGACCAGCGTCCGCACCCGGCCCGGCCGCTCCGCGGCGAGCAGGTAGGCGACGACGCCGCCCATAGAGTGGCCGATCACGTCCACCGGGCCGAGCGACAGCGCGTCGAGGAAGGCGAGGACGTCGTCGCGCATCGGTTCCAGGCCGTAGTCCCCCGGCCAGTCGCTGGCGCCGTGGCCGCGCAGGTCCAGGGCGTACGCGTGCCGGTCGGCGGCCAGCGCGCCGGCCACGCCGTCCCAGCCGGCCATGCCCTCGCCCAGGCCGTGCAGCAGGATCAGCGGCGGGGCGTCGTCCGGACCGTACGTCCGGTACGCGATCCCGACGCCGTTGACCTGAACCCTCGCATGATCCGTCACCTTGCGACGATAACCCCCGGTAAACCTCTATGGGAGCAACAGGCACACCAAGTAACATGTCGCCGGAAAACGGGATGACCGTTGATCACGGATACGGCCGATCCCGCATGCCGGGTGGCCGGAAGGCTGCTCGTACGCGGGAGGTCAGGTGTCCGCAGTGCGGCGCGAGGTGTGGGCGCCGGTCGCGCTCTCCTATGTCACCTTCATCCTGGTCGGCCTGAGCTCCGGCGTCGGCGGGGTGCTGCTGCCGGCACAGATCGACGACTACGGCCTCGACAAGGCCACGATCGGCACCCAGTTCTTCGCCTTCTCCGCCGGGTTCATGCTGTCCGGCTCGACCGCGGGCCCGCTGATCCACCGCCTCGGGATCCGGGCCTCGCTCATCCTCGGCGGCGGCACGTTCGCGCTGGCCGGCCTCTTCACGGCCGTGCGCCCGCCGTTCCTGGCCTTCCTGGTGGCCCAGATCGTGGCCGGGTACGGCACGGGCATCTTCGAATCGGTGCTGAACGCCTACCTCACCGACCTGCCCAAGGCGACGACGCTGCTCAACCGCCTGCACGCGTTCTTCGGCGTCGGCGCACTGCTCGGGCCGCTGCTGGCCACCTGGATCCTGACCTTCCTGCCCTGGACGGCCGTGTGGCTGATCCTGGCCCTGGTCTGCCTGCCGCTGCTGATCGGCTTCTACCTGACCCTGCCCGCCCGTGAGGCCCCGCCGCCCGCGACGGCCGAGGAACAGGCGGAGCGTTCCGGTCTGCTGGCGACCGCGTCGCGGCAGCCCGCCGTCCTGCTCGGCGCGGTGTTCCTCGCCGTGTACGTCGGCCTGGAGATCAGCGTGGGAAACTGGGGGTTCAGTTTCCTGGTCGACGAGCATGGGCAGAGCGACCTGCTGGCCGGATACACCGTCTCCGGTTACTGGCTCGGGCTCACCCTGGGCCGCTTCCTGATCAGCCCGATCGCCACCCGGCTCGGCATGACCGCGACCGGGATGACCTTCCTCTGCCTGGCCGGAGTCACGCTCAGCACGATGCTGGCCTGGCTCGTGCCGGGCTCCGCGATGGCCAGCGTCAGCTTCGTGCTGCTCGGCTTCTGGCTCGGGCCGATCTTCCCCACCACGATGGCCGTGGCGCCTCGGCTCACCGTGGCCCGGCTGGTGCCCACCGCCATCGGGCTGATCAACGGGGTGTCGGTGGTCGGCGGCGCGGTGTTCCCCTGGCTCACCGGGGCGATCGCCCAGGGGGTCGGCGCCTGGACGCTGCCGCCTTTCGCCGTGTCGCTGGCCCTGCTGCAACTGGTCATCTGGTGGCTGGTGACCACGCGCATGGCCCCGGCCTCCCGCACCGCCTCCTAGCGCCTGGCTCCTAACGCCCAGCTCCTAGCGCCGGCGGCGGGACCTGGTCAGTTCGAACGCGGCGACCGTGGCGAGGCCGTACCCGAGGTGGGGGACCAGGTCGGCCGTCCAGCCGCCGACACCCCACTCACGCGGGTCGGTGAGCCCAAGCGCGGTCATCGGCGCGCTGCCCGCGACCGCCGCCGCCATGCCCACCCCGGTCGCCGCGACCGGGAGGCTGACCCTCCGCCGTACGGCATGGCGGAACAGACCGTAGGCGAGGCCCACGCCGACGCCGGTGAGGATGCCGAGCATGGGCCCGAGCCCCTGCTCACGGTTGCGGGCGTCCTCCTCCTCGCCGAGGCCGACGTGGAGTCGCTCGCTGACCGCACCGGCCGCCTGCTCCGGCAGCGAGCTCGCCGGGCGGGCGCGCACCGCCATGTCCAGATAGGTGATCGCGTTGAGCACGGTCGTCCCGGCCGCACCCGCCGCCGCTCCCGCCGCCATGTCTCGATAAATCCCCATAGCGGTCGCCTAACCCGGCCGGGCTGCCTCAAACGACACGCGCCCGCGCCACGTTCAAGGGGCGATATAGGCTCGTCCGGGTGACGGTAAACGACACTCCGGGGGACGGAATGGATCGAGAGCTCACCCTCATGGCGGTGCACGCGCACCCCGACGACGAGGTGATCGGCACCGGCGGGATCCTCGCGAAGTACACGGCCCAGGGGATCCGCACGGTCCTGGTGACGTGCACCAACGGCGAGCAGGGGGACGGCCCCGGCGGGGTGAAGCCGGGCGAGCCCGGCCACGACGACGCCGCGGTCGCAGAGCGGCGGCTGGCCGAGCTGCGCGAGTCGGTCGCCCATCTGGGGATCGACCACCTGGAACTGCTGGGCTACCGCGACTCCGGCATGGACGGGTGGGACGGCAACGGCCACCCCGACGCGTTCGCGAACGTCCCGGTCGAGACGGCCGCCGGAAGGCTCGCCGCGCTGATGGAGCGCTACCGCCCCCAGGTGGTCGTCACCTACGACGAGAACGGCAACTACGGGCACCCCGACCACATCCAGGCCCACCGCATCGCGGTCGCGGCGGCCGAGAAGACCGGGATTCCGGACAAGTTCTACTACACCGCCGTGCCGCGTGAGGGCATCCGGCAGATGTTCGAGTTCATGCGGGCGAACGGCATGGCTCCGGACGACTTCGAGCTCCCCGACGACTTCGGCACGCCCGACGAGCTCATCACCAGCGTCGTGGACGTCTCGCCGTACGTGGAGAACAAGCTGAAGGCGCTGGCGGCCCACGCGAGCCAGGGCGAGAACATCCCCTTCCTGCGGATGCCGCCGGAGGCCCAGCACCAGGCGTTCTCGCGCGAGTACTTCATCCGGACGACGTCCCGGGTGGCCGCCCCCGACCACGAGGACGACCTGTTCGCCGGCCTCCGCTGAGTTCGCGCCCGCTCGGCCGGCTGCGAGCGGCCTTCAGGGGAGGCGCTGGAGGGAGACGGTCTGCCGCCAGTGCTCGGCGGCCTGCGCCATGTCGCGGCTGAGGAGCTCGAAGAACCGGCTGGTCGTCCGCAGCCGCAGGCCCACCGGCGTGCCGGCGCCGAAGACGTCCGCCCCACGCCGTGTGGTGTCCGCCCACAGTGTCATCGACCTGGCGCTCTCCGACCAGGTGCGATACCAGACGTCGACGGCGACGGCGTAACGCTCGCGCCGGCCCTCGCGTCCACGGCTGACCAGGCCGCGCTGTTCAAGCCACCGGATGGCCTTGGAGATCGACGCCGGACTCACGTGCAGGCGTTGGACCAGTTCCGCGGCGGTCAGGCTGGCGCCGTCGCTGACGAACAGCGCGGCGAACACCCTGGCCGTCAGCGGTGACATGCCCGTCTGGATCATCATTGCGGTGAAGTCCTCGGTGAACTCCTGGACCGTGCGGGCGTCCCGATCGCCGTACGAGTCCCGGAGTTCGGGCGGCGGGACCTGCCGGCGCCGCCGGGCGCGCCAGTTCGTCGCCTGCTGGGCGTGGTGGGCCCGATACCCGTGCGGGCCGCCGTTGCGGGAGATCTCGCGGCTGACGGTCGACCTGGGCCGCCCCAGCCGCCGGGCGATCTCCGCGTAGGTCAGCCCGTCCCTCAGCCCTTCGGCGATGCGGCGTCGGTCGTCGAAGCTCAGGCGGCTTCGCGCGGGCATCCGATCCTCCTCGTCGTTCGTCGGATCGTCCCAACCGGTGGTGGCCGGACGCAACACGACGGCGCGTACGGTGCGTTCTGCGACAGCTCTTTGCACCACTTGAAGGGCGTCCAGCTGGGGATATACAAGAAGCTCGTTGCCGTGGGACGAAATGCGTCCCTAGCCTTTCCCCAGTCGTGAACGGCGTACCGTCCGTGCCGGCCTGCCGGCCCACGGAGTCCCCATCCGGGAGGTCTGATCATGAAGGTCGTACTCGTCACCGGGGCCTCGTCCGGCATCGGCAAGGCCACCGCGCTGGAACTCCTGCGGGCGGGACACATCGTGTACGGCGCGGCCAGGCGGGTGCGGAACATGGCCGTCATCGGCGACGCGGGCGGGCACGTGCACCCGATGGACGCGCGCGACCCCGCTGATCTGGAGCGGGTCGTCCACACCATCGTCGAGGAGCAGGGCCGGATCGACGTCCTCGTCAACAACGCCGGCACCGTGGTGCACGGCGCGGCCGAGGACGTCCCCCTGGAGCTGGCGCGCGACCAGTTCGAGGTGAACCTCTTCGCACCGGCCAGGCTGATCCAGCTCGTCCTGCCGCACATGCGCGAGCGGAGGTCCGGCACGATCGTCAACGTGTCGTCGATCGGCGGCGAGATCGCGTTGCCGCTGGGCTCCTGGTACTACGCGACGAAACACGCTCTGGAGGCGTACTCCGACTCGTTGCGCATGGAGGTCGAGCCCTTCGGGATCGAGGTCGTCGTGATCCAGCCCGGAGTCATCAAGACGGGGTTCGAGGATCACACCGCGCAGGACCTGCGGGAGATCTCCGGTGCGACCGCCTACGGGGCGATGGCCGAGGCCATGGCCAGGCGGAGCGAGACGCAACTCGGCGCGGACAGTCAGGCCTCCGATCCCGGCGTCGTGGCCGCGGCCATCCGCGAGGCCGTCGAAGCCGCCAAACCCGAGACCCGCTACGTCGTCGGCTGGATGGCCGACAGACTGCTCGAACTCAACAGGACGCTGCCGGACCGCGAGTTCGACAAGCTCGTCACCGGCTCCATCCGATAGCCGGACCCCTGCGCGCCCGCTCAACCGGCTCCGCACCTGATCCGAGAAGCAGGAACCGCTCTACGATCCGGCCTGGAGGAGGCGCCGGCCCAGGGCTTCGGCGGCCTCCCGCAGTTCGCGCGACCCGACGATGCGGAAGGGCGCCCGGATCGCCGTGAGCTGCCGGACGTACCAGTCCGGTTCGTCCGTGCTGCCCACCAGGCGCGTGGTGGTCGCGTCGATCGGCTCGCGGCGGCCCAGGCTGCGCGGGACCCACTCGGCCACGGCCTCGGCGGGCGCGTCGACGACGACCTCCACCTGGTGCCGCCACCCCGCCGACAGATGGTCCTCCAGCATCTCCGCCGGGTCGAGATCGGGCGGAGGGACGGCCGGCACGTCGAGCGCCTCGACGCCCGCCACCTTGTCCACCCGCAGCACCCGGCGGGCGTTCCTCGTGTGCGACCAGCACAGCAGATACCACCGGCCCCGGCGTACCACGACGGCCCACGGGTCGACCTCCATGATCCGCTCGTCTCCGGGACGGATGCGATATCCGAGGCGCAGCCGGCGGCGCCCGGCGCAGGCCTGGACGAGGTCGGCGGTGGTCTCCGGGCTGGGCGTCCTGGCCCCGGGCTCGGGGTGTCTCGCGCTCAGGCTCCGTACGGCCGCGGCCGGACCGGCGACCGCCTCGGGAAGCACCCGCAGGATCTTGCCGAGCGCGCCGCCCACGGGATCGGCCGGGTCCGCCGCGTTGTCGTGGTGACCGTCGAGCACGGCCATCACCAGCCCGAGCGCCTCGGCCTGCGTGAACATCAGGGGCGGCAGCCGGAGCCCCCGGCCGATGCGGTAGCCCCCGTAGCGGCCGCGCTCGGACTCGATCGGGATGCCGGCCTCGCGCAGGATGCCGACATAGCGCCGGGCGGCCCGCTCGGAGACGCCGAGCCGGCCGGCCAGCCGTTCCGCCGTGATGCCGGGGCTGCTCTGGATCAGTTCGAGGAGCAGGAGCGCCCGCGCGGTCGGGCTCTCGTCGTGCGTCATTCGGCAACCCGTCGCATTCCGGAAGTGAATCGTCCGGAATGCACCGTAGCCTGTGCCCCATGACCGAAAACGTCCTTTATGAGCCGCCGGTCGCCGGCGACGAGATCGACACCTTGCTGGGCTCCCTGGACCGTCAGCGCCGGATATTCGCATGGAAGTGCGGCGGGCTCGACGCGGCCGGCCTGCGGGCGACCGTCGCCGCGTCGTCCATGACTCTGGGAGGGCTGCTCAAGCACCTGGCTCTGGTCGAGGACGACATGTTCTCCCAGAAGCTGCTGGGGCGACCGCCTGCGCCGCCGTGGGACACCGTGGACTTCGACGCCGACCCCGACTGGGAGTGGCGCACGGCCGCCGGCGACAGTCCCGAGCAGTTGACGACGTTGTGGCAGGACGCGGTGGCCCGCTCCCGGGCCAACGTACGGCAGGCGCTGGCCGAGGGCGGCCTCGGGCGGCTCGCGGCGTACGCCAACTCACGCGGCGAGTCGCCCAGCCTCCGCCGCATGCTGATCGACATGATCGAGGAGTACGCCCGACACGCCGGGCACGCCGACCTCATCCGCGAGGCCGTGGACGGCCTGGTCGGAGAGGACCAGCCGGCGGGATGAGGGAGGACATCACCGAGCCGATTCCCGCCGATCGACTCGTCGTCGTCCCCGCCAACCGGGCGTCGTGGGACGACCTGCGGGCCGTCTTCGGCACGACGGACTGCCATTGCCAGCGCTACAAGATCTTCACCTATCAATGGCGCTCGGTCTCCGACGCGGAACGTGCCGCGCGCCTGCGTGAGCAGACCGGCTGCGGAACCCCCGGAGCCCGGTCGACCAGCGGCCTGGTGGCCTACCTGGACGGCGAGCCGGTCGGGTGGTGCGCGGTCGAGCCCCGGACGGCCTACCCGCAGCTGACCCGCACCCGCGTCCCCTGGAAGGGCCGGCAGGAGGACGAGACCGACGACAGCGTCTGGGCCGTGACCTGCTTCGTCACCCGCAAGGGCTTCCGCCGGCGCGGGGTGACCTACGCGCTCGCGCGCGCCACGATCGACTTCGCGCGCGAGCGGGGAGCCCGGGCCCTGGAGGCGTACCCGATGATCACCAGGCCGGGCGTCGAGATCACCTGGGGCGAGCTCCACGTCGGCAGCCGCGACGTCTTCCTCGACGCGGGGTTCACCGAGGTGAGCAGGCCGACCCTCAGGCGAGCCGTCGTACGGATCGACTTCTGACCGTCCCGCCGGGGTCCGGCCCGGTCAGTCGGCGATCGCGATGCGGAGGCGGCGGAAGCCGCGGCCCTTGCTCTCGATCTTGGCGACCTTGATCCTGCCGATCTGCTTGGTCGAGGCGACGTGTGTGCCCCCGTCGGCCTGGGTGTCCAGGCCCACGATGTCGACGATCCGCACCTCGGGGATGCCCTCCGGCACGAGGTTCGTCGCGGTGCGGATGATGTCGGGGATCGCGAAGGCCTCCGCACGAGGCAGCAGCCGCACGTCGATCCGGCGGTCGGCGGCGATCTCGGCGTTGCACGCGTCCTCGATCGCCTCCTTGAAGCCGGGCGGCACCTCGGGAAGGTTGAAGTCCATCCGCGCGGTCATCGGCTCCATGTTGCCGCCGGTGACCAGGGCCCCGTAGTCGCGGAACACGACGCCGCACAGCACGTGCAGACCCGAATGCGTGCGCATGAGCGCGGAGCGCCGCTCGTCGGCGACCGCCGCCCGCACGACCGTGCCGGCGGGCGGGATCGGGTCGTCCTCCGCCGGGACGAGACAGAGGTCGTCTCCCTTGCGCACGCCCTCGATGCGGGTTTCGACACCCTGCCACAACAGCACGCCGTGGTCCGGCGGCTGGCCTCCGCCGCCCGGGTAGAAGGCCGATCGGTCCAGGACGATCCCGTCCGGCGTGGCCTCCAGCACGACGGCCTCGAAGGACCGCAGATCCTGGTCGGTCAGCTCCAGCCGCCTCGTCCGCCCATGAAGATCGAACGTCACCTCACCGAGTCTAGTCACGGCCGCCGGGCCGTGGCCCGTCCCAGGCGCGGGCCGTACGGTCCGCGCCTGGGTGGTGTCATCGGCCAGGACCGGAATCGCCAGCCGGGCAGGCCGGGGACTGGTCCGGACGGCACGGGCCACGGGCGCCCGACGATCCGGTTCGACGAGAAACCCGTTGACGGAGTGAGCGCTCACTTCGTACGGTCGAGGCATGACGCAACCCAAGCCGAACGACCCTGACGCAGACCCCTCCCCGCAGCCGGCCCGTACGCCGAACGACCCTGACGCAGACCCCTCCCCGCAGCCGACCCGGCGCCGCGCCCCGAGCATGAGCCCCGAGGCACGCCGCGCCATGATCGTGCACGTGACCCTGCCGCTGGTCGCCGAGTACGGAGCCGCGGTGAAGACCAGCCAGATCGCCGCGGCGGCCGGGATCGGCGAAGCGACGATCTTCCGGGTGTTCAAGGACAAGGACGAGCTTCTCGAAGCCTGCATCGCCGAGGCGCTTCGGCCGGACAACGTGGTCGAGGCCATCCGCGCCATCCCGTTGGAGATCTCGCTGCACGAGCGGCTGCACGAGGCCGCCGCAGCGATGGAGGCGCACATGGACAGAATGGGCCGCGTGCTCGGCGCGATGCACGCCTCCGGCTTCCGCAGCGGCCCCCGCAATCGAAGCGACGCGTCCGGCCAACCGCACCAGCGGGACGACGCGTCCGGCCAACCGCACCAGCGGGACGACGCGTCCGGGCAGCCGCGCGAGCGGGGCGGCCGGGTCGCCGGCATCGCCGCGACCAGGGCGGCGCTGGCCGAGCTGTTCGCCCCCGAGCAGCCCGCGTTGCGCCTGCCCGCCGACCAGCTCGCGGGCGTCCTGCTGGACCTGCTGTTCGCCCGGTCCCGCCGGCCCGACGCCGGCAGCGAGCCGATCTGCGTGGCCTCGCTGATCGAACTGTTCCTGCACGGCGCGTTCGACCAGGCGAAACCACCCGCCGAGTTCCAGGGCGGTGCTTAGTGGACCATGGTGGGGGCGGCATCGAATCGGCGATGCGCCGCCTGCCACTCGGACTGGACGACCCGACCAGCATCGCCGACAGCGGGCTGACCGGCCCCATCGACATTCCGGACCCCAAGCCGCGAAAACAGCCCAGGGACCTGAGGTCGCGGTGGCGGCGGATCCGGCAGACGGTCGCCGGCACCGTGCGCGGCCTGCCGCGCGTGGTCGGGCTGACGTGGCGGGCCAGTCCCGTGCTGACCGTGGTGATCGGCGTGGTCACCGTCGTCAGCGGCCTGCTGCCCACCGCCTCGGCGTACATGACGAAGCTGCTGATGGACTCGGTGGTCGAGGGCATCCAGGTGCACTCCCAGCACCGTCCTGACGTCGTCATGCTGACGGTGCCGCTGTTGCCCGGCATCGCCATGACGTCGTTCGGCAAGATCATCGCAGTGGCCGCGCTGCAGTTCCTCCTCTTCACGCTGACCACGGTCGTCACGTCGCTGACGAACATCGCCCAGCAGCTGCTGCAGGAGAAGATGGTGCTCACCATCCGGCACACGGTGATGGACCACGCCAGCACCCTGCATCTCGCCTTCTTCGAGGGCTCCCAGTCCTACGACCTGCTGCGGCAGGCCGACCAGGAGGCGCCCAGCCGCCCGCTGTCGATGATGAACTCCGCGTTCGGCCTGGTGAAGACCGTGATCACGTTCTGCACGATGATCGTCATGCTGATCGCGATCAGCCCGCTGCTCGCGGTCGTGGCACTCGTCACCCCGATCCCGGCGTTCGTCTCGCAGACCCGATACTCCGCCCGGAGCTTCGCGTTCAACTTCCTCGGCTCCCCCATCCGCCGCCGGATGGAGTATCTGGCGGGGCTCGTCACCACCGACACGTACGCCAAGGAGATCAAGCACTTCGGGCTCGGCTCCTACCTCGTCGACCGGTTCCGCCGGCTCGGCCAGGTCTACTACGAACGGCAGCGCAGGCTGATCGGCACGCGCAACGCGGCCGCCGCCGCCTGGAGCATGCTGACGACCCTCACCAGCTCCGGGATCTACCTCTACATCGCGCTGCAGGCCGTCTCCGGCCGGCTCACCCTGGGCGATCTCGCGCTCTACACCGGCGCCGCGGCCGCCGTGCAGAGCTCCGTCCAGGGCCTGTTCCTCGGGGTCAGCGGCATGTACGAGAACAACCTGTTCCTGGACCTGCTGTATCGCTTCCTCGGCACCCGCCCGGCGATCCGCAGGCCGGAGCGGCCCCGCCCGATGCCCACGGACGTACGCGGTCACGTGCGGTTCGAGGAGGTCTCGTTCAGCTACTCCGGATCCGACGTCAAGGCACTCGACCGGGTCAGCTTCGAGATCCGTCCGGGCGAGACCGTCGCGGTGGTCGGCCGCAACGGCGCGGGCAAGTCCACGCTGATCAAGCTGCTCTGCCGGCTGTACGACCCGACAGAGGGCCGGATCCTGCTGGACGGCGTCGACATCAGGGAGTACGACCCGGAGGATTACCGGGCCAGGATCAGCGCGATGTTCCAGGACTTCGTGACCTATCAGGCCACCGCGAGCGAGAACATCGGCCTCGGCGACCTCCCGCGGATCGAGGACAGGGAGGCGATCGCGGACTCGGCCGAGCGGGCCGGGATAGCAGAGCGCATCGAGCGGCTGCCCAGGGGCTTCGACAGCCCGCTCGGCCGGTGGTTCGACCAGGGCGTCAGCCTGTCCGGCGGCGAATGGCAGAAGATCGCGCTGGCCAGGGCGTTCATGCGCAGGTCCGCGATCCTCGTGCTCGACGAGCCGACCTCCGCACTCGACGCGCAGGCCGAGCATGATCTGTTCACCCGGCTGCGCGCCCTGGCCGCGGGACAGACGACGCTCTACATCTCGCACCGCTTCTCCACCGTCCGCCAATCCGACCGGATCATGTTCCTGGAGGACGGCACACTCGTGGAGGACGGCACCCATACCGAACTGATGCGGCTCAAGGGCAGATACGCCGAGTTGTTCACCCTGCAGGCGTCGGCGTACCTCGATGACGAGAAGGCCGCCGGGTGATCCCTCGCGTGATCACGCCCTCTCCGCTCGCAGGCCGCCTCGCGGCCTGAAGCCCGAAAGTTTCGGAGAGGTTCTGTGGCGTTTTAGGGCAGCCAGGAACTCACGACCACCCCTCCCGCCAGCGAGTCCGCGAGATCTACGTACCCCCGGGCGGTTTTGACCCCTTGACGTACCACAATCGCGTTCCTATGGTCTGCATTACTTTCGTTACGTCACAGAAACTTTCGGGCGTACTCGCGTGAAGATGGAGTCATCGTGGTCAACAGACGCCGGCGCCCACGCGGGCCACGTCTTCTCGCCGTTCCACTGGCCACGATAGGTCTCCTGCTGGGCATGGCACACCCGGCCCTGGCGGACAACCCGACCCCCACGGTCGTCGACTCGACCCGCGGCGGCGGGCTGTCGGTCGGCTTCACCTTCGACGACGGGCCGAACCCTCCTGACACTCTGCGCCTGCTCGACGTGCTGCGCGAGCACCACGCGAAGGCGGTCTTCTGCCTCTGGGGTGAGCATGTGCGGCAGCACCCGGAGGTCGTCCGGCGGATCGTCGCCGACGGGCACACGCTGTGCAATCACGGCATGCGCCACGACGACATGGCGGCCTGGCCGGCGGAGCGGATCCGCGCCGACCTGCTGGAGACGAGCGCCGCCATCCGCGCGGCCGTGCCGGGAGCGCACATCCCGTACTTCCGGGCCCCGTACGGCAACTGGGGGCAGACGCCGACCGTCGCGGCCGATCTCGGCATGCAGGCGCTGGGCTGGCGTCTGGCCATCGGCGACTGGGATCCACCGGGGACCGCCGAACTGATCCGCCGCCTGAGAGAAGGGATCACGCCGGGGGCGGTGGTCCTGATGCACGACGGCGGCGGGGACCGGAGTCAGACCGTCGACGCCGTCGACACGGTCATCCCCGCGCTCCGGTCGGAGGGATGGCACCTGTCGCTGCCCGCCCGGCGGGGCTGACCTGACCGCAGTACCCATCAACCCCCCACTTTCACCCCCGAGGAGTTCGTGTGCTTCGTTCCGCACTGTCCATCGGCCTCGTGAGCGCCACGGTCCTGCTGAGCGGGGCGGCCCTCACCGGCTCGGCCTCGGCCGATCCCGGCGCTGCCCCCGCCCCTCATCCGCCCGGCCCCGGGCACTCCCAGCCCGTCCGCCCCCCTGCGGACTCGCTGCGCGCCCTCGGCGACCGGGTCGGCCTGCGCATCGGCACCGCCGTGAACATGGACGAGCTCGGCAGCAACGCCGACTACACCCGGATCACGGCCGAGCAGTTCTCCAGCGTCACCCCGGAGAACGTGATGAAGTGGCAGCTCGTGGAGCCCACCCGCGGCACGTACGACTGGGCCGCGGCCGACCGGCTGGTCTCCTTCGCGAAGGAGAACAAGCAACTGGTCCGCGGCCACACGCTGGTGTGGCACAGCCAGCTGCCGACCTGGCTCTCCTCCGACGGCTACACCACCACGCTGTCGAACGACGAGCTGAAGGCCCTGCTCAAGAAGCACATCCAGGACCAGGTGAAGCACTTCAAGGGCGACATCTGGCAGTGGGACGTGGTCAACGAGGCGTTCGACGACGACGGGAAGCCCCGCGAGACCGTCTGGTACAAGGCGTGGGGCGGCCTCGGCTACATCGCCGACGCCTTCCGCTGGGCGCACGAGGCCGACCCCAAGGCCCTGCTCTTCTACAACGACTACAACCTCGAGTTCACCGGGCCGAAGAGCAACGCGGTGTACGACTTCGTCAAGACCCTGAAGGCCCAGCGCGTGCCCATCGACGGCGTCGGCTTCCAGGGCCACCTGGACACCCAGTACGGCTTCCCGGACCTGCAGAACAACCTGCAGCGCTTCGCGGACCTCGGCCTGAAGGTGGCCGAGACCGAGGTGGACGTCCGCACGTTCACCGAGGCCGCGCCGAACGTGAACACCCCGACCACCCCGCTGGCCTCCTACGCCCAGGAGAGCTACTGGTCCCGCGCCCTGAAGGCCTGCCTGGCGGTGCGCGAGTGCATCTCGTTCACCCCCTGGGGCTTCGGCGACACCTACTCCTGGATCCCCGGCTGGTTCAACAACCCGCAGGAGGGCGCCGCCCTGCTGTATGACGCGGACCTGAAGCCCAAGTCGCAGTACTACGTGATCCAGCAGGACCTCGCCCTGGCCGCGGGCGCTCCGCGTCGCGCCGACGGGGGCCCGGGCCGCCACTGACCGTTCCTCGGCGACGGGCACGGGGCGCGCTCACGAGGCCGCCCCGTGCGCCGTACCCCGCCGTACGACGCGTGGCGGCATTCTCTCAGGGGATCTGCCGCCAGGCGTGCGACCGCCGGGATGACCAGAACCGCCTGCGAAACCTCACCCGCACGTGCACGCCGCGGCCCGGCACCTGCTGCGGCGCCGCCCGGTGAGCGGGTGAGTGAACGAAACAAGCGCTGAGCAGCCGGCCGAGACTCAGGAGGCGCCGGTTCCCGTTTCCTCGGTCAGCGGCAGGTGGATCACCAGGGAGTGCGCCGGGCTGTCCACGACGCTCGCGACGACGAGACGGAAGGCGCGTCTGCCGAGGCCGGGAACGTCGAGCGTCCGCGTCCGCTGGTGCTGCCCCCGCACGTGCTGCTCGTGCCACCAGCCGCGGAAGTCGGCGCTGGCGCTCTTCAGGTCGCCCACCAGTTCCTGCATCCTCCGGTCCGCCGTCCTGGTGGCGTACGCCAGCCGCAGCCTCGCGATGACGTCGAGCGTGTCGTCGGCCCAGTTCACCAGTCGCTTCCTGGCCTCGGGCTCGGTGAGCATCCACCACAGGATGTTCCTGCGGGGCCGGGGCAGCGCGCCGAAGTCGGTGTACCAGTCGGCGGCGGCGCGGTTCCAGGCCACCACGTCGCCGTACCGGTTGCCGGCGTACAGCGGAAAAGGGCCGTGGCCCGCCACCTCCACCACCTGGGAGACCAGCTTCTCCGCCGACTCGTCGACCCCGTACGGGGCCTCGGCCGGCCCCTGGCCGAACGCGAGCCGGTGGATGTAGGCGCGCTCGTCCTCGCTCAGGCCGAGGACGCGGGCCAGGCTGTCGAGGACCTGCGGGGAGGGGTGGATGTCGCGGGCCTGCTCCAGGTAGGTGTACCAGGTGGGGCTGAGCCCCGCGAGAACGGCCATCTCCTCCCGGCGCAGGCCCTTCGTACGCCGGTGGACTCCGGTGGGGAGCCCCGCCTCCTGGGGGCTGATGCGCGCGCGACGGCTACGCAGAAACTGAGCGAGCTCCTGTCTGTTCTCGCTCCTGTCGGACACGGCATCCCCTAACGCCTGCGGTGACAAGGCCCGGGCCGGTCAGCGTGAATCGGCTTGATCCATCATTGTCGTGGAGTTGTATCGCCGGATTAAGATGCTTGCCCCCGAGCGAAATATCGGCGATCAGTCCGGTGGCGTCACCGGGCGTGGAACCGTCCGGTCCACCAGCGGTTCGGTATGGTCACCACGGAGGCCAGCGCCGCGAGTGCGATGAGGTAGACGAGACTCGCCGCGAACGCTCTGCCGTAGCCGGCGGGGGATACGCTCGCGCCGTCGAGGGTGCCGAAGAAGACGATCCCGATGATCGCGACTCCGAGAGCGCCGGCCATCTGCTGGACCGTGGACAGCACGCCCGAGGCCGACCCGGCGTACTCCGGCTCCACGCCGAGCAGCACCTGGGACAGCAGTGGGGCGCCGACCATGCCGATCCCGGCGCCGGCCACGGCCGTCAGCACCTCGTACAGCGGCAGGTTCACCCCGGCGCCGGCGTCGCGGGTGATCAGCGCGAGGCAGACCTCCCCCGCGACGATCAGGATCGCGCCGGCGGTGAGCGTGCGGCGGCCGAGCCTGCGGATGAACTTCGCCGCGTTGATGGATGTGGCGAAGAACGCCACGCCCATGGGCAGGAAGACCATCCCCGCCCTGAGCGGGGAGTAGCGCAGACCGTCCTGCACGTACAGCGCGATCACGAGCATGAACGAGGCCATGCCGCCATAGACGGCGAGCACGGTGGCCAGGCCGGTCACGAACGACCGGGAACGGAACAGGGACGGCTCGACCAGGGGTGTGCCGCCCGCCCGGGACAGGCGCACCTGCTGCCACGTGAACAGCGCGAACACCACGACGCTCGCCGCCAGGGAGACGAACGTCCAGGCGGGCCAGCCCTCCTGCCGGCCCTCCACCAGGGGCACGAGCAGCAGCAGGACGGCGGGGAACACGATGGCCACGCCGGCCAGGTCGAGACCGCGCGCGCTCGCGGACCGCGACTCGGGGACCAGGCGCGGCAGCAGGAGCAGCGTGACCAGGCCGATGGGCAGGTTCACCAGGAAGCAGGCCCGCCAGCCCAGCCCGAGCACGTCCGAGGCGATCAGCAGGCCGCCGATCACCTGCCCGCCGACGGTGGCGAGACCGAGGGCGGCGCCATATCCGGCGAACGCCCGCGGCCGGTCGTCATCGGTGTACGTGACGTTGATGATGGACAGGACCTGCGGGAACATGAGCGCGGCCGCCATGCCCTGCAGAGCCCGGGAGATCACCAGCATCTCCGGGCTCACCGCCAGGCCGCACAGGACCGAGGCCGCGGTGAACGCCGTGAGGCCGATGGCGAACACCGAACGCCTGCCGTACAGGTCGCCGAGGCGTCCGCCGGTGATCAGGCCCGAGGCGTACGCGACGCCGTAGCCCGCGACGACGAACTGGACCTGCGCGTCGCTGGCGTTCAACTCCGCCTGGGCCGACGGAATGGCGACGTTCACGATGAAGAAATCAAGAATCGTCATGAACGTGCCGACGAGAATGACGGGAAGCGCGAACCAGCGGGTGCGGTCGCGCGCTTCCCCGATGCTCGCTGGGACGGATCCGGTGACGCTGCTCATGCTGTCACCTCACAGCGGTGCACGGCGTTCGCCGGAGGCACACTTTCGACCGCCTTGCGAAACGCGCAGTGCAGGGTGATTCGCTCGCTTCGCTTGCTCATCTTCCTCTCCTGGGGCGTGTGAACGGGAGATTCCGATGAAGCTTCTCCGGCGGCGGCCGCGTGCTCCAGAATCGACCTGTGCTGGTATCGCGAGTACCAGCGTCAGCCGCGGTCGCGGCTGGGGCGACGCCGAGCCCTTCGGCGTGACCGAGCGGGCGGGGCCCGGAGCGGACGTCCTGCTCGCGGCCGGCCCCACGCGTCCCGCTCCGCCGCCGTCAGGCCCGTCTCAGTGCACGGATTGCCCGGGCTCGACGACGCTGTCCGCTCGGGCCGGCAGGAGCACGGCGGTGACGACCACGGCCAGAGACAGCACGGCGCCGATGACGAAGGCCAGCCGCATGCCGTCGAGGTTGGCGAGCGCCTCCGTGACTCCCGCGGATCTCAGGGCATCGGCTCGCGCGCTCATCACGGTGATCACGAGCGCGGTGCCGAAGGCCGCGGCGACCTGCTGCAGGGTGTTCAGGATCGAACTGCCGTGGGAGTAGAGCTGCGGGGGCACCGCGCCGAGCCCGAGGGTGAACACCGGGGTGAAGGTCGCGGCCAGGCTCACCATCAACAGCGCGTGCAGCCCCAGGAGCTGCCAGAACGGCATGGTCATGGTGACCTGGGTGAGGCCGGCGAGCGCGAGCGCGATTCCGATCGCGCCGGGGATGACCAGAACCCGGCCCCCGAACCGGTCGAACAGGCGGCCGACGGCGGGACCGAGCAGCCCCATCGCGAGACCGCCCGGCATCACGAGGAGTCCGGTCTCCAGAGGGGTGAGCTGGCGGACATTCTGCAGATACAGCGGCAGCAGGATCATCGAACCGAGCATCGCCATGAAGGCCACCGACATCAGGACCAGCGCGACCGTGTAGGTGCGGTGGCGGAGGGTGCGCAGGTCCATCAGCGGCACACCGCGCTTCTGCAACGACAGCTGGCGGACGACGAAGACGGCGATGGCGGCCAGGCCCCCTGCCACGATCGCGGCGGCCACGCGGACGTCGCCGCCCTCGAACCGGCTGAGTCCGTAGACCAGGCCGCCGAAACCGGCGGCGGAGGTCACCACGCTCAACCAGTCGATCGCACTGACCTGGGTCTCTCCGACGTTCTCCAGCTGCTTCAGGCCGCGCCAGGCGATTATCGCGGCGATGGGGAGCACCACGGCGAACAGCAACCGCCAGGAACCGAGCTGAAGGATCACGCCCGAGACCGTCGGGCCCATCGCGGGCGCGACCGAGATGGCCAGGCTGACGTTGCCCATCACGCGGCCCCGCTCCGACTCGGGCACCACCTGCATCAACGTGGTCATCAGCAGCGGCATCATCACGGCCGTCCCGGAGGCCTGGACGATACGGGCGCCCAGCAGCACCTCGAACGACGGCGCGACGGCGGCCAACGCCGTGCCGAGCAGGAACAGACCCATCGCGGTGGCGTACGCGCGGCGGGTGGACACCCTTTGCAGGAACCATCCGGTGATCGGGATCACCGCGGCCATGGTCAGCATGAAGGCGGTCGAGAGCCACTGCGCGGTCTGCTCGGTGATGTGCAGAGCGCCCATCAGCCGCGGGATCGCGTTGATCATGATGGTCTCGTTGAGGACGACCACGAACGTGGCGAGCACCAGCAGCCGGATCACGGCCGGGGTGCGCCTCGACACCGCGGTCGCGGGTTCGGCGGGGGAATCAACCTGTGCGATGGACACGGCACCTCGATCAGGGGTTGTCGGGGAACGACGTGGTCGCTGCTGGCGTCCCAGCCTGGGCTTCCACAACGATTTGCGGTTCATGGCAAGCCTGACAGGCGCCACCGACAAAACTCATCGCCCACGCCCGAGCACCACGCCCACGCGGCATCACCGAGCGCGGAGCGTGGGGACCCGTGAGACCGGTCCCCCGGCTTCACGGGTGTTCGAGAGCGCGGCCGCGCCGGCTCTGAACGCGTGCCGGCAGGCGAAGAGAGGACGGTCGTCCCGCGAATGTCCCGCCGTGGATCGGCCCCACCCGGGTCTCCCGGCGGCCCGTCATGGATCCGTAAGCATTCGCGAGGCCGGGCGGCGGTACGGTCGCGACTGTGCTTCCGAATGTCATTTCCGGCGCGGATCGCGATTCGCCGCCATTCCGGAGAAAGAGGCCGGACGATGGTGCGTGATTCTGTCACGAGAGACCGGGTCGAAACACTTCTGCGGAGTGTGCCGGGCCGTTTCGGCAGCGTGCTGCATTCCGAGCGCGTGGCCGCCCGGCTCGGCCTGTGGCTCGGGATCAGCTTCACCGTGGCCTTCGCCACCGGCCTGTTCAGCCACTTCATGCAGCATCCGCCCGGCCGCCTGGCGTGGCCGTCCCGGCCGGTCGGGCTTTATCGGATCACGCAGGGACTCCACGTCATCGGCGGGCTGGCGACGATTCCGCTGCTTCTCGCGAAACTCTGGACCGTTTATCCGAAGCTGTGGCAGTGGCCGCCGTTCCGGTCGCTCTCCCACGCCGTGGAACGCGGGCTCGTGCTCGTTCTCGTCGGCGCTTCGCTGTTTCAGTCGATCACTGGACTGCTGAACATCTCGTACGTTTACCTGTGGCCGTTCTCTTTCCCCGCCGCGCATTACTGGACGGCGTATCTCCTCTATGGCGCTCTGATCATTCATGTGGTCAACGAATGGGCGAAGGTGCGCAGGCAGCTGTGGACACGGGAGCAGGTCGAACCCCGGGAGGTGGTGACGGCCCGGCGTCGCTTCCTCGGCACCGTGGCCGCCGCGTCGGGCCTCACCGTCCTGTTCACGGTGGGCGAGACGTACGCGCCGCTTTCCGGGCTCGCCCTGCTGGCGCCGCGCGAACCGCACACCGGCCCGCAGGGCCTGCCGGTCAACAAGTCCGCCGCGGCGGCGGGAGTGACCACCGTGATCCACGATCCGGGATACCGGCTCACCGTGACCGGCGCGGTGCGCACGCCGCTGTCCCTGACGTACGACGACCTGCTGCGACTCCCCCAGCACACCGTCCGGCTGCCGATCGCCTGCGTGGAAGGCTGGAGCGCCGAGGCCGAATGGTCGGGGATCCGGTTGCGTGATCTCGCCGCCCTGGCGGGCATCGCCCCGGACGCCGTGCTCACGGTCGAGTCGCTGGAGAGAGGCGGGGGATACCGGTCGAGCGAGGTGCGCCCACCGCACTGGAACGACCAGCTGACGCTGCTGGCGCTGCGGATCGGCGGCGCGCCGCTCGCGCCCGACCACGGTTTCCCCGTACGGCTGATCGCGCCCAACAGGCCGGGAGTGCTGCAGACCAAGTGGGTGTCGAAGGTGGTGGCCGCGTGAAGAACGGCGTGAACGCACCGCGCCTGCTGGGATACGGGCTCGGCGGCGCACTGGTCGTGACCGGGTTCGCCGGCCTGGTCGTGGACGCCCACCTCACCGATCCGCTCGGCTGGGCCCTGTGGTTCGGCGGTCTGATCGTGGCGCACGACGGGGTGCTCGTGCCGCTGGTCCTGCTGACCGGCGTGGCCGTCGGCAGGATGCGCTCGCCGTCGCCGGTGCGGGCCGGGCTGACCGTCGCGGCCATGCTGTCCCTCCTCGCCCTGCCGATGGTCACGGGTCTCGGCCGCCGGGCCGACAACCCCTCACTTCTGCCGCTGGACTACGGGCGCAACCTGCTCGTCGTCCTGGGCCTGGTCGCCCTCGGGACGGCCCTGGCCGCGATCGCCGTACGGCTGCGGGCCAGGCGCCGGCGTGGATAGACGCCCGCTCAGCCGGTGGTTGGTCTCGGTCACCGCGTCGACGAGGTCGCGGTAGGGCTCGTCCCACGGGTCCTTCAGCCCGAATCCGCGGTGGGGGTTCTCGAGCCAGCCGCACCAGTGCCAGCCCAGGCACCACGGGCGGGCGGCGAACGCCTCGGCCGCCGCCGTGTAACCCGCTCCGCGTTCCCGCTGGTCCCGGCAGGAGCCCGTACGGCCCGGGCTCATCGTCGTCGGGCACCAGTTGCCGGTGTCGGCGATCAGGACGGGACGGGTGGTGCGTTCGTGCCATCGGCCGATGCGGTCGAGCGCCGCGTCGAGGTGGCCGGGCCCGGGAGGGGGGAACGCCTGCACCGACAGCACGTCGACGTACGGCGCCATGGCGTCGAGCACCGGCTCGGGCACCCCGGCCCGGGTGCCGTAACGGTCGCCGAGGATCAGGTGGTGGGGGTCGTGACGCCGGATCGCCTCGGTGGCGACGCGATAGTAGGCCTCCGCGATCGCGGGCAGCTCGTCGGCCGGGTAGCCGCTGCCCGCGGGGTGCGGGCCCCAGCAGGGCACGTCGACGAGGAAGTAGCCGAGCAGGTCCGGGTCGTCCGGGCGGCACAGCGTCCTGGCCAGGTGGTCGCACCACTCCGCGAAGGCCGGCGCACGGGGATCGCGGTAGGCCGGCGACCCGTTCCACAGCTCGATCTCGGCCACCCGCAGCGACAGCGTGTACGGCAGGCCCGCACCGGCGAGCTCGTCGGGCGGCAGGCCGTCCGAGTGTCCGAGGTCGACGGCGCCGCCCTCCGTGGCGAGGCCGGAGCCGCTGACGTACTCCGAGGTCCAGCCGATCGTGTTGAACCCCCACGACCTCATCTCGGGCACCAGTCCCTCACGCAGCCAGCGCCGGCGTGATCCTCCGTACCGGGTCCGGTAGATCCCGATGTTGTGCGGATACCGCAGGTTGGTGTCGTCCGCGTGGACGACCCCGATGGACAGGAACGGAGTCCCGTCGGGCGTACGCAGCGACCATCGGTCGCGGCGTTCCACGGTGAAGCCGCGTCCGGCGGTGGTGCCGGGGTTTCCGCTCACAGCGCGCTCCTCTTCACGAGTCTCTTCGGCGAGACGAGATGCCTCGTCTCGTGTCAATCTACACGAGACGAGATGTCTCGTCTCTTCCTCGGCTACAGTGTGCCCATGCCCGCCGATCCCGCCCGCCGCAGTCAGGAGTCCTGGCGGGCGATCCTCGACGCCGCGTACGCGCTGTTCGTGGAGAACGGCTACCAGTCGGTCACCATGGGCGGCATCGCCGCCAGGGCGGGGGTGGGGCGGCAGACGCTCTACCGCTGGTGGCCCTCAAAGGGGGCGGTCGTCTTCGAGGCGTTCCTCGACAAGGTGAGCATCGGCCCCTTTCCCGCCGACGGCGACTTCGCCGCGATCCTGCGCGCCTACGCGCACGGATTCCTCACCCTGTACGTGGACGGGGCCGGGGGAAGCCGGCTACGCGAACTGATCGGCGCCGCGCAGACCGACCCCGACCTGGCCCGTGCCATGGCGGAGCAGTGGTTCGAGCCCCGGCGGGCACCCGTACGGCAGGCGCTGCGCGAGGCGCAGCAGGCCGGGGCCGTCCGCGCCGACGTCGATGCGGACACGGCTCTCGACCTCGTCTTCGCGCCGCTGCACTATCGCCTGCTGGTGTCGGGCCAGCCCCTGGACGCCGCGTACGCCGACGCCGTGGTCGACCTCTGCCTCCACGCGTTGCGCTAGATCGAGTCGGACACCGCGGCCAGCAGGCCCTCGAAATCATCGTTGCAGGGACCGCAGGCGCGCAGGTGGACGGCGATCCCCGGATATCGCTCCCGTGCGGCGTCCGGGTGCCGCGTCACAAGTTCGACGTACACGTGGAGCAGTTCCATCGCCTTGTCGCAGCCCACGTCGCGCGGGTCGGTGCGCAGGAACCGGTCGAGCTCGTCCCAGCCGTTCATGACCGTCCTCGGATGCCGATGTCCAGATAACCTCCGGCGACGAGCGCGGCGCGCAGCTTCCGCCTGGCGTCGAACATCGTCTTGTAAACGGCGTTGCGGTTCGTGCCCAGCTCGACGGCCAGAGCGTCCGGCGGGACGCCCTTGAGCACGATCGCGACGAAGATCTGGCGCTGCCGTTCGGTGAGTTCCTCGTCCACGGCACGGCGCAGCGCGGCGGCCAGATCCCGCCACTCGAGGCGTTCCGCCGGGTCGAACCCGAACCTGCCCGGCAGGCGCTCCCAGTCCTCGCCCTCCAGCGGCACCCCCGGATCACGCCAGAAGTGGCGCCCGAGCTTGGCCGACACCTCCAGCACGGCGAACTTGTAGACCCAGGTGGTGAACCGGCTCTCCCCGCGGAACTGGCCGAGCTTCGCGGTCACGGCAAGCAGGGCGTCGGCCGCGGCCTGGTGAGCCACGTCGTCCAGCTCGGGTCCGGACAGCCGCAGTCGCGGAGCACGCCTGTGCACCTCGTTGCCCGCCACGCGCAGCAGGACCGCGTGCAGCCGTTCCACGGCCGCCTCCCGCTCCGCTCCGGCGCCGCCGAGCGTACGCAGCCACTCGGCCGACTCCGCATCGACCGAGGCGAGGGTGGAGGTGGCCTGGTTCTCCCCGAGGCCGGGATCCGCCGCCATACGTCCGATGCTATTTGACCGCCCCCGGGAGGTAAGACCTCGGCCGACGGTGACGCGAAGACAGTGACAAACCCGATTTCCGAGACGACAGGGACATCGACATGACACTGCTCCACCCCGGCGACCGCTTTCCCGATCTGGCCGTGGCCCTTCCCGGCGGGGAGACCCTGCACCTGCCCGGCGCGCTCGCCGGAAGCTTCGGCGTCGTGCTCTTCTATCGGGGTTCGTGGTGCCCCTACTGCAAGGCGCAGCTGCGCGCCTTCCAGCGGTCGCTGGAGACCCTCAGCGGTGTGGAAGCCAAGGTGGTGGCCCTGTCGGTGGACGACGAGGCCACCACGGAGGAGCTGGTCACCACGCTCCGGCTGGACTTCCCGGTCGGTCACAGCGCCGACCCCGACCTGCTGGCCCGCGCGACCGGCGCCTTCGTCAACGACGACCCCAGGTATGTCCAGTCGACCGGCTTCGTGCTCGACCCCGAAGGCCGGGTCGTCGTCAGCGTCTACTCCAGCGGCGCGATCGGCCGCCTCGTCCCCGACGACGTCGTCGGCCTGATCCGCTACATCAAGGAGCACTCGCCCGCCGCCTGAACCCGCCATAACGGGCGACGGGCGGGGTGACACGGGCAGGCCGGCCCGCCACCGGCCTGCCCGTCCCGGTCCCCGCTGCTCGGCCGGGTCCCCGGCGGCCCCGGGACGGCTCCCTCAGCTGATCGTGATGTTCGAGATGTCGACGGTGATGGGAGCCCAGGAGATGTCCGGCGTGCCGTCCTCGTTGCGCCGGTGGATGTGCCGCTTGACCGGGACGGGAATGCCGTCCACCACCTCATGCGCCCGGATGTAGTGCGCCACCTCCGTCCCGCCGTTCACGTCGGGCTGGTAGTCCATCCGTCGCAACAGCCCGGAGTCGTCGTAGTAGTACAGCTGGGTCGCGTTGTGCGTGTGGATCGACGGCGGATAGGTGACGCTCAGCACCCGCCACTTCTCCCCGTTTTCGGTCCACGGCTCCACCTCGTGCGCCTCGACCCCCGGCCAGGTGAAGACGTACGGCTCGACGAGGTAATGCCAGACGGCATAGCCGCGGAAGTACGCGATCTGGCCCAGGTTCCACGGCGTGTCCTGCGTGTAGCCGTCGAAGGTGGACCGCGGCTCGGGCAGATCGGCCAGCACCTCGCCGTCCGGGCCGGTGACGGTCACCCGGTCCGACTCGCGGTCGTACACGACCGTACGGCCGGTCGCGGGCCGGCGATGGACGACGCGCTCCTTCTGGAGGCTCACCTCCACCACGTCGTCGCCGGCGAAGTCGGCATGCCCCTTGAACTCCCAGAAGGGACCGCCGGAGGTGATCCGCGCGGTGAGGGTCGACAGGTTCTTCCAGCGTTCGAGTCCGCCGTGGGTCTCCATGACGCGGGCGAGCAGCGCATCCATCATTACTCCTAACTTCGCACCTACTGCTCCTAAAGTAGGACCGATCGGTCCTGAAGTAAAGTTGGCCTGTGTCACAGCGAAGCTATGGAGACGGATGCGGCACCGCCCTGGCGCTCGACGTCGTCGGCGAGCGGTGGGCCCTGCACGTCGTGCGGGAGCTGGTCTTCGGCCCGAAGAGGTTTCGCGACCTGCGCAACGCCCTCCCCAACGCCAGCCAGAACGTGCTCAGCCAGCGCCTGCGCGAGCTGGAGGACGAAGGGGTGGTCCGCCGGGTGGAGTTCGGGCCGCCGGTCAGCGCCTGGGCCTACGAGCTGACCGACAGCGGCCGGGCCCTCGAACCGGTGCTGATCGAGCTGGCCCGCTGGGGTGCGGGCCGGGCGACACTGGACGGCGCCGAGATGAGCACCGACGCGTTCATGCTGCTTCTCAAGGTCTTCTACCGGCCGCCCGCCCCGGAGACCCCGGCGCTGACGGTCCGGCTGGTCGTGGGCGTCGACGCGTTCGAGGTCACCGCCACGCCGTCCGGGGTGACCGTGGTCCGCGGCGGACAGTCGGAGGTGCATGCGACGGTGCGCGCCGATGTCCGTACGCTGCGGGCCCTGATCTTCACCGGCCTCACGGTGGCCGCGGCGGCCGACGCCGGCGACGTGCAGTTGAGCGGTGACGCGGACGCGGCCCAGCGGTTCTTCCGGCTCTTCGACAAGGAACGCTGACCGGGGGACGTCCGATCTTCACGGGCGGACACGGCGGCCGGAACCCGCCGACCAGGACCTATGGTTCATCCATCACGCGCCGGCCGGAGTCAGCAGCCGGACCGGCGAGGCGGTCTCCATGGCCGTGCCGTGGGCGGTGGCGGTGACCCGGTGGACAGCGGCGCCGGGCACCCGTGAGACGGCTTCGGTGAGGACTCCGTCCGTGAAGAGGGCGGCCGCGCCGTCGTCGAGGGCCCAGCCGCCGGGCAGGGTGCCGTCGGCCACCGCGCTCAGGAAGGCGGGCCGCCGCTCGGCCTCCGCGTCGTAGTGGGGGCAGAAGCTTCCGTCGATCAGTCCCAGACCGTCCAGGAGAGGGCTCATCGGGCCGAACGAGTCGGTGAGGCAGGCGTCGAACCAGCAGGCCGCGCCCGCGCTGATTCCGCAGAGCAGCACTCCGGCCTCGTACGCCTCGCGCAGAACCTCGTCCAGTCCGTGCAGGCGCCAGACCGCGATCAGGTTGGCGGTGTTGCCTCCCCCGACGTACACCACGTCCTGCGACAGGATCAGGGCGCGCAGGTCGCGGTGCTCGCGGCGGAACAGTGAGAGGTGGGTGGGCACGCAGTCCAGGGAGGAGAAGGCGGCGTAAAAGCGGTCGACGTATCCCGCCGAGTCTCCGCTGGCCGTCGGAACGAAGCAGACCTTCGGCCGCTCCTTTCCCGTTGTCGCGAGGACAAAGTCGTCCAGCAGAGTGTCGGGGTCGTCGGAGAAGCCGCCGCCGAGCAGGGCGATTCTTCGGGTGTGAGTCATGGGGCGTACTCCTTGTGCTCATGAAAGCTGACCGACCGGTGCAGCAACCTACGCACCTGCGGCGGGTCCGCCGAGTCGAGGGGCCCGGCAGGGAGGCGGTATTTCGATTGACACCGGCGCGGGCCCGTGTGGAGGGTGGCGGGGTGTCCGATGATCTGCCGGTGGAGGTGCGCGCGGCTTTCGGAGTCGCATCCGGTCCCGCGCGGTTGTTGCCCGGAGGGCACGGCACCTGCTGGCAGGCGGGCGAACTGGTGCTCAAACCCGCCCCGCAGCCGGCGGTGGCGTCGTGGCTCGCCGAGGTGTTCGCCGATCTGCACGGTCCGGGTTTCCGGGTGCCCCTGCCCGTGCGCGCGGCTGACGGCTCGTGGGTTGCCGGCGGGTGGGCGGCGTGGACCACTGTCGAGGGCGAGCCGGATCCCGTGGCGCGGTGGCCGGACCTCGTCGCGGCCGGCCGGGCGTTCCACGCGGCCCTCGCCGATGTCCCCGCCCCGGGCTGGCTGGGACGCGGCAGAAACCGCTGGGCGGTGGCCGAACGAGTGGCATGGGACCAGGCCGAGGTCGAGCTGGCGCCGGAACTGTCGGATCTGGTGGAGGGCCTGCGGGCCGCCACTCGGCCGGTACGGTTACCCAGCCAGCTCGTGCACTGTGACATCGCGGGCAACGTGTTGTTCGCGGCTGGGCAGCCGCCGGCGGTCATCGACTTCTCACCGAGCTGGCGGCCGGCGGGCTACGCCTTGGCGGTCGCTGCCGTGGACCTGCTGGCCTGGTCCGCCGCACCGCCGAGCATCCTCGACGAACTGGACGGCGAGGACGACATCGACCAGCTGTTGCTGCGCGCCCTGATATGGCGCCTGGTCACCGAGTCGCTCGGCCGACCGGACCCAGGCAGCAGGCAGGCGGTCCGCCGCGCCAACGAACCGGTGGTCGAACTGCTGCTGTCGCGCGTGTCCGGCCGGCCCGTGACCACCGGGCCGGCGACCGACGCCGACATCGCCACCTCGGCCGGCCAGGCGCTCGGCTGCGAGATCACGAATCTGCGACCGGTGACGGGCGGGCACAGCAGGTCCGTGACGCGAATCGCCGACCGTGCCGGTGGCGGTTCCGTGTTCATCAAGGCCGCCGCGCCTGCCGACCGCGCCGAATTCGGTGTGGAGTCGGCGGTGTACGAGGCGCTGGGCGACCGCCCGTTCCTGCCGCGGCTGCTGGCGAGCCCCCGTGAGCCCCTGCCGATGCTCGTACTGGAAATGCTGGAGCCCGACCACTGGGTCCGCGATTGGACCGCACCCCTGGTCGCAGCCGCTCAGGAGCTGCTCCACGAGGTGCACACGCTG
This sequence comes from Microbispora rosea, assembly GCF_900156315.1. Lineage (GTDB taxonomy): Bacteria > Actinomycetota > Actinomycetes > Streptosporangiales > Streptosporangiaceae > Microbispora > Microbispora rosea. The sequence goes on along the minus strand of NZ_FTNI01000015.1, from coordinate 169,837 downwards.
CCCGCACCGTCCGGCGTGCCGGTATTGCGGGAGGCGTCCAACCCCTGGGAAGCCATCGCCACCGACCCGGCCCGCCTGCTGCGCATGAACGTATGTTCACGCCGGTGGCTGGCCGAACACCTGGACACGCTCCATGCCGCGGCCGCCGGGGCACCCATCGAGGGGGACAGCCTGATCCACCGCGACGTACGCGCGGCGAACCTCTGGTGCCACGACGGCCGCCTGGTGCTGGCCGACTGGGCGTCGGCGGCGATCGGCGACCCCTGGCTCGACCACCACCTCTGGCTCGTCGCCCTGCACGCCGAAGGCGGCCCCGCACCGGACACCGGCCAGGGACCGCATGCCACAGGCCACGCCGCGCTGATCGCCGGGCAACAACCCCTGCTCACCCCGGCGCGCGACGCCGATCCGGCCCTGTTCGACCAACGCCGGCGCCGCCTCACCGCCGCCCTGTCCTGGGCCGCCCGCCTCCTGCACCTCCCACCCCCGCAGCCACCCACCTGACAACCGACCGACGCTAAGGCGGTCTTCAACAACTCCCACGGAAAGGGAGCCGTGACGGCCGACAAGGCCGATCTCAACGGCCTGAACAGCAGGGGAGGGGTGCGGACGACGCATAGATCGGCCTTCCCAATACGACACCCATATGAGCAGGACACGCACGGCTCTATCGATCGACGAGGGGTGGAGGCTTTTTCTCCTTGCTGACCGTTTCCTCGTCGTCGTCCTGGCGCTGAATTCCACCCGGGCAGGTGCGGACATTCTTGGACGCGGCCGAAGATGACCGGCCGCGTCCAGCTGTACTGGATCGTGCTGCTGCGGGGCCTACGCTGTGGTGACCCGTGCGGTCTGTGACGGGATGATCTGGACCTGGCAACCGGGCACGCCAAGGTCGCACAGACGGTTCTCCAGCTCGGCGGCCGGATCGTCATCGACGCCCTGAAGCCCAAGGCCGGGCACCCTATGGCGTCCTTGGACGCGGAGACTGGAATGCTACGAAAGGCACCCGCAGCGCCCAGCGGCGCGAGCGGTTCGACCACACCCCTGCCGCCATCGGCCGATCATGGCCCGGCTCGTGGCCTGGTGACCGGAGCGGTGTTCCAGCGACTGGGCCAGCTCATGATGTTGCTGCATTCCCCGTGGCTGCGTCCGCCTGCGCCACCGAGAGTCTCGTCCTGATTCATTTCTTCAGCTTTGTTCTCTCGGTGCCGCATAACTAATACAGGGATAGCCCTCTATCGGGGCCTTTCGTGGACCCGTATGTTCTACGTAGTAGTCATACCAAGGAGGACCTACCGTGGATATTGCGGCGATGGCATTGGCCGCCACCGCGGGTCAGGCGCTCGTTCAGGCTATGGTCACCGACGGGTGGGCGGGTGTGCGGGCAAAGGTGGCTCGGCTGCTCAGCCGTGGCGACCAGGACCAGGAGCAGCGTGAGCTAGACGAACTCGACGAGGCGGCGGGGGCGGTCCGCGCTGAGGCGATTCCAGCGTCGGTCATGGCCGGACACCTTCAGGGTCGGATTCAGGCGCTACTGGAGAACTACCCGGAAAGCGTGGCCGAAATCGAGGCACTCGTGGCCGGACTCGGAGACACGGGCTCGATAAACATACACGTCGGCGGCAACGTTTCGGGCCAGATCATCGCGGGGTCGAACAATAACGCGACATTTCGGGTGATACATAAGCCTTGATCGAGAGGGCTTTAAATGGGGCACCAGGTGGACATCGGGGGCGACGTCTACGGTGTGGTGATTGTCGGCGACGGCAACGTCGTCACCTATTACGCCGACCGGGCCTCACGGGTCGAGCCGGGCGGGTCTGTGCCGGACGTAGCGCGGCGCCCTGCCCCTTCCGATCCGCTGCTTGCGGGTGTGCTGTGGGGGCGCGACGGCGAACTGGCGCAGATCGACAGGTGGTTGCGTACGCCGGGCGCGTTGGTGCAGGTGCACGGGGTGCCCGGTATCGGCAAGTCGGCGCTGTTGCGCCGGATCGCCGCCGACCGGCGCGCGGCCGGTGACGAGGTGGTGTTCCTGTCCGGCGCAGGGCGACCGGCCGAGGATCTCGTGCAGGAGCTGTTTGAGGTCTGCTACGACAGCCCCGACCATCGGCCCTCGCCGATGCGGCTGCGACGGCTGATGGGCATGGTCCGGGCGCTGATCGTGGTTGACGACTTCGATGGTCCTCCCAGCGACCTGGCCGCCTTGCTCGACGCGACACCCGCGAGCAGCCTGCTGATCGGGTCGTCCGCACGAGGTTTGGTTGAGGACAGCTACTACCTTGAACTGCGCGGTCTGCCGGAAGTGGCCGCGATGGCCCTGGTCACCCACCAGGCCGGGATTCCGCTGACGCCCGCGCAGGCAGTGGCCGCCCGCGATCTGTGCCGCCACTCAGGCGGGCACCCTCGGCTGCTGCTCCAAGCGGCTGCCGTGCTCGCGCTGACGGGTGAGATCGGTGCCGATCCCCGTTCGGTCCTGGCGGCTTCGCTGGACCTGGACGCGCTGGCCGTCTACCGGGTGCTCGGCGCACTGCCCGGCCGACCAGTGACGCCGGGGCTGCTCGCGGCCCTGGCCGGGATCGCGTCCGCGGGCGGCGCGATCGCCACGCTGACGCGGCTCCGGCTGGTGGACCACTCGGGCGGTGCCGTCGTTCGGTCCGATGACAGCGCGCACGAGCAGTTCGATGCCGCCGTGTACGCCTCCAACCTGGCCGCCTGGGCCGCCACCGCCACGCGCGGGCAGATCGTCGGGAGCGCCCCGGCGGTAATAGGTGTTCTCGAGCTGGCGATGGCACGGGAAGCGTACGACCCAGCGCGGATCTTGGCCCGCACAGTGGCGGCGGCGCTCGGCCGGTCGCTGCGGTGGGGCGCGTGGGGTCGAGTGCTGCACCTTGGCGCGCAGGCCGCCGCGCGGGTCGGTGCGGCTGATGACCTGGCCTATTTCCAGAGTGAGGAGAACACCAGGAAACGTGCCCTCGGTCTGGCGGCCGGTTTCACAGTCGGCGGCGCAGGGGCGGGTGTCGCCATCGGTACGCTCGGCGGTAAGACGGGAGCCGGTATCGTCAGCGTCCAGTCGATCGCCATCGCGGTGGTCACCGCCGCGACGGTGGCGACCCTGGGGGTAATCGGGGTAAGCGTCGCGACAACGCATCCGAGTTCCAGCCCTGCAGCCTATGTCACGCCGACCATCTACAACCCCAGTCAGCCGGTCGTGCCGCCCCTTTCCGACACCGGTCAGCCGGTCACGACGCGTCCGTCCTCACCTTCACCCCCGCCTTCGCCTTCGCCACCGCGCTCACCGGAAACGGTCACGCCCAGCCCACAAAGGCCGCCCCCCGACGCCGGGCTGAAGCTCTCCGCGAGCTCCGTTTCCGCCGGGCAGGCGGTGACCGCGCGAGCTACCGGCTTCTCGCCGGGCGAGCCCGTGGCGTTCGTCTGGTCGGGTCCCGCTGGATCCGGGCAGCCAGCGACCACGACCGCCGACGCCCAGGGCGCGGCCGCGCGCGACATCACGCCGGGAACCGCTCCCGGGTCGTACACGATCACCGCGACGGGTAGCGTCTCCGGACGGTCCGCGCATGGAACCGTATCGGTCATCACACTTACGCTGTCGCCGCCCAGCGTCGCCGCCGGTCAGAAGCTCACGGTTTCGGCGCGCGGGTTCGACGATGGCGAGCCGGTCACGTTCACCCTCGACGGTGCCTCACTCGGCACCGTCGCCGCGCAGGCCGGCGGCGCCTCCCTTGAGGCGACCGCGCCCGGCACACCCGGCGATTTCGAGATCGTCGCCACGGGCCGCAGCCAGGACCGTCGCGCCCCCGCCCGCCTCCAGGTGACCGGCAGGGACCTGAGCGGGACGTGGAAGTGGGGTAGCGGGAGCTTCGAGCTGCGCCCGGTCCGTGGAGGATGGGATGGCTACACGCGCGCCGATGTGGGCGAGCCGATATCGCGCTGCGTGTTCCGTACCGGAGATCTCACCCTGCGCATTCGCGGAGCCGACCCCAACTACGCGGGCACGGAGGTTCTCTGGATCCACGGCCAGAACGGCCAAAACTGCGTGTCCAAGTGGGCCGCCGCGACGGCCGTGAAGGTCAGCGCGGGCGGCGACCGGATCGACATAGAATCCACCAGTCCGTTCGGACAGGGCACTGAGCGCAACGTCTTGACCCGATGAGTGCAGTTGCCGGGGGTGTCAGGCGAGGCTCCCGTCTGGGAGGCGGTAGCTGGGGAGGCCTGTGGGCGGATTAGCGCTGCCCCGGCCTGCGACACCCATGACGTGCGGAAACACCAACAGGATCATTTTGCGTATATCCCGCGGACAGCGGCTGAGGGCTGCTCAGGGTGGCGTACGGCTGCGCATAGCCGGAACGATCAACGGCGTCTGAACCGAGCGAAACCGCTGGTCAGACGCCGTTTTGGCTGGTCGAGCGGAGAGCGTGGGATTCGAACCCACGAGACCGGTCACCCGGCCTAGCGGTTTTCAAGACCGCCGCCATCGTCCACTAGGCGAGCTCTCCCCGGCGCCCCATGCTGGAACGCCACGCAGCAGCCTAGTCTCTCACTCTCCGGTACACGACCGCGACCGTGAAAGAGATCATCCTCGCTCCGCGCTCAGTCACAGGTGGTCCGGGATCTCCGAGAACCTGGGCGCGGCCAGCGCCTGCGGCCCGGCGAAGCCGTCGCCCACGGACGCCGCCAGACGAAGGTAGGCGTCCCTGGTGGCCTGCTGGAGGCGGTCCAGGTCGATCTCCGCACCCTCCTCCAGGTGGGCGTCGTACGGCACGCGGACCACAGTGCGGCAGCGGGCGGCAAAGTGGGCCTCCAGCTTGTCGAGGTCCACCGTGGACTTCGACCGCGGCCGTACGCTGCAGAGCACCACGGTGGCGGCCCGGACGAGGTCGCCGTAGTGGTGCGCCTCCAGCCAGTCCAGTGTGGCCGAGGCCGCCCGGGCGCCGTCTACGGACGGCGAGCTGACCAGCACGATCTGGTCGGCCATGCCGAGCACACCCGACATGGCGGAGTGCAGGAGACCGGTACCGCAGTCGGTGATGCAGATGGAGTAGAAGTTCTCCAGCACATTCGCCACCGCGTGGTAGTCCTTGGCGCTGAACGCCTCCGACACCGATGGGTCGCGGTCCGACGCCAGGATCTCCAGCCGCGAGGGGGTCTGCGAGGTGAAGGCCCGGATGTCTACGTACCGCTTGATCTGCGCGCGCTCGTTCAGCAGGTCCCGTACGGTGGCCGAAGTCTCCAGCTCGACCTTGTCGGAAAGCGTTCCACGGTCGGGGTTGGCGTCGACCGCGATGACACGGTCGCCGCGCACCTGCGCGAGCGTGGCGCCGAGCCCGACGGTCGTCGTGGTCTTGCCCACCCCGCCCTTGAGGCTGAGCACGGCGACCCGGTGGTGACCGGTGGCGACGGGCGTGCGGGCGCGCTGCACGAGTTCACGACGCCGCCGCACCTCCGGGGCCTCACCCGGTTTGATTATCCCGGCGGACGCCTTGTAGATCAGCCGCCGCCAGCCTGTCGAGGGAGCGTTCCGCCGGCCCCTCAGCAGGGTGACCGGATCGAGGCTGTCGGCGGTCGGCTTCGACCCCGCCGACTTCCCCGTCGTACGCGCGGGCGAGCTGAAGGCGGAGGCGGGAGCCGGCCGGCGCGGGGGCTGGTACGCCTCCCGTTCCGCCACCGCGTCCCGTTCCACGGCCGGCGCCTCGGCCGGTGCGGGGCTCGGCGCCGAGGCGCGCTCGGGCGCGGGTTGAGGCGCCAGCGACGGCACCGGTGGCGGTGCGGGCTGAGGCGACGGCGCGGGTGGGGGCGGGGGCGTCGGCGCCGCGACCGGACCCGGCTCGTACGGCTTCCGCTCCTCGGCGGCCAAGTCGTCCCGCAGGGAGCCGGTGAAACGGTCGTCCGCGAAGTCCGGCACGGCCTCGGCCCGTGGGGTGGCGAACGGAGACGGGATCTCCGGTGGCGCGGGCGGCTCCTCCGGCTCGTCGGGGACGGCAGGTTCCTGCTGGGCGGCCGGCACCGGCACAGCGGGCTCCAGCCAGCCCCGCAGCGACTCCTTGGTGGACGACGTGCCGGACGCCGGGGAGACGAAGGGCGTGGCCGACTCGCTGCCGGAGAACGCGCCGAGGTTCTTGTACGCGTCGGTGTCCGCAGGGGAGCCGGGGAAGGCGTCACCGAACAGGGGGGTGGTGAAGGACGAGGGACCGCTCAGCCCGCCCGGCTGCGGGGCGGGGTGGCCGTCGTCGTCCGTTGAGGCCTGGTCGTCGCCCGGCGTCTCCTGCGTCGCGTTCGAGGTGTCCTCGGAGGACTCCGATCCCGAGCCGGAAGAGGCGTCGGAAGACCCCGGGAACGACGGCTCGGCAGTACGGTCCGGCGTCCGCTCGGAGGACGACTCCGACGCCGCCCCACTACCGAACGACGAGCCGAACGACGGGGCGTTCACCGGCCCCGTCGAGGTGGCGGGCTCCTCGCTCCTCGTCTCCGGCGGCGTGCCGAACGCGGTGCTCGCGGTGGGCGACTCGGCCGGCGCGTCCTCACGCGGATCCACAGGCGAGGACGAGGACGAGGACGAGGACGCAGGCGAGGACGAGGGCCTGGTCAGGAAGGCCGCCGTGTCACTCAAGTTCGTCGTGTCGCCGAAACCCGAGTCACCGTAACCCGAGTCACCGAAGCTCGTATCGCCGAAGCTCGAGTCGCCGAAGGCCGTCGTGTCGCGGAAGTTCGTGTCGCCGTAGGTCGAGTCGGCGCCATAGCCAGCCCCAAAACCGGACTTTTTGCCGCTTTCACGCCCAAAACGCCCCGAATAGTCGGGATCGAAGAGGGGATCGCGGACGGGACCCGTGGACGACGCCTCGGATGTCTGCGCGTCCTCCTGCACCGAGGTGCCGTACGCGGAGCCGGTCGCGCCGTCGGCCGCGCCGCGGAGCAGGCCGCCGGACGCGGGCTCGGCCGGGACGAGGCTCCAGGGGTCGGCCGGGTACGGCGAGGCGAGCTCGGGGTCCGCGGGCGGTGGCGGCTGTGGAGACGCGAGCGTGGCGGAGGTAACCGCGCTGACCGCTATCTCCACCTCGTCGGGCATTTCCTTGATCGCGTCAAGCCATGCCAGCTGGTCCTCGAGAGAATGCGGATCCTCACGATCATGTCTCGCCACCGTGTACCCCCTCGGGCTGGGCTAATGGGGTAGCAAACACATTGCAGATTAGCGCCACGTAATACGGTGAATGCGGGCAACCGCCGAGTTCTCCGCCACGCTACTTTAGGTCACATGCGTGCGATCGTGATTTCCGAACCCGGCGGACCTGAGGTTTTGGCCTGGAAGGAAGTGCCCGACCCGCGTCCCGGCGCAGGTGGGGTGCTCATCGACGTCGCCGCCTCGGCCGTCAACCGGGCGGACCTGCTCCAGCGCCGCGGCTTCTACCCGCCGCCGCCCGGGGCCTCCGAGATCCCGGGACTCGAATGCTCCGGCACGATCGTCGAAGTCGGCGAGAACGTCCCCCATCTCGCGCCCGGCGACCGCGTCTGCGCCCTGCTGGCCGGCGGCGGGTACGCCGAACGGGTGGCGGTGCCCTGGCAGCAGGTGATGCCGGTGCCGGAGGGCGTCGCGCTGGACGAGGCCGCCGGCCTCCCCGAGGTCGCCTGCACGGTGTGGTCGAACGTCTTCATGACCGCCCGCCTGCGAAAGGGCGAGACCCTGCTCGTCCACGGCGGCGCGAGCGGCATCGGCACCATGGCCGTCCAGATCGCCAAGGCGTACGGCTCCCGCGTACTCGTGACGGCCGGCTCCGCGGACAAGCTCGCGCGCTGCCGCGAGCTCGGCGCGGACGAGGGCGTCAACTACCGCGACGAGGACTTCGCCGAGCGGTTCGAGGGGCAGGCCGACGTGATCCTCGACATCATCGGCGCGAAGTACCTGCCCGGGAACCTGCGCGCCCTCGCCACCGGCGGCCGCCTGGTCGTCATCGGCATGCAGGGCGGCGCGAAGGGCGAGCTCGACCTCGGCACGCTGCTCGCCAAGCGGGCCTCGGTCCAGGCGACCGCGCTGCGCAACCGTCCGGTGGACGACAAGGGCGTGATCTGCCGGGGCGTGGTGGACAACGTGTGGCCGCTCGTCGCCGCCGGAGCCGTACGGCCCGTGGTGCACGAACGGATCCCCCTCGACCAGGCCGCCCTCGCCCACCAGATGCTAGAGGAGGGTGAACACATCGGAAAGCTGCTGCTGGTCAGGTGAGTTAAGTTGAAGGGGTGAGCACGGTGTGCCCCGGCGAATCAGGAGTTGTAAGCGATCGATGAACGCAGACGAGAGCACGCCGCAGATCGTGGTCGTGGGTCCGCAGGGCCTTTCGGTCTCCGGCGGCAACGGTAATGGCGAGCACGAGGAGCGGTCCGTCGCCGACCTGGTGGAGCAGCCCGCCAAGGTCATGCGGATCGGCAGCATGATCCGCCAGCTGTTGGAGGAGGTGCGGGCGGCTCCCCTCGACGAGGCCAGCCGCAAGCGGCTCAAGGACATCCACCAGAGCTCCATCAAGGAGCTGGAGGAGGGCCTCGCCCCCGAACTGGTCGCGGAGCTGGAACGGCTGTCCCTGCCGTTCAGCGACGAGAACGAGACCCCGCCGAGCGACGCGGAGCTGAGAGTCGCGCACGCCCAGCTCGTCGGCTGGCTGGAGGGCCTGTTCCACGGCATCCAGACCACGCTGTTCGCGCAGCAGATGGCCGCCCGGGCGCAGCTGGAGCAGATGCGCCGCGCACTCCCCGGCGGCATGCCCCAGACCGGGCAGGACGACCAGGGCCACCGCGCGGGCGGCCCCTACCTGTAGAACCCCCGATACCCCGCCGGCTCAGAACAGGGTCTCGAGGACGACCGCCACACCGTCGTCGTTGTTGGCCGCCGTCACGTGATCGACGGCGGCCAGCACGTCGCGGTGGGCGTTCGCCACGGCGTACGACGTGCCGGCCCAGATCAGCATCGGCAGGTCGTTCGGCATGTCGCCGAAGGCGACCACCTCCCCGGGCTTGATCCCCCGCTCCTCGGCCAGCGTGGCCAGCGCCGTGGCCTTCGTCACACCGCGCGCGCTCATCTCGATCAGCGCCCGCCCGCTGGAGTGGGTCGGAGTCACCATGTCCCCGACGATCTCCAGCACGCCCCGGTGCAACTCGTCGGGGTCCATCGAGGGGTGCTGTGCGAGCAGCTTGGCGCACGGCCGGGACGTCAGCGCCGCGACGGCGACCATCTGCCCGTAGGACAGCTCCCGGGCGTCCCAGCGCCCCAGCGCGTAGTCGGGCTCGTGCGCGAAGCCCCCCTCGTACTCGACGGAGAACGCGAGACCGGGCACGTGCCGCCGCAGCCGGGCGACGCACTCTTCGAGCACGTCAGCCGCGATCAGGTGCGACTCGACGATCTCCTCGGTGTGGAGGTCGTAGACGAGCGCGCCGTTCGCGCAGATCGCGAGCCCGCGGTGCCGTACGGCTCCCGCGACGCTGTGCATCCACCGGGGCGGCCGCCCGGTCACGAAGACGAGAGTGCCGCCGGACTCCTCCACCCGGGCGAAGGCGGCGGCGGTGCGTGGAGAGATCGATCCGTCGGTGCGCAGGGCGGTGCCGTCGAGGTCCGTGGCGACGAGGCGGGGGCAGGTCATGACAGGTTCCAGTGTGCACCGAGACATGCCGTGCCATGCCCTCTGCCACACGTAGGGCGAGAAATCTCCGCCGGACGTGGAACACCAACGGGCTACATAGTGTTAGATGTGAAGGCGTTGTATTAGCTGTTCCCGTAGCGAAAACCAGTTTGACTGTATGAGCCACCCGGGGAGCTGTGCGACACACCCGGGGTCCACGAGGTGTGGTCCCCAAGATTCACTTCCTTAGGGAGAGCAGTAATGGCTCAGGGAACCGTCAAGTGGTTCAACGCTGAGAAGGGCTTCGGCTTCATCGCACCGGACGGCGGCGAGCCCGACGTGTTCGTGCACTTCTCCGCGATCACGGGCAGCGGCTACCGCAACCTCGAGGACGGCCAGCGGGTCGAGTTCGAGGTCATCGCCGGTCCGAAGGGTCCGCAGGCGTCGAACGTCCGGGGCATCTGACCTGACTTGACGAAGGCGGGGTTCGCGGTTGCGAGCCCCGCCTTTCGCATGTCCGGGGGTGCCCGGCCGTGAGCCGGGGGGCGGACCCCCGGAAGGCCGAGCGCATGAAAGTTTCACGAACAGAGGCCTTCTCGACGCTCGGATGCCCTCCGAACCACGAGATTTACATCACATCTGACGGTCCTGCCGTCAAAGGTGCGGATTGCACTTTCGGTGGACGACGGAGGCATTCCCCACCAACGCGGGTGGCTATCCCGGAACCCGCCGCAGAACGTCACCGTGAGACGCGAAGACCCCCGGACGCGGTGGGCGGCACCACATCCGGAGGTCCTCGATCTGAGTCGTGGGTCTTCTACCGCGACAGCGGTTCCAGAACGTCGAGTCCCACGTACGGCCGCAGCGCCTTGGGGACGACCACCGAGCCGTCGGCCTGCTGGTGGTTCTCCAGGATCGCCACGATCCAGCGGGTGGTCGCCAGCGTGCCGTTGAGCGTGGCCACGTGCTGCGGCTTGCCGTCCTCGTCCCGGTAGCGCACCTTCAGCCGGCGGGCCTGGAAGTCGGTGCAGTTGGAGGTCGAGGTGAGCTCGCGGTAGCGGCCCTGCGTGGGCACCCAGCCCTCGCAGTCGTACTTGCGCGCCGCCGACGAGCCGAGGTCGCCGCCCGCCACGTCGATCACGCGGTAGGGGACCTCGACCTTCTCCAGCATCTCCCTCTCCCAGGCGAGGAGCCGCAGGTGCTCCTCGTGCGCGTCCTCGGGACGGCAGTAGGAGAACATCTCCACCTTGTCGAACTGGTGGACGCGGATGATGCCCCGGGTGTCCTTGCCGTACGACCCGGCCTCACGCCGGAAGCAGGACGACCAGCCGGCGTACCGCATCGGCAGCGCCGCCCGGTCGAGGATCTCGTCGGAGTGGTAGGCCGCAAGCGGCACCTCGCTGGTGCCGACCAGGTAGAGGTCGTCGGCTTCCAGCCGGTAGACCTCGCTCGCGTGGGCGCCGAGGAAGCCGGTGCCGGCCATCGCCTCGGGCTTGACCAGAACGGGCGTGATCATCGGCGTGAAGCCGGCCTCGACGGCCTGCTGGATCGCCATGTTGAGCAGCCCGAGCTGCAGCCGCGCGCCGACGCCCTTGAGGAAGAAGAACCGGGCGCCGGACACCTTGGCCCCACGCTCGGTGTCGATCGCGCCGAGCAGCTCGCCCAGCTCGACGTGGTCGCGGGGCTCGAAGTCGAAGACCGGCTTCTCGCCGACCTCCTCCAGCACCACGTAGTCGTCCTCGCCGCCGGAGGGCGCGCCCTCCTCGACGAAGTTCGGGACGGTCATGAGCAGCTCGTCAAGCTCGCTCGCCAGCGCGGCGGCCTCGGTCTCGGCCGCCTTCACCTGCGCGGCCAGTTCCTTCGCCCGGTCGAGCAGCGCCTGGCGCTCGTCTCCGGACGCGCGGGACACCGACTTGCCGATGCTCTTCTGCTCGGCGCGCAGCGACTCGAAGTTGTTGAGCGCGGCACGGCGGCGCTCGTCGAGCGACAGCAGGGTCTCCACGACCGAGTCGTCCTCGCCGCGGACGCGCTGCGACGCCCGGAGCCGGTCAGGGTCCTCACGAAGGGTTCGCAGGTCAATCACGGCTCAAAGGCTACCGGAGCCGGTGCGGCTCCCGCCCGTCAAGCGAGCCCGGCGCGGATCTTTCCGAGCCATTCGGCGGCCTCGGCGAAGTCCGTGTCGGCCGTACCCTCCTTGATCTGCGTCGGAACCCGGTCGGCCCGCGGATAGCTGCCGAGGAAACGCAGGTCGTCGCAGAGCCGGTGGAGGCCGGAGACGGCCTCGCCGACCCGGGCGTCGGCGATGTGACCCTCGAAGTCGAAGTGGAAGAAGTAGCGGCCGATGCCGTCGCCGGTGGGGCGCGACTCGATGCGGGTCAGGTTGACCCCGCGCACCGCGAACTCGCTCAGCATCTCCAGCAGCGCGCCCGGGTGGTCGTCGCGCAGGAAGGCCACGAGCGAGGTGCGATCGGCGCCGGTGGGCGCGGGCAGTTGCCCCGGACGGTTCACCCTGATGAACCGGGTGACGGTGTCGGAGCGGTCGCCGATGTCCGAGGCGATCTCGTCGAGCCCGTAGTACTCCCCGGCGATGGCCGGGCTGATCGCCGCGTCGTACGGAGACTCGGGCGAGGAGACCTCCTGCGCGGCGGCGGCCGTCGACGAGGCCGCGATCACCACGGCGCCGGGCATCTCGCGCTCGATGAACCCGCGGCACTGGGTGTGCGCCGCCGGGTGGGTGATGACCCGCTTGATCTGGGCCAGCTCGGTGCCGGGCCGCACCAGCAGGGAGAACTCGACCGGAAGCAGCCACTCGCCGGTGATGTGGAGCGGCCTCCCCCCGGCCAGCTCGTCGAGGGTCTGCGTGATCGCCCCTTCGACCGAGTTCTCCAGCGGGACCACCGCGCCGTCCGCCTCGCCGTCGCGGGCGGCGTCGAGCGCGGCTCCGACGTTGGCGCAGGGCAGGCGCTCGGCATCCGGCTCCAGGAGTCGCAGGGCTGCCTCACAGAAGGTGCCCTGAGGCCCCAGGTACGCGAGCTTCGACATGTCCCCAAGGGTATCCGCAGGTCGGTATGGCAGGCGTGCGGAGACTCCCCTGCGCCGACCGGCTTTCGCCCGCGAACCGCCGTCCCGGCTGCTCAGTGGGGGAGGCGTTGCGGCTCGACCTCCGGCCCGATGCCGAGCCTGGCGGCGCGCACGGCGTGCTCCTCCTCCGGAGACAGCGGCTGCAGCCCCTTCCCCCCGCGTACAGCACGGGCGTACGTGCGGGTCTCGGTGCGTCCGTTGATCGACGTCAGCACGACGCCGTCGCCGAAGCCGTTGATGAGCGCGAGCGAGAACGACAGCCTGCCGGTCATCTCGTCGAGCGCGTCATATCGATACAGCGCCACGTCGCGGATCGCCCTGCTGTCCACCGGGCCGTCGACGGCGGCCCGCCGGTCCAGGGCGTCCAGGCACACCCCCACGGAACGGCGTGCGGCGCGCAGCGCGATCAGGCCGACGGCCACGCCTGTCGCCCCCGCCAGCACAGCGGCCATCTCCACAACGGTAACCAGCACGGCACCGAGCGTAATGAATTGGTCAAGTGGCCGCAGCGGGAACGGCGACAGCGGCCCGCCGCCGGGGCAACCACTCCCCGAGGAGCCAGACCAGGCCGATCGCGCCGAGGCCGAAGGCGTTCTGCACGATCTTGCCCGCGACCGGGCTGAGCAGGGGGATCTCCAGCGCCTTGAGCGACACCCCCCACCACGGGATGGGCAGCACGTAGTAGAGCCACACGCCCGCCGCGACCAGTAGCCGTACCCGGTCGCGCCCGGACCCGGCGAGGGCCGCGAGCACGACCACGACCCAGGCGATGTGGTGGATCCAGGCCACCGGCGAAAGCAGCACCGCCATCAGCCCGGTGAGCGCCACCGCCGTCGTCACGTCGCCGTCCAGGTACGCCCGGCGGGCGCGGCGGAAGCCGTACCAGCCGATCAGGGCGACGGCGGCGAGCCAGAGCACCGTGGTCAGCCAGCCGGGCAGGTAGAGCCTGAGCAGCATGCCGCGCAGCGACTGGTTGGTGGTGGCGGCGTTCGCGCCGAGGCGCTCGGAGTCGAGCAGCGCCCCGAACCAGAAGTCCCGGGCGTCATCGAAGATCACCAGGAACGGCAGCAGTGTGAGCAGGGCCGCCGTGAACACCGCCATGAAGAGGGCCCGGCGCTGTCCTTCATCCCCCTCCCGGGCGGAGAAGGCGGTGATCGCCAGGTAGACGAGGAACACCCCGGGGGTCAGCTTCACCGCCGTGGCGATGCCGATCAGCATGCCGCGCGGCCACCACGGCCTGCGCACCACGCAGTCGAGCAGGCACAACGCCAGGAGGAACAGGTCTACCTGGCCGAACCTGAACTGGTCTCTGATCGGCATGAGATAGGTGCACGCGGCGCACAGCACGGCGAACAGCAGCGGAGCGGCCAAGGCGCCCCGCACACCGTCCAGGAAGGCCCGGAAGGCGTGCCGGACCGTCACGGCGAGCACGGCGACCAGGGCGACCGTCCACACCCACTGCGCGACCGGCCACGACATCATGGCGAGCGGCACCGCCAGCATCGCGGCCACCGGCGGATAGGTGAACGGCAGCAGCTGGGGAGCGGGCGTGATCACGTCGTAGACGGGCAGACCCCGCAGCAGCGCCCAGCCGCCCGTACGGTAGACGTCCAGGTCCACCAGACGCTGGTCCTCGGGATTGGTCAGCCAGTAGGCGATGAGCGGCGACGCCGCGGCGGCCGGCGCCACCAGGGCGAGCGCCCACGCCCAGGCGGGCCGGCGGGCCCCGGCGATGCGGCCAGTCGTCATGACCAGGCAGGCTACCGTGGACCGTGTCCGCACCGTTATTGATCATGAGGGAGCACGGAACAGTGCGTGGCAGGCTGGCGGGGTTCTTCGCGTCGATCCTGGTGCTCGTCGTGGCGGCCCTCGTCCTGCCCGCCGCTCCCGCGTCGGCCGCACGGCAGGCCGCCGCGGTGACGGGCCGAGTCGTGGTGATCGGGGTGCCCGGCCTCCGCTGGGACGACCTCGACCCGCGGCGGACCCCCGCGCTGTGGGGGCTGGCCGCCCGCGGCTCCAGCGCGTCGCTGTCCACGAGGGCGGTCCCTCCCGAGGGTCTGCCGGTCACCTGTCCGGCCGCCGGCTGGCTGACGGTCTCCGCGGGCCAGCGGGCCAAGGCTCCCGGCCCGGGTTGCGCGCCCCTTCCGGAGCCCGTCACCGCCGCCGGCGGCGCGACGATCCCGAACTGGTCAGAGCTGGTCGCCGCGCAGCAGGCAAGTCCCTTCAAGGCCCGGCTCGGGCTCCTCGCCGACGCCGTGACCGCCGCCGGGGGGAAGATCGCCGCCATCGGCCCGGGGGCCGCCCTGGCCGCCGCCGACCGGTCCGGCAGGGTCGCGACGTACGCCGCGACCCCCGCCGCACTGCCCGACCTCACGCCGTACGCCCTCGTGGTCGCCGAGGCGGGGGAGATCACCAGGACCCAAACCGACGGCCCCGCCGACGACAGGGCCGGCGACCCGGCCGGCGACGGGGGCGGCCAGGCGCGGCGGGCGGCCGTGAGCGCGGCCGACAGGACCGTCGCCGAGGTGCTCGCCAGAGTGCCCGCCGGTTCGGCCGTGCTCGTGGCGGGGCTGTCGGACTCCCCCGGCCGCGGCGAGGGGCCCATCGCCCACCTGCACGTCGCGATCGCCTCCGGCGGGCCGTACGGGCACGGGTCGCTGACCGCCGCCTCGACCCGGCAGCGGGCGCTGGTCACGATCACCGACGTCACGACGACGGTCACGCACCTGCTCGGCGTCCCCACTCCCGAGGGCGCGGTCGGCAGGGCATGGTCCGGGGGCGGCGACGCGCCCTCGGTGGCCGAGCTGGCCGACGCCGACCTGGCGAGCCAGGTGCTGAGGGAGGTCAGGGAGCCGTTCTTCATCACGCTGGTCGCCGCGCAACTGCTCTTCTACGGCCTGGCCGCGCTCATGATCAGGCGCTATCGGCGGATGCCGACGACCACGCGGGTCGTCGCGACGGTCAGCGGCGCACTCCCGGTGTCGATCTTCCTGGCGCAGCTCGTGCCGTGGTGGGGCTTCGCGCACCCGATGCCCGCCCTGCTCGGCACGATCCTGGGCTTCGCCGTCCTGGTGGCTGGGCTCGCGTACGCCGGGCCGTGGCGCCGCCACGTGCTGGGGCCGCCCGCCGTGGTCGCCGGGATCAGCTCGCTCGCGCTCCTCGCCGACGTGGTGACGGGCTCGCGGCTGCAGGTGAACGCGGTGGCCGGCTACGAGCCCGTGACCGGCGGCAGGTTCTACGGCTTCGGCAACATGGCCTTCGCCGTCTACTCGACCGGCACGATCCTGCTCCTGGCGGCCGTCGCCTGCGCGCTGCGCCGCCGGCCGAGGCTCGCCGTGGCCGTCTGCCTGGCGTACGGCCTGCTCGCGATCGCCGGGGACGGCTGGCCGACGTGGGGCGCGGACTTCGGCGGGGTGCCGTCGTTCGTCCTCGGCGTGGCGGTGTGCGTGCTGATGGTCACGGGCAGGCGGGTGTCGGTCCTCCGGCTCGGGCTGGTCGCCGTGGCGGGGGTCGTGCTCATCTCGCTGATCGCGGTGGCCGACTGGCTGCGCCCCGCCGACCGGCGCACCCACCTCGGGGCGTTCGTCCAGCAGATCATCGGCGGCGAGGGCGGCTCGGTCGTCGGACGCAAGCTCGGGGCGATGCTCCACACGCTGGGCAACCTCCCGCTGACGCTGCTGTCGCTGGTCGCGCTGGCGTTCCTGTTCCTCGTGCTGGCCCGGCCGTCCCGGTGGGGCGCGCCCGCGCTGAGCCTGGCCTACGAGCGGGCGCCGCAGCTGCGGGCCGGGCTGTTCGGCGCGCTGACCTCGGCGTTCGCCGGGTTCCTGATCAACGACTCGGGAATCGCGATTCCGGCGATGGCCCTGACGGTCGCGGTGCCGCTGGCGCTGGCGGCGTCCGTACACGCGCTCCAGACCGCGCCGCCCACCACAGCAGCGCGATCGTCAGCGCCAGCAGGAGCGACGGCGCCACCCAGCCTCTGACCACGTCGACGAGCCACCCCAGGTCGTCCGGCTGGTCCGCCTGACGCGCGGGGAGGTAGGCGGACGCGAGCACGGCGAGCCGGGCGACCAGGAACGCCTCCAGGCCCGGCCACGCGACCAGGGCCAGCAGCGCGAACCCCAGCCCGTCATACCAGGGCAGCGCGTACGGCGTGGCGAACAGCCAGGCCACGGCGACGGCCAGGGCGACGACCGGCCCCTCGCGCTCGGTGACGGGACGTCCGCGCAGGAGGAGGACGGCGAGCGCGGCCAGCAGGAGCAGCGACCCGGCCTGGATCCAGGCCCGGTAGGCCCCGGAACCGAACAGCGCCTGCAGCGCCCTCTGCGCGAGCTTCCACGGCGTGGCGAGCGAGACCGACTTGCTGGCGTTCAGCAGTTGGTCGAGCGAGTGCGGCCCGGCGAGCAGATAGGCCACGACCACGGTCAGCGCCGCCAGCCCGGCGACCAGGGCGAGCCGCCGGGGGCTCCTGCGCAGCTCCCACGCCGTGCCCAGCGCCACCAGGCCCACGGTGGCCTTGACCGCGACCCCCAGACCGAGCGGCACCCCCCTGCGGGCGACCAGCCCCGCCACGACGAACGCGATCGCCACGGTGTCGAGGTGCATCCCGGCCACGAGCTCGTAGACGAGCAGCGGGTTGGCCGTCCACAGCAGGGCCGCGCGGCGCTGCCGTACGGGGTCACCGGCGGCGGCCCGGTGGAGCAGCAGGCCGGTGGCGACGAAGGCGGCGGCGTTGACCAGGGCCATCACGAAGACCGTCAGGCGGACCGAGTCGCCTCCGACGTGGCTCGCCAGCGCCTGCACGGCCGTCGCGACCGGGCCGTACACGCTGGGCGTCCTGGTCCACTCCTCCACCCGGCCGATGACGGGATCGGCGGGAAGGTCGGCGGGCACCGTCAGGTACGGGTCGTGGCCGAGGGCCGCCATCCGGCCGTACGCGGCGTAGTTGAGGTGGTCGGCCGACCCGGAGGGCGGCAGGAACGCGAGGACCGCGGCGGCGGCGCACCCGGCGACGACCAGCGTGCGCGCCCGCGGCATCCGGTCGGCGTACGCAAGGCCGGCGGCCAGGCCTGCCGTGCCGAGGACGAGCGCCGCGGCGGCCAGCGCGACGACGAGATGACCGCCGGGCGCGAGATCAAGCGAGTAGGGGGGCTGCCATGACGGTCCGGGCAGCCCGGGCACCATCGCCGACGGCCCGAGGACCCCGATCGTGATCGTGAGGACGATCGAAAGGCCGCCGGCGGCCGGGGCCAGCCGGGCGGCGATCCGAGCGCGCCCCCGCGAATCCACCCGCAAATTCCACCACACCCGTGCCGTGATCTTGGATTTTGTCGCAAGTGGCGGCGTCGACCAGGGGCTATCCCTTTCGTGATCTTGCCCTGGTCACGTCCGACGGGCGCTCACCTGCGGCATCTCTACAAGATCACGGCGGGGGTCAGGGGAGGTGGCGGCGGATCGGGGGCATCAAGGGGTCACGGGCGGCGAGGGCCAGGCCGACGTCGCGGAGCTGCTTGGCCCTGTGCAACTGGGAGCGCCAGTCGGTGCCGGTCGCCCGGTGCGACATCTCGACCTCGGCCTCGACGACCCGGAAGCCCTTCTTGAGCAGGTCGACGGTCATGCCGGTCTCGACGCCGAAGCCGTGGGCGAGCGGCCGGGCCGCCTCGAAGGCCTCCCGCGTGAGACACCGCTGCCCGTTGAGCGGCTGGGTGGCCTCCCAGCCGGTGAGCCTCTTGATGCCGTCGCGGGCCAGCCGTACGACGATGCCGTGCCCGCCGAGCTTGACCCTGGTCGCGAACTTCGCGATGGTCATGTCGGCCTCGCCGTCGCGCACCGGCGTGATCAGCGGGAGCGCCGCCGCCGCCGTCTCGCCCAGGTCGGCGTCGAGGAACAGCAGGTGCCGGGGATGGTCCTCGTCCAGGAGGCGCACGGCCTCGGCGCCGCTCTCCATCGCCGCCGCCTTGCCCCGGTTGCGGCTGTGCCGTACGACCCGGGCGCCCGCCGCCCTGGCCACCCGGCCGGTCTCGTCGGACGAGCCGTCGTCGACCACGACCACGAGATCCACACCGGGCAGCTTCAGGGCGGCGGTCACGGTGGCGCCGATCCTGTCGGCCTCGTCCTTCGCCGGGATCACCACCGCGGTGTCCGGCTCGGGCACTGCCATCTCCCCCATGTGCCTAGC
Source organism: Microbispora rosea (assembly GCF_900156315.1). GTDB lineage: Bacteria > Actinomycetota > Actinomycetes > Streptosporangiales > Streptosporangiaceae > Microbispora > Microbispora rosea. Next base: position 150,964 of record NZ_FTNI01000015.1, on the reverse strand, counting down.
CCTGATGCTCGGCCGTGAGCAGGTCGGCGGGCACCGTGTCGTGCACGGTGAACACCGAGTCCAGGCCCGTGACCTGGAGAATCTTGCGTACCGCCGGTCTCGGCGCCGCCACCTCCAGCGTGCCGCCCCGCTCGCGCAGCCGCTTGAGCGCCGACAGCAGCACGTTCATGCCGGTGGAGTCGCAGAACTCGACTCCGGACATGTCGATGACCACCCGGTCGGGCCCGGTCTCCAACAGGCGGGTGAACTCCGCCTGCAGCCGGGGCGCGGTATATAGGTCGATTTCGCCGAAGACGGCCATGACGGCCTGACCGGCGTGGGATTGCGTCGCGACTTTGAGCTCCACGAGGCGCACACTAGCGTCGTCCCGGCCCCGGGTCACGCTCCATCGTATTCGTCGAAGAGTCGTCCGCCCTTTGTCCCCGATTCCGGCCCCATGTAAACGCCGAGTGCGCGAAGCTTGACGCTATGCGACACCGGCGTCGCCGGATGGAGGGCCCGGAACCTCCGCGTCTTGGTCGTCACTTCGCAAAGGAGGGCGGGCGCCGAGCACAGCGGGCCCGAGAGCAGATGAATACTGAGATACCCGAGGATCCACAGCGGCGCGTGCTGCGTGAGCATCTGGAGACCATCCAGGTGCGCACCGAGAAGGCCTCGTCGTGGCGCGACGCGGCCGAGCCGCTGCGCGGCCTCGTCAACCGCGAGGGGTACGTCCCGGTCAGCGCCCGACTGGCGGCCGAGGACCTCGATTTCCTCTCCGAAGCGCGCGAGGAGCTGCTGAGCTTCTCCGAGCTCGGCATCCGGCTGCTCGACCTGCACCAGCCCAGAGACGCGGGCGGCATCTCGAGCGACCCGGCCAATCCGATCCTGCGGTGCCGGAGCTGCATGTGGCGCTGGCCGTGCCCCACGTTCCGGGCCATGGCGGAGGCGTTCACCCCGCGCCAGCGGGAGGCCGCACCCGGCATCCCCTCCTGGCGCGGCCAACTGGAGCACCAGCGCGACCTGTGACCCGGGCGGCCAGAGCCGCGCCGAGCTGGGCTTTCGTGCCGGGATCCGGCGACGCCAAGAGTTACAAGTCATCATTAAGTGTTCTCCATGGAGGCGTCCCTACCTTCCTCTGTGTAAGGGCCGGCGCGCGCAGACGTGCGCTGGCCGACACAGGAGGGGAAGAGCGTCATGAAACTGGTCTACAAGGTCCTGGCCTCACTCGTCGCGGCCGAGGTCGCGGTGCAGGCGATGATGGTCGTGCTCGGCGACGCCGGGCTGTTCAGGTACGTCGAGCAGGGCGGAGTGATCGACAAGGCGAGCGCGGAGAGCGGCGACATGGCGTTCCCCGAGTTCTTCGCCTTCGTGGTCCACGGCATGAACGGGATGATGGTCATCCCCACGATCGCGCTGCTCCTGCTGGTCTCCTCGTTCTTCGCGAAGATCCCCGGCGCGGTCAAGGGGGCCGCCCTCGTGGTCCTGCTCGTCGCGGTCCAGGTCTCCCTGGGCCTCCTCGGTCACCAGATCACCGCCCTGGGCGCCCTGCACGGCCTGAACGCGCTGCTGCTGTTCGGCGCGGCCGTCCACGCCGCGCTCCGCGGCCGCCGGGCGGCGACGGGCGCGACCGCCCAGCCCCACGCCCGCGTCGAGACCGTCGTCTGACGACATCGCGCATGGAAGGGACTCGCCGTCGCGGCGCCCGCCTCCGGCTCGCCCTGGCGGGCGCCGCGACCATCGCCCTGCTCGGCCCGCCGGCCTGGATGTGGCAGGACAGTCTCATGCCCGGCGCGTACTCCGTCATGGACATGGGGTACGCGGACTACGGCGGCGCCCTGACCCACGTGGCCGCCGCGGACACCTCCGCGCACGGCTCGCACGCGGAGCACAGCGGGCACTCGGCGCACCCGGCGTCGGCGCGCAGCCTGACGTCGCTGACGGCCGACCCGGACCGCGCGGCCGACGTCGTGATCACTTTGGTCGCGCGCAGGCAGCGGTTCCGGCTGGCCGGCGGCCGCTCCGTGGACGGATACACGCTGAACGGCGCCTCGCCCGGCCCGGTCGTCCACGCGGCTGTCGGGCAGCTGGTGCAGGTCCGCCTGGTCAACGAGTCGGTGCCGGACGGCATCACGCTGCACTGGCACGGCGTCGACGTGCCCAACGCTGCGGACGGGGTCGCCGGCGTCACCCAGGACGCGGTCGGCGTGGGCAGGTCGTTCACCTACCGGTTCGTCGCCGGCCAGGCCGGCACCTTCTGGTACCACTCCCACCAGGTGTCCCACGAGCAGGTGCGCCGCGGTCTGCTCGGCGCCCTGGTGGTGACCCCGGCTGCCCGACCGCCGGCGGGCACGGCCGACGTCGTGGCGCTGCTGCACCTCTACGACGGGGTCCGCACGATCAACGGACGGGAGGGAGACGTCCACGCCGAGGCGCGCCCCGGCGAACGGGTGCGGGTCCGGGTGATCAACACGGAGAACGGCCAGACTCCCGTATGGGTCGCCGGCGCCCCGTTCCGGCTCGCCGCAGTCGACGGCACGGACCTGCACGAGCCCGCTCCCGTACGGGACACCGCCGCGATGGTCACGGCGGGAGGCCGGGCCGACATCGAGGTGACCATGCCCGAGGACGGCTCGCCGGTGCGGGTGCACATCGGCGGCCCGGCCGGCGTCGTGCTCGGCTCGCGGTCGTACGACGTGCCCGCCGTCCCCCGGCCCGCGACCTCGCTGGACCTGCTCTCCTACGGCACGCGGGCGGCGCTCGGGTTCGACCCGGACCGGCCCGATCGGCGGTTCGACTACGAGATCGGGCGCCGTCCGGGCTTCCTGGACGGACGTCCCGGCATCTGGTGGACGATCAACGGTCACATGTTCCCCGACGTGCCGATGTTCGTCGTCGCGGAGGGCGACGTGGTGCGGGTGCGGATCGTCAACGACAGCGGCGAGCCGCACCCGATGCACCTGCACGGCCACCACGCCGTGGTGCTGAGCCGCGACGGCGTGCGCGCGACGGGAAGCCCCTGGTGGGTGGACTCGCTCGAAGTCGGCGCCGGCGAGTCGTACGACATCGCCTTCGTCGCCGACAACCCGGGCATCTGGATGGACCACTGCCACAACCTGCCGCACGCCACGGAGGGTCTGGTCGCCCACCTCATGTACGAGGGAGTCACCACGCCCTTCACCGTGGGCGGGACGGCGGGAAACGAGCCGGAGTGAGTCCCTGCCGGGGCCTGTGGGCGAACCTGATCACGTAGGTCGGCCGACGCGCCGTCAGGCCAGGGGCAGCGTGATCGTGAACAGGCAGCCGGGACCCTCGTTGACCACGCCGATCTCGCCGTCGTGGGCCTCCACGATGCCGCGCGCGATCGCGAGGCCGAGCCCGGCGCCGCCGTCGGGGCCGGGCGTCCGCGCCGCCTCGCCACGGAACGCCACGTCGAAGACCCGGGGAAGGTCCGCCTCCGGAATGCCGCCGCAGCCGTCCAGCACCGACAGGCGGGCGATCGTCCCCTCCGCCACCGCCCGCACGACGACCGTGCCCCCGGCGGGCGTGTGGCGGATGGCGTTCACCACCAGGTTGCGTACGGCCCGGCCGAGTTGCCCGGCGTCCGCGGACACCGGGACCCGCGGGTCCGCCTCGCCGGTCAGGTGCACGCCCTCGGCGCGGGCCAGCGGTTCGACGGCGGCGAGGGTGTCCGCGACGAGGTCGCCGAGCCCCGTACGGGTCAGCCTGGGCCGCAGCGTGCCCGCGTGGATGCGCGACAGCTCGAACAGGTCCTCCACCATCCCGGCGAGCCGGTCGACCTCCACCCTGATCTGGACGTGGTAGCGCTTGACGGTCTCGGGGTCGTCGGCCACCCCGTCCTCCAGGGCCTCCACCATCGCCCGCATGCCCGCGAGGGGAGTGCGCAGGTCGTGGCTCACCCAGGCGACCAGTTCGCGGCGCGCGCTCTCCAGCGCCCGCTCACGCTCGTGGCCCAGCCGCAGCCGCTCGTACGCCTGCTCGAGTGCGGTGCTGATCGTTTGCAGCTCGGCGGGGAGCGGCGCGGGCGGCGGGGTGAACCGGCCGGAGGGCGGCACGCGCTCCAGCGCGCCGACGAGGCTCCTGCTGGCGTGCACCACAGTGCGGGCGTTCACCAGCGCGACGCCGAGGCCGACCAGGCCACCGATGGCGACGACACTGAGCACGATGTTCTTCGGCCCCCCGTCGATGATCATGGCAAGGGTGATGGCGACCACCCCGGCCAGCGTCGCGGCGACCGTCACGGCCGCGACGACCGCGAGCATCACGCCGATGGACCGGCGGCGCAGCACCCGCAGCAGCGCCAGACCGAGGGCCGCGATGACGAGGCCGAGGCCGGCGGCGACCGCGACGATCTGGACGATCACGGCAGGGGCTCGTAGCGGTAGCCGACGCCCCAGACCGTGACGATGCGGCGCGGATCGGTGGGGTCGACCTCGATCTTCTCCCGCAGCCTGCGCACGTGGACCGTCACCGTGGAGGAGTCACCGAACGACCAGCCCCAGACCTGGTCGAGCAGGGCCGTGCGGCTGAACGCCTGACGGGGGTTGCGCAGCAGGTAGACGAGCAGGTCGAACTCCCGGGCGGTCAGCGTGATCTCCTTTCCGCCCAGGCGCACCTCGTGGGCGCCGACGTCCACCACGAGGTCGCCGTCGCGCAACACTCCGGTGCCCGTCGGCACCAGTGCGCCGCGGGCCCGCCGCAGCACGGACTGCACCCGCAGGGCCAGTTCGCGCGGGCTGAACGGCTTCGCCACGTAGTCGTCGGCGCCGGTCTCCAGGCCGACCACCCGGTCCATCTCCTCCCCGAGGGCGGTCAGCATGATCACCGGGACGGGCCACCGCTCCCGCAGCTTGCGGCAGACCTGCAGGCCGTCGAGCTTGGGCAGCATCAGGTCGAGCACCATCAGGTCGGGCGGGTCGGCCAGGGCCCGCCGCAGCGCCTCGGCCCCGTCGCCCACGCACTCGACCTCGTGCCCGTCCCGCTCCAGATAGCGGGCCACCACCTCGGCGACGGTGGGGTCGTCGTCCACCACGAGGACACGGGCGGGATTCGGGGGAGTCTTCGGCGCAGGCACGGATTCAACGGTACGTCCGCCGGACCACCCGGCCGAGCCCCGTCACCGTCTCGTAAGAACCGGCCGCGCGAGCAGTCCTGGCCATTCGCCGCCGAACACGATGATTCACGTGAAACCTCATGGATCGCGGGTATGTGAACCGATTCTGGATCAAGCTCGCGGTTGTCGGTGTCACCGCGTACCTTGGGGCCATGGCCCGTACCGTACTGACCGTACTGGGGATCCTCCTGGCCCTGTGGCTGGTGTTCGGACTCGTGATCCCCGCGCTGTTCGCGACGTTGAAGTTCCTGTTCATCATCGGGATCATCGCCCTCGTCGTCGTTGTCGCGGTCACCGTCGTCGGGAAGCTGTCCCGCTGACGTGAACGCTCTCCAGGCCGCCGTCGGATCGCTCGTCTGGCTGCTGGCCGGGTTGGCCGCCGGGCCCTCGGGCCCCGGCGCGCTGACCGCGGCCGGCCTGGCCGGCTTGGCCGTCCTGGTGTTCGCCTGGATGCTCTGCCGGCTGACCGGTGTCCCCGTTCTGCGTCAGGGGCCGGGCAGGCCGTCGTACACCGGTGAGACGGCGATGGTCAGGCTGCGCGATCCCGGCGCGCCCGGCCGTCCCCGTCCCCGCGCACCATCAGGAAGCCCCGCGCTCGTCTGACCGGCCATCCGGTCGCGAGCGCTTTCGTCATGCCCTCATCCATCGGCAGAAGGCCACAGAGGCTTCCCATGTTCGACTTCGTGCTCGACCCCGCCTACCGGGTCATCGAGGCGCTCAGCTCGGTCACCGGCGGCGGGCTCGCGATCGTCCTCGTCACCCTCGCCGTACGGCTGTCGCTGCTGCCGCTGAGCGTCCGCGTCGCCCGTGCCCAGCGGATCAGGACGCGGCTCGCTCCCCAGGTGGACAGGCTCCGCACACGGTGGAAGAACGACCCGCAGCGGCTCATGCGTGAGGTGAACGCGGTGTACGCCAAGGAGGGCGTCGGCCAGTTCACCGGTTACCTTCCGGCGTTCGCACAGTCGCCGTTCTTCATGGTGACCTACCGGCTGTTCACCGCCGCCGTGATCGCGGGGCACCCGAACCTGCTGCTGGCGCAGAGCGTGCTCGGCGTGCCGCTGGGGGAGCACCTCGCGGCCGCGGTCGCCGGGGCGGGCCTGGTCAGCCCGCCGGTCGCGGTGTTCGCGGTGCTGCTGGCGCTGCTCGTGGCCGTGGCCGTGATCGCCGCCCGCAGGGTCGAGCCCACGGCTCCGATGCGGCGCATCCAGCTCCTCACACCGTTCTGGACCGTGGCCGTGGCGGCCTTCCTCCCACTCGCGGCGGGTGTCTACCTGCTCGTGAGCAGCGCCTGGACGACGGCCGAGCGGGCCGTGCTCTATCCGCGCACGGCGTGACCGCGGGCAGCGGTACGGCTGTCGGTGTGGCGCTGGCGGACGACCGCGATCGCTCTCTACGAGCGGCTCGGCTTCATCGTCACCGAGTCGTGGGACTCCCGGGACGACCTGGTCTGCATGGAGCACGCCTTCGGCGGCGAGGCGAAGCGTAACGACGGGAGAACGGCGTGACAGCGAGCACGCGACGGCAGAGCACACAGCGCGACGGCGAAAGCGCAGCGTGACGACATGGGCGCGGCGTAGCGGCGGGGACGCTCAGCCGACCTCGCGCAGCACCGGGGTTTCGGACAGCTCATGATGCCCGTTCTGGGCGGGCCATGAGGCGGGGACGACGGCCCAGACGGTGGTCGTCTCCTCCTCGTGCCTGACTCCCCAGCGCTCGGCCAGGTATTCGACGATGCCGAGTCCGCGACCGCCGAGGGACGAGAGAGTCGGGCGGCCCGCGCGGGGTTCCGTATACGCGCCCCCGTCGCTCACGGCCACCTCGACCTGGGTGTCCGAGCACAGCCACGCCACTTTGAGCTGCCCGGACGGGAGAGGATGGGCGTGTCGCAGCGCGTTGCTCAGCAGTTCGCTCATGATCAGAACGACGTCGTCGACAGCGGAGGCGAGCAGCCCCGCGCTCGAAAGATCGGCGCTGAGGCGCTGACGTGCGACGGCGACGCTCGACGGTGCGTACGGCAGCATCACGACGCTCGACGCACTCACCTCCCCGATCCCCCCGTTCCTGCTGCACAAGCCAGTACGACCGAAATGCCCCGCTTACTCGGCCGGGAAACCGTGCCCCGGATCACAGCTTGTGCACATTGGACAATAGTTCAGTCCTTAAGTGGTGACGCCACGCTCCGATCTGTCTTATCAGGATGAAGATCCTGCGGAGTTCAACACCAGCCGCATCCGGGTTCCCCCACCGGATCGGGCCAGCGCGGCGACGTCTCCGCCCTGGGCGCGGGCGAGGTTGCGCACGATGTAGAGCCCGAGCCCGACCCCGCCGAACCTGCGCCGGTTGCCGCTGTCGGCCTGGACGAACCGCTCGAAGATCCGCTCCCGGTCGCCCGCCGCGATGCCCACTCCCTCGTCGTCCACCACCAGCACGACCCGGTCGTCCTCCGGCCACGCCTCGACCCGGATCAGGCCGCCGTCGGGGGAGTACTTGAACGCGTTCTCCAGCAGCTGGGCGAGGAGGATGTCGGTGGCGAGCGCGTCCCCGTACACGAAGGGGAGATCGGGTGGGATGTCGACCTCCAGCCGGTGCCGGTCGGACAGCACCGGCAGCCCGAGCGTCGCCGCGTGCACCCGGGCGGCCAGGTCGAAGGGCTCGACCCTGACCTTCAGCTCCTCCGCGCCCGCCCGCGCGCCGAGCAGCAGGTGGTCCATGAGCTGCCCGAGCGAGCGGGCGCGCTCGGCGATCGTGTGGACCGCCGAACGCCGCTCCTCGTCGGACAGGTGGTCCCACCGCGAGTCGAGCGTGCTGGCGAAGCCGTGCACGATCGTGATCGGCGTACGCAGCTCGTGGCTGGTGGTGGCGAGGAACAGGTCCTTGGCCTCCTCCAGCTCCTTGGCCCGGGTGACGTCGCGGAAGTCGACGACGGTCTCCCCTGTCTCCCGGATCTCCGCGCACAGCACGTCGAGCCATCGGCCGGACGGGAGCTGGAAGGTGAGCTTCTCCCCCGGCGCCGGCAGCGGGAAGGGCAACGGCCTGCCGATGACCCGGTCCGCCGGGTGGTCCGTCAGCTCGGCCGCCGCAGGGTTCCACCGGACGACCGCGCCCGCGCCGTCCAGCACCGCGATGCCGTCGGCGCTGGCGTCGAAGACGGCCCGCTCGTGGGCGCGCTGCCGCACCGCGTCCTGGTAGGCCATGGCGTTGGCGACCGCGATGCCGGCGTGCCCGGCGAGGAGTTCGAGCAGTTCGAGCTCCAGATGGCTCGCCTTGCGCCGGGCGAACAACGCGTAGAGCGCTCCATAGGGACGCCCGCCCACGGCGGCGATGCCGACGGCGATCGTGTGCAGGCCGGGCACCCGCGCCCAGATCAGGTCCTGGAAGCCCTCGGGGCCGGTCTCGAGCAGCACGGTCTTGCCGGTGCGCAGCAGCTTGGCGACCAGGCTGGTGTGCAGCCCCGCGGTGGCCCCGCGCAGCGTCTCCGGCAACTGGTGGACGCCGACCAGGCGCAGCCGCTCCCCCTCGATGGACACGAAACCGCCGGCGTCGGCGCCGGTCAGCTCGGTCAGGCTCGCGGCGATGCGGTCGAGGACGACGGGCAGGTCAAGCTCGGCGTTGATGTCGCCGACCACGTCCGTCAGCCGCCGCACCAGTCGGGCGCGGCGCACCATCCTGCCGTGCGCGGCGTCGTCGTCCTCGGCGGCGTGGTAGACGCTCACGTAGCCCAGCAGGACGCCGGACGGCGAGCACAACGCGCTCGTGTCCACCCGCAGATCGAGCAGCCGCCCGTCGCGGTGGAGGCGCTTGGTGGTCAGCGACACCCGGCCGCCCGCGCGTACGCGTTCGAGCACGGCGTTGTGCTCGGCCATCAGCTCGTCGGGCACAAGCGGGGCCCGCCTGCCCAGCAGATCGGACGCGGGCCAGCCGAACAGCCGCTCGGCCGCCGCGTTCCAGCTCAGCACCGCCAGGTCGCGGTCGAGCGCGACGATCGCGTCGGGGGAGCCGGCCAGGACCGCACGCGCGAGGCCCTCATCGGCGTCGTCGAGGATCGCGTCGCCGAAAGCCGCGTCGCCCGGGGCGGCATCATCTAGAGCAGCGTTGCCCAGGGCAACGGCGCCGGAAGCCGGATGGCCGTCGCCGGCGGAAGCCGCGTCGCCCAGGGCAGCGACGTCCGGAGCCCCGGCGTCCGCACCCACGGCGTCCGGGACCGCGGCGTCCGGGACCGCGGGGGCGAGGTCCGCCGCCCGGCCGTCCACGCTGCTGTCACCCACGTCCCCATCGTGCCGTCTTTCACCTTTTGATCTTGGGGTTTTCCGTCACCTCGCGACCGCTCCGATACGCTGCCTGCACGCAGAGAAGAGAAAGTGGGGCGCCCATGTCCACCGAGGACCTCGAAGCCCTACTCCGCGTGACCTCGCCGGGCTACGTCGGCGTGACCCCGCCCGAGGTCGCCTTCGGCACCATGGACGCGCCGGTGGGCCGCCTGGTCCTCGCGGTGACCGCGCGCGGCGTGCTGGCCTGCACCTACGAGGACGAGCACGAGGTCTTCGCCCGGGTCTCCCGCGCCGTCGGCTCGTTCATCGGGCCCGACCCGCGCCGCCTCGATCCCCTGCGCAGAGAACTGGACGCGTACTTCACGGGCAGGCTGCGCACCTTCTCCCTTTCCGTTGACCTGCGCCTGGTCACCGGCTTCAGCCGCACGGTGATCCAGCTCATGCCGGCCGTGCCGTACGGCAGCGTCACCACTTATCAGGAGATCGCCGAGCGGATCGGGCGGCCGCAGGCGCCCCGCGCGGTGGCCAACGCCCTGGCCGGCAACCCCGTCTGCCTGCTCCTGCCGTGCCACCGGGCGGTGGATGGTCCCGGCTCGCTCGGCGGGTACGCCGGCGGCCCTGCGGCCAAGGAGCACCTGCTCCGCCTGGAGGGCGCTCTCTAGACGGTAGTTCCGAGAGCCGGCATCGCCTGGGAGCACCCGCCGAGGGTCAGGTGCGGTGGACGGCCCCGACAGTGCGCTCGGCGCGTACGGCGAGGTCGTCGCGGCACAGCATGCAGCACAGCATGCAGCACAGCATGCGGCACAGGATGCGGCACAGCATGCGGCACAGGATGCGGCACAGCATGCGGCACAGGATGCGGCGCGGCATGCTGCCCGGGCTGCCGGCGTCCAGGAGCGCGCCGAGGGCGACGAGGTCCTCTGCGAACTGAGTACGGGCGCTTTCGAGACCGATCTCCCCTTGAGGAGCGGGCGCCGGCCAAGACCATGCGCACGCTATCTTCCCGACGCACTGTTGGTATGTTTACCAACGGCGCGTCGGGAAGTCGGGGGGCTCGTCGTCCCTGAATCCCTGCTTCTGAGGAGTGTCATGTTCCTGGCCTGGCGCGAGCTGGTCTTCGCCCGCGCACGCTTCGGCCTGATGGGCGGAGTCGTCGCCCTCATCGCGATCCTCGTCGTGCTGCTGTCCGGCCTCTCCTCCGGGCTCGTCAACGACGGCGTCTCCGGGCTCAAGCGGTTGCCCGTCACCGCGTTCGCCTTCGCCGAGGGCACCAAGACCGACTCCGCCTTCTCCCGCAGCACCGTCAACGTGAGCCAGGCCGAGGCGTGGAAGGGCCGCGACGACGTCGGCGACGCCGCGCCGTTCGGCAACATGCTGGTCAACGCCAAGGCCACGACCTCCGCCGGCGCGCAGGTGCCGATCGACCTGGCCCTGTTCGGCGTCGACCCCGGCTCCTTCCTCGCACCCTCCGTCTCCGACGGCGCCGGACTCGGCGACCCCGACGGGATCGTGGTCAGCAAGACCGTGCTGGACGAGGGCGTGGCGATCGGCGACACCGTCGTCGTCGACCGCCTGGGCACCCGGCTCAAGGTCGTCGGCACCACCGGCGACCAGCGCACCTTCGGGCATGTCGACGTGGCGTACCTGCCGTTGCGCACCTGGCAGCAGGTGCACGCCGGCGCCGGGCCGGGAGACGAGGTGCGTGACGGGGCGTACGAGGAGGCCACGGCCATCGCCCTGCGCGCCCGGGACGGAAACCGGATCGACCTGCCCGGCGGCGACGCCGCGGCGGGCACCACAAGCATGACGCTCGAGGAGTCCTTCAACGCCTCCCCCGGCTACTCCGCAGAGACCTCCACGCTCACGCTGATCCAGGTCTTCCTGTACGCCATCTCCGCGCTCGTCGTCGGGACGTTCTTCACTGTGTGGACGATCCAGCGCAAACACGAACTCGCCGTCATACGGGCCATGGGTGCCTCGACCGGCTATCTCATGCGGGAAGATCCAGGCGACCGTCATCCTGACCGTGTCCACCGCCGTCGGCTTCCTGATCGGGGTGGGCGGCGGCAGCCTGCTCACCACGACCCCCATGCCCTTCCTGCTGGAGGTGGGGCCGATCGTCCTCGCCGCCCTGCTCCTCATCGGCCTCGGCCTCGCCGGCGCCGTGGCGGCCGTGGGCCGCATCGTCCGCGTCGACCCGCTCGCAGCCCTGGGAGGGCAAAGATGACCACCAGCTCCACGTCCCCGCGCCCGGACTCGCTCCGGTCCGGCGCCCAGGAACGCGGCGGCCTGCTGGTGGAGGGCGTCACCCTGACCCTCGGCGACGGGGACGCCACGGTCACCGCGCTCGACGACGTACACCTCGGGGTGGCGCCCGGCGAGTTCGTCGCCATCGTCGGGCCGTCCGGCTCAGGCAAGTCGAGCCTGCTCGCCGTCGCCGGCGCGCTCACCACGCCGGACAGCGGCCGGGTGCTGCTCGACGGCGTCGACATAACCCGGGCGAGCACCCATGAAAAGGCGCGGCACCGCCGCGAGCGGATCGGGTTCGTCTTCCAGTCCGGCAACCTCATCCCGGCCCTCACCGCGCTCGACCAGCTCCGCTTCGCGCTCGACGTGGGGGGCAAACGCCCGGCCGACGGTCACGACCCGCGAGAGCTGCTCGACCGGGTGGGCATGGGGCACCGCGCCGGGCACCGTCCCCACCAGTTGTCCGGCGGCGAGCGGCAGCGCGTGGGCATCGCCCGCGCACTCGTCACGCGCCCAGCCGTGCTGCTGGTGGACGAGCCGACCGCCGCGCTCGACCGCGCCCGCAGCGACGACATCGTCACGCTGCTCGCACACGAGACGCACGAGTCCGCCGTTGCGACGATCATGGTCACCCACGATCACGATGTGCTCGGCCACTGCGATCGCGTCCTGTCGATGGTGGATGGGAGACTGTCGGAATAGGCCGACCAGGGTGGAGGGGAGCAGGTGCCACGCATCCGGGCGTCTACCGTTGCCGAGCATCGGGCCGCCCAGCACCGGGCGCTGCTCGACGCCGCCAGGCAGATCCTCGCGGAAACCGGCCGGCCGCCGACGCTGACCCGGGTCGCGGAGCGCGCCGGGCTGGCCCGCCCCAGTCTCTACCAGTACTTCCGGTCCTCAGAGGACCTGCTGAACGCGCTGGTGGAGGACGTCTTCCCCCGCTGGTCGGCGGGGGTCGCCGCAGCGATGGACGCCGCTGCGACCCCCGGCGACCGCGTGCTCGCCTACGTGCTGACCAACTTCGAGCTCATCAGCGAGGGTGAGCACGCGCTGGCCACCGTCCTCGCGGAGGTCGCGCCGGGGGACACGGTCGCCGAGCAGAGCCGTGCCATGCACCGGCAGCTCCTGGAGCCGCTCGTGCGGGCGCTCCGCGATCTCGGCGTCTCCGCGGTGCCCGAGACCGCGGAGATGATCAACGCCATCGTGTTCGCCGGGTCCCGGCTGATCGAGTCCGGCACCGACCTGCAGACCGTCTGGGAGTCCGCACGGGCGCTGCTGGAGCCGTTCGTGCGCACCGCGGGCACGACCGTCCGCCCGTCCTGACCCGCCGGACGCGCCCTCGAACGGCTCGTGGAGCGTCAGGTGAGGCTCGATGAACTCAACGGCGCGACCGCAGGCGGCGGGCCGGGACGGACAGCGCCACGGTCGCCAGCGCGGCCACCAGGAACGCGGCGAGCGCGGCGTTCATCCAGGGCTGGTGGACGAAGCCGAGGGCGAGGCGGACCTCGGTCCAGATCCCGTCCCACCAGCCGACGGTCGGGGTGGAGGTCACGATCCAGTACGCCGCGAACCCGAGGATCCACGGCACGACCATGAGCCAGCGCGAGGGGGCGTCCTCGGCCGTGTTCCACCGGGCGGCCCCGCCGAGCAGGAAGTAGTCCACCACGAGCACGGCGAACATCGGCACGAACACCGCCCCGATCACGCTCAGGAACGCGCCGTAGGAGTTCACGTCGGCGAACAGCGCGATCAGCGTGGTGAGCACGCCGATCACGACCGAGATCACCCGGCGGTCCCAGCGCGGCGCGAGGTTCTGGATCGACACGGTCGTCGAGTAGACGTTCGCGAACGACTGGTCGGCCTCGCGCAGCACCAGGATGCCGAAGAACACGACCCCGAGAGGGGCGGCGACGAACGGGTCCCACACCTTGTCCCCGTCGTTGCCGACCAGGGCGAGCGCGGCGATGCCGAGGGCCAGGCAGGCCACCTGGGCGATCGTGTATCCGGCGACCACGCCGGTGAACGCCGCGCCGCTCGACCGCGAGTGCCTGGCGTAGTCGGCGGCCATCGGCACCCACGACACCGACAGCGCGATGACGTAGTCGACGGCGGGGGCGAAGGCGTCCCAGGTGCCGCCCCCCACGGACGGCCCCTGCCGGAACAGGGCGATCGACAGCCAGATCATCGCGATCACGACGCCGGCCGTGACGTACCGCCGCAGCAGCCGCAGCGCGCCGAGCGGCCGGATCGTCAGCGCGATCGTCAGCGCACCCGCCACCACCGCCCACACCGCGTACGGCACCGCCGTGCCGAACAGCGCCTGCGCGCCGTTGGCGATGACCCACAGCTCGAAGGCGCCCCAGCCGAGCATCTGCACGATGTTCAGCACGGTCGGGATGTACGAGAGCCGGGCCCCGAACAGGCCACGCAGCAGCACCATCGCGGGCCGCCCGGTGCGTACGCCGGGGATCGCGGCCAGGCCGACCATCGCGGTCCCGAGCAGGCTGCCGACGACGGCGGCGAGCACCGCCGCGGTGAACGTGAGCGGCTTGCCGCCCAGCGGGTCGAGCAGGAACAACGCGCCCGAGAAGCCGAGGAGGCTGACGCCGAGGTTGGCCCAGAAGGCACCCTGGTCGAGCAGGCCCAGCGTCCTCGGGGCCTCCTCGTCCAGAGTGAGCGGAACCTCCGCGTGCACGTCGTCGACGACGGCAGAAGTCATCACACGCTCCCTACGCCGGCATTATCCGGACAGGTTCATGCGGTCGGCGGCACGAGTTCGATCCGCCCTCTCAGCCCGGTCACGCCCGAGCTCCCGCGGGGTATTGATGATGTCTTTGGGATTATGACACTTCTTTGACCGTTTTCCTACGCCGCCCCGGTCCCTATGCGACGTAGGGCGCCTCGCCGGTCTCGCTCACCATCGGACGCCCGACGGCGGCCCAGGACCGCATGCCGCCGTCCACGTTCACGGCGTCCCGGCCGATGTGGTTGAGCCACATCGCGGCGTGCGCCGACCGGCCGCCGACCCGGCAGACCACGTACACCGGCCGGTCGTGCGGCACCTCGTCCGCCCGCGTCTGCAACTCGCCGAGCGGGATGTGGACGGCGCCGGGCGCGTGGCCCGCCACCCACTCCTCGTTCTCGCGCACGTCCAGCAGGTACGCGTCCTCGGGCAACGCGTCGGGGGCGATTTCCGGCAATGTCATGCGCCCATTGTGACGGCACGCCACCGATGCCCGGGCCCAGGCGGCGAGCTGTGACCCACGGTGATCCGCGGGCCGCGCCCGTGGGACTTTCCAGTCCCCGCCTACTTCAGCAGGCGCGACATGCGGCGGTCGGCCAGCGGCTTGCCGCCGGTCTGGCAGGTCGGGCAGTACTGCAGCGACGAGTCGGCGAACGACACCTCCCTGATCGTGTCGCCGCACACCTCGCACGCCTCGCCCGTACGGCCGTGCACGCGCAGGCCCGACTTCTTCTCCGACTTGAGGTCCTTGGCGGCCAGCCCCCTGGCTCGCCCGACGGCGTCCCGCAACGTGCTCACGATCGCGTCGTGCAGGTCGGCGACCTGGCCGTCCGTCAGCGTTCCGGCGATCTTGAAGGGGGACATCTTCGCGACGTGCAGCACCTCGTCGGAGTAGGCGTTGCCGATGCCCGCGATCACCTTCTGGTCCCGCAGCAGGCCCTTGATCTGCGCGCGGCTGCCGCCCACGATCGTCTTGAGCAGGTCCGGCGTGAAGTCCTCGGCCAGCGGGTCGGGCCCGAGGCCGGCGATGCCGGGAACGTCCTCGGGATCGCGCACCACGTAGACGGCCAGGCGCTTCTGCGTGCCCGCCTCCGTCAGCTCGAACCCGGGGGCGCGGCCGTCCTCGCCCGGCGACAACCTCACCCGGACCGCGAGCGGGCCCTTGCCCGGCCGCACCGGTTTGGCGCCGGTGAGGTCGTCACGCCAGCGCAGCCAGCCGCCGCGGGCGAGATGGGTGACGAAGTGCAGGCCGTCGCAGTCGACGTCGAGGAACTTGCCGTGCCGCGCCACGCCGGTGACGAGCAGCCCGGCGAGCGCGGTGACGGGCGGGTCGACGGTCTTGAGCGCCTGGAAGGCGGTCACGTCCACCCCGATGACGGCACGGCCGACGGCGTGCTCGCGGAGGAACTCGGCGAGCGCCTCGACCTCGGGCAGCTCCGGCATGCCCTCACACTAACCCCGGCCGGTCAGGGGACGTCCCAGAACGCGAGTTCGTGCTCCATGCCGCGGACGAACATCTCCCGGGCGCGCGCCGGGTCCGGAGCCGCCTCGTCGATCATCACGGCGATGCGCGCGGCGAGGGCGGCGAACCCGGGGTCGGCGTAGGTGTCCACCCAGGCGCGGTAGCGCGGCTCGGCCGGCGGATCGGCGGCCAGGATCCGGCCGAGCGTCGAATAGCCCCACATGCAGGGGTAGAGCGCCGCCAGCCCCTCGCCGTAGTCCGCCGCCGACTCCAGCAGGAACGAGGTGTACGCCGCGCAGGCCGGCCCCTTCACCGCGCCGTCGAGGTCGGCGCCGAAGCCGGCCGCCAGCGACCGGTGCAGGTCGAGCTCGTCGTGCCAGGTCGCGTGCGCCAGGTCGACCAGGTCGCCGAGATGGGCGTCCGGAGCCTGCCAGGCCAGCCGCGAGAACACCCGGACGTAGTCGAGCAGGAACAGGTAGTCCTGCTCCAGCCATGACCGGAAGACCGCCTCGGGCAGGTGGCCCGCCGCGATGCCGCGTACGGTCGGGTGCGCGAGCTGGGCGTCCAGCATCGGCCGCCCGATGGCATGCAGGTCCGCAGAGATTCCCATAAGGGCTCATTGTGGCCGTAATCCGCGAGTTAGGCTCGACTCCGTGACACTGACGATCGCCGAGGAAGTGCTGCTCCTGGCCTACCGGGAAGACACCGGCAAGCCGGTCATCGGGTCGGTGGAGCTCGACTGCGCGCTCGCCGGGGCCCTGCTCGCGGAGCTGACCGTACGCCGCCGGGTGGACCTCGACGGCGCGAAGGTCGTGCCCGTCGATCCCACCCCGGTGGGCGAGGAGGAACTGGACACGGCCCTCACCCGTATCGCCGAGGAGCGCGGTCCGCGCAAGGCGGACTGGTGGGTGGGCAAGCTCCGTGCGAGCAAGCTGCGCAAGCGGCTGCTGACCCGCCTGGCCGCCCGGGGCGTGCTGAGCGAGCAGGTGGGCAAGATCCTGGGTATCTTCCCCACCACGCGCTATCCCGAGCTCGACCCGAGCCACGAGCAGGGCGTGCGGGAACGCGTTCATAACGTGCTGGCCGGAGCCGAGCCGGACGAGCGGACGGCGGTCCTGATCGCGGTCATGCACGCGGCGAAGCTCGACCGCAAGGCGTTCCCCGACGCGCCGAAGGGCCGGATCAAGGAGATCGCCGAGGGCCAGTGGACCGCCGAGGCCGTTCGCAAGACGATCGCGTCGATCCACGCCGCCGTGGCCGCGGCCACGACCGCCGCGACGGTCGCCGCCACCGCCGGGAGCTGACCCCCCTGCCGCTCGTGCCGCGCACGTCGTGCGCCGCGCGAGCGGCGGTGCCCCCACGCGGGGACGACGGCCTACTTGGTGATGACGTCCTTGGGCACCTGCTTGTCGGCGGCGAGCGCCTCGAACAGGCGCAGCGCCTTCTGGGTGTCCCACTTGACCACCGCCTGGCCGCCGATCGTCGGCAGCGAGCCGATCGGCACGGCGGTGGCGACCGGCCCCTCGCGCATCGCCATGCCGACCGACAGCAGGTCGAACAGGCCGGTGCCGGGATCGACGGCGACCGAGTCGGCCGCGCTCAGCGCCAGCGGGACCGAGGTGAACGGATTGATCAGCGTGCCGGGGCTCGCGGCCTTCTGGACGACGGCCGAGAAGAACTGACGCTGCCGCTGGGTGCGCTCGAAGTCCGGGATGGCGCCGGTGGCCCGGGTGCGGACATAGCCGAGCGCCGTGCCGCCGTCCATGTCCTGGCAGCCCTTCTTCAGGTTGATCCCGGCCTTCGGGTCCTTGATGTCCTGCTTCACGCAGATGTTGACCCCGCCGACCGCGTCCACGATGCCGACGAACCCGCCGAAGCCGATCTCCATGTAGTGGTCGATCCTGATGCCCGTCACCCGCTCGACCGTCTTGGCCAGCAGCTTCGGCCCGCCGAAGGCGTAGGCCGCGTTGAGCTTGGTGCTGCCGTGCCCCTCGACGGGGACGTACGAGTCACGGGGCAGGCTGACCAGGGTCGGCCGGCCGCTCTCGGGGATGTGCAGCAGCATCATCGTGTCGGTGCGCTTGCCGACCGCCTTTCCGGTGGCCAGCTTCTTGCGCTGCGCGGCCGTCAGGCCCGCCCGGCTGTCCGACCCGACCAGCAGCCAGTCCTGGCCCGGTGTCTCGGCGGGCCGTCCGTCGTAGTCGGTCAACGACTCGACCGGCTTCAGCCGGGACCCGATCCAGAAATATCCGGCGACGGCGGCGACGAGCAGGAGCACGACCACCACGACGACGACCCGCAGGACGATCCTGCCCGTCCGTCGCGGCCCGCGTCCGCCGCCGCGTACGGACCCGTCGCGGCCCGTCGGCCCGCCGCCCCCGCCGTGCGGGGCGCCTGCCCGGTCTCCGGCCTCGTGCCTGTTCCCGCCGAGCGGACGGACCGGGCTGTCGCCGGAGCGCGGCTTGCCGTACACCTTGGACCGGGCGCGGGGGACCGTGTCCTCCCTGCCGGACCCTGCCGGAGCGGCCGTCTGAGGCGGGCCGGGCATGGGCTGGGCCGCCGGTGGCGGAGCCGCCGGTGGCCGGGCCGCGCGCCGGTACGCACGGGTCGCCTCGTCCTCGTCGGCCACCTGAACCCCCAGCCCTCAGCGTCCTTGCGACTGCTTTGTCCGCAGCGGCGGAAGTCTTTACCGCTGCGCCCCCGTCTTCACGGTACCCAGACGTCCTCTAAGCAGTCAGTAAAGGCTGCTGGGAAACACAGGAGAGATTCCAGCCGTTACGGTGGTATACCACCACGCGAAAGGATCGTCGTGTCCGTTCCGGACCCCTGGAGTACCTGCCCGTGCACCAGCACGGGATCTCATGATCGCACGGCGGCCGCCCGATGAGCGCCGCTCTGGGCCTCCTGGCCGTTCTCCTTCTGACCCTGGCCACCGGATTCTTCGTGGCGCAGGAATTCGCCTTCGTGGCCGCCGATCGCGGCACCCTCCGCGAGCAGGCGGCGGCGGGCGACGTCGCGGCGCGCCGGGCGCTCGACATCACCGGACGCCTGTCGTTCATGCTCTCCGGCGCGCAGCTCGGGATCACCGTCACCACCCTGCTGGTGGGCTTCATCGCCCAGCCGGCGATCGCCGACCTGCTGCGCGGCCCCCTGGAGGCCGCCGGGCTGCCCGGCTCGGCCGTTCCCGGTGTCGCGGTGGCCCTCGGGGTCGCGATCGCCACGGTCGTGCAGATGATCATCGGTGAGCTGGCCCCCAAGAACCTCGGCATCGCCCGGCCCGACGACGTCGCGAAGTTCCTCTCCCGTCCGACGCACGTCTATCTCGTGGTCGCCGGACCGGTCATCCGCCTGTTCGACGCCGCGGCCACCCGGCTCGTGCGCCTGTTCGGCATCGAGCCCGTCGAGGAGCTCGAACACGGCGCCACGCCCGAGGAGCTGTCGCGCATCGTGACGGAGTCGGCCGCGGCCGGCGAGCTGCCGCCCCGGCTGGCGGACATGCTGGAGCGGGCGCTGGAGTTCGGCGACCGCACCGCCGAGGACGTCATGGTCCCGCGCCCGCGCGTGGTCTCGCTGCGCGCCGAGTGGCCGGTCGACGAGTTCCTCGCCGCCCTGCGCACGCACGGCCACTCCCGCTATCCGGTCCTGGGCACCGACGCCGACGACGTCGTCGGGGTGGCCGGGCTGCCCGAGTATCTGAAGGCCGGCTCGCCCTCCGACGGGCTCGTCGGCGGCATCACCCACGCGCCGCTGCTCGTCCCCGCGACCCTGCCGCTGCCCGAACTGCTGCGGCGGATGACCTCAGCGGGTGAGACGTTCACCTGCGTGATCGACGAGTACGGCGGTCTGGCCGGCGTCGTGACGCTGGAGGACCTCGCCGAGGAGCTCGTCGGCGAGCTGGTGGACGAGAACGACCCCGAACCGCTCGGCGTCGTACGGCGCGGCGCGGGCGTCTGGGACGTGCCGGGCACCCTCCGCCTCGACGAGGTCGAGCGCGCCACCCACGTCCGGCTGCCCGAGAGCGAGGACTACGAGACCGTGGCCGGCCTCGTCCTCGCGCTCCTCGGCCGGATGGCCGAGCCGGGCGACCGGGTCGTCTCCAGCCTCGTGCCCGAGCCGCACCTCTTCGACGACGGGGACGACGACGCCGAACGGGCCGTGCTCACGGTCCTGAGCGTGCGCCGCCGCGTCCCCGAGTGGGTGCGGGTGTCGACGGAGGCGTCGGCGGACGCGCCGGCCCAGGAGCCGGCCGATGCCGACGCCGGGGAGCGGCACGGTCGGGAGAAGGCCCGCACGGCGGCCCGCGGCGGGGGCGGCGCCGACTACGCCCCCGAGCTCTTCTCCGCGCTGTTCCAGGGACGGCCCGCATGAGTTCTCTCACCGGCGTCCTGCTCGGCGTCGTCCTGCTCGCCGTCAACGGGTTCTTCGTCGCGGCCGAGTTCGCCCTGGTCTCCGCCCGCCGCCACCGGCTGGAGGAGATCGCCGTCCACGGCGGCATGCTGGCCAAGGTCACGGCCCGCGCCGCGGTCAGGGGCGGACGCGAGCTGTCGCTCATGCTCGCCGGGGCGCAGCTCGGCATCACCCTGGCCTCCCTCGGCCTCGGCATGGTCGCCGAGCCCTCCATCGAGCACCTGATGGAGCCGGTCCTCACGCTGCTGCCGGAGTCGCTGCGCACGCCCGTGGCGTACGTCGTGGCGCTCGCCCTGGTGACGTTCCTCCACATGGTCGTCGGCGAGATGGCGCCCAAGTCGCTGGCGCTCACGCGGCCCGAGCGTGCCGCGATGGGGCTGGCGCTGCCGTTCCGCGGCTTCGCCTGGGTCGTCCGCCCGATCCTGGCCCTGCTGAACGCGCTGACCAACGGCATCCTGCGGCTGGCCGGCGTGCGGCCCCGCGACGAGCTGGCCACCACCCGCACACCCCGGCAGCTCGCCATGCTGGTCGCGGAGTCGGGCCGGATGGGCATGCTCGACCGCGACGAGCACGACCTTCTCACCCGCGCCCTGCGGGTCCACTCCCAGCCGGTCGAGCGGCTGATGGTGCCCGTCGGCGACGCGCCCTCGGTGCCCGTGAACGCCGACGACCTGCTCGTCCGCCGGACGGCCGCGCACGGCGGGAGCCTGCGCATGCTGGTCGTCGCGCACACGACAACCCCCGACGACGTGGTCGGCGTGCTCCACGTGCGCGACGCGGTCCTCCAGCCGGGACGCAGGGCCGGCGAGCTCGCGACTCCCGCCCCCCGCATGGCGAAGGACACCACGATCTCCGACGCCGTGACCCTGCTGCAGGAGGCCCGCGCGCAGCTCGGGCTCGTCACGGACGCCGGCGGCACACCCGTCGGTGTGATCGATCTCACCACTCTGGTCGGCGAACTGCTCGCCGCCTGACGGGAAGCGGCGCGCCCGCCGCGTCAGCGGGCGCGCCGACCCGGGGCGGCACGGGGCAGCACGGGGCAGCACGGGGCGGCACGGCCCCGCCCCGGCGCCCGCGATGTCCCCGGAAATCTCCCACTGCGAGACGTCTGCGCCCACGAACTGGGACAGAGGGTAAAGATCACCCCCTGCAAGCGCGGGGAAAGTGGTTTGAAAGGCGGTCTCCTGAGAATGTGCAGTGCGCGACGGAGGGGCCCCGATCTTCTGGGCCCCCGCCGCGACATCGCCAGGAGTGCCCGTGCCGTACGGGCCGGGAGGGGAGGCCGGACGTGGACGCTTCGCTTGCGATCAGGCGAGGCCACCCGTCTGGCCGGGGGCCGCAGGGAGTGATCCCCCTCCCCGGTGCAAAGAAAGAACCCCGCCGGGCGGAAGATTTTCTTCCGGCCGGACGAGGCCGCTCGCCTGCTCGGAGGTCCCGGGGGGTTGCCACTCTTGGCCCAAAAAGAAAGCCCCGCGGAGGGGAAGCTCTGCTTCCGATCACACGAGGCTGCCCGTCTACCCGGGGGTTCCAGGGGGTTGCCCCCCTGGGCGAGACAAAGAGAAAGCCTCACGGGTGGGAAGCTTCGCTTCCGACCACACGAGGCTGCTTTCTCGTGGGCAAGGGGGGAGTTGAACCCCCACGTCCTTTCGGACACACGGACCTGAACCGTGCGCGTCTGCCATTCCGCCACTTGCCCTTGCGGTTGACCCCCATCTCTGGGTGCCTGGAAAGGTTAGCACGTATCCGCCCGTGCTTACGAACCCGGATACGATCCTTCTAAACGACGATGCGAAGGGGCTCAGTGCAGCACCGGAGCGGTCGCGACCATAGTGGCAATGGAAGGGAGGGATCCGGTGGGAGTCCTTCAGCGCTTCGAGCGCAGGCTCGAAGGGTTGGTTGAAGGTGCCTTCGCGCGGGCGTTCAAGTCCGATCTCCAGCCGGTCGAGGTCGCCAGCGCCGTGCAGAGGGAGATGGACGAGCGCGCCGCGATCGTCGCTCAGGGTCGCACGCTCGTGCCGAACGACTTCGTGGTGGAGCTGTCGACGACCGACAGCGAGCGGCTGGAGGTGTACGCCGACAGCATCAGCCACGAGCTCGCCACTCTCGCACGGGAGTACGCCAAGGAGCAGGGCTATTCGTTCGTCGGGCCGGTGCGGGTGCGTTTCGAGACCGCAGACGACCTCGCGGTCGGGCTCTTCCGCATCCGGTCGGGTGTGATCCGGGGCGCCACGGTCGAGCAGGACGAGATCCGTCAGCCGCCGAGCGACGTGCCGGCCGGCCGGCCCAGCGCGTTCCAGGGCCGTCCCAGGCTGCTCGTCTCCACGCAGGACGACCCCCAGGGCCAGCGCTCGTACGAGCTGACCACGCCGGTCACTTTGCTGGGCCGCGGAACCGATTGTGATCTTCGGCTGGTGGATCCCGGCGTATCACGGCATCATGCCGAGCTAAGAGTGGAAGGGCCGCAGGTCGTGCTCGTGGATCTGGGCTCGACCAACGGCACCTTCATCAACGGCCAGCCGATCCGCAGGATCGAGATGCAGGACGGGACGAGGGTGACGCTCGGCCGCACGACACTGGTTTTCAGGCGCGATTAGAGGTAGACAAACGGTCCATGTCCGAGCTAACGCTGCTGCTGATCCGGCTCGCCTTCCTGGCGGTGCTGTGGTTCTTCGTGATCGCCGCGGTCGGCGTCATCCGGACAGACCTGTTCGGTCCGCGTACGGCTCCCGCGCCCGCACGCAAACCGGTCAAGCAGCCCCGATCGGTTTCCAAGCCCAAAAAGGGCGAACCCCGCCAGCTGATCGTCACCGGTGGCCCCCTGCAAGGGACCATCATCAACCTCACGGAGACGCCAATCACCATCGGCCGGGCGAACGACGCCACGCTGGTTCTCAGCGACGACTACGCTTCGAGCCGGCACGCCCGGCTCTTTCCTCAGGACGGCCAGTGGATCGTGGAAGACCTCGGATCCACCAACGGCACGTTCCTCGAACGCTCGAAAGTGACCCGCCCGACCCCGGTGCCCCTCGGAGTTCCGATCCGCATCGGCAAGACCGTCATCGAATTGCGCAAATGACCATCGCACTCCGCTACGCCGCTCGCTCGGACGTCGGGCTCCTCCGTGAAGGCAACGAGGACTCGGCGTACGCCAGCGGCCGCCTGCTGGCCGTCGCAGACGGCATGGGCGGGCATGCCCACGGCGAGGTGGCCAGTTCGGTCGCCATCGCCGCACTGTCGTCCCTCGACCGGGACGCCTTCGGCGGTGACCTGCTCAGCACCATCGAGGCGGCGGTCCGGGACGCCAACCACCAGCTGCACGCGATGGTGGCCCGGGACCCGAGCCTCAAGGGCATGGGCACCACCCTCACCGCGATGCTCTGGAGCGGCTCACGCTTCGCCCTGGTCCATGTGGGCGACTCCCGGGCGTACCTGCTCAGGAACGGCGAGCTGTACCAGATCACGCACGACCACACGCTGGTGCAGTCACTGGTGGACGACGGGCGGATCACCCAGGAGGAGGCCGCCAACCATCCCCAGCGCTCGATCCTGCTGCGCGCGCTGGACGGAAGCGGCGAGGTCGATCCCGACCTGCAGGACCGGGAGGCCCAGGTGGGCGACCGTTACCTGCTGTGCTCGGACGGCCTGTCCACCGTGGTCAGCGCCGAGACCCTGCACCACACCCTGAGCACGATCGACGATCCCGAGGACGTCGTCCGGCAGCTCATCGACCTCGCCAACCGAGGCGGCGGGCCGGACAACATCACCTGTGTGGTCGCCGACGTGGTCGAGGTGGACGACCTGCAGCCGCCCCTGGGGACGGCGGCGGTCGTCGGTGCGGCCGGCTCCGGCCGGGCCCGCTCGGCGCCGCCCGACACCCCCGCAGGCCGGGCCACGACCGTCACCGCGCCCCAACCCGTGATCATCGACGACGACCTGGACGACGAACCCGCGCGCGAGGCCCAGGCCTCCGCGCGGCGTTCGCGCAAAAGCCGATCGGGCCCGAAAGTGGCCGTCGGGGTGCTGGTCGTCGCCGCCGCGCTCGGGGTCGGCGGCTACTTCGGCTACCAGTGGACCCAGAGCCAGTTCTACATAGGCGCCAAGGGGGACGAGCTGGTCGTCTTCCAGGGCGTCGACGCGGAGGTCGGGCCGGTGTCCTTCAAGAAGGTCGCCTACACCGACCACCTCCGCGTCTCGTCGCTGCCGGCGGTGCAGCAGGACCAGGTCCGCAGCGGCATCCCGGTCGACGACCTGCAGGCCGGGATATCCAGGATCAAGAGCTTCGGCGACTCGGCGACGCCCACGGCGGACGCCAAGTCGACGCCGACCCCCACGAGGTCCAGTAAGTGACTGCTGTCGAAGCCACGCCCGTACCGATGACCGCGAAGCGGCGCGGCGCCCAGCTGGGCATGCTCGCCTTCGCCGTGCTG
Source organism: Microbispora rosea (assembly GCF_900156315.1). Lineage (GTDB taxonomy): Bacteria > Actinomycetota > Actinomycetes > Streptosporangiales > Streptosporangiaceae > Microbispora > Microbispora rosea. The sequence goes on along the minus strand of NZ_FTNI01000015.1, from coordinate 126,297 downwards.
ATCGTGATGGGCGCGTACGCCGGCGTCGGGCTCGGGATCAACGGCAAGGTCCCGTCCGGCATGCTCGGCTACGGCCTCGGCCTCGGCGGTCTGATGCTCGCGGCCTACCTGGTGCTGGCCAAGTGGGCACCGTGGGCCGACCCCCTTCTGCTTCCCCTCGTGACGCTGGTGAACGGCATCGGTCTGGTGATGATCTACCGGATCGAGCTGTCCGGGCAGGCGGGCGCGTCCGCCACGAACCAGCTCATGTGGACGGCGCTCGGCGTGGTGATGTTCTCCGCGACTCTGATCGTGTTGAAGGACCACCGCACCTTGCAGCGCCTCACCTACACCGCCGGATTCGTCGGCGTGGTGCTGATGGCCATCCCGGCGCTGCTGCCCGGGTCGCTGAGCGAGGTCCAGGGCGCCAAGATCTGGATCCGCATCGGCGGGTTCTCGATCCAGCCCGGCGAGTTCGCCAAGCTGGCCCTGGTCGTCTTCTTCGCGGGCTACCTCGTCGCCAAGCGCGACGTGCTCGCCCTCGCCGGCCGCCGACTGCTGTTCATCGACCTCCCCCGCGCCCGCGACCTCGGTCCCGTGCTCATCACCTGGGGCTTCGCGATCGCCACACTGGTCCTGGAGAAGGACCTCGGGACCTCGCTGCTGCTGTTCGGCGCGTTCATCGCGATGCTCTACATCGCCACCCAGCGCACCTCCTGGGTGCTCATCGGCATCCTGCTGTTCGTCGGCGGCGCCTTCCTCGCCGGGCAGGTCTTCAGTCACGTCGAGGCCCGCTTCAACGTCTGGCTGCACGCGGAGGACCCCGCGCTCTACGACGCGGGCGGCGGCAGTTACCAGCTCATGCAGGGCATGTTCGCCATGGGCTCGGGCGGCATCCTCGGCACCGGGCTCGGACAGGGTCACCCCAGGCTGATCCCGCTGTCGTTCTCCGACTTCATCTTCACGGCGGCGGGCGAGGAACTCGGCCTCACCGGCCTGATGGCCATCCTCATGGTTTACGCGCTCATCGTCGAGCGGGGGCTGCGCACGTCGCTGGCCGCCCGCGACCCGTTCACCAAGCTGCTCGCGGGCGGCCTGTCGTTCATCCTCGCCTGGCAGATCTTCATCATCGTCGGCGGTGTGACCCGGCTCATCCCGCTGACCGGTCTCGTGACGCCGTTCATGTCCGCAGGAGGCTCGGCGCTGCTGGCCAACTGGATGCTCATCGCCCTGCTCGTACGGATGTCCGACGCGGCCCGCCGGCCGCCGCCGCAGGCGATCCAGGACGAGGGGCTCACACAGGTGATGCAGCGATGAACAGCACGCTCAAGCGCGTCTCCGTGGCCTGCCTGCTCATGTTCGGCCTGCTCATGGCCAACGTGACCTACATCGGCACGGTGAAGGCCGACGGACTGCGGTCCGACTCGCGCAACGTCAGGGGCTTCTACGCCCGATATGCGATCGACCGCGGCTGGATCACGGCCGACAACGGCAAGACGACGCTCGCCAAGACCGTGGACACCGGGGACAAGACGTACCGGTTCGAGCGGGAGTATCCGCTCGGCAAGCCGTTCACGCACGTGGTCGGCTGGTTCGCGCCGGAGAGCGCCTCGGGCATCGAGGCCGCCATGAACCGCTACCTCGACGGCAGCCACCCCGACCTGGTGGTGCGCCGGGCCATCGACATGGTCAGCGGCAAGCCCGCCAAGGGCGCGAGCGTCGACCTCACCCTGAACAGCAAGGCCCAGGAGATCGCGTACAAGGACCTCGCCGGCACCGGCAAGCGCGGCGCGGTCGTCGCGCTGGAGCCGAAGACCGGCAAGATCCTGACGATGGTGTCGGTGCCGTCGTACGACCCGAACCCGCTGGCCCAGGTCAACAAGGCCAAGGTGAACGCGGCGTACAACAAGCTGGACAAGGACGACAACAAACCGCTGCTCGACCGGGCCATCGACCTGACGTTCGCCCCGGGGTCCACGTTCAAGACGGTCACCTCGGCGGCCTTCCTCAGCGACGACACCTCACGCGACGAGAACACGCAGGTCGACGCGCCCGACTCGCTGCCGCTGCCGGGCACGAGCATCTCGCTGCCCAACTATCACGGCGAGTCGTGCGGCGGCCGGGCGACGCTGGTGCAGGCGCTCACCATCTCCTGCAACACGCCGTTCGCCATCATGGGCATGGACGTCGGCTACGACAAGCTCAAGGAGCAGGCCGAGAAGTTCGGGGTCGGCCAGCCGCTGGAGATCCCCCTCAACGTCGCGGCCAGCAACATCGGCCCGGACGAGGGCAAGGCGGCTCTCGCCAAGACCGCGATCGGCCAGCAGAGCAACCAGATGACCCCGCTGCAGATGGCGATGGTCGCGGCCGGCATCGCCAACCAGGGCACGGTCATGAAGCCGTACCTGGTCAACAAGATCATGGGTCCGGACGGCGCGGAGATCGACGGGACCGACCCCGAGGAGCTGGACGAGGCCGTCACGCCCGAGGTGGCCGGCGAGCTGACCAAGATGATGATCGGCGTGATCGAGAACGGCACCGGCGGCGCGGCCAGGCTCCCCGGCATCACCGTGGCGGGCAAGACGGGAACGGCGGAGACCCTGCCGGGCAAGCCGTCGCACGCGTGGTTCATCTCCTTCGCCCCCGTGGAGGACCCGAAGGTCGCCGTGGCGGTCTTCGTGGAGTCCGGCAGCGCCGGCAACGACGCGACCGGCGGCGCGGTGGCCGCACCGATCGCGCACGACGTCATGCAGGCGGTGCTCGGGCGGTGACCGACACATGAGCGACACCGTGCTCGGTGGCCGATACCGGCTGACCTCCCCCATCGCCGCGGGCGGCATGGGCGAGGTCTGGCGGGCCGAGGACGAGCTGCTCGGCCGGGAGGTGGCGATCAAACTGCTCGGCCGCCATGTCGCGGGCGACGCCACCTTCCGCGACCGGTTCCGCTCCGAGGCCAGGATCACCGCCGCCCTGACCGATCCCGGCATCGCCCAGGTCTTCGACTACGGCGAGAGCGACGGCCTGGCCTACCTCGTGATGGAACTGGTGCGGGGCGAGCCGCTGTCGGCCATCCTCGCCCGCACCGGCGCGCTCGGGCCGGACGTCACGCTGGACGTCGTCGAGCAGACCGCCCGGGGCCTGCACGCGGCCCACCGGGCCGGCGTCATCCATCGCGACGTCAAGCCCGGCAACCTGCTCGTCACCGAGGCGGGCCAGGTCAAGATCACCGACTTCGGTATCGCCCGCGCGCTGGAGGCCGCGCCGCTGACCGCGACCGGCACCATCCTCGGCACAGCCCAGTACGTGAGCCCGGAGCAGGCGTCCGGCACCACCCTCACCCCGGCGAGCGACGTCTACTCGCTCGGGGTGGTGGCCTACGAGTGCCTCGCGGGCCGCCCGCCGTTCACGGCGGAGACCGCGGTGGCGCTCGCGCTGCGGCACCTCAACGACACGCCTCCGCCGCTGCCCGGGAACGTGCCCGCTCCGGTGGCGGCTCTCGTGATGTCCATGCTCGCCAAGGACCCCGCCGCGCGGCCGGAGACCGGGCCGGTGCTCCTCGACAGGGTGCGGACGCTGCGCGAGACCCTCGCGGGAACCGCGGCCTCGACGGCGGTCCTCGGGTCGCTGACCGACCCCGGGGGCTTCCCCGCGGCGGGCGGCGCCGGCCGTACGATGCCTCCGGCCGCGCCCGGCCTGACGACGCCCCTGGGTGAGCCCGCGGGGGCCGGCGCCCCGCGTCCCGGGGCCACCGCGCCGCTGGGGCCGGTCCCGCCCACCCCGCGCAGGGCCCCCTCGGGCGTCCCCGACGCCCGTACGCGACGTCCCGGCGGCCTCGAGGGGCCCGCGGGCGGGCGGCGCCGCCGTACGACCCTGATCCTCGCGACGGCGGGCTGCGCCGCCGCGGTCGGCATCGGGGTCCTGGCCTTCACCGCCGCCCACACCGGCGAACCGCCGCCGGACCTCGGTGAGACGGCAGCGCCCGTCTCAACGTCCCCCTCGCCGTCGCCGAAGCCGTCGCCGGCACGTACGCACAGGTCAGAGATTCCACGGACGCAACGGCCGACCGCTCCGGCGGCGTCGGACGAGCCGAGCGCCGTTCCGTCGGCTACCGTAAGCAGGTCGGCATCAACGCAGACGCCCACACCGGCTTCGTCCCCGACCTCGACCCCTACTCCGACGTCCACCCCGGCCACGGAACCCAGTGAGACTCCGCCCCCTACGGAAGCCCCACCCGACACGAACCCTCCGGATGAGGGGGAGTGATGAGCAGAGGGGTCGATGATGGAGACCGGTGGCACCCCACGATGAACGGCAAGGGACAGTGCAGGAAATGACTCAGCCACGACTTCTCGGCGGACGCTACGAGCTGGATGGCGTCGTGGGGCGTGGCGGCATGGCCGAGGTGTATCGCGCCCGGGACATCCGGCTGGACCGTATCGTCGCCATCAAGACGCTCCGCTCCGACCTCGCCAGGGACCACACGTTCCAGGCGCGCTTCCGGCGTGAGGCGCAGTCCGCCGCATCGCTCAACCACCCGTCGATCATCGCCGTGTACGACACCGGCGAGGACATGATGGACGGCACACCGGTGCCGTACATCGTGATGGAGTTCGTCGACGGGCGGACGCTGCGCGACCTGCTGCGCGCCGACCGGCGGCTGCTGCCCGAGCGGGCCATGGAGCTGGTGGACGGCATTCTGCGGGCGCTCGACTACAGCCACCGGGGCGGCATCGTCCACCGGGACATCAAGCCGGCCAACATCATGTTGACGGTCAACGGCGAGGTCAAGGTCATGGACTTCGGCATCGCCAGGGCGATGGCCGACTCCGCCGCCACGATGACCCAGACGGCGCAGGTGATCGGCACCGCGCAGTACCTGTCCCCCGAGCAGGCCCGCGGCGAGCGCGTGGACGCCCGCAGCGACATCTACTCCACCGGCTGCGTGCTGTACGAGCTGCTCACCGGCCAGCCGCCCTTCACCGGCGACTCGCCCGTGGCGATCGCCTACCAGCACGTGCGGGAGGACCCGATCCCGCCGTCGCGGATCGACCCCGAGATCCCGCAGTGGGCCGACGCGATCGTGCTCAAGGCGATGGCCAAGGACCCGCTCCACCGCTACCAGAGCGCCACGGAGATGCGCGGCGACCTCCAGCGGGCCCTGTCGGGCATGCCGGTCGACCCGCAGACGATGGCGATGGCCACCCAGCAGTACAACGGGTACGGCGCGCCCGACCGCACGCGGACGATGACCACGGCCGGCGGCGCGCCCATGACGCAGAGCACCCGCGCCATCCCCGACTACGAGTACGCCCGTGAGGAGCGCGGCGGCGGCCGGTACGACGGGCGGCGGCGCAGCGGCGGCGGCGGCAACACCGCGCTGAAGACCGCCCTGTGGATCCTCATCCCGCTGGCGGTGATCGGCGCCATGATCGGTGTCGGCTACGCCTTCCTCGGGTCCGGCGGCTCCGCGACCGCCGACAAGATCCAGGTGCCGTTGGTGACGAACCAGACGAAGGCGGCGGCCGAGCAGGCGTTGAAGGCGGCCGGGTTCAAGGTCACCTTCGGGCCGGAGGAGTTCAACAGCGACGTGCCCAAGGGCGCCGTCGTGAGCACCGACCCCGCCGGGGGTGAGCAGACCGACCCCGGCGCCACGGTCACCGTCGTCGTGTCCAAGGGCGAGGAGAAGGTCACCGTCCCGGACGACCTGATCGGCAAGACGCAGGAGGAGGCCAAGGCCGAACTGGAGGCGCTGGAGCTGAAGGTCAGCATCGTGCCGAAGGCCTCCGCCAAGGAGCAGGGCAAGGTCTTCGACACCAACCCCAAGCCGGGCGAGAAGGTCCAGAAGGGCGCCCTGGTCAGGCTGTACGTGCCCCAGGAGATGACCGAGGTCCCGGGCGTGCTCGGCCAGACCCTGGAGGACGCCACACAGACGCTGAAGGGCGCCGGCTTCAAGGTCAAGTCGCAGCAGCGGTCGAGCGACACGGTGCCGCAGGGCAGCGTGATCGACCAGTCGCCGCCGCCGGGGACCAAGCTCAACCCCGGCACCACCATCACGCTGACGGTCTCCAGCGGCCCCTCGCAGCAGCAGCCGCCGACCGACCAGCCCAACACCGACCTGCCCACGGACGGCACCGGAGACACCGGCGACCCCGGCGACGGCACCGGAGACACCGGTGACACCGGCGACCCCGGTAACGGCGGCGGCGGCGGTGTGCAGATCGGGCCGCCCGGAGAGGGCGGGGACAACCCCTTCGGCAACTAGATCGAGATGAGCGGACGGCGGCCATCGCGGGGCGGTGGCCGCCGTCGGCGTTTCGTCGGCCGAGGTCTTCGCCGGGACCATTCGTCCCGGGGAAGGTCCCCGGTGAGCGGCCCGGATGAGGCATCGACGCCGGCAGGGCCGTCGACGGGGCCGTGGCCGCCGCGGCATCCCCGCACAGGCCGGCCGCAGGACAGGCGCCGGGCATGAGGCCGGGCATGAGGAAGGGCTTCCGCCACTCGGGGGCAATGGCGGAAGCCCTCACTCTTCTAGTCGTAACAAGAGCGGAAAGCGTTACACAATCTGCGCGAGCCAATTTCCGAGCAGCCGATGACCGTGCTCGGACACGACCGACTCGGGGTGGAACTGCACGCCCTCGATGGGGGCGTCGCGGTGGCGCAGGCCCATGATGACGCCGTCCGGGGTGGTAGCCGTCACCTCCAGCGCGTCCGGCACGGTGCCGGGGACCACGGCGAGCGAGTGGTAGCGCGTCATCGTGACCGGCGACGGGAGCTCCCGGAACACGCCTCGCCCGTCGTGGGAGATCAGGCTGGTGCGGCCGTGCATGAGCTCGGGCGCGCGGTCCACCGTGGCCCCGTACGCCACGGCGATGGCCTGGTGACCGAGGCAGACCCCGAGCAGCGGCAGGCCGCGCTCGGCGCAGTGCTTCACGAGGGACACCGACACCCCGGCGGCCTCCGGCGTGCCGGGTCCCGGCGACACGAGCACGGCGTCGAAGCCGTCGGCGTCGCCCACGGCGACGCGGTCGCGCGGCCGTACGTCGCAGTCCGCGCCCAGAGCGCGCAGATACTGCACGATCGTGTGCACGAAGCTGTCGTGATTGTCGACCACGAGCACCCGGGTCGGGCTCATCGGTGTCTCCCGCTTCACCGGGGTGGCTGGGTGTGCCAAGCGGAAATCGGACTTTCAGCGTACGGCAATCCCGCATGGGGGATCGCCCGGCGGGGCCCGCGCCGACTATCCTTGCTCGGGACTTCACCGCCACAGCGATTACGCTATTGACACCAGCCCGCACGACCGCGCGGGTACCCACCAGGAGAAGCTCCCGTGCCCAAGTCGAAGACCCGCAAGAAGGCCGTTTACACGCCGCCGCAGAAGGCACAGACGGTGAAGGTCAGCCCTCGTTGGCTCGCCCCCGTCATGGTGGCCTGCTGGATCATCGGTATCGCCTGGATCGCGATCTACTACATCGCGCCGAGCGTTCCCGGCATCTCCACTCTGGCGAACTGGAACCTGCTCATCGGTTTCGGGCTCATCATCGTCGGCGTCATACTGTCGACGAAGTGGCGTTAGGCTGCTTCCTTAAGATTCTTTCCACAGCCTTTATCCACAGCCTGTGGGCAGCAGGCGATAAGCGGCCCCTGGACGGGGCGCCGCGGGCTTGGCGCGGGGTTCGGGCCGGGCGGTGCGTTGCCCGGCCCGGCCGCGAGAAGCGTCAGCTCCGGCCGAGCATCTCGACGGTGAGGATGCTCCCGCCGAGGCCCCAGCCGCCGTCAGGCACCTCTTCGAGCAGGACCAGGGTGGTCGCCCGGGCCCGCTCGCCGTACACGTCGGCGTAGGCGTCGGTGACGGCGTCGATGAGCTTCTTCTTGGACTCGGGAGTCAGGGTGCCTGCGGGCACCTTGAGGTTGGCGAACGGCATGGTCGTTCCTTTCGGATCTCTTCGGGTGTTTCCGGAGGTGTGTGGCAGAGGAGCGCGGCGGACGTCAGACGATGCCGCCGTTCGCGCGCACGACCTGCCCGTTGATCCAGTGCCCCGCGGGGCTCGCCAGGAAGGCGACGACCTCCGCGATGTCCTCGGGGGTGCCGAGCCGTTCGAGCGGGGGCTGCTTGGCCATCCGCTCGACGGTGGTCTCGTCCTTGCCGTCGAGGAACAGTTCGGTGGCGGTCGGGCCGGGCGCGACCGCGTTGACCGTGATCTGCCGCCCCCGTAGTTCGCGGGCGAGCACGAGCGTCATCGCCTCGACGGCGCCCTTGCTGGCGACGTACGCCCCGTAGGTGGGCAGTTGCAGGCCGACGATGGACGTGGACATCGTGATGATCGTGCCGCCGTCGCGCACGCGGCGCGCGGCCTCCCGCGCCGTGACGAAGGTGCCGCGGATGTTGGTGCGGTGCAGGGCGTCCAGGTCGTCGAGGTCGAGGTCGGCGATCGGGGACAGCGACAGGCGCCCCGCCGAGTTGACGACGACGTCGATCCCGCCGAACTCCTTCTCCGCGGCGTCGAACATCGCCGCGACCGCGTTCTCGTCCGCGACGTCGGCCTGTGCCGCGATGGCCCGGCCGCCGGCCGACGTGACGGCGTCGACCACCTCGGCCGCGGCCGAGGCCGCTCCCTGGTATCCCACGACGACGGCGAAGCCTCGCGCCGCCAGCGTCGTCGCGATCGCCCGGCCGATGCCGCGGGAGCCGCCGGTGACGACGGCTACGCGCTGAGCACTCATTGGACAACTCCTTGGTCATATCGGCGATACGTACATTACGTATCGTCGTTACGCGAGAGACGTTAGCACGATCTCCATATCGGCGCTAGCGAAATTCCGTATCATCGGTTACATGGCAGGTGTGGACACCCTACGTGCGGCGATGATCGAGGCGGCCGAGAAGCAACTGGCGACGTCTACGGACAACGACATCGCCACGCGGGCGGTCTGTGAGGCGGTCGGCGTGACCCAGCCCGTGCTCTACCGGCTGTTCGGAGACAAGCGGGGGCTCCTCGACGCCGTTGCCGACCACGGATACGAGCGTTACGCCGCGCTCAAGGCCGCGCAGGAGCAGACGACCGACCCGGTGGCCGACCTACGGGCCGGCTGGGACGGTCACATGGCGTTCGCACGGGAGAACCCCGCCCTCTACCAGCTCATGTTCACGCCCCGGCCGTGGTCCCGATCCACGGCTCGCGACCGGGTGTTCGAGCTGCTGGAGGAGACGCTCGTACGGTGCGCGGCGATCGGCGCGCTGAGGGTGGATCCGCCGGTCGCCGCCCGGCTGATCCTTTCCGCGAGCGTCGGGACCGCCCTCGACCACATCGCGAGTCCGGAGCTCTTCGACGACCCCGCGCTGTCTCACCGCATGCGCCAGGCCGTGTTCGCGCACGTGCTCACCGAGGCGACCGCGCGGGAGGACGCCGATCCCCTCCGCGAGGCCGCGCTGCGCCTGCGCGCGCAGCTCGACCTCGCAGGTGCCGACGCCCTCGAACCGGTCGAGACCGCCCTGCTCCGGCGCTGGCTCGACCGCATCACGCAGCCCGGCGAGGGGAGCGTCAGGTGAAGGCGCCCTCGAGCGGCAGACCGTACGGCGGCAACGTGGTGACGAGCAGGACCAGTGCCACCAGCACCGCGGCGGCGATGCAGGTCTGCACGAGGGTGCGGTTGCGCCGCGGGGCGTAGGCGAAGCCCGCGGCGATGATCGCGCCGGTCACGAACCCGCCGAGGTGGGCCTGCCAGCTGACGCCCGGGAGGAACGTGATCACCACGTTGATGCCGATCAGCCACAGGACGCCTCGGATGTCGTAGCCGAGCTTGCGGGCGATGACGAACAACGCGCCGAACAGGCCGTAGATGGCGCCGGAGGCTCCGACGGCCGATGTGCCGAACAGGTAGATGGCGACCGAGCCGCCGAGGGCCGACAGCAGGTATAGCGTCGCGAACCGGCCCGCGCCGAGCACGCGCTCAAGTTGAGGGCCCAGGACATAGAGCGCCCACATGTTGAACAGGATGTGCCAGAACGACGGCGGCGGGGAGTGCAGGAAGGCACTGGTGATCAGCCGCCACCACTCGCCCATGTGGACCCCGAGCGACCACATCGCGAACCGCTGGATGACCTCGTCGGGGCGCAGGACCTCGGCCGCGTACGCGAGCACGTTGAGGATCAGCAGAGCCCACGTGACGCGGGGCGCGGCCACGGCGGCACCGCCGAAGGTCGCCTGGGCCTGCCGCACCTCGCGGTTGCCGTCGCGGACGCACTCGGGGCACTGGTGGCCGACCGCCGCCTCGCGCATGCAGTCGGGGCAGATCGGGCGCTCACAGCGCTGACAGCGGACGTAGGTCTCGCGGTCGGGGTGCTGGTAGCAGGTGGGCACGGCTTGCGCCCCCGGCTGCGGGGGCGGCGGAGGCTGGGAGGTCATGGGGTCCTTTCCTGACGAGTCCCTGTGTGGGGGCGCATCCATGAGCCAGCCTATAAGCCGGAGACGCCCCGGCCGCGTGTTCGCGGCCGGGGCGTCTCGGGAGCGCCGGAAGGGGCGGCGTCAGGACCGCTCGATGGTGACCTCTTCGAGGACCACGTCGTTCACCGGCCGGTCGTTGCGGCCGGTGGGGGTCTTGGCGATCGCGTCGACCACCTCGGTGCCCTCGATCACCTCACCGAAGATCGTGTGCCCCTGGTTGAGGTGCGGCGTCGGCCCGACGGTGATGAAGAACTGGGAGCCGTTCGTGCCCTTGCCGAACCGCTTGCCCGCGTTCGCCATGGCGAGCAGGTAAGGCCGGTTGAACTGGTTCTCCGGGTGGATCTCGTCGTCGAAGCTGTAGCCGGGGCCGCCGACGCCCTGGCCGAGCGGGTCGCCGCCCTGGATCATGAAGCCGTTGATGACGCGGTGGAAGATCGTGCCGTCGTAGAGCTTGGTGTTCGTCTGCTTCTCACCGGTCTCCGGGTGGGTCCACTCCCGGGTGCCCTCGGCGAGTTCGACGAAGTTGCGCACGGTCTTCGGCGCCTTGTTGGGGAAAAGCTGAATGCGGATCGTGCCGTGGTTCGTGCGCAGATTCGCGATGAGGTTGTCAGCCACGAGGGCCGCCCCCTTAGGTAGCTCGTGTTAGTTGTCCGGTGAACAGGGTAGCGAGCATGCCTTCAAGCACCGCTCGTGATTGAGCCACAACCATCCGGGAAGGGGTCGTTCCGGGGCCCCGTCGATTGGGGAGGTTGATCGTGTCCCTGACAATGAACAGAAGGCGCCGCGCCGAGGTGGTCATCCCGCAAACGTGGCTGAGCAGGATGAGAGACCAGGCGATGAAGGCCAGCGGCCGGATGAGCCCGGTGGCGGAGACCGCAAGGGATCTCGCCACGCACCGGATCGAGGACGCCAGGGTCTGGGCGGCGCCGAAGCTCGACCAGGCGGCGCAGTCGGTCGAGGAGCAGATCGCTCCGATCGTGAGCGCGTTCCTGGCCGAGTTGGCCCGCAGGATCGACGTGACCAGCACCAGGAAGACCCGACGGCGCTGGCCGGTCGTCGCACTGCTGGGCGGCGTCGCCATCGGCGCGGTCGGTGTGGCGATGTATCGGAACAACGCCCAGCGCTGGACCGAGACCATGCGGGAGAGCATGAGGCACACCGGCTCCGACGCCAGCAAGTGGGTCGGCGACAAGGCCGGAGAGGTCGAAGACAAGGCCGACAAGGCCGCCGACGAGATCTCGGGAAAAATGTCCTAGCACGTCCCTCACAGCCACCCGGTACGGCCGGCGTTCCCCCAACGCCGGCCGTACCGTGTTGCCCGCTTCGCTCGGTTTTGCCCGGTTCGCTCGGTGTTTCCCGCTTCGCTCGGTGGGGGAGCTCCCATCAGGTGATCGGAGTCTCCAGGCGGTGCAGCACGGCGGGGAGGCGGTCCTCGTAGACCACGGTGAGCCGCCGGGTCGCCCGGGTGATGGCGACGTACAGGTCCTGGCCGCCCTTCGGCGACTGACACAGGATGCCTTCGGGATCCACGACCACCACGGCGTCGAACTCCAGGCCCTTCGAGCCGCGCACGGTGAGAACGGCCACCGGGCTGTCCAGGGGATCGACGGCCTCGGGGAACAGCGCGGCGACCTCCGCGTGCCGGGCGTCCGGCGTGACGACGCCGACCCGCCCCTCCTCGATCTCGCGCAGCTCCGACTCCACCAGCAGCCGCAGGTCGGTGCCGTCGGCGGGCACGGCGCGGGGACGGGCGCCGCCGAACCTGACCGACTCGGGCGGCTCCTCCCCGGGCGCCACGGCGCGCAGCACGTCGGCGGCGACCTCCATGATCTCGGCCGGCGTCCGGTAGTTGACCAGCAGACGCTCCTCCCGCCAGCGTCCCTTGACGTACGGGTCGAGCATCTCCCCCCACGACCGCGCGCCCGCCGCCGAGCCGGTCTGGGCGATGTCGCCGACGACCGTCAGGGAGCGGGCCGGAACCCGCCGCATCACCGTCCGCCAGGCCATCGCCGACAGCTCCTGCGCCTCGTCCACGATCACGTGCCCGTACGCCCAGGTGCGGTCATGACCGGCCCGGTCGGCCGTCGTCACGTACGGCCCGTCCTCGCGGTTGCGGCCCGCCAGCAGGGTCGCATCGAGCACCGGATCGACGTCGGTGATCGTCAGGACCTCCCGCGCGTACAGTTCCTCCTCGCGGCGCTCGTCCTCCGCGCGGCGTCGCCTGGCCCCCGCCCCGTAGTCGTACTCGCCCAGCAGTTCCGCGGCCTCGTCCAGCAGGGGGACGTCGCCGACCGTCCACGGCGCCTCCCTGGGCCGCAGCAGGAGCGCCGACTCCTCCTCTGTCAGGTACGGCCCGGTCGCCGCGCGCAGCCGCTCCTCGTCCGACAGGAGTTCTCGGACGAGCCGCTCCGGGGTGATCTCCGGCCACAGGGCGTCGAGCGCGTCGCGCACCGTCCGGTGCTCCCACAGGGTCGTGGCGGCGTACTGCAGGTCGCCGTCCTCCAGCGGCCGGTCTAGCTGTGCCGCCTCGTCGAGCGCGAGCGCCCGCAGCACCGGGTCCACGAACGTCCAGCGGGCGATGTTGTGCTGCCGCCGCAGGCCGCGGGCGCGGTCGCGGGCCCGCAGGCACGTGGCGTGGTCCACCCGCAGCATCATCTCCTCGACCACGACCTCCACGCCGCCGCGCACCGACGTGCGGACGGGGATCTTCACCTCCAGGTCGCCCTCGGGCACCCGCTCGCGGTCGCGGACCGCCTCCTCGACCACCCCGGCCATGCGCGGGTCGCCCTTGACGACGGCGACGGCCGGCTCGTCCTCGGCGGTGGCCCGCACCCCGGGGTGGAGGCCGCCCATGCTCGTCAGCACCACCTGCGTCTCGCCCAGCGCGGGCAGCACCTGGCTGATGTAGCGGGAGAACGTCGCGTTGGGCCCTACGACGAGCACGCCACGCCGCTCCAGCGTGTCGCGATGGGTGTAGAGCAGGTACGCCGCCCGGTGCAGGGCGGCGACGGTCTTGCCCGTGCCCGGCCCGCCCTGCACGACGAGCGCCCCCGGCAGGCCCGAGCGGATCACCCGGTCCTGCTCGCGCTGGATGGTGGCGACGACCTCGCCCATGCGTCCGGTGCGTCCGCGCCGCAGCGCCGCGAGCAGCGCGGCCTCGCCGACGAGCGTACGGCGGTCTCCGTCGGCCATCCGGTCGAGGTCGAAGACCTCGTCGTCGATGCCCACGACATCGCGGTGCCGCGTGTGCAGGTGCCTGCGGCGTACGAATGGGCCGGGATCGCTGGGGGTGGCGACGTAGAAAGGGCGGGCGGCGGGGGCCCGCCAGTCGACGAGCACGGACGTGTGGTCGTCGTCGCGCAGCCCGACGCGGCCGACGTAGAGGGTCTCGCCCCCGGCCTCGTCGATGCGCCCGAAGCACAGGCCGCGTTCGACGGCCGACAGTTGCGCGAGGCGGCGGGCGTGCTCGGCCGCCATCACCTCCCGCTCCACGACGGCCTGCCGGGTGCCCGTGCCGCCGCGGGCCAGGACGTCATGCATGCCGCGCTCGGCCCGTTCGCGGGCGACGTCGAGGCGGCCGTACAGCATGGACACGTAGGACTGTTCGATCCGCAGGGCCTCGGCGCGAGCGGAGTCGGATTGACGGTCACCCATTCCTGTGATAAACTCCTAGTGAGAGCGTCTGACTTTCAGATAACTGGGAATCTCTCACTATACGGCACCGCACCTCTGTGGCGTGTCATGTCTCCGTCCACTCCGTCTGGGGTGGATTTTTTTGTTTCACGGGACTTCTGTGACTGATGTGAGTGATGTCGCGTCTCTCCTGGGTAACGGGGAGACGGCGCGATCGGTGGGACGCATCGCCACATTCCGTCCGGATTCGCATCGCGCCCTGGTCAACCGTCGCGCGGCGCGGGACGTCTTTGGAAACAAGGAGGCCCGGATGGACGTCCTCGAGAGCCTCGTGGACGACGAGCTCCGCCTGGAGCTCGTCCTCATCGAGGCACTGCATCACGAGGCGGAACGGCTGGCCGCCCCGGCCGTCCGCTGAGATCACCGCCCGCCGCCTCACAGTGGGGCGGCGGGCGCCCTCTCACCCGTCAGGCCCAGGGGCGGAAGACGGCGCGGACGCAGCCGTCCTTCTTGTGCTTGAACATGTCGTAGCCCTTGGGCCCCTCGTCGAGCGTCATGGTGTGCGTCGCGAGGTAGGACGTCTTCAGATCGCCCTTCGCGATGCGGTCGAGGAGCTTCGGGATGTACCGCTGGCCGTGCTGCTGCGCGCCGCGCAGCGTGAGGCCCTTGTTCATCAGCGCCCCGAGCGGGAACTTGTCCACGAAGCCGGCGAAGACCCCCAGCACGAACACCGAGCCGCCCTTGCGGCAGGCGTGGATCGCCTCCCGCACCGCGATCGGGCGGTCCTGCTCCAGGCGCAGCTGCTGCTTGATCCCGTCGTAGACGCGCTGGATCCCGGTGCTGTCGGCCTCCATTCCGACGGCCTCGACACACACGTCCGGGCCCCGGCCGCCGGTGCGCTCACGCAGCTCGGCCGTGACGTCGGTGCTCGTGTAGTCGATCACCTCGCAGCCGACGTGGCGGGCGGTCATGGCCAGCCGTTCCGGATAGCGGTCGATCGCGATGACCCGCTCGGCGCCGAGGAGCATGGCGGCCCGGGCGGCCATCTGGCCGACCCCGCCGCATCCCCACACCGCGACCACGTCTCCCGGCCGTACGCCGCCGAGTTCGGCGCCCATCCAGCCCGTCGGGGCCGCGTCGGAGGCGAACAGCGCGTCGAGGTCCGAGACGCCCTCCGGGATGGTGAACGCGTTGTAGTCCACGAAGGGCACCCGGATGTACTCGGCGTGACTGCCCCGGAAGCCGCCCATCGCATGGGAGTAGCCGAAGATGCCGGCGGTCGTGCCGCCCCACATCAGGTCCGTGACGCCCGGCGTGGGGTTGCTGTTCTCGCACAGCGACCACTCGTCGTGACGGCAGGCCCAGCAGCGGCCGCATCCGATGATCGAGCAGACCACCACCCGGTCGCCCGGCCGGTGCCGGTTCACCTCGGGGCCGACGTCGACGATCTCGCCGATGAACTCGTGCCCGATGACGTCGCCGGCCCGCATGGCCGGGATGTAGCCGCCGAGCAGGTGGAGGTCGGAGCCGCAGGTGGTGCTCGCCGTCACCTTCACGATCGCGTCCTGGGCGTTGAGGATCGCGGGGTCGGGCACCTGCTCGACCGACAGCTCGTTCACGCCTTCCCAGCACAGTGCCTTCACAGCCGCCCCCCTTCCGCCACGCGTCCCAGCGCCATGTCGAGGACCTTGCCCGGCAAGGTCGGCCTGGTCGTCTCGAACTCCTCGTCCGAGCGCAGCACGTCGCCGGTCTCCAGCAGCGACTTCGTCTCGCGCAGCGCCGTACGGACCCCCGTCCGGGGATCCTCACCCCGCAGCCGGGCGAGGACGCCGTCGGCGCCGGCCCGCTGTTCCCTCGGCCGGGCGTAGATCTCGGTCCCCCGGTCGCCGGGTGCCCGGTTCATCCGCACCTCGGCGTCCACCCGGCTCAGCGGCTCGGGCAGGTGACCGCCCGGGGCTACCTCGTCCGGCGGCCGGTTGATCGTGATACCCAGCCAGCGGCTGGACTCCAGCGGGTCCTTCGCCGCGGCCGGCACCCGGCCACGCGAGGCCGCCCATCGCGCCATTCCCAGACCGGCAACCGCGAGCGCCGCCGCTCCGGCAACGAGACGTTTCATGGCTTCGCCCCCTCCACGGCCGACTTCCTCGGGTGTTACCCCCGCTCATGGGCTCTATCCCGCCCAGAGCTGGCGGGTGGAAAGGAGTTGGACGCCGGGTGGCGGTTCGGGACGACGGCCCCGCGGGCTGTTCGGCCCCGCGGGCTATTCGGCGTCGCGGGCTATTCGGCGTCGCGGGACGGCGCGGCGGCGAGGGCGTCCGCGACGGTGGGGAAGATCGGGACGTGGGACGCCAGCCCGGTGATCCACAACGCGCGGGCGGCGCCCCGCTCGACCGCGACGAGGCCCAGCCAGCCTCCCTCTTCGAGCGCCCGCTTCCAGCGGGTGACCAGCAGCCCCGTCGCCCTGGAGTCGAGGAAGTCGAGCTCGAGCAGGTTCACCACGAGGTACGGACCGAACTGGGCGAATGCCTTGTCGAAGAATTCGGTGGCCTGTTCGTGTGTGGTGAAGTCGAGCGTCCCCCGCACCGTCAGCACTCCGATGCTTCCGCTGCTCTCGGCGGCGAACGTGGCCTCGGCTGTCGAGAGGTGGGGAAGATCGGACATCAGAACACTTCCAAGGAGTTCGGCAGAATGCGCGCGACCAGGATGCAGGTGTCGTCGCCGGTGTTGCTCGGGGCCAGGGCCTCCATGACCGCCGCCACACGATCCTGCGGCGGCACCTTCGGCACGGTCCCGGCGATCGCCGCGCTGAGGATGTCGAGGCCTTCGAACAGGTCCCGGCCCGGGCGTTCGATGAGGCCGTCGGTGAACATGAGGAGCAGGTCGTCCGGCTCCAGCTGCATCTCGGCGCAGCTGTAGCTCACGTCCTCGAAGACGCCGAGCAGCACGCCGGGGTGCAGCAGCCGGTGCACCCTGCTCCCTCTGACGAGCAGCATGGGCGGGTGACCCGCGTGGGTCCACCTCAGCGTACGGTCCTTCATGCGGTAGTGGGCCACGACGGACGTCGCCAGCACGTCGGGCCGCATCCGCCGCAGCAGCCGGTTCAGCGCCACGAGGATCTGCGCCGGATCGTGATCGGCGAAGGCCAGCCCCGTGATCGCGTGCCGCAGCTTGGCCATGGCGGAGGCGGCGGCCAGGCCGTGCCCGGCGACGTCGCCCACGGCCAGCAGCGCCTCCCCGTGGTCGAGGTGGATGGCCTGATACCAGTCACCGCCCAGCGGCGCCGTCTCGGCGGGAAAGTAGCGCACGCCGAGCTGCAGCCCGGGCACCGAGTCCTGCATCGGCAGGATGATGCTCTGCAGTCGCGCGGTGAGCTGCGACTCCTCCTCCAGTCGCTGGGTGACCTCGGCGAGCTCGTCGGCGGTCCTGCGCCAGTCGGTCACGTCCTGCACGACGCCGTGGATCTCGACGGGTCTTCCCTCCACGTCCCGGGTGACCTCGGCCGTCGCCCTGATGTGCCGGTACTCGTCACCGACACGGATGCGGATGTCGAACTCGTGCGGCCCGCCGCTGCCGCCCAGCGTCATCAGCGCGTGCTCGACGATCGGGACGTCGTCGGGGTGGGCGATCTCGCGGTAGTGCTCCAGCGCGAACGGTCCTTCGGCCGGGTCACGTCCGTGGATGACGTAAAGCTGGTCGGACCACTCGGCCTCGCCCGTGATCAGGTTCCAGTGTCCCCAGCCGAGGTGTCCCAGGCGCTCGGTGTGGAGTAGCCGGGCCGACAGGCGCTCCTCCCTGTCGTGGCGGACCCAGGAGACGAGAAGGCCGCCCTGCAGGGGGGCGAGGCGGACGCCGTAGGTGGACAGAGCGGGCACGCCGCCCCCGTCCTCCCGGTGCACGTAGGGGTCGACATCCTCGGGTTCCCCGGTCTCCATCACACGGAGGTAGGCGTCCCACAGAGGGGAGCCGGCGACGCCCGGATACGCCTCGATCGTGCGCAGGCCGACGAGCTCCTTGCCGGCCCTGTCGCGGATGTCCCTGGCCTCGGGACTGGCCGCGCACACCTCGAAGTCGCGGATCGCACCGGCCTGATCGTGGATGGGCAGCAACCAGACGCCCTGGTTCGCGATCGCATCGAGCACGGCTTGCACCAGCCCGGCCACGGCTTCGGGGGACCCTTCGAGAGGGTGGCCGCTCACAGGACTGAGCCGCGTCATGCGATCACCTCCGCCCATGGGCCACCTTCCCCGAGGTATCCACAAGAGCGGACTGTCCGGAGGATCGCTCTTGCCTTCCCGATGAGGTTACCTTCCGCGCGTTGGGATAGGCACCGGATGCCCCGTGGCCTCCCGCGAGGTTCCGTCCGTCCCTGGCCACACTCCCCTTCGGCTCCCGGGATCGTTTGCCCACTTTTTACCTGCTCGGGCGTACTCGGGACTCCAGGCCGCCCAGCTCGCCTGCACCGCTCCCCGTAGTCGTCAAGAAAGGGTCCGCCCGCGCGGCGCGCGCCGCCCATTCCCCCGGCGGCGCGCACAATGGCTGGTCGGCCGCACGGCGGGCAGGGAGCGAGCAGGGGGCGGGCACGGAGCGAGCAGGGAGGACGAGCGATGACCAGGGCAGCGGTGAGAGCCGCGCTGGCCCTCGTGGTCGCGGCGGCCGCCGCTTCCGCACCCACGCCCGCACCCACGCCCGCATCCGCGCACGCGGCGGAGCCGCCGCCGTGTCCGCTGGTGATCGGCCACGGCGGCTACCCGAAGAGCGCCGGCGCCAAGGCCAAGGACGTGATCCGCCAGCCCAACGTGCTGCGGGCGGTCGACGACCAGGCTTCGTGGGGCGCCGACGGCGTCGAGGCCGACGTCCAGCTCACCCGGGAGGGCACCAAGGCCGTCATGTGGCACAACAGGACGACCAACGGGCTGACCGGGCCCCGGCAGGAGATCCGCGCGATCGGGTGGGCCGACGGGCCCGGCGACCTGCGCGACCGCCGCGTCGCCCGCGGGCCGTACGCGGGTGAGCGCGTGCCGACCCTGCGGGAGTGGCTCGACCACGTCGGCGCCCTGGGGCTGCTCGCGCTGCTGGAGATCAAGAAGGCCGCCGCGCCCGTCCTCGCCGATCCCGCGTACGGCGCGGCGGCCTGGCGGGAGATCATCGATCCCATCGTCGAGCGGCAGGACGCGCAGCCGATCCTCGTCTACTCCCGCGACAAGTGGATCAAGGCGGAGCTCGCCGACCGGCTGCCGGAACACCTGCGAGGTTCGGCGGCGAAGTGGACCGACGGCGTCACGTGGGACGAGCCGCCGCCGCCCTGGCAGCTCAACGAACCGCAGTGGCAGGCCGTGCTCGACCAGGCTCCCAACAGCGTGATGACCAGCCACACCGCGGACTACCGCGCCTGGCTCGGCGGCAGATGCCTCCGCTATTCCGGCGCCTGACCGGAGCCGGCGGCTCCGGACGCGCTGGTCGCGGACGCACACGGCGGTCTCCGCCCGTCTCCCGGCCGGTCCCGGGATCCGGCCGATGCCCCGCACCCGCCATAAATGAGGTGACGGACACGGGCGGGGAGGGGACGATGATGTGTCGCCCTCCTTCTTCTCTGTTCCGCGTCTTCTCTGTTCCGCGTCCTCCGGAGTTGTTCTCATGCCTGGCCTCCGCCGTGATCTCGGCCTGCTCAGGGATCGGCGGTTCGCCCTGCTGCTGGCGGCCCGGACGATCTCCGTACTCGGCACCGCCTTCGCGCCGGTGGCCCTCGCCTTCGGCGTGCTCGGCCTCCCGGGCGCGACCGCCACGACGCTGTCCGCCGTGCTCACCGCCGAGGCGCTGCCGATGGTGCTGTTCATGCTCGTCGGCGGGGTGATCGCCGACCGGCTGCCGCGCCACCGCGTCATGATGGTGGGGGAGTCGCTCAACGCGGCGGCGTACTTCTGCCTGGCCGCGATGATGCTCACCGGCTGGACGCCGCTGCCCGCCCTCGTGACCGCGAGCGCGGTGAGCGGCATCGCCTCCGCGGTCCTGTTCCCCGCCCTCACCGGAATCATCCCGGACGTGGTGCCCGCCGACCGGTTGCAGACCGCGAACGCGCTGCTGGGACTGGGACAGAACATCGCCCGCGTCACCGGCCTCGTGCTGAGCGGCGCGGCCGTGGTCCTGCTGGGGGGCGGGTGGGCGCTGACGGCCAGCGGCGCGATGTTCGCCGTGGCCGCCGTGCTGATCGCGCTGCTGCGCCTCACTCCCGCCGAGCGCGCGGCCGGCGGCGGGCACTCGGTGCTGGCCGAGCTGCGGGACGGCTGGCGCGAGTTCGTGTCGCGGCAGTGGCTGTGGGTGGTCGTCGCCCAGTTCTCGGTCCTGGTCATGGCACTGCAGGCCGCTCACGGCGTGCTCGGGCCGCTGGTCGCCAAGCAGTCGCTGGGCGGGGCACCCGCCTGGTCGGCCGTCCTCGCGGGCGAGGCCGTCGGCATGATCGTGGGGGTGGTCGTCACGCTGCGCCTGCGGCCCCGGCGGCCCATCCTGTTCGCCACGCTCCTCACGCTGCCCACCGCCGCGCCGTACGTGCTGCTCGGCCTGAGCGCACCGCTGTGGACCGTCGTGGGCGGGGCGTTCGTGATGGGGGTGTGCTTCGACATCTTCGGCGTGCTGTGGCAGACCACCATGCAGCGCGAGATCCCGGCCGAGTCGCTGTCACGCGTGAGCTCCTACGACGCGCTCGGGTCCCTGATGTTCGGGCCGCTCGGCCTGCTGCTGGCCGGGCCGGTGGCCATCGGGGTGGGGCCGCGGCCGGCGCTGGTCGCCTGCGGGGCGGTCATCATCCTGGTCACGCTGGCCGCGCTGCTCGCCCCCGGCGTGCGCGGGCTGCGGGTCGCCGACGACGAGCCCGCGGGCGTGCCGGCCGCGACGCGCTGACGGCCGGTCGCACTGACCGCCACCCGCCGGCCGAGGCGCGGCGCCTGGACGCCGCGGCCCCGGACCCGCGGACGCCTACCGGGCCCGCTTGGTCAGCCGCACCTCGATGCTGATCCCCTCCGTACGGATCTCACAGGTTCCGAACGCGCTCTCGGCGGCGAGGCGGGCGAACACGTACCGGGAGTAGGCGCGGCGGCGCAGCGCCAGCAGCGGCACCTTGGTCATCAGGGAGTTCAGCGGGGTGAGCCCCATCCCTGCGACCTCCTTGTCGATGGCGGTCCTGGACGCCTCCCGGCTCATGTCGTTGATGATCGCCGTGCCGCCGTGCCGCAGCACCCGGTGCATCTCGTCCAGCACGCGGACGGGCCGTCCGAAGTTCTTGAACGCGGCCTGACAGACGATCAGGTCGAACGAGCCGCCGGGATAGGGGAGGTCGGCGGCGTCGCCCTGCCGCACGTCGACGCGCACCCCCGCCCGGGCGGCGTTCTCCGCGGTGATCTCCACGAACGTACGGCTGAGATCGATCGCGCTCATCGCACAGCCCAGCCGGGCCATCTCGACGGCCAGATAACCGGGCCCCGGGGCCACCTCCAGGACGGCCGCTCCTGCGGGCAGGCCGGCGGTGACCTGCGCCGCGTACCGCCGTACGGCGGCGATCTGGGGCGCCGAGGCGCGCTGCCGCGCGTACCACCGGGCCATCGCGCCCTCCATGCCGGGCGCCTGCTTCTGCGAGATCTTCTCCATGGTCTCCTCCGGTTCCGGATCATGCGTGTCCGAACCGGCCCGTGGAGGAAGCCCGGCTATCCTTGCGGTTGCCACCTTCCGACCGGATTCCGCCCGCGGGTCTCGGTTCGAGGGTCACGGACTCCGGCCGGGTGTTCCCGCACCTCGGCCGGGGTCCGTCCTGACGAGTTCAGTCCGTTGTGAGGCCCCTTTCCGCGAGTTCGGCCACCTCGGGCGGCATCTGCCCGGACTCGTGCCAGGCCCGCCACATCGGCAGGCCGGGGAACGAGCCGGTGGTCAGCTCCTCCGCGAAGGCGCGCACCCAGGACGCCTCGGCCTCACGGACGGCAAGGTCATACTCCGCCTCGATGAGGAACAGCCGAGGCACTCCCTCCCGGCATGACACGTCGAGCATCTCCCGCTGCGCGGCGATGTCCTCCTCCAGCAGGGCCAGCCGCCGCAGCAGCAGTCCGGCCAGCTCCTCCGGCGGAAGCACCCCGCTCACGGAAAGACCCGCCTGGAAGCCTGACTGCTCGCGTTCCGGGGTCGCGACCAGGTCGCGCACCCAGTCGGCCAGTTCCGCCCGCCCGGCGTCCGTGATGTGGTAGATCGTGCGCTCGGGGTGCGCCCCCTCCCGTGCGATCCCCTCCACGGCGATGAATCCGTGTTTCTCCAGGTTCCGGACGACGGTGTAGAACGAGCCCCACTTGACGCTCATGTCGCGGTCCTTGCCGCGGTCGCGGATCAGCCTGGCCATCTCATACGGGTGCATCGGCCGCTCGATGACGGTCGCGAGCACGGCCAGGCCCAGAAGGTTGCTCACCTTCCGCCGTCCGGCCATGATCTCACTCCATCCTGATACTCGTAAGCGACTATACGTCGACGAGTAGTGTCTGGTCCATACACCGTGAACCCGAAGCGCGGCGAGTGGCGAGACATGGCTGTCAGTTCCCATCGAAGGGTTAGGCCGGCTCGATGCCATGGTGTCGTTGATGATCCCCCTTGCCACCCCACGCCTGGACTCGGACCTGATCGCCGAGTCCAGGGCGCGGCCCGAGGCGTTCGCGGCGCTGTTCGACCGCTACGCGTCGATGCTCTACCGCTACGCGTCCCGCCGCCTCGGTCCTGAGGTCGCCGAGGACCTGGTGGGCGAGACGTTCCTGGTCGCGTTCCGGCGCCGGGACCTCTACGACCTGACCCGCCCCGACGCCCGTCCCTGGCTGTTCGGCATCGTCAGCAAGCTCGTCTCCCGGCACCACCGCGACGAGGCCGCCCGCTATCGGGCGCTCACCCGCAGCCCGCTGGACGACGTCGCGGAGTCCCCGGCCGAGCGCGTCGAGGACGGCGTGAGCGCGTCGACCGTCCGCCCGCTGCTGGCCGCCGCGCTGGCGCGCCTGTCGAAGGGCGACCGCGACGTCCTGCTGCTCATCGCGTGGGCCGACCTGTCGTACGACGAGGTGGCGCAGGCCCTCGGCATCCCCGTGGGCACCGTGCGCTCGCGTCTGAACCGAGCCCGTCGCAAGGTGCGCGAGTCGCTCGGCCACACCAATCCGCTGCGGGACGAGGAGTAGCCATGGACGACCTCACGATGCTCCGCGACCTCGGCCGCGACCTCGAACATGAGCCCCCGGCCGGCCTCGCGCGCCAGCGGAGGCGCCTGCTCGACGAGGTGGCGGGCGGACGCCGCCGGCGCCTGACGTGGTTCACCGGTGGACGCCCGGCGGGCTGGATCGCGCTGGCGGCGGTCGCCGTGGTCACCGCCGCGCTGGTCGTGGTGCCGACCGTGCTGCTGCGCGAGAGCACCGGCTTGCACCTCCTGACGCCGCCCATCGGGGACCGCCTGCCCAAGCAGGGCCAGGCCCTGACCGTGCTGCTCCTCGGCTCCGACCGGCGCCCATCCTGGGACGACCCAGGGTCGAGTGAGCGGAGCGATCTCATGATCCTCCTGCGGCTGTCCGCCGACCGGAAGCAGGCGACGGCCGTCAGCCTGCCCCGCGACTCCATGGTCCAGATCCCGCAGTGCCGGTCGGCCGACGGCCGGACCGTCACCGCGCATACGGACATGATCAACCAGGCATACGCGATCGGCGGCCTGGCCTGCGCGCGGAAGACGGTCGAGTCCGCCACGGGCGTGCGCGTCGACCACGCCGTGGCCATCCGCTACGACGGGCTGGCGAAGCTGGTCGACGCGCTCGGCGGCGTCGCGGTCACCCTCCCCCGCGCCGTGGACGACCCCAAGTCGAAGCTCAGGCTGCCGGCCGGCCGCTCGGTGATCGACGGCGAGACCGCCGTGGCGTACGCGCGCCTGCGCTACGTGGGCGACGGCTCCGACATCGCCCGCATCAAGCGGAACGTGGCCCTGATGCAGGCGATGCTGAAGAAGGTCTCGCGTACCGACAACCTCGCCGCCCTGGCCGCCCTCGTCCGCGTGGCCGCGACGTCGGTCACCACGGATCCGGCGCTGGACCTGGACGCCCTGGTCATGCTGGCGGCGGACGTGCAACGGGCCGGCACCCGGGTCACGGCCCTGACCGTGCCGTGGCGGCCCTACGAGAAGGATCCGAACCGGATCGAGTGGAAGCAGCCCGAGGCCGCACGCCTGTTCGCCCGGCTCACCGGCGGCTGAGGCCGCCGGCGGTGACCCCTCGGCGCCGGTGCCGTCAGCGTCGTCGGCGCGCGGTCAGGCCCGCTGGACGGCCGGCTCCCACAGGGCGGCGGCACGGGCCGCGACGAGACCGCCGATGCGATCCAGCGCCTCGGCGGCGGGCATCGCGTCCAGGGCGCGGCCGTCGCGCAGGCGCAGCGCGACCTCGTCGCCTGCGGCCTCCTTCGCGCCGATCACCGCCTGGTAGGGCGCCAGCCGCGCCGCCCGGACGCGGGCGCCCAGGCTGCCGTGCTCGGGCCTGGAGACCTCCGCCCGCAGGCCCAGCTCGGCGCAGCGCCGTACGAGCGCCTCGGCCCGCGGCAGTTCGGCCTCGGTCACCGGCAGGACCACCACCTGGGTGGGGGCGAGCCACGCGGGGAAGGCGCCGCCGTACACCTCGATGAGGTGCGCCACGGCCCGCTCGACGCTGCCGATGATGCTGCGGTGGACCATGACCGGCCGGTGCCTGCCGCCGTCCGGGCCGATGTAGTGCAGATCGAACTGCTCGGGCTGGTGGAAGTCGACCTGCACGGTGGACAGGGTGGCCTCCCGCCCGGCGCCGTCGGCGATCTGCACGTCGATCTTCGGGCCGTAGAACGCCGCCTCGCCCTCCACCGCCTCGTAGGCCAGGCCGGAGCGGTCGAGGACGTCGGTCAGCATGGCGGTCGCCCGCCGCCACATCTCGGGGGCGGCGACGTACTTGCCGCCGGCCCCGGGCAGGGAGAGCCGGTAGCGGACGGGGCGGATGCCGAGCGCGGCGTACGCGCGCCTGATCATCTCCAGGGCCCCGGCCGCCTCGGCGGCGACCTGGTCGAGGGTGCAGAAGATGTGCGCGTCGTTGAGCTGGATCGCCCGTACGCGGGTGAGCCCGCCGAGCACGCCCGACAGCTCGGAGCGGTACATGCCGCCCAGCTCGGCGACGCGCAGCGGCAGCTCACGATAGCTGTGC
This sequence comes from Microbispora rosea, assembly GCF_900156315.1. GTDB lineage: Bacteria > Actinomycetota > Actinomycetes > Streptosporangiales > Streptosporangiaceae > Microbispora > Microbispora rosea. The sequence continues at coordinate 101,033 of NZ_FTNI01000015.1, read as the reverse complement.
GAGCGCGAACGGTAGATCAGCGCGTGGTGGGGGCACAGGCTCGGCCGCAGCACGACCTGCTCTCCCCCGAGGTCCATGGGCGGGAACATGTCGTCGCTGTAGTGCGACCAGTGCCCGGAGATCTCGTACAGCTCCCGTTTGCCGAGCACGGGGGAGTACACGTGCCGGTAGCCCTCCCGCCGCTCGGCGTCGCGGATGTACTCCTCCAGGGTGTGCCGGATCACGGCTCCGTCGGGCAGCCAGTAGGGCAGCCCGGAGCCGATCAGCGGGTCGGTGTCGAACAGGCCGAGCTCGCGGCCCAGCTTGCGGTGGTCGTGCATCGCGGTCTCCTCGCGTCTGGTTTCGAGCGGGGCGAGCGACCGGACGACGAAGCCCCGGGGCGCTCGCCCCGGGGCTTCGATGAAAGTACGTGTCAGCGCGCCGGGACGGTCTCCGGCGTCGTCGTCAGGCAGGCGCGCATCATGCCGCGAACGCTAGCACAGCCGTTGATCGTCTCCGAACCCCTTTCTCACCCGCGCCCTCACAGCGAGATGGGGCCGAGGTCGGCGGCGGTCTCCGCCAGCACGCGGATCGCGGGGCTGTCGGCGGTGGAGCGCCACGTCAGGGCCCAGTGAAGGGTGGGGGCGTCATGGATGGGCAGGAACACGACTCCGGGCGGTCTGTTGTAGCGGGCGGCGATCTCGCCCAGCGGGTGGACGCAATGTCCGGCGGCCACCAGGGACAGGATCTCGTGGAAGGTCCGCGCCGCGGGCCCGCGCGGGATACGGCGGCCGAGCGGTGTACGCGTGGGGACCATGGACTCGACCCAATACTCGGGGGCGCCGGGGCCGAGGTCGACGACGTGGTTGTCGGCGAGGTCCTCCAGGGACGCGGTGCCGCGCTCGGCGAGCGGATGGTCCGCCGACACGGCCAGCACGCGGCCCCCGGTGAGCACGGTCGGGCCGACCGTGAGGTCCGGTTCTGCGATGGGCAACCACAGCACGTTCATGTCGTGCTCTCCGGTGCGCAGGGCGGTGAACGGGTCGCTGCCGTAGATCTCGCCGAACTGGACGTCGCCGCCCGGGTAGCGGGTGCGGAACGCGTCGACGAGGGGGCGTAGTTCGTGTCCGGCATGACCGAACACGCCCAGGCGCAAGGTCTGACCGGCGCGCAGACCGGCCGCCTCGGCGCGGGCGAGTCCCGCCTTGATCAGGTCGAGGGCCTGCTGGAGGTCTTCCCGGAGGCGCCGGCCCACAGGGGTCAGGGCCACCCGCCGGCTGGTGCGATCGAACAGGGCCACGCCGAGGCGGCGTTCTTGCTTGCTGATGGCCTGGCTGACGCGGGCCTGGGACACGCGAAGCCGTTCCGCCGTGCGGCCGAAGTGCAACTCCTCCGCCAGCGTGAGGAAGATCTCGATGTCGCGCAGCTCCACTGATAACCCCGCTGTTATGGATCGCCCCGCGAATCGTACATTGTTCCGCCGCTGACCTGCCTCGATGCTGGACACACGTCATCACCGGAGAGGCGGCAGGCGAACGGTCACCGCCTTCCCCTTTTCCCAGGAGCGACCAGCGTGACAACCGCGGCTCTGACCGGCGACTACACCCTCGACATCGCCCGCACCCGGATCGGCTTCGTCGCCCGGCACACGATCGGCCCCAAGGTGCGCGGGCGGTTCGAGGAGTTCGAGGGCCGCGCTCACCTGGACGGCGACGACCCGTCCAAGTCGAACGTCGAGCTCACGATCCAGGCCGGCAGCATCCAGACCCACAACCCGCAACGCGACGAGATGCTGCGCGGCAGGTTCCTGAACCTGGCCGGCCACCCGGCCATCACCTTCGTCTCGACCGCGGCACGGCAGATCGGCGCGACCACCTTCGAACTCACCGGTGACCTGACCATCCGCGGCGTGACCAGGCCGATCACCGTGACCCTCGATCGGATCGGCGCCGAGCACGACCCGCAGGGCGGTGTCCGGCTTCGTTTCACGGGCGGCGCCACGATCAACCGCAAGGACTGGGGCGTCGCCTCGATCGCCGCCGCGGGCCTGGTCGGCAAGAAGGTGGTGCTGGAGCTCGATGTCGCCGCGATCCGGCGGATCTGACAAGGCGGGCTCGGATCATCGCGATTCGCACCCCTCCTCCAGACTAGATTGCATTCCTAACTAGCTCGCTTTATGGTCTAAATCGCCAACACGGCTAGAAAGGACGGCGATTTATGACCAGCTCCGCGAGCTTCTCGACCCCGGGCCTGCTCCTGGCGGTCGCGTTGACGGCCTATCTGGCCTTCGTCTCCCCCTGGCTGGGCAGGCGTCAGTACGACCGGCTGGCACGACGCCGGGACCACGAGCCCAGGGCGCTGGTGCGGGCGTACCGGCTGTGGATCGCCGAGGAGTGGGTCTGGGTCGCCGTCACGGCGGTGATCCTCGTGCTGTCTCCCGGGGTCCGCCTCGCGGACCTGGGCTTCACCATGCCGAGCCACTTCGGCGAGGTCGCCCCGGCGGTCGCCGGCATGTCGGGGGCGCTCGTGATCAGCATCGTGATGGCGCGCCAACTGGCGAGGTCCGGCAGGACGGTGCCCGGTCAGGCGGCTGTGCGGGAGCTGCTGCCGCGCACGACCGCCGAGCGGTGGCACGCCCTCGCGATGTCGGTGACCGCCGGCTTCTGCGAGGAGATCGTCTACCGTGGCCTGCTCATCGCGCTCGGCGTCGGAGCCCTGGGCCTGAGCACCACCGCGGCCGCCGCCCTGGCCCTGGCGGTCTTCACCGCGGGCCACCTCTACCAGGGATGGAAGAGCATGCTCGCGGTGGCTCTCGCCGGTTGCGCGCTCACCGCCCTCTACCTCGCCACCGGCAGCCTCCTGCTGCCGATCCTGATGCACGCCCTGATGGACATCCGCGGCCTCGTGTGCACGCCGCAGCCCGCCCCGAAGACGGTCGGTCACGCGGTCTAGGTAGTGGTCCTACCGTGCGAGGATGAAGCACATGGCGACCGACCGCCGCGCGAGCTGGCTCAAGGGCGTCCTCGACCTGCTGGTGCTTGCCAGCCTGACGGAGGGCGAGAACTACGGCTACGAGATCGCCAAGATGCTCGCCGGCTCTGGGCTCGGGCAGATCCGCGGCGGCACGCTCTATCCCGTGCTCAACCGCCTGGAGGAGGCGGGCCTGGTGTCCGCCGAGTTCCGGGTGACCGAGCGCGGGCCCGGCCGGCGCTACTACCGGCTGACCGAGCAGGGCCGGCAGACGCTGGCCGAGCAGGGCCGCCTGTGGCTGGCGTTCGACGAGTCCGTCCGCACGGTGCTGTCCTCGGGAGGGCTGTAGTGAGCGCCTACCTCGACGAGCTGGCCGCCCTGCTGCGCGCGGGCGGCGTGCCCGTGGTGCAGGCCGAGGCCACCGTCGCCGATCTGGCGTCGTACGTCGCCGAGACCGGCGGCGACCCGGAGGAGGAGTTCGGGCCCGTCGGCGAGTTCGCCGGGCAGTTGCTGGCGGCGCGGGCGCCCGAAACCGACGCGACGGACGCCACCGAGTGGCGGTGGACCGCCGACATCTTCACCGACCGCCAGATGCTGGCCCGGCTGGGCGACCAGGGCTGGGAGATCGACCGGGTCGACCATCTCGGCAGGTTCGTGAGCCACCGCGACCCGGAACGGCCGCAGCGGTGGGAGTATCGCAGGGAACCGTCGATCGCCGGTTCCGCGCCGGCCGCGCGGCTGGCGCCCGAGGGCTGGGAGCCGTGCGGCACCTGGATGTACTGGCGATACTTCAAGCGGCCCAGGGCCGCCAGCGTGGGACCGGCCGCGCAGCTCGACTCCCCGCCCGCGGCCCCCGGTCGCAGCGTCTTCTTCAGCCGCCGGTTCTACGTCGTGCTGGCCGTGACCCTGCTCGCCGTGATCGCGCCCGAGGTTCTGTGGGGGCGGTCGGACGGCGAAGGTCCGGGCTTCCTCGCCGGCATGGCCGTCGGAGGCTGCGTCGCGATCGCCGTCCTGGCGGTGATGTGGCTCTGGACGGCCCGGCGGCGTTCCTGAGCCCGCCGCCCGGCCCTCCACCCCGGATGCTCAGCCCGTCTGCCGGGCCGACCCGGCCTGCTCACCGCCGAACACCTCGGCGACGAGGCGCTGCGTCGCCTGCTGGAACGCCACTCCCATGGACATCGCGGCGTCGTCGACGTAGTTCAGCGCGGCGGTCAGGGTCGTGCTGCCGTCGGGCGTGCTGTACATCAGCGCCGCGTGACCCGCCATGCCGCCGTTGTGCATGATGACGGTGCCGCCGCCAGGCACCTCCTGCACGAACACCCCCAGGCCGTAGCCGGCCTTCGCCTCGGGCGTGCACATCTCGGCCAGCAGCTCGGCCGGCAGCAGCGTGCCGCCTACCAGTGCGGAGATGAACGTGTGCAGGTCGCGGGTGGTGGAGATCATGTCGCCGCCGGAGGAGATCCAGGAGGGGTTCTGCCGGGTGACGTCGACCGTCCGGGTCTGGCCGTCCTCCTCATATCGGTAGTAGGCGTGGGCGTGCGGCTCGGGGATGCCGGTCTCGCTGGTCGGCTGGATGGTGCCGGTCAGGTTGAGCGGCCCCAGGATCAGCCGCTGCATCTCCTCGGCGACCGAGCGGCCGGTGACCTTCTCGATCAGCAGCCTGGCCAGCACGTAGTTGGTGTTGGCGTAGCTCCAGTCGGTGCCCGGCTCGAAGCGCGCCGGCTTCGACAACGACAGCCGGACCAGTTCCTCCGGCTGATAGGTGTGGAACCGGTTGTCCACCCATTCCTTACCCGCGGTGGTGGCGGTGATCCCCGGGACGAACGTGCCGTCCTCGAAGTACTCGCCGGTGAAGTTGAACACTCCGCTGGTGTGCTGCAGCAGCATCCGCACCGTGATCCGCCGGTCCAGCCCGAACTCGGGCAGGTAGTCGTCCACAGCGGTGTCCAGCCCGATCTTGCCCTCAGCCACCAGTTGCAGCACCACGGTGGCGGTGAAGGTCTTGGTGTTGCTGCCGATCCGGATGTGCCCGTCGATCGGCGGCTCTTCGATGCGGCCCAGCTCGCGCAGCCCGGCGCTGCCGGTCCACTCGCCGTGCTCGTCGTGCACCCGCAGCGTCACCCCGACGAAACCGGAATCGACCATCTCCTCGATGATCTTCTGCAGCTCCGGGCGGGCGTGGCCGGTGAGAGTGACGGACATGGTGGGGCTCCTTCAGGTCGGTGATGAGGTCGCGTGAACGGATGGAGACGGAGGCCGCGGGTCAGAGGCTGCGGGCGACGATGTCGCCGTGGGCGGTGGTCGCGTGGATGTCGAGCTGGGCGGCGGCGCCTTCGGTGTTGTTGAGCGCGTTGCGGATCCGGCCGTAGGAGGTGCCGGCGTCCAGGGAGGCCGAGACTCCGGCGGCTGCGCCGACCGACACCTCGCCGGACTCGGTACGCAGCACAACCGTGCCGCGCACGGCCTCGGCGATGCGGATGTCGCCCTTGCCGGTGCTGATCTCCGCGGGACCGTTGAGCCGGCCGATGGAAATGTCACCGGCGGCGGTGGTGAGGCGAACGGTCGCGGCCTCGTCGAGCTTGATCGAGCCGTACGCGCCCTCCAAGGCGACGTCGCCGAGCCGTCCGACCGCCCGGAATCCGGCGGCGGCCGCCTTCGCCTCGACCTGAGAGCCGGCGGGCAGCCGCACCGTCACCTCGACGGATCCGGAGGGGCCGAGGATCTGGCTCTTCGTCTCCCGGGCCTCGATCCGCAGGACACCGCCGGCGTATTCGACCGTGGCCCGCTCCGCCGCCTTCACGTCGCGGCCCTTCGAGCCGTCGGCGGGCAGGACCTCGACCACGGTGTCGGCCCGCTCGGCCGCGATGAACTGGACGCGCCCGGCGGCGACGTCGAGGACGACGGAGATCGGGGCGGGGGTGTTGAACTTCTGCATCGTGCTCTCCGGTGACTCGTTGTTTCGAACACTGGAAACGCTACGTTGCATTTCTAGATTGCACAACTTTTCTCTTGCGTTTCAACACTATAACTGCAGGTCATACCGATACAATCGTTGCACTGGTTCTACATTCAACGCAACATCGCTTCAGCTGCTCGTTGCAACCGATAGAAAGTGAACGCTATGCTGCACAGGCCACAGGACCACGAAGGAGATCGCGATGCCGGGAGGCAGGCTCACCCAGCAGGACCGCCAGCAGATCGCGCTGGGACTGGCCGACGGCCTCGCCTACGCGGAGATCGCCAGAGGCCTCGACCGCCCCACTTCGACGATCACGCGTGAGGTGATGCGCAACGGCGGCCCCACCGCCTACCGCGCCGACCTGGCCCACCGCGCCACTGAACACCGCACCCACCGCCGCAGGAAGACCGCGCCCCGGAACCCCGGCGCCCCCTCCCAGGCCCACGGACGCGATGCCGAGGCGGTGCGCGAGTACGAGGAGGTGTTGGCCACGGTCTTCATGCAATCGGGCCTGCCCAAGATGACGGCACGGGTGCTGGCCGGCCTCTACACCACCGACGCCGGCAGCCTCAGCGCCTCCCAACTCGCCGGACGCCTGCAGGTCAGCCCGGCGTCCGTCTCCAAGGCGACCACGTTCCTGGAGAGCCAGGGCCTGATCCGCCGGGAACGCGACGAACGCCGCCGCGAGCGCTACGTCGTCGACGACGACGTCTTGTACCAGTCGATGATGGCCAGCGCCCGTGCCACCGCCCACCTCGGCGAGGTCGCACGACAGGGCGTCGGCGTCCTCGGCCCCGGAACCGCGGCCGCCGCCCGTCTGGAGAACATCTCCCGCTTCGTCGCCTTCGTCTCCGAGAGCATCGTCCGCGCCGCGGACCAGGCCCGCGAGATCCTCCACACGAAAGCCGGAACGACTTCGGACAGCACCACCTGAGCGATCGCGGGCGGACAGCCTGCGATCACCGCCGGCGCGTCAGCCGGCTTCGGGACACACCCCACCGTTGTCACGCCTGTCCTCGGACGTCACTCGCGGCTGATGGGGGACTCATTGCACGGACCCGGGCGGAGGGCCCACTAGCCTGAGCGGCGATGGACCGTATGACGACGGCGCGGGGTGACCTCGACCTCGCCCGCTTCCCCGAGGACCCCCGCGACCCGCTCCGCGCGTGGGACGCGGCCGACGAATACCTGCTGCGGCACCTCGACGAGCGCGAGGGCGGGCCGGTGGACCTGTCGGGCAGCCTGGTCGTGCTGGGCGACCGGTGGGGCGCATTGTCCACAGCACTGGCCACCGCACGGGCCACAGCACTGGCCGCGCAGCGCCCCGTCCACCGTCCCGTGCAGATCAGCGACTCCTTCCTCGGGCAGCAGGCCACCCGCGCCAACCTGGAGCGCAACGGCCTCGACGCGGACGCCGTACAGCTGCGCACGACCAGGGACGCGCCGCCGGACCGGATCGACGTGCTGCTGGTGCGGGTGCCCAAGAGCCTGGCCCTCCTGGAGGACCAGTTGCACCGCCTCGCCCCCCACGTGCACGAGGGCACGGTGGTCGTCGGCGCGGGGATGGTCACCGAGATCCACACCTCGACGCTGAAGCTGTTCGAGCGGGTCCTCGGGCCGACGCGGACCTCGCTGGCGGTCAGGAAGGCGCGGCTCATCTTCTGCTCGCCCGACCCCGCGCTGCCGCGAGGGGCCGATCCGTGGCCGCGGAGCCACACGTTGCCCGCCGACGCCGGGGTGGTCTCCGGGCTGACCGTCGTCGACCACGCCGGCGTCTTCTCCGCCGAGCGTCTCGACGCCGGCACCCGTCTCCTGCTGGGCAGCCTGCCCGCGCGTACGGGGCCCGAGCATGTGGTCGACCTCGGCTGCGGCAACGGGGTGGTCGGGCTCGCCGCGGCGCTGTCCAACGGCGAGGCCGAGGTGACGTTCATCGACGAGTCCTACCAGGCGCTGGCCTCGGCGGAGGCCACCTTCCGGGCGAACACCGCGGCCGGCACCGGAGCGGAGACCGTCGCCAGGTTCGTGGCGGCCGACGGCCTTTCGGGCTTCCCGCCGGGCACCGCGGACCTGGTGCTGAACAACCCGCCGTTCCACACCCATCGGGGCAGGACCGACGCGACCGCCTGGCGCATGTTCAACGGCTCGCGTGCCGCGCTGCGGCGGGGCGGCGAGCTGTGGGTGGTGGGCAACCGCCACCTCGGCTACCACGTGAAGCTGCGCCGGCTCTTCGGCAACTGCGAGGTCGTCGCGAGCGACCCCAAGTTCGTCGTGCTGCGCGCCGTCAAACGGTGATCAGAACAGGGTGAGCGGCTCGTCCGGCGCCTCCACGGACATGGGCTCGGGCAGCGGTTCGACGCCGGGCACCTCGGCGCGTACGTCGTCGTGGAACCGCCGGGCGAGCGTCAGCGCGTCGGCGTTGTCCGGGGTGTGGACGAACACCGTCGGCGAGCGGCCCTCGCGCAGCCATCCGGCGACCGCGTCCACCCAGTGCCGCCAGCCCTCGGCCGTACGCTCGGGATCGTCGCGGCCGATGTAGCGGACGATCGGGCGGTCGGTGAGCGCGGCGGTCCGCAGCGGCACACGCGGCTTCTTCGACCAGGCGTCCCGTTCGGCGTCGCTGGTCGGCGGGCTGCGGAACAGCACGGTCGTGTCGAACGGCACCCACTCGGCACCGGCCCCGGTCAGCACCCGCTCCAGGAGCCCCGTGGCCCGGGGGTCCTCGAAGAACGCGCGGTGACGGACCTCGACGGCGTAGCGGTGGTCGCGGGGAAGGCGGCCCAGGAAGGCCGCGAGCGCGCCCACGTCCGCCGGGCCGAACGAGCCGGGAAGCTGGATCCACAGCGCGTGGGCGCGCGGGCCGAGCGGCTCGATCGCGTCGAGGAAGGCCCGCAGGTCGTCGTCGGCCCCGGTCAGGCGGCGCTCATGGGTGATCGGCCTGGGCAGCTTGACCACGAAGCGGAAGCCGGGATCGGTCTGCCGCGCCCAGGACTCCACCGTGCTCCGCGAGGGCGTCGCGTAGAACGTCGTGTTGCCCTCGACGGCGTCGCACCAGGTCGCGTAGGCGCGCAGCCGCTCCCCCGGAGGAAGCGGGTGCGGCAGGAGGCGCCCCTGCCACGGCGCGTGCGTCCACATCGCGCATCCCACATGAAGCCGCATGGCCCCGACGTTATCCGGTCCGGATCACTCCCCCGCTCACTCCCCGGCGACGGGCGGCGGCACGTCCGTCACGGACCACGTGACGCGGTGGCGCAGCACCTCGCCGGGGGCGAGCGAGGTCAGGGGCGACATGGTCTCGGCCTCGACCAGCCGGGCGGTGGGACGCAGGCCCTCCAGCCCCGCGAGCTCCTCCTCCTTGGGGTACTGCATCCAGATCGCGATCTCGGAGCCCTCGTCCGGGTAGGGCGCGCCCGGCCGCACGTCGAACCGCTGCGTCAGCGTCGCCCCGCCGGGGGCCGTCACGGCGAGCCATCCGGCCGTGCCGCCGATGCCGATCTTGCCGACGACGTCGCGCACCGGCACCCGGCCCGCCGAGAGGGAGACCCGCTCCAGGACCGGTGCGCCGTCGGGCGCGAACAGCGTCACCGGCGCCAGGTGCCGGTCGGTCAGCCCGACCCACACCCCGCATCGGGGATCGTCGTGCCCGCGGAACGACTCGGTCTCGAACTGGCTCACCGTCCAGGCGGCCCACCGCACGGGATGATCGGTGACGTTCTCCAGCTCGCTGTCGACCACTAGGACGGCCTCGGCGGCCGACATCGTGACCGTACGGGTGACGGCCAGCCCGGTGCGCGGGTCGTCGCCGCTGCGCATCCGCAAGCGCAGGTCGTCCCGCTCCAGCACGGTGTAGGCGCCGGCGTCGAGCACCGGGTCGGGCGGCCCCGCCCACTCCTGCGCCGACGACCACCCCTGCGGGGCAGGCCAGGTCTTGTCCCCGCCCCAGTTCGCCCAGCTCGCGAATCCGGTCGGGGCGGGCAGCCGCCGCGCGGCGGGGGTGATCGCGAGCGACGCGTCGAGCAGCTCGGGGTTGCGCCACAGCCACTCCCGGCCCGCTGCGCGCAGCGAGATGATCCGCCCGCCGCGTCCCGGCAGGACCGCCGCCTCCCCCCAGGGCGCGGCGAGCCGGACCACGGGTTCCGAGCTCGTCATCGGTCGAGAGAGGGGACCAGGCAGACCTTGCCGGTGCGCCCCGAGTCGGCCAGCCGGTATGCCTCGTCGGCCTGCTCCAGCGGCAGCACGTCGGTCACCAGCCGCTGCGGGCTGGCGCCCCACCGCACCAGGCGGAAGGCCAGCTCCTCCATCGCCTGCAGCGAGGTGACCCAGGAGGCGTACAGGGTGAGCTGGCGGTGCAGCAGCAGGTCGGAGACCTCCGTCTCCAGCCGGCCGCCCTCGCCCACCAGGGAGACGCGGCCCCACTCGGCCGCGCCCCGGATCGCGACGCTCCGGCCCGCGGCCGAGCCCGAGCAGTCCATCGTCACCGAGCAGCCGCGTCCCCCGGTCGCCTCGTCCAGGGCCTCGGCGACCCCGTCGGCGGCGGTCAGGACCTCGTCGAACAGGCCGAGAGACCGGGCGTGCGCGGCGCGCTCCGCCGACCGCTCCACGCCGAGCACCCGGGTCGCGCCGAGACCGCGGGCGATCATGGCGGCGGCCAGTCCGACCGGTCCGAGGCCGACCACGAGCAGGTCGTCGCGCCCGCCGACCCCGGTGCGCAGCAGGCCCTCGTACGCCGTGCCGAACCCGCAGGCGATCAGGGCGCCGTCCACGTAGGACAGCTCGTCCGGCAGCGGCACGGCCGTGCTCTCCTCGACCAGGATGTACTCGGCGTGCCCGCCGTCGCGCTGCCAGCCGTACGCCGACCTGCGCTCGGGGTCGGAGCAGCTGATCATGTGCCCGCGACGGCAGTTGGAGCAGCGCCCGCAGCCGGAGATGTGGTAGACGATCACGCGGTCGCCGACGCCGAACCGCCGGCAGCCCGGGCCGGTCTCCACGACCTGCCCGCTGGGCTCGTGCCCGGCCACGACCCCCTTGTACGCCGGGCCCTCCTGGCCGACGTGGGTCTTGTGCCCCCGGTAGATGTAGGACAGGTCGCTGCCGCAGATGCCGGACGCGCCCACGCGTACGAGCAACTGGCCGGGACCGGGCGTGGGCACCTCGACGTCGCGGAGCACGGCGGTGAAGTCGCCGGGCAGGAAGACGCCTTTCATGGTGGTCATGAGCTGCGGGCTCCGTTCCGCTTGGAGAGCAACACGTTGATCAGCACGGCGCCGACGATGATGACGCCGCGGACCACGTCCTGGAAGAAGGCGTTGACCCCGAGCAGCACGAGGCCGTTGCCGATGACGGTGATGAAGGCGACGCCCAGCAGGGTGCCGAGCAGGGAGCCCTTGCCGCCCGCGAGGGAGGTGCCGCCGATCACGACCGCGGCGATCACGTCGAACTCCAGGCCCACCGACGCGCCGCCGTTGCCGGACCCGAGGCGCGCCGCCAGCAGCAGGCCGCTGACCGCGGCGAGCAGGCCGGTCGTGGCGAACAGGATCACCCGGATCCGGGAGACGTTGATCCCCGCGAGGCGGGCGGCCTCGGCGTTGCCGCCGACCGCGAAGACCGAGCGGCCGTACGCCGTGCGGTTGGCCACGAAGAGGAACACGACGAACAGGATCGCCATGATGATGGCCGGGGTCGGGATGCCCAGGACGCTCCCGGCCAGCACGTCGAGGAACCCGTTGGCCTCCAGCGGGACCGGCAGGCCGTCGGTCATGTACTGCGCCAGCCCGCGCAGGGCGCTCCACAGGCCGAGCGTGGCCACGAACGACGGGATGCCCCAGCGGGCGCGCAGGAAGCCGGCCCCGGCCCCGAGCAGCAGGCCCACCGCGAGACAGACCAGCACGGCGAGGGCGAACGGGATGTGCCACTCCCCGCTGGCCTTGGCCAGCAGGACCGAGGAGAACGCCACGGCCGGGCCGATGCTGATGTCGATCTCGCCGGCCACGATGACGAGGGTCATCGCCCACGCCACGACGCCGATCGTCGCCGCGTCGCGCAGGATGGCCAGCTGGTTCGTCACGGACAGGAAGCCCGGCGCCGTGGCGGAGAGCACCACGAACAGCACCACGATGGCCCCGATGAGCCCGATCTCGTTCAGCCGTTGCGTGTTGCGTCCCAGCCGCCCGCCCCGGGCGTCCGCCTTGGCCACGGGCGGGCCAGTGGGCGTGGTCGTGCTCATGTTCTCCCTCACTCCTCGGCAATCGCCAGGGCCATGACCCTGTTGAGCTCGATCTCGTCGCCGCTCAGCTCGGCCACGGCGCGCCCGCCGCGCAGGACGACGATCCGGTCGCAGACGTCGGCCAGCTCCTCCACCTCGCTGGACACGAAGACCACGGCGCGCCCGTCGTCGGCCAGCAGGCGCATCTGGTCGTAGATCTGGCGCTTGGCCTCCACGTCCACGCCGCGGGTGGGCTCGTCGAGCAGCAGCACGTCGCTTCCCGCGTGCAGCCATCGGGCGAGCACGGCCTTCTGCTGGTTTCCGCCGCTGAGCGTGCCGATCGGCGTCCCCGGACGGGCCGTCTTGATCGCCAGGCGGTCGATGAGCGCCCGGGCGGCCTGCCGTATCGCGCGGCGGTCCAGCACGCCCGACCTGCTCACCCTGCGCAGGTCGCTGATGACGATGTTCTCGTCGACGCCCATCAGCGGCACGATCCCCTCGCGCCGCCGGTTCTCCGGCGTCATGCCGAGCCCTCTGGCGAGCATCGCGGCGAACGCGCCGGGCCGTACGGCCTCGCCGCGCAGGCGGATCTCGCCGGAGGCCGGGCGGTCGAGCCCCACCAGGGCGCGCAGCGTCTCGGTGCGGCCCGAGCCGAGCACCCCGGCGATGCCCAGGATCTCGCCGGGCCGCACGTCGATGTCGAGGCCGTTCAGCCGGTCGCTGACCAGGCCGCGCGCCGACAGCACCGGCGGCTCGGCGCTGGGGCGGCGGGTCCGGGCCGCCACGGCCTCGGGCGCCGTGCCGAGCATCATCGCGACGATCTCGTGCGTCGAGGCCGTGCGCACCGGCAGCGTCTCCACGATCCTGCCGTCGCGGACGACCGTGGCGGTGTCGGCCACCTGCCGGATCTCGTCCATGCGATGGCTGACGTAGATGACCGCCACGCCCTGCTCCGCGACGGTCCTCACGACGTCGATCACCTGCCGGACCTCGGCGGCGGCCAGGGAACTGGTCGGCTCGTCGAGGATGAGCAGGGTGGGCCGCTGCGCGACGGCGCGGGCGATCTCCACGAGCTGCTGACCGGCGGAGCCGAGCGAGCCGACCGGGCTGTCGACGTCGATGTCCACGCCGATGCGCGCCATCGCCTCCTTCGCCTCGGCGCGCATCCTGCGCAGGTCGAGCGCGCCGCGCGAGCGCGGCCAGGCCCCCAGGAACAGGTTCTCCGCGACCGTCATCTCCGGCACCAGGCTCAGCTCCTGGTAGACGGTCGCGACCCCCAGGGCGGCGACGTCCCGCGTGCCGAGGCCCGCCAGCGGTTTGCCGCGTACGAGCGCCTCGCCCGAGTCGAGGTGCTCGGCGCCGGACAGGACCTTGATCAGGGTGGACTTGCCGGCGCCGTTCTTGCCCAGCAGCGCGCGGACCTCGCCGCGCCGCACCGCGAAGTCGACGTCGCTGAGAGCGGTGACGCCGGGGTAGCGCTTGGTGCCCGCACGCACCTCCGCGACGACGTCGGTGTTCGACATGGGAGCCTTCCTGGGGAGCCTTCGGTGGGACGAGTGACTGCGCCTTCCATACGGGGGACGGTTTACGGGATCCCGTCGGCGTGCTCGGTCAGCCACTTCTCGTTCGTGGCCTTGTCGTCGGCGGTGTAGAGGATCGGGTCCACCGGGATGACGAACGAGTCGTTCTTGGCGCCGCCCGACGCCTTGCGGGCGGCCTCGTACGCGAGCTTGCCCACGGTCTGCGCGGGGACGTCGATCTCGGCCTTGAGGATGCTGCCGTCGACCAGGGCCTTGGCGATGTCGACGGTCATGTCGCTGCCGAAGACGACGGTCTTGCCGACGCGGGAGCGCGTGGTGACGGCCTTGACGCCGGCCAGGGTGCCACCGCCCGCCACGGCGTAGAACGCGTCGAGCTCGGGGTTGGCGGTGATGATGTTCTCGGCGACCGGGGTGGCCTTGTCGACGACCGCGCCCTCCTGGTCGGCGACGTACTGGGCGCCCGGCACGGACTCGGCCAGGCCGTCCTTGAAGCCGCGCTTGCGCTCCTTGCAGACCTCGACGAAGTCGCAGTTCAGGATGGCGATCTTCGGCTTGTCGAGCTTCTGCGAGGTGAAGTACTTCCCGGCCTGCTCACCCAGCTTCTTGCCGAAGACGTACGGGTCGGACAGGACGTAGCCCCACACGTACTTCTTGGCGTCCGCGTCGTTGATGCAGGTGTTGTAGCAGACGACCGGGATGCCGGCCTTGCTCGCCGCCGCGATCGCCGGGGTGGACGCCGTGGCGGAGACGGCCGAGGTGATGATCGCGTCCACGTTGGAGGCGACCAGGGTCGACATGAACGAGGACTCCTTGGCCGCGTCGCCCTGCGCGTTGTTGCCCAGCAGCTTGAGCTGCGAGTCCTGGGCGGCGGCGGTCTCGATTCCCTTCTTCACGCCGGCGTAGAAGCCCTGCGAGTCCAGGTAGATCACCCCGACGCGCAGCTGCTCCTTCCCGCCCGAGGCGCCGCCGGACCCGGCGGACTGACCGCAGGCGGCGAGCACGGCGCCGACGGCCAGCAGGGCGATGCAACGCACCGCCGTGAGTCGAACTGATGCCACGAATGGCCTCCCATGAGTCTGTCTTCGGTTGGCGACGCCACCGGGTAGGGCGCGCTGCGCCACGCTCCAGATGATGAGGCGGTCGTAACGTGCCTGTCAATAAATTGTCATAAAAAAACACTTATCGTAGAGTGGCGGCGTGAACCTCCCCGGACCTTCCACGGAGGCCGGATGCTGCGCGGTCGTGACCGGCGCCGCGTCCGGCATCGGCGCGGCAACCGCCAGGCGTCTCGGCGCGACCGGCACGCCCGTCCTGCTGTGCGACATCTCCCCGGCCGGGGAGGACGTCGCCGCAGCTGTCGTCGAGGCGGGCGGCACGGCAAGATTCGTGCGCATGGACGTCAGCGACGAGAGCGCGTGGGGGGAACTCCGTCGCGTCGCCCACCGGGAGTACGGCCCGGTGCGGCACCTCGTCAGCAACGCCTACGTCGTGGACGTGAGACCCGTGCACGACCTGGGCGCGGCATCGTGGAAGCGCCAGCTGGACGTGAACCTCACCGCCTCCTACCTGGCCTTTCGCACGCTACACGAGGATCTGGATGCGACGTCGGGGGCGGTCGTCCTCGTCTCGTCGGTGCACGCCCTCGTCGGTCTGCCCGGCCATCCGGCGTACGCGGCGACGAAGGCGGCGCTGGTGGGGCTCGGCCGCCAGCTCGCGGTGGATTACGGTCCCGGGGTGCGCGTCAACACCGTGCTGCCCGGGCCGATCATGTCCCCCGCGTGGGACCGTGTGGCGGAGGAGGACCGGAGGCTGAGCGTGGAGGCCACGATCGCCAAGCGGTTCGGCGAGCCCGCGGAGGTCGCCGCGGCGATCGCCTTCCTGCTGTCGGACGAGGCGTCCTACATCACCGGCACCACCCTCGTCGTCGACGGCGGCTGGAGCGCGACGAAGAACTCCTCCTGAGAGGGATGACCGCAGAGCATGAGCACCTACAAAGGGCGTGGCATCCACGGCCAGGTCGTCGAGACCATCGGCCGCCGCCTCGTCACCGGGCAGTTCGCCGAGAACGGGCGCATCGACCTGGTCGAGCTGGAGGCCGAGCTGCAGGTGTCCCGCACCGTGGTGCGCGAAGCGCTGAAGGTACTGGCGGGCAAGGGCCTGGTCGACTCGCGGCAGAAGCGGGGCACGGTGGTGCGCCCCCGCAGCGAGTGGAACCTGCTCGATCCCGACGTCATCAGCTGGGAGTTCGAGAGCCGGGGCAGCGAGATGCTCGGGCAGCTCGCCGAGGTGCGGCAGATGTTCGAACCGGCCGCCGCCGCGCTCGCCGCCGGCCGGCGCACCGACGCCGACCTCGCCGAACTCGAGGCGGCCCTGGAGGACATGACCGCGGCCAGGACCCCGGCCGAGGCGGCCTCCGCCGACCTGCGTTTCCACCGCGCCGTCCTGGCCGCGACGGGCAACGAGCTCCTGGTCCGCATGGAGGTCGTCATCGAGTCCGTGCTTGCGGAACGGGACCGCATCGTCCACGACGTCGTCACCGCCGACGACCCGGTGCCGAGCCACCTGGCCCTGCTCGACGCCATCCGGGCGGGGGACGGCGAGGCCGCCAGAACCCGCGCGCTCGCGCTGCTCGACAAGTCCATGGCCGACGTCGACCGCGCGGCCCGCCTCCAGGGAGACCGGTGAAGATCACGCGCATCGAAACGTTCCTGGTCCCGCCCCGGTGGCTGTTCTGCCGGGTCGAGACCGACGAGGGACACGTGGGCTGGGGCGAGCCGGTCGTCGAGGGGCGGGCCCACTCGGTCAGGGCGGCGGTCGGCGAGATCGCCGAGATGCTCGTCGGCGCCGACCCGCTGCGCATCGAGGACCACTGGCAGGTCATGACCAAGGGCGGTTTCTACCGCGGCGGGCCCGTGCTCGCCAGCGCCGTCGCCGGCCTCGACCAGGCCCTGTGGGACATCGCCGGCAAGGCACGCGGCGTCCCCGTCCACGAACTGCTCGGCGGTCCCGTACGCGACCACGTCCGGGCGTACGCCTGGATCGGCGGCGACGAGCCCGGCGAAATCGAGGAGGAGGCCCGGCGCCAGGCGGAGGCGGGCTTCACCGCGGTGAAGATGAACGCCAGCGGCCGCATGTCCCCCATCGCGGGCCCGGGCGAGATCGACGAGGTCATCGAGCGCGTCGCGGCGGTCCGCGAGGCGCTCGGCCCGGGCCGGGACGTCGCGGTCGACTTCCACGGCCGGGTGTCCTATCCGAACGCCCGGCGGCTGCTGCCGCTGCTCGAACCGCTCACGCCGCTGTTCGTCGAGGAACCGGTCGTGCCGGAGTCGATGCCCCAGATGCGCAGCCTCGTGGAGGCGTCGAACATCCCCATCGCCCTGGGCGAGCGGCTCTACTCCCGCTGGGACTTCCTGCCCGCCTTCCAGGCGGGCGTCGCCGTGGCGCAGCCGGACCTGTCCCACGCCGGCGGCATCTCGGAGGTCCGCCGCATCGCCGCCCAGGCCGAGGTGTTCGGCGCCCTGCTCGCTCCGCACTGCCCGCTGGGGCCGATCTCCCTGGCCTCCAGCCTCCAGGTGGCGTTCGCGACGCCCAACTTCCTGATCCAGGAACAGAGCATCGGCATCCACTACAACGACGGCAACGAATTGCTGGACTACCTTGTCGACCCGTCCGTCTTCGCGTTCAGCGACGGCCGGCTCTCCCGGCCGACCGGGCCGGGCCTGGGCATCATGGTCGACGAGGCCGCGGTGCGTGAGGCCGACAAGCAGGGCCACACCTGGCGCTCTCCGATCTGGCGCTATCCCGACCGCTCCTTCGCAGAATGGTGACCGGCGTGCAACCACACGATCTGCTCGATCTCCTCAGAGCCAGGCGGCTCCTGGCCATCGTCCGCGGCGACGACCCGGCGGCGGCGCTGCGCAGCGTCGAGGTCCTCGCCGAGGAGGGCGTGACCCTGATGGAGGTCTCGCTCAGCGGCGCCGACGCGCTGTCGGTCATCCGGAAGGCGGCCTCCGCCCTGGGCGCGGGCGTGCACCTGGGCGCGGGGACCGTGCTGACGGCGCGGGACGCCGTCGCGGCCCGGGACGCGGGCGCGACGTTCGCCGTCACCCCCGGTCTCGGCGAGGGAGTGGACGAGGCGCTGCGCCTCGGACTGCCCGTGCTCGCCGGGGCGATGACCCCCACCGAGGTCATCGCCGCGACCGCGCGGGGCGCCGCCGCCGTCAAGCTCTTCCCCGCCTCCGCGGGCGGGGTCTCCTATCTGCGCGCGCTGCGCGACCCGTTCCCGGCCGTGCCGTTCGTGCCGGTCGGCGGGGTCGGACTCGACACCGTGCGCGACTATCTGGAGGCCGGCGCCGTCGCGGTCGGCCTCGGCTCGCCGCTGCTCGGCGACGCCCCGCGCGGCGGCGACCTGGACGGCCTGCGCCGCCGGATCAGGACCGCACTCGACCTGGTGGGCGCTCCATGAGGGCGGACGTTCTGACGATCGGCGAGGCGATGGTCACGGTCCGCTGCGCCGGACCGCTGCGCCTCGGCGGCGACTCGCGGGTGTCCACCGCCGGCGCGGAGGCCAACGTCGCGATCGCCCTGTCCCGCCTCGGGCACACGGCCCGCTGGACCGGCGCCCTCGGGAACGACGAGCCCGGCGAGCTGGTGCTGCGCACGCTGCGGGCCGAGGGCGTCCTGACCGACCACGTCGTGCGGCGCACGGACGCCCCGACCGGCCTGCTGCTCCGGGACGTGGCCGCCGGGGGCCGGGCCCGGGTGCACTACTACCGCAGGGACTCGGCCGCCTCGACGCTGTCGTGGGACGAGGTGCGGCCCGCCGTCGACGCAGGTCAGGCGGGCCTGCACCTCACCGGCATCACGCCGGCGCTGGGACCCGCGCCGCTGGAGGCGGTCGCCGCCGCCGCCCGGCAGGCGCACCGGTCCGGCGCCTGGGTGAGCCTCGACGTCAACCACCGTTCCCTGCTGTGGTCCGGGGAGGAGGCCGTCCGGGCGCTGCGCCCGCTGCTGCCGTACGTCACGGTGCTGGTCGCGTCCGACGACGAGCTCGCCCTCGTGGCGGACGGCGACGGCGAGCGCGACCGCGTGGCGGCCCTGCTCGACGCCGGTGTCGAGGAGGTCGTCGTCAAGCGCGGCGCGGCGGGCGCGAGCTATCACGACGCGCGGACCTCGTTCGACGTCCCGGCTCGACGGGTGCCCGTGGTGGACGTCGTCGGCGCGGGCGACGCGTTCACCGCCGGGTATCTGTCCGGGCGGCTCGACGGGCTCGACGCGTACGGCCGGCTCGAACGGGCGACCCTGCTGGGGGCCGCCAGCGTGGCCTGCGCCGGGGACTGGGAGGGGCTGCCCACCCGGGCGGAGCTGCCCGCGCTGGCCCTGCCGGAGGGGGAGACGCTGCGCTGACGTCGCCGGAGCCGCTGGTGACCTCCGCGCGGTAGGGCCTCGCCGGCCCGGCCCCGGCCGACGGGCGTTGTGGACGTGCGGCGCGGGGGTTGAGCGCCTCACCGGCCCGCGCCGCCGTCCTCACCCGCTACCCGGAGTAGACCTCCAGCTCGCCGATCTGGGCGGCGGGCCAGCCGGTGTTGCCGGTCACGGTGATCCGCACGTAGCGGGCCGAGACCGGCGACAGGTTGACCGTCACCGCGTTGCCCGACGCCGGGTCGAACGTGTAACCGCCAGGCCCGGCCACCGTGCTGAACGACGACCCGTTCGTGCTCGCCTGCACCGACAACGTCTGCGTACGCCTCTCCCAGGCCGCGGACGGCGGCAGCTTCAGCACCACCCGCCCGACCGTCGCCGCCGCACCCAGGTCCACCTGCACCCACTGCGGGAACGCGTTGTTCGGACTCTCCCAATAGGTGCTCGCGTCCCCGTCCACCGCGTTGCCGCTGCCGTAGCTCTGCGTGTGCCCGCTCTCCGACGTCGCCTTCCCCCGCGCCAGGTCGGCGTCGCCTCCGCCGTTCACGACGGGCGGCGTGGGGCGTACGGGGGTGAGCGCGATCTGGCCCTTGAGCATCCGGCCGCCGTCGCGGGTGAGCCGCAGGTAGTAGTCCGACGAGCAGACCGTGCCGTCCTCGTCCAGCCCGAGGAGGCCGGAGCTGACCGGGATCATCGAGGCGTTCTCCGCGGTCTTGGCGATCTGGTTGCCCTCGTTGAACTCGTCGAACATCGAGATGTAGACGCCCTGGGCCCCGGCGCGGACCATGTTGTAGAACTGCCGCCACATGAAGTCGCCGTGCGCGCGCTGCCGCGACTTCACGTCCCCCGGCAGCACGCACGGCTGGTAGTCGATGCCGTGGGCGTCGCAGTACACCTGGTCGGGGACGTTGAGGTTGGCGTAGAACCGGTCGGAGTCGGCCGCGTTGCCGATCCGGCCGACCATCCACGGCGAGAGCATGTTCAGGGCGTTGAAGACGTCGATGAACCCCGGCCGGCAGTCCTCCACGCCCGTACGCCAGTAGGTGGGCACGCCGCCCATCACGTAACAGCCCTGGGCCTTGAACCAGTTGACCACGTCGAGGCAGGCCGCCGGGTCGGACGGGTGCTTGTCCTCGTTGAACCCGAAGCCCCAGATGCCCACGACCGGCTTGCCGTTCTGGCGCGCGTACGCCGAGGAGGCCGTCAGGGCCGACATCTTGGTCGTCCAGTCGCTCTTGATCTCCGGGTGGAAGTTCGTCCAGCCGGACACGTCGTACATGACGTAGAACTTGCGGCCGTTCGCCTCGGCGGCGCTGCGCACCTTGACGGCCATCGCGTCGCGTGTGGCGCCCTCGCCGCCGTTCGGGTTGAAGCGCTGCAGGGCGGCCGTGTCGATCTCGTTGTCCCGCATCCAGCGGAAGTGGGTGTCCACGGTCTGCTGGTCGTAGGAGGAGAACAGCGTCGCGGGCTGCCCGTTGCCGAGGTTGCCGTACGCGGTCGGGTAGGCGTGGGTGAACTCCCGCATGTCGGGCCAGGCCACGATGGCGGTGTTACCGGGAGAGGGCGCCTGGGACCAGTTCTGGCTCCAGTGCCACCAGCCGTTGATGGGGGCTCCGTCGCCGGGGCAGGCGAACCAGCCCTGGTAGCCCACGGTGATCTTGCCCACCACGTCGCCGGGGCCGCTCGCCGCGCTCGCGGCGGCGGTCAGCGCGGACACCAGCTGACTGGATGACACCGCGGCGAGGGCGGATCCGGAGACCACGGACGTGATGAACGTACGGCGAGAGAACGGCACGTGCACTCCTCATGCTGGGCAGCGTTCGCTGGCCGCGCCGTCCTTCCGGTAGCACCGGGGACGCCAGGAGGCACGGGGCGGCCCGGGCCGTTTCCGTCCGGTGGGCCGCTTGCCGTAATGGTTACCGCGTCCGACTTCTTCGTGCAATAGGTCAATTTCTTGCGGAGTCGGACGCCACCGGCACCACGGCCACCTGCGGAAAACCGCAGGAGAGAACGGAAACGCGCATCATTCCGGACGCCGGGCGACCGAACCTAACGTTCCCCTCCATGACAGAAGCGTTGATCGACGTGCCGCGCCGGGTGATCTCTGCGGTCGCGGCCCTGGGCGTCCTGGCAGCGGTGATCATGCTGACCGCGATGTCGGGAAGCACCATGCAGCCGCTCCCCGCGTCGGCCCCCGCCGGGGAGTTCAGTGCCGAGCGGGCGCTGTCCCACCTGCGGAAGTTCGCGGCCGAACCACGTCCCATCGGCAGCCCGGCCGGTGACCGCGCACGTGACTACCTGACCGCCAGGCTGCGGGCGGACGGCCTGAAGGTCCAGGTCCACCGGGCCTTCGGAACGTGGTCGTCCACCGGGCTGGCGACGTTCGGCATGGTGGACGACATCGTGGCCACGCTGCCCGGCACGAACCCGACGGGCACCGTCCTGCTGGCCGCCCACTACGACTCCGCGGCCATGGGGCCCGGCGCGTCGGACGACGGCGCGGCCGTCGCCGCCATGCTGGAGACCGTACGCGCGCTGCGGACCGGCGCCGCCCTCCGCAACGACCTGGTCCTGCTGATCAGCGACGGCGAGGAGGACGGCGTGCTCGGCGCCGAGGCGTTCGTCCGGGAGCACCCCCTGGCGCGTGCGGGCGGGGTGCTGCTCAACTTCGAGGCCCGCGGCGTCAGCGGCCCCTCACTGATGTTCGAGACGTCGAGGAACAACGCGGGCCTGGTCGCCGCGTACGCGGACGCGGCGCCGCGTCCCCGTGGCGACTCCTCGATGGCGGAGCTGTATCGGCTCCTGCAGAACAACACCGACTTCACTCCCCTGACCAGGGCGGGCTTCGCCGGTGTGAACTTCGCGTACATCGAGGACTCCGCGAAATACCACACCGCGGGGGACTCGATCGCGAACCTCGACCACGGGAGCCTGCAGCACCACGGCTCCACGATGCTCGCGCTGGCCCGCGCCTTCGGCGGGGCCGACCTGGCCACGCTCCCCTCGGATCACGACGCGACGTACTTCCGGATCTTCGGAGTCCTGGTCACCTACCCCGCGTCGCTGGTCTGGCCGCTCGCGGCGGCCGCCGTCGTGGCGCTCGCCGTGCTGACGCTGCTCGCGCGGCGCCGGGGGATCACCAGCGTCCCCCGGGTCGTCGCCGGCGCCGCGTCCGCGATCGTGCCGCTCGTCGCGGCGGCGGCCCTCGCGCAGGGGCTGTGGACCGTGCTGGCGGCGTGGCGGCCCGCCTACGACGCCATGGGAGGTCTTCTGCATCGTCCGCTGCCCTACCGGGCCGCCGTCGTGGTCATGGCGATGCTCGCGGTCCTGATCTGGTATCTGTGGGCGCGCCGCGCGATCGGGCCCGTGGGGGCGGCCGTCGGCGCGCTGGCCTGGCCGGCCGGGCTGGGAGTGCTCTGCGCCCAGGTCGCGCCAGGGGCGTCCTTCCTGTTCACGCTGCCGGCGTTGTCCTGCGCGATCGGCGGGATCGTGGCCGTGCTGCTTCCCGGTCCACCGGGAGCGCGGCTGGGGCGGGTCGTCGCGGTGACCCTCGGGGCGGTCGCAGGCGCGGCGCTGCTGCCCGCCCTGGCCGGCAACGTCTTCGACGGGATGGGCCTCGCGCTCGGCGGGGCCGCGGCACTGGTGTTCGCCCTCTTCTGCCTCACCCTGCTGCCGATCGCCGAACCGGCGCTGCCACGGCCGGGGAGCCGGCCGGGCCGCCACGTCGCCGTCTCCGTGCCGTCGATCGGCGCGGTGCTCGTGCTCGCCCTGACCGGTCTCGGCCTCAACGTGAACAGGCCCGGCGCCGCGGCCCCCCAGCGGACCCATCTGGCGTACGTACTGGACGCGGACACGCGCACCGCCAACTGGGTCAGCGGGGACGTCGATCCGCCTGCCTGGACCCGGCGCTACGTGACGGGCCGCGACGTGACAGCGCTGCCGCCCGGCTACGCCCGGGGGGAGCTGTGGACGGGTCCGGCCCAGGCGATCGACGCCGACGGTCCTCGGGTGAGCGTGCTCTCACGCGCCGCGGACACCGTCACGCTGCGGGTGGCCGCGGGTCGTGGCGCCCGCTCGCTGACGCTGCGGCTCGACCACCCGATCACCTCGGTAACGGCCGCCGTCGACGGGATGCGAGCGGTCACGGCCGCCGTGACCGGCACCCGCGCCCGCACCTGGCCGGGTGAGATCCGCTTCCGCGGCATCCCGTCCCGGGGCGCCCGGATCACTCTCAAAATCCCGGGCACGCGGACGGCGCGACTCACCGCGATCGCGGAGACGGACGGTTTCGCGGCCGTGCCGGGCTTCGTGCCGAGGCCTCCGGAACTGGTCGCCTCGACCCGCGAGGACGGCGAACTCGTCGCCGTCACCCGGACCTACGTGATCTGATCGAGCCGGAACATCGCGGCCAGGTCCGCGGCCAGGTCCGCGACGCTTCGGGAGCCGT
Organism: Microbispora rosea; assembly: GCF_900156315.1. GTDB lineage: Bacteria > Actinomycetota > Actinomycetes > Streptosporangiales > Streptosporangiaceae > Microbispora > Microbispora rosea. Next base: position 77,517 of record NZ_FTNI01000015.1, on the reverse strand, counting down.
CGACAGGCACCACCGGCAGCCCGAGTCCGCCGGCCTGGCGTCGCACCTCCTCGTCCCAGAGCCGGTCGCGGGCCAGGCGCCTGGCCAGCGCGACGCCGTGGTCACCGCCTCCCCAGTTGGCGCGCGCCCGGGCGGGATCGGCGAACCGGGCGCCGAGCGCACGGGCCCGAAAGTCGGGCGCAGGCAGGAGGAAGACGGCGTGTTCCGGTCGGGTGAGCAGCGGCGCGACCTCCCTCGGCAGCGTACGGAAGTCGTCGACGAGGACGGGACGGTCGGCGGGCAGGGCGAGCAGGTCGTCGAGGACGAAGCCGAAAGTCTCGCCGTGCAGGCTGGGCATGGCGTGGAAGATCTCCTCGGCGGTGCGGCTCGCCCATCTGTCCTCCCGGGGTGTTCGCAGCAACGCCCACAGATAGGGCTGTCGCTGCGGGTCGCACCTGTGGACGTAGCCGAGCTCGGCTCGGTCGCCGTCGTAGACGAGCACGTCGTGCCGTTCGGCCAGTGCCCGGGTGACGGTGCTCTTGCCGGCTCCGGCGCCGCCGGCTATCCAGCGGACATGCGCGAGCCTGCGGCGGAGATCGGCGGTGGAAGGCCGGCTTGTCATGCCCGGCAGTCTCACAAACGCGAGCGGAGCCGGTCCAGGGCCGCGGCGGGCGGCCTTCAGCAGGTGGACCGGTAGTCCACGGTGGGGAAGTGGGCGGCCCACTCCGCGCGGGTGAGGTCGCGGCCGATCGCCTCGCAGAGCTTCCCTGCGAGCGGGCCGGGCCGCAGCTCCCACCGGATGATCCGGCCGTCCTCCCCGCCCGAGATCAGGTCTCCGCCGGCGGTGAAGGCCAGGCCCCGGATCGGCGCGGTGTGCCCGGTCAGCGTGGCCGCCGGCGTTCCGGTTCGGAGGTCCCAGACCATGATCGTGCGGTCGTCCCCCGCGGACGCGAGCGACCGCCCGTCCCGGCTGAAGGCGAGGGCCTGGACCGGGGCGGTGTGGCCGGTGAGCGTGGCGTACGACGTCCAGGTCAGCGTGTCCCAGAGCTTCACGGTGCGGTCGGCGCCGGCCGTGGCGATCGACCCGCCGTCCGGGCTGAAGGCGACGTCGAGCACCGAGCCCTGCCCGGTCCTGAGGGCGCGCACCTCCCTGTCGCGGGCGAGGTCCCAGACGACCAGGTCACCGGCGGGACCGGTGGTGGCGAGCAGCGGATCGCGGGGGCTGAACGCCAGCGCCGAGACGAGATATCCACCCGCGAACGGCACCTCGACCGGCCTGCCCGGATCGCTCACGTCCCAGCGGAACCGGCCGAGCGCGGTGGCGACGAGGAAGCGCCCGCGCGGATCGAAGCCGACGTCGGTGGACGCGCCGAGCCCCCGGTACGCCGCCGTGCCGAGCCTGCGTCCGCTGCCGACGTCCCAGAGGGTGAGCGTGTGGCTGCGGGTGACGGTCGCGAGGCGGCGGCCGTCCGGGCTGAAGGCGACGGCCCTGACGTGATCGGGGTGGTCGCCGAACGTGGCGACCGGATTCCCGGTCACGTCCCACAGCCGGGCGGTCCTGTCGCTGCTCGCCGAGGCCACGAGCCGGCCGTCCGGGCTGATCTCGATGTCGTTCACGGCCTGACTGTGTCCGCTGAACGGAGGAACGGCGTGCTCCCGGACCACGACGGTCCGGCCCAGCCCGGCCGAGGCGAGCGTCGAGCCGTCGGCGCTCAGGGCGAGGGACAGCGTCTCCGTGCGGCTCCTGTCCTGGTAGGTCTCGACCGGCTGCCGTCGCGCCACGTCCCAGACGGTGATGAGGCCGTCCTCGTCGGCGACCGCGATCCGGCCGGCGGCCGGGGCCGACATGTCCCAGGTGTACGGCGACCGCTTGGGCAGCCCCGGCAGCCGCGTCACGTGGTCGTGGGCGATCCGCCAGAACCGCACGCCGTAGTGCGACGATCCCGTGGCGAGGATTCCGCCGGCGGGATCGAAGCCCAGCCTGTGGACGTTCACGGCGTCGAGCGCCGCGACCTTCGCGCCGGAGGCGGCGTCCCACACGAGGGGTTTCTCGGTCCCGCCCGTGGTCGACACCAGGAACGCCTGGTCGGGGCTGAAGGCGAGCGCCACGACCTCCTCCCGGTGTCCCTTCAGCGTGCGCATGCTCCCGTCGCGCAGGTCCCACAGCTCGACCGCGCCCTTGCCCACCCCGACGGCGATCCTCGTCCCGTCCGGGCTGAGCGCCATCGCGTCGGTGAGCCGCTCCCGCTGCCGCTGGAACACGGGCCGGCGGGAGGCCACGTCCCACACGACGACCACGCCCCTGCTCGATTCGAGCGCGGCGTCCCTCACCACGGAGGAGAGCAGCCTGCCGTCGCGGCTGAACGCCGCCGCCCTGGCGTGGATCTCCCCCGGTCCCGTCCTGGCCAGGGGCCCGGGGAAGGCGGCGACGCGGGTGCGGGTGCGCAGGTCCCAGAGGGCGACGGCTCCGTCGGTGCCGGCCGCGGCCAGCCGCGACCCGTCGGGGCTGAACGCCAGCCCGAAGACCGCGGGTCCTTCCACGTTGAGCTCGATGCGGCGGCGCGCCGCGGCCGACACGCTCAGCAGGGCGCCCCGCGTCTCGGGTTCCGGGTCGAGCCGGTACGCCGCGATCGCCAGCAGGCCGGCGAGGTCGGGATCGGTGGCGAGCAGCGATCGGGCCTGCAGGGACTGCTGCCGTGACAGGGCGACCAGCTGCTGGTGGCCCGCCTCCCTGCCCTGCCGTACGGCGACGCCGCCGCCGAACAGGGCGAGCAGGAAGAGCGCGGCCATCCCGGCCAGCAGGCGTTGCAGCAGCCGGGTGCGGCGCCGCGCCGCGGTGCGCTCGCCGTCCTCCAGCGCGCGGCTGGCCCGCAGGAAGGCGCTTTCGACGTCGTTGAGCTCCTGCGGGTGGTCCTCCGCCCAGGTCCCGGCCACGAGAAGCTGGGCGCCTCGATACAGGGCGCCCGGGTCGCGGTCCAGCTCCCGCCACGTCTGGGCGGCGCCGGTGAGCCGCCGGTGGACGAGCAGGTTCTCGCGGTCGTCGGTGAGCCAGCGGTGGAGCCGCGGCCACGCCCTGATCAGGGCCTCGTGCGCCACGTCGACCGTCTCCTCCGCGAGGACGACGAGCCGTGCGGCGGCGAGCCGGTCGAGCACGCGGGCGGTCACGCCGGGGTCGGCCACGCCGGCGAGCTCCGTACGGGAGATGGGCCGCCTGGTGTCCTCCGTGCCGTCTCCCAGCGCGGTCAGCCGCAGGAAGATCCTGCGGGCGGCCTGCCGCTCCGCCGCGGCGAACTCGCCGAAGACCCGTTCCGCGCTCTGCGCGATCGCGCCGCGTACGCCGCCGGCCGCCTGGTAGGCCGGCAGCGTGAGCCTCGCGCCGGTCGCGTTCCGCCAGGTCTCCAGCAGCGCGTGCGAGACCAGCGGCAGGCTGCCCGGCTCCTCGGCGGCGTCGGCCAGCACCGTGGCCAGCAGGTCGGGGTCCACGGTGAGCCCCGCCCGGGCCGCGGGCCGTACGACGATCTCCTGAAGGTCCGGCGACGACATCGGCCCGACGAGCATCTGGGCCTCGCCGCCGAGCGCCTCGACCAGGGCGGGATGCTGGGTCAGGTGGGCGAGGAAGTCGGCGCGGACGCCCAGCACGAGGATGACGCGGCGGCCGGTGCCGGACGCGCCGCCGAGTGCGACGCCGAGGAGCGCGTCGACGAACCGGCGGCGTTCCCCGTCGTCGGCGCACAGCGTGAAGATCTCCTCGAACTGGTCCACCACCAGCAGCAGGCGGTTCTCCGGCCCGCCGCCGACCGCACCTCCGACTGCACCGCCGAGCGCGACGGCCAGCGCGGCCGCCAGTGCGACGGCAGGTGCGTCCGGGTCGCGGGCCATGTCGTCGCGCAGCGCCACCGGGTCGCCGCCCGAGGCCTTCGCCACCACGTCGGCCAGCGCGTCCAGCGGGTGTTCCCCCGGCGTCATGAGCAGGCCCCGCCACGGCGCGGCCGTACGGTCCTCGCCCGAGACGGACCCCAGCAGACCGGCGCGCAGCAGGGACGACTTGCCGCTTCCCGACGCGCCGAACACGCCGACCACGGGAAGCCGCCCGGCCAGTTCGCGCAGCCGGTCGACCAGGAGGGACCGGCCGAAGAACCAGTCCGCGTCCTCCGGCTGGAACGCCGTCAGACCCCGGTAGGGGCAGTCGTCCGTCTTCCGCCGATCCGCCTCCCGGGGCGGGGCCAGGGCGGGAAGGAGGTGCTCGTCGCCCCGGAGCATGGCCTCGTGCAGCCGCTGGAGCACGGGGCCGGGCTCGATGCCGAGCTGGGCGTTCAGGACGTCGCGGGTCCCGCGGAAGACCTCCAGCGCCTCGGTCTGGCGCCCGGACCGATACAGCGCCAGCATGAGTTGCTCGTGCAGGCTCTCCCGGTAGGGATGCTCCCTGACCAGGCCGGTGAGTTCCGCCGCCACCTCGACGTGCCGGCCCAGGGCGAGCTCGGCCTCCGCCAGCCGTTCGTGCGCCACGAGCCGCGCCTCCTCGAGTCGCCTGGCCTCGTCGGCGACGAGCACGCAGTCGGCGAACTCCGCGAACGCCGGCCCCCGCCAGAGGTTCAGCGCCGCGCGCAGCCGGTCACGGGCGGATTCGAGATCTCCCCGGTCCAGGGCCGCGCTCCCTTGCGCGGCGAGGCCGCGGAACCGCGCCGCGTCGAGCGCGTCGGGGATGATCGCGTAGCCGCCAGGCCGTCCGGGCAGGACGTGGGCGCCGTACGCCCGCCGCAACTGGTGGACGTAAAGGTGGATGTTGCGCCGCGCGGACGCGGGCGGCCGGTCGCCCCAGACCGCGGCGATCAGCCAGTCGACCGACACCGGCTGGCCCGCCTTCGACAGCAGCGCGGCCAGGGTGAGCCGGAGTTTCGGCGCGCCGCCGACAGGGATCGGGTGACCATCGCGGGAAGCGCTGAGCGGCCCTAGGACGTGAAATTCCACTCAGATCCGCCTCTGTCCGGACACCGGAGTGAAGAATCCAGGATCACCGCCCGAATTGTCAATGATCCAGTCAGGGCGGCGATCCGCGGCCGGTCGAGCCCTTTCACCGGACGGCGGACACGTCCCCACCAGCGGCTATACGCCTCGTATACCGGGCCGTCCGATGCTCCATCCGACCCGATCCGGCTCGACGCCGGTCACGGCAACCGGACGATTCGCCAGGGGGGATATCGGCAGGGGCATAACCCTCCTGGCACTCGTCCGCGCGACCTGCCCGTCCGCCCACCACTCGACCGCCGGGGGGCTTCCGACAAAAATAGTTGTCTTGACAGAGAAACCAGTCGGCTGCGATCCTTGGGTCACGCAAGCGCGAGACCGAGGAGATCCAGATGCGCAAGATCGTCGCCAGCTTCTTCATGTCCCTCGACGGCGTCGTCGAGGCGCCCGACCAGTGGCACTTCCCCTACTTCAGCGAGGAGATGGGTGCCGCCGTCGGCGCGCTGATGTCCGAGTCGGACGCGATGCTGATGGGCCGGGTCATGTACGAGAGCTGGGCCGCCTACTGGCCCGGCAAGGCCGGCACGGACGACCCTTTCGCCGACTTCATCAACAACATCCCCAAGTACGTCGTCTCCTCGACCCTCGACACGGTCGAATGGCAGAACTCCACCCTCGTCACCGGCGACTTCGCCGAGGAGATCACCAAGCTCAAGCGGCGGCCGGGCAAGACGATCGGCATCAGCGGCAGCACCGAGCTCGTGCGCTCGCTGATGCGGCACAACCTGCTCGACGAGCTCCGGCTGCTCGTCCACCCGATCGTCGTGGGGAAGGGTCAGCGGCTGTTCGAGGAGGGCCTGGAGATCCCGATGACGCTCGCGTCCTCGGAGACCTTCCCGACGGGCGTGCTGTCCCTCGCCTACCGGCCCGCCGCCGACCAGAGCACCGCCGACCAGAGCACCGCCGACCAGAGCACCGCCGACCAGAGCACCGCCGACCAGAACACGGGGGAGTGACCGCCGCGGCCGGACACGCGCCGCCCGGTCGTGTGTCCCGCGCGCCTCTCGCGTACCCGGACGTGCGGCCGGAGCATGGGTAGTATCCGGCCATGTGACCGAAGCGCAGCCCGTGATCCGGCAGGTGTCCTCCCGAATCGTCTACAGCAACCCGTGGATGACGGTCCGCGAGGACGCGATCGAGCGCCCCGACGGCTCTCCCGGCCTGTACGGATACGTGGTCAGGCCCGACTTCGTGCTGATCGTGCCGGAGGAGGACGACGGCTTCCACATCGTGGAGGAGTACCGATACCCGATCGGCCGCCGTTCCTGGAGTTTCCCGCAGGGCGGCGCCGAGGCGGACAACCATGAGGACGAGGCCCGGCGCGAACTGGTGGAGGAGACCGGGCTCCGGGCCGAGCGGCTGCGCTACCTGGGGCACATGGACAGCGCCCACGGGATGACCGACCAGGGGCTGCATGTCTACGTGGCCACCGGCCTCACCAAGGGCGAACCCCAGCGCGAGCACACCGAGCAGGACATGCGCCAGCGGTGGGTGCACCACACCGAGTTCGAGCAGATGATCCTCGACGGCGCCGTCAGCGACTCGTCGTCCGTCGCCGCCTACCTGCTCTGGCGGCTCCGCCGGGCGTGACCCCGGTGGTCCGTCTTACCGGCCGTACGGCCCTGTCGGTTTTGTACAAGACCCGCGCCGGCGTTCCCGCATAGTCTCCCTCTGCAGCCAACGGCATACGGCTAAAGGAGCGGAACACATGGCCAGGATCGTCGCCAACTTCTTCATCTCGCTGGACGGCGTCGTCGAGTCCCCCGACCAGTGGCACTTCCCCTACTGGAACGACGAGATGGGCGCCGTGATCCAGGCGGGCATGCAGAACTCGGCCGGGATGCTGATGGGCCGCACGCTGTACGAGGAGTGGTCCGCCTACTGGACGACGACGGACCAGGACCCGGAGATCGCCGAGGCCTTCAACAACGCCCCGAAGTATGTGCTGTCGAACAGCCTGGAGAAGGCGGACTGGAACAACACCACCGTCGTCAACGGCGACGTCGCGGCCCGGGTGCGCGAGCTCAAGGAGCGGATCGAGGGCGGCGACCTCCAGATGTCCGGCAGCGCGACGACCGTGCGGTGGCTCCTCGCCCACGGGCTGCTCGACGAGCTGAACCTGCTCGTCCACCCGATCGTCGTCGGCCGGGGGCAGCGGCTGTTCGAGGACACCCCGACCCACAAGCTGAAGCTGGTGAAGTCCGAGACGTTCAAGACCGGCGTGCTCAACCTGAGCTATGTCCCGGACGCCGGCTGACGGCGCGCGTCAGAGGTAGTACCCCTCGACCGGCACGCGCGCCTCGTCGAAGAGCGCCGGCCCCTCCTGCCGGAAGGACGACGGGCCGGCCGGCGGCTTGAGCCCGCCGAGCTGATCGGTGGACAGCGCGAAGACGACACGGCCGAGCCCGGAGCGCTCGATGGCGCCCGCGCACATGCCGCACGGCTGGCAGCTCGTGTACATGGTGGTGCCGGCCGCGTCGGCCGGGTCGAGCTCGCGGGCGGCCCAGCGCGCGAGCTTCAGCTCGGGATGCGCGGTGATGTCGGCCTCCGTGAGCGAGGTGTTGCGCTCCTCGGCGAGCACGTCGCCGTCCGGGCCCACCAGCAGCGAACCGAACGGCGGGTTGCCGCCCGCTCGCGCCTCGGCGGCCAGCTCGATCGCCCTGCGGAGGAACTTCTCGTCGCCGGGTGTCATGGGTGCTCCTTCGTGTACGCGGCGGCCACTGTCTCGAGCATGTGCCACGCCGTCTCCGGATGGTTCGTCTCGCCGGGGTCCCCCTGGAAGGGGTCGAGCAGGACGGTCTCGGCGCCCAGGAGGCGCAGCCGTTCCAGGTCGGCCATCACCTGGTCGATGGTGCCCTCGCCGGCCCGGCGTCCCTCGCCCGTCACCGGAGCGCCGGTGAGCCGCAGCAGGATGCGCGGGGCGAGCACGGGTGCGGGACGCCCCAGGCTCTCCGCGACGGCGCCCAGCCGGTCCATCCGCTCGTCCAGCCACGGAAGGGTGAAGCGCAGCGGATGCCACGCGTCGCCGAGGAGCACCGCCCTGCGCAGAGCGGCGTCGCTGCCGCCGCCGACCCAGATCGGAACCTGCCCGGTTCTGTAGTCCTTTTCGTTCTGCCACGCCAGGCGCATCGTCCGCAGGTGCTCGTCGGTCAGCGCGCCGCGCCGCTCGTACGGCACGCCCAGCGCCTCGAACTCCTGCCTGGCCCAGCCCACGCCCACGCCGAGGACCAGCCGTCCCCCGCTCAGATCGTGGAGGTTGGCCGCCATCCGGGCGGTCAGCAGCGGGTGCCGGTAGGGCAGGATCAGCACGGTGGTGCCCAGCCTGATCCTGGTGGTGATCCCGGCGAGCCACGACAGCGTGGTGAAGGGCTCGTAGAACGGCGCGGGATACTGCTCGGCCACGTCGGGGGTCACCACGACGTGATCGGAGACCATGAGCAGGTCGAACCCGAGCCCCTCCACCGTCTCGGCCCAGCCGCGCAGCACGTCCGGGCGAGTGCCCGGCCCGAAGTTCGGGACGTTGACGCCTAGTTTCACCGCACCAGCGTATTAAGGCGATCACTTCGTCCGGAAGAACGAACTCCCTGGTTATCGGCGGTTCCGCCGTGGATTCCCCGGTATATTCGGCCGATGGCCGAGAGTCTTGACGTGACCGACTGGTCCATCCTGGCCGAGCTGCAGCGCGACGGCCGCGTGCCGCTCACCGAGCTGGCCCGGCGGGTCAGCCTCAGCCCCTCCGCGACGACCGAACGGGTACGGCGGCTGGAGGCGACCGGCGTCATCAGCGGCTATCGAGCGGTCGTCGACCTGGGAAAGGTCGGTTACGCCGTGCTCGCCGTGGTGCGGCTGAAGTATCCGGGCAGCCGGCACGAGCCGCTGCACCGGCTGCTCGGCGAGCGTACGGAGATCCTGGAGTGCCTGCGCACCACCGGCGACGACTGCTACACGCTGAAGGTCGCCGCGACCTCCATGGCCCACCTGGAGAAGGTGATGGACGAGCTCGCCCAATTCGGCAGCACCACCACCAACATCGTCTACAGCGAGACGCTCCCCTACCGCGGGCCGCATGCCCCCGTGCCGTCGAGCGCGTAGCCGAGGCCCCCGGACTTCCAGGCGCCGGCGGGGGTCACGCCTCCTGCGTCAGCGCGGCCGATCTCGCGACGGCCGCGCAGCGGTCCTCGCCGGGAGCCGCCCCGCTGGCGGCGTGCTCCAGCAGCGCCAGGAGGACCCGCCGGTCCTCGGACGGAAGGGTGGAGAGCAGCTCGTCCTCGGCCTGCGCCACCCGCGCGTCCACCTCGGCGAGGACCCGCCGGCCGTGGTCGGTCGGCACGATGCGCCGCGCCCGCCGGTCGGCCGGGTCCTGCCTGCGCTCCAGCAGCCCGCATCCCTCGAACTTGTCGAGCAGGTAGGTCATGACCGTTCGGTCGATGCCGAGCCGGGCGGCGAGCGCGGCCTGCGTGGGCGGGGTCTCGTGCACGACCGCCGAGAGCACCTGGTAGCCGCGCACGCCGTGCGGCAGGTCGCGTGACGCGTCCTCGACGCGTGCGCTCCACTCGCGCAGCAGCACGGTGAGGGACCACCCGAGCACAGAACCGTGCGACGAACCCTGCGACGAGCCCTGCGTTGAAGCCTGCGATGAGGTCGTCGTGGAGTGGGGTGCGCGTGCGGTCACGCCCTCCACTCTAGCCCGGAATACGATGACCACTCGATAAGTTGTGCCACATATAGTCTGTTCGACAGATTAGTTTTCTGAGAGGCCCGGCATGACGGACTACGGCCACGAACTGGCCTTCGGCACGTTCCTCACCCCCCAGAACCAGGACCCGCAGGGGCCGGTCCGGCTCGCCCAGGTCTCCGAGGCCGCCGGGCTGGATCTCGTCACATTCCAGGACCACCCGTACCAGCCGGGGTTCCTGGACACCTGGACGTTGCTGTCCTGGGTGGCCGCGCGGACCGAGCGGATAACGGTCTCGGGCAACGTGCTCAACCTGCCGCTGCGCCCGCCGGCCGTGCTGGCCCGCGCCGCGGCGTCGCTCGACCTGCTCTCCGGCGGCCGGTTCGCCCTCGGCATCGGCGCGGGCGGCTTCTGGGACGCCATCGAGTCGATGGGCGGCACCCGCCTGACGCCGGCCGAGTCCGTGACCGCGCTGGAGGAGGCCATCGAGATCATCCGCGGCATCTGGAACGTACGCGAGCGCCGCATCCTCCGCGTCGACGGCGAGCACCACCGCGTCGCGGGCGCCAAGCGCGGACCGGCTCCCGCGCACGACATCCCCATCTGGCTCGGCGCCTACAAGCCGCGGATGCTGCGCCTGGTGGCACGCGAGGCCGACGGCTGGCTGCCCTCGCTCGCCTACCTCAAGGACGGCGACCTGCGGCGCGGCAACACGATCATCGACGAGGCCGCCGAGGAGGCCGGGCGCGACCCGGCGCAGGTGCGCCGCCTGCTGAACATCAGCGGCGCGGTCGCCGAAACCCACCAGGGCTTCCTCCAGGGACCGGTCGAGCAGTGGGTGGAGGAGCTGACCGCTCTGGCGCTGGAGGACGGCGTCGGCACGTTCATCCTGGGCTCGGACGACCCGCGGCTCATCCAGATGTACGGCGAGGAGATCGCCCCCGCCGTGCGGGACGCGGTGGCGCGCGAGCGGGCGGCCACCGGCACCGTCCCCGCGACCGCCCGACGCGGCGCCGCCGCGATCGCGCTGCGCCGCGACGGGATCGACTACGACAAGGTCCCGGTGAGCCTCGCGGCCGAGGCCGTCGAGCCCGGCGACCGCGCCTACGAGTCCGTGCGGCACAACTACCTGCGCGCCGGATCCCCCGGCCTGGTGCTGCGTCCCCGGACGGTGGGCCAGGTCGTCGAGGGGCTCGCGTACGCCCGGTCCCAGGACGTCCCGCTGGGCGTACGCTCCGGCGGGCACGGGATCAGCGGCCGTTCCACGAACGACGGCGGCATCGTGCTCGACGTCGGCGCGCTCGACGCCGTCGAGGTCGTGGATCCGGCCACCCGCCGGGTGCGGCTGGGCGCGGGCGCGACCTGGGGCCAGGTCGCCGAGGCGCTGGTGCCGCACGGATGGGCGATCAGCTCGGGCGACTTCGGCGGCGTGGGCGTGGGCGGCCTCGCGACGACGGGCGGCATCGGCCTGCTCGGGCGAAAGTTCGGCCTGACGATCGACCACGTCGTCGCCGCGGAGGTCGTGACCGCCGACGGGCGGGTGCTGCACGCCTCGCACGAGGAGAACCCCGACCTGTTCTGGGGTCTGCGCGGCGCCGGGGGCAACCTCGGCGTGGTCACCTGGGTCGAGATCGAGGCGATGGAGCTCGGCGACGTCGTCTTCTCCCAGATGACCCTGGACGCCCGTGACACGGCGGGGCTTCTGGAGCGCTGGGGCGCCGCGGTGGAGAAGGCCCCGCGTGAGCTCACGAGCTTCCTCATCCTCGCCCCACCGCGCCGCGGCCAGGACCCGGTCGCCCAGCTCATGACCGTGTACGCGGGCACGGACACCGAGGCCGCGGTGAGCGAGCTCGAACGGCTCGCCGAGGCCGGCCCGCTGCTGGGGCACCAGGGATACGTGCTGCCCTATTCGGGCGTGGTGCAGCCGGCCGAAAGGCACCACACCGGCGGCGGGAACCCGGCCGTGCGCTCCGGCCTGGTCACCCATCTCGACGGCGACGCGAGCCGCGCCTTCGAGCGGATGGCGCACTCCGGGCTGGCCTACTTCCTGCAGATACGCGCCACCGGCGGGGCCGCGCACGACCTGGCTCCCGACGCGACCGCGTATCCGCACCGCCACCAGAACTTCGCGCTCACCGCCATGGGCATGACCCAGTCGGCCCTGAACGCCGCGTGGGACGCCGAGGTGGCGCCGTACACCGACGGCCTCTACCTGTCCTTCGACACCGACACCCGGCCCGAACGGCTGCTCGACGCGTTCGGCGAGGCCAATCTCGCCCGGCTGCGGCAGGTCAAGCGCGCCTACGACCCGGACAACGTGTTCCGCGCGAACTTCCCCATCCAACCGGCCGACGGCTGACCCCCGCGCGAGCGGATCACCCGCCTGCGCGGGTGATCCGCTCACCTACTACCCTTCGGGCATGGCCGGCCGGAAGCCGAGTTCACCGCCACGACCGATCGCACCCGGGGACGTCGTGGCTGCGTTCTCCGAGTCTCTCGACGCGTGGACGGCCGCCCAGATCACCGGCCTCAATCCGGACTGGCAGACGGCGGGAGTGCTCGAGCTGGACTGGTCGGGGCCGGAGCCCGCCTCCGTGGCGGACCTCGGCGAGGTGTCGCCTCTGATGCTGACGCACGCGAACTGGTTCGGCGGCCTGTCTCATTGCAACTACGACTGGGTTCTGCCACGCAGCTACCGGGTCATCGGCTCGTTGCCGCTGTTGTGCACCGAGCCCGCACAGAGTTACTCGATCGGGTGGCGGCTCGGCGAGCAGCTCGCCCTGCAGAGGCGCTGGGACCGGGGTGAGCGCATCCCCTGGTCGGATCCGCGGCAGCTGAGCATCACAGGCGCGGACGTCGACCGGATGACGAGCGAACCGGCCGAGCCCCGCCTGGACATCCGCCACCTGCGCGTCACGGAGGTCGAGTCGCTCGACTGCGAGCGGCTCGCCGAGCGCTTTCCCGAGCTGAGGACGCTCTCCCTCTCCGGCGACCTCGGCCTGCTCGTCCACGCGTCCGCTCTCAACCGGCTGGCGTCGCTTCGACAGTTGTGGATCACCGATCTCTTCGGCATGAGCGCAGCCGATGCCCTGCTCCCCGAACGCGTTCCCACGCTGGAGTTGTTGTATCTGCGCAGCATCCCGCACGAGTACGCCGTGGCGATGCGATCGAGATGGCGCCCTCAGGTCGCGTACGGCACCTACGCCGACATCACCGCCGCCCGCAGACCCGAATGGATCGCGGAGAACCGCGGTAACCCGTTGCGCCACTGGGACGGTCGCGAGCAGATCAGCAGGACCTGCTTCAGAAAGGCCGTGGCGCAGTACAAGAAGACGCGGCTGGCACTGATCGCGGCGCTTTCCGACGGCTCTCAGGAGGACCGGCCGGCCCGGCTGTACGAAATCGGCCGCGAGTACGGTGAGGGTTTCAACCTGCTCGATCGCCGGACGGAGTTCATCGAGACCGTGGAACGCGAGGAACTCTTCGCCGCCCTCGACGTCATGGTGAGCGACGCGGAAGCGGCTCTCGGCGTACGACTCGAATCGGTGGCGGACATGCTCGCGGCCGGCGTGGACGCCGTACGCGACTGGTAGAACGCCGTCCGGCCGGGTGTCAGGCCCGTTGGAACCGGGCTCCCCACTCGTGGACCTCGTCGAGCAGTTCGGGCGGCGCGAGGACGCGGAACTCCGCGCCGGCCATACCCAGCGCCATGGCCGGCCAGTGCAAGGAGTGGGTGACCATCCGGATCCGGCAGCGTCCGGCGTCGACCTCCTCGACCGTGCACCAGTGGCCGATCCGTCGGTGCACGGTGACCGCCGGAGCCTCGACGAGCGCCTCCACCCGGTAGGGACGGGGCAGGTTGTCCATGGCGGCCCGGACGAACTCGGCGGCGTCGGCGGCGGGCAGGTCCCGGGGACGGAACCGGGTGCCGGCGCTCTCGGGCTCGGCCAGCCGGTCGACCCGGAAACTCCGCCAGTCGTGCCGGGTGAGGTCGTACGCGACCAGATACCAGCGGCGGCCGAGACGGACCAGCCGGTGCGGTTCGACGTGCCGCTCGGTTCGCCTGCCGTCCGCGGAGGTGTAGGTCATGCGGAGCTGTTCGCGGTCGCGGCAGGCCAGCGCGACCGCGGTGAGCACACCCGGGTCGACGCTCGTCCCGGCCTGGCCGTCCCATCCGGCGGGCACGGTCATCGTGCGCAGCGCCTCGACCCGGCGCCGCAACCGGGCGGGCATCACCTGCACCACCTTGGCCAGCACCCGCACCGACGACTCGGCGATGCCCTCCACCGCCCCCTGGACGGCGGTCTGCAGTCCCACGGCCAGCGCGACGGCCTCCTCGTCGTCGATGACCAGCGGCGGCAGTGCGGCGCCCGCGGCGAGCTGGTAACCGCCGTCGACGCCGCGCTGCGCCTCGACCGGATAGCCCAGCTCACGCAGCCGGTCGATGTCCCTGCGCAGGGTGCGTACGGAGACTCCCAGCCGTTCGGCCAGTTCACCGCCCTGCCAGTACCGGTGGTTCTGGAGCAGGGAGAGCAACCGCAGCGTCCGCGAGCTGGTGTTCGCCATGTCCCCGATTCTCGCGCCGATTCAGGTCAGAAAGTGGCCGCTATGGCTCCTAGCGTGGTCCTCGACCGAAGGCGGACCAACGGAAGGCAGACAACTGTGACCGTCAACGAGCTGGGCACTCCCGGCCTCACCGACACGCCGGCCGTCACCGGCGAGCGCGCCGACCTGCTGGCGGCGCTGGCCAAGAACCGGCACTTCCTGCGCTTCACCACTCGCGACCTGACCGACGAGCAGGCCGCGCAGCGCACCACGGTCAGCGAGCTCTGCCTCGGCGGCCTGATCAAGCACGTCACCCTGGTCGAGCGCAACTGGGTGGACTTCATCCTGAACGGTCCGTCGGCGATGGGCGACGCCACGACCATGACCGAGGCCGAACGTGCCTGGTGGGCCGACCAGTTCCGGATGCTGCCCGGTGAGACACTCGCCGGTCTGCTGGCCGCCTACGCCGAGGTGGCGCGCCGTACGGATGAGCTGGTGGCCACCCTGCCCGACCTGGACGCGACCCAGCCGCTGCCGAAGGCCCCGTGGTTCGAGGCCGGCGCGCGGTGGTCGGCCCGCCGGGTGCTGATGCAGATCGTCTCCGAGACCGCCCAGCACGCCGGCCACGCCGACATCATCCGCGAGTCCCTGGACGGCGCCAGAAGCATGGGCTGAATCGCGATCCGAGGCCGGCCGGGCTCTGCGAGGGCCGGCCGGAAAATGTCCCCGACATGGCAGTTACCGCCCGTATGGTCTTTTCGTGAATGAATCGCTACGGCTGGTGCCGATCACTCCTGCCAACGTCGAGACGGCCATCGCCGTCAAAGTCCGCCCCGGCCAGGAGCGCTTCGTATCGCCGGTGGCGAAGTCCCTGGCCGAGGCCTACGTGCAGCGGCAGGTGGCCTGGCCTCGCCTCATCCTCGACGGCGATCGTCCCGTCGGATTCCTCATGGCCTTCATCGACATCGACTGGGACGGCAAGGGGGTCGACTTCCGGTCAGGCCTGTGGCGTCTCAATGTGACAGCCGAGGCCCAGGGACAGGGGGTCGGCCGATTCGCCGTCAGGGCCGTGGCCGCCGAAATCAAGCGTCGCGGCGCCACGCGGATGTACGTCACGTGGGAGCCCGCGGAAGACGGGCCCGAAGGCTTCTACCTGAAGCTCGGGTTCCAGCTCACGGGCGAGGAAAGCGGTGGCCAGAGAGTCGGAGTGCTGGACCTGATCTAGCCGACCTGCCGCGGGCGGGCGGCGAGCTCACGACGAGGGCCGCGCACTCCGCGGGCGTTCACTCGGTCAGCCGAGCCGCCGCCTTCCGCGCCGCTCGCAGGATCTCTTCGGAGACAGGGGAGCCCGCCGTCGCTCGCGCGAGCAGGAGAGCGCCCACGAGGGTGGACAGGGCGGCCAGCCCGGTGTCCCCGGGCGCTATCCAGCCGGCCATGTCGCGAATTCCGGCGGCGTAGGTGTCGCGCCACTCGGGATCGCGGGCGAAATCGCCGGCGAACCCGGCTGCCGGGCATCCGTTGCCGGGGTCGTCACGCGCCTCGGGTGACAGGTAGGAGTCGATCAGCGCCGGCCACGCGGCATCGTGACCCGCGTGGTCGCCGTCCAAGGCCGCCAGATGCCGCAGCATGCCGGAAAAGGCCTCGGCCGTCGCCTCGTCGACGAGCGCCGCCTTGGAGGCGAACTGCTTGTAGAAGCCGCCCTGCGTCATGCCGACCGACTGCATGACGTCGGCGACGCTCACATGGCGCACCCCATTCTCGCGAAAGAGCCGCGAGGCGGATTCCACCACACGCTGTCGATTGGCCCGTGCCTCAGCCTGTGATACTCGGCTCATCTTCGATCCCTCGTCGCTTCGATCGATCACGAGAACGTGCCGGAAGCTTGATGCCAGGCGGCCGGGGCGGCGCACCCACGCGACAACCAGATTACAAGCGTAATCTATGCGCACCGTCCAGGTCCGGAGATCCGGGGAGCGCGACCGCAGACTCGCCAGCCCGGCCAGGGAATCACCCAGACCAACGTGAGGTGCATCACGAAACCCCGTCACACGCACACCCTTCTAAGATCATGAGTGTAATCTAAAGGCGGCTGCACGCCCCACGACGGGGAGCCCCTCCGAGGAGTCCCGATCTCGCCTGACGACCCCCGAGTCGGCGAAACGCCCCCGTCCGAATCCACCGATCGGTCGTCGGCCGACACACAAAGGGATGACGCATGAGTTCCACCACCTCCCGTTCCCTCGCGCGGGGAAGGCATGAAGTCAGCATCGAGGGCACGCGGCAGGTCTTCCACATCGCGGGCACCGGTCCGGTGTGCCTGGTGCATTCGGGAGGTCCCGGCATCGCCTGGGAGTACCTGCGGATGCCGGCCCTGGAAGAGCACCTGACCATGGTCTATCTGGAGCCGATCGGCACCGGGTCCTCCGGCCGCCTCGACGACCGCAGCGACTACCGGATCGACACCTACGCCCGGTTCGTCCATGGCGTGGTCGAGCATCTGGGCGCACCCACCGTCTTCCTGCTCGGCCATTCGCACGGCGGATTCGTCGTCCAGCGCTACGCGCTCGATCACCCCGATCGCGTCGCCGGAGCGATCCTCTACTCCACCTCGCCGGTCACAGGAGAGGAGTTCTGGGCCGACGCGATGGCGAACATCGGCAGGTTTCCGCAGCGCCTCCCGCACCGGCCCGCGGCCCGCGAGATCCCGGACGCGTTCCAGCGAGCGCTGGCGGCCCAGGACGACGAGGCGTACACCACGTCCCTGCGGGAGATCCTGCCGGCGTACTTCGCCGACTACTGGGCGCACGAGCAGGACCTGGCGCCGTTGCGCGCCGCCCTGAACGCGTGGATCGACCCGATGCACGGCGAGGAGCCCGCACCGTTCGACGTGCGGGACCAGCTTCGTTCCCTCGATGTGCCCACACTGATCATCTCCGGCGTGCACGACTTCTTCGGCGGCACGCGCTGGGCACGCGTGGCCCATGAGGGCATCACGGGCTCCCGCCTGACCGTGCTCGAGAACAGCGGGCACATGGGCCATCTCGAGCAGCCTCAGGAGTTCACCCGCGCGATCATCGAGTTCGTTCGCCCCTGACCGCCTGCCAAGGACGCCGGAGGTTGCCCAAGGCAGGCAGGCGGGCTTGAGTCTCGAGTAGCTCGAAGGTGCAGGCTCGTCGTGTGACTGACGGAACAGAGCTGTACACCGTGGGCCAGATCGCTCGGCGTACCGGTCTTTCGGTGCACACCATCCGCTTCTGGTCCGACAGCGGCCTCATCACGCCCACCGACCGCTCGGCCGGTGGGTACCGCCTCTACGACGCCGCCGCCGTGGCCCGGTTCGACCTGGTCCGGGCCCTGCGCGAACTCGGCATCGGGCTGGAGGCCGTCCGGAGGATCCTGGCGCGGCAAGCCACGGTGGCCGAGGTGGCCGAGGTGCACGCCCAGGCGCTGGACGCGGAGATCAAGGCTCTGAAGCTTCGCCGCGCCGTGCTCCGTACGATCGCCAGGCGCGGCGGCACAACCGAGGAGACGACGATGACGCACAGGCTCGCCCATCTGTCCGCCGCCCAGCGGCAGCAGGTCATCGACGAGTTCGTCGAGAACACGTTCTCGGGGATCGCGCTGGATGACGACGCCGAGGTGGTCGCCGAGTGGATGCGGGAGCTGCCCGGCGAGCTGCCGGACGACCCGGCACCAGGCCAGGTGGACGCCTGGATCGAGTTGACCGACCTGGTCACCGACGAGGACTTCCGGCAACGGCTCCGGCGGATCGCCCTGGCCGGCGCCTCATCCGTGGCGTCGCGCTACGGCCTTGAGCTCCGGTCGCTGGCTCTGCGGCACGCCGACCGGGCGAGGGCCGAGTCGATCGCACCTGACTCGGCGGAAGGCCGGTCGATTCTCGACCAGATCGTCGAGCCCGGCCTGCCGGGCGTTGAACGCGACGAGCTGCGTCGCTGGCTTGAGACCGTCGCCGACGCCCGGGTGGAGCGCTACTGGGAGCTGATCGCCGTGCTCAACGGGCGTGAGCCCGCCCCGCCGGCCATGCCCGCTCTCTCCTGGCTGCTCGCCGCCATGCGCGCCCACGGCTGAGCCGTACGCCCGGATCAGGGACGCACGGGGCGGATGGAGAGGTGGGGGCGGCCCGGCCCTTCCGTGGAGGCGGTCTGGGACGCGACCGGGCCGCCTCTCCTACAGCGAGGTGAGCCGTTCGGCCTGGTAGGCCCGATGCAGCACCTGCACGAATGACAGCGCCTCAGGCAAGGGCACAGAGCCGATCCGGTGCACCGGCACTCCCGGGGTCCACGAGTTCATCACCACAGCCCCCGCCAGAGCCGGCAGGTCCGCGAGCGTGACCTCCTGTACGCGCTGGGGCACACCGAGGCGATCCAGTTGCCTGCGGACGATTCCCATCGTGGTGCCGTTCAGCATCTCGGCCTCGGGCCACACCACCGCGGTGCCGTCCCAGAAGGCCAGGTTCCAGATCGACCCCTCGCTGAGCCGGCCCCGCCGGTCGACGAAGGCGACGTCATCGAAGCCCTGTCGAACGGCCTGCCGCGGAAAGTACGTCTTGGCTATCTCTCCGACGTGCTTCACGGCCGGGAGGACCCGTTCGTACTCGACCACAGCCAGCGCGAGCGGTCCCTGCGGGCCGGACGCGGCCGGTCCGGTACGCACCAGCAACTCGGGCCCCCCATGAGTCCCCGTCACCGTGAACTCGGCCGCCGGGGGGTAGACGGTGGCCGTGAGCGAAAGGTCGGCCGGACCGGCCTCTACCGCCGCCCGCAGGCAGGCCCGCACGCGATCGTCGGGCAATGCCCGGCCGAACAGTTCCAGGGAGGCGGATCGCAGCCGTTCCAGATGGAGGTCGAGGCCCCGGACCTGGCCTCCACGCACCTGCATGGCGGTGAAGTGGGCATAGGCCCCGAAGGCGAGCGGCGCCAACTCCTCGGCGCTCGCCGCCCGGCCATTACGGTGCGCAACATAAGAGGACATACATCGCTCCCGCGGTGCGAATAGGTTGGGCTGCGGACAACCGCCCGAGATGTCCGGCCATGGAGCGACGTTAGCGCCTCTCATCAATCGAGGCCCAGGCCGACAAACCGGTCCCTGGCCTGGGCGTCCACGTGAACGGATGAGCCTGGCCGGCCGTGCTGCCCGACGGCGCACAGGCGCACGGAGAGCAGAGGACGCCCACGGGGTCGCCGGGCCTGGTATTCGGCGTTCCGGTCGGCACCGGTTGGGGTCGATGACGAACAGGAGGGGCTCGGACATCTTTCTTCTCCTTCAGGTCGCGACGATGGAGCGATGGGAAAAGGACCGCACAAAAACGCATAATCGATCCTGCTCGCCACATTGGCCGGATGTGGAATTGCGACGCGGTTCAGGCGTCGATGACGCAATGAGGAACGCCCGAGCCGGAATGGTGCCGTGGATTCGTCACGTCGCAGGCTCCTATATGAACCGATAGTTCCAGTGCGCCTGGCCCAGTAACTGGACGCGACCCGCTTGACTCGAATGTGCAGGATTCTTGTCCGGACTTGTCCGGATACGGCAATCACGCCAGAATCAGTTCAGCCTTCAACTATTTGGTGAAGGGTCACTGCACGGATGAGGAGAGGCATGAAGCGCACCATCTCCGTTCTCGCCGTCGCCACCGGCGTCCTCGCCGCCACGATCACCGGCATCGGTCCCGCATCCGCAGCCACACCTGCGGTCGACTGCTCCACGGGCGGGTACACACGGGTTTTGACCAGTTACGTCCCCACCAATGTCGAGCGACCGGCCGTGGACGGTCGTACCTACAACATCGGCGGTCCGTTGGAGTACACGTATGAGATCTGCCTCGACATCCCGGACACCGAGACGTTCACCATCGAGGTACGGATCTGGAACAACGGGACCTGGTCCGAGTTCGTGGACGACCGGCCCGGAGACAAGGTCTTCCGCTACTCGCTCGGCCCCAACAGCTTCTGGCAGGTCTACGGCACGATGACCGGGCCCGGCAGCACCTACCTCTACTACACCTGGCACGAGAAGCAGATCCAGGCCTGACTCTGACCGGACCGGCCGCCTCGCTCGGCGAGGCGGCCGGCCACAGGACGGGCCGATCGGCCTGATCCGTCAGGTCCGGGAAGCCGAGCGCTCCGATCCCCAGGGCGAATGCGGCCAGGCAGCAGGGCCACGATGACGGTTCCCGCACCGCAGCCACGTCGTGGGCGAGGTGACCCGCCCGGGCCCGGAGCCGGCGCTGGACTCCGGCACGCAACCGCCACCGGAGAGCGCGAAGGCCGGCCTGACGGCGGCCTCAGCCCTTGAAGGCGCCGTTCATGATCCCGGCCACCATGCGCCGCCCGACGAAGACGAACAGGACGAGCAACGGGAGGGTGGCGAGGAAGGAGCCGGACATGGCGAGCCCGAGGTCGATGTTGAAGCTGTTCTGCAACGCCTTGATCGCGATCTGGACGGTGTACATCTCCGGCGACTTCAGCACCACGAACGGCCACAGGAAGTCGTTCCACGCGGTGACGAAGCCCAGCAGACCGAGCACGAAGGCGGCGGGACGTACCAGCGGGAACGCGACGCGCCAGAAGATCTGCCAGGTCGACGCCCCGTCGATGCGGGCCGCCTGGAGGATCTCGTCGCTGATCGCGGACGCGATGTGCTGGCGCATCCAGAAGATGCCGAAGGCGTTGGCCAGGCCGGGGACGATCAGCGCCTGGAGCGTGTCCACCCAGCCCAGCGACGAGATGATCATGTATTGGGGGACGATGGCGAGCTGGGTCGGCACGGTCATCGTCAGGACGACGAACAGGAACAGCGCGTTGCGGCCGCGGAAGCGCATCTTGGCGAACGCGAAGCCTGCCAGCGCGCACAGCACCGCCTGGCCCACGCCGATCGACCCGGCCACGATCAGGCTGTTGACGATCGACCGGACGAACGGCACGGTCGAGAACACCAGGCCGGCGAGGTGGAAGAAGTTGCCGCCCGGCACGATCTCGGGCGGCAGCTTGATCGCCGTCGCGGTGTCGGTGGTGGCGACGATGAACATCCAGTACAGGGGGAACAGGCAGGCGAAGGCGGCGAGCGCCAGCAGCGCGTAGACCCACCATCGGACCCGATCACCGGAGCGTGGCCTCGTCGTGCGCATGATCGCCCCCTCAGCCCTTGACCGGGCGGATCCGGGTGGACAGGAAGTAGTTGAGGCCGGCGAGCGCGACGACCATCACGAACAGCGCCACGCCGATCGCCGCGGCGTAGCCGAACTTGAACTGGGTGAACCCCTGCTCGAACAGGAAGAGCGTGAGCGTCTGGCACTGGCGGATCGGCCCGCAGGTGCTGGCCGCGCCGCGGTTGATGAGCAGAGGCTCGGTGAAGATCTGCAGCCCGCCGATCGTCGAGGTCACGATCGTGAACACGATGACCGGGCGTAACGCGGGGAGGGAGATGTGCAGGAACTGCCGCACACCTCCCGCTCCGTCGACGGCGGCCGCCTCGTAGATCGCCCGGGGGACGGCCTGCAGGGAGGCCAGGTAGAGCAGCGCCGTGTAACCGAACCACCGCCAGGTCACCATGACGGCGATCAGCACATGGCTCCCCGTCACCGACTGGATGAAGTCGATGTGCTCGAAGCCCACCAGGCTGAGCAGCCAGTTCAGCAACCCGTAGTCACGGTCGAACATCTGGGCGAACACGATGGCCGTGGCGGCCACCGAGGTGATGTACGGCACGAGCATCGTCATGCGGAAGAACACAGCGAGGCGCAGCCGTACGTGGTTGAGCATGTGCGCGAGCACCAGCGCGATCAGCAACTGCGGCACGGTGGAAAGCAGCCAGATGCTCACGGTGTTGCGCGCCGCGTTCCAGAACCGCACGTCCCCGACCAGCCGGCTGAAGTTGTCCATGCCGACGAACACGTGCTCGCCGATCGGGTTCCAGTCGAACAGCGCCACGTAGAAGGTGAACAGCAGCGGGATGAGGCCGAACACCGCGAAGAGCACGAAGAACGGGGCGATGTAGGCGTAGGGGGCGATGATCTCGGTGAAACCGCGCCGCGCCGCCTCCACCGGCGGGGCGGGGGGCAGTCCCGCCTTGGTGGGGGTGATGCTCGTCGTCACGGTCTGCTCGCTTCCCCGCCGCCGGCGCCGTGCCGTGAGGACGGCCCGCGCCGGCGGCGCTCGTGAAGGGTCCTAGCCGCCGATCGCGTTCTTGATGTTGGTCACCGCCGCGTCCCACGCCTTCGCGGGATCACCCTTGCCCTGCTCGACGTTGGTGATGGCGTTCGTGAACTCAATACCGATCGTGGTGCTGTCGGGCCCGATGAGGAACGGCTTCAGGCCAAGCAGAGAGTCGGTGTAGATCGTGCCGATCGGCGCGCCGGAGAAGAACTCGTCCTTGGCGGAGGTGAGCTTCGGGTCCTTGTAGACCGACGGGGTCGCGGGCAGCGACCTGGCCTTCGAGAAGTGGTCGAGCTGGCCCTGCGGCGACTGTGTGGCGGCGATGTAGTCCCAGGCGGCCTTCGGGTTCTTGGCGCCCTTGGGGATGGCGAGGAAGCTGCCGCCCCAGTTGCCCGAGCCGCCGGGGATCGTGGCGATGTCCCAATTGCCCGTGGTGTCGGGGGCGTTGTCGCGGATGGAGCCGAGCATCCAGACCGGTGCGGCGATGACGGCGAAGTCCCCCTTCTTCATCGCGGCGCTCCAGCCCTCGGTGAAGGTGCTCTGCTTGGCGGTGATCCCGGCGGCCACGGCCTTGAGCGCCAGGTCGAAGGCGGACTTGACCTGGGGGCTCCGTTCGTACACCAGATTGCCCGCGGGGTCGTAGTACTTCTCCTGCCCCTGGTTGACCACCTGCGAGTAGATGCTCCCGCCGGCGTTGTCGACGAACGCCTTGCCGGTGGCCGCCGTGTACTTCTTGCCGGTCTCGATGAAGGCGTCCCAGGTCGGCCAGAGCTTGCTGACCTCCTCGCGGTCCGTCGGCAGCCCGGCCTTCTTGAACAGGTCGGCGCGGTAGGCGATGGCCATGCCGCCGACGTCGGTCGGGATGCCGATGATCGAACCGTCCTTGGCCGTGGGCTGGCTGATCACCCAGTCGAGGTAGTCGCCCTTGATCTTGTCGGCGCCCATCGTGCGCAGGTCGACGAAGTTCTGCGGCTGCTGGACGAACTTGGGCAGGTCGTCGCCCTGGATCAGCACCAGATCGGGCACCTTGCCGCCGGCCAGCGCCGTCGTGAGCGCCTGCGCCGTCTCCTGCGCGTTCCCCACCTCGGTCAGCTTGATCTGGATGTCCGGCCTCTTCGCCTTGTACTCGGCGGCGGACCCCTTCGCGTCGATCCCGGTGAACGACCAGAACTCGAACGACTTGCCGTCGGACCCGCCGGAGGAAGTCCCGGACGACGAGCCTGAGCACGCTGCCATGCTGAGGGCCGCGGTAGCGGCGAACACGACCGCTGAGACGTTGCGTAACTTCACGGCGACCTCTTTTCGCTCGGTGTGGTCAGGGACGTGATGTGCGGTCCGGCACCGGGAGGATGCGCTGCGCTCTGCGGACGCCTCCTACGCGTGTAGGGCGGCGACGGCGCCGTGCCGCTTCAGGCTTCGGTTCGCACGTGCCCGACAGGTTCAGCACCGCCATGCCGACCTGGTCTTTCGTTTACAGAGCCTTCTGACATCACCATTGAGTACGAAACTTTCGGAGTGTCATGTGGATCATTGCTCCAGGACACTAGGCCTCCGTTCACCTGAGCGTCAATATTTTCCCGGTGAAGTGTCTGAAACAATCGGACCGGTAGTTTTATGTTTCGGACGGCGCCCGCGGGGGTTCCCCTGGACCACATCCGCCCCTGGAACACACCGCGCCCCCTCCACCTGCACGGCGGAGGCGGCCTGCCCTGGATCAGGGAACGCGCCCTTATAGGGCATGACGCCCCGGCGGCTCGGCGATCGCCCTCAGGGGGGTGACAGAGCCGCCGCGCGATCGCGTACCCGTGCGGCAGGGGCGTCGTCGTGAGGCAAGCTGATGACGTGAGTGTCCACGTACCTCGCGACGATGACGGAGCCCCACGGGCCCAGGCCGGCCCCAACCCGCAGCACCTGCTGACGACCTTGCTCGGTGAGTACCTCGACTCCGCCGACGCGAGCCTTCCCTCGATGGCGGTGGTCGCGATGCTCAGGGAGTTCGGCATCAGCGAGCCCAGCGCGCGGGCCGCGCTGTCCCGGCTGACCAAGCGAGGGCTGATCGCCGTACGGGGATCAGGACGGCCGCCCGTCTACCACCTCACGCCTCAGGCGATCGCCAGGCATCGCGTACGGATGGATCACTTCCTGAGCTTCGGCGCACGCCCGCCGCGATGGACCGGCGACTGGGTGACGGTTTCCTTCTCGATCCCCCAGTCGGGCCAGGCCCAGTCCGGTCAGGCCCCACGACACGCGGTCCGCAAGGCTCTGGGGGCGCTGGGTTTCGCGCGGTTGTACGACAGCGTGTGGATCCGGCCTGGATCCGACTCAGGCCCGGTGACCCAGGCGCTGCGTGACATCCTCGACGACGTCGACGGCGCTCGATGGTCGGTGATGAACACGCGATTCGCCGAGGAGACCGGCCCGCACGGTCCGGCCGCCGCCTACGACCTGGCCGGCCTCGCCTCGGCCTACGAGGCTTTCCTCGCGCAGTACTCGGACCTGCGAGTGGCCGTCCGCAACGGGGAGATCGACGCGACCCGGGCGCTGGTGGTGCGGACCTCCGTCATGGACTCCTGGCGGAAGTTCCCGGACATCGACCCGAACCTCCCCGAGCACCTCCTGCCGGTGCCATGGCCCCGCCAGGCCGCCAGGGAACTCATGCTGGAGATCCATTCCGCGCTGGGCTCGCTCGCCGAGGCGCGGCTCGTCGAGGTCGCGACGCCGTACTGGCCGGACGCCGCGTCATGGATCACCCACTTCCAGGCATCGGAGGACCCCGTTGCGACCTTCGTCGGCGGGGGCGGCTGAAGAAACTTTCACGCGCCCGAGCGGCCGCCCGTACGCCGGGACGCGTTTCGTGCCCGCTGCCGCGCGTGGCTTCTCGACTGACCCGCCACCGGCGAGATCCCGCCGGAGCGTCAGTCCGGCCGGGCATCGTGACCTGCCGCGAAGTCCTCGGCGCCGGTCCGTCCGCCCGGCGCCTGGCAGGACCGGTTGCGCCCTCCCGATGGCCGGGCGGCCCACGCCCGGATCCGGATGAGGCAGGAGCGTCACCGGTCCGTACGCGTGCCGGCCGACCGACCGAATGCCGTTGCTTGACACTTTTTGTTACCGCAGTGATAGTAACTGCACGCTGCTCTCATCGGCTCGTTTCGCCTGACACGGGCGCAACGCGCAGTCGATTGTTCGCCACATCAATCTCCAGATTCGGGCGCGAAGCGCCGTCGTGACACCGTCGGAGGGCGAAATGAGAAAACGCTCGATCATCAGCGCATTAGTGGTGGCCGCGGTCGCCCCGGTCTGCGCCGGCATAGTGGCGCTGACCACGCAGCCGGCCGCCGCGGCGGTCGGCGGCTCGGGCCCTTACCCGGCTGATTACGAGACCTCCACCAGCCTGCCCAACCACACCATCTACCGGCCCAACACCCTTCCGTCCGAAAAACTCCCCATCTTCGTATGGGGGAACGGAGGCTGCTCCGCCGACGGGACGGGGCAGCTGCCCTTCCTCCGCGAGATCGCCTCACATGGGTTCCTGGTCATCGCCAGCGGCAGCCCGAACGGCTCCGGATCGACGACGTCCCAGATGCTCACCCAGTCCATCGACTGGGCAGTCGCGGAGAACAGCCGCCAGGGCAGCAAATACAACGGCAGGATCGACACCGGCAAGATCGCCGTAGGAGGCTGGTCCTGCGGCGGGCTGGAGGCCTACGCCGTTTCGAACGACTCACGTGTCACCACGACCACCATCTTCAGCAGCGGATTGCTGAACGACTCCGACGACTACCAGCTCCGCCGGCTGACGAAGCCGATCGCCTACTTCATCGGCGGTCCCAGTGACATCGCCTACCCCAACGCCATGGACGACTGGGGCAAGTTGCCGGCGGGGCTGCCCGCGTTCATGGGCAACCTGAACGTCGGGCACGGTGGCACCTACACGCAGACCAACGGCGGCGAGTTCGGCCGTGTGGCGGTGCTGTACCTCAAGTGGCGGCTGAAGGGTGACACGACGGCCGGCGCCAACTTCGTCGGCTCCAACTGCGGCCTGTGCAACACCCAGTGGCAGGTCCAGCAGAAGAACCTCACGCTCGGCGACGGCAGCCCCTCCCCGTCACCCGGCGGCAGCCCGACCCCCAGCCCGACCGCGACTCCGACCCCCGGTGGCGGTAGCGGGTCGGTCAAGGGCGTGGCCTCCGGCCGCTGCCTGGACGTGCCCGGCGCGAGCACCGCCGACGGCACCCAGGTGCAGCTGTGGGACTGCAACGGCCAGACCAACCAGACCTGGTCCTCCACCTCAGCGGGCGAGATCCGCGTGTACGGCAACAAGTGCCTGGACGCGGCCGGCACCGGCAACGGCGCCAAGGTGCAGATCTACAGCTGCTGGGGCGGCGACAACCAGAAGTGGCGCGTCAACTCCGACGGCTCCATCCAGGGCGTCCAGTCCGGGCTGTGCCTGGACGCCACCGGGCAGGGCACCGGCAACGGCACCAAGATCCAGCTGTATGCCTGCCACGGCGGCACCAACCAGAAGTGGACCTGGAACAGCTAGCCCGCACCTGTGGCCTGCGGTGCCCATCACCCGGCACCGCAGGCCACGCCGGCCGCCCCTCGCCCCGCGGGCCGGTGGGGGTCTGGAATCTCACCAGCCGGGGGCAGAGACGAGCCGAAGCGCGCCACGCAGTGCCAGACCTTCTTCAGTGCCTGCACGTCGTAACGCCCGGTGCGGGCAGCGTCTCCGATGATCCGCGGATCGAGCAGGCCGTCGACCGCGATCTCGGCGCCGAGCGCTACGTACTCCTGCCCCCGGTAGTTCGGGTGGCGGCGCAGATGCTCGATCGTGAGGCGGAATCCGGAATGCCATTCCACCGGGCATGGAAGCCGGCGGGCCGCGGCCTCCACAGCCGTGCCGCGATAGCTGGGATCGAGGACCAGGGCCTCCACGTCCCGGTCGAGCCTGACCGGCCCGTGCACCTGAGCCTCGATGTAGTCGTCCAGGAGGTCCGGGTCGTCAGCCTCGGCCAGCTCGATCA
This sequence comes from Microbispora rosea, assembly GCF_900156315.1. Taxonomy (GTDB): domain Bacteria; phylum Actinomycetota; class Actinomycetes; order Streptosporangiales; family Streptosporangiaceae; genus Microbispora; species Microbispora rosea. The sequence goes on along the minus strand of NZ_FTNI01000015.1, from coordinate 50,095 downwards.
GCGCCATGCGGGACGCGACACCGAACGCCGAAGGCTCGAAAAAGCTGTCCGGGTAGCAGAACGTGGCTCGGCGAAGAGCCTCGGCCGTCAGCCTGAAGTGGGCGGAGCCGAACCGTGGCGCGGCGCCGATGGACCTGCGTCGGAAGTTCAGCGCGCCGTAGACGGGGCGCTCCTCTGCAGGTGCGTGGTCGTACGCTCCACCGAAGATCCTGCTTTCCCAGCGCCACCGGTCGCCGCCGGGGTGAGCCGTGAGTCCCCCGTTGCTTGTTCCGGTGACGAACTGCGACAGGTAGACGCCGTCGTCGGCCAGCCGGAGCAGGATCTGCCGGCCGCCGGCCGAGCGGTCGGGGTGGAAGTTGAGGGTCACACGCGACCGAGGGTCGAGCGGATCCCCTGACGACCGGGCCTCGACATGGCGAAGGGCTTGCTCCTGCGGCGATGCAGGCGTGGGCGCGCTCATCCGCGCAGTCTGCCTGAGCGCGATCTGTCGTCGCACCCCGAATAGACTTCGGGCTTCGGCCCGGCCGTCTTTCCCCCACTGCGATCGGATTCATAGCGGTTGCCGTGGCTCGTTGCCGTACGAGACCGCAAAGGCCACCTCCGGATCATGGGAGGTGGCCTGTGAATGCGTGGAGCCCAGCCGTCGTGTCTTATCTCTGCCGAGCGTTATCAGGCGATGCCCGACGATGAAATCGTGCAACTCGCACGATGCATGACCCTTATCGCGGCAGCTGGTCAGCCTCGCGCTTCGTCGGCTGTGGCGCAGAGTCCTCCACGAAGCGAGGACGGCAAGCGAACCAGCCGGCGATCATCCCGGGGATGGCGCTCGCGGCGAGCACCAGGAGCGGGATCGACCATGATCCGGTCGCCTCGCGCAGAAGGCCCAGACCGATCGGGCCCAAGCACGCCAGCCCATAGCCGATGCCTTGCACGAATCCCGACACGGCAGAGGCCGTCTGCGGGCTCTTGGTTCGACGGTTGATGAGGGTCATGCAGAGCGGGAAGGTGCTCACCCCGATTCCCAGCGCACACACCCAGATCAGCGTGCCGTCGAGCGGCGACAGGAGCAGGCCCAGGTATCCCGCCACCAGGAAGATCGCGCATCCGACGACCACGACGAACGGGTTCGTCATGCGCGTGGCCAGCTGTGGAACCACCAGAGCCGCGAGCATGCCCCATACCGAGTAGAGCGCGACCATGGAGCCGCCCAGAGTCGCGCTGCCTCCTGCGTCGGTGAGCACCGCCGGGACCCAGGTGATGATCGCGTAGTTGGACAGCGACATCATCGCGAAGAGGATCACCAGGCCCCAGGCGGTCGATGATCGGCTGATCCTCGGCCTCGCATCGGTCGCCGTCACGGCCGCGGGCGCGTGATGATCGGCGGGCAGCCTGACTGCCAGGACGAGCCAGACCACAGCGGCCACAGCAGCCGGTCCCGCCCAGATGCCTACCGAGAGCCGCCACGTCGCCGCTTCCGCGACCGGGACCGCGAGGAGCGGGGCGATGAACTGGCCCGCCTGCAGGAGGATCAGGTAAAGCGAGGTCCCCATGGCCAGTCGATCCGCGAACCAGGCCTTCACCAACGGAACGATCACGACGTTCGCGGCCCCGATTCCGGCCAGCGCCAGCACGGTCGAAAGGACCAGCAACGAGGGCGTTGGGGAGAAGGCACGCATCAGGAGCGACAGAGCCGTCAGGCCCAGCGCCACAGTGGCCGTGCGCTCGAGTCCGAACTTCTTCGTCACCGCTGGGGCGAGAAATCCGAAGATGCCGAAGGACGCCGCCGGCACGGTGCCGAGCAGACCGGACAGCGTCACCCCGAAGCCGAGATCGGATCCGATGATCTCCAGGAGCGGAGTGAACCCGGTCACGGCGGTTCGCAGGTTGACCGCTGTCAGGGCGATGGCGAACCCGGCCAACAAGGTCAGGCGCCCACGGCGTAACGGAACGACCGGTGAGGAGAGCGATGTCACGTTATACTCCGGTAGAAGGTCAGCAGATGATGGGATTATGGGATGACTCACGAAGAGTCTGGCACGCGACAGCCGATGCGTCGAGTGGGACTCATCGATCAGGCTGCCGAGCGCTTCCGCGAGGAGGTGGCCTCTGGACGCTGGCCGGTCGGTGAACGGATACCGACCGAGGCCGCACTGGTGTCGGAGTTCGGGATCGGCCGGAACACGGTGCGCGAGGCGGTGCAGTCGCTGGTGCACGCAGGCCTGCTGCGCCGTGAGCAGGGCCGCGGCACCTTCGTCATCTCCAGCTCCGAGCTGACAGGCACTCTTGAACGTCAGCTCGCCGGTGGCACCCGTCGCCACTACCTGGAACTACGCCTTGCCCTTGACAGCGCTGCGGCGGCACTGGCCGCGCTGAACCGCTCGGATGCCGACGTCGAACTGCTGCGGGAGCTGCGCGACTCTCGGGAAGAGAGCTGGTCGACCGACGATCCCGACCTGCGAGCGGGCGCGGACCTCGCCCTGCACCACGCGATCGTGGCAGCGACGCACAACCCTCTCTACGTCAAGCTGTACTCCAGCATGCTCGACATCTTCGCCGCCCACATGCGCGACGAGAAGAGCGAAGACGAGGACGCGGCACACCGCCACCATCACGAGCTGGTCGAGGCGATCGCGGACGGGGACGCCGACCGTGCTGTCACAAAGGTGGTCTCCATCTTCAAGCCCTTCATGGGCTGAACCACGCGATCGCCTCCCCGCTCGGGCGAGGCGTCTCTCCCCTGGACAGTTCTCGTAGCGGACTGGCCGGTGACCGCGGCAGTAGACGCCGACTCCTCGCTCAAGCCGCGCAGAAGGCGGTAAGGATGTGCCGCCGGCGCCGGGCGAGTTCGAGGGGTTGAAGGTCAAGCCGTACGTGCATCAGGCGACGGGGCGGCCGGCCTCGGCAGGTACGCAGCCCATTGGTCGGCTACGGCGTGGGCCGGCCGAGGATTCCCGCTACGGCCCGTCACCCCGCGCGGAGCCGCGCCAGGTGGTAGTCGAGCAACGCCGCGACCTCATTGGGCGTGTAGTGCCCGACCAGGGTGGCGTTCACGATGCCCTGGGCGAAGGCGTACAGGATGCTCGCCTCCTTGGCGGCATCCAGGTGGGCGGCGAGTTGCCCGGCGGCCTGGGCGGCCCTGATCTGCTCGGCGAAGAAGGACAGCAGGTGCGAGTACCCCATTCGCATCGCCACCGCCTGGTGGTCGTCCACCACCGAGCTCGCCTGGAACGCCAGTCCGACGCGGTTCAGGTAGCCGCGCTCGTCGTCCAGCGGCAACAGCTCCAGCACGGTGTCTCGCAGCAGGTCGAGCGGCGTGGACCGGCGCGCGGCCACGGCTGCCACCCGATTGCCGATCCACATCCCGATGTGTTCCAGTGCCAGCAGCAGCATCTGGTTCTTCGTCGTGACGTAGTACTGCACCGCGCCCATGGACATTCCGGCCTCGGCGGCGACCTCCCTCAGGCTGACGCTCTCCATGCCCCTGTCGTGGATGATGCGGTGCACGGCCTCGGCGATGTGCCGTCGCCGGTCGTCATGGTCGACGATCTTCGGCACGGCCCACCACTTTCTCATGCGAGTGCATGGTAAAAGCTTACTGCCCCGTTTTACCATGCGACTGCATGACAAACCGAGACAGGTGGTGACGTGGATGCGGGTTCTGATCATAGGAGTCGGTACGCGGGGGGACGTGGCACCGTACGCGGGGTTGGGGGTGCGCTTACGCGAGGCCGGGCATGAGGTGGCCATCGCCGCCCACGAGCCGTACGCGGAATCAGTGACTGACGCGGGCCTGGAGCATCTGCCGCTTCCCGGAGATCCGCTCTCCGCACTGACCGGCCGCATCTCCATCGGCGCGTTCAAGGAGTACAGCGAGCAGCTCATGGACGGGCTGACTCGGATCGCCGAGCAGCAGGAGGCGGACCTGCTCCTGCTGGGCGTGGCGGGCGCGCAGGGCTCTCACGTCGCCGAGGCGATGGGCGTGCCGAGCATGGGCGTGCACCTGCAGCCGATAGACCCCACGGGTGAATTCCCGCCGGTCATGAGCCTGTTCCAGGGGTCGCTCGGGCGGTGGGGGAACCGCAGGGCGGCCCGGCTCGCGTTCGAGGTGCCCGCCGCCGGCCCGCTGATCGCCGGGATGAGCGCGAAGATGCGGGCCCGGCTTGGGCTGCCCCCGATGACCCCGCGCGACCTCTACCGGCGCCGGGAGAGCACACACTGGCCGGTCTTCCACGGGGTCAGCCCGCTGGTGCTGCCGCGCCCGGCCGACTGGCGGCCCGGGCTGGAGATCACGGGTTACTGGTGGCCGCTCCAGCCGCGGGACTGGCGGCCGGATCCGGTGCTGCGCGACTTCCTCGCGTCGGGGCCCACCCCGGTCTTCGTCGGCTTCGGCAGCCTGGCGGGCACGCGGGCCGAGCAGTACACGGATCTGGCCGTGCAGGCGCTGCGGCGGGCCGGGTTGCGAGGCGTGCTGCAGACGGGCCTGCGGGGACACATCTCCGACGACGTACTGGCGGTCGGCGACGTACCGCACGATTGGCTTTTTCCTCGTATGGCCGCCGTCGCCCACCACTGCGGCAGCGGCACCACCGGGGCCGGGGTCCGGGCGGGCGTGCCCGCCGTGGCCGTGCCGGTGATGAACGACCAGCCGTTCTGGGCGTCCAGGCTGACGGCACTCGGCGTGGCTCCGGCCGCGATCCCGTTCCGCCGCCTGACGCCCGCACGGCTGGCCGCCGCGCTCACCAGCGCGGTAACCGACCCGGCCTACCGGCAGCGCGCCCAGGCCCTGTCGGTCCGGGTCTCGGCAGAGGACGGCGCGGCGCCCGTCATCGAGGCGGTGAACCGGCTCCGAGTCACCCGCGGGCCCGGCCGCCGACCAGGATGAAGAGCATCCAGCAAATTTGGCTGACCATCAGAAACGGCGCTCCGGATCGGTACCACCGTAGGTACGGCAACTCGCTCAACCGGGCATCGCGCTGCGGCGCTCGGACATCGACATCAACGCACGTACGAACCGCCTGCGGGAACAGCTCATCGACCTGGATGGCGGAGAAAATGGTGCTGGCACCGCCCAAGTCGCAGGCCGGCAATCGCACCGTCAGCATCCCCTCGGCGATCGTCCCCGCGCTCACCGAGCACCGTGCCGAGTTCGTCGGCCAGGCCGACGAGGCGTTCGTCTTTCTCGGCGAGCGAGGCGGTTACCTGCGCGGCGGCAACTTCCGGCGAGAGGCCAAGTGGGCGGAAGCGCTCAAGGAGATGGGCGTCAAGGGCCTGCACTTCCACGACCTTCGGCACACCGGCAACACACTCGCCGCGCAGTCGGGCGCGAGCCTGGCCGACCTCGAGGCCCGAATGTGGCACGACAGCGACCGAGCAGCGCTCATCTACCAGCACGCCACGCGTGATGATGATCCGGAAGGTCGCCGATGCGCTGAGCGCGCAAGTTGAGGCGGAGCACGATGCGGCAAGAGCTGATGGCACGAACGCCGCTTCCCGTGAGCGAAGAAGCGGCGTTTTGGCTGACGAAGCCTAGGGAGTTGAACCCCTGACTTCCTGCTTGCAAATCGGCCTGATCACCAGGGGCACGGCCTCGACCTGGGCGAGAAGCAGTCCACGAGTGACCGTGAGTACCCCCTGTTGACCGCCCCTAATGGCCCGCTACTGACCCGGCGATCACGCTCGCGACGTGGCCATGCATGTCCGCCCCCCACAGAGTCACCGAGAGCAGCGGGTCGGTCGTACGTTCGCGCCCTGCCCGGGGAAGCTCGGTTCAGGCATTAGCCGCACCTGCGGAAACGATCACATGCGACACGTAGACTCGGAGACATGACGGCGCCGCTGGAAGAGTACGAGGATCTTCACCGACTGATCGACCAACTCCGGCCGGATCAGGTGCGTGAGGAGCGCGCGCGACTCCTCCAACTGGTCCACTCACGCACAGAGAACCCGGATCTTGGCCCTGATGGTCTGCCCACGCTCTTCGGCGCCTTCCGCGCCGGCAGGAGCGACGCATCCGAGCAGGTGGAAGAAATTCTCGTTGAGGGCTACGGACGCGAGGCGTGATCGTCGTTGATACGGGCCCGATTGTGGCCGCTACTTTTCAGGACGACAAGAACCACGAACGCTGCATACGAGAGTTCATCCGTCTTCGGGAAGCCAACCGGCCACTGCTCGTCCCCAGCTTCGTTGCTGGCGAGAGCTGCTATATGCTCGGCAAGCTCGGTGGCGCCAAAGCAGAGGCAGCCTTCCTTCGGCTACTTGAGTCCGGCTGGTTTCAGCTGGTCGATCTCAGTGAGCCCGACCTCTCAAGAATCGCAGTCCTCATCGAGCGCTACCACGATCTTCCATTGGGTGCCGCCGACGCCTCAGTAGTAGCCGTGGCGGAGCGGATGCGAGTCACCGAAGTGATGACCATCGACATCCGCGACTTCTCAGTGATCCGCCCCGTACACGTGCCCGCACTTACCCTGCTCCCAGCCTAGGTAGGACAACTCGTGAGCGGATCGGGCACATACAACGGGCGCAAAAGAGCGTAAAGACTGGCTAGTGATCAAAGCCCAGGCGGGGAAAAGGAACCCTGGCCTGGGCTTTCGAGTGGGTGGAGCCTACGGGATTCGAACCCCCTGACTTCCTGCTTGCAAATCGGCCTGATCACCAGGGACAACGGCTCCGACCTCGGCGAGAGGCAGTCCACGGGTGACCGCGAGTACCCCCTGTTGACCGCCCTTAATGGCCCGCTAATGGCCCGGAGATCGGGCTCGCGACCTGTCGGTGGGCACGGGCGCCCTCTGATCCACCCCGACCTCTTCATAGCCGCCGACGCCCAGGAGGCAACCGCCGTTTCGCTGGTCGGCTCGCTGTAGACCGGAACCCCCTACCTACAAGGGTTGTGTCCGACATAATATGGGAATGAAGAAGTTGCGCTTCTACCGGTCAGCGAGGAGGCACCGCATCGGGCAGGCGCATGCCATGCATGTTGTCCGATCTGGGCCCCCAGTGATCGTGCCGGCTAGAGACCCGACATTGGAGGATCGATGGGTCTGGATCGGCCCCGACGATCGGGGCATAGAGCTGGAGGTGATCGGCATCCTCACCGACAAAGCTCTAGTGATCATCCACGTGATGCCGACCGCGCTACGGAGAAGGACGCCATGACTGAGCACGAGGCAGCCTGGCCACCCGAAGACATCGAACTGGCCCTGGACCACGACTCCGATATCGACAGCGACTCCGAAGAGATCTACGACGCCAAAGGCAACCTGATCACGGACGAGTACGTACGGGACGCAATCGGCGACGTCCACCGCGCGATCGACGAAGGCCGCGTACCCGTGCCGACCAATCGCCCCGGACGTCCATCGCTCACAGGCGATAGCACCCATTCCCCAAGGGTCTCCTTCAGACTCCCCGAGGAGTTGCGTGAACGCGCGAGGGCCCGCGCCGAGCAAGAGGGCAAGAGTGTGTCCGCGCTGGCACGGGAAGCCTTTGAGCAATTTCTCAGAGCGGGATAAGCACGCGCGACAGGCGACAGCACCAGGTGGCCAAGCAGCTCGACAGCCTCGCGCGAGGACCGTGGTCACTGAGACGGTCTATCGCCGCCAGATTCGCCCCGTGATGCAGGAGGGTGCGACGGCGATGGATGAAATCTCCCGAGGTGAACAAGAGGCTTAGTTAGGCCTTCTCCCGGGCCCGCCATTCGTCGTTGAGCATCGCGTAGACGACTTCGTCGGTCCATTCTCCCTTAATCATCTCGTTCTGGACGAAGTGGGCCTCACGCCGCATGCCAAGGCGTTGGAGGACCCGGGCCGACGCGTCGTTGCGCGCGTCGATACTTCCGGCGATGCGGTGCAGGCCGAGGACCTCAAACCCCAGCCGCAGCATCTCCGTCGCCGCCTCCGTCGCGTACCCCTTGCCGCTGTGGTCGGGATGGAAGATGTAGCCGATCTCGCCCTGCCGGTGTTCACGACTCGTCCAGAAGAGCCCGACATCACCGATCAGGGTGCCGGTCGCCGGCAGTTCGACCGCGAGGACCAGCTTGTCACCTTCCTCGCGGAGCGCCTCCAACCCGATCAGTTTGGTCAGCTCCTGGCGCGCCTCTTCACGATCGCGGTTATCAGAGCGAAGGTAGCGCGTCACGTCGTCCCGTGACTGGATGTCGTGGAATGCGTCGAAGTCGTCGAAGGTGTACGGCCTAAGTAGCAATCGCGCGGTCTTCAGCGGATAGAGGGGCATGAGCATGGCTCAACCCTAGGCTTAGTCACCCAGTTGGTCACCCACACCCCGCTTCCGATCATGGAGACGGGGTATTTTACCAGGTGGAGCCTAGGGGATTCGAACCCCTGACTTCCTGCTTGCAAAGCAGGCGCTCTGCCAGCTGAGCTAAGGCCCCCTGACGGGTGCGAACTGCGCATATGGGCAGATCCACAGGCCGCCGGTGCGTACACCGTAGCAACAGCCCGCACCCGAGCGCCACTCGATACCGCCGTGCCGCCCGCGCGGCTTCCCGTGCCGGGAGGACCCGTAGGAAGACGAACGGCGATCAGGTGGCCGAGGTGGCCACGGGCGAGGCGTCGACCTCGTTGCCGAGGACGAGCCCGGGGAAGTCGGCGACGGATTCGATGATGTGCGTCGCGCCGCCACCGAGCAGCCGATCCTTGCTGTGGACGCCGGTGAGCACTCCGGCGACGATCGAGGCGCCCGCGCGCCGGCCGCACAGCATGTCGCTCTCGGAGTCGCCCGCCACGGCGACCTGCCGTACGTCGTCGACACCGGAACGCAGGACGGCGGTGAGCACCATGTCGGGGTAGGGACGGCCGCGTCCGGCATCTTCGGGACACAGCGCGAGATCCAGCATGTCGACCCAGGTGAGGCTGCTCAGCACCCGTCCCAGGGTCGCCCGGCTGAATCCGGTGATCAGAGCGATTTTCAGGCCCGCGTCGCGCAGCTTCGCGATGGCCTCGACGGCCCCCGGCAGCGGCACGAGCCCGGCCCGTTCGATGGCTCCCTCGTAGGAGCGCTCGAAGGTCAGGTTCGCCGCCTGCGCCTGGGCCTCGTTGCCGGGGAAGATGCCCCGGAAGACCTCGATTTTGGGACATCCCCGAGACCTGTGCACATGCACCATGGCACGGGCATAGGCACTGGTCCCGGGGACGATGCCCTGCGTGGCGATCGCCTCGGCGAACGCCCGTTCCACCATGTCGATGTCACCGATCGTGGTCCCGGCCAAGTCAAGACAGGCCAGCTTCACGGGGCTCATTCCCGTACCCTTGCCACGATCAAGCACCATCCCTGGTGGTCAGTTCTCGCTGCCGGTGGCCTCGGTCCACAGGTCGAGCTCGGCGCGGTCGGCCTGCACCTTGCGCCAGACCAGAAGCCCGCCGACGGCGACCAGAGCGAGAACAAGCAGCTTCTTCACGGTGTGACCCCACTTCTCGACGGTCTCACCTGCCGGGTGAGACAACGCCCGGTTCTACGGTTCCCTGCAGCCTAGCAAGGCTTCGGCGCCCGACCCGGATTGCCCGAAATTCCGGTGCACCAAAATAATGATTACGGCCCGCCCTACCTGTCTGCCGTCCGACCCTGGCGGCAGGGCGGCGAGATCAGAAGTGCCCAGCTCATAACGGCGCTAACCATGTGCGCAGACGAGGTTCGGCGAGATGGGGAGGCCTGGTTTCGGTCAGGCGGCCCGTGCTCCGCTCTCAGCGGAAGTCAGAAGTCGATCAAGAAACCGTCATGCAGAGGCGGATCGTCGTTCCCTCGGCCCCCGTACGAACGACGAGGTCGGCCAGGCGGTTCATGAGCCACAGTCCGCGTCCCCCGAAGTCGAACCGCGTCACCGTCTGCTCGCGCTCCAGTACATCGTCGGGTATGCCGGGACCTTTGTCGGTGATCTCAGCCACCAACATTCCCGCCTCACGCCACATGGCGATCCCGCGCGGCGGCGAGCCATACCGGACGGCGTTGGTGACCGCCTCGTGCACCGCGAGCACGAAGTCCTCCAGGGCCACGCCCTCGAGTCCGGCCTCCTGCGCCGACACCATGACGAGATGCCGCACCCTGGTTACCGAACTTCGGTCGAATTCCAGGCTGAGCAGGCTACCCGCCAAGGTTCTCACCGCCCTCCTGCTTGCCCCACGGTGTGGTAGTACTCCATTTACCGCCCACGCGCACCTGACACGTATTTTCGGGTACGGCTTGCGCCATCGTCTCCTGCGGGCGTGCGGCAGCGAGGTGCGCACGTGACGCTAGCGCATCGTCACAGTTCCGTCATGAGCTGCCGCAGCATCCGCTTGGTCTCCGAGGCCGGTCTGGCCTGGATGCACAGTCGCTCCATGACTGCGAGATAGCGGTCGATGTCCTCCCGCTTCTCCAGGTAGATGGCGCTGGTGAGCTGTTCGAGGTAGACGACGTCGGGCAGGCCGACCCCCGCGAAGCGCAGGATGCTGAACGGCCCGCCGGCGGCGGCGTGCCCGCCGGCGCTGAACGGAATGATTTGGAGCGTTACACGCGGCAGGGTGATCATCTCGAGCAGGTACTCGATCTGGGCCCGCATCACCTCGGCCCCGCCCACCGGACGTCGCAGCACGGCCTCGTCGATCACCGCCCACAGAACGGGCGGATCCGGCCGGACCAGCACCTCCTGGCGGTCCATCCGCAGCCGGACGCGGCGCTCGACCTCCTCGTCCGACGCGTCGGGATGGCCGAGCCGCACGACCGCTTCCGCGTACTCGGGGGCCTGCAGCAGCCCGGGCACGAACTGCACCTCATAACAGCGGATCGCGCTCGCGGCCTGCTCCAGGCCGACGTACGCCTCGAACCAGGAGGGCAGGACGTCGTCGTACTTGTGCCACCAGCCGTGCGCGTTGGCCTGGGCGACGAGCGAGAGCAGCGCCTCCCGCTCGCTCTCGTCGGTGACGCCGTACAGGGTGAGGAGATCGGCGACGTCACGGCGGCGGAATCCGACGCGGCCGAGCTCCATCCGGCTGATCTTCGAGTGGGAGGCGCGGATGGACTGGCCGGCCTCCTCCAGGCGGATGTGCCTGCTTTCGCGGAGCCGTCGCAGCTGGGTGCCGAGCAGGATGCGCAGGACGGTCGGGCTGCGACGTGACCGTGCCGCCAGGTCGAGCGGGAGAGGCACACCCTCCGTAGGGGCCGCAGTCATATGGGGTCCTTTGAGGTGCACCGACGTTTACGTCACGTTAACGATACCCGCCGCTTCGGGGCGCGCAAGTGGCGCGATCACTTCTCCACTTCGCCGAGAAGGTCGTCGAATTCGCCCTCCTTCGCGGAGCGGAGGAATGCGGCCATGTCCTGAAGAGGCACGATCAGCGCCGGCCCGGCCGGGTGCCGGGAGTTGCGCAGGGCCACCCGCCCGTCGGGCAGCGCGGCGATCTCGACGCAGTTGCCGCTCGGATTGCTGTGCCGGCTCTTGCGCCAGGCCTGCTGCCCCAGATGAGATGAGGGCATTCCGTTGTAGATCACGGACACGGGCGCCTCGTTTCGGAATCCCAGCCCAATCAACGACATTCGTGCGTTTGCACGTGCATCTGTACTTGCACAGGAGCATCAATGGGAGCAGTATGACTTACTGAGTCATCCCCGCCACATGGTCGACATCAACCTCATAAGGCTCTCAATGACTGGTTATCGGACAGACCGCGCTTCCCTCGCAGAAGCCGATAGCGTTGCCCGGGACCCCTGGCTGGGCACACTTGAGCAGGTCTTTCCGGAAGGCAAGCGCTGGCCGTGGACCTGCGGCGAAGAACCGTGCAGCGTCCCCCAGGTGGCCGTGCACGAGTTCCACCGTGAGAGTCTCGCCGCGCGCACCGCGCGGCACTTCACCGCCGGGGTGCTGCGGACCTGGTCCATGGAGGACGTCGCCGACGACGCCGCGCTCGCGGTCTGCGAACTGGTCACCAACGCGCTGCGCCACGGCCTGCGGCACCAGGCCATCCACCCCCTGCCGGTGCGCCTGTTGATGTTCCGCTCGTCCCGCGCGCTGCTGTGCATGGTCACCGACCCCAGCAACGACCCGCCGGTGCTGCGCGAGCCCGACTACGTCGCGGAGACCGGGCGCGGCCTGCAGGTGGTCGCCGGAGTCAGCCGCATGTGGGGCTGGGCGCGGCTACGTCCCGTGGGCAAGGCCGTGTGGGCCGGCTTCACGGCAGAGGCCGCCGCCTACTGCTGATCCGCCGCCCGAGAAGGCTCGGGCCGCATCGCGACGTCCGCGCCGCAGTCCCGAACGCCCCCGAATCCTCATTGAGGCACCTGTTGCACCGGTAATATCGGTCATCAGGGCTGAACGGAGGATCATGCCGGGTTTCCCCCCGGTCGAGCCTGTGGGTTTCGACCCGTCCGTTCCCAACGAGGCCCGGGTCTACGACTACTGGCTCGGTGGGAAGGACAATTTCGCCGCGGACCGCGAGGCCGCGGAGGCGGCGCTGCTCATCGCGCCGGAGCTCCCCCTGATGTGCCGCGAGGGGCGAAAGTTCCTGCGCAGGACCGTACGGTTCCTGGCCGCTGCCGGGATCCGCCAGTTCATCGACATCGGCTGCGGCCTGCCGACGCAGGGCAACGTGCACGAGATCGCACGGGAGTGCGCCCCCGACGCCCGCGTTGTCTACGTGGACAACGACCCCGTCGTGGTCAACCACGGCCAGGCGCTGGTGGAGGAGAACGAGCGCGTCGTGGTGGTCCACGGCGACGTACGCGACCCCGACGCGATCCTCACGCATCCGCGGCTGCGTGAGCTCGTCGACCTCGACGAGCCCGTGGGCGTCCTGCTCGTCTCGGTTCTGGCGGCGATCAACGACGACGACCTCACGATGGCCATCACCGCACGCCTGCGCGAGGCGATCGCGCCCGGCAGTTATGTGGTCATCAGCCACGCGATCTCCGACCTCCGGCCGGAGGTGACCGACAAGCTCGCCCTGCTGTTCGCCGGCGAATGGGCGGTCAAGGACGACGGCCGCCTGCGGTTGCCCACCCGGGCCGAGATCCTGCCGCTGTTCGGCGACCTGGAAATGGTGGAGCCCGGCCTGGTCCAGGTGCCCGAATGGCGGCCGGAGCCCGGCGAGCTGCGACCGCAGAAGGACACGGTCTGGTCGGTCGGTGGCGTGGGTCGCAAGCGCCGGCCAGAAGCGTCGGGTCTTTGACCTTCGTTGAATATTAACTGGGCTAACCATTGACAGATGCGCTGTCGGACGGCAACGCTCAGTGATTATCTCCATTTCCAGCGAGGAGGTGGGACCGTGACGCCGTTCACCGTGTCCTGCTCCGAGAACATGTGCCCACGACCTGCGGATATCCCGCCATACACCGGTTCGCCCCGCCGGTGCGCTTCGTGAATTCGGCCGGCGGCCACTGCGGCGTCCTCTACACGGACACCTACCTCAGCATCAGGTGGTCTCCCGCGGACTCGTCGGTGATCCTCGACGGGGAGGTCGACCTCTCGAACAGCGCCGCAGTGGCGAAAGCGCTCGCCGAGGCGAAGAGCGAACGCGGCGAGATCACCGTCGACATGGGCGCCCTGCGGTTCATCGACCTGGCTGGGCTGCGAGCTCTGCTGACTCCGTGCCCTGCGGCGGACGACGCCGTACGGCTCCGCAACGTGCCGCCTCACCTGCGCCGCCTTCTGGAGATGCTCGACGGGTGACGGCCCCGCCCGCCTGGCTCAGGCGAGCAGCCGCCGCGCCAGCGCCTCTATCCGGTCCCGCCATGCCCGCAGAGGTCCGTCGGGGTCGGGCAGGCCGGTCTCGGTGACGACCAGCCGGGCGCCGTGCCCGGTGCCGTGCGACAGTTCCCAGCGCACGTGCCTGCCCTGCTCGCCGGACTCCACGTACGCGGGAAGCTCCGCGGCGGGCTTCCCGACGGCCGTGACGATCCCCTCACCGAGGCCGCCGGGCACCGGCGCCCCCGGTGTCGCGGCAGGCGCGCCGGCGGCCGCCCAGACCTCCTCGACCGGCCGGGTGAGCTGCCGCTCGAAGCGCACCCGCCATCCGCCGCCCGCCTGCTCACCCAGTCGCTCACCCGGCCGCTCGGCCGAGCCCTCCGCCAGTCCGAACGCCTCCACGTACGCCTCATGGAGGTGGGCGAAGTTCCCCTCGGGCCACTCGGCGGGCCGGCCGCCGACGATCGCGTCCATGGCGTCGAGGCAGACCTGCCAGCCGGACGCGTAGCTCGCCGCGGCGGGCCGGTCGTGGAAGACCTGGGTGAACACGAGCAGGCAGCCGCCCTCCTCGGGCAGCAACTCGAAGCGCAGGACGTTGTCGCCCTCGCGCGGCATCTCCCGCGGCGCGTGCTGGACGAAGGCGAACAGGCGGGGCGGGTCGAGCTCGGTGATCTCGGCGTCCGTCGTCGTGCCGCCGCCGTCGAACGTGATCTTTCCGCCGACCCGCAGGTCCATCTCGACGACCGTGAACGGGAACCACTGGCCGAGCCGGTCGGGTTCGGTGACCGCCCGCCAGACCTTCTCCGGAGGGTGGGCCAGCCTGCGCTCCATGCGCAGGGCCGCCTGCTCGCCGAACATGCCGAGCGTCGCGTTCACGATGTCTCCTCTGAGTTGCCGGAAGTCGCGTCCAGGTGTCGTTCCAGCGCGTCGAAGCTGTCCGACCACAGCCGCCGATAGGGCGCGAGCCAGGCGTCGATCTCGGCGAGGGGCTCGGGGCACAGTTCGTACCACCGGCGCTGGGCGTCCCTGCGCACACGGACCAGCCCGGCCTCCCGCAGCACCTTGAGGTGCTTGGAAGTGCCGGGCTGGGTCAGGCCGAGCCGCTCGGTGAGCTCCCCGACCAGGCGGGGACGTTCGAGCAGCAGGTCGAGGATGCGCCGCCTGGCGGGCTCGGCGAGTACGTCGAAGGTCACTGACACGCCCTCGAACATACCCGCTCAGCTATATAGCCGCAAGTGCATATGCTCAGCTCGCGATCTCGTTCAGCTCCTTCAGCGCCGCCTCGTCCGGTCGCCACGCCGCCGCCGCGACGTTGGCCTTGATCTGCTCGGGCCGGGTCGCCCCCGCGATCACGGAGGAGACGGCCGGCTGCGCGAGCAGGCCGCCGATCGCGACGTCCAGCAGGGTCACGCCCTGCCGCTCGGCGAACTCCCGCAGCCGCTCCACCACCTCGAACCGCGCGTCGGTCAGATACTGCGGCCGGCCCGCGAGGCGGGTGCCCGCCGGCGGCTCCTCCCCGCGCCGGTACTTGCCGGTGAGCAGGCCGTTGGCCAGCGGGAAGTACGGCAGCAGGCCGACGCCGTGGTGCAGCAGCGCCGGGACGAGCTCCCGCTCCACGCCCCGGTCGAGCAGGCTGTACTCGTTCTGCGCGCTCACGAAACGCTCGAAGCCGCCGGTGCGGGCGATCCAGTCCGAGTCGGTGACCTGCCAGGACGCGAAGTTGGACGAGCCCACGTAGCGGACCTTGCCCTCCCGCACCAGGTCTGTGAGGACCGACAGGGTCTCCTCGATCGGCGTGGACGGGTCCGGGAAGTGCAGCTGGTAGAGGTCGATCCAGTCGGTCTTGAGGCGGCGCAGGGACCGCTCGACCGCCAGGCGCACGTACCGCCGCGAGGCCCGCGCGCCCCAGTCGGGCCCGTTGGCGCCGTTCACGTCCCCGCCGAACTTGGTCGCGATGACGACCTGGTCGCGCCGCCCCTTCAGCACCTCGCCGAGCAGCGCCTCCGACTCGCCGTAGATGTCCGCGGTGTCGATCAGCGTGACGCCGGCGTCGAGCGCCGCGTCGACCACGGCGCGCGTGGCGTCGAGGTCGATCCTGCGGCCGAAGTTGTTGCCGCCGAGGCCGAGAGCCGAGACCACGAGTCCCGAGTCGCCCAGCCGCCGGTAGGTCATTTCGGTCATGCCCCTGCATTCCCTTCTCACGTGACCTCTCCCTGCGGGGAGAGCTCTCCTCACCGTATTTCGGCCTCCTTCCGCAGCGGACGGCGGACCGTCCGCGAGAGGATGCCGCACATGACCTCCGTACGGCACAGCGTCCGGGCCATCCTGTTCGACGGCGACGACGTCGTCCTGTTCCGCCGCGTGCGGGCGGGGCGGGAGCCGTACTGGATCACGCCGGGCGGCGGGGTGGAGCCCACCGACACAAGTCCCGAGGCGGCGCTGCGCCGCGAGCTCGACGAGGAGCTCGGAGCGACGGCGGGACCGGCGCTGCAGGTGTTCACCCTCGTCGAGCCCGGCCGCCTGAGCACGGTCTTCGCCTGCCGGCTGGTGTCGCTCGACCTGTCGCGCCGCAGCGGCCCGGAGTTCCTCGAACCGGATATCGGCCTGCACGAGGTGCGGCGGGTACGCCCGGAGGAGGTGCGCGCGCTGAACATGGTCCCGCCCGAGCTGGGGGAGTTCATCTCCGCGAACGCCGCGACCCTGCCCGCGCTGCTCGACGCCGCGACGTACGCCCCCGGCCGCTATCGGCCGGTCGTCGACGTGCACCTGCTGCTCATAGACGGCGGTGCGCCTGTGCACAGCGGGGTTTCCACGGGCGGCGCGAAGGTGCTGCTCGGCCGCCGCCAGGGCACCGGCTATGCCGACGGGGAGTGGCAGATCATGCCGTCCGGGCACCTGGAGGAGGGGGAGTCGGTGGTGGACACCGCCGTCCGCGAGGCCCGCGAGGAGCTCGGCATCGAGGTGGACGGCTGCGAGGTGGTCCACGTCATGCATCACCGCAACGCTGGCGGGACGGCACGCATCGGGATGTTCCTCGTGCCGCGCTCGATCACCGGCATACCGGTCAACGCCGAGCCGCACAAGTGCGCCGAGCTGGCCTGGTTCCCGCTCGACCGGCTGCCCGAGCGGACCGTGCCGTACGCGCGGGCGGGCGTCGAGGCCGTGCGACGGGCGCTCGCCTCGCGCCCGCCGGGCCTCCCCGCGGCCGTCGGCGCCGCCGCGGTCGTCTCCGGGTCACCGGTCTTCTCCCTGCACGGATGGGACGTCCCCGGCTCCGCCGATCTGGCGTCCGAGGCCGTACGCGCCGGGTTCGAGGAGGTCACGGTCTGCCTGGTCGCCCTGCTCGACGGCGCGGTGCTCGTCCACTCCGACGACGAGACCGACCGGCTGCCCGCCACGGTCGTACGGCCGGGCGAGGGAGTGCAGGCGGCGCTGGCGCGGCTCGCCCCGATGGGGGAGGTGAGCTTCGCCGGCGCGGACGACTACGTCTCGCCCCGGGGACGCGTCGGACGCCGTCTCGCCTTCTCGGCCCGGCCGGCGGAGGCGCCCGAGGGCCTGGTCCCGCTCCCGGCCGGGTCGCTCGGACGCCTGCCGTACGGGGAGGGGGTATTCGTCCGCCGCGCCTCTTCGGGGCTTCTGTACGATCTGTCCGGCCGATAGCCTTATGTGGGGTGTGCCGGGAAGTCTGGTCGGCGAAGGGGTCTCCCATGCCCGGGGGACCGCCACCGGCGACCGGAAGGCACACATGAGCACAGCCGCACGTGGCAGGCAGGTGGAAGCATGCGTGCCCGGGATCTCGTAGTGCCCTACCCCACGGTGGACCTCGACTCCCCCGTAGCCGACGCCGCTCGCCTCATGGCCGAGCGCGCGCTCCCCGGGCTGATCGTGCTGGACGAGCGCGGGGCGCCGGTGTCGATCCTGCCGGGGACGCAGGTGCTGCGCCTGGCCGTGCCCCGCTACTGCCAGGACGACCCCGCGCTGGCAAGGGTGGTCGACGAGGCGCACGCCGACGCGTTCGTCCGCGCGCTGGGTGAGCGAACGGTGCGCCAGGCGATGCCGGAACGGCCGCGCGAGCTCCCGGTGACCGATCCCGACGCCACGCTCCTGGAGGTCGCCGCGCTGATGGCGCGCACCCGCAGCCCTCTGGTCGCGGTGCTCGACGGCGACCGCCTGCTGGGCGCGGTCACGCTCTCCGCGCTGCTCGAACGGCTCACATGACGGTGACCGCATGGGTGGCGGTGATCGTCTTCGCCACCACGTACGTCCTCATCGCCAGCGAGAAGGTCCACCGGGTCAAGGCCGCCCTGGGCGGCGCCGCGATCATGCTGCTGGTCCACGCGACCGCGGCCGGATCCGCGTTCTTCTCGCAGGAGTCCGGCGTGGACTGGAACGTCGTCTTCCTGCTGCTGGGCATGATGATCATCGTCGGGGTGCTGCGGCAGACCGGCGTGTTCGAATACCTCGCCATCTGGGCGGCCAAACGGGCCAGGGGACGGCCGTTCCGGCTCATGGTGCTGCTCCTGGTGATCACGGCCGCCGCGTCGGCGCTGCTGGACAACGTCACGACCGTGCTGCTGATCGCGCCCGTCACGTTCCTCGTCTGCGAACGCCTCGCGCTGCCGGTCGCGCCGTTTCTGATCGCCGAGGCGATGGCGTCCAACATCGGCGGCACCGCGACCCTCGTCGGCGACCCCCCGAACATCATCATCGCCTCCCGCGCCGGGCTGACCTTCAACGACTTCCTCGTCCACCTCACTCCGCTGGTGATCGTGCTGACGGCGGTCTTCATCGGACTGTGCCGGCTGCTGTTCCGCAAGGCGTTCCGGTACGACCCCGAGCGGGCGGCCGAGATCATGCAACTGGACGAGCGGGCGGCGATCGAGGACAAGGTCATGCTCGTGCAGAGCCTGTCCGTGCTCGGCGTGGTCATCGCGGCGTTCGTGCTGCATCCGGTGCTGCACTACGAGCCGTCGGTCGTGGCGCTGCTCGGGGCGGGGCTGCTCGTGCTGGTCACCAAGATCACCGCCGACGACGCGCTGCGCGAGGTGGAGTGGCCCACGCTGGTGTTCTTCGCCGGGCTGTTCGTGATGGTCGGCGCGCTCGTCGAGACCGGTGTCATCGCCCAGGTGTCGCAGGCCGCGGCGGAGGCGACGGCCGGGCGGCCCGGCGTGACCACCATGGTCCTGCTCTGGGCGTCGGCCGGGCTGTCGGCGATCGTGGACAACATCCCGTATGTCGCCACGATGAGCCCGATCGTGGCCGACCTCGCGCAGCACGTGCCCGGCGACCACAACGTGCTGTGGTGGGCGCTCGCGCTCGGCGCGGACCTCGGCGGCAACGCCACCGCCGTAGGGGCCTCCGCCAACGTCGTCATCCTCGGCATCGCCGAACGCAACGGCACGCGGATCAGTTTCTGGCAGTTCACCAAATATGGCCTGGTGGTCACCGTCGTCACGGTGGCCCTGTGTGTGCCCTACCTCTGGCTGCGTTACCTCCTCTGAGGCCTGCGCGGGCGCCCGTACGAACCCTGGCACGAGCCCCGGCACGAGCCCCCGCGCCGGGCCCGGTCGGGCCGCCTTGTCCACAGCCTGTGGACAAGGCGGACTCGGTCATTCGCGGAGCGCCGGGCCGGCAGGGCGTCGCCGTCCCAGGCGACGGCCGGTCTCCTCGATCACCTCTCGCAGGACCGCCGCGAGCTCAGGACGCTCCGTCAGGGCGTTCTCGATCCGGGCGCGCCAGGCGCCGACCTCGGCGGACAACGCGTCCCCACCTGGGGCGCGGGGGTCCTGCACCGGCCGGGCCTCCTCTCGCTGGAGACGCAGACGGGTGCGGGTCAGGTCCTGTTCGTACGTCTGCCCGAGACGTCGTGCGAGCGTCTCACCGAGCCACCAGTAGGCGTCGGCCGTCGCAGCCGCGACGAACACCCTGGCGCTCTCCCACGCCACGCGTTCCCTGTGGATGACGGCCACGCCATGACGGTACGTCCGAACGTCACGGTGGGCAATGGCCGCCTCGCCGTCGGTTTTCGCCGAGCTTTTGGGGCCTCGCCGGGCGCGCCCTGAGTTTGTCGCAACCTGCGTACGGATACGAAGAGTGATGATCGAGCACGGTGAGTCATATCTGAGATGAGGAATCTAATGCACCGCCCTATTCGTCTTATGTCCCTGGCCGTCCTGACCTGCGCGGGCCTGCTCGCCGCCGCCCCCGCCTACGCGGGCTGCGGGTGTGACGCGCCGAAGGCCGCCACGCCCGCGACCGCCGCCGTGGACCTCGGCGCGAAGGCCGACCTCGATGCGGGCCTCAACGTGGGTCTCGGCCTCGACGTCGCCCTCGGCCTGGACCTCGGTCTCGGCCTGAACGCGCAGGCCGGCGCCCGCCCGGGGACCATGAGCTGCGGCAAGCCCACTATGCTGCGCCGGTGCCGCTGACGGAGCCGGCGTGACCCGGCCGGCGCCGGGTCACGCCACCCGAAAAAACCTCGTGCACGATTGGACCGTTCACGTGCAGATGGTGGCCGAGGCTTCTAGAGTGGGAAGATGACCGGCACCACGAGCGAGCGGTTTCCCCGCGTCCTCGACGACAAGATGTGCTTCGCGCTCTACGCCGCCTCCCGCGCCGTCACCGCCCTCTATCGACCGCTTCTCGACGAGATGGGTCTCACGTACCCGCAGTTCCTGGTCCTGCTGGTGCTGTGGGACGGCCCCGAGGAGGGCGTCACGGTCAAGGAGCTCGGCGGTGCGCTGCACCTCGACTACGGCACGATGACGCCGCTACTCAAGCGCCTTGAGGCGAACGGCCTGCTGCGCCGGGAGCGCCGCGTCGACGACGAGCGCACGGTGCAGATCACGCTGACCGAGAAGGGCGCCGAACTGCGAGGGCGCAGCGACGGCATCTTCGCCTCCGTCGGTGACGCGATGGCGCTCGAACCCGAGGAGTTCGCCCGCACCCTCACCACACTGCGCCGCCTGACCGCGAACGTCACCACCCACGCCGACCGGCGAGGCTGAGGGCCGCCCTCACCGCTCAGCCGGCAGATCCCGCGGTGCCGGGCGCCCGAGCGTCCGCTCAAGGGCGATACGGGTCAGCCAGCCAAGGGCGGCGGTGAACAGCGGCGGCCACGCGATCGGGCCGAACGAGTAGGCGACCAGCACCACGAGCGGGATCCACACGCGGTGGACGGCCTGGTAGAGCACGCCGGGCGGCCGAACTCCGGCGAGCCGCGCGAGGTCGATCAGCGCGAAGAACACGAGTGCGGCGACGGTGGTCGGCACGCCGTACTTGACGCTCTCGAAGACCGCGAACGCGGCCAGGAAGAGCGCGAACGCCCCCCAGCCGATCTTTCGCAAACCGGCCACCGCCCTTCGCCGTGGGCCGCGGCGCGACCCGGACATCCGTGATATTACTCGTCCGCTCCTCTGCGAGCCCATCGGAGACGATTACCTTGTGCACAACCTAATTGTGCCCTAGTCTCTGGGGCGTTCGAGGAAACCGGTTGCAAGGCCGGGGTCACGCACTGGAGATCAGAAGGAGCGCGTCATGGCGTACATCACCGTCGGCCAGGAGAACAGCACCGACATCAACCTCTACTACGAGGACCACGGCAGCGGGCAGCCCATCGTGCTCATCCACGGCTACCCGCTGGACGGCCACTCGTGGGAGAAGCAGATCCCCGCCCTGCTCGACGCCGGCTACCGGGTCATCACCTACGACCGCCGCGGCTTCGGACAGTCGAGCCAGCCCACCGTCGGCTACGACTACGACACCTTCGCCGCCGACCTGAACACGCTGCTGGAGACCCTCGACCTGCGCGACGCGATCCTCGTCGGCTTCTCCATGGGCACCGGCGAGGTCGGCCGCTACCTCGGCACGTACGGCTCGGCGCGGGTGGCCAAGGCGGCGTTCCTGGCCTCCCTCGAACCGTTCCTGCTCAAGACGGAGGACAACCCGGAGGGCGTCGACGGCAGCGTGTTCGAGGGCATCATCGAGGCCGTGACCAAGGACCGCTACGCCTACTTCACCGACTTCTACAACGCCTTCTACAACACCGACGAGAACCTCGGCACGCGCCTGAGCGAGGAGGTCGTCCGGGCCAGTTGGAACACCGCCGCGGGCGCCTCGTGGTACGCCTCGTCCGCGGTCGTCCCCACCTGGCTCACGGACTTCCGGGCCGACATCCCCAAGATCGACGTTCCCACGCTCATCGTGCACGGCACCGCCGACCGCATCCTGCCCATCGACTCCACCGGCCGCCCGTTCCACCGGGCGCTTCCCCAGGCCGAGTACGTCGAGATCGAGGGCGCCCCGCACGGTCTGCTGTGGACCCACGCCCAGGAGGTCACCGACGCGCTCCTCGCCTTCCTGGCGAAGTGACCCGCAGACGGGGTCTGCCGTCCTGAGATCGTTGTCGCGTGTTCACCCCCACGTCCGGTGCGCGGAAGGAGGGGTTCACGACGAGGAAATGGGATCACCTGGCCTGCCGTATGCACCGAAAGGTACGCCTGTGAGTTCCTCCCTCTCCCGCCGCGATCTCATGCGCTCGGCCGCCGCAGGCGGCCTCGGCATCGTCATCGCGGGCAGCATCGAGGCCATCGCCGGTCCCGCCGCCGCCCAGGCCGCCCAGGCGGGTGCCGGCAAGACGACCGGGTATGGCCCGGTCGTCGCCGACCCCGCCGGTCTGCTCGCCCTGCCCGCGGGCTTCTCCTACAAGATCGTCGCTCAGGCCGGCACGACGGTGCTGGAGTCGGGTGAGCCGACCCCCAGCGACGCCGACGGCACCGGCTGCTTCCGCGGCCGTGACGGCTGGGTGCTGGTGAACAACCACGAGATCGGCGGCGACGAGCCGTACGGCGTGCCCACCCTGCCCGGGCTGACCTACGATCCGGGCGCGAAGGGCGGCACGACGACCATCGAGGTCGACAGGGACGGCAACCGGGTCCGCGAGTACGTCAGCGTGGCCGGCACGCACAACAACTGCGCGGGCGGCATCACGCCGTGGGACACCTGGCTGACCTGCGAGGAGACCGAGCAGCGGGCCGGCGGAGCCTTCCAGAAGGACCACGGGTACGTCTTCGAGGTGGACCCGTTCGACCGCGAAGCCAACACGAACCCGGTGCCGCTGAAGTTCCTCGGCCGCTACTCGCACGAGGCCATCGCGGTCAATCCGCGCAACTCCGAGATCTACCTGACCGAGGACGCGAGCGGCCCGAACGGCCTGTACTTCCGCTGGACTCCGCCCCACGGCTTCCACGGCCGCAAGGGGGCCCTGCGTGCGCTGGCCCTCGGCCCCGGCGGCGACACCGCCGGGAAGCTGCAGGCCATGCGGTGCCGCAAGGGCAGCAGGCACATCGCCGACCTGTCCGAGGCGACCCAGCCGGGCACCCGCTACAAGGTCGAGTGGGTCGACGTGCCGGACCGGGACGCCAAGACCACCTCGGTGCGCAAGCAGTTCGCCGACGACCAGGTCACCCGCAGCCGCAAGCTGGAGGGCGCCTGGTGGGGCGACGGCGGCGCGTACTTCGTCGCCAGCTACGCCCGGCACGACGACGGCAGCGTCAACGAGCACGACGGCCAGGTCTGGTTCTACGACCCCGAGTCGGAGACCGTCACGCTGAAGACGATCTTCGGCGTCAACCCCGACCCGGAGCAGGACACGAACTACGACGGGCCGGACAACATCACCGTCTCGCCGTACGGCGGCGTCATCCTCGCCGAGGACGGCGAGGGCCTGTCGCACCTGGTCGGCGTGACCGACAAGGGCGCGCCCTACCCGATGGCCCGCAACGAGCTCAACGACAGCGAGTTCACCGGCCCGACGTTCAGCGAGGACGGGCGCATCCTGTTCGCCAACATCCAGACCCCGGGCTACGTCTTCGCGATCACCGGTCCCTGGACCCAGAAGCACGGCGGCCACGGGCACCACTGACCGGGCACCACTCACTCACGGGAACACCCGGCGAGCCTTCCTGCCCGCCGGGTATCACGTGTCTCAGGCGAGGAGGGCGGCCAGCGCGAATCCGGCGGCCGCGGCGAGGACGCCGAGGACCAGGCTGCCGAGCGCGTTGAGCCCGGCCTCCAGGACCGAGCCCTCCTCCAGCAGCCGTACGGTCTCGAAGCCGAACGTGCTGAACGTCGTGAACGCGCCGCAGAAGCCGGTGCCGAGCAGGGTGACGATCGCGGCGGGCAGCCCGAGGTGATCGTGGGCGCCGAGCAGCAGCCCGAGCACGAACGACCCGGACAGGTTGACCGACAGCGTGCCCCAGGGGAACACGCTGTCGTGCAGGCGCTGCACCAGGCGGTCGGCGAGATAACGGGCGGGAGCGCCGACGATGCCGCCGAGGAAGACGAGCAGCACGGTCACGACTCGGCCCGCCCCGGCTCGCGCCCCACGTAGCGATAGACCTCCACGGGATCGACGATCACCAGGCCTTCGGTCACCAGTTCGTCCAGCTCCGCCACGAACGCGCTGATCCTCTCCGGGACGTCCACGATGACGACGGCGATGGGCAGGTCCTCGCTGAGCGACAGCAGCCTGCTGGTGTGGATGCGCGAGGAGGCGCCGAAGCCCTCGATTCCCCGGAACACGCTGGCCCCCGCCAGGCCCATCCGCCGCGCGCGGTGCACGATCTCGGTGTACAGCGGCCGGTGCCGATACTGGTCGCTCTCGCCTATCAAGATCGTCAGCCGCTGCGCGGGGCCGTGCAGTCTCATTCGCCCCTCCTCCCGCGCCGTACTGGGAGGCCCGCCAGGGCCCGGGCGAGGACGATGCCGCACCAGACCGCGACCAGACCGGCGACCAGGCTGGCCGCGGCGTACGCCCCGGCCACCGGCCACGCGCCGAGCGACGACCTGTCCACGATCTCCACGCTGAAGGTGGAGAACGTCGTGAATCCGCCGAGGACGCCGACCCCGAGGAACGGACGGACGTAGCGGCGCGGCGGCCAGACGTCGAGGACGAAGACCATCAGGAGCCCGAGCGCGAAGCAGCCGCTGACGTTGACGAGGAACGTCCCCCAGGGGAATCCGGCGGGCGGCGCGGGGAAGGCCTGGCCGACCAGATATCGGGCCACCGCGCCGGCTCCGCCGCCGATCGCGATCACGGCGAGGATGTCCCAGGTCCGCGCACGGGCCGGGGGCGCCGACGGACGGAACATATCCGGTTCGTGACGGAGGTCCACATCGGGGTCGATCGGCAGATCCGCCTCTTCCCGATCGCCGTGTACGCGCCGGCTCACCCCGTCCTCCTCACCTCGCCACCCGGCCTGCCGCCCTGCCCGCCGCCCGGCCTGTCCGCAGGTCCGCGCGACGGCCGAGAAGGGGAGCGGATTCCGCACGAGTGCATCCCAGTTTAGGCGCCGCACCGGAACGGCCCATCCGGACCGTCGTGGTCGCCGGGGCGGCGATTCGCGATCAGCGGCAGACGCCCCTATTCATGAATTGCTGACGACCACAAATTAAAGGTCGGGACAGAACGACGGGCAGAGCTTCCGGTAGTCACCGCTTTCCGGACCCGTATCCCCGGTGACCTGCATGGATGAAACTCCAACATATCTCGATAAATTCAGCAATCAATCATAATAGGGTTCTATTGACAGCAAACCGGGACCACCATTTGACTGGTGGGATATGGGCGTGATCACGAAAAAGAGGCCGGTGGAAGCGGCACCGGCGTACGGCGACGGATCGGGATCGCGCACGGCTGCGGTCACGCCTTGCTGAGCGCCGCCGGAGCCCCGGGCCAGGCCGGACTCGGCCCGTCGTGCGGCCCTCACGTCACCGTCGATCTGCGCGGATCGCTCGGCTCGGTGTCGTGGCGGCTCTCGGAGCCCGGACCGGCCACGGACGCCGCGCCCTGCGTCGTGCTGGCCGACCGTGCGGGCTGCGCCGAGTTCGCCGTCCTCCAGGACACCCTGCATCACCTCGGTGTGCCGAGCGTACGCGTCGACGCCGAGAGCGTGGCCGCACTGCGGCTGTCCGCCACGCTGGCCGCTCCCGCCAGAGCGGACAGGCCCACGGAGGACAGGCCGGCGGTGGACAGGCCCACGACGGACGGCGCACCGGCCGCGAGCGGCGGGGTGGCCGGAGGGAGGCCGTGTGCCGTGCTCGATCTGGACGGCCGCCGGATCGCTCCGACCGTCGTCTGGGCGCGGCACTTCTCCCCCCGGGCCATGCCCGCGTCGGCGAGCGCCGCGCAGACCCTCCTGCGGGCCGAGTCCTGGCACGCGGTCGTCCGCCAGCTCTGCTCGCTCGCGCCGGCGAGCCTGCCCGGCAACCGTCCCGGCCGCCTGGAGCAACTGGCCGGCGCGGCGGCGGCCGGCATCCGCGTCCCCCGGACGATCGTCACCACCGACCCGGCCGGGGCCGCCGCCGCGATGCCGGGCCGCAGGGTCGTGGTCAAGGTCGTCGGGGAGCACTTCGTCGAGACCTCCCCCGGCCTCCTGACCGGGGTGCTCCCCGAGATCGCGGCACGTGCGGAGGTCCTGCGCCGGCCCGCCCTCGACTATCCGGTCATCGTGCAGGAACACGTCGAGCACGACGCCGAGCTGCGGGTCTACCACGTCGCCGGGGCCGTGCACGCCTACGCCGTCGGCAAACGCGCCCCCGACTCGCCGTGGCGGGAGGCGGCCGAGGTGACGGTCACGCCGGTCGCCGCCCCGCCCGCGGTCGCCGACGCCGTACGCGGGCTCGCGAGCCTGTGGGGGCTGACCTACGGCGCCTTCGACCTGCTGCTCAGCGCGGGCGAGGTGGTGTTCCTCGAGGTCAACACCGACGGCGACTGGCGCTGGTTCGAGGCGAAAGCCGGCGGGCGCCCGGTCTCCACGGCCGTCGCGCTCGCGATCAGGACGCTCCACCTGACGGCCCTGGGGATCGCCGGACCTCCATCGCCGCCCGAACTCGTCGACTTCCTCCTGCTCGGCGCCCGGACACTCGGCTCCGGCCGATGACCGAGGTCGCCACACCGGCCCGGACCAAGGAAAGCGCCATGGGTGACGTGAGCTCGCCGCGACTGCACTGTTCTGTACTCGGCTCGCTGGAGGTCCGCGTCGCGGGCCGAAGGGCCGTCATCGGCGCTCCGAAACAGCGGCTCCTCCTGGCGATCCTCCTGTGCCACGCGAACGCGGTCATCCCGTCGGACCAGCTGATCGACGCGTTGTGGGGCGAGACCCCGCCGCGTACGGCCCGCAAGAACCTCCAGGTCTACATGTCCGCGCTCCGCAAGATCGTGGGCGACCGCATCAGCTTCCAGGGCTGGGGCTACCGCATCAGCGCCGATCGCGAGGAGCTCGACCTGCTGCGCTTCCTGGAACTGGGCAGGTCGGGGCGGGCCGCCGTCCGGAGCGGGGACCTGACCACCGCCGCCGCGCTGCTGGGCGACGCCGTCCTCCTGTGGCGGGAACAGCCGCTTGAGGAGTTCTGCCATGTCCCGCTCGTGGCCGCCGAGGTGGGCCGATTCACCGAGCTCTACCTGTCGGTCTACGAGGACTGGGTCGAGCTGGAGATCGAGCTGGGCCGCTGCGTCGAGGCCCTGGGCTCCCTCGACGTCGTCGCCGCGCGGTTCCCCGCCCGCGAGCGCATCGCCGCGGCCAGGATGACCGCGCTGTCGCGGTGCGGGCGGGCGGCGGAGGCCCTGGCCCACTTCGAGGGCCTGCGCCGGCACCTCGCCGCCGAGATGGGCATCGATCCCAGCCCGGTGATCAGGCAGCTCTACCAGGCCATCCTCCGCGGCGACGGGCCCCCGCCCGCGCGTCTTCCCGGCCTGGCCGGCGTCGCCCGCCCCCGGCCCGTACGCGCCCTCGCGAACCGGCTGCCCCGTGACGTCGACGACTTCGTGGGCCGGGAGGAGGAGGTGCGGCGCGTCCTGGACGAGCCCGCGGCCGTCACGGTGATCGCGGGCGGGCCCGGCACCGGGAAGACCGCCCTCGCCGTGCACGTCGCGCACATGCTGGCCCCCCGCTATCCGGACGGCGCCCTGGTGATCGCCTTACGGCGCCACGGTGTCCCCCGGCCGGCCGCGGACGTCGAGAGGGAGATCCTGGAGGGCGTCGGACTGGAGGTCGCCGGTGTGCGCGAGGACGACGTGCTGGCCTCCGTCTGGCGGTCGTGGCTCGCCGACCGGAAGGTCCTGCTGGTCCTCGACGACTCACCGGACGAGTCGAGCGTCCGCATGCTGCTCCCCGGCACCACGTCGAGCAGGGTGCTGGTGACGAGCCGGAGCAGGCTCAGCGGGCTGGAGTCGGTGGCCAGGATCTGTCTGGAGGACCTGTCCACGAGTGAGGGCGTCGAGTTCCTGAGCCGGTTGATCGGCCGCGACCGCGTGGCCGGGGACCTGCCCGCCGCCCTGCGGATCTTCCGCAGGTGCGGGCTGTCGCCCCTGGTCCTGCGCCTGCTCGGGGGCCGCCTCGCCGGGCTGCGGCACCTGCCGATCGGCCTGCTGGCGGAGCGGCTGGAACGGACCGAGAACGTGCTGGACGAGTTCGTCGCGGGGGACGTGTCGCTGCGCCGGCGGTTCGAGGAGTCCTACGCCGACCCGGCGTGGCCGCACCGCGCCGCGTTCCTCGCCCTGGGCGCGCTCGACGGCCCGGTCTTCGGGCACGAGGAGCTCGTCACGGCGCTGGACGGCACGGAAGGACCGGGCGAGCGGGTCATCGAGTCCCTGCTGGAGGCCGGTGTCCTGTCGATCCCCCGGATCGAGACCGACGCCATCGAGACCGACGCCGAGGTGGCCGCCCACTCCCTGACGTACGCGATGTCACCGCTCGCCCACCGGTTCGCGGCCGAGCTCGCCCGGAGTGGGAACCGCTGAGGGCGGGAGCCGGCTCGCTCCGCCCGGCGGCCCGCGTCCCCTAGCGGCGCGCGGTGAGGGGCCGGTATGCGCGGCCCGGCCAGGCCCGATCGGGGCCGGTATGGCGTCGGCATGGCGTCGCCATACTGCCCCTGAACCCTCCGTACCTACCGTTGGCGGCGTACCCCTGTGGCCGACAGGTCCCGCACGACCAGGAGGTTGCCGATGAACAGCCGCGAGGTTCAGGGCGGGCCGGCGCCGTTCGACCCGTTGACGGCCCTGCGCGAGGCGGGCCACCCGGTGGACCTGCTCAACGAGCGGCAGCGGCAGGTGTTCGCCGAGCTGAGCAGGCCGGAGGTCGAGCTGCTCAACTCGATCAAGACCCGTCTGGACGCGGCGGCAGGCGAGGTCGAGGGACAGGAGCTGAAACTGGTATGAGCACGCGGGCGGCCCGTCCTGCGCGCCGGAACGTCGTCGTCGTCTTCATCGACCTGGTCGGCTCGACGGAGCTCGCAGAACGGCTCGATCCCGAGCTTCTCCGGGATGTGCTCGACCGCTACTACCAGGCGTGCACCTCCGGCATCGCGGAGCACGGCGGGGTGGTGGAGAAGTACATCGGAGATGCGATCATGGCCGCCTTCGGCATCCCCGCCGGCCGCGAGGACGACGCGCTCCGGGCGGTGCGCGCCGCGCACGCCGCGCTGCAGCGGGTGCGCGAGCTGAGCGAGGACCTCGCCCCCACGCACGGCATCCGGCTCGACGTGCACTGCGGCGTGAGCGCCGGGGAGGCGGTGGTCATCGCCACTCCCGGAGCGGACCTGCGCGTCATCGGCGACACCGTCAACACTGCCGCCCGCCTGCAGTCGGCCGCGGGCGTCGGCGAGATCCTCGTGGGGGACGAGGTCGCGCGCATGGTCCGCGCCCAGGCGCGGCTCGAGCCCGTGCCGCCGCTCACGCTGAAGGGCAAGAGCAACCCCGTACGGGCCTGGCGGGTGACCTCGCTGGAGCCGGACACCGGCCACGACGACGACCGGATACCGCTCGTCGGCCGCACCGGGGAGATCGGGCGGCTGCGCGCGGCGTACCACGAGGCGGTGCGGGACCGCCGGTGCCGGCTGGTGACCGTGCTCGGCGTGCCGGGCATCGGCAAGTCCCGGCTCGTGCGCGACTTCGTCCACGAGCTGCCCGCCGGGGTCACCGTGCTCACCGGCCGGTGCCGCTCGTACGGCGTGGGGATCACCTATCGCCCCATCGTGGAGATGGTCGAGTCCCTCGGCGACGACTGGCGGGACGTCCAGCCGGCGCTGGAGGAGTCGAGCCGCTCCACGCTGCGCGGCCTGGCGACCGCAGACGCCTCGCGCGCGCCCCGCACCGGGGAGGACGCGGGAGTCGAGGAGATCTCTCGGGCGGTGCGCGCACTGTTGGAGTCGCTGGCCCGGCGTGGCCCGCTGGTGGCGGTCTGGGAGGACCTGCACTGGGCCGAGCCGACCCTGCTCGACCTGATCGACGACCTCGCGGCGTGGCTCGCCGACGTGCCCGTCCTGGTCGTACGGGTGGCCAGGCCCGAGCTGCTGGAGGCGCGGCCCTCCTGGGGGGACGACACGGACCGCGCCGCCGCGTTCGAGCTGGGGGCGCTCGACGCCGCACAGATGGAACGGCTGGTCGCCGAGCTGGCGGCGCATCGGCTGCCGGACGCCGAGGTCGTCGCCCACGACCTGGCCGCCGGCCCGGCCCTGTGCCGGCGGGTCGCACGGAGCTCCGACGGCAACCCGCTGTTCGCCGAGCTGCTGCTGGAGACGCTGGCCGAGGAGGGGGAGGACGCGCCGCTGCCGCCCACCATCCAGGCGTTGCTCGGCGCGCGCCTCGACCGGCTCGACGAGGGGGAGCGCGACGTGCTCGAACGCGCCGCGACGATCGGGCACGTCTTCACCCGCGACCAGCTCGACGTCCTGTGCATGGCGGAGCCGCAGGCCCGGCTCGACGTCGACGAGCTGCTCGGGCGCCTGCTCCGCACGCGCATGGTCCGGCGTGGGGAGGCGCCGGGATCGTTCCGCTTCACCCAGACGCTGACCCGCGACACGGTCTATGCCATGACCCGCAAGGACCTGCGGGCCACCTGGCATCTGGCCCTCGCCGACCGGATCGCCGGGCGGGCCGACCCCGCCGGGGACCCCCGCGCCGCCGTCTCGTCCCGTGCCACCGCCTCGTCCCCTGACGGCGAGGAGAGCTCGCACGGCGACCTGGCCCATCACCTGGAGACCGCCTGCCTGCTCAAGCGCGAGGTGCGGCCGGACGACCCGCTGCTGCCCGCGCTCACCGAGCGGGCCGCCCGTGCCCTGGTGGGCGAGGGCACCCAGGCGCTGCACCGCAAGGACCTGCCCGCCGCCATCGGCCTGCTGGAGCGGGGACGCGACCTGCTGCCGGCCGGTCATGCCGAGCACCGGGTGCTGGCGGTGCGCATCTGCGACGCCGGGCTGGCCCGCGGCGAGGCCGACCGGCCGTACGACGCGCTGGACGTGGCCGAGCGGATGCTGCCGGACGATCGGCGCAACCGGCTCGTCTGCGCCATCCAGCGCGAGACCCTGGCGGCGCGCTTCGGCGTCAGGGCCGCGTCGGCCGAGCCGTTCCGCGACCTGCTGGCCGCCGACCCCGGCGACGACCTCGGCTGGTGCCGTTTCCACCATCTGGAGGCGCTGGTGCGCATCGGCGAGGGCCGGTTCGGGGCGGCCGAGGCGGCGCTGCGCGACGCCCTGGCCCGGGCCCGCTCCCTCGGCGACAGATATGAGGAGAACCGCCTGCTCAGCGGGCTCTGTGAGCTGGCGCAGTGGTCTCCCACACCGCTGGCGGAGGGGCTGAGCCTGTGCGTCGGCGTGTCAGCCAGGTTCCGCGCTGACCGGGCGATGCTCCTGCCCGTCCTGGTCACCGAGGCGCGGCTGCTCGCGCTGGCCGGGTACGTCACCTCCGCCAGGGCCGTCCTCGACAAGGCCGACCGGTACGCCCGCGACCTCCACCTCGACCTGGCGGCGACCGCGGTCCTCCAGGTGCGCGGACTGGTGGAGTCGCTGGTCGACCGGCACGCCGAGGCGGAGGCGCTGTTCCGCAGGGCGGCGGCGGACCTGCATCGGGCGGGCCAGTCCGAGCCGGCCAGGACGCTGGAGCTCTACGCCGCACGCGAGCTGCTCCGGCAGGGGCGCCATCCCGAGGCCGCGCGGGAGCTGGACCGGCTGCGGGCCGCGGGCGGACGGCTGCAGGCCCGCGGCGAGCTCACCCTTCTCGCGCTGAGCGCCCGGGTCGCGTCCTTCGACGGCGACCACGGCGCGGCGGACGCCCTCGCGGCCAGGGCGGAGGATCTGCTGGCCCGCACCGACGACCCCTGCCTGCGCGGGGACGTGCTGGCCGACCTGGCGGTGGCGCACCGCGCGGCCGGGCGCACCGGCGCGGCGGACCGAGCCGCCGCCCGCGCGCTGGGCGACTACGCGGCCAAGGGAGCGGAGCTGCCCGCCCGGCGCGTACGCCGGTGGATCGAGGAGGAGAGGCGACCGTGACGCAGCCCCCATGGCGCCGGGAGCGGCGTGAGCACTTCCCCGGCGTGCCGGCCTGGAGCCTGGCGACCTCCCGGCTCGCTCCGGAGGAGTTCGGCGTGAGCCGCCTGGAGGACGTCACCAGGGAGTGGGCCTGGGGTGGTGACGGCGCGGGTGGTGACGGCACGGGAGTCGACGGCACCGGCGACGGCGTCGCGGGCCGCGCCGACGGAGCGGGCGTGCGCGTCTGCGTGCTCGACACCGGCGTGGACGGCGGTCATCCGCGGGTCGGCGGCCTGGAGCGGTCGCTGGTGGTCGCCGACGGCGAGGACCTGACGGTCGTCGACTGCGACCCGGTGGACCCCGTGGGACACGGCACCGCGTGCGCGGGGGTGATCCGCTCGATCGCCCCGGCCGTCTCGCTGACCTCGGTGCGGGTGCTGACCGACGGGCGATCCGGCAGCGGCGCCGCCCTCCTGGCCGGGCTGCGCTGGGCCGTCGAGGAGGGGTTCGACCTCGTCAACCTCAGCCTGTCCACCACCAGGAGCCGCTATCTGCCCGAGCTGCACGAGCTGGCCGACCGCGCCTACTTCCGGCGCTGCCTGCTGGTGGCCTCGGCCCACAACATGCCGGTGGTCAGCTTCCCCTGGACCTTCTCCTCGGTCATCTCGGTGGCCAGCCATGACGAACCCGACCCGATGACCTACTACTACAACCCCGCGCCGCCGGCCGAGTTCCTCGCCCGGGGCGTCCGGGTGCCGGTGGCCTGGCGTCGCGGCCGGGAGATCCGCAGCACCGGGAACAGCTTCGCCGCTCCGCACATCACCGGGATCTGCGCGCTCATCCTGAGCAGGCACCGGTGGATGACCCCCTTCCAGCTCAAGTCCGTGCTCTACCTGGCCGCCAGCAACGTCGTCGTATCCAAAGGAGGCGCGCATGTCCGTGCATGAACGGCACTCCGACAGCGAAATCACCGAGCGCAGACTGCTGCAGTCCACCGTCGAGGTCGCCCGGCACGTCTTCGACTCGGCCGCGGCGTCGGTCTTCCTCGTGGACCAGGAGACCGGCGACCTGGTCTTCGAAGCCGTGTCGGGCGAGGGGGAGCAGCACCTGGTCGGCACGCGCTTCCCGGCCGGCACGGGCATCGCGGGCTGGGTCGCGGCGAGCGGCCAGCCGATGATCGCCGACGAGGTGGCGGCGGTGCCGCAGTTCGCCCACGACGCCGCCGAGTCCACCGGCTATGTCCCGCACAGCATCATGGCGGCGCCGGTCATCCGGCAGGAGAGCTGCATCGGTGTGCTGGAGGTGCTCGACAGGTCCGCCACCTGGCGCGGGGACCTCGCCGACGTGGACCTCCTCGCCATGCTCGCCGCCCAGGCGGCGTACGGCCTGGATCTCCTGCTGCGGCTGCGGAGAGCCGAGACGACGCTCCCGACCGCGCCCGGCGGCGACGACGTCCACGTGCTGCTGCAGCGGATCTCCGACCGGGTGCCGCGAGGCGGCGGGGCCGCCGACCCGACCGCCCTGAAGCTCCTCGCCGTCGCCGAGGAGCTGTTGCACTAGATCGTGTCCCCTGGCGTGGCTTGGCCGAGTCTGGGATCGCGGCGGAGATTGCCGACCTGGTCGAAGGCGGTATTAGCCAAGACGAAAGCCACGATCGTCAGGGGGGACAGCCGCTCATGGAGATGCCCGTAGTCAACCGTTGCGAGGCCACCTCGTGCGCCTACAACCGCGACGGCAGGTGCCACGCCACCGCCATCACGGTCGGGGACGTGTCCCACGCGCACTGCGACACGTTCTTCACCGCACCCACCCCGGGAGGCGACCAGGAGACCGTGGGCCGGGTGGGCGCGTGCAAGATATCCGACTGCCGGCACAACGTGTCGCTGGAGTGCCAGGCGCCCGGCATCGACATCGGCTACGCCCGGGACGAGGCCGACTGCCTCACGTACGCCCCGGCGTAGCGCCTCCGCCCTCAAGACGAACCGGAGCGAAGCGGGCGATGGGGTCGACCAGCTCGCCGGCCATCTGCAGCGTGGCCGACGGGTCGGTCAGGTCCACCATCTGCCGGTTGTTCCGCAGTTGCAGGCGGTTGAGGCACGACAGGGCGAACGTCTCCGCGAACAGGTCGTGGCGCCGGAACCGGTCCGCGAGGTGCGGGACCGACCGCTGGTAGGCCGTCGCGCACTCGGCGACGGTCCGCCAGAAGACGTCCTCGTCCAGCACGCCGTCCGTGGCGAGCACCGCGTTGAGGAAGCGCAGGAAGCAGTCGAAGACGTCGCTGAAGATCGACGGCAGCCGGTGGTCCTCGGGAACCTCGGCGCGGATCCGCCGGACCTCGGGCGGCAGGTCCGCGTCCGGGTCCATGACCACGATCTCCTCGGCGATGTCCTTGAAGATCACCCGTTCCACCGCGCCGCCGTCCAGGACCAGGATGACGTTCTCGCCGTGCGGCATGAACGCCAGGTCGTAGGCGTAGAAGGCGTGCAGCAGCGGCACGAGGTACGCGTCGAGATAGCGCCGCAGCCACGCCTCGGGGGCGAGGCCCGACTGCTCGATCAGCGCCGCCGCGAATGACCGCCCCGCCTCGTCCCCTGGCCCTCCAGAGGAAACGTGGAGCAGGGAGGCTATGGTGGCCAGGCGCCGGCCCGGTTCCAGGCCCGCGACCGGGCTCTCCCGCCACAGCGCCGCCGGCATCTTCCGGTAGGGCGAGTAGCGATCGGTGGCCGCCTCGAACCGGCGGTTGACGACGGTGCCGGCGACCTCGAAGCCGACGGCCGCGTTGAGGGCGCGCACCGCCGGGCATCGATCCGACGGTTCCGAGCATGGCCCGTATCTACGACTACTTCCTCGGGGGCAAGGACAACTTCCCCTCCGACCGCGCCGCGATCGCCCCGGACGCCCGCGTGGCCTACGTGGACAACGACCCGATCGTGCTGGTCCACGCCCGCGCCCTCCTCGCCGACCCCCCCGAGACGATCGTGCTGGAGGGCGGCCTGCGCCGGCCGAAGGAGATCCTGGACGATCCCCAGATCAGGGACCACTTCGACTTCACCCAGCCGATCGCGATCCTGGTGCTCGCCCTCCTGCACTCCTTCACCGACGAGGACTCCGTCCGCGGCGTCACGGCGACGCTGCGGGACGCGCTGCCCTCCGGCGGCTACCTGGTCGTCTCGCACGCCTACTCCGCGACGATCGACGAGGACAAGGCCGACGAGGTCCGCTCCGTCTACAGCAAGACCTCGGCGGACGGCATCGTGCACCGCGGGCCGGCGGCGCTCGCCCCCCACTTCGACGGCATGGAGCTGCTGGAGCCCGGAGTCGTGCCGGTCGAGAGCTGGCGTCCCCGCGACGACACGTACCCGGGCGACCCGAGCCGCAGCGGCTACGTGGGCGCGGTCGCCCGCAAGCCGTGACGTCCGGCCCGCTCCGTCCCACGGCGTACTGACGCGTACTGACGTGGACGGCTCCGGCGCACCGCCGTCGATCACGCGGAAGTTTCCCGAAAGGCCATTGCGCAGCAACGCGTCATGTCACGGGAGTGCACTCCAGGCTCAGTAGTCTGCCGCCGATCTTCCCCCGTGAAACGGAGCTTCTGCCATGTGGAGCATCATGCGACGTGCGGCCATCGCGGCCGCCGCGACCGCGACCGCGGCCCTGACCGTCGGCGCGGGCAGCGCGAACGCCGCCAACGAACGGCACGGTGACGGGCCCGACAACGCCAAGGGCCGGCCGTACACCGTCGGGCTCTTCGGCGACATGCCGTACGGCCCGCAGGGCCGGGTGGAGTACCCGCGCCTGCTGGCCGACATGAACAAGTCGGACATCGAGTTCTCCATCTTCGACGGCGACCTCAAGGCGGGCGGCGACGGCACCTGCGACGACGCGCTGTACAGCACCTCGCTCGCCTCCTTCAACACGCTGAAGCGCCCCGTGGTCGTCCTCCCCGGCGACAACGACTGGACGGACTGCTGGGGCCGGTACGGCGCGGGCACCGGCGGCTTCGACGCCCTGGAGCGGCTCGACCACGAGCGCCAGGTCTTCTACCCGACCGACCAGACCCTCGGCCGGCACACGATGACCGTGCAGCGGGAGAGCTCCGAGCCCGGTTACGAGAAGTACCGGGAGAACGTCCGCTGGGTGTACGGGCCCGTGATGTACATCGGCCTCAACGTCCAGGGCTCCAACGACAACCTGCCGCACGCCGGCGTCGACGGCGAGAACCGTCCCGACAGCGAGATCGCGCGCATGACGGCCGAGCACCAGGAGCGCGAGCAGGCCAACATCCACTGGCTGTCGGAGTCCTACGCGCTGGCCGCGAAGCAGGGACTGAAGGGCGTGATGGTCGCCTGGCAGGCCGACCCCAACTTCAACAACGAGCAGAAGCTGCAGCCCGCGCAGTACGACGGCTACAACGAGATCCTGCCCGAGCTGCGCAGGCAGGTCCTCGCGTTCCCCGGCCAGTCGGCGCTGGTGCACGGCGACAGCCACTACTTCAAGCTCGACAAGCCGATGAAGTACGACAACGGCCAGGTCGTGGCGAAGTTCACGCGGGTCGAGACGTTCGGTGACGGCAACACCCACTGGGTGTCGGCCACCGTCGACCCGCGTGACCCCAACCTCTTCGAGTTCACCCCGAAGATCGTCGCCGCCAACGTGGCCGACCGCTGACAACCTCCCGGCAGTGACGGGGCCGGCTTCGGCACCACTCAGGTGTTGTCGTCGTCGTCCCCGTCCTGCCGGCCGGTGTCGTCGCCCCCGCTCTCACCCTCGCCCTCGCCGAGCCAGTCGTCGAACGCCTTCCGGTCGTTCTCGTCCGTCAGCGGAGCGTCGTCGTCCCCGGTGTCCTGAGCGGTCGTCTGAGTGGTCGTGGTCTCGGTCGAGGCCTGTGGCACGTTCCAGGACGCGGTGGCCTTCCTGCCCGTCCTCGCGCTCTCGGCGTAGTTGTCGATGTCGTCCTGCCACGCCGCCAGCAGGGCGTCCGCGAGCTTCGGCTCCAGCTTCCGCAGGGCGAACATCAGCTCACGATGCCGTTCGTGGACGCCCTCGGCCAGCAGGCGGTGGTCCGGCAGGTCGACCGCGCTCTTCGCGGGAGGGAAGAGCTCGGTGTAGTACTTGCGCATGGCCTCGAGCTTCGTGGTCTTGCGGATGTAGGACGCGAACGTCCAGCCCTTCTCCGCGTGGATGCCCCATTCGTGCGCAAGGCTCTCCAGGATCTCCGGGTACTTGAGGCCGCCGTGCAGGCGAATGCGGACGACGACCTTCGCGTCCCAGACGCCGTCGACCAGCACCACGCTCGGGACCGTATGGTCGATGTCCCGCCCGTCGATGATCAGGTAGGTCTCTCCCTGGCGTCCCGCGTCCTCCGTGACCAGGTCCAGAGTGGTCAGCCTGTCGGCGATGATCGCGTCGGTGTTCGAGATGGGCTGGAACGTCTTCCACGCCTTGGCGTAGGCGCTGTCCTCCACACCGAACTTGCCTCTGAGCGTGAGCACGCCACGTCCTTCCGTCGGGGGGTGAGGGCTTCCCAAGCATGCGGGCGGCCCTCGAAGGCGACAAGACCCAGCCTCGGCTGATTCGCCCCCCGTGACAGTGATGTGACGGTGATGCCAAGGGATGTCGCTCAGCCCGCCTCCCTCGCCCAGGCGTGCAGGCGGCGGTCGGCGTCAGGGGTGCCGCCGTTGGCACGAGCGACCCTGCGGTAGAGATCCAGCCAGAACCGCGGCCTTGGCGTCGAGATAGCCGGTGTTATGCACGAGATCGCCGCCGAGGTCGCGGCAGGCCTCCGGCACGTACGGCGGGATGCCGGTGCCGAGCACGAGGTGCGGGGCCCGGTGCTCGGTCTCCTCACCGTTCTCCGTCACCGCGCGTACGACGTAGTGTCCGTCGGCCTCGTCGTACGTCACCGGAGGTCACCCGGTGGCCGAAGCGGACGCCGCGCAGCCGCGCGGCGGCCCACCGGCAGTACGCGTCGTATTCGGCGCGGAGCTGGTAGAAGCTCTCGCGGATGTAGAAGGGATAGAGCCTGCCGGTCTCCTTCAGGTAGCTCAGGAAGGAGTACGGCGAGGTCGTGTCGGCCACGACACGTGTCCCCGGGTGATTTCTCCGACGTGGGGTCAGCCGAGCTTCTTGGCGTTCCGGATCGCCGAGGCAAGGTTCTCCAGGATCGGCGCGGCTCCGGCGTACGAGAAGCGCGGCACGGGATCCCAGCCGATGACCTGGTCGGCCTTGACGGCGGGCAGCGTGCCCCAGGACGGCTTGGACGTCAGGTCCTCGGGCTGCAGCGCGGTGCTTCGGTTGTCGAGCAGGATCAGGTCGGCGTCGTACTTGTCGGCGTTCTCCCAGCTCAGGTTCTCGTAGTAGCCGCCGTCGCCGGGCTTTTCCGGCGTGACGACGTCGACCCCCAGCTGGGTGAAGTACATGAGGTCGGTGTTGACCTCCGGGTTGGAGACGTACAGCACGTCGGGGCTGCCCGAGGCGGCCAGGACCTTGATGCCGGGGTTGCCGGCGACCGCCTTGCGCACGCTCTCGGCGGCGGCCTCGAACCTGGCCTTGGCCTCGGCGACCTTCGGAGCGCCGAGGTCCGCGCCGAGCGACTCGGCGAGGGCGGCATACCGCTCGATCGGCTCGGTCATCGGCACACGGGCCACGCTGACGGCCACGGTCGGGGCCAGCTTGACGATCTTGTCCTTGCTCTCGTCCGGGACGTACCACAGGGCCCCGGGGTCGTACATGTGCGTGACGAGAAGGTCGGGACGCAGTGCGGCGTACTTCTCGATGTTGAACTCGCCCCAGACGTTGCCGAGGATCGTGACCTTGTTCACGTCCAGGTCGCCGGCCTGCGGGTCGGGCGAGCCGTCGGCGCGCTTGGTCTCACCGAAGACGCCCGCGACCTTCTGCTGCAGGCCGTAGTCGGCGAGCACCGCCGCCGTCCCGGTGAACGCCACGACCCGCGACGGGACGGCCGCGGCCGTGACCGCCTCCTTCCTGTCGTCCGTGAAGGACCACGATTTCGCGCTCTGACCTGCGGAGGAGGGCACAGGATCGCTCGACCCGCAGGCGGCCAGCGCCAGGGTGAGTACGGCCGCTCCGCCCGCCGCGAAGAAGCCGCGACGGGACGTGGGGGAGTTCAGGTTTCGCACGGTTCGTCTTTCTCTCGCATGCCCCAGAGTCTTGGGGGCTGATCGTTAGTTAGGTTACCCTTACCTAAGTTCTTGTCCAGAGGGGTGATGGAAATCGCCCCCCGCCCCCCACCGGAGCCGGTCGTGGTCGTCATGGAGTCCGCGCAGATCAGCGAGCCTGCGGGGCCGCCGCGAAAACGCGCGGAAAACGGCCGGCGCGTCGCGGCGCTGCTGGGCTCGGCGATCGCCCTGGGCGCCGTCCTCGTGCTCAGCCTCGGTCTCGGCGCCCGGCAGCTCTCCCCGGCCGAGGTCTGGCACGGGCTCGTTGACGCCGGCTCGGCCGCCTACACGGTCGTCCACCAGATGCGGCTGCCGCGCACCCTGCTCGGGCTGCTCGCCGGAGTCGCGCTGGGAGTCGCGGGCGGCGTCATGCAGGCGCTGACCCGCAACCCCCTGGCCGACCCCGGCCTGCTGGGGATCAACGCGGGCGCCTCGGCGGCGGTGGCCACGGCCGCCGGGATCTTCGGGGTGGCGACGTTCCAGGGCTACGTCTGGTTCGCCCTGGCCGGCGCGGCGGCCGTGTCCGTGCTGGTGTACGCCGTGGGCGGCGGGCGCGCGGCGACCCCGGCCCGGCTGGCGCTCGCGGGAGCCGCCGTCAACGCCGCGCTCTACTCGTACGTGAACGGGACGATGCTGCTCGACGCGGCCTCGCTGGAGACCATGCGCTTCTGGACGGTCGGCTCGCTGGCGAGCGCGCAGGGCGCGACCGCGGCCATGATGGCGCCGTTCATCGCGGCGGGCCTGCTGCTGGCGCTGGCCCTGGCCAGGCCGCTCAACGCGCTCGCGCTCGGCGACGACTCGGCGCGCTCGCTCGGCGCGCATCCCGCCCGGGTCCGCGCGGGCGCCATCGTGGCGGTGACGCTGCTGTGCGGGGCGGCGACGGCGGCCTGCGGGCCCATCGTCTTCGTCGGGCTCATGGTGCCGCACCTCGTCCGTGCGCTGACCGGCCCCGGCCAGCGCTGGATGCTCCCCTGCTGCGCGCTGCTCGCACCCGTGCTGCTGCTCGGCGCCGACGTGCTCGGGCGGCTGGTGGCCAGGCCGGGCGAGCTGCAGGCGGGCATCGTCACGGCGGTGCTCGGCGGCCCGCTGTTCCTGTACTTCCTGCGAAGGAAGGTCCGCGCATGACCGCCGTGAGATCCATGCCCGTCCGAAGGATCGCCGGCGGAATGCCCCTGCGCTTCAGGGCCGTCGCCGTCGGAGCCGGCTGCCTGCTGCTCGCGCTCGTCTTCGGCGTGCTCGCGGTGGGCGGCGGCGACTATCCGATGAGCCCCTCGGACGTCGTCCGCACCGTCCTGGGCGGCGGCAGCCCGGCCGAGGACTTCGTCGTGCACGAGCTCCGGCTGCCCCGCGTGGTCACCGCGCTGCTCGTGGGCGCCGCCCTCGCACTGGCCGGCGCGGTCTTCCAGTCGCTCGTACGCAACCCGCTGGGCAGCCCCGACCTGCTCGGGTTCACCCAGGGCTCGTCGGCGGGGGCGCTCCTCGTGGTCGTCACGGGAGGCGGCAGCGCGGCGCTCGCGGGCGGCGCGGTGCTCGGCGGGATCGTCACCGGAGTGGTCATCTACGCGCTGGCCTGGCGCGGCGGCCTGCACAGCCACCGCCTCGTGCTGGTGGGCATCGGCGCCACCGCCATCCTCACCGGCGTCAACGGCTACCTGCTGACCCGGGGGCGGCTGATGGAGGCGGCACGGGCCATGCTGTGGCTCACCGGGAGCCTGGACGGGCGCGGTTGGGAGGACGTCCTCCCGCTGCTCGCCGCGATGGCGGTGCTGGCGCCGGTGGTGCTGCTCGGCTGCGCGCGCCCGCTGGCCATCACGGAGATGGGCGACGACCTGGCGCGCGGCCTCGGGGTGAGGGTGCAGGGCATGCGCCTGGTGTTGCTGGGGGCCGCCGTGCTGCTCACGTCCCTGGCGGCGGCGGCCGCCGGGCCCGTGTCGTTCGTCGCGCTCACCGCCCCGCACCTGGCCAGGCGGATGACCGGGGCGCCCGGGCCGAACCTGCTCGCCGCGACGTGCACGGGCGCGGCGCTGCTGACCGGCGCCGACCTGGCCGCGCAGCGGCTGTTCGCGGGTCACCAGCTGCCCGTCGGAGTGGTGACGGGAGTGCTCGGCGGCGGCTACCTCGTCTGGCTGCTCGCCGCCCAGCGGAAGGCGGGACGGATTTGACCGACACGATCGTGGACAGGAACGCCATGGCAGGAACGCACGACGACGGGCCGCGCCTCAGCGGCAGCGCGCTGACCCTCTCCTACGACAAGAGGGTCGTCGCCGAGGGCCTCGACGTCGCCATCCCCGACCGGTCCTTCACCGTGATCATCGGGCCCAACGCCTGCGGCAAGTCCACGCTGCTGCGGGCGCTGGCGCGCACGCTCCGGCCGGCCGCCGGAACCGTGCTGCTCGACGGGCGGGACATCACCTCCCTGCCCGCGAGGAAGGTCGCCAGGACCCTCGGCCTGCTGCCCCAGACGTCCGTCGCACCGGACGGCATCACGGTCGCCGAGCTGGTCGGCCGCGGGCGCTATCCCCACCAGCGGCTGCTGCGCCAGTGGTCGGCCGACGACGAGCGGGTGGTGCGCGAGTCCATGGAGGCCACCGGGGTCGCCGACCTGGCCGGACGCCTGGTCGACGAGCTGTCCGGGGGCCAGCGCCAGCGCGTGTGGATCGCGATGGCACTGGCGCAGGAGACGCCGCTGCTGCTCCTGGACGAACCGACGACCTATCTGGACATCGCCCACCAGATCGAGGTCCTCGACCTGTGCGCCCGGCTGCACGAGGAGCGCGGACGCACGCTCGTGGCGGTGCTCCACGACCTCAACCACGCCGCCCGCTACGCCACCCATCTGATCGCGATGCGCGACGGCCGGGTCGTGGCCGCCGGGCCGCCCGGAGAGGTCATGACGGCCGGCCTGGTGGAGGAGGTCTTCCGGCTGCCCTGCCGGGTGATCGACGACCCGGAGACCGGCACTCCGCTGGTCGTTCCCGCCGCCCGCCGCCGTACGGAACCGGTTACGCGATGATGCGGACTCCGCCGGGAGCGGCGTCGTGAGCAGGCTGTATCGGGACGCCTGGGGCACCCCCCATCCACGCGCGGGCGATCCGTACGAACTGGCCTTCGCCCAGGGACGGGTCACGGCCCTCGACCGGGCCCGGCTGCTCTTCCTCGCCAGAGACCACCACTGACATCAAGGAGTGCGGAGTGCTGCTCGACGCCCTTTCCAGCCACTTGGAAGGCCTCGCGGCGGAGCGGGGCGGCGTGCTGGGGGTCCTGCCCAGGCTGGTCGCCGACGACTCCCCCGGCTGGGTCCCCGCCGCCGACCTGGTGCGGGAGCCGTACGAGGGTCTGCTCGCGCTGGTGGACGAGACGGCCGGACGCTGGAGCGCGCCGCGTCACGTGGCGGCGGCGCTGCTGTGGAAGACCTACGGCTACTGGCACACGATGCCGATGGCCCTGGGCTGGGGGCTCGGCCGCCGGGTGCCGCTGATGCGCCTGGAGGACACGCTGGTCAGGCCGTCCGCCGCCGGAGTGACGGTCGCGGCGTCGCGGGTGACCGTGGCCGTGCTCCCCGGCGACCCGCTGGCCGGGGCCGAGGGCACCGTCGTCGTCCCCGGCCTCGCGGCGGCCATCGGGGAGGCGCTCCTGGAGAGCCAGTATCCGTTCGTCAGGACGCTCAGCACCCTGACCAAGGTGGGCGAGCGCACCCTGTGGGGCTCCACCGCGGAGGCGTTCGCCCACCCGCTGCTCACGCTCGGGTCGTACGCCGAGGCGGCCCGCCTGCTGGACGAGATCGGGCCGCCGGTGGCCGGACTGCTCGCGCCCGACGGCGACGGATATCGCCGCCGCACGTGCTGCCTGTGGATCACGCTGCCGGACGCCGAGCCCTGCTCCACCTGCTGCGTGTGCTGAGCCGCGTTCGTTGACGGCCTCGTCGCCGGGCGCGGCGGCCGTCGCCGCCGCGCCTGCCGGAGGCCGGTGCTCAGCGCGTCCCGAGGCTGCGGGTGGTGCCATCGGCGACCGCTCGGAGTTTGTCCGGGTTGGCCACGTTGTGGATGGTGGTGATCCGGCCGTCGGTGTCGAAATCGAAGGTGACGGTGGCGACCACGCGACCCGGAGCGCTGAAGACGATGCCGGGACCGCCGTTGATCTCGACGAGCTCGGCGTTCATGTCGGCGGGCTCGACGCCCTGGTAGCTGACCGTGCCGACGGCCGCGAACCAGGCGGCCACCGTCGCCGCGCCCACGACCGGGCGCAGGGCCTGGCGGACCTTGCCGCCGCCGTCGGTCCACAGGGTGACGTCCGGGGACAGCAGCTCCATCAGGGCGTTCACGTCACCGCCGGTGGCGGCGGCGAAGAACCGCTCGGTGACCTGACGCTGCCGCGACCGGTCCGTCGCGAAGCGCGGCCGCCGGGCCCGCACGTGCTCGCGGGCGCGGTGCGCGGCCTGCCGCACGGCGGCCTCGGACCGCTCGACCGCCTCCGCGATCTCGGCGTGGCTGAAGTCGAAGACCTCCTTCAGCACGAACACCGCACGCTCGAGCGGGCTCAGCGTCTCCAGCACGACGAGCATCGCCATCGACACCGACTCGGCGTCCGCGACGGTCTCGGCGGTGTCTCCGCTGGTCAGGATGGGCTCCGGAAGCCACGGCCCCACATAGGCCTCACGCTTGCGCTGCATGGAGCGCAGCCGTTCCAGCGCCACGTTCGACACGATCCGCGTCAGGTACGCCTTCGGGTCGGCCACCTGCGAACGGTCGGCCGCCGACCAGTTGAGCCAGGCGTCCTGGACCGCGTCCTCGGCGTCGGCCGCGCTTCCGAGGAAGCGGTAGGCCACCGAGAACAGCAGGTTCCGGTGCTGGACGAACACCTGCTGGTCGAGGTCGGCGGTCTCGGTCAGGTACGGGGGCCGGGTCATCTCGGGGGGCTGGGTCATCACGCCTCCCGGACGCGGGTGAAGCGGCCCCCGCGGGGCCAGAACACGCCCGAGGCGGGCATCTTCTTCATGCGGCCCCACGTGGGCCACGGTGCGGCAGTCACCGTCTCCTTGTATCGGACGGCGACGCGGCCTGTCAGGTACAGCCGCCGGGGGCTGTCGTCGGGGTGGGTGAACTGCACGACCGCGTCGTGCCTGCCCAGACTGACCGGCGTGTGGTAGTAGCCGAAGCGGAACGGCTTGGGCCGCTTGCCCTTCAGCTCCCGGAGGATCGACAGCGCGGCGTGCACACCGGTCGGCATGCCGCTCTGGCAGGTGCCGTGCATGACGCCGTACCCCTGGCGGATCGCCGCCGCGTCACCCACGGCGTACACCTCGGCGTGGGACACCGACCGCAGC
Source organism: Microbispora rosea (assembly GCF_900156315.1). GTDB lineage: Bacteria > Actinomycetota > Actinomycetes > Streptosporangiales > Streptosporangiaceae > Microbispora > Microbispora rosea. Next base: position 5,625 of record NZ_FTNI01000015.1, on the reverse strand, counting down.
GCGGCGTCGGTGACGATCCGGCCGTGCTCGTCGACGGTCAGCCCGGCGGCGGACGCCAGCGGCGACACCCGCGTGCCGCTCGTCCACAGGACCGCGTCGGCCGCCACGCTCTCCCCGCCGGCCAGCTCGACCGTGCCGGGCAGCACCTTCACCACTTCGGCCCCGCTGCGCACCTCCACCTTCAGGCGGTCGAGCGCGGCCCGGACGTATGCCCTGGCCTTCGGGTTCATGGCCGCCCCTGGCTCGCCGCGGCCCAGCAGCACGACGTTCAGCTCCGGGTGCCGCTCGGCGATCTCCGCGGCCGATTCGACGCCGGTCAGCCCACTGCCGACGACCACCACCGTGCCCCTGCCGAGCCGCGACAGCCGGTCGGCCAGCACCTCGGCGTCCTGGGCGCTGTTCAGGGTGTACGCGTGGTCCTCGACCCCCGGGACCGCCGCCGTGTCGGTCACGCCGCCCAGCGCGTACACCAGCGTGTCGTAGGGCAGGACGCGTTCGTCGTCGATCCGCACGGTCTTCGCGTTCACGTCCACCGCCGTCACCCACCCGCGCTCGAAGTGCGCGCCCGTGCCCTCCAGCAGTTCGGGGATGCTCAGCTCGGCGAGCCGCTGCCCGCTCGCCGTCATGTGCAGCCGCAGCCGCTCGGTGAACCGCTCCTGCGCGTTCACCAGGGTGACCCGCATGTTCTCGCCCGGCCCGACCCTCGACGCGAGCTGGATCACCGTGGACAGGCCCGCGTATCCCGCACCCAGGATCACCACTCGGTGGGTGGTCGCCATACCGGCTTCGTGCTGTGCGCTCATCGTTCCGCCTCCTCGTCTGACCGTTGACGACCAGCAGATGGAAGCGGCCCGCCCGTTCGTGACATGCGCCCGATGTGATCCGCGCCACACTGACCATGGCTCACTTACGTCAGGCGCTAGGGGCTCATCTCATCGAGCTGAAAATCAGGCGGGTCAGGTCCGATCGGGTGTGACGGCGGCGGCGATGTGCGCCGCGACCCCGGTCGGGGGGAGGTGCGTCGTGTCGACGATCCGTGCCTCCCGGCTGAGCCAGGGGAGTGCGTCCTGGTAGGCCGTCAGATGGTCCAGCCGCCATGACGGGGGCAGCTGCGGGTCCCCCTCGATCCTGCGGACGAGCGTGGCCCGGTCGGCGTGGAGCACGAAGTGGTGCAGCGGGATGCCCGCCGTCTCCAGGCCCGCGCGGATCTCCTGCCAGTAGTCCTCGACCAGGACGGTCTGGGCCAGGACGAGGACGCCGCCGAGCTGCCCGGCCAGACGCGTGACGGTCTCCACGACGAGCGTCCGCCAGAGCGCCCAGTCCTGGAAGTCCTCGACCTTGGGCAGGCCCGTGGCATGCCTGAGCATGATGCCCACCTGCTCGGGGTCGAAGAAATGAGCCTCCGGGATCAACCGCACGAGCTCCGCCGACGTGGTGGTCTTCCCCGCGCCGAACGTCCCGTTCAACCAGACGATCATGCGGATTCCCTCCGGCGTACGGCGGCGGCACGGGCGGCGAGGAGCACGGACAGGGCCTCGCAGTCGTCCGGGGTGAGCGGCGCGAAGGGGAGCAGGTAGAGCCCGCCCCCCGGGCCGTCGACGAGCTCGACCGGCAGGGAACGTGCGGGCACGTCCGCCTGCGCGGGGATGGTCGGCGCGGGATTCGTCGGCGCGGTGGTGGTGGTCATGATGAAGGCGATTCTTCCGCACCCGACCGACAGTTCCGCCCCCGCGAGGCGTCCCGACGCTCCCTTCCCCGAACCCGTCCCGAGCCGTCCCAGCCCGTCCCGACGCGTCCCAGAGCGTCCTCCTCCGAAGCGCCGTCCCGAAGCGTCGTATCGGAGCGCCGTGCCGGAGCGGTCGAAGGGCCGCCGCGGCACGACGTCGGAGTGCGGCCGTCAGGGAGTGAAGCGGTAGCCCATGCCCGGCTCGGTGATCAGGTGGGTGGGGTGGGCGGGCTCCTTCTCCAGCTTGCGCCGGAGCTGGGCCATGTACTGCCGCAGGTAGTGCGTCTCCTTGACGTACTGCGCACCCCACACCTCGCTCAGCAGCTGCCGCTGGCTGATCAGCTTGCCGGGATTGCGCACGAGGAGTTCGAGGATGTGCCACTCGGTCGGCGTCAGCCGTACGTCGCCGGAGACGGTCTTCTCGGCGAGGTCGATCACGTGCTCCCCGACCCGTACGCGGGCGGGCTCGCTCTCCCGGGAGCCGGTGCGCCGGGTCACCGCGCGCACGCGAGCCAGCAGCTCGTCCACCCCGAAGGGCTTGGTGACGTAGTCGTCCGCGCCGGCGTCCAGCGCGTCGATCTTGTCCTGGTTGCCGGTGCGCCCCGACAGCACGATGATCGGCACGCTGCTCCAGCCGCGTACGCCGTGGATGACCTCGACCCCGTCCATGTCGGGCAGCCCGAGGTCCAGCACGATCAGGTCGGGACGCCGGTCCGCGGCCTCGCGCAGCGCGGAGCCGCCGTCCACCGCGACGACGACCTCATATCCGCGCGCGGCCAGGTTGATCCGCAGCGCGCGCAGGATCTGCGGCTCGTCGTCGACGACGAGGATCCGGCTCACGGCGCTCCACCGCCGAGATCCGGAGAACCGTCGAGATCCGGAGAACCGTCGAGATCCGGAGAACCGTCGAGATCCGGAGAACCGTCGAGCCCCCGGGAACCGCCGTGTTCCGCCGGGCTCTCACGCAGGTCGTGGAGGTGTACGGCGACGGGCAGGGTCAGGATCATGGTGAGCCCTCCCCCGGGCGTCTCGTCGGGCGTCAACTCTCCTCCCATCGCCTCGGTCAGTCCGCGTGCCAGGGCCAGGCCCAGTCCGACCCCGCTGTGGTTGTCCCGGTCCCCCAGCCGCTGGAAGGGCAGGAAGATCCGGTCGTAGGCGTCGCGCGGCACACCGGGCCCGCGGTCGATTATCCGGACCTCGGCCCGGTTGCCGTATCTGCTGGCGGTGACGAGCACGCTCTCCCCGGCGGGGGTGTAGCGGACGGCGTTGGCGACGAGGTTGGCGAGCACCCGCTCCAGCAGCGCCGGATCGGCGACGACCTCGGGGAGGTCGTGCGGGATGTCGATCTTCACCTCGGCGGTGAGCGGCTCGATGTCGTCGACCGCCCGGGGCACGACCTCCTCGACGGCGACCGGCTGGGCGGCCACGCCGAGTACCCCGGCCTGCAGGCGGCTCATGTCGAGAAGGTTCGCCACCAGGCGGTCGAGCCTGGCCAGCGACTCGTCCGCGGTCTCCAGCAGCTCGGCGCGGTCCTCCGCGGACCACTCGACGTCGGTGGCGCGCAGGCTCTCCACTGCGGCCTTCGCGGCGGCCAGCGGGGTGCGCAGATCGTGGCTGACCGCCGCGAGCAGCGCGGTGCGCATCCTGTCGGCCTCCGCGAGCGGCCTGGCCTGCCCGGCCTCCTCCTCCAGCCGTTCCTGCCGCAGGGCCACCGCGACCTGCGCGGCGAACGCCTCGATCACGCGGCGCTCGGACGCGTCGAGCAGCCTGCCGCGCGCGGCGAGCACGAGATCGCCGTCGATGTCCACGTCGATGCCGGCGGCGTCCGGGCAGGTGCACGGCTCTCCCCCCGAGGTGGCGACGATCCGCCAGGAGGAGGGGTCGGACCGGTCGTCCGGTCCCTGCCCCGCCTCGGGCCGCCGTTCCAGCAGGGTGACCGAGACCAGGCCGAACGTCTCCCGCGTACGCGCGAGCAGGGAGGGCACGGCGGCCTCGCCGCGCAGCACGTGCCCGGCCAGCGCGGACAGGATCTCCGCGTCCGCCCCGGCGCGGGCCGCCTCCCTCGTACGGCGGGCCGCCACGTCCACGATCATGCTGACCGCCGCCGCGACGAACACGAAGACGACCAGGGCGAAGAAGTTCTCCGGATTGGCGATCGTCAGGGTGTGCGTCGGCGGGGTGAAGAAGAAGTTCAGCAGCAGGGAGCCGGCGACCGCCGCCGTGATCGCCGGCCACATGCCGCCGATCAGCGCCACGCCCACGACGGTGGTCAGGAACAGCAGGATGAAGCTCGGCAGCGCCAGCGTGCCCCGGAAGGGAAGCAGGACGGCGGTGAGCAGCGGCAGGCCGGTGAGCGCGACGGCCCACCCCGTCAGCCTGCGCTGCCGGGTGAGCGCCGCCCGCGACCGCTGCGGGCGCTCCCGCCCCTTCTTCGCCTGCTCATGCGTGATCATGTGGACGTCGATCGAGCCGGACCTGGCGGTCGTCTCGACGCCCACCCCCCTGCTGAAGATCTGGGCGAACCGGCCGCGCCGGGAGGCGCCGAGCACGAGCTGGGTGGCGTTGACGCCGCGGGCGAACTCCAGGAGCGCCCGCGGCACGTCGTCGCCCACCACCTGGTGGTAGGTGCCGCCCATGCTCTCGACGAGGGCACGCTGGCGGGCCAGCAGTGCCGGGTCGCCTCCGGCGAGCCCGTCGGCCCGGGTGACGTGCACGGCGAGCAGGTCGGCGCCCTTGGTGCGGGCGGCGATGCGGGCCGCCCGCCGGACCAGGGTGTCGCCCTCCGGTCCCCCGGTCAGGGCGACGACGACCCGCTCGCGCGCCTCCCACGTGTCGGCGATGCCGTGCTCGGCGCGGTAGCGGTCGAGCTGCTCGTCCACCTCGTCGGCGAGCCACAGCAGGGCCAGCTCGCGCAGCGCGGTGAGGTTGCCGACCCGGAAGTAGTTGGCGAGCGCGGCGTCCACCTTCTCCGGCATGTACACGTTGCCGTGCGCGAGCCGCCGCCTCAGCGCCTCCGGAGTCATGTCGACCAGCTCGACCTGGTCGGCCCGCCGTACGACCTCGTCGGGCACGGTCTCCCGCTGGGGGATGCCGGTGATGTGCTGGACGACGTCGTTGACCGACTCCAGGTGCTGGATGTTGACCGTGGAGATCACGTCGATCCCGGCGTCGAGGAGTTCGTCGATGTCCTGCCAGCGCTTGGCGTTGCGTGAGCCGGGCACGTTGGTGTGCGCCAGCTCGTCGACCAGGGCGACGCGCGGGCGCCGGGCGATGACGGCGTCGACGTCCATCTCGGTGAAAGCCGCACCCCGGTAGGTCAGGGTTCGGCGGGGGACGATCTCCAGCCCCTCCAGCAGTTGCGCCGTGCGTGCGCGGCCGTGGGTCTCCACTAGGCCGACCACGACGTCCGTACCGCGTTCCCCGCGGCGGTGCCCCTCGCACAGCATGGCGTACGTCTTGCCGACCCCGGGTGCCGCGCCGAGGTAGATCCGCAGCCGCCCGCGTGGCATGGCCGCTCACCTCTTCCTGTCGAGGGCCAGGTTGAGCTCCAGCACGTTCACGCCGGGCTCGCCCATGAACCCGAGCGCCCTGCCGGTGGTGTGCTCCGCGATCAGGGCCCGCACCCTGTGTACGTCCAGCCCTCGTTCCCTGGCGACTCGGGGGGCCTGCAGTTCGGCGTAGGCGACGGAGATGTGCGGGTCGAGGCCGCTGCCGCTCGCGGTGACGGCGTCCGGCGGGACGACCGCTCGGGCGTTTCCGCGGACCGGCACGGTACGTCCGGCCGCGTAGTCCTCGCCGGGCTTGCCGCACTCGACCTTCACGCCTTGGTAGGCCGGGATGAACGGCGTGGCCGGGCACGCCTGGTTGACGCTGACGACTCTCGTGGGCGTGCCGACGGC